>NZ_JBEGHQ010000001.1:0-1184260 GCF_040676285.1 Sphingobium sp. LMC3-1-1.1 | reverse complement strand
CATAGGGCGGATCCTTCTCATCGCCGATCATCCCGATCGACCCTTCAAAGCCAAGCTGCCGCAGCGATATCCCCGCCTGGGCACCAGCATGACCCGCGCCCACGATCAGAACGTCATAATAACTCATTCGCTCAGCCCTTCAACCAACGGCAGGGTGCTGCCATTCTGCCTCTCTACAGGTTCCACCGCATTGTCATTGGCGATGCCGGCGGGCATCGATGCCTGGCCGACCATTTGTTCGGGCCAGTGCCGGAAAGGCAGGACGCTGCCGTTCCGCCGCCACTCATCGACTTGAGTCAGATCGACATCCGCGAACAACCATTGACCGTCATTGGCATGGCCGATGGCAAAGATGCCGTCATCCGGGGTGATGCCATCCGGCGGGCCATAGACGCCCGCCGCGCCGTAATTTTCATCGAGCGAGGGTAACCAGGGGGCAAGTCCCACCGTTGGCGCCTGTACCACATAGCATTGATTTTCGAGCGCGCGCGCCTGTCCGCCGATCCGCACCCGCCAATAGCCCTGCATGCTGTCGGTCGCCGAAGGCACGAGGATGATCCGCGCTCCGGCCTCAGCCTGCGCGCGCGCGATCAATGGGAATTCCGAGTCGTAGCAGATGGAGATGCCGACCGGGCCGAAGGGCGTGTCCAGAGTGTTGATCCGCGTGCCGCCCGAAATACCCCAGATTTCGCGTTCGAAGCGGGTCATCACGATCTTGTCCTGCCAGCCCATGCTGCCGTCAGGACAGAAAAGCCGCGCGCGGTTGACGATCAACCCGCGATCGTCGCGCACCGGGCCGCTGCCCGCCACGATCACCAGCCCATGGCGTCTGGCGAGACGCCGGTGCAGTTCGTCCGCCCGGTCGCTGAGTGCCATCACCAGTTCCAATGAGCGCTGAAGGTCGGATGCAGCCGCCGGATCGCAGCCAGCCAGTTCCATCGCTGCATATTCTGGGAAAAGCAGCAGTTGAGCACCCTGGCCAGCCGCCTCTGCCACCCATAGGCTGATCTTGGCTTCCCACGCTTCATAGCTTGGCAGCAGCTCGATCGGATATTGTGCCGCCGCGATCCGAACTTCTTCCACCTTCGTCCCGTTCCCCCGGTAAATGCCTTTCCGACGGCGGATTTTGATCTGATGGGATCAGATCACCGCCCGAATGCTGCGTTCCTCGTCATTTCCTGACCGGCGATCGGTTCGGGTCGCCTGGAAATCATTCTAGAATTTCTTGATCCAGAAGCGCATGAGATGTTCGCTCTCCTGCACATCCCCGACCTCCTTCCACGACAGATGCGTGTCGTAGTGAGGGGCAAGGCGATAGCCGCGCTTTTGCCAGAAATCATGCAAATCCCGCGCGTCATCGGGACGGCGCAGATCGTTTTCCTCCCGCACCACAGCGCAAAAGGCGGTGCAATCCGCACCGGCTGCTTTGGCTGCAGCCTCCCGTTCGTCGAAAAAGCGATGGCCGATGCCCTGTCCGCGAAATTGTGGAAGCAGAACCGATTCCCCGAAATAGTGAGTCGTTCCGATATCGACCCCGGCAGCCAGAAAGGGTCGCTTGATCACGTCCGATTGCGTCGCCATGGGTGAAGCGGTCGCCATGCCGACGGGAATGTCGCCGACCCGCGCGACGATGACGATCGCGTCGTCAGCGCTCAGAAATTCGTCCAGATAGGCCGCTTCATAATCCAGGCTGCCGTCATAGAGATAGGGCCACGTCCTGAACACAGTCATGCGCAGCGTCGCGAGCGCGCGCAGCGACAGGTCGTCGCGGCCGATCCGCTCTACCACCAGCGGCGCGGCCTGATCGGCCATCATGCCGCTTCGCTGACCTGCCGCAGCCAGTCGGCGAGGTTGTAATGGTTGCTGACCCGCGCGATCCGGCCGTCGACAATGTCGAAAAAGGCGCCGACCCGAAGCCGATAGCGCTGACCGTGCGCGGGCGGCAGATCGCTGTCCGTCAGGAGATATTCGCCCTCCAGCTGGAATTCCGCGGCCGCGCGAGTGCCGTCCGACGAACTCAGGAAGACCGGATCGATCACCTGCTCGCGGTAGCAGCGGTTCATGTGATCGAGAAACGCAGCGAAGGCGGCCTTGCCATGGCGCGGTTCGCCCTGCGAGGGCTCATGCACGACATCCTCCGTCAGCAGGTCGAGCATGGCCCCGGCATCGCCACGGTTGAAGGCGGCATAATAGCGGGACAGAAGGGTTTCGTTCATCAGTCCTCCGGCGCGATGGTGACGCGCAATCCATCCAGTTCCGCCGTCAGCGCAATCTGGCAGGATAGGCGCGACAGGCCATTGCGATGGTCGCTGCTGTCGAGCAGGTCATTCTCGTCTTCGCTGACCGACGAGGTTTCGGGGCCTTCCTCCACATAGACATGGCAGGTCGCACAGGAACAGCATCCGCCGCAAAGCGCGAGCAGCTCGTCAAGGCCATTGTCCCGGATCGCTTCCATCAGCGACAGACCAGCCTCGGCCTGCACTGCATGTTCGGTGCCGTCGCGACCAGTCACGAAAATCTGAACCATCAATCAATCCTTGCTGAGGCGGGCCGCATGCCAGCGCAAATGGTCGGCCATGAAAGTTGAAATGAAATAATAGCTATGGTCATAGCCTTCGCGCAGGTTGAGCGTCAGGTCGATGCCTGCCGCCTCGCAAGCGCTTTTGAGAAGTTCCGGCCGCAATTCCTTTTCCAGGAAAGGATCCGCGCTGCCCTGGTCGACCAGCAGGTCCAGCACGCGGGCGCCGTCTTCGATCAGCGCCACCGCATCATGCAGGCGCCATGTCGCGCGATCTTCGCCCAGATAGCCGGTCAGTGCCTTTTCCCCCCAGGGCACCTGGCCGGGCGCGACGATGGGCGCAAAGGCCGACACCGATGCATATTTGCCCGGATTGCGGAGCGCGACGGTGAGGGCACCGTGACCGCCCATGCTATGGCCCATGATCGACTGGCGATCCATGTCCACGGGGAAATTTTCTGCGATCAGGGCAGGCAGTTCTTCGGTCACATAGGACCACATCCGATAATGGCGGTCGAAGGGCGGCTGCGTCGCGTCGACATAGAAGCCGGCACCCAGACCGAAATCATAGGCTCCAGCCGGATCATCCGGCACGCCTTCTCCGCGCGGCGAGGTGTCGGGCGCGACGAAGATCAGGCCGAGTTCCGCGCAAGCCGCGCGAAACTCGCCTTTTTCCGTAACATTGGCGTGGGTGCAGGTCAGCCCGGACAGATACCAGACGACCGGCAGCTTCGTCCCGGGCTGATGCGGGGGAACGAAGACCGAAAAGGTCATCTCTGTCCCGGTGGCGGCAGAGGCATGTTTATACACGCCCTGCTCACCGCCGAAGGACCGGTTCGTGCTGACCTGCTCCATCGCCATGGGTCAGTTGCCGTCCGTGAAGGTGTAGGCGCAGATCTTGTTGCCTGCCGGATCGCGCAGGTAACCGGCATAGGCGCCGGGCAGGTGGCCGCGCGGACCGGCCGCACCCTCATCCGTACCGCCGGCGGCCACTCCCGCCGCATGGAAGGCATCGACCTCTGCCGGGCTGGCAGCGGAGAAACCGATCGTCACGCCGTTGCTGCTGGGCTCGCCGCCATTGCCGGGCTTCAGCACCAGGAATGCGGGCTTGTCCTTGCCGTAGAGGAAGCAGCTGTCGCCAAAGGGACCCATGTTCTTGATGCCGAGCGCACCCAGCGCGGCGTCATAGAACTTCGTCGATGCGGCAAGATCGCTCGCGCCGATGCATGTATGCGAAAAGACCTCGTTTCCGGAAATCACTGGATCGGCCATTTTTTCTCTCCTTGCAGGTGGAAGTAACTAGGGTCAGAAGACGACGACCGAGCGGATGCTCTTGCCGGCGTGCATCAGGTCGAAAGCGGTATTGATCTCTTCCAGGCCCATGACGTGGGTGATCATCGGGTCGATCTCGATCTTGCCGGTCATGTACATGTCGACGATCTTGGGAACGTCGGTGCGGCCCTTGGCGCCGCCGAAGGCGGTGCCGCGCCAGTTGCGGCCCGTCACAAGCTGGAAGGGACGGGTCGAGATTTCCTTGCCCGCCTCGGCCACGCCGATGATGATCGAGGTGCCCCAACCGCGATGGCATGCCTCCAGCGCGGTGCGCATCACCTCGGTATTGCCGGTCGCGTCGAACGTATAGTCGGCGCCGCCGTCGGTCAGTTCGACCACCTTCGCAACGGTTTCCTCGCGCGAGAGGCCCTTTGAATTGAGGAAGTCGGTCATGCCGAACTTGCGGCCCCATTCCTCGCGATCGGGGTTGAGGTCGACGCCGATGATCTTTTTGGCGCCGGCAAGGCGCGCGCCCTGGATCACGTTGAGGCCGATGCCGCCGAGGCCGAAGACGACGACATTGTCGCCGACCTGAACCTTGGCCGTATTGATGACCGCGCCGACGCCCGTCGTCACGCCGCAGCCGATGTAGCAGCTGGACTGGAAGGGGGCGTCCTCACGGATCTTCGCCACTGCAATCTCGGGCAGGACGGTGAAGTTCGAGAAGGTCGAGCAGCCCATATAGTGGAAGATCGGCTGGCCCTTGTAGGAAAAGCGCGTCGTGCCGTCAGGCATCAGCCCCTTGCCCTGCGTGGCGCGGATCGCGGTGCACAGGTTCGTCTTGCCGGACAGGCAGCTTTTGCACTGGCGGCATTCGGGCGTGTAGAGCGGGATCACATGGTCCCCCGGCTTCACGCTGGTTACGCCGGGGCCAACCTCACGCACGATGCCCGCGCCCTCATGGCCCAGGATCGAGGGGAAGATGCCTTCGCTGTCGAAACCGTCCAGCGTATAGGCGTCGGTATGGCAGATGCCGGTCGCCATGATCTCGACAAGAACCTCACCGGCCTTGGGGCCTTCCAGGTCTACTTCCACGATCTCTAGCGGCTTTTTTGCTTCAAAGGCGACTGCGGCGCGGGTTTTCATGTCTCAGTCCTCATTCCGTTCGGATTTTTTAGAAGCGAGCATGCCGTGGCATGGCTGGTAAGCTTCGCGCCCATGCGAATGATGGCAGCAAACCACGGAAGGCCCTCTTGATGCCGGACACTAGCGCTTTTTCAGCGAAGTGATAATATGATCTTTTCGCAAAAGTTTATTTCTCTGAAGGGATAATGAGATGTCCGCCTGGGACGGTATCGACGAGTTCATCAGCGTCGCTACGACGGGGTCCTTCACGCACGGTGCAAAGAGCCTGGGAATGTCGACAACCCATGTCAGCCGGTCGATCATGGCCCTGGAGCAACGGCTCCAGGCGCAACTTTTTCACCGCACCACCCGCACCGTCAAACTGACGGACACCGGTCGCATTTTCCTGGAGCGATGTGAGCGCATTGCTCAGGACAGGGATGAAGCAATTGCGCTTGTCGGGGACAGTGGAGACCTGTTGGGCGAACTGCGCGTCACATGTTCGACAGCGCTGGGCGAGCGGTTCGTGGCGCCGATCATCCGACGCTTTGCCATGCAGCATCCCAAGCTGAACGTGATCATCGAACTGTCCAATCGTGTCATCGACCTGGTTGGCGAAGGGTTTGATCTCGCGATAAGAACAGGTTCGGTAAGTGATACCCGGCTGATAGCGACACAGGTGGCGTCTCGAAGCCTCTACACCTGCGCCGCGCCAAGCTATCTTGCATCTGCGGGGCGCCCGAAGCGTATCGAGGACCTGGCGTCCCATGAATGCATCGCCGGTACGGCGGCGACATGGCATTTCAAGGTCAGCGAACGCGAAATCATCCATCGACCCAGGGGGCGCTTCAGGTGCAATAGCGGCCATGCCGTGATGGAAGCCTGCGTTTCGGGTCTGGGCATTTGCCAGTTACCTGACTTCTACGTCCTGCCCTATCTCAAGCATGGCATGGTGGAACTGCTTTTCGATGATCTGCAACCCAATGACGAGCCGATCTGGGCGGTCTATCCGCAGCGTCGTCATCTGTCGCAGAAGGTCCAGCAAGTCGTGAATTGCCTGGTGCACGAGCTTGGGCCGGCCATCAACAGTCGTCGAACGTTGAGTTGATACACGCTGCGCACTGCGTTGGAATTGCCGCAGTGCGCGCGCTCCAGCCGCATCGGCGCGTGCCCGGTCAGCGCCAGCCCAGCGCGGGCGCGACATGGGTCAGGATAGCCTCCAGCACATGGGCGTTATAGTCGACGCCAAGCTGGTTAGGCACGGTCAGCAACAGGGTGTCGGCCTCGGCAATGGCTTCGTCCTCCCGCAACTGTTCGATCAGCCTGTCGGGTTCGGCAGCATAGGATCGACCGAAAACCGCGCGCATATTGTCGATCACCCCGATCTGGTCCGCGCTGTCATCCCGTCCGAAATAACGCCTGTCGCGTTCGTCAACGAGCGCGAAGATCGAGCGCGACACGGACACCCTTGGCTGGCGATCATGACCGGCAGCGGCCCAGGCTTCGCGGTAGGCCCGTATTTGCCTGGCCTGCTGAATGTGAAAGGGTTCGCCGGTCTCGTCGGCCTTGAGTGTCGAGCTTTGCAGGTTCATGCCCATGCGCGCTGCCCATTCCGCGGTTGCGTTCGATGCCGAACCCCACCAGATCCGGTCGCGCAGCCCAGCCGAATGTGGCTCGAGGCGCAGCTTGCCGGGCGGATTGGGAAACATCGGGCGTGGGTTGGGCTCGGCAAAACCCTCGCCCTTGAGCAATCTGAGGAATACCTCGCCATGCCGGCGCCCCATGTCGGAGCCGCTTTCGCCTTGAGCCGGCGCATAGCCGAAATGGCGCCATCCATCGATCACTTGTTCCGGCGATCCCCGGCTGATGCCAAGCTGTAGCCGCCCGCCGGCGATGAGGTCCGCCGCCCCGGCATCTTCGACCATGTAGAGGGGGTTTTCATACCGCATGTCTATGACGCCGGTGCCGATTTCGATCCGCTTCGTGCGAGCGCCGATGGCCGCCAGCAATGGAAAGGGCGAAGCGAGCTGGCGCGCGAAGTGATGCACGCGAAAATAGGCTCCATCGAGTCCCAGTTCCTCAGCCGCGACCGCGAGGTCGATCGATTGATGCAGGACATCCGACGCTGTGCGGGCCTCCGAGAAGGCTGCGTCGGACCAGTGACCGAAGGAGAGGAATCCGATCTTCTTCACAAGCGCTCCCATTTTTCAAATGGTGGCGGTCAATATGCGCCGCCCGCCAGCGTGGCAATGCCCTTTCGAGCAGCTTCGGTCGAGTTGAATCGGATCGCCGTTCCGGATTGGGTTTTGCACGTCCAGCATGGCAAACCGCCTCTGGCCCTGCATGATCCTGGCCGCCTTGTGATATCGGTATGATCGAAAAGACTATGACATGTTTCGCCTTATCCGATGGACTGCTAGGAAAGCGGGGCGGAGGCGCATCAATGGCTAAAGAAAAACAGCTTTCCAAGGGGACGGCAGAGGGTGCTGGAGGTGCATCGAAGGAGGTGCGTGGTCCTGGCAGGCGCTTGCACGGCGCGATTGCGCACAAGCTGGGAACGGCGATATTGTCCGGCCAATATGCTCCGGGCGATGTCTTGTCGGGTGAAGTCGCCTTTTCCGAGGAACTGGAAGTGTCGCGCAGCGCCTATCGCGAGGCGATACAGGTGCTGACCGCAAAGGGGCTGGTCGAAAGCAGGCCCAAGGCGGGGACCCGGGTATTGCCGCGCAATCGCTGGAACCTGCTGGATCCCGAGGTGCTGGCCTGGGCCTTTGCCGGGGAACCGGACGTGCAGTTCGTGCGCGATCTGTTCGAACTGCGGGCCATAGTCGAACCCGCGGCGGCTCGACTCGCGGCGCAGCGACGAACCAAGGAAGACATCAGGCTGATGAAGGACGCCCTGGCTGCCATGCGCCGCCATACGCTGGCGACCGATGCCGGGCGCGGGGCGGATCGCGACTTTCACAATGCGATCCTGAATGCGACGCGCAACGACGCATTGCGGACGCTATCGGCCAGCATCGGCGCGGCGGTGAACTGGACCACCCAATACAAGCAAAGGGCACGCGCCTTGCCGCGCAATCCCATTCCGGACCATGCGCGCGTGTTTGACGCTATTGCGGCCGGAGACGCGGCCGCAGCGGCGGAGGCTATGGGCGTGCTCGTCGACCTGGCGCTGGAGGATACGGCGAGCGCCATGGCAAGGTGACGGGATAAGGAAAAGGCCGAAGCGGACATCCCGCTTCGGCCTTTTCCGACTTCGAGCTTTCCGTCACCCGATCTGCTGATCAGGCAGCGCGTGGGTCGGCCTGGACCCCCAAAGTGCGTAGAAGAGGATATAGAGTTCGCACAGCGCCGTCAGCAGGAAGCTGGTCTGCAACCCGAAATGGTCCGCCAGCCAGCCCTGTACCACCACCAGCGCGCCGCCGGCGATGGCCATGATCAAAAGACCCGATCCCTCCTCGGTCAACGGTCCAAGCCCCTTGATGCCGAGGGTGAAGATCGTCGGGAACATGATCGAGTGGAACAGGCCGACCAGGATCAGCGACCACATGGCGACCGGCCCCTGAGCGAAGACGGTGATCATCATCACGATGAAGGCGCCGACGGAAAAGGCAGCCAGCACCTTGCCCGCATCGATCCGCTGCATGATCGCCGATCCCGCGAACCGGCCGACCATCATGCCACCCCAGAGGAAGGTCAGGTAACGGCCCGCCTGTTCATGGGTAAGATTGGCGATGTCGGGTTGGCTGACGAAGTTCACGAACAGGTTGGCGACGCCGATTTCCGCGATGAGGTAGATGAAGATCGCCGGAATGCCGAACACCAGATTGCGGTGCGCCCAGAGCGAATGTTTCTTCCGCTCTTCCTTGGCGAGGCGCGTCGCGGCCGCGCCCATGGCGGGCAGCGGGAAACGCGCGATCACGACCGCCAGCACGACCAGCACGACGGCAACCAGGCCATAGGGCAGGATCACCGACTGGGCGTCGGCCAGCCGCTCAGCCTGCGTCAGCACGATATCGCCCTGCGCGGTGCCGCCCTTCGATCGGCCAAGGATCAGGTAAGCGCCGAACATCGGAGCGAGCATGGTGCCGGCCGAGTTCATCGCCTGGACCAGGTTCAGGCGCGAGGACGCGGTTTCCGGTTTGCCGACCACCGCTACATAGGGGTTGGCAGCCACCTGAAGCAGGGTGATGCCGCTGGCGATCACGAACAGCATGATCAGCGTCACGCCATAAGAGGGGATGGACGCCGCCAGCATCATGCCCAGCGCGCCCGCGGCCATGATCAGCAGGCCGGTGACCAGCGACTTCTGGTAGCCGACGCGTTCGATCAGCTTGGCCGAAGGAATGGACGCGACGAAATAGGCAATGAACCATACCGACTCGATCAGTGTCGTCTGCGTATAGCTGAGCTCGAACACGCTGCGCAGGTGCGGCAGCAGCGTGTTGTTGATGACCGTGATGAAGCCCCACATGAAAAAGAGGCTGGCCAGCAACGTCAGGGCAGGGCCGTAGCGCGTGCCGGGATTATGGGCCGCGGCGGGCGCCGCAGTGGGGGAAATGGGTCCTGCCATTCATCCTTCTCCGGAAGAGTCGAAACGGGGCGCACCTGAACGGGGTTGCGCCTGATTATTTTGTATGAGTATATCTCCTCCAACGGCGCGTCAATCGCGTCAAGGGAGGAACCGCATGCGAAAGGCCTTTATGAACAGATCGGTGTTGTCAACGTTGTCATACGGTGCTGCCCTCATGATGACAAGCTCGACAGTGGTGGCGGCGGAGGCGAGCCGCGCGCCGGCCGGCACGCTGGCCGATGGAACCGCGATCGAGTCAATCACGCTGAAGAACGGGCAGGGCGTGTCGGCCACCATCCTCACCTATGGTGCGACGCTGCAGAAGCTGGCCGGGCCGGATCGCAATGGCCGGATCGCGGACGTCCTGCTGGGCTATGATGATCTTGCCGGCTATGTCGACCATCCCAATTATTTCGGCGTGACCGTCGGCCGTTATGCCAACCGCATCGCCGGGGGCAGGTTCACGCTGGACGGCAAAAGCTATCAATTGCCGCTCAACGACAAGGTCAATTCGCTGCATGGCGGCGGCAAGGGCTTCGACAAGCAGCCATGGAGAGTCGTGTCGCTGAAGGATGGGCCGACCGCCACGCTGGTCCTGGCCCTCACCAGCCCGGACGGCGACGCCGGCTATCCGGGGCAACTCGACGCCACCGTCACCTATACGCTGGACGAGGCAGGTAATCTGGGCATCGCCTTCGACGCGAGGACCAGCAAGCCGACCATCGTCAACATGACCAACCATGCGATCTTCGATCTGGCGGGTGAAGGGTCGAGGGACGGCGCGCTGGGCCATCTGCTGACCATCCCGGCCAAGGCGTTCACTCCCGTGGACGCCAATCTGATCCCGACCGGCGAACTGAAGCCGGTGGAGGGTACGGTCTTCGATTTTCGCGCGCCGCGTCGCGTCGCGGACGGGATCCGCGACGGGCGCGATGCGCAGATCGTCGCTGGACGCGGCTATGACCATAATTTTGCATTGGACAAGGGTGCGACCAAGGCGCCCGAACTTGCCGCGCGTCTGGAAGATCCGGCTTCGGGCCGCGTGCTCGACGTGCTGACCACAGAACCGGGCGTGCAATTCTACACGGGCAATTTCCTCGATGGCACGCTGATCGGCAAGCAGGGGCATCTCTACCGCATGGGCGACGGCATTGCGCTGGAGCCGCAGAAATTCCCGAATTCGCCCAACCAGCCAAAATTCCTGTCGGCGCGGGTGGATCCGGGCAAGCCCTATTACCATCAGATGGTCTACCGCCTGTCGGTCAAGCGCTGAAGGGGTGTCCGGCATGGCTGAATGGCGCAAGGTCGACCGCGGCGTGCGTGATACGCTGGGCGAGGGGACTTTATGGTCGGCTCGGGAGAATGCGGTCTATTGGACCGACATAGTCGCGCCGGCACTCAATCGTCTGTCGCTCGACGACGGCGTCATCCAGCGCTGGGCCATGCCCGAACCGCTCGGCTGGGTGGTTGAACGGGCGGGCGGGGGCTTTGTTGGCGGCTTCCAGAGCGGGTTCAAATGGTTGACGCTCGATCCTCTGACGATCACGCCGCTGGGCGATCCCGAACCGCATCTGCCCGGCAGCCGCATGAACGACGGCAAGGCGGATGAGAGCGGCGCCATCTGGTGCGGCACCATGGACATGACGGGAGGGCAGGACGTTGGCTTGCTCTACCGGCTCGATCCTGATGGCGGCTGGGCGATCGCGGACAGCGGCTATCGCGTGCCCAATGGTCCCGCCTTCTCGCCCGGCGGTGACTGGCTCTATCACAGCGACACGGCGCGGCGGCAGATATACCGTTTCTCCCGAACGGCTGGCGGCGGCCTGGCAGACCGCCAGCCTTTCATCCATTTTGCCGAGGAGGATGGCTATCCCGATGGCATGACCGTCGATGCCGACGGGCATCTTTGGGTCGCCCATTGGGGCGGCGGACGGATCAGCCGATTCACGCCGGAGGGCAGGCTCGATCGATCGATAGCGCTGCCTGCCGGACAGGTGACGAACATCTGTTTCGCCGGAGAGAGACTGGATCGCATGTTCGTCAGTTCGGCGGCAATCGGCCTGCCGGAAAGCGAGCATGATGGTGCGCTTTTTGAAGTCTTCCCCGGCACGCATGGGCTGCCGACGAACCTGTACGCGGGATAGGCGGCAGGCCGGACGGGTCGATGGCGATCATTTTCCGCCATCAAGCCTGTCCTGCTTCCCCTTCATCCGCCAAAGGTCTAAAGGCGGCGGCATGAACGACCTTGCCATATCATCGCCGCCAGCCGTCAGGGGGCAAAGCTGGAAAGTCACCTTCCCTTGCACGCGCGCCGAGGCCGAGGCGCTGGATGGCGACATCGCCGCCTTTGCCCTGATGGATCGGCCCCCCGTGCTGATGACCAGCGAGGCGGAACCCGACAATGAACATAGCTGGCGGCTGGACGCCTATTTCGAAGGTCGGCCCAGCCAGGCCGCGATCCGGCTGCTCCGTTCGCTTGTGCCCAGCGCCGCCGGCGTCAAGCCGCTGGTCGAGCAATTGCCGGACGAAGACTGGGTAACGCTCAGCCAGCAGGGGCTGGAACCCGTCACTGCCGGGCGCTTCCACGTTCGCAACCTGTCCAGTGATCCTGCGGCGCCCGGCCATGTCAATTTCCTGATCGAGGCGAGCCGCGCGTTCGGAACCGGCCAGCATGAAACGACGGCGGGTTGTCTGATCAAGCTCGACCGCATGCGCCGGATCGGCATGCGCTTCGGCAATGTCGCGGACATCGGCACGGGAACAGGCCTGCTCGCCTTTGCCGCGCTGCATCTTTGGTCGCACGCCTATGCAACCGCGTCTGACATCGACCCGGTCGCGGTCGAGATCAGCGCAGCCAATGCGGCAGTGAATGGCGTTACCCTTGGCAAAGGCCAGGGGCAACTGGCGCTCTACGCGGCGGCGGGGGTGGATCACCCGGCGATCGCTACGCGCGCGCCTTATGACCTGCTGATCGCGAATATCCTGGCCGGTCCGCTGATCGAACTTGCCCCGTCGCTCTGCGCGATGGTGGAGGAAGGCGGCACCATCCTGCTTGCAGGCTTGCTGCAGGAACAGGCCGACGCGGTGCTCGCCGCCTATCGTGCCCAGGGGATGCGTCTGGCCGAGCGTACCGACCGGGGCGATTGGCCCACGCTCCGCCTGCGCAAGCGGCCCCGGATCGGGTGGAAACGACCGACGCGCATAGACGGCAATGCTCGCGGAGAAGCCCCCGGCTTTGGCAGTCTCTGACCCCATGGCGGGAGGAGTCTGGAGCGCGGTTGCATCAGGCGCAAGTGGCGCGCTCCGGATTCATATTGGCGCATCGTCATAAGTGGATGATCGATTCCCACTTGTGACAATGTCCTAATCCACAAATCCTGCGCCAAGCAGCAGAAGCAATTTCACGTCGATGGCGAAACCGTCCTTCCGCCATGCCGCGATCCTTTCATGGATGGCGTTCAGCGGGACGCGATGAACCCGGATGTCCTCGCCCTCCACACCACCGCCTTCGCCGGTTTTCACCAGGTCATGCGCCCGGAACAAGCTGAAGCTCTCCGACACCATGCCGGGCGAGCTGTAATATTCGCCCAGATTTTCCAGACGGCCCGGACGGTAGCCGGTCTCCTCCTCCAGTTCCCGGGTAGCGGCCAGCATGGCTTCCTCGCCTTCTTCCTGGTCGCCCACCAGCCCGGCGGGCAGTTCGATGCAGCGGCGGCCCAGCGGTACGCGGAATTGGTCGACCAGCAGCACGTGCCGTCCATCTGCCGCCTCATCCACGGCCAGGATGACGGCGGCATGGATGCCCCGTGCCCTGCCCACATATTCCCAGCGCCCCCGCCGCTTGGCCGTGATGAATCTCCCCTCCCACATGATCTCTTCGGGGGAGGTTCCGTCATGTTCGCTCATAGTTCGATCAGCCTGTCGGGCAATTCGTTGGGATTGTCGCCGGTCGCGGGAAAATGTTCGGCCAGCACCCGGCCGACCTGCCGTACGGCTTCCGCCATGCCTTCAGCGGCGCGACCTGCCTGTGCACCATCCACTAGCGCGGCCATCGCCTTGCCCCAGACCTCGGGCGCGACCTTTTCATTGATCGCTGCATCCGCGACGAGTTCCGCCCGATGTTCATCCAGCGAGAGATAGATGAGCACGCCGGTCCGCCCGCGCGTTCGTCCCTGCGCAACGGCGCGGAACAGCGTAATGGCGCGGCGGCGCACACGGCGGGCCTTGGTGGCCTTTGGCGTCAGCGCCATGCGCAGCGGCATCCAGGCGAGCGCATAGCGGACGATCAGGAATTTGAGGATCAGCAGGCCCAGCAGGACCGTCAGCAGCTTCCAATCCTCGATCTCATGTTCCCAGCTTTGCAGCAGCCAGGAACAGAGGCGGCGAAATTGCTGCGGGAAGGCTGCCGCCACCGAAAGGGCAAGGAACACCACGCCTATCGCCCAGTGCAGTCCGGCGTCATGATAGGCGTCGGACCGGCGTGCCACGATGGTGACGATCTCACCATCGGTAGCCTTCTCCGCTTCGACGACGGCGGCCGTTACGTGGTCGCGATCGGCTTCGTTCATGATCAGGCGCATCACCAGTCTCCCGAGGCGCCGCCGCCGCCGAAGCTGCCGCCGCCGCCGGAGAAGCCGTCGCTTCCGCCGCCCCAGCCGCCCCCGCCCCAGCCCGATCCGCCCCCGCCGCCCCAGCCGGAATCGCCGGGCCCCCAGAGGATGATCGGTCCTGATCCACCCCGATAGCGGCGTCCTTTGCCTCGTCCGGCAAGCATGGCGACGATGATCATCGCGACGACGATGAGCCAGAATATCAGCATGAATGTCCCGCCATCGTCCGACGCGTCGCGTGCTTTGGCCTCGGCCTGCGCCGCAAGTGCCCTGGCTTCTTCAGGCGGCAGGCTCAGCAGCTTGCCAATCGCATCCACCCCTGCATCGATGCCGCCCGGCAAGTCGCCTGCCTTGAAACGGGGCGTGATGTCGTTCCGGATGATCTGGGAAGAGAGCGCATCGGTCATGATGCTTTCCAGACCGTAGCCGACCTCGATCCGGACCTTGCGCTCCTTGGGGGCAATGATCAGCAGTGCGCCGTCATTCCTGTCCTTGGAGCCGATGCCCCAGGCGCGGCCGAGCTGATAGCCATAATCGGATATGTCATAACCCTGGAGGTCCGGCAGGGTCGCAACCACCAACTGACGCCCGCTCTGCTTTTCCAGCGCAGCAAGCTTGTCGGTCAGGGCCTGTTTCTGCTGCGCGGACAGCAGGGAGGCGTCGTCCACCACCCGCCCTGTCAGCTTGGGAAAGGTCTGGGCCTGCGCGGCAGGCGCAATTCCCGCCATCCCCGCGGCAGGCAGGAAAGCCAGCAGCGCGAGGATCAGGAGCAGGCGGCGGAGCATCACCGGCTCAGTTGCCGAAATCGACCTTCGGCGCCTCTTCCGCGCCTGGCGTCGTGGCCTGGAACGGGGTCATGGGTTTGGCGCCATGGATGATCTTGGCGCCGATCGCATCGGGGAAGGTGCGGATGCGGGTATTATAGGCGCGCACCGCTTCATTATAGTCGCGGATGGCGACAGCGATGCGGTTCTCCGTTCCTTCAAGCTGCGACTGCAGATCAAGGAAATTCTGGTTGGTCTTGAGCTCGGGATAGGCTTCGACCGAAGCGAGCAGACGGCCCAGCCCTTGGCTCAACTGCGCCTGCGCCTGCTGGAACTGCTGCACCTTGGCTGGGTCGGACAGATCGGCCGCAGTGACCTGGACCGAAGTCGCCTTGGCGCGGGCTTCCGTCACCTTTACCAGCGTGTCCTGTTCCTGCTTGCCCGCGGCCTTCACCGTGGCCACGAGATTGCCGACCAGATTGGCCCGGCGCTGATATTGGGCCTGCACGTCGGCCCATTTGGCCTTGGCGACCTCTTCTGCGGCAGGGACGCTGTTGATGCCGCAGGCGCTGAGCGCAAAGGCGCCCAACAGAGGCAGGAGGAAAAGTCGGAACTGGCGCAGGATCGTCATGGAACATCCTCAGGCTTGTTTCGTGTGACGAAATAGGCGGTTGTTGAAGCCTGCGCAACGGTCCATGCTGTCAATATCGCAATCAGGACAAGGGGTTCGCCATGGGGCTGATTTCCGAATTCAAGACGTTCATCAATCGCGGCAATGTCATGGACCTGGCCGTCGGCGTGATCATCGGCGGCGCATTCGCAACCATCACCAAGTCGCTGACGGACGATCTGATCATGCCGGTCGTCGGCTATATCTTCGGGGGCGCCGACTTTTCCGGCTATTTCATCCGGCTGGGAGAGATTCCCGCCGGGTTCAAGGGCAATCCGAACAGCTATGCCGATCTGAAGGCCGCCAATGTCGCCATGTTCGGCTGGGGTGAATTCCTGACGGTCTTCGTCAATTTCCTGATCCTGGCCTTCATCATTTTCCTGCTGGTCAGGGCAGTGAACAAGCTGATGCCCAAGCCCGATGAGGCGCCGGCGGCCACGCCGGAGGACGTGCTGCTGCTGCGCGAAATTCGGGATTCCCTTAAAAAATAAGTCGTTTCTGCGACGAAAGGAGCCCGCGGCGGGAACCATATTTCCCGCGACCAGTTGATGGGCGTCAGGGTTCCGGGCATCCGGTCCCCTTGCCGAATGACGTCAGCCCATGGGGGCGCAACAGGAGAAAACGCCGTGAAAACCTTCGTATCAGTCCTTGGCCTTGCCAGCCTGATCGCACTTGCTGCGTGCGATTCCAAGCAGGAGAACAAGGTCGAGAACGCGTATGAGAATCAGGCGGACGCCATCGACAACCAGGCTGACAATATGGAAGCGATGGCCGACAATCTGAGCGGCAATGCCGAAAACGCCGCTGAAAACGCTGCCGACGCGCTGGAGAACAAGGCGGATGCCACCCGCGAAGCCGGCGAGAAGGCGGCCGACGCGGTTGAGAAGAACCAGGCGCACTGATCCAGGCTTTCTACCCGAGCCGCAGGGGGCGTCGCGACGGTCTGTCGCGGCGCCCCTTTCTTTTGCATTGCGGGATCGGTCCTCTTTAACGGGGATTTAACCACGGCTGCTTCATGGTCCGCCGCCTATCCATGAGGCGGTGGAATGGACGAGTTACTCCAGGAATTCATATCGGAAACGCGCGAGACGTTGGAAGCGTTGGCGGGGGAGGTCGTCGCCTGGGAAGCAGACCCTGGGGACCGCGATCGCCTGGATGCCATTTTCCGCTTCTTCCATACGGTGAAGGGGAGTTGCGGTTTCCTGAACCTGCCGCGCTTCGAACGGTTGAGCCACGCCGCCGAGGATGTTCTTTCGGAAATCCGGGCGGGCAAGCGGATTGCCGATCCTGCTACTGTCAGCGCCGTGCTGGGCATCATGGATCGCATCGCGGAACTTGCCGAGGCGGTGGCCATTGGCGCCGCGTTGCCGCAGGAGAATGACGATTATCTGATCGCGGCCCTGACCGGCAGGCTCGCTGAGACGGAACCCACCGTAACGGACGAGGAGATGTCGGCGCCGATTGTCATGCGGACTTCCGCGGGACAATCGGCGCCGCGTACGATCCGCTTGCCGCTGTCGCTGATCGACCAATTGATGAATGGCGTGTCGGACATGGTGCTGGCGCGGAACGAACTGTCGCGCAAGCTCCGAGAACGGTCGACTGATCCGGAACTGGAAAGCGCCTTCGAACGGCTGTCGACCTGCGTCGCTGACATGCGTGACGCCATTTCCAAGACTCGGATGCAGCGCGTCGATCGATTGTTCACTGCCATCCCGCGCATGGTTCGCGACCTCAGCAGGGAATTGGGCAAGCGCATTGACCTCAGCCTTGAGGGCGGCGATGTCGAAATGGATCGCGAAATGGTCGAGATGGTCGTCGACCCGCTTACCCATATCGTCCGCAACAGCATCGACCATGGCATAGAAGCGCCCGAAAAGCGCCGCGCGCTGGGCAAGCCCGAGGCGGGGCGGCTGAGGCTGGAGGCGCGTCAGTCGGGCAATCAGATCGTCATCGAGATTTCCGACGATGGGCAGGGCATCAATACCGGCCGCCTGGTCGACAAGGCGGTGGCGGCGGGTCGCCTGACGCCGGACGGCGCAGCGCGAATGAGCGAGGCGGAAAGGCTCGACCTGATCTTCCACCCCGGCCTTTCGACCGCGAACCAGGTCACGGCCATTTCCGGACGCGGCGTCGGCATGGACGTGGTCCGCGCGAATGTGGAGCGGATCGGCGGGGTCATCGCGCTCGACAACCGTCCGGGCTGCGGGCTGACCATAACCTTGCGGGTGCCGCTCACGCTGACGATCATTCCGGGACTGATCGTGCGAGCAGGCGACCTGCATTTCGCCATTCCGCGCGCTGCGGTCGTGGAAATATTGCATGACAACAATGAGATGCTGACCATCGCGGAAGTGGGCGGCGCCAAGATCGCGACGATCCGGTCGGTCCGCCATTCCATGATCGACCTGGAAGATGTGCTGGGCATGGAACGGGTCGCGCAGCCCGGACCGCGCGTATTGATGGTGGTGCGTTCCGCAACCGGCGTTCCCTTTGCCATGGGCGTGTCGGCGGTCGAAAATCACGAGGAATTGGTGATCCGTCCTGCCTCGCCGCTTGTGATGGCGTCGGGTGTCTATGCCGGCATGACCTTGCCCGACAATGGTAAGCCGATGCTGTTGCTGGATGCGGCGGGACTGGCCAATGCGGCGCGTTTGCCCAACATCGTCGACGACCAGGCGGAGGGCCGGGTGGGGCAAAAGGAAGAAGCGCAGGGCGTCGAGATGGTGTCCGCCTTGCGGTTCGAGGAATATTCGGGGGAGCGGCGACTGCTCAAGCTTTCGCTGATCGAGCGGGTGGAGGACATCGATGCCCGGCTGTTCGGCCAGTCGGGCGGGCGCGGCTTCGTGCGGCTGGACGGACGGCTGGTGCCGGTGGCCAATGGCCATCACGCCTTTGCCGGGGAGAAGGTCGCCGCGCTCCGCCTGCGCGATGGTACGCGGGAGGCCTGCTACCCGGTCGCCGCGGTTCTGGATATCGTGGAAATGCCTGCCGTGCCGGACATGGTGGCGATGCACGGCTTGTTGAGCGGCGTCGCCGTGATCGATGGCGAGCATCTGGAGGTGATCAACCCGTTCGCCCTCTTCGCTGGACTGCCGGAACAGCCGATGGTGGAGCGGACTGGGGGGCGCTGTCTGCTGGCCGACAGCGAGGATGGCTGGACCCGTGAAATATTGGCGCCGCTGCTTCGCCAGGCCGGGCATGAGGTGGTGATGGGCCTGCCCGCTGGCGAGGCGGTCGACCCGCAGGATGTGGTATTGTTCACCGGATCGGACACGTCGCCGGCCAACGAACTTCTGGGCTGCCGAATTGTCCAGTTGCGCGCGACGCCTCGTCCGACCGGCCCCCAGGACAGCAGCATCTATCGCTACGATCAGGACGCGCTGATGGCTGCGCTCGCTGGATCGGGGCGTCAGGCCGGGAGGACAGCCTAATGAACCAGCTTTACCTCTTCGCCACGTTGGCCGGTACGAGAATCGCGGTAGAGACCCGGGAGGTCGAGGCGGTGGTCAAGCTCACCGACATTTCGCCCGTGCCTGGCATGGGCGCACATGTCGCCGGCCTTTCCGCGCTGCGGAGCCGCGTGTTGACGGTCATCGACGTCGCGGCGCTGGTACGAGGGCGCAAGACACCCGCACAGCAGTGTGGCTTTGCGATCATCGCCGACATCAGTGGCCATAGCTATGGGTTGATGGTCGACGCCGTGCACGACATCTGCCAGGTGCCGGTGGGCGAATTGCCGCTGCGGGGCCAGTTGGACCCTGCCTGGATACCCTATGCTCGCAGCCTGGTGGAGCATGAGGGGCAACCCTATCTGCTCGTGTCGCTGAGCGGCTTCATTGAGGGCGGCTCGGTCACGCAGGCGGCATGATTTCGGATGGGCATGACGATCTCGTGCCGGCGTTTACCAAATCCTCGCCTTTGCTGATTAGGACTTGCACGGATGGGACGCAAAATAAGGGACGCATTATGAAAAACTGCCTGGTGGTGGATGATTCCAAGGTCATCCGCAAAGTCGCCCGCCACATATTGGAATCGCTCGACCTGTCGGTGAGCGAGGCGGTCGACGGCCGTGACGCCCTTACGCAATGCGAGACATCGGTCCCCGACGTGGTGCTGCTGGACTGGAACATGCCCGTGATGAGCGGAATGGAATTCCTCCAGGCGCTGCCGGATGCCAAGCTCTCCTCTCGGCCCAAGATCATCTTCTGCACCACCGAAAATGGCATCAGCCATATCAAGGCCGCGGTCGAAGCGGGCGCAGACGAATATGTCATGAAGCCATTCGATCGCGAAACTCTGGAAAGCAAGCTGACGATCGTCGGCGTCATCTAGGCGTCGCGTCCGGATCCGGTGCCCCCGCCGGCACTTCTTGCTTGTTCAGTTCGCCTTTGTTCAGAAAGACTTGCTTCGATGACCGTTCACGTGCCGATCATGGCCTTCAGCCGGGGTGAGGATGCGCCGCTGCGCACCCTCATCGTCGACGATTCGGTCGTGGTAAGGACGGTCATAGAGCGGATATTGAATGCCGATCGCAGATTTTCCGTCACGCACAAGACCAATAGCGCCGAACATGCGCTCGGCTATTTGCGGGACCATGAGGTCGACCTGATCCTGCTCGACATAGAGCTGCCGGGACAGAGCGGCCTCATGGCACTGCCGGCGATCCTGAAGACCAATCCGCGGGCCAAGGTCGTGATCCTGTCCGGTAATTGCGGGGAGGGGAGCGCCGCGGCAGTCGAAGCTCTGGCCCTGGGTGCCAGCGACATACTGGCAAAGCCAGGTAGCGGCAGTTTTGGCGAGCAGTTTCCGCAGGCGCTGATGGACCGGCTGTCGCGCCTGTTCAGCGGCAACGCCATGGCTGTCGCGGTTCAGCCGCCCCAGCATATCGGCCCGCAGCAGGTGACCCAGCCGCTCGCCTGCCTCGGCATCGGCGCATCGACCGGAGGCATCCACGCGCTGGGACGGCTTTTCGCGGGCCTGACTGATCCATTGGGCGTGCCGATCCTGCTGACCCAGCATCTTCCCGCCAGCTTCACCCATTATTTCGTCGAGCAACTGGGACGCATGACATTCCTGCGCGTCAAGGTGGCGGAACAGGGAGAAATACTGGTCCCTGACGTCGTCTATGTCGCGCCGGGCGACGCCAATCTCCAGCTTCGACCAGGTCTTTATGGCCGGGTTTCCGTGGTGCTGAATGCGCAGCGCACGCCCACCGGCAACCTGCCGGGCGTCGACCCGATGTTCGCCAGCATGGCCCAGGCCTATGGCGCCGGCGCGGCGGGCGTGGTGCTGACGGGCATGGGGCGGGACGGGACGGCGGGTGCGCGCGAAATCGTCGCGGCCGGCGGATGGATCGTGGCGCAGGATGAAGCAAGCAGCGTCGTTTGGGGAATGCCCGGATCGGTCGCCGGAGAAGGATTGAACTGCGCCCTGCTCGAACCCCATGCGATCATGGACTTCGTGGCGCGAAGAGGAAAGAACAGAAACTGATGGCATTGCCCCCTTCGGCCGACTCCCTTTCGTCCGGTGCCGCTTCGCCGGTCCCTGCGGCACGCGGCGCGGCGCGCATTTTTTCCGGCCTGCTGGAGGCGCGCACCGGGCAGGTTTTGTCCGAAAACCGGGCATGGCGGATGGAGACGGCGCTGAAGCCCGTGCTGCGCGCCCACGGCCTGGGTGACATGGATGCGCTGGCGGCCCGGCTGATCGCACATAAGGACGCGGCGCTGGAAAACGACGTGGTCAATGCGCTGCTGAACAATGAAAGCAGTTTTTTCCGCGACCTCCAGATTTTCGACATGATCCACCGCCATATCCTGCCGCGCATTCATGCCCAGCGATCCGACAGGACGCTGCGCATCTGGAGCGCAGGCTGTTCGACAGGGCAGGAAGTCTATTCGCTGGCGATCCAGCTCTGCAACGATATGGCGAAGTGGCGCGGCTGGCGGATAGAGATATTGGCGACCGATATTTCCACTGCGGCCATAGCCCAGGCAAAAGCAGGCATCTTCACCCAGATGGATGTGCAACGCGGCTTGCCGGTGGGCGACCTGCTCAAATGGTTCGATCCTGCGGGCGATGACTGGCGAGCCAATTCGGCTCTGCGGCAGATGATCGATTTTCGAACCGACAACCTGTTCGACGCACGCGCGCCGCTGGGGGAATATGACCTTCTGCTCTGCCGCAACGTGCTCCTCTACTTCACCCCCGAACGCCGGCAGTCCGTACTGCGCCTCCTCGCGCGGCACAGCCATTCCGGCTCGGTCCTGCTGTTGGGCGCGGGCGAGACGGTGATCGGCCACAGCGAGGACTTTGTGCCTCATGCGGAATTTCGCGGCGGCTATGGACGCCGCGCCGAGGCGGCGGGGCAGGGGAATGAAGAGCGGCGGCGGGCGATCTGATCGATCTGATAGCTGCCGCGGGAAAATGCCGCAGCCCGCTTGATTGGCCTGCCGCTGTCGGCCATGGTCTGTTCGCGCCCTATCGAGGCGTTGACGGACGAATGCGAGCGACGGGCCTCTGGCGATGAACGACTTTCCCATGATCGACACGCCATCACCCAATTTCGACGAACGCGGCCTGCCGGTTTCGATGCTGGTGCTGCACTATACCGGGATGGTGGATGCGGCGACGGCGATCAACTGGCTCGTCAGCCCGGAATCCAAGGTTTCCGCCCATTATGTCGTGACCGAGGACGGGCAGGTCATTCGCATGGTGGATGAAGAAAAGCGCGCGTGGCATGCGGGCCGGGCCCATTGGCGCGGCATTGACGATATCAATTCCGCCAGCATCGGGATCGAGATCGTCAATCCAGGCCATGAATGGGGCTATCGGCCCTTTCCGGACGCGCAGATGGGGTCGCTGATCCCGCTGATCCACCAGATCGTGCAGCGCCACAAGATCACCCGCGGCAATATCGTCGGGCACAGTGACGTTGCTCCGGCCCGCAAGCAGGATCCTGGCGAGTTATTTCCCTGGGCCCAGTTGGCGCGGCTGCGGCTGGCCCTGCCGCGCCCCACCAGGAATCTCATGGACCCGCATTGGAGCGACGGGGGCTTCATGCTGGCGCTCGAACGCTTCGGCTATGACATTGCCGAGCCGCGGGCGGCGGTGGTGGCGTTTCAGCGCCGGTTCCGGCCGGAACTGATCGACGGGATCATCGACGGAGAATGTCGCGCCATCCTGTTGGCCCTGCTGTTGCCGAAGCCGCAGGGCGACGATTGAGCGGAATGATGATGCAAAGGGATGACGAGCGCCCCTGACCTGTGTATAGGCGCCTCTGCCAGAGGGCCGGGCGGCCGCGGCGTGGCGGGTAACTTCCACGGCGAGGAAAGTCCGGGCTCCACGAAATGACGGTGCCGGCTAACGGCCGGCTGGAGTGATCCAAGGGACAGTGCAACAGAAAGCAGGTCGCTACAGCTTCGGCTCAGCGAAATTGAAAGGGTGCGGTAAGAGCGCACCGCGCCTCCGGCAACGGAAGGCGGCACGGTAAACCCCACCGGGAGCAAGACCGAATAGGGGCGGCGCGCAGTTTTAGGCTGCTAGGCCTGTTTCGGCTGAGACCGCCCGGGTTGGTTGCTTGAGGGACGGAGCGATCCGCCCCCTAGAGGAATGGTCGCCACCTCTCGCAAGAGGGGGACAGAACCCGGCTTACAGGCCCTCTGGCATTGGGATTCTCGCCATCCGACGATGGGGAGGATTTGAAATGAAGGCAATTTTCATCAGCAGCCGGGGTGGCGTTCCGCCTGCGGCCTGCCTAATTTGGAACCATGGCAAGAAGCAGCCGATCCAATGACTGGGGCTTTCCCCGCTGGCGCAGCTATGGCGCATCGCGTGAGGCGCAGCAGGTGCGCCTGTGCGACCGGCATGGCTGCGACCGGCCTGGCGACTGCCCCGCGCCCAAATCGCCGAACAGCCGCGAGCGCTGGTATTTCTGTACCGATCACGCGGCGGAATATAATCGCAACTGGGATTATTTTCAGGGTCTCGACCAGGAAGAACGCGATCAGCGCGAACGTACCGAGCGGCGTGATGCGGGCGGCTATCAGAACAGCGCCTACCATGGCTGGGGCGGGCCAGGAGACGGCACCCGTTCCCGTGACGAACTGCATGCGCTGCAGGCGCTGGAACTGGAGGACGACGCCGATTTCGATGCCGTGAAGAAAAGCTGGCGGCGTCTGGCCAAGGAATATCATCCCGATGTGAAGCCTGGCGATGCACAGGCCGCCATACGCTTCCAGACGATCCAGGCCGCCTATGAAGTGCTGAGGGCCGCGGAGGAGCGTCGGACATGGAAACCGCGGGGGCGGACGGATTGAAGGATCGCATCGGGTCGAACTGGGATCATGCGGTGCTTGTCTGCCGTAAATGTTCGAAGAAGCTGGACGGCGGCTTCGGTCCTGAGGGTGACGAGCGGCTCGCCAAGGCGTTGCGGCGGCATCTTTCGCTGAAGAAGGGACGCAAGGCGGCGGTGGGGATCGTGGAGGTGAATTGCCTGGGCGTCTGTCCAAAAGGGGCAGTGACGGTCGTCGACGGCGCGCAATCCCGTGACTGGTTGCTGGTGCGGGCTGGCGCTGACCTGAATGAATTGGCCGAGGCGCTGAATCTCGTCCCGGTGGGGGAAGGCTGAGTTCAGCCTCCGCGCATTATCCGGGCCGGTTCGATCAATCCGGCATCGGACAGCAGGGGCATCAGCAATCCTTCTTCCTGGTGCAGCCGATTCATGATGCTGGCCAATATCTCACGGGTTTCGCGACAGAAACCGGTCCATTCGCGTTCGATCCGGTCATCGCTCCATCGTGCCATATAGGCGGCAAAATCGCCGGCGATGGGAGCCATTTCGCTTTCGAGACGGGCGGCCGTGCTTCGCAGCTTTTCATGTCGCTGCCGCTGCATGTTGGGATAGAAAATCCGGTCTTCCAGTGCCAGATGCGCCATCAGCAGCCGCGCGAACTGCCAGCGCAGCGTACCCAGTCTTTGCGGAACATTGTCATCCGCGATCGCCTGACGAAAACGGACGGCCATTGCCTCTATCTCATCATGCTGTTTCTGCAAATTCTGCAAACTTTCGAGGTCCATGCGCTGTTCCCTCATCCCCGTGGGATATTCCCCCAAGCCGGGTTAAGAAACAGTTGTCGGGACTTCAAAGGTTCGAGGAGCGGGAGGCCCGCCGCGCACTGCGAGCGGCGGGCCTTCTCCAATCAGGCCGGCTGGTCGGCGCGGCTGACGCCTTGGCCGTCGAGATTCTGCGCGGCGAAGTCCCAGTTGATCGCTTCCTTGAGGACGCGGTCGGCATAGTTGGGACGTGCGTTGCGATAATCGATATAATAGGCATGCTCCCACACATCGAGGATCAGCAGGGGCTGGTGGCCCTCATGCGCGACGGGCGTGTCCGCATCATGATAGCTGGTGACTTCCAGCTTGCCGTCCTTCAGGATCAACGCAGCCCAGCCGCTGGCGAAATGACCCACCGCCTCGGCCTTCAGCTTTTCGATCAGCGCATCGACCGAACCGAAACCCTCATTGATGAGGTCCAGCAACTGGCCCGACGGCGCGGTCTTGGTGGGAGAGAGCGACTGCCAATAGAAGCTGTGGTTCCAGATCTGGCCAACCTGGTTGAACAGGCCACCCTTGCTGGACTTGATCAGCTCGACCAGCGACTTGCCCTGGAGAGAGGCGTCGGCCGCGACCAGTTCATTGGCCTTCACGACATAGGCATTGTGGTGCTTGCCATGGTGGAAGTCGAAGGTTTCGGCGGTCAGGATGTCGCCAAAGGCATCCTTGGGATAGGGCAGGGGGGGCAAAACAAAGGCCATGTCGGAACTCCTCGGGTTCTTGGATCGGATGGCCGCATAACGATGATGCGGCCGGAAGGCTCCCCGCCCCTAGCAGTGTTATCGATTGACGAAAAACAGGATATTTTCGTCTAAGATACGGAAATATCCATGTGACATCGGCGTAACGATCGCATAGCATCACGGGCCAGGCCGTCAGGAGAATGCGGCGGTCGGAACTTTGGGGGAAGGGTCCATGGCAAAATTCTTCGGCAATCTACATCTTGTCCTGGCTGCGGGGCTGCTGCTCGCGATCATAGTGATGTTCGGCGCGCATGCGGGGATGGTGGACGCGAACACGATCTTTCGATGGCTGCACCTGTTCTTCGGCATCACCTGGATCGGGCTGCTTTATTATTTCAACTTCGTCCAGATCCCCACCATGCCGAAAATTCCGGCGGAACTGAAGCCGGGCGTTTCCAAGCATATCGCGCCTGCGGCCCTGTTCTTCTTCCGCTGGGGCGCGGCCATGACGGTGCTCACGGGTCTGATCGTGGCCTGGCTGGCGGGTTATGTCGTCCAGGCGCTGACCTTGCAGCAGCCTTATCTGCTGATCGGCATCGGCATGTGGCTGGCGCTGATCATGGCGTTCAACGTCTGGTTCGTGATCTGGCCGAACCAGAAAAAGGCGCTCGGCATCGTTCCGGCAGAGGATGACGTGAAAGCGAAGGCGGCGACCACCGCGATGATGTTCAGTCGCATGAACACCCTGCTTTCGCTGGCGATGCTCTATTGCATGGTCAATTTCAGCTGATGCCTGATCAAGGGGGCGGGTGTCTGGTGACGCCTGCCCCAGAGCAGGTTTCGATCTGATCAGATCCACCAACCTTAGAGCGGGTTACGTAAATCCGAATCACGCAGCGCGCTCTATGCTTTTGATGTCGCATCGTTTTTGCGCAAAACCGGTTCCCACTTTTGCGCACGATGCTCTAGAGTATTTTTGTTTTAGTCGAAGGCATATCCTGAGTTTTCGATGTAGTTGCGGCATTCTGTAGGGCTGAAGGCGGGGAGCAAACGACCGATGGTATCCCACAGGGCGTCGCGGGTGCGAGCCGCCGCCTTTCGCAGAAGCGCCTTGAGTTTGGCGAACAATTGCTCAATCGGGTTCAGGTCCGGACTGTAGGGCTGAAGGTACAGGATGCTGGCGCCAACGGCGGTGAGGGCCTCACGAATGCCGGCGACCTTATGAGCCGGCAGGTTGTCGAGGACGACCACGTCGCCCGGCGACAGCGTCGGTGCCAGGAACTGTTCGACATAGGCGCGGAAGGTTTCGCCTGTCATGGGGCCATCGAGGACCATCGGAGCGATGATTCCGGTCGAACGCAGGCTCGCGATGAATGTCGTCGTTCGCCAATGACCGAATGGGGCAGCGTCGATCAGGCGCTCGCCCTTGGGACTCCAGCCATAGCGTCGAGCCATATTGGTGGTCGCGCCGGTTTCATCCAGGAACACAAGCGCGGCTGGGTCCATGAAGCGCTGCCACACCCGCCAGCGCTGACGATGATCGGCAACGTCAGGCCGATCCTGCTCGGCGGCCCTCAGCGACTTTTTTTATGGGACAGGCCAAACCGCTTGAGGGTTGACCAGATCGTCGAGAGCGAACCCGGCTGGATACCTCGTTCGACCAGTTCCGCCCTGATCTCGGCCAGCGTGATACCCTTCCGGGTGGACATCGGTTCACGCAACAAGGCCTCATGATCCGCCAGAAGCGGCCGACGATAACCGCCGATCCGGGCAGGCTCTGTACTACCGGTCTCCCGTGCTCGGCGCACGATGCTCACCGCCGCTGCCGGGCTCACCTGAAACCGGGCCGCTGCCGCGCGGGCAGAACTGCCTTCCGCTACAGCCGCGACAAGCCGTTTGCGCAAATCCTGGGATAAGGGTGCCGTCATCTCAGCCTCGCCGATTAACCGACACCTTCGAATCAGAACATATGACTCGGCGCAACCCGAAAATGCTCTAGCCCTGCGGCGGGGTCGTTTCGCCAACCTCGTCACTGTCGAGCGTTTCGCCCAGGTCGAGGCCGTGGCGCATCAGCATCGGGATGTTTGCGGCGGCGAACAGGACCGACACTATGGTAACGCCCCAGACTTTGACGGCGAGCCAGCTGTCGAAGCTCATCGTCCGGCGCATCACCTCATTGGCGAGCGCCATGGCCACGAAGAAGAAGGCCCAATTGCGCGACAGCTTTCGCCAGCCGGTCTCGGTCAGGCCGTCATAGGCGGCCTGGAGGAGATATTTGAGTAGCGCCTTGCCGCGCATCAACCCGGCAAACAGCATCAGTGCGAAGAAGGCGTAGATGATGGTCGGCTTGATCTGGATGAAGCTCTGGTCGCGGAAATAGATGGTGAGGCCGCCGAAGAAGAGGATCAGCAGAGCCGACAGCCAGAGCATGGGGGAGACCCGGCCGAGCTTCACGCGGGAGATGATCACGGCGATGACGATCGCAGCCATGAAGGCGGCCGTGCCGAACATCATGGCGGTGATCGGATTGCCCGGACCCCAGAGCCAGCCCGCTCCCTTGTAGGTCAGGAAGAAGACGAGGAGCGGGCCGAAGTCGAGCGCGAGGGACAGGTTGCCGTTGTGGGTGGTTTTTTTTCGATTATCCATTGTGCGCTTCCGTGCTCCTGCGAAGACAGGAGCCCAGGCCTGCCGTCTGAACTGGGCCCCTGCCTTCGCAGGAGCACGTTGTTGCCTTGGGAGGGGTCGGTTCACCGCGCATAGGCGGTTCCCGCTATCGCCCGCGCCATGTCGCCTGGATCGAAGGGGCGCAGATCCCCGATCTTCTCACCAACGCCAATGGCATGGATGGGCAGGCGGTATTTCTCCGCCGCCGCGACGAGTACGCCGCCGCGTGCCGTGCCGTCCAGCTTGGTCATGACAAGGCCTGTTACCTGCGCGAATTCCTTGAACACCTCGATCTGGTTCAACGCATTCTGTCCCGTCGTCGCATCCAGCACCAGCACAACGTCATGCGGCGCCGCCGGGTTCAACCGGCCGAGCACGCGGCGAATCTTCGCCAGTTCGTCCATCAGTTCGGTCTTGTTCTGGAGACGGCCCGCCGTGTCGACGATCAGCACGTCGATGCCGGTGGCGGTGGCCTGCTTGACCGCGTCGAAGACGATGCCGGCCGCGTCGCCGCCTTCCTTGCCCGCGACGATGGGAATGCCCAGCCGCTCGGCCCACACCTTGAGCTGGCCGATGGCGGCGGCGCGGAAGGTGTCGCCCGCCGCCAGCATCACGCCATAATCCTGCTCCAGGAAGAGGTTGGCGAGCTTGGCGATGGTGGTGGTCTTGCCCGATCCGTTGACGCCGATGACCAGGATCACCTGCGGACGGGGGAAAGCCTCTATCTCCAGCGGACGGGCAACGGGAGCGAGAACCTTCTCGATTTCCTCCGCGATGATCTCCCGCAGATAATCTTCGGTCAGTTCGCGATTGTAGCGGCCCTCGGACAGGCGGTCGCGCACGCGGGCGGCCATGGCGGGGCCAAGGTCGCTGATAATCAGCGCTTCCTCGATCTCGTCCAGCGTCTGTTCGTCCAGAGCCGCCTTGGTGAAGAGGCCGGTGAGATTTTCGCCGAGCTTGTCGGACGTGCGCTTGAGGCCGCCGAAGAGCCGATCGCGCCAGGATGTTTCAGCCATGTCTATCCACCAGCGTCATCCTCACCTGCGCGGGAATGAACGAAAAATTGTCTTTCACGCCGCCTCTTGCGCGATCAGCGCGCCATTCTCAAGGGCCGTGATGGTCGCAGGGACGATGGAGGAGGGCGATTGCGGCGTCGAAAATCGCACGGGCGCGAAATTTTCGGCATGGCCAGAAAGGCCGTTGCGCTCCACCAGCACGGATTGCCGGCTGCCGATCAGGCTGCGCAGCCAGCGTTCCCGTTGCGCCTCGCATGCCGAACGAAGGCGGGCGGCGCGGGCTTTTATCACGGCCCGGTCAACCTGCGGCATGCGGGCGGCGGGGGTGCCCGCGCGCGGGGAATAGGGAAAGATATGGCCATGGACGACGGCGCATTGCTCGATCAGCCTGACGCTGTTTTCGAACATGGCATCATCCTCTGTCGGAAAGCCGGCGATGATGTCTGCGCCGATGCTGATGTCCGGACGGGCAGCCTTGAGGCGTTCGACGATCGCTATGGCTTCGGCGCGGCTGTGACGGCGCTTCATGCGCTTCAGGACCATGTCGTCCCCGGCCTGGAGCGACAGATGCAGATGCGGCATCATGCGCGGCTCATGGACGAGGAGGTCGAACAGCCGTTCGTCGATCTCCACGCTGTCGAGCGAGGAAAGACGCAGGCGGGATAGGTCGGGCACGCCCTTCAGGATGCGTTCGACAAGCAGGCCGAGCGAGGGCGCGCCGGGCAGGTCCGGGCCATAGCTGGTGACGTCCACGCCGGTAAGCACGATTTCCCTGTACCCCGCGTCGACCAGTTCACGCGCCTTGTCGATCACCGCGCCTGCGGGCACGGAACGGCTGTTTCCCCGGCCAAAGGGGATGATGCAGAAGGTGCAGCGATGATCGCAGCCATTTTGGACTTCAAGGAAGGCGCGGGCATGTTCGGCGAAGGCGCTCGCCATATGCGGCGCGGTTTCGCGTACCGCCATGATGTCGGATACCCGGGCCTTCTCCGACGCGTGGGCCGTGTAGTGGGTGGGGTCCATCTTGTCGCGGTTGCCGATCACCGCATCGACCTCGGCCATTTTCGTGAAGGTTTCCGGCTCCGTCTGCGCGGCGCAGCCGGTCACCATGATTCGCGCATCGGGTCGGTCCCGGTGGGCGCGGCGGATGGTCTGGCGGGTCTGGCGAACCGCCTCGGCCGTCACCGCGCAACTGTTCACGACGATCAGGTCATCCTGTCCGTCCGCCATTTCGCGGCCGATAATCTCTCGAATCGCCTCGCTCTCCGCGATATTGAGGCGGCAGCCGAGCGTGATGATCTGCGGCCCGCTCATCTCAGAAGCGGGCCCAGTCAGCCTCGCCGTCGAAGACATGGGTGGCAGGTCCGGTCATCATGATATGTCCGCCCGGCGCCCAGTCGATCACCAGATCGCCGCCCGGCAGGCTCACCGTGGTCGGCCCGTTCACCAGCCTGCGCCGCACCGCCGCCACCGCCGTCGCGCAGGCGCCGGTACCGCAGGCGCGGGTCAGCCCGGCGCCGCGTTCCCAGACGACCAAGCGGATGTGATTTTCCCCCACGACCTGCGCGAAGTTCACATTCACGCGCGCGGGGAAGAGCGGATCATGTTCGATCAGCGGCCCCAGACGGTCGAAGTTCACACCGTCCAGACGGTCCACGAAGAAGATCACATGCGGATTGCCGACATTGACCGCGGCCGGGGCGGGCAGGTCTTCCCAGCTTGTCGGCATGGTCAGCGTGTCCATGGCATAGGTGAGCGGGATCGCGTCCCATTCCAGCCGCGGGGCGCCCATGTCGACGCTCGCGCCGCCATCGACGCCCTTCGCGTCGAGCAGGCCCGCCTTCGTCTCGATCAGCACGTCCCGGCCGACGAACAAGGGCACGCAACGGGTCGCGTTGCCACAGGCCTCCACCTCGCTGCCGTCGCTGTTGAAGATGCGCATCGATACATCGGCGCATTCGCTGTTGCCGATCAGGATGAGCTGGTCGCAGCCGATCCCGGCATGACGGTCGGCAATGGCCCGCGCGCGCGCAGGCGTCATGTCGATCGCGGCTTCCCGCGCGTCGATCACGACAAAGTCATTGCCCAGTCCATGCATCTTCGAAAAACGGCCCATAGTGCGCGCGCATGTAAGGCCTGCAAGGGCAAAAGGCCAGACTATCCTGCGTTCAGCGCGGCACGCCGGCGCCCATAGAGGAAATAGACCGCCAGACCGACGGCGTTCCAGATCAGGCAGGCGAGGATGGTCTTCACCGGCAGGCTGATGAACAGATAGGCGCAGCCCAGCACCGCGCCCAGACCGACCAGCGTGGCAGCAGGCGTGCGGAAGGGTCGTTTCAGGTCGGGCATCCGCCGCCGCAGGATCAACAGGCATGCACCCACCGCGGTGAAGGCGATCAGCGTTCCCGCATTGGCGAGCGCCGCGATCTCGTCAATGGGCAGCAGGCCGGCGATGATGGCGACGAGCATGGCGGTGACGGCGGTGATCCGGGCGGGCGTGCCGCGCCGGGAGATCAGCGCCAGCCTTTGCGGCAGGAAGCCGTCGCGCGCCATGACAAGGAAGATGCGGCTCTGGCCATAGAGGAAGCCGAGCAGCACCGTGGGCAGCGCGATCACCGCCGCGATGGCGACGATCCGCGCCACCTGCCCCTGGCCCATTTCGCGCAGGATGAGCGCCAGCGGTTCCGGGCTGTCGGCGAAGCGGGTGAAGGGCATCGCGCCGATCGCCGCCGCGGCGACGAGGACGTAGATGAGGGTGCAGACGACCAGCGATCCGACGATGCCGATGGCGAGGTCGCGATCAGGGTTCTTCGCTTCCTCTGCGGCGGTGGAAATGGCGTCGAAGCCGTAAAAGGCGAAGAAGATGATCGCGGCGGCCGCCATGACGCCCCGCTCGACGCCGTCCGGTCCCGTCGACTTGGCGAAGCCGAATGGCATGAAGGGGTGAAGATTCTGCGCGTCGAAGGCGGGCAGGGCGATGGCGACGAACAGGCTGAGCGTCGCGATCTTGATGAGGACGAGCAGGCTGTTCAGACGCGCGCTTTCATGCGTGCCCAGCATCAGCAGGCCCGCGACCACGGCGATGATGAAGATGGCCGGTGCGTTCAGGAGCCCGCCCAGTTCCGGCCCCCTGGTCAGCGACTCCGGAAAGCCCGCCGAGATCAGCAGTGGTGCGGCATAGCCCGACCAGCCCACCGCCACCGTCGACACCACCAGCGAATATTCGAGGATCAGGCTCCATCCGACGATCCATGCAATGCCTTCGCCCAGCACCGCATAGCTGTAGCTGTACGCGCTGCCGGCGGCGGGCATCATGGTGGAAAGCTCCGCATAGGCGAGGGCAGCACAGGCGCAGATCGCGCCCGCAATGGCGAAGGACAGCAGCACGGCGGGACCGGCCCGATCCGCGCCGACGCCGATCAGGGTCAGTATGCCAGTGCCGACGATCGCGCCGACGCCCAATGCCAGCAGATGCGGCCAGGACAGGGTGCGCGCCAGCCGGTGCCCTTCATGGCTGGGCATCATTGCTTCCATCGGCTTGCGGCGTGTCCAGCTCATTGGCCAAATTTCCTTTGTTCTTGGGCTATAGCCGCTCTGGGTGGGCAGCGGACTGAGAGCTTCTGGCTTGTCTTCACGACAAAGCGACGCTCAAGCGGTGTGTCACTTTGCGAGGATTGCGACCCGGATAGCGATAGCAAAGAAAGTCGGCGCAGCTAATATAAGGGCGACTAGAGGGGCACCAAAAGCACCAGGGCCATCATACGGCCCGCCGAGGATCCAATAAGCGCCCACGGCATAGGAGATAACCCACGGCAGCAACCACCTTGAGGGGACTAGTGCCGTCACGACCAGTGGCCCAAAAGCAATTGCTATAATTTTCAGTAATAGCAGGGTTGCAGCTGACATTGATTAGCCTGCCCAATTAGCATGAGTTGAAGTCATGGCTCTTCCGTAGCGAAGGATACTTATCCACAAGCCGAATGTCCGCAAGTGGCCGATTTCGAAGACGCGGTGGATGGTGAAAAATGATCGAAAGCCATCCTCCCCTGCGAAGATCGCGCCGGTTGCATCTCCCCGGTCGTTGCGCTAAAGGCGCCCTGCAATCGGGCGGTTTGCCGTCTGATACCCTGACAGATCCAGGACGCTCAAAATGGGGCATCGGATGGACGCTGGCCGGCGAGGTTTCGCCCGCCGGCGATTTTGTCGTTTGGCAGGGTAGGCACGATTTTCCGGGCCTTTCGGCCCATATGAGGTGATGATGTTCGATTCGCTAAGCGATCGTCTCGGTGGGGTATTCGACAAGCTGCGTGGGCGCGGTGCGCTGACGGAGGACGATGTCCGCGCCGCGATGCGCGAGGTGCGAATCGCGCTGCTGGAGGCCGACGTCGCGCTTCCGGTGGTCCGCCAGTTCGTCGATCAGGCGACGGAACGGGCCGTCGGCAGCGATGTGCTGCGTTCGGTCACGCCGGGGCAGATGGTCGTCAAGATCGTTTCCGACACGCTGACCGAGACGCTGGGCGCCGAAACTTCCGAACTGCTGATCGACGTGACCCCGCCCGCCGTCATCATGATGGTCGGCCTGCAGGGATCGGGCAAGACCACCTCCACCGCGAAGATCGCCAAGCGCCTGAAGGAAAAAGAGCGCAAGAAGGTGCTGATGGCGTCGCTCGACGTTCAGCGCCCGGCGGCGCAGGAGCAGCTGGCGGTGCTGGGTACGCAGACCGACGTTGCGACCCTGCCGATCGTGCCGGGCCAGCAGCCGGTCGATATCGCCAGGCGGGCGCTGCAGTCCGCGAAGCTCCAGGGCTTCGACGTGGTGATGCTCGACACCGCGGGCCGCCTGCACGTCGACCAGGCGCTGATGGACGAGATGAAGGCGGTCGCCGAAGTCTCCAACCCGGCGGAAATCCTGCTGGTGGTGGACTCGCTGACCGGGCAGGACGCGGTCAATGTCGCGACCAGCTTTTCGGCGCAGGTGCCGCTGACCGGCGTGGTGCTGACCCGAATGGATGGCGATGCGCGTGGCGGTGCGGCGCTCTCGATGCGTGCCGTGACGGGCCGTCCGATCAAGTTCGCGGGCACGGGCGAAAAGCTGGACGCGATCGAGCCTTTCCATCCTGCGCGCGTGGCGCAGCGCATCCTGGGCATGGGTGACGTCGTGTCGCTGGTCGAAAAGGCCGCCGAGACGATCGACGCCGAGGAAGCCGACAAGCTGGCCAAGAAAATGGCCAAGGGTCAGTTCGACATGAACGACCTGCGCGCTCAGCTCAATCAGATGCGCCGCATGGGCGGGCTGGGCGCGCTGGCGGGCATGCTGCCGGGCCTCAAAAAGGCGCAGCAGGCGATGGCGAACAGCGGTGCCAACGACAAGACGCTGATCCATCTGGACGCGATGATCGGATCCATGACGCCCAAGGAGCGGGAGAAGCCCGCCCTGATCAACGCCAAGCGCAAGATTCGTATCGCCAAGGGGTCCGGCACTACGGTGCAGGAAGTCAACCGGCTCCTGAAAATGCATCAGGAAATGGAAACGGCGATGAAGAAGATCCGCAAGATGGGTGGCCTGAAAGGGTTGGCCAAGATGTTCACCGGCGGCGGCATGGACAAGCTGATGGGCGGCGCGGGTGGCGCGCCGGACCTTGGCGGGCTTGGCGGATTGGGTGGTCTTGGCGGCGGCGGCAACATGCCGAACCTGCCGCCCGGTTTTCAGAATTTCATGAAGAAATAAACAGTTTCAACAGATTAGATTAGAGTAGAAAGGTCAATAACAACATGGCAACGTCCATTCGTCTTTCGCGCGGCGGTTCCAAGAAGCGTCCCTATTACCGTATCGTCGTGGCCGACAGCCGCGCACCGCGTGACGGCAAGTTCATCGAGCGCATCGGCAGCTACAACCCCGTCCTGCCCAAGGGCGACGAGAAGCGCGTCGTTCTGGACGTCGAGCGCGCGAAGCACTGGGTTGCCGCCGGCGCGCAGCCGACCGACCGCGTTGCCCGCTTCCTGGACGCAGCCGGCGTGAAGGAACGTGCCGCCCGCAGCAACCCGAAGAAGGCCGAGCCGGGCCAGAAGGCCAAGGATCGCGCCGAAGATCGCGCTGCCAAGGCCGCTGAAGCCGTTGAAGCTGCCGAAGCCGCAAAGGCTGCCGCCGCCGAGGCTGCTGCCGCTCCTGCCGAAGAAGCCGCTGCTGAAGAAGCCGCTCCGGCCGAAGAATCGGCGGAAGGCTGAGCCCCTTGACCGACAAGCCCGTCACTCTTGCCGTCATCATCGGCGCGCATGGAGTGGCGGGCGAGGTTCGCCTGAAACTGTTCGGGGAGGGGGCCGAGACGCTCAAATCCTATGACGGTTTCGATGCGGCCGGTGCCAGGCTGACGCTGAAGTCGGTGCGTCCCGGTCCGAACGGCGCCGTCGCCCGCTTTGCAGAGATCGGCGATCGCACCGCTGCGGAGGCCCTGCGCGGCACGGAACTGACCGTCCCGCGCGCGGCTTTGCCTCCCCTGGGGGAGGGCGAATATTATCATGCCGATTTGATCGACCTGCCTTGTTTTTCCAGCGATGGCGAAGGGTTGGGGCATGTCGTCGCGGTCGAGAATTTCGGCGCGGGCGACATCATCGAGGTGGAGCGGCCCAACGGCAAGCGCTTCATGGCGCCGATGCACGCTGTGACCATTGCCGAAGGACGGGCTGTCGTCGAGGCGGCGTTCGCTATTTGATTTTTCGGTTGGCGTGCTCTTGCGAAGGCAGGAGCCCAGTCCTGCCGTCTGAACTGGACTCCTGCCTTCGCAGGAGCGCGTTGTGTAGTTCGAGGGCGAACCATGCCGAAACTTCTTGCCGCTCTCTATCTGCTCCTGATGGTCGCCGCCGGCTGGCGCCTGTTCGGCATGGCATGGTCGCGCGGGCTGAAGATCGCGGCTGCGGCGGGGCTGGTCATTCCCATCCCCATGCTGTTCCTGCTGCCCGCGTTGATGCAGCCTGACCGGCCCTTTGCGGGCCTGCTGCGCGCCATCGGCATCGCGCTGATGCTGGGGGGCGCCGTATCGCTGCTGGGCGGCATGGCGGGCGCCTGGCTGAGGGCGCGGCGGGCGTGACCTTTCGCGCGCAGATATTGACGCTCTATCCGGAGATGTTTCCTGGGCCTCTGGCGGTGTCGCTCGCCGGGCGCGCGCTGGCGGAGGGCAAATGGGCCTGCGATCCCATCCATATTCGCGACTTCGCCACGGACCGGCATCGCACGGTGGACGATACGCCCGCGGGCGGCGGTGCGGGGATGATATTGCGCGCCGACATATTGGGCCTGGCGATCGATCATGCGCTGCAGAAGGCGCCCGACCTGCCGGTCATCGCCATGACGCCGCGGGGCGCGCCGATCACCCAGGGGCGGATTCGCGAACTCGCCGCCGGTCCCGGAGCGACCATCCTCTGCGGTCGGTTCGAGGGTTTTGACGAGCGGATTTTCGAGGCGCGGCCGGTCGAACAGATCAGCATGGGCGACATCATTCTTTCCGGCGGGGAAATGGGTGCCCTGATGCTGCTGGATGCTTGCATCCGCCTGCTTCCTGGGGTAATGGGCGCCGCTTCCAGTGGGGATGAGGAGAGCTTCGAAAGCGGCCTTCTCGAATATCCCCACTATACCCGGCCCGTCATATGGGAAGGGCGCGCGATCCCCGAAGTGTTGCGATCGGGGGATCATGCGAAGATCGCCGCCTGGCGGAAACAAAGGGCGGAAGAGGACACACGGCTAAGGCGGCCGGACCTTTGGGAACGCCATATCGGCGTTCGGGACCAGTCGCCCTCTGGTGCGCAACGCGAAGAGTAGGACTTGAAGTCATGAACCTGATCCAGCAGATCGAGGCCGAGAATATCGCGGCCCTCGCCAAGGATATCCCCGAATTCCGTCCCGGCGACACGCTGCGCGTCGGCGTGAAGGTCATCGAAGGTGACCGCAGCCGCGTCCAGAATTATGAAGGCGTGTGCATCGCCCGCTCGAACAAGGGCATGGGCAGCAACTTCACCGTGCGCAAGATTTCGTTCGGTGAAGGCGTGGAGCGCGTCTTCCCGCTCTATTCGCCGAACATCGATTCGATTACCGTCGTCCGCCGTGGCGTCGTGCGTCGTGCGAAGCTCTATTATCTGCGCGGCCGCACCGGCAAGCGCGCTCGCATCGCCGAGCGCCGCGATGTGCGCAGCGAGGATTGATCGCTTTTACGCTGGCTTGACAGTTGTAAAAAAGAGACAGGCGGCGCCCCATGCGGGCGCCGCCTTTTTTATGAATTTCAGGGATTTGACGGATGAGTCCGCACCCTTTTCGATTTCCATGGCGAAACGATTTTGGGCGGCAGCGGAAATTCGTTTTTCTCTGATGGCGGTTTTGTGTCAGCACTCCGTTTCCATATATTGCTGAATATTTCTGACGATCGGGCCGCGTGGTCTGACGTACCGGTTGTGCTTACCCAAGAAACGGGAAGAAGATGAACAAGGGAAAATAAGAAAATATCGGTTGGGAGAGGCTCTCTTCATTGGAAGCAAGGGGGCTGTTCATGAATTGCAAGAGTTTCGTTTCTCGCGCCGCCATGGTTGTCGCAATCTCGTCTCCGATGGCCGTTCTGGCCCAGACCAGCGACCCGCAGGCAGCCTCCGCCACGGATGGCGCCGCGATCATCGTCACCGGCACACGGGCGACCGGCGTCACTGCGGCGGAAAGCGCAGCGCCGATCAAGGTTCTCGACAGCGAGGCGCTGACCAAGGTGGGACAACCCAATCTCAACCAGGTGCTGACGCAACTCGTCCCCTCCTTCACCGCGGAAGCCTTTGGCGGAGATACCGCGAACCTGACGCTGGCGGCCCGTCTTCGCGGCCTCAGCCCCAATCATGCGCTGGTGCTGGTCAACGGGAAGCGGCGTCACGGTACCTCCAACCTGCATGTGTTGAGTGGCCCCTACCAGGGCGCGGCCTCGCCCGACCTCGACCTGATCCCGCCGGGTGCGATCGGCCGGATCGAGGTGCTGGAGGACGGCGCGGCCGCCCAATATGGGTCCGATGCCATCGCGGGCGTCATCAACATCATCCTCAAGGAAGACAAGGGCCTGATTTCCGGCAACCTGACCGCCGGGCAATATTATAAGGGCGATGGCGAAACCTATTCGGGCAGCGTCACCTTTGCGCCCGACATGGGACCGGACAGCTATCTGAATTTCACCATGTTCCACCGTTTCCACGATTTCTCGCAGAGGGGCGGCGTGGATCGCGGCATCTACAATCGCGACGGGTCGATCCGCACCGATATTTCGGCCGAGCATCAGGCGATGGCGGCCATCGGATTGCCGGGTGCGCCCTATACCAACCGTATCGTCGGGGATGCGCGATCGGAACTCACCACCATCGTCTACAATGCCGGTCATGATTTCGGCGGCGTGGAACTCTATGCCTTTGGCAGCTACGGCCGTCGCGATGCCAGCGCCTATGAAAATTATCGCCAGCCCTGGCGCGTGTCGCGGTCCCCGGTCCTGGGCGTCGCGGGCGAGCAGATCCTCTACAGCGCCGCCGGCTTCAGCCCGCGCGAGGCGATCAAGGAAGATGATTTTTCCAACACCGGCGGCATCAAGGGCGAGACGGCCGGTTTCCGCTGGGACATCAGCACCACCTATGGCCAGGACTATGCCAAGCTCTACACGCTGGGTTCGGCCAACCGTTCGCTGTTCATCGACACCGGGACCACGCCTGCCAACTTCTATGACGGCTTCCTGAAGGCGTCGGAATGGACCAGCAATATCGATATCGCGAAGGAGGTCGATCTGGGCATGGCCCAGCCGGTCAATATCGCCTTCGGCGGCGAATATCGGGAAAATCGCTTCCAGATCGGCAAGGGCGACTTCGGGTCGACCTATTTCGAGGGTGGCCAGTCCTATCCCGGCTTCCTGTCCACCGACGCGGGCAAGCACAAGCGGAACAACAAGGCGGCCTATCTGGACATCGCGATGAACCCGATCGAGATGTGGAAGGTCGATGGCGCCGTCCGCTATGAGGACTACAGCGATTTCGGTACCAAATGGACGTGGAAGGTGACCAGCCGCCTCGACCTGTCCGAACAGTTCGCGGTGCGCGGCACGGTCAGTTCCGGCTTCCGCGCGCCGTCGCTGCTGGAGGAATATTATTCCTCGACCAATGTCGGTCCGACCACGGCCTATGTGCAGTTGCCGCCCAACTCTGCCGCCGCCAAGCTGCTCGGCTATGAAGATCTGAAGCCCGAAACCTCGCAGAATTACAGCCTTGGCCTGGTCATCCGTCCCGTGCCCAAGCTGAACATCACCATCGATGCCTATCAGGTAAAGGTGAAGAACCGGATCGTGGGAACCGGATCGATCCAGGGTCTGGCCGGCGGTGTGGTCACCAACCAGGCTGTGCTGGATGCGATTGCCGCGCATGGCAATGTGCTCGATCCCTATGTCCTTCAGAACGGCGATGCGGGCATCAACCTGTTCACCAATGGCGCCGACACCCGGACCCGCGGCGTCGATGTAACCGCCAGCTACCCGACGCCGGTGGGCAGCGGTTCCATCCTCTGGTCGCTGTCGGCCAACTATAATAAAACCAAGATCACCAGGCTGCGCATTCCAGCAGCGCTGTACGCGGAAGATGCCCGTTCGACCCTGGAAGACGCATCGCCCAAATACAAGATCATTGGCGGGGCGCTGTTCACCATGGGCGGCCTGAGCATCAACCTGCGCGAGACGATCTATGGCAAATCGTCCGAGGTCGTGATTTTCGGCACGACCAATCCGACGGTCAGGGTGCCCGAGGCAGCCATCACCGATCTGGAAGTCGGCTATGACCTGAGCAAGGCGATCAAGCTGAGCGTGGGCGCGAACAACCTGTTCAACAAGAAGGCACCGACCATGCCCAATGATGCGAGCGATATGCCGATCGACGGCGCTCGCGTGCTGGACGCCCCGCTGTCCTTCACGCCTTATGGCATCAATGGCGGCTATTATTATGCCCGCATCAATTTCAGCTTCTGACGGGCCTGACGCGGCCGCCGGGCCTTCGGGTGCGGCGGCCCTGTCCTTTTTCATTGGACCTGACGGCGGGCCACCGCGATAGGGACGGCCATGCCGCTGAACCACAGACTTGCCACGCTGGCGGATGAAACCGCCCTGGGCGCCGTCATGACATTGGCGATCGACCGCCTCCAGTCCGATTTCCTCACCCCTGACCAGGTGCGGGCCAGCCACGGCTTCATGGGTCTCGACAGTCGCCTGATCGAAGACGGCACCTATTTCGTGATCGAGGATGGCGGCGCGATCGCGGGTTGCGGCGGGTGGAGCCGGCGCGCGACCGCCTATGGCGGCAACCATAGTGGGGGACGGGACGACCGGTTGCTCGATCCAGCGACCGACGCGGCCAGGGTGCGGGCGATGTACACCCATCCCGATCATGTGCGGAAGGGGGTGGGCACGCTGATCCTGTCGCTTTGCGAAGCGGCGGCGCGGGCGGAGGGCTTCGCGGCGCTGGAGCTGTCCGCCACCATGGCGGGCGTGCCGCTCTACCGCAGCTTCGGTTTTGTCGAGATGCGCGCCTTCGAGGACAGCGGCGTGCCGCTGATCCTGATGCGAAAGCCTATTGCCGGCCCCGATTCCGGCTGGTGAACCAGAGGCCGATCAGACTGAGCGCCGCCGCCGCCGACATATAGATGCCGACAAGCTCTACGCCCCGGACCTGGATGAGCCAGGTCGCGACGATGGGCGCCAGGGCGCCGCCGATGATCCCGCCCAGGTTGAAGGCGAAGGAGGCGCCGGTATAGCGAAGCTGCACGGGGAAGAGATGCGGCAGATAGGCGCCGAGCGGGCCGTAGACGAAGCCCATCAGGAACAGGGCGAGGCTGAGTATCAGGAAGATCGGCAGCAACTGCCCGGTGCCGATTGCGGGACCGAAGATGACGCCCATCGCCACCGTGCCGATGCAGCCCGTGGCCAGCACGCGCGTCGGGCTGCTCTTGTCCGCCCACCAGCCGGCAAGAATGATGCTGAGCGCCATGAACAGGATCGCGCCCAACTGGATCGCGAGGAAGGTCTCACGGTCGATCCCGAGCGTGGTGGTGCCGTAGCCGAGCGCGAAGGCGGTCGCGATATAATAGACGGCGAAGCAGGCCGCGCATGCGAAGGTGCCGGCGACCGCCGCACCCAGATGGCTCTGGAGCAGCGTGGCGAGCGGCACGGCGGGCGGCGGCGCTTCGGCGCGGGCGGCGGCGAATTCGGGCGTCTCGGTCAGCTTGAGGCGGATCCACAGGCCCAGCAGCACCAGCACGGCGCTACCCAGAAAGGGCAGGCGCCAGCCCCAGGCGAAGAAATCCTTGTCCGTCAGGAACATGCCAAGGACCAGGAACAGGCCGTTGGCGGCGAGGAAGCCGACCGGCGCGCCCAGTTGCGGGAACATGCCGAAACGCGCGCGCCATCCGGGAGGCGCATTCTCGACCGCCAGGAGTGCCGCGCCGCCCCATTCGCCGCCGAGCCCCAGGCCCTGGCCGAAGCGCAGCATGCAGAGGATCAACGGTGCCCACCAGCCGATGCTCTGATAGGTCGGCAGGAATCCGATGGCGAGCGTCGATCCGCCCATCAGCATCAGCGATGTCACCAGCGTCGCCTTCCGCCCGATGCGGTCGCCATAATGGCCGAACACCGCCGCGCCGAGCGGCCGGGCGAAGAAGGCAAGCGCAAGGCTGCCATAGGCCGCGAGCAACTGCGCCGAAGGGGAGGAGGCGGGGAAGAAGAGCGGCCCGAAGACCAGGCTGGCGGCCGTGGCGTAGATGTAGAAGTCGTAGAATTCGACCGCCGTGCCGATCAGGCTCGCCGCCAGTACCCGCTTGTGCCGCAGCATCGCACCGATGCCGCCCATGTCCCTCGCCCCTGCTTCCAAGGCCTGCGCGCCCCCCGATGCCATCATGTCCTCGCCCGTTTCTGGTTCAGCAATTCATAGGCCATGACCGCACAGGCGACCGCGGCGTTCAGGCTGTCCGCCTTGCCCAGCATCGGCATCTTGACCAGCAGGTCGCATTCGGCCTCATAGCTTTCGGGCAGGCCCTGCGCCTCATTGCCGACCAGCAGGAAGCTGGGGCTTTGATAATGGGGTTGCTGATAGTCGTGGCTGGCCTTCAGGCTGGTGCCGATCAGCTCGCCCGGCCCCTGGCGCAGCCAGTGCATGAATTCGCCCCATCGCGCCTGGGTGATGCTCTGGGTGAAAAGGGCGCCCATGCTGGCGCGCACCGATTCGACCGAAAAGGGGTCGACGCAATCGTCGATCAGGATCAGCCCGCCCGCCCCCACGGCATCGCCGGTGCGCAATATGGTGCCCAGATTGCCGGGATCGCGCAGCGACTGGGCGACGATCCAGATGTCCGCCTTGCCCCGGTCCAGCTTTGCCAGCGGGGTCAGCCGGTCGCGATAGACGCCGACGACGGCCTGGGCATTGTCCTTGCCGCTGATCTTCGAGAGGATGTCGGGCGTCGTTTCGATCACGTCGCCGCCTGCCGCCTCCATCGCCGCGATCAGCTCGGCGGCGAGGGGATGGGTGGAGCCGGCATGGAACAGCATTTCCGGCAGCACCCCTTCCTCCCGCGCTTCAGTCAGGATACGCAGCCCCTCCGCCAGGAAAAGGCCCTCCGCCTTGCGGAACTTCTTTTCGCGCAGGGAGCGGACGCGCTTCACCAGCGGGTTGGAAAATCCGGTGATTTCTCGCGCCACGATCCTGTCTCTTGCCCTTTGCCCGAAGGTCCGCCGAAACGGCCTCTCTATAGGGGGAGCGCGGAAAAGGGTAGGGGGCTTGGGCGGTGGATGCCAGGCCCCCTGACCCTTCAGAAGACCGTCGCCACCAGTTGCGCGAACGCGTCGGCGCGATGGCTCATGCCATGCTTTTTCTCCGGGTCCATCTCGCCAAAGCTGATGCTGTGGCCATGCGGCTGGAAGATCGGATCATAGCCGAAACCCCGGTCCCCGCGCGGCGGCCAGGTGATGGTGCCGTCCACGCGGCCTTCGAACGCCTCCACATGGCCGTCGGGCCAGGCGAGGGCGAGGGCGCAGATGAAATGGGCGCCATGGCCCGCTTCCGGCCCCTTCGCCTGGATATTGTCCCAGACAAGCTGCATGGCGAGGCCGAAATCCTTGGTCGGACCGGCCCAGCGGGCGGAGAAGATGCCCGGATCGCCGTTCAGCGCCTCCACGCACAGGCCGCTGTCGTCGGCCAGCGCCGGGAGGCCGGCAAGGTCCGCCGCCTGCATCGCCTTCAACTCCGCATTGGCGATGAAGGTGGTGCCGGTCTCCTCCGGTTCGGGCAGGTCCAGCGCGGCGGCGGACACCGTCTCTATGCCATAGGGCGCCAGCAATTCGCCGATTTCCCGCACCTTGCCGGGATTGTGGCTGGCGATCACCAGTCGTCCCGGACCCAGTTTGCGGATCGCCTGTTCCTGCCCGAAATCGTCGCTCATTCTGTAGTCCCATATCGTCGCTCGCCGGAAACGAGCGGAAGGAAGGATTATCTCCCGGTCGCCTTGTCCTGCGCCGCGAAAATCTGCGCGCAGCCGATGCGGGCGAGGCGCAGCAGTCGCAGCAGCTCCTCCTCGTCATAGGTCGCGCCCTCGGCCGTTGCCTGCACTTCCGCGAACTTGCCGTCGCCGGTCAGGATCAGATTGGCGTCCGCCTCGGCATTGCTGTCCTCCGCATAGTCGAGGTCCAGCACCGGGGTGCCGTTATAGATGCCGCAGCTTATCGCCGCGACCTTCTGCACGATGGGATCTTCGGCGAGCGCGCCGGAGGCCAGCAGCTTGTCGATGGCGATGCGCAGCGCGACCCAGCTTCCCGAAATGGCGGCGGTGCGGGTGCCGCCATCGGCCTGGATCACGTCGCAGTCGACGACGATCTGCCGCTCGCCCAGCTTCTGGAGGTCGACCACGGCGCGGAGCGACCGGCCGATCAGGCGCTGGATTTCCTGGGTGCGGCCCGACTGCTTGCCCTTGGCGGCTTCGCGGCTGCCGCGGGTGTGGGTGGCGCGGGGCAGCATCCCATATTCCGCCGTGACCCAGCCTGATCCCTTGCCGCGCAGGAAGGGCGGCACCTTTTCCTCGATGGAGGCGGTGCACAGCACGCGCGTGTCGCCGAAGCTGATCAGGCAGCTGCCCTCGGCATGGATGGTGAAGCCGGGCTCCATGGTGATTTCGCGCATCTGGTCGGGCGCGCGGCCGGAAGGACGCATAAATATTCTACTCCGAAGCGTTGTGTCGAGCGGGCTTAGCGTCGGGCGGCCCATCATGCCAGTGGCGATGCAGCCGAAAGATGCTAGAGAGCGGCCATGGGGACGAAAGCATTATCGATCGTGGCGGCCACGCTCCTGCTGGGCGGATGCGCCATGGAGCAGGCGGAACTGGAAAAGCCGACACTGGCGGGCGACACGATCAGATTTTCCGCTGGTCCCTGTTTTGGCGTCTGCCCCAGCTACACCTTGCGCGTGACCCCGGACGGGTCCGGCCTGATCGAGCCGCAGCGTTTCACCGCCATTCCCGGTCCGACCCGTTTCACCGTGACGCCGGCGCAATATCGCCGCTTCCGTGCGGCGCTGGCGCAGTTCCGGCCGGCGCAGGGCACGGCCAGGCGAATCGGCCAGGGGGAAAACTGCGTCCGCTTCGCCACCGACATGCCCGCCTATGTGATAGAATGGACCCGGGACGAGGCGCCGCCCACCCGACTGGAATTCCAGTCAGGCTGCATGGATGCCCGCTATGGCAAGCTGCGCGCCACCATTTCCGCGATTCCCAGGATGCTGGACGTCGGCCCCATGGTGAAGCCGACGAATGCGAAGGGTCGGTGACGGACGGGCTTGAGCCGCGATCGATGCTTGCCTAGATAAGGGTCATGGCGGTCACCCCGATCACCGAACTTAACGAACGCGCGCGCGACGTTTTCCGTCTGGTGGTGGAGAGTTATCTCGGCACCGGGCTGCCCGTCGGCTCGCGCACGATCAGCAAGATAGCCTCGCTCAGCCTGTCGCCAGCCTCGATCCGCAATGTCATGCAGGATCTGGAGGAACTCGGCCTGCTCGCCGCGCCGCATACGTCGGCTGGACGGATGCCGACGGAAACCGGCCTGCGGCTGTTCGTCGACGGCATGATGCAGGCTGCGGAACCCTCTTTCGAGGAACGGCGCGCGATCGAGGCGGGGATCAGCGAAGGTGGCCCGATCGAGGATGCGCTGTCCGCCGCGACCGCCGCACTGTCCGGCCTTTCGGCCTGCGCCGGTATCGTGATGGTGCCCAAGCGCGAGCCGGTGCTGCGGCAATTCGGCTTCGTTCCCCTGAACGACCGCCAGGCGCTGGCAGTGCTGGTGGGCCAGGACGGATCGATCGAGAATCGCGTCGTCGACCTGCCCGCGGGCGTGACGCCGATCATGCTGAACGAAGCGGCCAATTTCATGTCGGCGCGTTTCGGCGGGATGACGCTGGCGCAGGCGGGCGAGGCGCTGCGGCGCGAGGTGGAGGGCGATCGCAATGCCCTGCAGGGCGCGGCGCGGGTGCTGGTGGAGCAGGGCATTGCGCTCTGGTCACGGGATGCCGACGACCGGCCGGTGCTGATCGTGAGGGGGCAGGCGAACCTGCTGGACGACGGCACCGCCGCCGATCTGGAGCGCGTGCGCCAATTGCTGGAGCAGCTTGAAGGCAAGCAGGAGATTTCCCGGCTGCTGGAAGGCGCCCTGGCGGGCAGCGCGACCAAAATATTCATCGGTTCGGAAAACAAGCTCTTTTCCCTGTCCGGTTCTTCGGTCATAGCCGCGCCCTACCGGAGCGGTGACGGCCGGGTGGTGGGCGTGGTCGGCGTCATCGGCCCGACCCGCTTGAACTATGCACGGGTGATCCCCATGGTGGATTTCACCGCACAGACGCTGTCGAGATTGATGAGATGAGCGAAGACAAGCAGAATATCGAAAATATGGAAGTCGTGGACGAACTGCCCGAAGACGCGGCGCCTGCGGGCGATGCGGCGGCGGAACGGATAGCGGGCCTGGAAAACGAGCTGGCGGCCGCGAAGCAGGACGCGCTCTACGCCCATGCCGAAACGCAGAATGTGCGGCGGCGGCTGGAAAAGGAACTGGCCGATGCGCGCGCCTATGCCGCGACGGCCTTTGCCCGCGACATGTTGTCGGTGGCGGACAATCTGGGCCGCGCGCTGCAGGCGATCCCTGCCGATCTGCGCGAGGACGAGAAGTTCAAGGGCCTGGTCGCCGGGCTGGAAGCGACGGGCCGGGAGCTGGAGGCCGTGTTCGGCCGCAACGGCATCGAGAAGCTGGTGTCGGTCGGCCAGCCGCTCGATCCCAACAAGCATCAGGCGATGATGGAGGTGCCCTCCACCGACGCGGAACCGGGTACGGTTCTTGTGGAGATGCAGGCGGGCTATATGATCAAGGATCGGCTGTTGCGCCCGGCGCTGGTGAGCGTGGCGAAAAAGCCCGACTGATCGTTTTCGAAAACGCAATCAAGTGCCCGCCGGATCAGCGTCCGGCGGGTTTTTTCGTGCGCGAATGTCCGCCACGATCCCGTTCCCGATGCGGCGGGAACCTTCCACGGCCGGATCAGGCCGCCTGACACCCAATATCGGAACTCGAATAAAGATATATCGTAGATCTTGACGATTGCTGTTTTTAAGATATATCTCAAACTATCATGAAACAGTTTAGAGATTCGAATATGCATCAACATCATCATCACCGTGGACATCGCCGCTTCGGCCATGGCGCCATGTTTGGACCAGGGCGCCCGGAACGGGGCGGCTTCGGGGGCCATTTTGGCGAAGCCCCCCATGGCGGCGGAAGAGGCGGACATTTTGGCGGCGGCCGGGGCGGCGGGCGTCGACGCCTGTTCGGCAACGACGCGCTCAGGCTCATCCTGCTCAAGCTGATCGCGGACGCGCCGCGCCATGGCTACGACCTGATCCGGGAGATCGAAACCCTGTCGGGCGAGGTCTATGTGCCCAGTCCGGGCGTCGTTTATCCGACCCTGACCCTGCTGGCCGACATGGGCCTGATCGCCGAGCAGCCGGGCGAAAGCAGCCGCAAGCTGTTCGCGATCACCGAGGCGGGCGCGGCCCATCTGTCCGACCATGGGGAAGGGGTGGCGCTGGTCATGGACCGGCTGCGGTCGCTGGCCCGCAAGGCCGAGCGCACCGACGGTGCGCCGATCCGGCGGGCCATGCACAATCTGGGGATGGCGGTCCGGGCGCGCCTTGAAAAGGAGGGCGCCGATGCCGAAACCATGTTCGACGTCGCTGCATTGATCGACGATGCAGCCAGCAAGATCGAAAGGCTCTGACGATGACCTTGACCGCGGATGTGCCGACCGCGCATGCCAGCCGCTATCTCCAGCAGCTATGCAAGCATTGGAGTCACAAGTTCGAAACCGCTTTCGACGCGCAGCAGGGCAGCATCGCCTTTCCCATGGGACCGATCCGGATGACGGCCGGGGCCGACGCCCTGACCGTGACGATCGAACCGCAGGAGGGCGCCGATGTGGAGCGTTTCAAGCGAGTGGTCGCGGACCATCTCGACCGCTTCGCCTTCAGGGAAGCGCCCTTGGCCTTCGACTGGCGCTAGGGGATATTGGGAACAGGGCTGAGGCGGCGGACAGCAGTTTCGGCAGCCTGATGCGCGGGATTGGCGGATACGAGTATCCGCCAGCCCGATTGCCTCTCAGGCCACTTGCCGTCCGAAATCAGTGGACGCCGCGCGCAGGGTGGACAGCTTGCCTTCCACGCTCATGAAGCCGCGTTCCAGCTGGTCGATTTCGGAGGCCACCACTTCGGTATCCTGACGGATCGCGCTGATGGTCGACGACATGGAGTCGGCGGCCAGCGCGGTTTCGTCGACAGCCGCAGTGATCATCGTCACTGTCTGCGCCTGCGCGTCCATGGCGTGGCGGATGCGTTCCGCGCTGGCCTGCACTTCGCCGACCGTGTCGCGAATGCGTTCGTTGGTTTCCACAGACTGGCGGGTCGAGGCCTGGATGTCCGCGATCTTGCCGGCGATTTCGTCAGTGGCGCGGGCCGTCTGGTTGGCGAGGCTCTTCACCTCCTGCGCGACCACCGCAAAGCCGCGGCCGGCATCGCCTGCACGGGCGGCCTCGATCGTGGCGTTGAGTGCGAGCAGGTTGGTCTGACCGGCAATATCGCGGATCAGGCCAAGGATCGATTCGATCGATTTCGCATGATCGGACAGGGTGGTCGACATGGCCACCGCGTCGCCCGACTGGCGCGCCGCGCGCTGCGCCACGTCGGCTGCGCTCTCTACCTCCGTCCGGGCGTCCTCTATGGCGCGGATCAGCCCGGCCGAGGTCCGGGCGGCTTCGCGCATGGCAAGCGCGGATTGCTCCGCAGCGGCGGCGACTTCCGAAGCCTTGCCCAGCATGCCGCGGGTCGCGGCCGATGCGTCCTTTGCCTGCTCGCGCAGTGATTCGCCGAGCTGTGACGCGCCGTCGATTTCGCCCATGATCCGCTGTTCGAACATCGTGCCAAAGCGCTGGCGCTCGTTCCGCTGCGCTTCGGCCTCGTCGCCCGCCACCACATTCGCGATCAATCCGGCATCGACCATGCTGACCTGCATCATGATCTGCACCAGCCGGCGGCGGCTGGCTTCATCCTCGGCGCGTTCCCAGATGAGGTCGACCAGCTTCTCGTTGGCGATCGCGACCGGCATCAGAACGGCGCGCAGGGGCGAGCCGTGCTTGCGCGCATGGCGGACGCAGGCAACCGAGGAAAGAGCCCATTCCCCGGCCTCATAATGGCCCAGCTTGTGGCGCACATATTCCGTCGCCTGCGTCTCGATCTTGGCGAGGGTGGCGGGACTGAGCCTGGATCGCAGTCCGTTCTGCTCGACATAGACATCATAGAAGGTGCGCGCGGCCAGGGTCGCCTGTTCACCCAGCAGGTCGCGAATCTGGCGCAGACCCTGCGCCAGCTCTCCATGCGGGTCGATATCCCTGATCATGGCAAGCAGGGCGTTTTGGGACGTGGCGGCGGAATTCATGTGCGGCAAAACCCCGATCTGGTCTTATTGTCAGCTCGGGTGATAGCGCCATTTGGTTAATCACTTCTTAGGACCGACGGATATCGAACGCGCCTGACCGGCAGGAAGCCGCTGGTCCGCATCAGGCGGCGCAAAGTCGGCATTTGCAGTGGTCGGACGGCAAAATGTTCCGCCTGTTGTGGAACGAACGGTCGATCGCGCCTTCGGGGCGGCTTGCCCTCCCGGCATATCGCTCTTAAGGGGACGAGACTCGAGGGACAACATCAGGGACGTAGGGAAGATATGGCGCGAACCACGAGCCGGCCGCTCTCGCCGCATTTGACGATCTGGAAATGGGGGCCAGCCATGGCTGTTTCCATCATGCATCGCGTGACCGGCAACGGTCTGGCGACGGTGGGCGCGATGGGACTGGTGTGGTGGCTGATGGCCGCCGCCATCGGGCCGGATGCCTATGCGACCTTCGTCGCCTGCGCGACTTCGCCGATCGGCTATCTTGTGATGGCGGGCATTAGCTGGTTCTTCTTCCAGCATCTCTGCTCTGGGCTTCGCCATTTCGTGCTCGACCTGGGCGCGGGCTATGAGCTCAAGAACAACAAGACCTGGTCAGTGCTGACCTTCGTCCTCTCGACGCTCCTCACCGTCGCCTTCTGGGCGGCCATCTGCACGGGGAAATTCTGATGGGAACCGGAACCGGAATCGGCCGCGTCCGCGGTCTTGGATCGGCCAGGCATGGCGCGCATCACTGGCTGGCGCAGCGCTATACGGCCGTCGGCAACCTGGCTCTGGTGCTGTGGCTGCTGATCAGCTTGATCGCGCTGCCGGGCCTTGACTATCAGAGCGTCCATAACTGGATCGCGCAGCCGCTGGTCGCCGTGCCGCTGATGCTGATGCTGGTCAGCATCTTCTATCACCTGCGCCTGGGCATGCAGATCATGCTGGAGGACTATGTCCACGACAAGGGCCTCAGCTTCTTCTGCATTCTGCTGCTGAACTTCTATGCCATTGGCGGCGCGTCCGCGGGCATCTTCGCGATCGCAAAGATCGCCTTCACGGGGATCGTCAAATAATGAGCGAAGCCTACAAGATCATCGACCACAGCTATGACACGGTCGTCGTGGGTGCTGGCGGTTCCGGTCTGCGCGCCACCATGGGCAGCGCGGAAGCGGGCCTGAAGACCGCCTGCATCACGAAGCTGTTCCCGACCCGCAGCCACACCGTGGCGGCGCAGGGCGGCATCGCGGCCAGCCTTGGCAACAATTCGCCCGACCACTGGACCTGGCACATGTACGACACCGTCAAGGGGTCGGACTGGCTGGGCGACCAGGACGCGATCGAATATATGGTGCGCGAAGCGCCGGCGGCCGTGATCGAGCTGGAACATGCCGGCGTGCCGTTCAGCCGCAACGACAATGGCACCATTTACCAGCGTCCGTTCGGCGGCCACATGCAGAATATGGGCGCCGGCCCGCCGGTGCAGCGCACCTGCGCCGCCGCCGACCGTACCGGCCACGCCATGCTGCACGCCCTGTACCAGCAGAGCCTGAAGTATGACGCGGACTTCTACATCGAATATTTCGCCATCGACCTGATCATGGAAGACGGCCCGAACGGCAAGGAATGCCGGGGCGTCATCGCGATCTGCATGGAGGATGGATCGATCCACCGCTTCCGCAGCAAGGCGGTGGTGCTGGCGACGGGCGGTTACGGCCGCGCCTATTTCTCCGCCACGTCGGCGCATAGCTGCACCGGCGACGGCGGCGGCATGGTACTGCGCGCGGGTCTGCCTCTCCAGGACCTGGAGTTTGTGCAGTTCCACCCGACCGGCATTTACGGCGCGGGCGTGCTGATCACCGAAGGCGCGCGCGGCGAGGGCGGGTACCTCACCAACTCCGAGGGTGAGCGCTTCATGGAGCGCTATGCGCCGTCGGCCAAGGATCTGGCGTCGCGTGACGTCGTGTCTCGCTCCATGGCGATGGAAATGCGCGAAGGGCGCGGCGTGGGTCCGAACAAGGACCACATCTACCTGCACCTCGACCATATCGATCCCAAGGTGCTGGCGGAACGCCTGCCGGGCATCACCGAAAGCGGCAAGATCTTCGCGGGCGTCGACCTGACCCGGCAGCCGTTGCCGGTGACGCCGACCGTCCACTATAATATGGGCGGCATTCCCTGCAATTATCATGGGCAGGTGGTGACCAAGGTCGGCGACGATCCGGAAGTGGTGGTGCCGGGCCTCTATGCGGTCGGCGAAGCGGCCTGTGTCTCGGTCCATGGCGCGAACCGCCTGGGTTCCAACTCGCTGATCGACCTGGTCGTGTTCGGCCGCGCAACCGGCCTGCACCTCAAGGAAACGATCAAGCCCAACGGCACGCACCGTCCGTTGCCCAAGGATGCGGCCGATCTGGCGCTTTCGCGCCTCGACCACTACCGCAATGCCAAGGGTGGCTCGCCCACGGCGAAGATCCGCCTGGAAATGCAGCACACCATGCAGAAGCATGCTGCCGTGTTCCGCGACAGCGCGCTGCTGTCGGAAGGCGTGCAGAAGATGGTGCAGGTCAATGCCAGCATGCAGGATGTCGGCGTCAGCGACCGCTCGCTGATCTGGAACACCGACCTCATCGAGACGCTGGAGCTGGACAATCTGATGAGCCAGGCGGTCTGCACCATGGTCAGCGCGGAAAACCGCAAGGAAAGCCGTGGCGCCCATGCGCATGAGGACTTCCCGAACCGCGACGACGAAAACTGGATGAAGCACACCGTGAGCTGGTTCGAGGGCTGGGGCGGCACGGGCGGCAAGGTGTCGCTCGATTACCGTCCGGTGCACGATTATACGCTCACCGACGAGGCGGAATATATCAAGCCGAAGGCGCGCGTTTACTAAGGACGGATCGACATTCAGCCCTGACGGCCTGCAAATGGCGGCCTTTCGTGCTTCCGGAACTCACCTACTGGAAGTAGGCTGCGCGCCGGGTCACGAAAAACCACCATTTTCGGCGTGTCATCATCTGAACGTCGATCCGTCCTAAAGGGCTTTCCAGGCGATCGGAACGGTCGCGAGGGACCCGGCAAATCGCAATCGCTTGAAGCTGTTATGCGGAGAGGGCGGGCTTTACAGCTCGCCCTTTTCTTTCATGCGGATATTACTGTGCCGGAACGATGGTCGCCTAAGCTGCGCTTCTTCCGTCCATGATCAGGCGGGGCCAAGGCCTCCATTCCGTCCCATCAAGGCAGCGTTTCAGGTGGCGTGGGAGCTTCCGTGCCGCGCGACGGCGACGCGGTTCCGGCCGGAACGCTTGGCCTCGTAAAGGGCCATGTCCGCGACCGCCAGCCAGCTTTCGCCGGTCGGCCAGTCGCCGCGCAGTTCCGCTACACCGAAGCTGGCGGTTGCGCGCAGCGGCGGGGTGCCGGCTATTTCCGCGGCGGCGATCGCGTCGCAGAAGCGTTGCGCCGCCCTGGCGGCGTCCTCTATGGGCGTTTCGGGCAGCAATATGCCGAATTCCTCCCCGCCCAGCCGGCCGAGCGAATCGCTGGGTCGTTGCAGGCCGGTGCAGAGCTGGGCGATGCCGCGGATCACCTGGTCTCCGGCAGGATGGCCATAGGTGTCGTTGATATGCTTGAAATGGTCGATGTCGAACAGCAGCAGGCTGGCGGGCCGCTGATGACGTTCGAACAGGGCGATGGCGCGGTTCATTTCGCCCAGGAAAGCGCGGCGGCTGAGCGCGCCGGTCAGATGATCGCGCTCCGCGATGCGGCGCAGTTCGAGCTGTTCGACCACCAGCGCCGCGAGATTCCTGAGGATGGCGATCTGCGCCGGGTCGAACTCCCGCGGCACGGTGTCGATCGCGCAGAGCGAACCGATATTATAGCCGTCGGGCGTTTCCAGCGGGATGCCGGCATAGCTGCGGATATTGGGATCCCCCGTCACCAGCGGATTGTCGCGGAAGCGCTCATCCTCCTGGGCGTTGGCAATGATCAGCGGCGCCCGCTGGCGGATGGTGTGCGCGCAGAAGGCGACATCGCGCGAGGTTTGCGTTGCGTCGAGTCCGGCCAGCGACTTGAACCATTGCCGGTCCGTATCCACCAGCGAGACGGCGGAAATCGGCACGCCCAAAATGCTGCGGACCAGATCGGTGATGCGGTCGAAAGAGGGTTCCCGCGGCGTGTCCAGGACCTCATAGCGGTTGAGCGCGGCCAGGCGCGCCGGTTCGTCCATCAGCTTGGGATCGAGCATTGCCAACCGTCCTCAACCGGCGGCGCGCCCCTTCCGCGCACCGCGATTCTCGTTCGCCATTAATCTGTGATAGTCGTTTTTGCCCCGCCTGACAAAGACTTGACGGGTGCAGCCTGTCCTATTCCTCGCCGAATTTGTCTTCGACAAGGGTCACGAGCTTGCCCAGCGAATCGGCCGCCTCAGGCCCGCTGGCGCTGATCGTGATGCTGTCGCCCATCGCCGCGCCCAGCATCATCAGGCCCATGATGGAGGTTCCGGTGACCTCGCTGCCATCCTTGCGCACCGTGATCTGCGCGGGCAGGCCGCTGGCCAGGGTCACGAATTTCGCACTGGCCCGAGCATGCAGGCCGCGCCGGTTGCTGATCCTGACTTCCTGGCTGATTTCGCTCATGTGGTGCTGCCCAACAGTTCCGATGCGACGCTGATATATTTCTGACCTGCTTCCCGCGCGGCGGCGACGGCCTGGCGCACGTCCATGACCTTGCGCGCGCTTTCCAGGCGGATCAGCATCGGCAGGTTGATGCCCGCGATCACCTCGATCTCGCCGGCCTTCAGCAGCGATATGGCAAGGTTGGACGGGGTGCCGCCGAACAGGTCGGTCAGCAGGATGACCCCGGTTCCATCGTTCACGCGCGCCACCGCGTTGGCGATGTCGGTGCGACGCATTTCCATGTCGTCCTCAGGCCCGATGCAGATGGTTTCGATCTGCTGCTGCGGACCGACCACATGCTCCATCGCGACAACGAATTCCGTCGCCAGCGCCCCGTGGGTGACGAGTACCAATCCAATCATCTTGCTTGCGTGGCCCACCTGTTTTTCATGAATTACGCTTTCGGGCCTCCCGGTCCGCGCTTCTCCAGGGCGTCCTGGGGCGCTGATTCCATATTTCGGTGCGAGACCGTGGGCGAAAAGCCCGCATCTTGCAAGTATCTGGCGACGCGTTCGGCCACATGGACCGACCTGTGGCGGCCGCCCGTGCAACCGAACGCTACGGTAACATAGCTTTTTCCGCCCTCCGCGTAGCGGGGCAGCAGCAGGGCCAGCAATTGTTCGATGCGCCCGACCGCCTCCTCATAGGCGGGATCTTCCTTGATATAGGCGGCGACGTCGGGATCGAGCCCGGTCTTGGGCCGCAGCGCATCCTCCCAATGCGGGTTGCGCAGGAAGCGCATGTCGAACAGCAGGTCCGCGTTCAGCGGCACGCCGCGCGAATAGCCGAAGGACATGATCGTCAGCACCGGGTCCGACAGCCCCTCCTGCGCGAAGCGGTTGCGGATTTCCTGCTGCAGCCCGTTGCTGGTGAGGCTGCTGGTGTCGATCACCTGATTGGCCCAGCGGCGCAGCGGTTCCGTCAATTCCCGTTCGCGGGCGATGCCATGACGGGCGGGACGGTCGGTGGCCAGCGGATGGCGGCGGCGCGTCTCCGCGAAACGGCGCTCCAGTTCCTGGCCGGAACAGTCGAGGAACAGGGTGTCCACATCATGGCCATGGCGCGTCCGCAGCGCCTTGATCCGCTGGACGATGGCGGCCGCGTCAAAGCCGCGCGTCCGCGCGTCGATGCCCAGCGCCAGGGGACGGTCCGTCCCTTCCTCATGCCCCTCCGGCAAGGGCGTGTCGAGCAGCCGGTCGAGCAGGACGAGCGGCAGATTGTCGACCACTTCCCAGCCCATATCCTCCAGCGTCTTGAGCGCGGTCGTCTTGCCCGCGCCCGACAGGCCGGACACCAGCAGGATGGTCTTCGGCGCGATCCGGCTCACAATGGGTCCGCGCCTTTCAGGCCCAGCTTCCTGACGGCGAGTTCGACCTTGATCGGGGTGGAGGCTTCGAACGGGGCGAGGCGGACGACAGGGATGTCGACGCCCGCAATCGCGCGCTGCGCAGTCTCAAGCGGCATGCGCTCCACATCGTCGCTGAGGTCGACGGCCAGGGCAACGGGAGCATTGTCGGCATGGGGCATGCCGACCAGGCCCAGGCCCCGCACCTCCATCATGCCGGCGATCCGGTCAGGCGCGCGGGCGAACAGCTGTCCCTCTATTTCCAGCAGGCGGGTATAGTCGTCGCTCACCAGCACGGCGCCGCGATCGATCAGGCGCAGCGCCAGGTCGGACTTGCCCATGCCGCTGCTGCCGCAGAGCAGGACAGCCCGGCCGTCAATCGCCACGCTGGTAGCATGCAGGGTTTCGGAAGATTGTGTCGACGCCATATCGCCTTATCGCTTTGGCGCCATATTAGCCCCTGTTGACGCTGGTGGGAATCGAATTAACCGACACGTTCCCATTATGATGCAGTTGGCCCATTATGACGCAGTTGGCTCATTACGACGCAGTTGGTGGGGCGGATCGGCTCCCGCTTTGCATCCTTATTCCGATATGATGCCCGGATCGCGCTCGACCGCCATGGGCAGCCGCACGATGAAGCAGGCGCCGCTCTGCGCGTCCTGGCGGTCCGCAATGCTGATCTTGCCCTGATGCCCCTCCACGATGGAGCGGGCGATGGCGAGGCCGAGGCCCGAATGCTTGCCGAACGCTTCATTTTCCGGCCGCACGCTGTGGAACCGGCGGAAGACATGTTCGCGTTCCGACTTCGGGACGCCTGGCCCCTGGTCCTCGACGCTGACCAGCACTTCATTGTCCGCCACGGTCGCGACGATCTGGACCAGTCCGTCGTCGGGGGAGAAGGAGATCGCGTTGTCGATGAGGTTGTCGAGCACGCGGATGATCCGTTGTTCCTCGCCCAGCACCACGGCGACATTCTTGCGCGGACGGGCAAAGGCGAGGCCGACGCCGCGAGGCACGCCGCGCGCCTCGCGGGCAACGACCATCTTTTCGATCAACAGGCCAAGGTCGATCGGCTCGAACCGGGTGCGGGACAATTGCGCATCGATGCGGGACGCTTCGGCAATGTCGGTCACCAGTCGATCGAGCCGGAGCACGTCGTCCTGCGCGATCGCCATCAGCTGCGCCCGCAGATCCGGCTTGTCCACCCGGTCGAGCGCATCGAGGGCGGAGCGCAGCGAGGCGATGGGGTTCTTGAGCTCATGGCTGACATCGGCGGCGAAGGCGTCAGTGGCGTCGATCCGCTGGCGCAGCGCATGGCTCATGTCGGAAAGGGCGCGGGCGAGCATGCCGATCTCGTCCCGCCGGTCGGGCAGGCGCGGCACGGTTACCTCGCGCGCCCGGCCGAGCCGTACGCGCACCGCGGCGCGGGCGAGGCGCTGAAGCGGTTGCACGATCGTGCGCGCCAGGAACAGCGACAACAGGATCGAGGCCAGCACCGCCGCCGCCAGGACCATGCCCAGACGGAAGCGCTCTGCCCGGACAGTGCGGGTGATGTCGCGGGCATTTTCGGTCGCGAGCAGGCTGGTGCCGTCCTTCACGTTGACGGCGGCCGAAATCATGAATGTGCGATCGGGCGCATAGCGGTTCACCGCCTGTGTGTGGCCGCTGCCGCGCGCCGCCACCAGTTCGGGCCAGGCCTGCGCCCGATCGACCACCGGTTCCTCGAAATTGGGCGGCCGGTCGGCGGACACGACCCGATCGATCACCCTGTCGAGGAAGCGGGCGACATGGCGCTGCCATTCCTCCTCCTCCGGCAGGCGAAGACGATAGCGCGGCGCGTTCATGGTGAAGCTGTCCGCGATCAGCCGTCCGGCCGCGTCATAGCGGCGGACCCGGTCCTCCGTCTGCCGCGCATAGGCGGCGATCAGCGCATCCTGCCGGTCGGCCGGAGCGTTTTCCAGGCCGATGGCCAGCAGCTTCAATTCCCGCGCCGACTGCTGCAACCGGTCGTCGACGATGCGCGTGCGGTAGCTGTCCAGATAGAAGAAGCCGCCCGCCAGCAGCGCCAGCGCGAACACATTGACCGCCAGGATGCGCGGGGTCAGGCTGATCCGGCCGGACCAGCTCCACCCGGCGCCCGCGTCATGCTTCTTCGGAGAAACGGTAGCCGGCGCCATAGAGGGTGTCGATCGCGTTGAATTCGGGGTCGACTTCGCGGAACTTGCGGCGAAGGCGCTTGATGTGGCTGTCGATGGTGCGGTCGTCGACATAGACGTCGTCCTGATAGGCAGCATCCATCAACTGGTTGCGGTTCTTGACCACGCCGGGGCGGGCGGCAAGCGTTTCCAGGATCAGGAATTCCGTGACGGTCAGGGTCACGTCGCGGCCCATCCATTTGACCCGGTGGCGGGCGGGGTCCATTTCCAGCCGGCCGCGCACGATGGGTTCGGCGACCGGCTCGTCCGGTGTGGCGTCCACCTTGCGGGCCTCCGACCGGCGCAGGATCGCCCGGATGCGCGCGATCAGCAGCCTTTGGGAGAAGGGCTTGCTGATATAATCGTCCGCCCCCATGGCAAGGCCCAGCGCCTCGTCCAGCTCATCGGCCTTGGACGTCAGGAATATGACCGGCATATGGCTTTTCTCACGCAGCCGCCGCAGCAGTTCCAGCCCGTCCATGCGGGGCATCTTGATGTCGAACACGGCCAGATCGGCCGGGTTTTCGATCAGCGCCTTCAGTGCCGCTTCCGGATCCGAATAGAGGCGTGTCAGGAAACCTTCCGTCTGCAACGCGATGGAGACGGAGGTCAGTATGTTCTTGTCGTCGTCCACCAGGGCGATGGTTGCGGTCATGCTGCGTCCCGAAAATCGTCGGCAAGAGGAATGTCCCTGCGTTAGACGAACCCGGCTGCCCCCGCAAGGAAGGTCGGCAGGGGGGTTATGCGGTGTAGTCATGGGAATTCGGGATAAATGCAGCAGGCGTGAAGTTTTCGGGGGTTTGACGCGCTTTATGCAAAGGCCTATGCCCGATGCGTCTGCAGCAGACGGCGCCAAGCGGCAGGAAGATCGCGGCGTTGGGAGGCGGACCGATAATGATATTCAGGAGTATAGGCGTGCAGGCCAAATCCCCTTTCACCCTCGATCAGCAGGGTATTTCCACCGGCGCTGTTCAATATTGGAATCTGGGTACCGCGCCGCTGGTCGAAGCCGCGCTCGCCAATGGCGAAGGCATTTTGGCCAAGGACGGCCCGCTGGTCGTAAAGACGGGCAAGCATACCGGCCGGTCGGCCAGCGACAAGTTCATCGTCAGGGACGCGGAAACCGAATCCACCGTCTGGTGGGGCAAGACCAACGTCCCCATGACGCCGGAGCATTTCGCCGCTCTCAAGGCCGACTTTTTCGCGGCGCTGGGACAGAAGGACAAGCTCTACATCGCGGACCTGTTCGGCGGATCGCAGCCCGAGCACCGCGTCAATGTGCGCATCATCAACGAATTCGCGTGGCACAACCTGTTCATCCGCACGCTGCTGGTCCGTCCGGGCGCGGATGAGCTGGCGGGCTTCATGCCAGAATATACGATCATCGACCTGCCGACCTTCCGCGCCGATCCGGCGCGCCACGGCAGCCGCAGCGAAACCGTCATCGCGGTCAACTTCACCGAGAAGCTGATCCTGATCGGCGGCACCCGCTATGCCGGCGAGATGAAGAAGTCGGTGTTCGGCATCCTCAACTATCTGCTGCCCACGCGCGGCGTGATGCCCATGCACTGTTCGGCGAATATCGGCCCGAACGGCGACACCGCCGTCTTCTTCGGCCTGTCGGGCACGGGCAAGACCACCCTGTCGGCCGATGCCAGCCGCACGCTGATCGGCGATGACGAGCATGGCTGGTCGGACACCGCCGTCTTCAATTTCGAGGGCGGCTGCTATGCCAAGATGATCAACCTGTCGGCCGAGGCCGAGCCGGAGATCTTCGCCACCACCAAGCGTTTCGGCACGGTGCTGGAAAATGTCGTGATCGACGAGGAAACGCGCGAGATCGACCTGGACGACAACAGCCTGGCCGAGAACAGCCGCGGTTCCTACCCGATCGACTTCATCCCGAACGCGTCGGAGAAGAATCTGGGGCCGGTGCCGAAGAACATCATCTTCCTGACCGCCGATGCCTATGGAGTGCTGCCGCCGATTGCGCGTCTGACGCCGGACCAGGCCATGTATCACTTCCTGTCGGGCTATACCGCGCGTGTCGCGGGGACCGAGATCGGTGTGACGGAGCCTTCGGCGACCTTCTCCACCTGCTTCGGCGCGCCCTTCATGCCGCGCCATCCGTCGGTCTACGGCAATCTGCTGAAGGAGAGGATCAACAAGGGCGGCGTCACCTGCTGGCTGGTCAATACCGGCTGGACCGGCGGCAAATATGGCGTTGGCCAGCGCATGCCGATCAAGGTGACCCGCGCGTTGCTGAACGCGGCGCTGGACGGCAGCCTCAACGATGCCGAATTCCGCACCGACCCCAATTTCGGGTTCCAGGTGCCGGTGGCGGTGCCGGGCGTCGATAAGACCATCCTCGATCCGCGGGCGACCTGGAACGACAAGGCGGCCTATGACGAGACGGCGGGCAAGCTGGTAAAGCAGTTTGTCGACAATTTCGCCCAGTTCGAAAATCATGTCGACGCCTCCGTGCGCGAGGCGGCATTGACGGCCGCCTGACAGGCGCGACCCCTTTCGAAGGAGGCCGGTGGAGAGATCTTCCGGCCTCCTTCGTTTTCGGCCAACCTCTTTCGCTTTCGATCTGCCGGCCGCAATGCTATCCTGTGGCAAATCATTGGCGGGACATGAGCTATGGCGCTTTTTGACGATTTGATCGGAAATATGGGCGGACTGGAGGCGGTGGCCGCCAGGATCGGCCTTCAGCCTGAGCAGATGCAGGCCCTGATGAGCGAAATAGGCGGCAAGATCGGGGCGGGCGAAACCGATGTCGCAGCTCTTGCGACCACGGCTGCCGAGCATGGCGTGTCGGCCGACAAATTGCAGGAACTGTTTGCGCAGTTCGGCGGACCTGAAGCCATATTGTCGAAGATCGGCGGGCTGTTCGACCGGGACGGCGACGGCAATCCGCTCAACGAACTGGGCGGCCTTGCAAAGGGTCTCTTCGGCTGACAATTCGCGCGGCCTTCCCTGTCCAGGGGGCCGGGATCGCGATGGTAAGCGGGCATTTTCGACCGGCTTTTGCTGCCGATGGTGAAAGCATACCTCCGATGGGGTATGCTTTTGGATAGAGAATCCCTTATAAGCTGGCCCTGGGGATGGACGTGTCGGTGTCCCAAGCAGGGGAAGTCATCATGCCGGGGGGTCTGCTGCGCGGCGCCGCCATTGCCATGCTGTTGAGCGGCCAAGCGCAGGCGCATGGCCTATCTTCCTTCAGCGAGCGGATGCGGGACGGTGCCTGCATGCCCGCCTATCGTGCATTGCTTGGGCCGCGACCCGGCGATCCTTCCTGCTGTGTTCCCGGACGCCGGGCAGTGCCACCCCTTTGCCCGCGGTCCTGAACCGAGGCGGATGGCCATCAGCTTTCGCCCCGACAAGTTTTTTTCACCTTGCCTTGGAACGCCCCAGGGGGCATTCGCGCTGCATCGCCTATTGCGAAGCTGACGCAACTGACGCTCTTGCCCAGCGACAGTCGCCCTGAATCTGGCAGGGGAAAAGGTTTGAACGACGTGACGATCGAAAAGCCGGCATTGGAACCGACCGGCGCGCTTTCCGTGGAAACCGTGCTGTCGGTGCGGCATTGGAACGAGCATCTTTTCAGCTTCCGCATCACGCGGCCGGCCAGCTTCCGCTTCCGGTCGGGCGAGTTCGTGATGATCGGGCTGCAAGGCGATAATGGCAAGCCGTTGCTGCGCGCCTATTCCGTCGCCAGCCCCGCCTGGGACGAGGAACTGGAATTCCTGTCGATCAAGGTGCAGGACGGCCCGCTGACGTCCAGGCTGCAACTGATCCAGCCGGGCGACCAGATCTATCTTGGGCGCAAGCCGACCGGCACGCTCGTCACCGACGCCTTGTTGCCCGGCAAGCGATTGTTCATGCTGTCGACCGGCACGGGCCTGGCGCCTTTCCTCAGCCTGGCGCGCGATCCGGACGTCTACGAATTTTATGAGCAGGTCGTGGTCGTGCATTCGGTGCGCCGTGTCAGCGACCTTGCCTTTCATGACGAGCTGTCAGGCAAGCTGGCGGAAGATCCGCTGGTGGCTGAGCAGGCGGCAAACCAGTTTCACTATGTGCCGACCGTGACGCGCGAACCGTTTCGGAACAATGCGCGCATCGACAAGCTGATGGAAACCGGCACCTTGTTCGAAGGCATTCCGGGCGAGGCGAGGTTCAATCCGGAAACCGACCGGATCATGATGTGCGGCAGCATGGAGATGATCAAGCAGTTCGGCACCTATTTCGAGGAACAGGGCTTTGCCGAAGGCTCCAACGCCGCGCCGGGCGCCTATGTGATCGAGCGCGCCTTCGTAGGCTGATCGCACCGGGACGGACTTCCGTTCCGACGGACTGCAAAGGGCGGATTTCCACTTCCGGCGCTTGCGCGGCCTCCTATTGGCCGCGCGCGTGGAGGCGGTCTTGCGGCTGGCGCAGGAGCAGCTCAAGAGCGACAAGGAGCAGGCGGCGATCCGTGCTGCGGTCGAGGCGCAGCAATTTGCGGATACGGCCATTGGCGAGAGCCGCCAGCGCGCCGACGCCGACGCGCAGATGCAGGCTTCCACCGCGGCGGTCGCGCAACAGGATGCCGCAGCGGCCAATGCACGGGCCGAGGCCGCCGAGCGTGCAGCCACCATGTTTTGCGTGATGGAAAAGAGTGACCCGGAACAATCGCGGATGGCGCGCTTTTGCCACTTGCCGAATGCAAATCCGACCAGATGACAGCGAACGGCACCGCCGGCCTCCCTTCTATGGGACCGACCGGCCAGGAAATTACGGAAAGCCGAAAGTTCGCGCGGCGATCTGATCTGGATTAAGAAAATATCCGCTTTCCGCATGTCTGTTGCGCGCCGACCGCTCGGTGCAGCATGAGGGCGATGGATATTATCGTGCCGGGGTGACGATCCTTGCAACCATGCCGGACGCCGCCGGGAAGAGCCGGCTTTCCACTCCGCCTGTCGTCAGCAGTGGCTGGCACGGCTCCTGGAGGGCCCAGGCGACTGGCTGGCTGCCGAGGTTGAAGGCGCAGAGCAGCCGTTCATCCTCATGCGCGCGTTCGAAAAGGAGCAGGTCATCGGGAGCGTCCCGGAAATGGATGGCGCCCGCCCGCAATGCAAGCGACCCATTGCGCAGCGCCAGCACCCGTCGCGTCCAGTGCAGGAGGGAATCCGGCCGCGCCTCCTGCACGTCGACGGCAAGGGCGCGATGCGTTTCCCCCATCGGCAGCCACGGCCTGGCCTCGGAAAACCCCATATAGGGCGCATCGGACCGCCATGGCATCGGCGTTCGCGCGCCATCGCGGGATAGGGTCAGCGGCCAGTTGGCGATGGCTTCGGGATCCTGCAGATCCTCGAAGGCGATGTCGACCTGCGGCAGCCCCAGCTCCTCGCCATAATAAAGGAAGATATTGCCGCGCAGACAGGCCAGCAGCAGCATCTTCATCCGGCAATAGGCTTCCGCGTCCCTGTCCTTGGCCCAGCGCGAGATGGCGCGGGGAGCATCGTGATTTTCGAACGCCCAACTTGGCCAGCCCGCATGAGTCTGGGCTGGCCATTTGACAAGCGCCGTCCTCAGGAAATCGGCGTTCAGGTCCGGCGCATAGAGAAAATCGAAGCCATAAGCGGTGTTCAGCCGGCTATTTCCCTGGGTGAAGGCCTTCATTTCGATGTCGCTGTTTTCGCCGCCGACTTCGGCCACGGTAAAGTGGTCTTCATATTCGTCGAAGACTTTCCGGACCTTTTCCAGGAACAGTGGAATGTCGGGATGGCTCTGGCTGTATTTCTTGATCTGGAAATCAAAGGGGCGCGTGCGGACCTTGCCGTCTTCGGGGGCGGGCGGGTTGTCGCGCAGTCGCGGGTCGTGCATCGAATGGTTGATCGCGTCGATACGAAAACCGTCGACGCCCCGGTCCAGCCAGAAACGGATGATGTCGAACACGCTTTCCTGCACCTGAGGATGATGCAGGTGCAGTTGCGGCTGCTGCGTCAGGAACTGGTGCATATAATATTGGCCGCGCCGCGCATCCCAGGTCCAGGCCGGGCCTCCGAAAACCGACTGCCAGTTGTTGGGCGGCGTTCCATCCGGCTTTGGATCCGCCCAGACATACCAGTCCGCCCTGGCATTGTCGCGGCTTGAGCGGCTTTCGACGAACCAGGGGTGCTCATCGGACGTATGCGCCCAGACCTGATCGACGATGATGCGCAGGCCCAGTTCATGCGCCCGTGCCACCAGGGCGTCGAAATCCGCAAGCGTGCCGAAGATCGGGTCGACATCGCAATAGTCCGACACGTCATAGCCGAAATCGCGCATGGGGCTCTTGAAGAAGGGAGAAAGCCAGATGGCATCCACCCCAAGCGACGCGACATAGGGCAGATGCGCGGTGATGCCCGGAAGGTCGCCTATGCCGTCACCATTGGAATCGGCGAAGCTGCGGGGATAGATCTGGTAAATGGCGGCGCCGCGCCACCAGGGCAGTTTTTTCTCTGTCATGGGGCAGGACCACTCCACGCATTGATTGCATATATTGCCTTTCTGGATGGACTGTGGCGCTTTTCATAGGGGTCTTGATCGCCGCCCGCTTGGTCCGGGGTCCGCCAGCGGCTATCCAGCCCGATTGGAAGAGGGAGATATGCACCCGATGGAGATGTTCGAACTGGTGATCGTGATGCTGCTGGCGATCATCGTCCTGCATTATGCGGCCAACAGGCTGGGCCTGCCGCCGGCCGTCGCGCTGCTGGCCGGGGGCGCGCTGTTCGCCTTTTTGCCGGGCTTGCCGGTGATCTCGCTCGACCCGCAACTGGTGCTCGTGATCTTCCTGCCGCCGCTGTTGATGGATGGCGCCTGGTTCATCGCGCTGCGGCACCTTCGGCGGCATATGTTCGGCATAATGGCGCTTGCCCTGGGGGCGGTGGTCTTCACCACGGTCGTCGTGGCCGTGGTTGCGCACTGGCTGGTGCCGGGCCTGCCCTGGGCAGCCTGCGCGGCCCTGGGCGCCATTGTCTCGCCGCCTGACGCCGTGTCCGCCCGCGCCGTGTTGCAGCGTGTCCATTTGCCCCGTCGCCTCTCCATCCTGCTGGAAGGGGAAAGCCTGTTCAACGACGCCACGGGGCTGGTGCTCTTCCGCTTTGCCATAGCTGCGGTAGCCACTGGCGCCTTCAGCATGGTCGACGCCTTGCAGAGCTTCGTCATCCTGGCCGCGGGCGGCGCGCTGATCGGCATCGCCGTCGGTGCGCTCTGGGTGCTGGCGGTCAAGCGGCTGGACGACAAATATCTGATGATCGCTTCCTCGCTGCTGGCGCCATGGGCATCCTATCTGCTGGCGGAATCCATCCATGTCTCGGGCGTGATCGCGACCGTCACCACCGGCCTTATCTGCGGCTGGTACCAGCATGTCGTCTTCCCTGCCATGGTCAGGATGAACGGCACGGCCTTCTGGGCGGTGATGATCTTCCTGATGGAGGCCTTTGTGTTCCTCCTCATCGGATCGTCGCTGCGCGACGTGATCGAACGCGTCGGCGGTTTCGGGGTGGTGCTGGACGAGATGGCATTGCCTGTCCTGGCGATCCTGGCGGCACTGACCGTCGCCCGTTTCCTCTGGGTTTTCGGATCGGACGCGGTGATCGCCGGGCTGAGGGCGACCGGCCTGTGCGGTTATCGCCCTATGGGGTTCCGGGCGGCCACCATATTGAGCTGGGCGGGGATGCGCGGGGTGGTGACGCTGGCCGTGGCGCTCAGCGTCCCGGCGGACTTCCCCGGCCGCGACTTCATCCTGACGGCGTCTTTCGCTGTCATCATCGGCACCGTGCTGCTGCAGGGAACGACGCTGGGCGCCGTGATCCGGCTGGTGAAGCTGGAGGAACCGGAAAGCGACCGCCCGCGCATGACGATGAGCGAGGCCGAAGCCGCCATGGCACAGGCGCAGGTCGGTGTCGTGGAGCGGCACGCCTATGATGCGGAGGGCACGCTGCTTCATCCAAGGCTGCTCGAACGGTATCGGCGCCATGCCGAATTGTCGGCCGACTATGCCGGGCAGGAGGAACAGTTTTCGGAGATGCTCCACGCTCATTTCGATCTGGTGCTGAAGGCGATCGCCGCGGGTCGGGCGGAATTGCTGCGCCTCCACCGGACCGGAGAGATTGACGAAAAGACGCTTCAGGAACTGGAGCGCGACCTGGACCTGGAGGAACTGAGCGCTCTTTCGGCCAAGGCATGACCTGCCGGCACCTGGCCTCATGGCATAGGGCGGGCACATTCCCATAAGCGCCGCGCGGCTGCATCGTCCCTCGCCCGCATCTTTCCGGCTCGTCCCTTGCGCGCCCGATTGACAGGACGCGTCATCGGGACGAAAAGAACAAATAGGGAACATTATATGGCTGAGTCGGTGAAGACCCTTGCTGCCCTCAGGCGGCATATCGCATCGCTGGAGAGCGTTCCAGCCGCGCAGCCGCATGCGCGCGTGGAAACTGGATATGCCCCGCTCGACCAGGCGCTGGATGGAGGTTTGGCGCGGGGCCGGGTGCATGAATTCTTCGCCGCGACGGAGGAAATGGCGGCGGCGGCAGGCCTGGCCTCCATCCTCGCGAGGTTGGCGGCAGGAGAAGCGCCTTTGCTCTGGCTGCGCACGGCGGCGGCCGGTCGAGCCGGAGGGATGCTCTATGGCCCCGGATTGGCGGCATTGGGCATTGATCCGTCGCGGCTGCTGATCGGGGTGATGGTTGATGATGCCATGCTGTTGCGGGCGGCGGTCGATGCGCTGCGTTGCCCCGCCTTGGGATCGCTGGTGGTGGAATTGCGCGGTCCGGCGCCCTTGCTCGACCTGACGGCCAGCCGACGGCTGGCGCTGGCGGCGGAGGCATCCGGCGTCACGGCCTTCATGCTGCGCGTGGGCGGCGACCCAGTGCCCAGCGCAGCGGACACGCGCTGGCGCGTGGCGGCGGCGCCCTCACCGACCTTGCCGGGAGGCGGGCCGGGCAGAAGCGCCTTCGACCTGTATCTGATGCGGCGGCGGGCGGGGCGGGATGGGCTTGGCTGGCGGCTGGTCTGGGACAATGGCCTGGGCATGTTTGAACAGAGTGGAGGTGGGCGCGATGAACGCCATGACCTTGGAAAGGGCGCTTGGGAACAGGATGCCTGGGAACGGAATGGCAGCGGGCAGGATGCAGGCGGAAAGAACGGCGCAGGACGAGATCGGCAGGCGCCGCTATCTGGCGCTGTGGTTCCCGTTCCTGCCGATCGACCGGCTGCGGATCGCGCGGCCTGATCTCTGGACGGCGCAGGGCGAAGGGCCGGGCGTCGTCGTCGAGCAGGTGCGCGGCGCGATGCGGCTCGCGACGCTCGACGCGGATGCCCTGGCACTGGGCCTGACGCCCGGCATGACGCTGGCCGATGCGCGTGCGCGCGAGCCCGATCTGCGCGTGTTCGATGCCGATCCCCATGGCGATCAGGATTGGCTGGAGCGGCTGTGCGACGGTTGCGCCCGCTATACGCCGGTGGCGGCGCTGGATTCGCCCTTCGGCCTGATGCTCGACATTACCGGCTGTGCGCATCTCTGGGGCGGCGAGGAGATGTTGGCGCGCGAAGCGACAGAACGGCTGGAGCGCCATGGCATGCGGGTGCGTCATGCCCTTGCCGGAACGGCGGAGGGTGCGCACGCCCTGTGCCGTTTTCCGGTCGGGGCGACGGCGGATGAGGATGCGGCGCTGCGACGCCTGCCGGTGGAGGCATTGCGGCTGGAGGAGGGAAGCGCGGTGGCGCTGCGTCGTGCGGGGCTTCGTACCGTGGGCGATCTGGCAGCGCGACCGGCGGCGGTGCTGGCGTCGCGCTTCGGCGAGGAGGCTGTGGATGTGCTGAATAACCTGCTCGGCCTTGGCCGGCGGCCGCTCGCGCCCCGGCAGTTGCGCCCGGCGATCCGGATCGAGCGCCGTTTTGCCGAACCCATGGGCAGCACCGCCTTTGCCCTCAGGACGCTGGAGGAGATGGCGGCCGAGGCGGGGGATCGCCTCAGCGAACGCGGCCAGGGGGGGCGGCGCTTCGAGACGCTGTTCTTTCGCAGCGATGGCCTTGCCTTTCCATTGCGGGTGGAAACGGGCCTGCCGGTGCGCGATGCGCCTGCGATCATGCGATTGGTGCAGGAACGGATCGATGCGCTGTCCGATCCGCTCGATCCCGGTTTCGGTTTCGACATGTTGCGCCTCACGGTGCCGCAGACAGAACCGATGGCGCCGACGCAACTGGCGCTGGAGGGTGGAGAAGCACGTCGCGAGGAAAGCGTCTCCGCCCTGGTCGACCGGCTGTCGATCCGGGCGGGCCGGGCGCGCATCCAGCGGCTTCATCCGAGGGACAGCCATATCCCCGAACAGGCCCAGCTTGCACTGCCCGCAGTGGAAAGCCGGGCGCCCATGAACTGGCCGCAAGGCGCGCAGGAGGAGCCGCCCATGCGCCCGCTCCATCTGTTCGATCCGCCCCAGCCGATCGATGTGGTGGCAGAGGTGCCCGACGGCCCGCCCCATCGTTTCCGGTGGCGCAAGATATTGCATGAAGTGACGCGCTATGAAGGCCCCGAACGCATCGCGCCCCAGTGGTGGACCGCCAGCAATGGCGCGCTGGGAGGCGAAAGCGTGGGGCTGACCCGCGATTATTACCGGGTCGAGGATGCGCGCGGACGGCGTTACTGGATTTTTCGTCATGGACTTTACGGCGCCGAGGCAGAGCATCCCGGCTGGTACATCCATGGCCTGTTCGCATGAAACGGCATGGCAAGGGGCCTGATCCGTCCAGGCCCAGATCCATCGACAGGCGCGAACGGAACGCGCTGGAAGCCGGGCGGGAAAAGGGGCGGCGCAAATCGCGCGGCGAGCCTCCGCCGGTCGGGCCGGAGGCGCCGCCCTTTGCCGAGTTGGTGGCGGCCACCAATTTCTCCTTCCTGCGCGGCGCGTCCCATCCGCAGGACATGGTGACATGCGCTATTGCCCAGGGGCTTGAAGGGTTGGGAATAGCCGACCGCAATAGCGTCGCCGGAGTAGTTCGCGCCCATGTCGCGCGCAAGCGTTGGCCCGAACGGATGCGCGCCGGCTTGCTGGAGGCGCGCAAGGAAGCGGGACAGCCGCTGGAACTCGATGCAGAGGAGGAGCGCGCCTGCCGGACCGACCTGCGGCTGATCGTCGGCGCCAGGCTGGTCTTCGTGGACGGCACGCCGGACATCGTCGCCTATCCGGCGACGCGGCGGGGCTGGGGCGAACTCACCAAATTGCTGACCGTCGGCAATCTCCGATCGGTGAAGGGCGATTGCATCCTGCGTTATGAGGATCTGACGGCCTATCTGGATGACCTGCTGCTGATCGTAATGCCTGGCTCGACCGCGACCCGGCAGACCGCGCATCGCCAGCCGGTGAAATATGATTATGACGACCGGCCGTCGAAGGAAGCGATCAGGCAGGGTCATCTCAGCCTCGTGCCGCCGCCTGCTCCGTCCGACCTGGAAGGATTGCTGGCCCGATTGTCGCGCCTTGCCCCGCGCCGGGTCTGGCTGGCGGCGGCATTGCGCCGGGACGGACGGGACGCGCGGCGGCTGGCGCAGTTCAAGGCTTTGTCCGTGGCGACGGGCGTACCATTGCTGGCGACCATGGACGCGCTCTATGCCGGCGCGGCGCAGCGCCCCTTGCAGGATGTGCTGAGCTGTATCCGCGAAGGCACCGGCATCGCCAAGGCGGGACGCTTGCTGGAGGCGAATGCGGAAAGGCATATCCATAGTCCCGCCGAAATGGCCCATCTGTTTCGCGATTGCCCCGAGGCGGTGGCGGAAAGCATAGGGTTCCTGAACCGGGTGCATTTCACGCTGGATCAGCTTTCCTACGAATATCCCCATGAGCCCGTGCCGGAAGGATGGACGGCGCAGCAATGGCTGGAGGAATTGACCTGGTCCGCCGCTCACGCCCGCTATGGCGCGCGTCTTCCCCGGAAGGCGCGCCAGTTGCTGGAAGAAGAGTTCGGTCTCATCGCCAAGCGCAACTATGCCTATTATTTCCTGACCGTGCATGACATCGTCGCCTTCGCCCGGACGAAGGGAATCCTTTGCCAGGGACGCGGATCGGCGGCGAACAGCATGGTGTGCTTCCTGCTGGGCGTGACGTCCATCGACCCTCTCAGGCACGATCTGCTCTTTTCGCGCTTCGTATCCGAAGAACGCAATGAACCGCCCGACATCGACGTCGATTTCGAGCATGAGCGGCGCGAGGAGGTCATGCAATATATCTATGAACGCTATGGCCGCCATCGTGCCGGGATCGCCGCGACCGTCATCCATTACCGTTCGCGCAGCGCCGTGCGGGAAGTGGCGAAGGTGCTGGGCCTTAGCGAGGATGTGGCCGCCCGCCTCTCCAGCACGGTCTGGGGCAGCTATTCCAGCGACATGAACGATGCGCGGATCGTGGAGGCGGGTTTCGCGCTCGACAATCCGCAGATCGCGCAGTTGAAGGCGATCGTCGACCAATTGCTGTCCCAGCCCTTTCCGCGTCATCTCTCGCAGCATGTGGGGGGATTCGTGTTGACGCAGAACCGGCTCGACGAGACGGTGCCGCTGCACCATGCGGCGATGGAGGATCGCAGTTTCATCGAATGGGACAAGGATGACATCGACGCCCTTGGTCTGATGAAGGTCGACGTGCTGGCGCTGGGGATGCTGAGCTGCATCCGCCGGGCGTTCGACCTGATGCGGGAACAGGGGCTGGGCGACCATCAGCTGACGGTCGATCTCGATGCGCAGGACGAGGCCGTCTACGACATGCTGTGCAAGGGCGACAGCATCGGCGTCTTTCAGGTCGAAAGCCGGGCGCAGATCAACATGCTGCCGCGCCTGAAGCCGCGTTCGATCTATGACCTGACCGTGCAGGTGGCGATCGTTCGCCCCGGACCGATCGAGGGCAATATGGTCCATCCCTATCTGCGGCGGCGATGCGGGGATGAGAAGGTCAGCTATCCGCGACCGTCGCCGCATCATGGGCCAGCCGATGAGCTGGAGAAACTGCTTGGCGAGACCTATGGCGTGCCGCTGTTCCAGGAGCAGGCGATGAAGCTTGCCATCGTTGCGGCGGATTTCACCCCGACGGAAGCCGATGCCCTGCGCCGCGCCATGGCGACATTCCGCAATGTCGGCACCATTCACCATTTTCGCGAGAAGATGATCAGGGGCATGGTGAAGCGGGGTTATGAAGCGGAATTCGCGGAACGCTGCTTCAGGCAGATCGAGGGTTTCGGCAGCTACGGCTTTCCCGAAAGCCATGCGTTGTCCTTCGCGCGGCTGGTCTATGTGTCGGCCTGGATCAAATGTCATCAGCCCGCGGTGTTCGCCTGCGCGCTGCTCAATTCGCAGCCCATGGGCTTTTACGCTCCCGCTCAGATCGTGCGGGATGCGCGGGATCATGGCGTCACCGTGCATGATGTCGATGTGAATATGAGCGGGTGGGACAATGCGCTCGAACCGCTGCTGCGGTCGCGGGACAGCGGGCGGGGCGAGGGGGAGGGACGGGCTCTGGCGCTGCGTCTGGGACTGCGTCAGGTGGATGGTTTTCGCCAGGATTGGGCGAAGCAACTGGTCGCGGCGCGGAAGGAAGGGCTGTTTTCCACCATGGAAGAACTGGCGCGGCGCGCGGGATTGCCGGCACGGGCGTTGCGGTTGCTGGCAGATGCCGATGCCTGCCGGTCGCTGGGACGGGACCGGCGGGCCGCCCTCTGGGAAGCGCGGCGGACGCCCGCGAATGAACTGCCCCTGTTTGCCGCCGCCAAGGCGCAGGAATTGGGGGAAGAGCCGGATGCGATGCTCCCCGCCATGGCTCTGTCCGAACATGTCGAGGCCGATTATCTGGTGACGCGCCTGTCGCTCAAGGGGCATCCGATGCAATTCCTGCGCCCGGTCTTCGCGGCGGAGGGGGTGCTGAGCTGTGCCCGGACTTCGGCGGCGAAGAATGGGACGCTGGTGAAGACCGCCGGCGTGGTGCTGGTGCGGCAGCGGCCGGGCAAGGGCAATGCGGTCTTCATCACCATCGAGGATGAGACGGGGATCACCAATGTCTTGCTGTGGGCACGGCTGTTCGAACTGCAGCGGCGCCCGGTCATGGCGTCGCGACTGATGCTGGTCGAAGGGGAAGTGCAGCGCAGCAAGGAAGGCGTGGTCCATCTGATGGCTTCCCGCGTGCACGACCGGACTGCGGAATTGTCTCGGCTTTCTCAAACCGATGTGCAGGAACCTTCCCGCATGCGTCACGATCACGCCCGCGGACATCCGCGCGATGTTCGGATATTGCCGCAATCACGCGATTTTCATTGAGGGAAGGCTGTCGCAACAGGCCGCAGGAATGCGCCACGGCACTTCTGCTTCTTTCCGCCCAAGGAGTATCAACTCCTTGAGTTTATTGGTGACCCCTACGGGAATCGAACCCGTGTTTCAGCCGTGAAAGGGCCGCGTCCTAGACCGCTAGACGAAGGGGCCACAGCAGGTTCGCTTGGGCGTCGCTGCGAAGCGAGGCGGGCATTAGGCGGTGGCTCCGGAACGGTCAACCCCCTTTTCGTCATGAAAATGACGCGGGGCAAAAAATTGCCGATCCGCTGCTCAATCGGCCCAGGCGGCATCCTCCAGATGCAGTTCGGCGGCAGGGCGCGGACCCCAATCGTCGATCTTCGCCCGGCCCGCGATCCACAGGCGCCGGTCGCGGGGCGCGCCAAGAATGGCCTGACCCAGATCGGATTCCGCCTGACGGAAGGCGATGGTCTTGATCGAGCGGCCGTCATCGCCCGCCATGATGGCGCGCAAATGTCCGTTGCCGACGATGTCCGCCTTTACCACCCGCATCGGTCCGGACGCGATGAGCGGTGCAGGCCATCCCGCGCCATAGGGACCGCCGGCGTCGATGGCGGCGACGAAGTCCGGATTGACGCCCGCAGGCGCCAGCACGGCGTCGATCAGCAACGCGCGGTCGTCCCGGGCCCTCGCCACCGCATCGGCAAGGCGCTCGTCGAGAAAGTCGGCCAGCGCATCGATCTTGTCCGCCGCGACCGTCAGGCCGGCAGCCATGGCATGGCCGCCGCCCGCGACCAGCAGGCCGCTGTCCTTCGCCGCCAGGACCGCCGCGCCCAGGTCGACGCCGGAGATGGAGCGGCCCGATCCCTTGCCGGTCCCATCCTCATCGATGGCGACGACGATGGCGGGACGTCCGGCCTTCTCCTTGATGCGTCCTGCGACTATGCCGATCACGCCGGGATGCCAGCCTGCGCCCGACACCACCGCCACCGCCCGATAGCCCTGCGCGGCAAGACGCTCTTCCGCCTCCGCCTGCACGGCCGCCTCTATGACCCGGCGTTCCTCGTTGAGCTGATCCAGTTCCCGGGCGATGCTGGCCGCCTCCGCCGGGTCTTCGGTGGTGAGCAGCCGCACGCCCAGATCCGCCTTGCCCACGCGTCCGCCGGCGTTGATGCGGGGGCCAAGCGCGAAGCCCAGATCATGGCAAAGCGGCGCCCGCGTCAGGCGGCTGGCGTCGATCAGGGCGGAAAGGCCGATATTGCGGCGCTTCGCCATGATCTTGAGGCCCTGCGCGACGAATGCGCGGTTGAGCCCCTTCAGTTGCGCCACGTCCGCCACCGTGCCGAGCGCGACGATGTCGAGCAGTTCCATCAACGGCGGCTCCGCGCGCTGGGCGAACCAGCCGCGCCCGCGCAGCACGCGGATCAACGCCGCACCGAGCAGGAAGGCGACGCCCACAGCCGCCAGATGACCATGCGCTGCTGCTTCTTCCGCTTCGTCAAGGCGATTGGGATTCACCAGCGCCAACGCTTCGGGGAGGGCGGCGGCACATTTATGATGGTCGACGACGACGACATCGACGCCCGCCGATTTGGCCATGGCAAGCGCGTCGAACGCCTGCGCGCCGCAGTCCACCGTGACGATCAGCGTCGCGCCCTCTCGCGCCAGCCTGACGAGCGCCTCGCCGGATGGGCCATAGCCTTCCATCAGCCGGTCGGGGATATAGGGTCGCGCCGCAAGTCCCAGATCGCGCAGCAGGCGGATCAGCAGCGCCGCGCTGGTCGCGCCGTCCACGTCATAATCGCCGAAGATGCGCACATCCTCGCCGCGCACCACCGCATCGGCCAGCCGTTCGGCGGCGGCGTCCATGTCGCGGAACAGGCTGGGGTCGGGCATGAAATGGCGGATGGTGGGGTTGCGATGCGCCTCTACCGCATCGCGCGGGCAGCCGCGCGCCAGCAGCAATTGCGTGACCAGATCATCCGGGCGATAGCCGGGATCGCGCCCGTCGCCATTGCCCCCGCGCCACCGCCATGGCTGGCCAAGGATAGAACGGGTGATGTTGAGCGCGATGGTCATGCGGCCGGTCTAGACCGGTTGGGATTCGGAAGGAAGCACCCCTCTTCATGACGCGGGCGGAACTTTGGCAACCCGCTGCGCGTATTGGCTGTTCCCGCCCTGCATGGGCAAAGGGCAAAAGGGGCAAAGCGGTTTCCATGGGTTCAAGGCAGAAGCGGGTCCGGCGAGCCTTGGGTCTGATGATGATGGCGTCCTCTTCCCTTCCACTGATGGCGCAGACGCCGCCTCCGTCGCAACAGCAGGAAGAACCGATCCTGCCCGATAGCGAGTTCGAGGCGCGCCTGCCCGGCGTGGAAGAGGCCCCCGCTGACAAAAGCGCGCCTTTGCCCTCGATCGATCAGTGGATCGATGAACAGATGCCGACAGCCGGCGCTGCGCAGCAATTGCCTCCGCCGACCGAACCGCAGGAGGAGCGTGAACTGGCGCAGCCGCTGCCCCCGCTCGACAGCGTGCAGGTTCCGGTACAGGTCGCGACCGACAACAACCCTGATGAAAAGACGCAGGCGGTACGTTATTCGGTCGTGGTGGATGGCTTCGGCAAGACAGGTCTGGAGCCGGCGTTTCGCGATTCTTCCGCCCTGATCGATGGCGACGGCAAGGCTGATACGGCGGCCATGGTGCAGGCCCGCGCCCATGAGGATGAGGCGTTGGCCGTACGGCTGCTCTATTCGGAAGGCTATTATGATGCGACCGCGCTCGCATCGCTCGACCAGGCGAATGACGGGGCGTTGAAGGCGGTCATCTCGGTTACGCCGGGCAAGCGCTACCGGATCGGGGACATTGTGATCAATGCCGGGCAGACCGTGCCGCCTGGCCTGATCCGCGACAGCCTGCCGCTCAGGACCGGCGATTATATCGTCGCGGCCGCGGTCGAGGGGGCGGAGGCCAATGTCGGCGTCAAGCTGCCGGAAAATGGCTATCCCTTCGCCAAGCTGGGGCAGCGGGACATATTGCTCGATCCCGCAACCACGACGGGAGACTATACCCTGCCGGTGGAGACAGGACCGCGCGGATCGTTCCGGGGGATCACCACCACGGGCGAAAGGCAGGCGTTCGGCGCCGATCATATGAAGGTCATCAGCCGCTTCAAGCCGGGCGAGCTCTACGACAGCCGCAAGGTGGACGACCTGCGCCGGGCGCTGGTGGCGACGGGGTTGTTTTCCAGCATCTCGGTCGATCCGGTCAGGACGAACGAGCCGGGGCCGGACGGCACCGAATATGTCGACCTGGCGGTCGCGCAGGAGGCGGGCAAGCCGCGCACGCTGGCGGGCGAGCTGGGCTATGGCACGGGCCAGGGCTTCCGCGCCGAGGGAAGCTGGACCCATCGCAACCTTTTCCCGCCGGAAGGTGCGCTGATCGCCAGCGTGATCGCCGGAACGCAGGAACAGGGCGCGTCGGGCACCTTCCGCCGTTCCAATGCGGGCAAGCGCGACAAGACCTTCCAGGCTGGCGTCACGCTCAACCACCAGAATTACGATGCCTATGAAGCCTATACGGCGGGCCTCAATATCGGCTGGTCGCGCCAGTCGACGCCGATCTTCCAGAAGCGCTGGACCTACAGCTATGGCGCTGAAGTCCTGCTGACCAACGAACAGGTGGTTGTCGATCCAGCGACGGCGGACAAGGTGCGGCGGACCTATTTCATCGGCGGCCTGCCGCTGCAGCTTGGTTACGACAGGTCCAACGACCTGCTCAATCCCACACGGGGGTTCCGCGCCAATCTGCGGGCCGAGCCGGAGGGATCGTTGCAGGGCAGCTTCTCGCCCTATCTGCGCGCGACTTTCGACCTCACCGGCTATTATCCCTTGTCGGACAGCCTGGTGATCGCTGCGCGCACGCGCGTCGGCACCATCAGCGGGGTGAACCGGGATGACGTCGCGCCTTCCCGGCGCATCTATGCGGGCGGCGGCGGGTCGGTCCGCGGCTATGGCTATCAGGAACTGGGGCCCAAGGACGCGAACAACGACCCCATAGGCGGCCGGTCCGTCAACGAATTCGCGGTCGAGGGCCGCTACCGCTTCGGCGATTATGGCGTGGTCGCCTTCGTCGATGCGGGCCAGGTCTATGAAAGCTCCATGCCGCAATTTTCCAACATCCGTTACGGCGCGGGCGTGGGCGGGCGCTTCTACACCAATTTCGGACCCTTCCGCGCCGACATAGCCATGCCGATCAACCGGCAGCCGGGCGAGTCCAAATTCGCGCTCTACATTGGCATCGGGCAGGCATTCTGATGGTTGAGGAAACCCCGACCGTCGTCGTCAGTCGCCCGCTGTGGCAGAAGATCCTCCTGTGGGTCGTCGGACTGGTCGCAGCCCTCGTCCTGCTGGTCGCCGGGCTGCTGCTGTTCCTGAACACCCAGCCGGGCAAGGCCTTCCTGATCCGTCAGATCGCCGGGCTGAAGCTGGAATCCGGCATGGGCATATCGGTCGGCCGGATCGAGGGGTCGATCTACAGCGACATGGTGATCCACGACCTGGTGCTGCGCGACCCGAAGGGGCCGTTCGCCGCATCCCCGCGCGTCCATATGGTGTGGAGTCCCTTTCGCTACATCAACAACCATATTTCGGTGCGGCTGCTGGAAAGCCCGCTGGTGGTGCTGGCGCGCAGTCCGCAGTTCAACGTGACGCAGAGCGACCCCAATGCGCCGATCCTGCCGGACCTCGACATCGATGTCGACCGGCTGAAGATCGCAAGGTTCCTCGTCGCCAGGCCAGTGATCGGCCAGAAGCGGGAGATTGCGATCGACGGCGTGACTCATATCGCCGACGGCCGCGCCATAGTGTCGGCCAATGCGGTGGTGGACAGTGGTGACCGTCTTCAGGCCAGGCTGGACGCCGTGCCCGCGCAAAATCGCCTGTCCATGAAGGGTATGCTGACCGCGCCCAGGGGTGGCGTGATCGCGGCGATGAGCGGCCTTACCGACGGATTCACCGCGACGCTGGACGGGAAGGGGACCTGGCAGGCGTGGAACGGGCGGCTGGTCGCGACGTCGGGCAAAGGCGAGCTGGCGAATGTCGCGCTTGCCGCCCGCGACGGCAATTTCACGGCGAAGGGACCGCTGCGGCCGGGACTGGTCTTCGCCGGGACGGTCGATCGTCTGACGGTGCCCGCGCTCGACCTCGACATGTTCGCGGGACTGAACCAGCGGCGCGTGAACCTCAAGGGTTCATTGAAATCCCGCGCCTTGTCCGCCACCGCGCAGGGTCTGGTCGACCTGGGCCAAAGTCGGTTCAGCGCGCTCAGGATCGACGCCACCCTGCTCACGCCCGGCGCGATCATGGAGAAGGTGAGGGGCCGGGACGTACGCGCTTCGGTGATCCTGGACGGGCCGATGGCGACGCCCTTCATCGATTATGACGTCACGGCGAAGGAGATTGCCTTCGACGCCACGGGCATCGAAAACCTGAAGGCCAGCGGGCGCGCGGTGATCGATGCGGACCGCATCCGCATTCCGGTAAGCGCCACCGCCAGCCGCGTCACCGGCCTCAATGCGGCGGCGGGCGGCCTGCTCAACAATCTGCGTGTGAAGGGCGATTTCGCCTATGCCGCGGGCAAGCTCATCAGCGACAATCTGAAGATCGACAGCGACCGGGTGGACGCCACGGCCATCGTTCTGGCGGACATGGACAATGCCATCTATCGCGGCGCGCTCAAGGGCCGGGTCAACGACTACAGGATCGACGGGGTCGGCATCGTCAATCTCAACACCGATGTGAAACTGGTTCCAGGGCCCAAGGGCGGCTTCGGCCTGTCCGGCCGTTTCGGCGTGCGCACGGCGCGCTGGGACAATGCATCGGTTCGCGACTTCCTGGGCGGCAATGCCGTTGCTTCCGGCACCATCGGCATGACGCCGGAGGGCAGGTTCACGCTCAACGGCCTGAAGGGCGCAGCGCCCAACTTCCGGATCCACAGCGGTTCGGGCAGCTATGACACCGACGGTCGGATCGCCTTCGACGCCAGGGCGACATCGAACCAATATGGGCCGCTGGCGCTGACCGTGCGCGGCACGATGGAGCGGCCCAATGCCGTGCTCCGCGCCGCAAGGCCCAATGTCGGCGTGCAACTTCATGACGTGGTGGCGAAACTGAATGGCGAGGCGGCGGGCTATCGGCTCGAAGCGACCGGCGGGTCGGCCTATGGCCCGTTCTTCGCCAATGTGCTGATCCATACCGCCAAGGGGCCGCTCACCATCGACATAGCCAAGGCGCGCTTCGCCGGTATCGACATGAACGGTCGCGTGCAGCAGAGCGCCGCCGGTCCCTTCACCGGGCAGCTTGCCATGAGCGGTTCCGGCGTGACCGGCGCGGTTCGCCTGACGGCGGTGGGTAAGGCGCAGGGCGCGCAGTTGAACGCCACCGCCAGCAATGCCAAACTGCCGGGCGAAGCGGATGTCGTGATCGGCCGGGCGTTGATCACGGCGAACATGGTGCTGGCCGACCAGCCGCAGATCACCGCCGATGTGCAGATGGCGAATGCGGCCTATGGCGATTATGTCGTGCGCAAGGCGCGGGCGCGGGTCGACTATCGCGGCGGGCGCGGACGGGCGCAACTGGTGGCGGACGGATCGACCGGCGTGCCTTTCTCCATCGCGATGAATGCCGCGCTGCGACCCACCCTCTATGCCGTCGCGCTGGAGGGGCGGGCGAGCAACGTCCCCTTCCGCTTCGCCCGGCCGGCGATCATCCACGTCGAGAAAGCCGGATATCGTCTTGACCCGGCGACGCTGGTGCTGCCGCAGGGGCGCGTCGACCTGGCCGGGCATTTCGGCCAGCAAATGGCGATGCAGGCGCGGTTCAAGGATTTTGACCTGGCCATCGTCAACATGGCCTCGCCGGGACTGGGGATTGGCGGGAAAGCGACCGGCACGCTGGATTTCGCGCAGAATGGGTCCGCCTTCCCGACCGCGACCACGCGCCTTGCGATCACCGACTTCCGCCGGTCCAGCCTGACCGCCGTTTCCGATCCAGTATCCATGGCGATCGAAGGCAAGCTGTCGAGCGCGGGCGGGGACATGCGTGGACTTATCCGGCGGGGCAATGCGACGCTTGGGCGCTTCGTCGCGACCCTGGCGCCGCCGGGACCGGGCGCCGGCTGGGCGGAACAGCTTGCGTCCGCCCCCCTGGGCGGCGGCATCCGCTATGCCGGGCCGGCCGATGTGCTCTTCTCCTTTGCGGGCTTGGCCGACCAGCAGTTGACCGGGCCGATCGCGGTCGCGGCGGATTTTGGCGGACGGCTGACCGCGCCCAGCCTCAACGGCATCGTCCGCGCCAATGCGCTGAGTTATGAAAATGAGACGTTCGGGACGCGCGTCACGCAGATGCGGCTGGACGGGCGCTTCACCAATGACCGGCTGGACCTGCGCGATTTTTCCGGGCGGGCGGGCGAAGGCACGGTGCAGGCCAGCGGCACGGTGGGACTGGCGGCGGAAAGCGGCTATCCGATAAACATCGCCGTGAAGCTGAACCGCGCCCGCCTGGCGCGCAGTGAGGCGATCACCAGCGTCGTCAGCGGCACGCTCTCCATCACCAACGGCCCGACCACCGGCGGCCTGATAAAGGGCGACCTGTCGCTTCCCGAAACCCGTTATCGCGTCGCCTGGCAGGGGGGCAGCGACATCCGGCAGTTGACAGGCGTGCGCCGCAAGGGCGAGGGGACCGACCTGCTGGACCGCCGCGTGGCCGCACGGCAGGCGGCCGCCAAACCGACGGCGTGGAATCTGGACGTGCGCGTGCGGGCCGATAACGAAATCTACGTGACCGGCATGGGGCTCGATTCCGAATGGAAGACGAACATGCGCGTCACCGGCACGGCGACCGATCCGCGCGTGGTCGGCAAGATAGAGGTTATACGCGGCCGTTACAGCTTCTCAGGCCATCAGTTCGATCTGGAGCAGGGCGTCATCACCTTCAACGGGCCGATGATGAACCCGACACTGGCGATCCGCGCCGAAACGCGGATCGACGATGTGACGGCGGGCATCGCCGTGGGCGGTTCGGCGCAGCGGCCCGACATCGCCTTCGTTTCCACGCCGACGCTGCCGCAGGACGAGATATTGGCGCGGATCCTGTTCGGGGACAATGTGGCGAATCTGTCAGCCACCCAGGCGATCCAGTTGGCGGCGGCACTCAATGGGCTGCGCGGCGGCGGCGGCGGACTCAATCCGATGGGCAAGCTGCAAAATGCGTCGGGCGTGGACCGCATCGGCATTGTCGGTGGGGATGAGGCGACCGGGCGCGGCACGTCGCTCGCGGTCGGGCAGCATATCTCCAACAACATCTATGTGGAGGTGATCACCGATCCCAAGGGCTTCACCGCCACCCAGCTCGAAATCTCCCTGTCCAAGACGCTCAGCCTGTTGTCGAAGACAGGCACGAATGCGGGATCATCGGCCAATTTGCGCTATTCGAAGGATTATTGATGCCGTTTCAGGGTCGGGTGCGGCTGGATCAGCCTTCCACGGCTGGTCATGGCATGACCGGCCGGCTCAGCGCGTGCCTGCATTGTCCGCCGCCGCCGGAACCGCGGCGCCCTCGGGCGTCTGGGCCTTGGACGCGAAGATTCGCAGGCTGTCGAGCGTCTTTTCCGCCATGGTCTGATATTGCTCGCTCAGCATTTCGGGATAGACGAAGCTGGCCGTGACGATCGAACCGTCCGGCTGTTGAATCATGCGCAGCGCGACATTGTTGCCTTCGCCGTCATTGGCTGTCCCGCGATACTCCCTGTCGCCGATATAATCGCCGCTCACCCCTTCGGAGCCCTCGCTCACGGTCGAGACGATCTGTTGCAGTGTCTGGTCGCCGTCCTTCTTCTGCCAGAAGATGCGGACGTCCGCGCCTGCGCCGGGATCCTGGTAGACGACGCCGTCCGCATTGCTGGAAGCCGCATCCTTCTGCCAGCCTTCCGGGAAGGTGATGGAGAAGCCCCGTTCGACATTGACGTAATTGCGCGATTCGGGCGTGTCCGCCTTCGCCTCGGCCATCGCCTTGGCGGCGGCGGCATTGGCGGCGGCGGCGAGTTGGTCCTGGCTCGGCAGATCCTCCACCGGTTCCGCGCGGCCGCAGGCGACCAGCAGGAGCAGGGGCAGGACGAGCGACGAGGTGGCGGCGAGGGTGGCGCTTTTCATCGCTCTCCCAAAGCATAGGTGCCGCGATAATTCAACGCCGCAACCGATCACGGCGCGATGGGGTGATGGCGGTGCGGGGCGTTCAGTCCGAACCGGTGGCCGGTCAGGCGGCGCTGTCGATGCCCAGTTCCGCCAACTTGCGATAGAGGGTCGAGCGACCGATACCCAGCCGCCGGGCCACTTCGGTCATGCGCCCGCGATAATGGCCGATGGCCAACCGAATGACGTCCGCCTCGATCTCCGCCAGTTGGCGGATATGGCCGTCCCCTTCGAACAGGGTAATGCCCGCGACCTCCCGATGCGGCTGCGGCACGATGCGCAGCCGACCGTGGGGCGCGTCGCCATGGGCGCGCCCGCGGATCTGCGCGGCGATCTGCGGAAAATCCTGGGGTGTCAGGGCATCGCCCTCGCACAGCACGGCGGCGCGGAACAGCGCGTTCTGAAGCTGGCGCACATTGCCCGGCCAATCATGCTGCATCAGCAGGGCCAGCGCGTCGTCGGTCAGGCCAAGGCCGCGCAATCCCGGCTGCGTCGCGATGCGGGCGAGCAAATGGCGGCACAGCGCCGGCACGTCGCCCAACCGCTCGCGCAGCGGCGGAATGGTGAGTTGCACGACGTTGAGGCGGTAATAAAGGTCTTCGCGGAAGCGCCCTGCTTCGATCTCGTCATGCAAGCGCTTGTTGGTGGCGGCGATGACGCGCACGTCGACATGGATCGGGCGGCGCGCGCCGATCGGCTGGACTTCGCCGTCCTGGAGCACGCGCAGCAGCTTGACCTGCGCGTCCAGCGGCATTTCGCTGACCTCGTCGAGGAAGATCGTGCCCATGTCGGCGGCAACGAATTTGCCGATCTGCCGGTCGAATGCGCCGGTGAAGGCGCCGCGTTCATGGCCGAACAGGTCGGATTCCACCAGATTGGCAGGGATGGCGCCGCAATTCACGGTGATCATGGCCTGCTTGTGGCGGGGCGACGCCGCGTGGATGGCGCGGGCGATCACATCCTTGCCGACGCCGCTTTCCCCCTCGATCAGCACGGGCACGCGGGCGCGGGCCGCCTTGGCCGCTATGGCGAGCGCGGCGCGGAACTGCGGTGCGGCGCCGACCACATCCTCGAAGGAGAGGGCGGCGGGGATCTTCTCCGTCAGCGGGCGCAACTCGCCCTTGCCATGCTCCCCGTTCAGCGTGGCGTTGAGCGCGGCGAGCAGCCTTTCAGGCGCGATCGGCTTGGCAAGATAGTCGGTCGCGCCGGCCCGCATCGCTTCCACCGCTACGGCGACATTGTTGTGCGCGGTCAGGATCAACAGGGGGAGTGCCGGGCGACGGGCCCGCAATTCGCGGATCAGGCCTGCCGGCTCATAATTCGGGCTCCATTGATCGAGCAGGACGGCATCCAGCCGCATTCCGTCCTGCGTGCCCAGCATCGCGATCGCGGTATCGCCGTCATTGACGAAGATGGTGCGCCATCCCGCCCTGGCGGCGAGAGCGGACACCAGCCTGCGCTGTGCCGGCTCGTCGTCGATCAACATCAGCATGGGAATGCCGTCGCGCGCCATCCTTACCCCTCATATGCGAACTGGCGCTGAAGTTAGGGAGGAGGGGTAAAGACCGCCTTAACCGCAAAAATTTTCTTGTTCGCTGAAGGCTTGAGGGGGACAAGGCTTGACGATAAGAGGATGCCCGCGAAACGGACAGAGAGGGACAGTGCATGGCTTCGGACGGCAATATGAAGAGCGCAACTCAGACCTATGAAGGGTTTGTCGCCCTCATCAAATGGGGAACCATCGCCTGCGCCCTGGTCGCGGCATTGGTCATATTGCTGATCGCCAGGTAGGGCATTCTGCGCAAAAGCGGGCATCGAATGTCCGCTTGAAACTGATGCGACGACTGGATCCGGAGCGTGTCGCCTGCAGTTCGCGCAATACGGTCCCAGTCCCCCGGACATCTGGCCTGTTCCTGAACAGGGCGGTTCGTTCCTCCACCTGACCGCTGCGGTTCCAGAGCAACAGGACCGCCAGTCCCGGAATCCCGTCATGAGGGGGGAGCAGATGACCCCGTTCCTTCTCCTTTCCTTTTTGGCGGCTTCCATTGTCGGGGCGTTCGTCTCATTGCGGGCGCGGCCTGATGACGGCTGGGCGCTCGTTTTCGTGCTTCAGTTGCTCTCGTCCGCCATTCTTGTCGGCGGATTGATCGTCTCGGCGGAAGCGGGCAGCAGCATCGCTCGAACACTGGGCCTCCTGTCGATCGTCGCGGGCAGCGCCGCGTTTTGTGGGGGTTTCGTGGCAGCGCGGCGGCTGGACGTGCCGCCGGGGCCATGATGGAAGGCGCGAACGCGACGATCCTCGTCGGTTGGTCGCTGTCGGCCATGTTATCGGCGGCGGCGTTGCTGATCTCGATTGCGGGTGATCTCCGGCGGGGCACGCATCTGGCGGCTGCCGCGTTGCTGGTCGCAGCGGCCTTGGCCCTCTATACCCATGACGTCATGGCTCTACCGCAAATCTGCGCGGCGTTGATCACCGGAGGCGCCGTGGGCCTTGCATTGGGGCGAGGCATTCCCCGATCCCGGATCCCCTTGCTGATGAGCGGTCTTGTCGGCCTGGCCGGTCTGGCTGCCGTGCTGGTCGGAGGAGCGGCTTTGCGCGATCCCCACGCCTTCGGCCTGCTGGACGATGTGTCCGATCGACTGCGCATCGTGGGCGCCGCCGGCATTGGCGCTGGCGTCTCGTGCGGGGCGATGGCTTGCGGAGGGGCGACCGCCATGTTGCGCGGCGGACGGGCGGATCGCTGGCATATTCTCATTATCGCCGTCCTGCTGCTGGCGGCGGGCGGAGCCGCAGCAGCCTTTATCGTGGCGCCGGATCCGGCCCGGCTCCTTGCCTGCATCGGCGTCGCGCTGGTGGCGGGCTGGGCGGTCACGAAACGAGCCTTGCTGGCGGGAATGGGGCCAGCGCTGGCGGTAGTGAGCGGCTTTGCCGGCTGGGCCGTGGCGGCATCCGCTTTCCTGATGGAAAACATGCCGATGGCTGTCGCGGGCGGACTGGCGGGCGCGGCGGGCAGTCTTTTCGGTATCCGGCTTTGCGTCTTTGCGGAGAGGAAGGGGCTTGCCCATGCGGGGCGCCGTCCCTAACGGTTTGCGTCAAGGGACAGGCCCGTCCGGCCTTGTCGGCGTATGGGATAAGCGGATTCATGAAGAAGCTCGGTCTGATAGGCGGTCTTAGCTGGACGTCGACGGCGCGCTATTATCAGATCATCAACCAGGCCGTTTACCGCGCCCGGGGTGGCCAGCACAGCGCGCCGCTGCTGATCGAGAGCCTGGATTTCGCGGACATAGGCCGCTCCACCACAGAGGAGGAGTGGGCCCATGCTTCCGACGTGTTGACCGCGTCGGCCCGGCGGCTGGAGCAGGGCGGCGCGGCAGCGTTGCTGATCTGCGCCAATTCCATGCATCGCGTCTATGACGAGGTGCAGGCGGGCGTCGGCATTCCGATCATCAACATCGCCGATGCCGTGGGGCGCAAGATGAAGGCCGACGGCATCGAAAAGGCCGCGCTGATCGGTACGCGCAATGTCATGACGGAGAAATTCTACCGCCAGCGGCTGGTGGCGCATGGCATATCATTGCTGCCGCCCGACATGGAACTAGCCGAGAGAATCGACCGCATCGTCTATGATGAGCTGACCATCGGGAAGGTCAGCCGCGAGTCCGAACGCTATATGAAGTCGGAACTCACCGATATCGCCAAGGAGAATGTGCAGGCGGCGATCCTGGCCTGCACCGAACTGGAGATGATCGTCGACGTGCGGGCGAACGTCCTGCCGATTTATGACGGCACCAGCATCCATGCGCGGGCGGGGGTCGACGTGATCCTGGGCGATTGAATCGGTCGGCGCATGCCGCGCGGCGCCGATCTTCCCCAGCAATAAAATGCTTTCGGGGGTCTGGCTGTTTTGCCGCTTAATGGTTACATGGGCCGCCACGAATCCCCCCAGCAATCATGCCCAGCCCCGCATGAGACGCGCAACAGAAAGTGGCTTTACATGGACATCCGCCTCGGCCTCACCTTCGACGACGTGCTTTTGCAGCCCGCCGAATCCGACGTGCTGCCCAGTCAGGCGGATACCAGCACCCATGTGACCCGCGCGATCAAGCTGAACATCCCGATCCTCTCGTCCGCCATGGACACGGTGACGGAGGCGGACATGGCGATCGTCATGGCGCAGCTTGGCGGCCTTGGCGTCCTGCACCGCAACCTGTCCGTCGAGGAACAGGCCGATGCCGTACGGGCGGTCAAGCGCTTTGAAAGCGGCATGGTGGTGAACCCCATCACCATCACGCCCGACGCCACGCTGGCCGATGCGCAGATGCTGATGACCCGGCACAAGATCAGCGGCATTCCGGTGGTCGAGGCATCGGGCAAGCTGGTCGGCATCCTCACCAATCGTGACGTGCGCTTTGCCGAAAATCCGGCGCAGCCGGTCAGTGAACTGATGACCCATGACAATCTGGCCACGGTGAAGACTGGCGTCGGCCAGGACGAGGCGAGGCGCCTGCTGCACCAGCGCCGGATCGAAAAGCTGCTGGTGGTGGACGATAATTATCATTGTGTCGGCCTGATCACCGTCAAGGACATTGAAAAGGCCGTCACCTATCCGCAGGCGACCAAGGACGCATCGGGCCGCCTGCGCGTGGCGGCGGCATCGACCGTCGGCGACAAGGGGCTGGAACGCAGCAAGGCGCTGATCGATGCGGAATGCGACCTGATCGTCATCGACACCGCCCATGGCCACAGCCGGCAGGTGGCCGTCGCGGTGGAGGCGGTGAAGAAACTGTCCAACCATGTTCAGGTGGTCGCCGGCAACGTCGCCACCGCCGAGGCGACCAAGGCCCTGATCGGGGCCGGTGCCGACTGCGTCAAGGTGGGGATCGGGCCAGGCTCCATCTGCACCACGCGGGTCGTCGCTGGCGTCGGCGTGCCGCAGTTGACCGCCGTCATGGATTCGGCGGAGGAAGCGGCCAGGCACGGCGTTCCGGTGATCGCGGATGGCGGCCTGCGCACCTCCGGCGACGTGGCGAAGGCGCTCGCTGCGGGCGCGGGCTGCGTCATGGTCGGATCGCTGCTCGCCGGTACCGCCGAGGCGCCGGGCGAAACTTTCCTCTATCAGGGCCGTGCCTATAAGAGCTATCGCGGCATGGGCAGCGTCGGGGCGATGGCGCGCGGCTCCGCCGACCGCTATTTCCAGGCCGACATCAAGGACCAGATGAAACTGGTGCCGGAGGGGATCGAGGGCCAGGTTCCCTTCAAGGGGCCGGCCAAGGACGTCATCCACCAGCTTGTCGGCGGCGTGAAGGCGGCGATGGGCTATACCGGCAGCGCCACCATCAAGGATTTGCAGGAGCGGGCGCGCTTCGTCCAGATCACCAATGCGGGCCTGTCGGAAAGCCACGTCCATGACGTGACCATCACGCGGGAAGCCCCCAATTATCCGACGCGGTAATCCCATTTTGAATGCTGTTCCCTTCGCGGGACAGGGGCATGGCGCATGACCCCGTCCGCGCGAGTCCAGGCCGCGATCGAACTGCTCGACGCCATCATATCGTCGGCGCGGGATGGCGGCCCGGCCGCCGACACGCTGATCGCGCGCTATTTCAAGGATCGGCGCTATGCCGGGTCGCGCGACCGGCGGGTGGTGCGCGACCATGTTTATGACGCCGTGCGCCGCGTGGCGGAGCGTCCGGACAATGGGCGCGCTGCGATGGTCGGGCTGGCTCGCGAGCGTCCGGAACTGGCCGCGCTGTTCGACGGATCGACCCATGCGCCGGCGCCGATTGCCGATGATGAAGCGGGATCGGCGGCGGGCGTCGTGCCCCGCTGGATCGACCCGTTGCTGGCGGCGCCCGTGGAACGGGACGCCTTGTTGGGCCGGGCGCCCGTCGATCTGCGCGTCAACAGGTTGAAGGCCGATCCTGACAGGGTTGCGCCGCTCTATCCCGATGCAGTGAGATTATCCGGCCTGCCCGACGCGCTGCGCCTGCCCGAAGGTGCGCCGGTCGAGCAGAGCGACCCCTGGAAATGGGGGCAGGTCGAGGTGCAGGACGCCGGGAGCCAGCTGATCTCCGCCGCTTGCGGGGCGCAGCCGGGGATGACCGTGATCGATCTCTGCGCCGGGGCAGGGGGCAAGACGCTGGCGCTGGCGAGCGCCATGGCGGGCAAGGGCATGCTGATCGCCGCCGACACCATCCGATCGCGGCTTTCGCGGCTTGATCCGCGAGCGGAGCGGGCAGGGGCCACCTTCATCGAGACGCTGCTGCTGGATCAGGGGCATGAGGCGGGCGCGCTGGAAAGTCTGCATGGCCGCGCAGACGTGGTGCTGGTCGATGCGCCCTGTTCGGGCACCGGCACCTGGCGCCGCAATCCGGAGGCGCGCTGGCGGCTGACTCCCGCGCGGCTCGACCGGCTGGTGGCGGAGCAGGCGCGGATACTGGATTTTGCCGCGCCCTTGCTGGCGCCGGGCGGCCTGTTGGTCTACGCTACCTGCGCGCTGACGGACCGGGAGGGGCGGGATCAGGTGCGGGCATTCCTGGCACGGCATGATGGATGGAGGGCCGAACCCTTCGATGCGCCGATGGGCCGGCCCCATGGCGACGGATTGCTGCTGACGCCGGGGCATGACGGGACGGACGGTTTCTATTTCGCGCGGCTGCGACGGGCAGCGTGAAAGAGTCGATGGACAAGCGCCCGCAAAATCGCGAGACTTGGACGGAATCAGCGCCTGAAACATGGCTGGAGTTGTGCATGCGTTTTACCCCCGCCTCGATCGCCCTGGCACTATTGTTGACCACCGTTTCCAGCGTTGGGCTGACGCAACGGCCGGATTCGCAGATTTCACCGCTGTCCGTCGAATGGCAGAAGGCGGGGGAAGCGGCGCGCAAGACGGGTAATTATCAGGGTGCCACGGATGCACTGGAAAGCGCGCTGGCCGTCGATCCGCGCAACCGCATGGCCTATATCGAACTGGCCGAAGTGGCGCGGGCGCAGGGGCTGCAAGGCAAGGCGATCCGCCTGTATCGCGAAGCGCTGCTGCTGGAGCCCAATGACATCGCCGCCCTGGTCGGCCAGGGCGAGGCGATGGTCGAGAAGGGCGCCATTGCCAAGGCAAAGGAGAATCTCGCGCAGGCACAAGGGCTGTGCAAGGCCAATTGCGCGGCTGTGGGCCAACTGGCGGTGGCGATAGAGAAAGGTCCGCCCGCTACCGTGCTGAGCGCCAAGGACAAGGTGCCCGCGCCCAAGGCTGCCGAAACCGAGACGCCTTGATGCGTTTGTCGGGAGTGTTTTTGGCCATTTGTCCTTGTCGGGTGGATTCAAATTTCACTTCTGCGATGATACAATCGAGGTAGCCCAGAAACCCAAGGTCAGCCATTTGGCGGGCGGTCGAAAATCAGCTTCTGTCAGCTTGCCGACGGAAGCGGAGGCGGCGGTCAGCTCCGTCACTTGGCTGATATATCGGTCGGCATTTTTCAGCAGCATGCCGTTAGCTGTCCTGCACTCACGGGTGTCGCCTTCGGAAGCACGGATGGTCGTTCGCCAACTACAGCTGTAGCCGCGAATAAACTCGGATTTCCTGGGATTTTCGGCCTCCCATTTCGAAGGTGAGTACAGCAAACTTCCTCCGGTTCGCGATATCGCAAGTTCAAGTGGAACCCCGTCTTCATCGCTGTCGAACCGCACCATAGCGCCGGGCCATTTCAGCAGCATCTGTCGGAGATTTCGCTGTTCCCATTTCCAGGTCGCGATGTTGTCTCCCAAGCGTCTTATCATTTGCGCCTTTGACGCTCCGTTCCAGGCGTTTCGCCCATAAAGGATGACCTGGTCATTGGGGCCGTGCTTCGCATCCGGATCGAGGGGAGCCATCCATGTATGCCATTCCAGCAGGTCGACAGGAACAGAAAGCTCATCTCGGCCCAAAGCGCGGCGAACCAATGAAACCGCCCTGTAATGCCTTTCGATTGACCCTCGGCGATCATAATTTTTCTGCCAAAGAACAATCCCATCGTCCGTCAAACATTTGTCACTATACCGATCGGTTCCGTCGAAGGACCAGATATGGCATTTTTCATCAAGAACCGTATCTTCACCCTTGCCAAGATAAACCGTTGTTCCACGAGATTTTGCGGATCCACTGATTATCAGCGTCTCTCGATGCCTTGGCGGGCCAGAATATTGAATGGATATCCCGCCTTTCAGGTCCGTTATATTGGTGTGGGTCCAACCAAACTGATATCTATCTTCTCTCAGGACATTCGCGGACCGATAGACGATAACCTTGTCATCAGGCGCATCCGTTCGTTCCATAACGGCAACATAGTCGGTTGCGCCGGGGCTGCTGAAGACTGTTTTGTCTCCCTCTTTGATGAAGAACGGGCCATTGCCGGAGAATGTGCCGAAGCTTGTGTCTCGGGGCAGCATATCCTTGCCAGACGAACCGCTACACCCGGCGACAGCCAAGGCGATGATGATCATTCTCAACAAACAGGCCCACTTCGATAAGTTGTTCGTTATCTACGCAAACTTGAATTACCAAATCCTCACTCCGGCTGACCAAGGACGTTTGGCAGGCTGATACGATTCAGTTCGCCATCACCCATAGCTGCCGCTGCTGCCATCCACTTCATGAGCGCGGTGGCCATCCTCAGGCCAATGACCGCTTTCCAAGCCTTGCAAAAATGCTCTAGGGCGGGCGGCATGACCAATATCTTTCTCGTCATGGCAGGGGGCGCTGTCGGATCGGCCTTGCGCTATCTGACCGGGCGTCTTGCTTTCCACATGATGCCCGGTGCGTCCTGGCCATGGGGGACGTTCGCCGCAAATGTCGTTGGCGGGTTCGCCATGGGCCTGCTCGCCGGGTGGCTGGCGCGCTTCAACACCTCGGCGGGCGAGCCGATCCGTCTGCTGCTGGCGGTCGGTCTGCTCGGCGGCTTCACCACCTTTTCTTCCTTCAGCCTGGAAACCGTGCTGATGATGGAGCGCGGGCAGATGGGCGTCGCGCTCGCCTATGTGGTCCTTTCCGTCATCGGTGCGGTGGGCGCGTTGGCCGGCGGCCTGGCCTTTATGAGGAGCATCGCATGAAGGGCCGACCTCCCGCCAAGGGCTCTGGCCCTCGCAAACCGGGCGCTGCGGCTCCGGGCCGTGCGCGCGGCGCGGCGAAGGCCGCTCGCGCCCGCAAGCCAGATGCGCCCAAGGCTGCCGCCCGATCCGCTGCAAAGGCGCCGGCCGCCAAGGCGTCCGGGGCAAAGCCCGCCGCCCGGCCCGTCGCCTCTTCGCCGGCGAAGGGCGTGTCGCTGGACGTGCGGCAGTTCCGCGTGGCGGCGGATGACGATGGCATACGGCTCGACCGCTGGTTCCAGCGGCATCTGCCCGACATCGGCTTCAACAGCGTCTCCCGCTGGGCGCGCACTGGCCAGTTGCGCGTCGATGGCGCCCGTGCCGCGCCGGGCGATCGCGTCGCCGAGGGACAGACCATCCGTGTCCCTCCTGCCGAGCCCAAGGCCCCCGAAACCGCGAAGCCCAGACGCGTCCGCCCGCAACTGACGGACGATCAGGCGGCCTTTGCCCAGGGGCTCGTCATCCATCGCGACGCGCAGGCCATCGTCATCAACAAGCCGCCTGGTCTTGCCACGCAGGGCGGCACGAAGACGGAAGATCATGTCGACGGCCTGCTCGACGCGCTGGAGTTCGACCTTGACCAGCGGCCCAAGCTTGTCCACCGGCTGGACAAGGACACGTCCGGCGCGCTGCTCATCGCGCGCACGGCCCGCTCGGCCGCCTTCTTCGCCAAGGCTTTTTCCAGCCGTACGGCGCGCAAGGTCTACTGGGCCATCGTCATGGGCGTGCCCTCCATCGAGGATGGCATGATCGAACTGCCGATCGCCAAGCAGCCGGGCACCGGCGGCGAGAAGATGCATGTGGATGAGGAGGAGGGGCTTCCCTCCCGCTCGCGCTATCGCGTGATCGAGCGTGCGGGTAATCGTGCCGCCTGGGTCGAACTGCAACCCTATACCGGTCGCACCCATCAGTTGCGCGTCCATATGGCGGCGATCGGCCATCCCATCGTCGGCGACGGCAAATATGGCGGCAAGGAGGCCTTTCTGAGCGGCACGATCAGCCGCAAGATGCACCTTCACGCCCGTCGCATCCGGGTCGATCATCCCGACGGTGGCCGGGTCGACGTGCGCGCCGACCTGCCCGATCATTTTGCCGCCAGCCTTGCCTCGCTGGGCTTTGACTTCTCCGCCGGTGACCTGCCGCTGGACGAGGAAATCGCCCGCGCGCCCACGCGGGAGGATGAGAAGAAGGCGGCCCGCGCCCACGCCAAGCAGATCCGCAAGGACCGCAAGGGCGAACGGCGGGCCCGTGGTTCTGGCGGAGCGCCACGCAGGAAGTCATGACCAACAAGCTCGCCGTATTCGATTGCGATGGCACGCTGGTCGACAGCCAGCACAGCATCTGCGCGGCCATGATCCGCGCATTCGAGGGCGAAAATCTGGTCGCGCCGGATCGCGCGACGATCCTGTCGGTGGTCGGCCTTTCGCTTCCGCTAGCCATGGCGCGCCTGCTTCCCGATGCGGAGGTCGATTATCATGATCATCTGTCGGACCGCTACAAGCTGGCATTCCAGCAGCTTCGCCACGAAAATGCGGTGTCGGAACCCCTTTATCCCGGCATTGCGGAACTGATCCGCGAACTGGATGCCGATGGCTGGCTGCTGGGCGTGGCTACCGGCAAATCGGATCGCGGATTGCAACTCTGCCTTGGGCATCATGGCATCCACGCCCATTTCGTGACGTTGCAGACCGCCGATCGCCATCCCTCCAAGCCGCATCCCTCCATGCTTCTCACCGCCATGGCAGAGGCGGGGGCGACGCCCCAAAGCACGGTGATGATCGGCGATACCAGCTTCGACATAGACATGGCGCTGTCTGCCGGTACGCGCGCTCTGGGCGTCGGCTGGGGCTATCACACGCCGCAGGAACTGGTCAGCGCAGGGGCGCACAGCGTTGCCATGGACAGCGCCGAACTGCGCGGCCATATCCACGCTTGCCATATGGATGCCCGATGACAGGCACGCCGCCCGTTCCGCCCGTGGACCCGGACCGGGTCGCGCGCCAGCGCTTCTTCGCGCTTGGCCTGTTCCGCCTGTCGGGCGCGCTGCTGGTGATGTTCGGCTTTCTCGTGCTGATGCAGCGCTTTCATTGGGTGCAGGGAAACAGGGCGAAGGCCATGGGCGCGATCTTCGTCATCGTCGGCCTGTTCCAGTTCGTCATCGTTCCGCGCCTGCTGCTCGCATTGTTCAGGAAGCCGCCGCAATCATGAAACGCTTCTACCAGGATGCTGCTGTCGTTGCGGGCGAATCCGGTTTTGAAATCCACCTTGACGGCCGCCCGGTCCGTACGCCGGCTCGTGAGCCGCTGGCGTTGCCCACCCATAGGCTTGCAGAGGCGGTTGCGGAAGAATGGCGCGCGCAGGGCGATGTGGTCGACCCCCGGTCCATGCCGTTCACCGGCCTCGCCAACGGGGCCATCGACCAGATCGCGCCCAATCGGGAGAGCTTTGCCGCTGGGATTGCCCGCTATGCCGAGAGCGACCTGCTCTGCTATCGCGCGGAAGGTCCGACGGAGCTTGTCGTCCGGGAGTCGGCGGCCTGGGACCCGCTGCTGGAATGGGCGATGGCGCGCTACGACGTCGCCTTTCGGGTGACGCAGGGTATCATTCCGGTCGCTCAGCCCGACGAGACGCTGGCACGGTTGACGGGGGTCGTGACGGCCTTTGATCCTTTCACCCTTGCAGGCCTTTCGACGCTGGTGACGCTGTCCGGCTCGCTGGTCTGTGGTCTGGCGGTGGTGGAGGGCGGCCACGATGCCGACCTGATCTGGACGGCTGCCGAGATCGACGAAGCATGGGAAGTCGAACAATGGGGCGAGGACAAGGAGGCGGCGGCCCGGTCAGCGCAGCGCAGGCACGAATTTGCCATGGCACGAGCCTTTTGTGAGACGACTCGCGCCTGACCGGGTGGGAATGACGCGGCGTCTTCGTTCAATATCAACAGGCGGGCCATCCCCTCGCGCCCGCATTCGTTGCATGACCGAGGAGTGCGCCATCTTGCTGTCCCGTTTTTCCCTCTTTGCCCTGATCACCCTGTCCGCGCCGCTCGCGCTATCGGCCCCTGCGCTGGCCCAGCAGGCGGCCCAGGCCGCTCCCGCCGCGGGGCAGATGAGCTCGGCACAGATCGCCGCCTTCAACCAGGCCGTCACTGATTTCACCGCCGGACAGACCGCGCAGCAGGCTGGCGACAATGCCGCCGCCGCCGCGAAATATGAAGCCGCACTGCCCGCCATCCGCACGGCGGTGCAGGCCGATCCCGCCAGGATCGACAATGTGAATTTCCTCGCCAATGCGCTTTATGCAGATGCGGCGGCGCAGGGCGCGCTTGGTCGGATGGACAAGGTGATCGCGTTTTACACCGAATCCGCACCCTATTGGCGCAAGCTGGTGGAAGCGAAGCCGACCGACGCCGCCAGCCGCAATATCTTCGCTGGCATATTGATCCAGATGGGCAATCAGAAGCTGGTCGGCGGTGACAAGACGGCTGCGGACCCGCTCTATGAGGAGGCCCTTGCCCTCGCGCGCAAGTCAGTCGCGGAAAATGGCAAGGATGCGGTGTCCCGGAACATCCTGCTGTCCGCGCTGATCGGTGCCAGCCAGACCGCAAACGACCCGGCCCTGTCCGCCGAGGCGCTGACCATGGGCAAGGCCATGCTGAGCGACGGCACCATCGATGCGATGAACAAGCCCTCGATCGAGGCGATGACGGGTACGAAAGCGGGCTGACGCCGCTTTCGTACTTTGGTTCAGTCGTGCTCCCGCATCGGCTTGCGCCGTAGCGCGGGTCGCGGGAGCAGGCCGTATTTCAACCAGGTCAGTCCCGCTTCAAGCCGCTATGCCCACGATCTTGTCGGCATAGAGCAGGCGACCGGGACCCATCAGGCCGATAAATTGCGGAAGCATATGGCGGGCAAGCGCGAAACAGCCCTCGCTGCGGCCAATCTTGCCCCAGGTGGCGATATGGTTTTCGCTGACATAATCGGCGCCATGTACAACGATGGCGCGCATTTCCGCATTGTTGTTCTGGGGATCCAGGCCCGCCAGGCGCATTGCCCGGCCATGTTGGCCCTCATAGATTTCGCAGGTCTTGAAGGCACCGGAACTGCTCGCCATCGAATTGGGCTCATTGGAAAAGCTCTGGAGCCAGCCCGAATGTTCCGGGTCGGAACCGCGGCCATGGGCGACGAGATAGGAGCTTGTCTGGCCGCCGATCAGATCGACGACATGGAAGCGCAATTCGCGTGACGGCGCGTTGAAATCGGCCAGTGCGACCCGGTCGCGCAGGGTGAACATGTGACCGTGCTGATCCAGAGCAGCCTTTGCGCGCTCCAGCAGTTGTGCATAGGGCTGGGTAGCGAGCGGTCCGGTCGATGCCGGGCGTGGCGCAGGGGGAACAGCCGGTTGCGGCTGCATTTCGCCCAGCGGAGCGGCACGCCCCGCACTGTCGGCCAGAAACGAAAAAGCCAGCCCGCTCAAAGCGAGCTTGGTAAAACTGCGACGATCCATGAATCGCAATATAGCAAAGGAGCAGCGCCAGTCCAAGGGCGGGGCAGTGTCGTCCCCGCCGTCAGTCCCGGCAATGACCGTAAAACCGCCGTCCCGCCTCCTTTTCGGGGCGGGGCGATCGCGAAGGGGACGCCGGGTCCTATTCCGTGGCGTTGGCGCCTTCGTCTCCGCCGAGGCGCGCGGTCATGCCGGTCGCGGCGGCATCGTCCTCGATTTGCTGCTGTTCGGAAATGCTGGGCGGCGGCGCGGGTTCCGGCGCGGCATTGTTGCTCGGCTCAGGCGCCGGCGCGACGGGTTCTTCCTGGATGACGTTCTCCGCAGGCGGCTCGACCAGATTATTGGTCACTGGCGCCTCTTCCTCCTTCTTGCCGCAGGCGGCGAGGACGAGCGTGCCGGCGAGGGCGACAAGGGCGAATTTGCGCATGAAGATCAATCCTTGGATGCGATGGAGGTGGCGGGCGCGGCGGTCGGATCCACGCGGCGGCTGGACGCTTCGATCTTCTCGGCCAGCAGCTTGTCCCAGCCATAGGGATCGGAACGGAAGCTCATCGTGCCGTTATTGCCGGCAAAGGCTGTCCAGTAGAGCAGGTACACGGCCACTTCCTTGGGCAGCGACACCCTCTGGGTCTTGCCGGTATCGATCAGCGACTGGATCTTGCCCGCCAGATCGGGATTGCCGGCCACCATCAGTTCCGCCAGCGGAACGGGCTTTTCCAGGCGGATGCAGCCATGGCTCGCCAATCGGTCATAGCTCGAAAACTTCGCCCGTGATGGCGTATCGTGCAGATAGACGGCGAACGGGTTGTTGAAGTCGAACTTCAACCGGCCCAGCGCGCTGTTGGGGCCCGCCGGCTGCACGATCCGCTCGCCAGTCTCCGGCGTGCCGACAATCTTGTAGCCTTGCCGGATCAGCGTGGCGCGCCCCTTGGGCCACAATTCGCGCTTCGCGATGGAGGCGGGGACGTTCCAGGGCGGATTGACGACGATCGAATGGATGCTGGACGACAGCATCGGCGTCGCATTGTCCGGCGCGCCGGTGACGGCGCGCATCGACGTCACGGGTTCATCCCCCTCGAACACTGTCAGCACCGCCGCGGCGATGTTCACCTGCACCCGGTTAACCGGCAACTCGCGGGGCATCCAGCGCCAGCGTTCCATATTCGCCATGATCGCGGCGATGCGGTCGTCCACCGGCACGTTCAATTCCTTGAGCGTCCGCGCGTCGAGCAGGCCGGTGGGATTGAGGCCATAGCGCCGCTGCGCCCGCTGTAGAACATCAACCAGCTTCTCGGTGGGCGTGACGCTCTTGTCCTCGATCGCGATGCGCGCGCGCACGACGTCCGGGGAGGAGTGCGCCGTCAGGGTCGGCCAGCCTCCCGCGTCGCGAATCCGCTCGTAATTGGCCAGGCCCTTGCGAAGTCCGTCATAGCCGGCATAGGGCGGCGTCAGGCTGAGCGCCCATTGCGGCAGCCTGTCCTCGCTGATCGCCTTGGCAAGGCCGGGGCGAGGATCGAAGCGCGCCGGCCGCAAAGCCCAGATCTCTAGGAAATCGGCGGTGTCCACGCGGCCCGTGCTCAACGCCTTCGCTCGATCCAGCACGGCGGACAGAAGGGCATCGCCCTTGAGCGTCTCGGTCGCTCTGGCCCGCGCCATCAGCCCCTGAACCGCGCCACCCCTGAGCCAGTCGTTCAGCCATTTTTCCTGCGCTGCCGTCGGTTGCGGTAGTGGCACGGGCGGCGGCGTCACCATCGCGGGCGGCAGTATCACCTGAGGCGCCGGCGGTTGAGACGAGGGCGCCGGGATGGTCGGCGCGACTGCCGGCGGCTGCGCCACTGTCGGGCTCGCGACAGCGCTCAGGAGGGAAATAATGGAAAAACGGATCAATTCGGGACGGTTCATGCTGGACCAGATAGCGCAAAGCCCGCATCGTTCAAACTCGAAGATAGCGGAAAAGATGATGCTGCATGTCGTTCACCATCCGGCTTATGTCTCTCCGGCAACAGAGGGCAGTTCCTTTCGCTTCGACAAATATGGGCTTGTGATGGAAGCGCTGAGCATGGCGGCGACAGCCTTTACCGTGCATGAACCCGCCCCGATGCCGCGCGCGTGGATAGAGGCGGTTCACGATCCGGCCTATGTCGAAGAGGTGGCGACGCAGACTGTTCCTCGGGAAAAGGAAAGGCGCATCGGCTATCCGGTGACGGAGCGGGTGTCGCGCCGCTCCATGCTGTCGCCCGGCGGCACGTGGCTGGCGGCGCGGCTCGCCATGCAGCATGGCTATGCTGCCAATGCGGCGGGCGGCAGCCATCACGCGCTGCCCGACAGCGGGGCGGGATATTGCGTGTTCAACGACCTTGCCATCGCCGCCCACCGGCTGATCGAGGAGCGGGGGGTGAACCGCATATTGATCCTCGACCTCGACGTCCATCAGGGCGACGGCACGGCGGTGATGACTGGGGGACGGAGCGAAATCTTCACCCTCTCCATCCATGCGGAGCGGAATTTCCCCGTGCGCAAGGCTCGCTCGACACTTGATATCGGCCTTCCCGATGGAACGGGCGATGAGGCCTATATGGATGCGTTGATGAAGGTTCTCCCGCGCACGCTCGACGATTTCCAGCCCGAGCTGATCCTCTATCAGGCCGGCGTCGACCCGCATGTGGATGACCGGCTGGGGCGGCTGGCGCTCAGCGACGCAGGGCTGGACCGCCGGGACCGCGCGGTGATGCGCTGCGCGCGCAGTCGCGCTATTCCGCTGGCCAGCACCATGGGCGGCGGCTATGGCGAGGATCGAATGGCCGTTGCCCGCCGACATGCGGAATGCATGATCCGCCTGGCGGAAGAGGCGATGGGGGCTGGGGGCTATAGCCCGACCCTTTAGAGCGGATTTCGATCTGATTGAATCAGATCCCCGCTCTGGTTTCCTTGTTTTCCGCGATTTCTTAACCAGCGATCGGTTCCGATCGCTTGGAAATCGCTCTAATGCACCGTATCGGGGTTCACCGATTGGGCTTCGGGCGCATGCCGGCTTTCCATGATTTTCGCGGCAACCAGTCCCGCCGCGACCAGGGCGACGAAATCGCTGAAGGCTAGATAAAGAATGTAGCCCCACGGCGCATGGTTGAACACGGCCTGGCCGATATGCAGCCACAGCACCGCCGCCAGTGCGAACAGGACCGTTGCTCTCATCCTGCTGTCTGCGTCCACGAACCGCAGCATCAGCGCGATGATGACGCCGACGACCAGCGCCAGGATCAGGCCGCCGATCAGCGCGCTGGCGTCAGTCACGGGAAATCCGCCATTATTGTAGAAGATCGTTGCGACCGGACCCTTGCCATAGAGGATGGTGCCCTGGGCGGTGGACGGATCGGGAATCACATAGACGCCGGTGCCGGATGGCGTCAGCGCCTGCGCGAGGGCGGCCTGCAGGTTGCTGCCCGCGGCGGCCTCCGCACGGTGAAAGGCGAGGGCGCTGAGCGGCGTCCCCCAGAAGATGAAACCGACAATATAGAGTGTGACGCCGCCGATCAGGCCGCCCAACAGGGTCTTGAACATATGCCCTCCTGTCCTCTCAATGGCTGAGAGGCTGACGGACAAACGCCAAAGCCGCAATATCTTTCCCGACGGGCGATCAGTCGGCCGTGCGGGAAGCCTTTTCGGCGATGCCCGACACGCCCTCTCTCCGGTCGAGTTCGTCCAGCACATCGTCCAGGGAAATGTCGAGATCGGCCAGCAGCACCAGCAGGTGGAACAGCAGGTCTGCGCTTTCGCCTATCGCTCCGTCGCGATCCGACGCCATGGCGGCGATCACCGTCTCCACGGCCTCCTCGCCGACCTTCTGCGCGATCTTGGCCCGGCCGCGTGCGGTCAGCCTCGCCACATAGGACTGGTCGGGATCGGCCTTCCGCCTTTGACGGATGGTTCGTTCAAGGTCGAAAAGGGTCGCGCGCATGGCGCCATGAAGCGCCACGCGCGCGAGCCGTCAAACGAAAATTTACTTGCGCTTGCGCCGGGCAACGAAAACCCGTGCGCCGAGCGCTGCGGCGCCAAGGCCGAACAGCGCCATCTGCTCCGGTTCGGGCACTGGCGTCGGCGCGCCGCCGGACGACGAACCGCCGCCGGAGCTGCTGGAACCGCCGCACTTCTTGCCCCAGCACCACGTCGCTTCCGCCGGAGCCGCCGCACCCATCAGAGCGACCACGCCGGCGGCCAGAAGCAGCTTGTTCACATTCATCATCTTCACCCCGCTGTTGATTAGGTCAGGTGGGCGAAGAGATGCAGGCATCGTGCCATTCGAGCGAATTGCAGGCCTCGCGGGGCCGTCATGGTTAATACCGATCTGCCTTCATTGGTTAATGTAAAGGCAACCGACATTTTCGGAGCAACCGGGTCGATCAGGTGGCCCGAACGGCGATGCCCGCGGCAGCCAGCGCCTGATGCGCTTCAGCAATGCTATGTTGACCGAAGTGAAATATGGAGGCCGCGAGCACCGCGCTGGCATGCCCCTCGACAACGCCTTCGACCAGATGATGCAGGGTGCCCACGCCGCCGCTGGCGATCACGGGTACCGACACCGCGTCGGCGATGGTACGGGTAAGGGCAAGGTCATAGCCCGCCTTGGTGCCGTCCCCATCCATGGACGTGACCAGCAGTTCGCCGGCGCCCAGTTCGGCAAGACGCACCGCATGCTCCAGCGCATCGATGCCGGTGGGCTTGCGGCCGCCATGGGTGAAGATTTCCCAACGGCCGTCGCCCACCCGTCGCGCATCGACCGAGCCGACGATGCACTGGCTGCCGAAGCGGTCGGCAATGTCGGCCACCACCTCCGGCCGGGCGACCGCCGCACTGTTCACCGCGACCTTGTCCGCGCCGGCCAGCAGCAAGGCGCGGGCATCCTCCGGGCTGCGCACGCCGCCACCCACGGTCACCGGCATGAAGCAGACCTCCGCCGTGCGCCGGACCACGTCGATGATCGTGCCGCGCGCCTCATGCGTGGCGGTGATGTCGAGGAAGCAGAGCTCGTCCGCACCCGCCGCGTCATAGATCTTTGCCTGCTCGACCGGATCGCCCGCATCGCGCAGATCGATGAAGTTCACGCCCTTGACCACGCGGCCATTGGCGACGTCCAGGCAGGGGATGACGCGGGTGCGGACAGTCATGCCGCCGCCTGCGCCACCGCCAGCGCGGCCTTCAGGTCCAGCCGCCCGTCATAGAGCGCGCGGCCCGTGATCACGCCCTCAATGCCCTCGTCGGCATGCAGGCTCAGCACGCGAATGTCCGCGATCCCGGCGACGCCGCCGCTGGCGATCACCGGAATGTCGGTGGCGCGGGCCAGATCGACGGTCGCGTCGATATTGCAGCCCTTGAGCAGGCCGTCGCGGCCGACATCGGTGAACAGCAGGCTGGCCACGCCCGCATCCTCGAACCGGCGGGCAAGGTCGACCACCGGCATGTCGGACTTCTCCGCCCAGCCATCGGTCGCGACGAAGCCGTCGCGCGCATCCACCGCCACCACGATCCCGCCGGGGAAGTCCCGCGCGGCCGCCTTGACGAAGTCCGGATCCTTGAGCGCCGCCGTGCCGATGACGATGCGCGATACGCCGAGGTCGAACCAGCGTTCCACCGCCTCCCGATTGCGGATGCCGCCGCCCAGTTGCACATGGCCGGGAAAGGCCGCGACGATCGCCTCGACAGCCTCGGCATTGACCGCGCGGCCCGCAAAGCTGCCGTCCAGGTCCACCACATGCAGATGCTGCGCGCCCGCTTGCGCGAACAGCACCGCCTGGGCGGCTGGATCGTCGCCATAGACGGTGGCGCGGTTCATGTCGCCCTCGGCCAGGCGGACGACCTGGCCGCCCTTGAGGTCGATGGCGGGGAAGACGATCAGGCTCATATTATCCTCGGCGGTTTCAGGGACGCCAATCCAGAAAACGGGACAGGAAGGAAAGGCCATAGCCCTGGCTCTTTTCCGGGTGAAACTGGCAGCCGATGATCGTGTCGCGCGCCACCGCGGCGACCAGCGGCCCGCCATGATCGGTGACGGCGGCGACATCCGCCTGGTCGGCCGCTTCGAAATGATAGCTGTGCAGGAAATAGGCCTCGCCCGCATGTAGCAGCGGCGGCGTGCCGCGCAGCATCACGTCGTTCCAGCCCATGTGCGGCACCTTGATCGCGGGGGCGCTCGGCTCGATCAGCCTGACGGTGCCGGCTATCCAGCCCAGGCCTTCATGGCAGCCGAACTCTTCCCCGGCATCGGCCAGCAACTGCATGCCCACGCACACGCCCAGGAAAGGCACGCCGCGCTTGTGGACGGCTTCGTTCATCGCCTCCACCATGCCGGGGATCGCGACCAGCGCGTCGCGGCAGGCGCGGAAGGCGCCGACGCCGGGCAGGACGATGCGATCCGCCCTGGTTACGACTTCCGGATCGGCGGTGATGACGGCGTGATCCGCCCCCGCCTTGCGCAGGGCGTTATGCACCGAATGAAGGTTGCCCGCGCCATAGTCGATCAGGGCAAGCGCGGTCACAGCATCCCCTTGGTCGAGGGAATGGCGTCTGCCTTGCGCGGGTCGATCTCCACCGCCTGCCGCAACGCGCGGGCGAGGCCCTTGAAGCAGCTTTCGACGATATGATGATTGTTGCTGCCGTAGAGATTTTCGATGTGCAGCGTGATCCCGGCGGCCTGGGCGAAGCTGTGGAAGAAATGCTCCACCATCTCGCTGTCCCATTCCCCGATGCTCTGGACGGTGAGGCCCACCTTGAACACCAGCCAGGGGCGGCCGGAAATGTCCAGCGACACGCGGGTCAGCGTCTCGTCCATCGGGGAATAGACGCTGCCGTAGCGGGAAATGCCGCGTTTGTCGCCAAGCGCCTTCGCCACCGCCTCGCCAATGGCGATCGCCGTGTCCTCGGTAGTGTGATGCTGGTCCACATGCAGGTCGCCGACCGTCTTCACGTCCATGTCGATCAGCGAATGACGAGACAGCTGCTCGATCATGTGATCCAGGAAGCCAATGCCCGTCGAAACGGTATAGATGCCGGTGCCGTCCAGGTTGACGGTCACGTCGATCTGCGTTTCCGCAGTATTGCGGTGAATGTCGGCCGTGCGCATGGCTGCGCCCTATAGCGCACTGTGCCCGTCTTGCAATGTGCTCGGGCAATCTTTGGCGCGGACTTGACCCGCGCCGCTGCGCCGTTAGGACATTGGCGCATGAGCGACGACCTGCCCGACAGCCTGATTCCCTATGATGAAATCGTGCAGGAGGCCCTGCGCGCAGTGGTTGGCCGCGTGCTTGGTGAGATCGAGCGGTCCGGTGGCCTGCCGGGGACGCATCATTTCTACATCACCTTCAAGACTCAGGCGGCCGGAGTGGATATTCCCCGCCATCTGGTCGAGCGCTTTCCCGACGAAATGACCATCGTGCTCCAGAACAAATTCTGGGATCTGAAGGTCAGTGACGACGAATTCGGGGTCAGCCTGACCTTCAACCAGGTGGCGGCGCACCTGACGATTCCGTTCGCCGCGATCACCGCCTTCGTCGATCCGGCGGTGAATTTCGCGCTTCAGTTCCAGGCGCAGGCCGACATTGCCCCAGAACCGCATGAAGAGGCGGAAAATGACGCGCCGCAGGTGACGACGGAGGACGGCTCCAACGTCGTGACGGTTGACTTCGGCAAGAAGAAATAAGGCTGGAATAACGGGTCGAGCCTCCCCAGATTGACGGCACTCCGGCGATTTCATGGGAGTGCCCGACTTGAACGACAGCCGCATCGAAACCGACAGCATCGGCGCCATTGACGTGCCGGCCAGCGCCTATTGGGGCGCGCAGACCCAGCGAAGCATCGAGAATTTTCCCTTCGGCGCGGGCGAACGCATGCCGATCGGCATCATCCATGCGCTGGCCATCGTGAAACAGGCGGCGGCGCGGGTGAATCGCGGCCACGGGCTTGAGTCGGGCTTGGCCGATGCCATAGAGGCTGCCGCGGCCGAGGTCGTCGCAGGCAGGCATGACGACCAGTTCCCGCTCGTCATCTGGCAGACCGGCAGCGGTACCCAATCCAACATGAACGTCAATGAGGTGATCGCCGGCATCGCCAACGAGGGCATGACGGGCAGGCGCGGCGGCAAGAGCCCCGTCCACCCCAACGACCATGTGAACATGGGCCAGTCGTCCAATGACAGCTTTCCGACCGCCCTGCACATCGCGGCGGCGCGGGCCGTAACGGCGGAACTGTTTCCGGCGCTCGACCGGCTCCACGCCGCGCTCGACGCCAAGGCGAAGGCCTGGGACGGCATCGTCAAGATCGGCCGCACGCATTTGCAGGACGCGACGCCGCTCACGCTGGGTCAGGAATTTTCCGGCTATGCCCATCAACTCTACCGCGGCCGTAAGCGGATCGAGCCGGCGGCCATGCACGGCATGATGGCGCTGGCGCAGGGCGGTACGGCGGTCGGCACCGGCCTCAATGCGCCCAAGGGCTTCGACGTGGCGGTGGCGAAGGAGATCGCTGCGCTGACCGGCCTGCCGTTCCGGGCCGCCGACAACAAGTTCGAGGCACTCGCCTCCAATGACCCGCTGGTCCATCTGTCCTCTACCCTCGCGACGCTGGCGGTGGCGCTGACCAAGATCGCCAATGACATCCGCCTGCTCGGCAGCGGGCCGCGCTCCGGCCTTGGCGAACTCGACCTGCCGGCCAATGAGCCGGGCAGCTCTATCATGCCGGGCAAGGTCAATCCCACCCAGTGCGAGATGCTGACCATGGTCGCCGCACAGGTGATCGGCAATCACCAGGCGGCGACGGTAGGCGGCCTGCAGGGGCATCTGGAACTCAATGTCTTCAAGCCGATGATCGGCGCTGCGGTGCTGCGGTCGATCCATCTGCTGAGCGTGGGGATGAAGAGCTTTGCCGAACGCTGCATCGATGGGCTGGAGGCGAATGAGAGGCGGATTGCCGAGCTGGTCGACCGCTCGCTCATGCTGGTCACTGCGCTGGCGCCGGAGATTGGCTATGACAATGCCGCCAGGATCGCGAAACATGCGCATGCCGAAGGGCTGACGCTGAAGGAGGCGGGCCTGCAACTGGGGCTGGTCGACGAGGCAAGCTTCGACCGGCTTGTTCGACCGGAAAATATGGTTTGATCCACATCACCATGGTGGAACCCGACGCGCTGCGGTACATTCATGTCCCATGAGGAAAAAATCGTCTGACAAGCCCGTCATCGCCGTCCGCTCGCCCCGCAAGGACGGGCTGCTGAGAAAGGTAGCCCGCGTCGGCGCGACCGTCGTTGCTGCGCGTGTGGCCGCCGATACCGGCAAGAAGGGCGTGATCGGTCTGTTGGCGGGCATGGGCGCAAAACGGCTCATCATGCGCCATCCCATGGGCACGCTGTTCGTGACCGGCGCCTATATGGCCGGCAAGGTCTATGAGGCGAAGCGCGAGGCGGACCGCAAGCGCATGGCCAAGGCCCTGCCGGACACCAGCCCGCCGCCCATCCTGATCGAGGAGGCGCGCAAGGCTCGCAAGGGCTGACGGCGCGACAGAGTCCCCCTTGCCAAATCCCGTCCATGGCGCCAAGAGCGGCCATGGCCGACAGCAGCTCCATAGAGACGCCCGATTTCAAGCGCCGCGGCGTCCTGTTCGTTCTTTCCTCCCCGTCCGGCGCCGGTAAATCGACCATCGCGCGCAAGTTGCTGGCCGCCGAGCCGGATCTTGCCATGTCCGTGTCGGCGACGACCCGCCCGATGCGGCCGGGAGAGGTCGACGGCAAGGATTATCATTTCGTCGATCTGGAGGAATTCCGGCGCATGACCGCCGATCATGAGTTCCTGGAATGGGCGCATGTCTTCGGCCAGCGCTATGGCACGCCCCGCGCTGCGGTGGAGGCGATGTTGAAGTCGGGCCGCGACGTTCTGTTCGATATCGATTGGCAGGGCGCGCAGCAGCTCCACCAGATTGCGGGCGGGGACGTGGTGCGGGTGTTCATCCTGCCGCCGTCGATGGAGGAACTGGAGCGTCGCCTGCGCGGACGGGCGACCGACAGCAATGAGGTGATCGAGGGGCGCATGTCCCGCGCCGCTGGAGAGATCGCGCATTGGGACGGCTATGATTATGTCCTGTGCAATGTGGATGCGGACGATTGTTTCCAACGCGTCCAGACCATCCTGCATGCCGAGCGCATGAAGCGCAGCCGGCAGACGGGCCTCATCGGCTTCATCCGCAGGCTGAGCCGCTATCACCAGGAAGATTGAGGGAAGCCAGGCCAGGCCTATCCCTCAAAACCTGCTGGCTCCGCCCAATCGGGATGGACCCAGGCCATCGCCTTGAACAGTGTTCCCATTGCATCGTCGGCGGTCAGCCGCAGGCGCGCTGCCTCCACCTCTTCCGCGCGGGCCGGCGTCGTGCGGGCCAGTTGATCGGCCCGGGCGTCGATGCCGAGCTGACGCAGGAAGGCGCCCTGACCGACCGGTCCCAGCACCCGCAGCCCTGCCTGTCGCGCCATGTTGCCGATCATGGTGAAGTCGACATGGGTGGTGAGGTCGCTTTCGCCCGGCTCGATGAAAGGGTCCGCGAAACGGTGCGCGCGCACCGCCTGCAACGTATCCCCCAGCGCCGGCCCCTCATAGCCATAGTCTATGATGATAGCTGCGCCGCCCTGCCGCGCGATCCTGTGTGCGAGTTCCAGCGCGATCGCCGTGCCCGCCAGCGGCATCTCCAGTACCGCACCTTCCGGCGCTTCGGTGGCAAGGGGCGGGATGCCCGATTCGACGCGGCGATAGCCGGTGACGGGCGCGAAGCGATCGGGCTGGTCCGGATCGGGGCAGATCACCACCCGTTCGCGCCATTCCCCGCCGCTGCGCACGATCTGCCGCACGGGCAAGGCGTCGAAAAATTCGTTCGCGACGACCAGCAACGGACCCTGTTCTGGCAGGCCGGAGACGGCATCGTGATGCAGGACATTGGGGATCAGCGTCCTTTGCCGTTCACGCAGGCTGGGGCTGGTCTCCACGAAATGGACCCGGGGGACGAAGGATATGCTGGCCATCGCCCGTAGCGCGTCGGAGGCGAGCGTAGCGCGACCGGGGCCGAGTTCGACATAGCCGATATCCGGCCGGCTGCCCGACCGCATCCAGACGTCCGCCAGGCACAGCCCCACCAGTTCTCCGAACATCTGGCTGATTTCCGGCGCGGTGGTGAAGTCGCCAGCGGCGCCCAGCGGGTCGCGCGTGCCGTAATAATGCTGGTTCGCCTCCGCCATATAATGGGCGATGGAAATCGGTCCGCCTGACGCGATCTGGCGCGCCAGGCGTTCCGACAGGCTCAGCTCAACTGACACTCGCGCTGCCCGCTATCGGTTCCACGCGTATGCGGCGGCTCCGGGCGGTGAAGATCAGGTACAGGCCGCCCAGGATCATCGGCACGCACAGCCACTGGCCCATGTGCAGGCCGGTGCGGGCCGCGAATTCCATGAGCTGCGCATCGGCTTCACGGAAATATTCGACCCCGAAGCGGAAGATGCCATAGCAGAGCAGGAAGATGCCCACCAACATGCCGGGCTTGTAGCGTGCGCGGGTTTTCCAGAAGGCAAAGGCAAGGATCAGGAACAGCACGATGCCCTCCAGGAAAGCCTCGTAGAGCTGGCTGGGATGGCGGGGGAAGGGGCCGCCGGTCGGGAAGACGATCGCCCAGGGCACGTCGGTTTCCTTGCCCCACAGTTCCCCGTTCACGAAATTGGCGAGCCGGCCGAAGAACAGGCCGAACGGTACGCAGCAGGCAACGAAATCATGGATGCGCAGCCAGGAGAGCTTTTCCTTGCGCGCCATGTAGAGAATGCCGAGCGACACGCCGACCGCGCCGCCGTGAAAGGACATGCCGCCGTTCCACAGCTTGAAGATGTCGAGCGGATGGCGAAGGATCTCGGGCTGGTAGAAGAACACATAGGCCAGCCGCCCGCCGATGATGATGCCCAGCGTCGCATAGAAGATCATGTCGTCCGCATGGCGGCGCGCCATGGGGGAACCGGGCTGGGCAATCAGCTTCAGCAGGTACCAGTAGCCGATCAATATGCCCGCCAGATAGGCGAGGCTGTACCATTTCAGCGTGAAGAAGCCGAGGTCGAGGGCAACCGGGCTGAGGCCGAGCTGGTCGAAGCGGATGGCCCCCGAAGCGGCGGCGGCAAGGTCAAGGATCAAGTTGGCGTTCCCCTTGGGAAATTCGGTCCCCGCCATAGAGCAAGGTGGGGGACTGAGGGAAGGGAGGAAGTTGATCGACCTGCTTCAGGAAGGCTGCATGTCGACCGCAGCCATGATGGGGCGCAACCGCAATGACATGTCCCGTCGCATCCCGGATGCAGAAAGGGAGCCGACGCGCAGTCCAATGCGCCGGCTCCCTCTGCGTTGATGCCCTGCGACCCAAGGCTCTCAACGACTGCACCGCCAAGACGGCGCAGCGATGTGTTACCCGTGCAGCTTCAGCGCCGTTTCCGCTATGCGGCGGCCCTGGTAGCGCGCGCCTTCCAGTTCTTCTTCGCCCGGCTGGCGGCTGCCGTCGCCACCGGTCAGTGTGGTCGCGCCATAGGGCGCACCCCCGCGTACCTTGTCGACGCCCATCTGCGCGGCAAAGCCATAGTCGAGGCCGACGATGACCATGCCGAAATGCAGCAGGTTGGTGATGATCGAGAACAGCGTGGTTTCCTGTCCGCCATGCTGGCTTGCCGTAGAGGTGAAGGCGCCGCCCACCTTGCCGTTCAGCGCGCCGCGTGCCCAAAGGCCGCCGGCCTGGTCCAGAAACGCCGCCATCTGGCTCGACATGCGGCCGAAACGGGTGCCGGTTCCGACGATGATCGCGTCATAGTCGGCCAGATCGGCGACGCTCGCAATCGGGGCTTCTTGATCGAGCTTGAAATGAGCAGCCTGCGCGACTTCCAGCGGCGCCGTTTCGGGCACGCGCTTGATGTCGACCTGCGCCCCTGCGGCGGCGGCGCCTTCCGCCACGGCCTTCGCCATCGTCTCGATGTGGCCGTAGGAGGAGTAGTAGAGAACCAGAACTTTAGCCATGTGCGTCTCCATTTCATCTAATGCATTGTTAATAAAAAGGTTTCAAAACAGTTGGCCGCCTGCGCCGGGGGAGGGGAAGAGCGCAGGCGGCCTTTCGGCCTGCCCAGAGGGAGGAAGGACGGGCCTTATTCGCTGTCCACCAGGACGATTTCGGCGTCCTCGATGGCGGTGATGACGATGGGCGCGCCGCCGATGATCGCAGCGCCGTCCCGCGCCTCGAAAATCTGGCCGTCAATCTCGATCCGGCCGGTTGCCGGAACCAGATAGAGGTGGCGCCCCTCGGCACTGTCGTAGGTCACGCTCTCGCCCGCCTTGACGGTTCCGCCGAGCAGCCTGACGTCGGCGCGGACGCGCAACGCCTCGCCATCCTCGGCGTGGCCGCTTGCCAGAACGACCAGCCCGCCCGATCGGTCGCCCTTCGGAAAAGGCTTGGCGCCCCAGCATGGCTGACCGCCCTTGGAGCGCGGCATGACCCAGATCTGAAAGAGGGTCGTCGTCTCGTCTTCCAGATTATATTCGGCATGGCGGATGCCGGTGCCCGCGCTCATCACCTGGACGTCGCCGGCCTCGGTACGACCTCTGTTGCCCAGGCTGTCCTGATGGGTGATCGCGCCCTTGCGGACATAGGTGATGATCTCCATGTCCGCATGCGGATGCGGCGGAAAACCCGAACGGGGGCGTATTTCATCATCGTTCCAGACGCGGATCGCGCCCCAGTTCATGCGGGCGGGATCATGATAGTCGCCAAAGGAAAAATGGTGACGCGCATTCAGCCAGCCATGATCGGCATGACCGAGGGACGCGAAGGGGCGACGCTCGATCAGGCTCCCTACTGTCATACTCATGATCAATGCCTTTCGATTGCGATGCCGGACGGTTCCGGCTTGCTTAATCCCCATCTAGCGATCAGGATCGTTTCTTGAATAAGCAGCATTGAAACGGATTGTTTCCTTATGCGTCTTCCGGATTTCGAGGCATGGGCGATGTTCGCCGCCGTGGTCGAACATCGCAGCTTCACCGACGCCGCCAAGGCACTGAGCGTGTCCAAGGCCACCGTGTCCAAGGCCGTGACGCGCCTGGAGCAGCATCTGGACACCAGCCTGTTCAGCCGCACCAGCCGTCGCCTCGCGCTGACTGAGAGCGGCAGGCGGCTGGCCGATCATGCGGCGCGCATCCTGTCCGAGGGGCAGGCGGCGGAGGAAGCGGCCAGAGATGAAACGGCCGAACTTTCCGGCGTTGTCAGGCTCGGCGCGCCGATGACCTTCGGCTTGCTCCGCATCGCACCGCTGGTTGCCGAGTTCACGAAGCAGAACCCGCTGGTCGACATCGACCTCCACCTCTCCGACGCACGCATCGACCTGGTGGAAATGGGCCTGGACGCCACCATCCGCATCGCCGACATGCCCGACAGTTCGCTTCGGGCCCGACGCCTGGCCGATGTCGAGCTGCACGTGGTGGCGTCGCCTGCCTATCTGGCGGAACGGGGACGCCCCGCCCATCCGTCCGACCTGGGTAGCCATGATTGCCTCTGCTATTCCAACACGCCGACGCCTGAGGTCTGGCGCTTTTCGGGGCCGGGCCAGCAGAATGTCGTGGTGCAGGTACGCGCCCGCCTGACCGTCAACAGCGGCGAGGCGATGCTGCCGGCCCTGCGTGTCGGGGTCGGCATTGCCCGTCTGCCCGACTTCATCGTCGGGCAAGCGCTGGCCGCTGGTGAACTGGAAGAACTGTTGGTGGACTGGCGGCCGCCGCCGATCGGCATCCATCTGGTGACGCCGCCGTCGCGGTTGCGGCCCGCGCGGGTCGATGCGGTGCTGGATTTCCTCACCCGCCATCATGGCTGCTGAGTTCTCGTTTCGAAGACGAATCCATATTGACTCCATCTGAATCATTTCGTGCTCAAAACGTTGAAAACAGATTCAAAATAGCACGACTCGTGGAATTCTGCCGGTTAGCGAAAAATTAACCTTTGTCCTTCAGAAGTTTTTTGGTTAATGAATTGGAGCGGTCGTCGTTCTCTGGGGGTGAACGGAACCGCTACGCAAAGGGGCTTCACATGCGCGTGCTGCTAATCGAAGACGAACCGACGACGGCCAAGGCGATCGAGCTGATGCTCACCACCGAGGGGTTCAACGTCTACACGACCGACCTGGGCGAAGAAGGTCTCGACCTCGGCAAGCTCTACGACTACGACATCATCTGCCTCGACCTGAACCTGCCGGACATGCACGGCTATGACGTGCTCAAGAAGCTCCGTGCGGCGAAGGTGCAAACGCCCGTGCTGATCCTGTCCGGCGTGGCGGAAATGGACAGCAAGGTTCGCTCCTTCGGCTTCGGCGCCGACGATTATGTGACGAAGCCCTTCCATCGCGAGGAACTGATCGCCCGCATCCATGCAGTGGTCCGTCGGTCCAAGGGGCATTCGCAGTCGGTTATCCGCACCGGCAAGCTGGCGGTGAACCTGGACGCCAAGACCGTGGAAGTGGACGGTAACCGCGTCCACCTGACCGGCAAGGAATATGCGATGCTGGAGCTGCTCTCGCTCCGCAAGGGCACGACGCTGACCAAGGAAATGTTCCTGAACCACCTTTATGGCGGCATGGACGAACCCGAACTCAAGATCATCGACGTCTTCATCTGCAAGCTGCGCAAGAAACTGGCGCTGGCCTGCGGCGGGGAAAATTACATCGAGACCGTATGGGGCCGCGGCTATGTGCTGCGCGATCCCGACGAAGCCGAGGAATTCGCGACCAAGGTCGCCTGACCGTACCATAGCGACGGAAGAAAAGGCTGCCGGTTCCAGTGGGATCGGCGGCCTTCTTCATTCATGTGTTCTGCGACGGGCAGAACCTGATGGCTCCGGAAAGATGCGAAATCATCGCCACTTATTATCGGTGTCCGGCCCCTGTGCACGCGTCCGAAAGCCAGGCCGTTTCGTTTCGATCGAGGGACGGAATGCGTCAGGCACATGATATCCTTCGGTCGGCCGATCGATAGTGACGCGGTTTCTGACCGCCTCCGGATTGATCTCGGCCGTCAGTTGCACGCCAAAGCTCTGCCCCTTGCGCCACGCGATCCGACCATGGGCAGGCCGGCAGTCGGGCAGGAGGATGACCACGCTCTCTCCCACGGCGAGTTCGCGGTCGCACCGCCCGCCCAGGCCCATTTCCGAAACGTCGCGGACCAATATGTCGATCTCACCATGATCTGGATGACGCATACGTGCCTTCAGCAGTCTGCGCTGGCGATCATGAAGCCGCTTGGAAGCAAAATCGGAATCCGAAACGGACATTCCGTACCGTATCTCTTCAATATGGTGCCGCGACGCACCTTTGGCGACCTTCGGTTCCGTTCGACATGGCCGAAGGAACCCTATGATGTGCAATCTAGACCTTTAGGCGCGCCATGAAAAGCGCGATCATCTTAAACCATTTATATCAAAGGCTTTTGATGCCCGGTTCAGAAAGCGTGAAGGCTGGCGATCCGGTGAGGATCGCCAGCCTTCGATCAGGCGGGGAGGCGGCAATAGGGCTGAAAGCCGGGCGGGGACATGCCGCCTCCGGGCGAGGTCAGTTGGCCGCCTGATCCGAGTTTGTCGAACTGGCTGAACCGGACGCCTGTCCGCTGCCCGACAACTGCCCGGAGGCATCAACGGATGCCAGGCCGTTTGCGCTGTTCGCCGCGCCGTTGGCGGCGCCCGCAACGCTCCCCGCGGCATTGCCGGCTACCGTACGGGTGCGGTTCGCGGCATTGGCAGCGTGGTCACGCGCTGCCCCTGCGGTGGCGCTGGCGCGGTCCCTGGCCTCGCCTGCGGTTGTGGCGGCGCGATCCCGCGCTGCGCCGACGGTGCTGCCGGCCTGGTCGCGCAGGCCACCCACGGCGTTGCGCACGTCGCCGGTGCCAAGCGTGTCGGCCGTCAGGCTGCCGCTTGCCGATCCGCTGGCAGAACCCGAAGCGTTGCCGCTGTGGCTCTTGCCGTGGCGGCTGACCGATCCGGAGGCAGAACCGTTGCCGCTGCCATGGCCGGAACCGCTGGCGCCGACGCGGCCATTCTCCAGGTCGATGCTGCGGTCGAGGCCAACGCCGCCCGAACCGCTCAGCGTACCGCCCAGCGATCCGCCCACGCCGCCCAGCGCGCCACCCAGGCCGCCGCCGAGCATGCCGCCGCCACCGCCACCCAGCAACTGGGCAGAGGCGGGCGCGGCGGTGAGAGCAGCGAGAGCGGCGGTAGCAATCAGGAATTGGACTTTCATCGATCGTCTCCTTGTTCGTTGTCGATCCGATGGCAGGACAACGGAAGGGCGATCCACTTTAATCCCCGAATGTCATGAAAATTTTTCAAATATTTGAAAATCAATCATTATTTCTGCAATTGCCGCAAATGACGCTGAGCCCGGCATTGCGCTTTGCTTCCGCGCGCAAGGCCTGCACGCTGCCGGCAGCGAACAGCCGCCCCGCCACCAGCGGCGCCGCGAAGGACGTGCCGCGAACCTTGCCCTTGCCGCCATCGACTCGCGCTGCATTCATGTCGGCCCCCGGCGCTGCGAAGTCGACGTGACGCGCTCGCCCGGCCTCGGGCAAGACGCGGCCGCGCCCGTCTATGCCGGTGACGGCGACTACCCCGGCATAGGAGGCGGGATAGGCCGGAGGGGCCGCCGGACCGTCATTGCCCACCGCCGCGACAATGGACAGGCCGCGTTCCCGTGCCAGTCGGATCGCGCCGGCGAGCAGCGGATTGTCCGGCCCCACCAGGCTGACCGTCACCACTTCGGTCCCGCGCGCCACCATCCAGCCCAGCGCCCGCGCGATCGCGAAGGCGCTGCCGCCCGCGGGATCATCGCCATAGACATCCGCCACCAGCAGCGGCGCGCCAGGCGCCGCACCCCTGATGCTGCCTGTCCCGCTGATCAGGGAGGCTACCGCTGTCCCATGTGCGCTGGCGCGAGGAGCGCCGCGGGCGAAGCCCCGCTGCTCGATCACGCCGCTCAGCGCCGGGTGGCGGGCGACGCCGCCGTCGATCAGGCCTGCCACCTTGCCACGCGCCGTCCCGCCCTCAGCCAGTGCGGCTGCGGAAATGCCGATCGAAGGCCCGCTGGGGAAATAGAGATTGTCGGCGCTGGCCTGTGCCTCCGGCGCGAGTGATCGGACCTGTTTCAACGCGCGCGACAGGCTTCGGCCCTGCGGCACGGTCAGACGCGCGATGTTTAGGTCCAGCCCTTCTATGGCCGCATTTTCCACGCCATAGCCGGCTGAACGCAGCGCCTCGACGCTTTCCGTCCGCGCTCCGGTCAGCAATATCACCCCGCGCCGCGCCGGTTGGCGCCGGTCGTCCAGTTCCACTTCATCCGCATGCCGCCGCAGCAGATCGTCGATTCGCGCTGCGCGCGCCGCTACCAGCCGGTCGGCCAGCCGCGCGGGCGACAATTGGTCGAGCCCAGCCTGATCCAGCGCGCCGTCCACCCGGTCCAGCACTTGCGGCACGATGCCGCCCACTGGTCCGCTGACCTGACCCAGGGTGCCGCCGGTCGCGGGCAACAACTGCGCCTGCGCGCCCGGTGCGGTCAGCAGCAGGCCTGCGACGATCCATGGACGCGTGAATTTCATCTCGACCTCTCTACCACCGACCTTTTCACAATCGGACTGCTTTACGGTCCTTTCGCTCTCAAAATGATTCATCGCGAAAAAATTTCCGATACAAGTTCCGTGCTCAGGGATGAAACGTGCGGCGATGGTCGTTTCATCCTTCAGGAAGCTGAATGGAGACCGGATGTCGTTCGAAAGCGATCTGTTGGCGATCCTGCCCCGGCTGCGCCGCTTTGCCGCCAGCCTGTCGCGGGACCGCGCCGATGCGGACGATCTTTGCCAGGCGGCGTTGGAAAAGGCGCTCCGGGCACGCGATCAATGGCAGCCGGGGACAAGACTGGATAGCTGGATGTATCGGATCATGCGCAATCTCTGGATCGACGAGGGCCGCTCCCGGCAGCGCGCCGCCCGCACCTTCGCGCCGGAGGAGGCCGGCGAGCATGTCGGCCATGCGGGCGACCGGGATGTGGAGGCGCATGTCATGCTGTCCGACGTCGACCGCGCCATGCGCAGCCTCCCCGACGAACAGCGGGAGGCGATCGCGCTCGTACTGGTGGAGGGGCTGTCCTACAAGGAGGCGGCGGAGGTGCTGGACATTCCGATGGGCACGTTGACGTCGCGGCTGGTACGCGGGCGCGGCGCGCTCATCGAACTGCTGGGGGAAGCGGCATGACGGATATCGACGAAACCATGCTGATCGCCCTGGTGGATGGCGAACTGGACGAGGTGAGCCGGCGGCGCATCGAGCGTGCGGTGGCGGAAGACCCGGCTTTGGCGGCCCGGCTGGATATGCATGTCCGCCTGCGGGAGCGGTTGGCGGATCATTATGCGCCGATCGAGGCCGAGCCTGTGCCGGCTGCGATGCGGGCCTTGTTGCAGGCGGAGGCGAAGGTCGTCCCTCTCGCTCGTCCGGTGGCGGCGCGGCGGCACGCCTGGATGACGGGCGGCGCGATTGCCGCGAGCCTGTTGCTGGGTCTTGGCATCGGACATTTTTCTGGCGGCGGCGGCGACAGTCCGGTCGCGGTGGAGCAGGGCACCATGGTCGCGCAGGGCGAACTGGCATCAGCGCTTGAAACCCAACTGGCTTCCGCTCAGGACAGCGCGCCGATTCGCATCGGCCTCAGCTTCCGGCGCAAGGGCGGCGGCTGGTGCCGCAGCTTCGAAGGGCAGGCCATTTCGGGCGTCGCCTGTCGCCAGGAGCAGGGCTGGCAAGTGCAGCAGCTTGTGCCGGGTTCGGGGCAGGAGACTGCCTATCGGCAAGCGTCTTCGGGCGATGCGCGCCTCATGGCGACTGTCGATGCCCTGATGGATGGCTCCCCCCTCGATGCCGCGCAGGAGAAAGCGGCCAAGGCCAGGCGCTGGCAATAGGACAGGCCGGGAAAGCTGGTCAGGCCCCGGTCTGCAGAAACCAGCGTCTGTCCTTTTCCAGCCCGATGGCGGTCAACAGGCCGCTGCGGAAGGCGCCGGTGTCGATGCCGATCCGGTTGGGCTGCGCGTCCACATCGTCGCTGATGCTGTGGCCATGAACGATCATCTTGCCGAAATGGTGGCGATGGTTCAGGAAATCGCCCCTGATCCATCGCAGATCGGCGGCAATCTGCGCGTCGAGGGCGATCCGCGGCCGAACCCCGGCATGTACGAAGAGATAGTCGCCAAGCGGCAGCATATCGGGGAAAGCGTCGAGAAAATCGACATGATCGCGGGGGACATGCGCCAGCATCCATTGCGCGATCGCCTCGTCGTCCATCCCGGCGCTCTGCCCCGGCTCCAGGCCGTAGCTTGCCAGCGTCTCCACCCCGCCATAACGACGGAAGGGGGCGGCGGCCCGCACATTTCCGCGTGCCGCCGCCACGAACATTTCCTCATGATTGCCCTTGAGGAAATGGACGTCCTCGCCCGCATGCGCCAGGTTCATCGCCCGTTCGACCACTTGCCGCGACTGCGGTCCCCGGTCGACCAGATCGCCCAGCAGGATCAGCAGCCGGGGCAAAGGGCGTCTGTCCGCCTCGTCCAGCGCGATCCTGTCGAGCAATTGGGCAAAAAGGTCGTCGCGGCCGTGAACGTCACCTATGGCATAGACGCGCCTGTCCGGGCCCACGCTGGGGGAGGGCGCGTCGTCCGGCGCCTTCCGCCTGCGGAAGGGGATCAGCATGGCGGGCCTGCCTCACACATCATGCCGCCAATGTCGCACAGCGTTACAGGCGCGGCAATGTCACGCCCTGCTGGCCCATATATTTGCCCGCCCGGTCGGCATAGCTGGTCTCGCACGGTTCGTTGCCCTTGAGGAACAGGAACTGGCACGCGCCCTCATTGGCGTAGATCTTGGCGGGAAGCGGCGTCGTGTTGGAAAATTCCAGCGTGACATGCCCTTCCCAGCCGGGTTCCAGCGGTGTCACGTTCACGATGATGCCGCACCGCGCATAGGTGGATTTGCCAAGGCAGATCACCAGCACGTCGCGGGGCACGCGAAAATATTCGACCGTGCGGGCCAGCGCGAAGCTGTTCGGCGGGATGATGCAGACGTCGGTCTTGCGGTCGACGAAGCTGTTGGCGGCGAAATCCTTGGGATCGACCACGGCGCTGTCGACATTGGTGAAGATCTTGAACTCGTCCGCCACCCGCGCATCATAGCCGTAGGAGGAAAGGCCATAGCTGATGCAGCCGTCGCGCCGCTGGCTCTCCACGAACGGCTCGATCATGGCGTTGTTTTGCGCCTGTTCGCGAATCCACTTATCCGACAATATCGACATGGCTGTTCAGCTCTTTCCGGGGGTGATGCCCAAATCGGCAGGACCGAAGGCAAGGGGCAGAAGGTCGGCGACGCGATGTTCGACCAGCGCGTCTCCTTCCGGTGCAGCGCAATAGATGGCGAGCGTCCGCCCGGCCATCTGCTCGGCTTCGTTCATGACCTGGCGGCATCGGCCGCAGGGGGTGACGATGGCCTCGCCCGATGCGACGCCGTCCGCGCCCATGGCGCCGCCCACGACCGCGATCGCCTCGACATCGGCAAGGCGGCCCTGGGCATTCGCCGCCGCCAGCGCCACCGTTTCGGCGCATAGTGACAGGCCGTAACTCGCATTCTCGAAATTGCAGCCGGTCACGACCTGCCCGTCGGTCAGCCGCACCGCCGCGCCGACGGCGAAGCGGCTATAGGGCGCATGCGCATGGCGCATCGCTTCCCTTGCCGCCTCGATCAGCTTTTCCGTCGCATTCATCGTGCCATCACATCCCATCGCACCGGACCGTCGATGCCGTCGATATGCCGCATATCATTGGCTGTCCACATCACCCATCTGCGCTTCCCGCTATCGGGCGCGAAGAAATTGCGGTCCAGCCACAAAGTCCGGTTGATCCCCGATGCAATGGCATATCGGGCATCGAAATCGTCGCTGACATTCAGCAGGACCGGCGTGCCCGCATGACTTTCGATCAGGTTGATGAGCGTGTTCAGTTCCGAAAGCACTGCATCCTGCCCCGGCCGGGCGCGGCAGCCCGGCTCGAACGCCAGCCTGATGACCGGCGGCAGGGCGGCATTGTCGCGCGGCACCATGGCCATGAAGCCGGTGGCCTGTTCCGAGGCACTGGCGCAGAGGCTGAAATCGAGCGCAGCGCCATAGCGCATCCCTGCCGCGCGCGCTGCGGCCCAGTTCGCCTCGAACGCCGGATCGCGAAAGCGCCCGCCGCGCGAGGCGCGGATATAGGCGAAATCGGTTCCCTGCGCCGCCAGCGTGCCCCAGTCGATCGAGCCATTGTCCGATGATACCGACACGCCCTGCGTCGGGAACGCCTCCCGATCGGGGGCCCATTCGCGCGCGTAGAGCCATCCGCCCAGCGCCATCAGGCCCAGGACGGCAAGAAGCAGGCAGAAACGAACCATGAAATGGCCGGCGCTGATGATACGGATGCCCCTTACCCCTTGATATGCAGGACGCAGATCAGCGTGAACAGGCGACGGGCCGTGTCGAAGTCGACCTTGATCTTGCCGTCCAGCCGCTCGATCAGTGTCTCGGCGGCGGCATTGTGGATGCCCCGGCGTGCCATGTCCACCGTTTCGATCTGTTGCGGTGAAGCATTGCTGATCGCCTGGTAATAGCTGTCGCAGATCGCGAAATAATCGCGGATCGGGCGGCGGAACCGCCCAAGGCTCAGAATGATCGCCTCCAGCGGGTCGCCATTTTCACGGCGTATCTCTATGACCAGCCGGCCTTCCTCGACGCGCAGATGCACCTTGTAGGGGCCGGCATAGCCGTCCTCATGGCTGCGCTGCGGCTCGAAATAATTATCCTCCAGCAGGTCGAAGATGGCGATGCGCCGCTCCTGCTCCACATCGGCATTGCGCCAGAGGATCGTCCGCTCGTCGAGCGTGATATCGATGATGCGCGGATCGGCCATGAACGCTATGGTCAGTGCGGCGGAGCACAGGGAAATGCAACCGGGAAAAGCAGGGCGCCGGGTTGTCCACAGCTTTTCCCAATCGTTTCAATGTCGGACCTTGCGCGCCGCCGTCAGCGAAGCGATGAGGGGGCAATGGTCGAACTCGTGCAAATCAACCCCGCCGCAGAAACCGGCATCACCGAACTCCCGCGCAACGTCGAGGCGGAGGCCGCGCTGCTGGGCGCGCTCATGATCGACAACCGCATTGCCGAGGATGTGCAGCTCAAGCTGAAGCCAGAGCATTTTTTCGAGCCCTTGCACGGCCGCATCTACGAAGCGGTGATGCGGCTGGTCGAACGCGACATGGTCGCCAACCCCGTGACGCTGAAACCGATGCTGGAGCAGGATCCGGCGCTCAAGGAACTGGGCGGTGTCGGCTATCTGGCGCAATTGACGGGCAATGGCGCCGCGTTGCTGGGTGCGCGCGACTTCGCGGCGCAGATCTATGACCTCGCCCTGCTGCGCCAACTTGTCCATGTCGGGCGCGAACTGGTTGAAAGCGCTCTCGACACCAGCGAGGACGTGAATCCACGCGAACAGATCGAGCAGGCTGAGGTCGCCCTTTACAAGGTTTCCGAAGGGGAGGGGGAAACCGGCTCGGTCAAGAGCTTCGCCACCGCCACGACTATGGCGGTCCAGATCGCGGAGCGGGCGCTCAACAGTGGCGGGCATGTGTCCGGCATCACCACCGGCATCAACAGCCTGAACGAAAAGATCGGCGGCATGCACAATTCGGATCTCATGATCCTTGCGGGTCGTCCGGGCATGGGCAAGACATCGCTGGCGACCAATATCGCCTATAATGCCGCCTCGCGCTGGCTGCGCGACAATGCGGACGGCATTTCGCCGGAAAAGAATATGGGCGCGAAGACCGCCTTTTTCAGCCTGGAAATGTCCGCCGACCAGCTCGCCACGCGCGTGCTGGCGGAACAGTCGGGGATCAGCGGCGAAGCGCTGCGCATGGGCAAGATCAGCCGGTCAGACTTCCAGAATCTTTCGCGGGCAGCGCGCGAGTTGCAGGAATTGCCGCTGTTCATCGACGACACGCCTGGCCTGACCATCGCCGCGCTGCGCACGCGCGCCCGCCGTTTGAAGCGGCGGCATGACATTGGTTTCGTCGTGGTCGACTATCTCCAACTGCTCCAGGGCACGGGTAAGGGCGACAATCGCGTCAACGAAATTTCGGAAATTTCCCGCGGCCTCAAAACCTTGGCCAAGGAACTCAACTGCCCGGTTCTGGCGCTGTCCCAGCTCAGCCGCGCCGTCGAACAGCGCGAGGACAAACGGCCCCAATTGTCCGACCTTCGCGAATCAGGCTCCATCGAACAGGACGCGGACATGGTCTGGTTCGTGTTCCGCGAGGATTATTATGTCGCCGCGAAGGAGCCGGGGAACAAGGAGAGTTCCGAGCATCTGGAATGGGCGCAGGAGATGGAGCGCATCTACGGCCTTGCCGAAGTGATCATCGCCAAGCAGCGCCATGGCTCGACCGGGCGCATCCGCATGAAGTTCGATGCGAAGATCACCCGCTTCTCCGATCTGGCGGAGGGCAGCTACATGGACGATTATGAATAGCGGCGCGATGTGCAGGAAAATGGGCGCAGGAAAATGGTTCAGCCCGAAACGAAGGCCTGAAAGACCAGCGCGAGCCCGATCATGCTGACCAGATAGGCGATCGTCCGCACCACGGGCACGCCCATGCCGTAGAGCGGGAGATACACGGCCCGCGCACCCAGCCAGAGCCAGCCGCCGATCGCCGTCATCCCGCTGGTTTTCCCCGCGATCACCACGCCGATCAGGGTGATGATCGCGATGGGATAGGTTTCCAGGAAATTCGCCTGCGCCCGCACCAGCCGCCCACCGACGGGATCGAGCGGCGGCAATTCCTCATCCCGCGCACCCATATTCCACTTGGTGCCATATTGCCGCGTCTTGATATGCGCCGCCGCGAAGATGTGGACCAGCAGCAGCACGCAACTCCACGCCAATATCTTCAGCTCGACGGCCATATCCTGTCCTCCGCTCGGTCTGTCATGAACGGCGACCATATCGCGCCTGAAGGGCTCGCGCCATCAGTCTCCGTTCCGGCATAAGACGATGGCTCGCTCCGGGGCCGGCTCCGGGGTTGCTGCCCGGCTGTCAGGTCAACCGGGCATGCGCGTCGCGGGCAGGATGTCCTTTTCGGTCAGAACACCGGCTGGTTGGCCGGATCGTCCGGATCGGCGATGGGGGAGGGGATTGGCGTCACCGGCGTGTGAATGCCGCACTCCACCTTGTCCCAACCACGCCAGCGGCCAGCGCGCGGGTCTTCGCCCGGCAGCACCTTGGACGTGCACGGTTCGCAACCGATGGACAGATAGCCTTGCGCCTCCAGCGGGTGGCGCGGCAGCTTTTCCGCCTCGAAATAGGCCTCCAGATCGTCCTTCGTCCAGTCGCCCAGCGGATTGATCTTCAGACGGCCGTCTTCGATCTCGAAACGGGGCAGGTTCTGCCGCGTCACCGACTGAAACGCCTTCCGTCCGGAAATCCAGGCATCCAGGCCATTTTTCGCGCGGCTCATCGGTTCGACCTTGCGGATCTCGCAGCAGCCATCGGGGTCGTAGGACCAGCGCAGGCCCGTCTCGTCCTTCTTCGCCAGCACGTCCGCATCCGGCACGACCGTCCGGCTGTCGGTAAAGCCCAGCGTGCTGATCAGCGTTTCGCGATAATCCAGCGTCTCGCGAAACATCTTGAGCGTGTCGACGAAGATCACCGGCACGGTCCTGTCCGCCTTCGCCACCAGCGACAGCAGAACCGCGCTTTCCGTGCCGAAGGAGGAGACGACGGCGACATTCCCCGCCAGCCCCTCGGCAAAGACGGTCCTGAGCATCGAAAGCGTGTCGACGCCACTGAAGCGCGCATTGAGCGCATCCGCATCCGCCTGGGTAAAGGCGGGGCGGGCATCGATCACGTCAAGCTTGCGGGCAGGTTCAGCCATTTGCAGTCTCCGGGTGCCGCTTCGCCCAGACTGGGCGGCGGCCGTCGATCGTCTTCTGATAGACATCGTCATAACGGCGGAGCGCGCGCTCCACGGCGGCATCGTCCAGCGCCTTGTCGGGCCGGAAGCTGTCGAAGCCGCAGCGGCGCATCGCGACAATCTGGTCCACCAGCACATCGCCCACGGCGCGCAGCTCGCCGATATAGCCGGCCTCGCGCAATATCCGCGCCGCCGAATAGCCGCGCCCGTCGCCGAACGCCGGGAAATTCACCTCCACCAGCGACAGCCTGTCCAGATGGGGCAGCAATTCGCGGGCATCCTCGCCAGCTTCGATCCGGACGGCGGTCGAATTGGACTGGCCGGTGAAGGATTCGACCGTGACGGCCGGTTCCTGGCCGACTTCGCCTTCGCGGAAGGAGAGGAACTCAACCATAGATCGCCTCCTTGAAGGGCTTCATGCCAAGACGGCGATAGGTGTCGAGGAAGCGTTCACCTTCCTCCCGCTGCGCAAGATAGATGTTGGTGACCTTCTCGATCGCGTCGACCACGCCGTCCTCCGAAAAGCCGGGTCCGGTGATCTGCCCGACGCTTGCATCCTCCGCACCCGATCCGCCGAGCGAGAGCTGGAAATTCTCCACGCCCTTCCGGTCCACGCCCAGCACGCCGATATGGCCGGCATGATGATGGCCGCAGGCATTGATGCAGCCGGAAATCTTGACCTTCAGCTCGCCCAGTTCCTTCTGCCGGTCCGCCGCGGCGAACCGTTCCGACAGCTTCTGCGCCAGTGGGATGGAGCGGGCATTGGCAAGGCTGCAATAATCCAGGCCAGGGCAGGCGATGATGTCGGTGATCAGGTCCAGATTGGCCTCCGCCAGCCCGGCCTCGTCCAGCTTCTGCCAGACGGCGTGGAGGTCCGCCTTCTTCACATGCGGCAGGACCAGGTTCTGCGCATGGGTGACGCGCAGTTCGTCGAGCGAATATTGCTCGGCCAGGTCCGCCACCAGGGCGATCTGCTCTGCCGAGGCATCGCCCGGAATGCCGCCGCGCGGCTTCAGGCTGATGTTGACGATGGCATAGCCCGGCTGCTTGTGCGCCGCGACCTGCCGGTCCACCCACAGGGCAAAGGCCGGATCGTTGCGATCGACGCTGTCGTCCAGGCCCGTTTCATAGGCGGGACCAGCGAAATAGGCGCGGATGCGGTCCAGTTCCTCGGTCGGCGGGTTGAGGCCCAGCGTCCGCATATGGGCGAATTCTTCCTCGACCTGCCGCTTATATTCCTCGACACCCAGCTCGTGGACCAGGATCTTGATCCGCGCCTTGTACTTGTTGTCGCGCCGGCCATAGCGGTTATAGACGCGCAGGCACGCCTCCAGATAGGAGACGATCTCCTCCTCGGGCACGAAATCCCTGATGAGCGGGGCAACCATCGGGGTGCGGCCCATGCCGCCGCCGGCATAGACCTCCGCACCGATCCGGCCGTCGCGCGACACCAGCTTCAGGCCGATGTCGTGCAGCCGCATGGCGGAACGGTCTTCCTCGCTTGCGATCACCGCGATCTTGAACTTGCGCGGCAGGTAGGTGAATTCGGGATGGAAGGTCGACCATTGGCGCAGCAGTTCCGCCCAGGGGCGCGGATCGGCCACCTCGTCCGCCGACACCCCGGCATATTGGTCGGAAGAGATGTTGCGGATGCAATTGCCGCTGGTCTGGATGGCATGCATCTCGACCGTCGCCAGTTCGGCAAGGATGTCCGGCGCGTCGGCCAGCTTGATCCAGTTATATTGCAGGTTCTGCCGCGTCGTGAAGTGGCCGTAGCCCCGGTCATATTTCGCCGCGATCTCTCCCAGCTTGCGCATCTGGCGGGCGCTCAGCGTGCCATAGGGAATGGCAACGCGCAGCATATAGGCGTGAAGCTGGAGATAGAGGCCGTTCATCAGCCGCAGCGGCTTGAACTGGTCCTCCGTCAGTTGCCCGGCCAGACGGCGCTGGGTCTGGTCGCGAAATTCCTCGACGCGGGCGTCGACGATGGACTGGTCGTAGCTGTCGTAACGATACATGGTTCAGATCACCCAGTTGCCGGCATCGGCGTCATTCGGTTTCAGCGTCAGGTCGGGGCGCACCGTCGGCCCCAGGGCGCGGATGCGGTCCTTGATATGCGCGGGGCGCACGCCCTCTCCGGTCACGGTCGCATCGATCACATAGGCGCCCACGACCCGCAACGCGGCTTCCTCCGCGCGGGCCAGATCCTCGCCCTTGTCGCTCACGTCGACGGAATCGCCGACCTGCCGCGACCAGCCGTCGCCCGCCCACCAGATCACGTCCCCGGTGCCGAGGTCATTGCCGGTCAAAATCTTCACTTGTCAGTCTCCGCCCCAAATGTCTCCTGCGCGACCCAGCCGGCCAGCACATCTTGCGCCAGCGCATAGGCCGCAACCTCTCCCACCACAATCAGGGCGGGACTTTTCACCTTTTCCCGCGCCACCATCTCGCCCAGATCGGCAAGCAAGGTGCGCAGCGTCCGCATGTCGGCGCGCGTGCCGTTTTCCAGAACGGCCACGGGAATAGCCGGGGACACGCCGTCGGCGATCAGCTTGTCGGCAATGTCCGCCGCCGTCGCCACGCCCATATAGATGACGAGCGTGCGCCCAGCGCCGGCCAGGCCCGACCAATCCTGATCGGTCAGCCCCTTGCATTGCCCCGCAACGAAGCTGACCGCGCTCGCCGCCGCGCGGTGGGTGAGGGGCAGCTGCGCCTGCGCGGCACAGCCGACGGCGGCGCTGATGCCCGGCACGATCTCCACCGGCACCCCGGCGGCGCGGCATGCCTCCATCTCCTCGCCGCCGCGGCCGAAGATGAAGGGGTCGCCGCCCTTCAGCCGGACGACCCGGCGCCCGGCGAGCGCCAGTTCGACCAGCAGGGCATTGATCCCGTCCTGCGGCACCGAATGACGGCTGCGCTGCTTGGCGACCGAGATCAGTTCGGCTTGCGGGGAGGCAAGCGCCAGTATCTCGGCGGAAACCAGCCCGTCATGCACGATCACCTCGGCCTCGCCGATCAACCGCGCCGCGCGCAGCGTCAACAGTTCCGGATCGCCCGGACCAGCACCGACAAGGGTGACAGTGGCAGTGGGAGTTTCAGCCATGCTGGGCAGATGGCGAAATCGGCCCGTGGTTTCAATTCAGAATGCATTGGCCAGGGCGAAGGAAAATTTGGGAGGGGTCGATCTGACGCCGTCGCCCCGACCCGACGCTCAATCGCCCATCGTGCTGGTGTCGATGTCCTTCAGGCCGACGCCGATGGACGCGCGCGGCTGCTCGATTTCCACCGACACGACCGGATAGGCGCAATAATCCGCCGCATAATAGGCGCTGGGCCGATGGTTCCCGGAAATGCCCACCCCGCCAAAGGGCGCGGAGGAGGATGCTCCGTTGGTGGGGCGGTTCCAGTTGACGATGCCCGCCCGGATATTGGCCCAGAACTGGTTATATTGTTCCGGCGATCCCCCGATCAAAGCCGCGGACAGGCCGTAGCGGGTGTTGTTCGCCTCCCGGATCGCGGATTCGAAATCCGGGACGCGGACGACCTGCAACAAGGGGCCGAACAATTCGATGTCGGGCCGTTCGGCCATGGCGGTCACGTCGATGATCGCTGGCGTGACGAAGGGCAGCCCCTTGGTCGTGCGGACCATATGCTTGATCGGCTTGCCGCCGTTGCTCATCAGGTAGAGGAAGCTCTCCGTCAGCTGATCGGCCGCCTGATTGTCGATCACCGGGCCTATATAGGGCGCGGGGTCGGCATGGGGATGATCGACGATCAGCCGGTCGGCCAGCTTCTTGACCTCTCCGACCAGCGTGTCTGCCAACTCGTCCTTGACGATCAGCCGGCTCGCCGCGGTGCAGCGCTGCCCGCTCGACAGGAAGGCCGACTGCACGATCAGCGTCGCGGCGCTGGGGACGTCTGCCGTATCCCAGGCGACGATCGGGTTGTTCCCGCCCATTTCCAGCGCCAATATCTTGCCCGGATTGGCGGCGAACTGCCGGTTGATCGCAATGCCCGTCTGGGCCGACCCGGTGAAGAGGATACCACCCACATCGGGATGGGCGGCCAGCGCCTTGCCCTCATCCGGGCCACCCAGCACCAGCCGGACGGCGTCCTCCGGCACGCCGGCCTCATGGTAGAGGCGCACCAGCATTTCACCTACCGCAGGCGTCTTTTCCGATGGCTTGAAGACGACGGCATTGCCCGCCAGCAGGGCAGGGACGATGTGACCGTTGGGCAGATGCGCCGGGAAATTATAGGGTCCCAGCACCGCCATGACGCCATGGGGCTTGTGCCGCACGGACTGGCGAGCGCCCATTGCCGCCTCCAGCCGCCTTTGTCCGGTGCGTTCGGAAAAGGCGGCGACGGAGATATCGACCTTGTTCATCACCGCCGTCACTTCGGTCCGCGCATCCCACAGGGGCTTGCCGGTCTCGCGCGCGATCAGGTCTGCCAGCGCCTCTTCATTGGCGCGCACGACATTGACGAAGCGGCGCAGCGTTTCGATGCGATAGGCGATGGGCTGGGCGGCCCATCTGGGCCAGGCGGCACAGGCGCGGGCAACCTCCGTCGCCACATCGCTGGCAGTCCCCTGCCACAGAAGTTCGCCAGTGGCGGGTTCGAACGAAGTCAGCGCGGCGGACATGCTGCCGATATGGCAATTAATTTCGCTTTAGGGAAGAGCCTGGCTCCCGATAGAAGCTCCGCTCAAGGCACGCTTGGCGCCTCCCCCAAAGCATCGCCCATGCGCCGGATCGCAGCCACCTTGGCATGCAGCGGCGTCCAGTCATCATCCCTGTCGATGGCGCTCCAGATCGCCTCCACCTCATCGATATGCATGGAGCAGGGCAGCGGATCGGCCCAATAGCCATGATCCTTCGGCCCCTTTGCCTCAAATCCGGCAATGGCCTCGCGAAAAGCGGCCCATTCTTCCCCGGCATAGGGCGCGCCGTCGCGCGGATCGCCGCCGCGCCAGTCGTGGAAGAAGATGTCGATGGGCCTTTGGCTGGCGATCATGCCTCGCACGGCCGCCTCGATCATGGTGGAGGCGTCATCCGTCGGCTCCACGCCCAGCCGCCAGCAGAAGCGGCGCGCCATCGCCTCGGCATAGAGTGCCGGAAAACGCTCCAACTGCTCGACCAGCGGTTCCGCCTCCACCAGCGGACGCAGCGATACGGCAAGCTGCGCCGCGTCCCAATGGATCGCCTCCGCCTGCCGTCCGAAGGCATAGAGGCCGGCATGGTCGAAATAGGCGGCTGTGAATCCCGGCTCCCATAGCGGCGTGAACCGCCACGGGCCATAGTCGAAGCTTTCGCCCGTCACATTGATATTGTCGCTGTTCAGCACGCCATGGACGAAGCCCGCCACCATATAGCTTGCCGCCAGATCGGCCGTGCGCTCCACGACCCGGCCCAGCAATTGCGCCGGCGGATTGTCCCCTGGCACTTCGCCATACAGCTTCGTCAGCGCATAGTCGACCAGCCGCTCCAGCAGCGCCCTGTCGTCGAAATAGGCGGCGCGCTGGAATGACCCGATGCGGATATGCGAGTGGCTGAGCCGCACCATCACCGCGGCGCGGGTGGGGGAGGGTTCGTCATGGCGCTCCAGCGCCTCGCCCGTCTCTATGATGGAAAATGTCTTGGAGGTGTTGACGCCCAGCGCTTCGAGCATCTCCGTCGCCAATATTTCCCGCATGCCGCCCTTCAGCGTCAGCCGTCCGTCGCCGAAGCGGCTGTAGGGCGTCCGGCCCGAACCCTTTGTGCCCAGGTCCAGCAGCCGACCCGCCCGGTCGCGCAGTTGCGCGAACAGGAAGCCGCGGCCGTCCCCGATATCGGGATTGTACACGCGGAACTGATGCCCATGATAACGCAGCGCCAAGGGCTGGGGCAGCGATCCCTCCAAAGGCCGGAATTGCCCGAAATGCGCCAGCCATTCCTCCTCGCCCAGCTCGCCCAGGCCCACCGCATCTGCCCAGCGATCGTTGCGGAAACGCAGGATGGCCTGGGGAAAGTCGGCGGCCGCGACGGGGTCGGCGAAATCGGGCTGCAGCGCGGCGATTTCATTCGCGGGGCTGAATTTGGCGGGTTGCAGGGCAGGGCGCATGCGGCGATATGGGGGATGCAGGGTGGAAGGATCAAGCAGCTTGAGCAGCTATGGCGACGGATACTGGTGGTCCCCCGATGGGCTGAGGCTCCATTATCGCGATTATGCTGGCGGAGATGGCGGTCGTCCGCCCTTGCTCTGCCTGCCCGGCCTGACGCGCAACGCCCGCGATTTCGAGCCTCTCGCCGCGCGCCTTGCCGGACAATGGCGTCTCATCTGCCCCGACATGCGCGGCCGCGCCGAAAGCGCGCAGGCGAAGGATCCGATGACCTATGTCCCGCTCACCTATCTGCAGGACATCAGCCGCCTGCTGGCGGATCTGGGCATCACCCGCTTCGTCGCCATCGGCACGTCGCTGGGCGGCATCATCACCATGCTGATCGCGGCTACCCACCGCGAGTGGCTGGCGGGCGCGCTGCTCAACGATGTCGGGCCGACGCTGGAGGAGGCGGGGCTTGCGCGTATCCGCACCCATGTCGGCATCGGCCAGTCCCATCCAAGCTGGGTTCACGCCGCCCGCGCATTGGCGGAATCCAATCGCGACATCTATCCCGGCTATGGCCTCGACCAATGGCTGGCCATGGCCAAGCGGCTCTACCGCCTGAACAGCTCGGGCCGGATCGTCCTTGACTATGACATGCGCATAGCCGAGCCGCTGCGGGTCGCCGGCAGCGAGGCGAGCGTCGACATGTGGCCGGTCATGCAGGCCTTCCGCGGAATCCCGACGCTGGTGCTGCGCGGCGAGCGCTCCGACCTGCTTTCCGCCGCCACTGCCGCCCGAATGGTGGAGGAGATCGGCCCCGGCGCGGAGTGCGCGGTCATCTCCAATGTCGGTCATGCCCCGGTCCTCGACGAGCCTGAATCCGTTGCCGCCATCGACCGGCTGCTGGAGCGGGTCCTGAATGGCTGAAGCGGCTTGAGCTGGATGGAGCGTTTCTCCGCGCGGCAGTCTCGGCAGATCGACGGCCCGCCCCGGTTGCTGCATGTCCACGGCAGCTTCTCCCTTGGCGGCAAGGAGGCGCGCGCCGTGCGCCTGATGAACCTTTGGGGTGATCGCGCCCGTCACAGCATCGTCAGCGCCGCGCCCCGATTGATGAGCGCGCGCGACGCCATCGATCCCGCAACGCCCGTCGATTTCCCGGAGGCGCCACCGCTGGCCGGCAGGCCGAGCATGGCGCGGTTCAGGGCCATTGCGGCTTTCCTTGCGGATTATGACCTTGTCCTCAGCTATAATTGGGGCGCGATGGATGCGGTGATGGCGCAGCGTATCCATGGCGGCCCGCCGCTGGTTCACCATGAGGACGGCTTCAACGCGGATGAGGCGGGCGGACTCAAGCCTCAGCGCAACCTCTATCGCCGCCTGGCGCTTCAGCGGGCCCATGCGCTGGTTGTCCCGTCCGTCCGGCTCGACGGCATTGCGCGCGATGTGTGGCGTCAGCCGCCTCGCAAGGTCCATCTGATCCGCAACGGCATAGATACGGCACGCTATGCCCTGCCGCCCCTGCCGAACGCCATTCCAGCCCTCGACCGGACGGCCGGCAAGCTGCTGGTGGGGACGGTGGCCGGCCTGCGCCCGGTCAAGAATATCCGTCGCCTCGTCCGCGCCGTCGCGCCGCATCGCGACCGGCTTCAACTGGTTGTGGTGGGGGAGGGGCCAGAGCGCGAGGCCATATTGGCGGAAGCGAGAAATCATGGCCTGGCCGACATCTGCATGGCCGGGTTCCTGCCGGAACCCTGGCGCTTCATGGGTCTGTTCGACATCTTCGCCTTGTCTTCCGACAGCGAGCAATTTCCGATCTCGCTGGTGGAGGCGATGGCGGCGGGCCTCCCGGTCGCATCTACCGATGTGGGCGACGTCGCGACCATGGTCGCGCCCGAAAACCGCCCGTTCGTCGTTCCGAACGAAACGGCCCTGTCCTCCGCGCTCGGCACGCTCGCCGACGATGCCGACCTGCGGCAACGGCTTGGCGAGGCGAATTGCCACCGCGCCCGGCGCGATTTCGCCGAAACGGCGATGGTGGATGCCTATGCCGCCCTTTATGGCCAGGCACTATCCAGCTCCCATATTTTGCGGTAGGGCGCGCCCAACTATTCGTCATCTGACCGTAAAGCTGCTATAGGGCGGCGTTCATGTGGTCGGGGGCCACGGGATTTTTGCGCGGGAGATTGCGTTGTTCAAGGGGTTGAAGCCCATCGTTTACGGCGGCCGGGAAGTCTGGCCCTTGGTAGAAGGCGGCAAGGGGGTGGCCGTTTCCAACCATGCCAGTTCCGGCGCCTGGGCGGCCGCCGGCGGCATCGGCACGGTGTCGGCCGTCAACGCGGACAGCTATGACAGCTTCGGCAACGTCATTCCCCAGATCTATCACGGCCGCACCCGTCGCGACCGCCATGAAGAACTGATCGCCTATGCCATAGACGGCGCGGTCGAACAGGTGAAGCGGGCCTTCGAAATCGCGGGCGGCAAGGGCGCGATCAATATCAACGTGCTGTGGGAGATGGGCGGCGCGCAGCGCGTCCTCCACGGTGTGCTGGAAAAGACCAGGGGAATGGTCGCGGGCGTGACCTGCGGCGCGGGCATGCCCTACAAGCTGTCGGAGATCGCAGCCTCCTACGGCGTCAACTATCTGCCCATCGTCAGTTCCGGCCGCGCCTTCCGCGCGCTCTGGAAGCGCGCCTATTCGAAGGCGTCGGAATGGCTGGCGGCGGTGGTCTATGAAGACCCGTGGCTGGCGGGCGGCCATAATGGCCTGTCCAACGCCGAAGATCCCAAGGTGCCACAGGATCCCTATCCTCGCGTCCGCGACCTGCGCGCCACCATGCGGGAGGGAGGCATTTCCGACGATGTGCCCATCGTGATGGCCGGCGGGGTGTGGGCGCTCAAGGATTGGAACGACTGGATCGACAATCCGGAACTAGGCGCGATCGCCTTCCAGTTCGGCACCCGGCCGCTGCTGACGCAGGAAAGCCCGATCCCGCAGGCGTGGAAGGAAAGGCTGATGCAGCTCGAACCCGGCGACGTGCTGCTCCATCGCTTCTCTCCCACCGGCTTCTACAGCTCAGCTGTGCGCAACCCCTTTCTGCGCCAGCTTGAAGCCCGTTCCGAACGGCAGATTCCGTTCAGCACCGAACAGGCGGGCGACCATACGCATCAGCTTGATGCAGGCGTGAAGGGCAAGAATTTCTGGGTGACGCGTGGCGACCTGCTGCGCGCTCGCGAATGGGTGGGGCGTGGTTTCACCTCAGCGCTCAAGACGCCGGACAACACGCTGGTCTTCGTCACCGAGGACGAAAGGGCCGAAATCCGCAAGGACCAGACCGATTGCATGGGCTGCCTCAGCCAGTGCGCCTTTTCGAGCTGGATGGATAGCGAGACCAACTCGACCGGCCGCCTGGCCGATCCGCGCAGCTTCTGCATCCAGAAGTCGCTGCAGGAGGCGGTGCATGGCGGCGACCTTGACAAGAACCTGCTCTTCGCCGGCCATGGTGCCTATAAGTTCAAGCAGGATCCCTTCTATTCCAACGGGTTCGTGCCGACCGTGAAGCAGCTTGTCGATCGCATCCTGACGGGCGACTGATGGCGGACATTCAGGGATTGGCGGTGCTGCATTACGACACGCCGCATTTTGATGTCGTGCGTCCGGGACAGTTCGTCCTTTGCGCGGTTTCGGGCGCGCGGATCGATCTGGAAGACCTCAAATATTGGAGCGCGGAGTTTCAGGAGGCCTATCGCGGGCCGGAGGAAGCAACCCGCTCCTTCCTGAAGCATCGCGGCGCGGATTTTCGCTAGGCGCCATAATCAGCCTGATTGCCGTAAATCCTGCTGCGCGGCCTCATTCCGGTTGGGCTCTGGCCCTTCAAGGCCGTGTTTTTTCCTTTTGGCGCGCTAATGGCGCAGCTTGCCGCACTTATCCTGTTCCTTTATCCGCGCTGATGGTTTATCCTCTGTGAACGAAGCGGCGAAGATCGCTCGAACAAGGAAGGATGGTAATGATGTCGCGGATCGACATTTTTGGTGATCGCATTTGTGTCGTGACGAGCCTGCTGATCGTGGGCTGGTTCATCTACAACGTTGCATTCTGATCGGCGTTTCACCTTCATCCTCGAACATAGTGCCCTGACTCGTCGGCGGATGCCGGACTTGGTATCGGTGAAACCTGCCGCTTGACTGCCCCTAAGCAAAACTATCTTTCATATATCTACAATAGAAGTAGAGATAATGGCGAGCGCAGTGCTCCGCGGCTTTTGAAGGATGTCAGCTTGCTCCGCGTCACCAACGGCTAAAGCGCACGGTACCGAAGCGACGACGCCAGGTTTCGTGTTCCTCCTCGACAGGAGAAGACGATGACCCAGAATGCCATTCGCACCCGCCGACAGCGCCCGTTCGGCGCCAGCCCGCAGATCCATATCCCGCATTCCTCCTGGAACCGCGCCAATCGTTCAGCCGAAGGTGCGGCTCCGTTCAAGCCGGACGAATTCTGGAGTCGGCTCGGCCTTTGAACGGCGAGTGGGATTTTCCCGCGCAATCAGCTTTCGGGAGCGCGGGCATTCATGCTTGCGCTCCCGTCCTCATTTGCCGTCGGGCAATGCCTGTCCTCTTCCCGGCGTCCTGCTCGTTGCCTGCCGGAAGGGAAGGCTGGCTGTCCCGCTACACCCCCGGCCGCCTTGTCAGAATAGGGTTCATGTATGCGCCCTGTCGATCCGTCGACGTTCGAAAATCCCTTTCGCTATTCCATGTCGATGCCGACGACCCAACAAAAAAGCCGCCCGGTGAGGGGCGGCTTCTCTGTTTTGGTCCGGAAAGGGAAACTCAGGCTTCTTCGGCCGGCGCTTCTTCGGCTTCCACGGCGATTTCGCCGGGTTCCGCATTCGGATCATAATCTTCGGTAAAGCCGCTCTCGTCCTTTTCGAACAGATCGGCCATCACGTCGACGCCCTGCGACTGCAGTTCGGCTTCTTCGGGCGAGCGGGCGACGTTCACCGTGATGGTCACGGCGACTTCGGGGTGCAGCGCGACCTTGACGTCGAACACGCCCAGCGTCTTGATCGGGCGTTCCAGCACGACCATCGCCTTGGTGACGTTGGTGATGCCTTCGGCATGCAGCGCTTCGACGACGTCACGGACGGCGACCGAGCCGTAGAGGTGGCCGGCGTTCGACGACTGGCGGATCAGGACGATCTGCTTGCCATTCACGCCTTCGGCAGCCTTTTCGGCGTCCGTGCGGCGGGCGGCGTTGTCGGCCTCGATCTTCGCGCGGTTGGCTTCGAAGACCTTCTTGTTGGCGTTGTTGGAGCGCAGCGCCTTCTTGTTGGGCAGCAGGTAGTTACGGGCGTAACCGTCCTTCACGGTGACGACGTCACCAATGGCGCCCAGCTTCTCGATCCGTTCGAGGAGAATGATTTCCATGAGTCTTACTCCCTCACTTCACGATGTAGGGCAGCAGGCCCAGGTGACGGGCGCGCTTGATGGCCTGGGCCAGCTCGCGCTGCTTCTTGGCGGAAACCGCGGTGATGCGGCTGGGGACGATCTTGCCGCGCTCGGACACGAAGCCCTGCAGCAGACGGACGTCCTTGTAATCGATCTTCGGCGCATCCTTGGCGGCGAAGGGGCAGCTCTTGCGGCGGCGGAAAAACGGGCGTGCCATGATTCAGATCTCCTTATTCGCCGGCGGCTTCTTCGCGCTCGCGGCGCGGGCCACGATCGCCGCGGTCACCACGATCGCCGCGCGGACCGCGCTCGGCGCGTTCCTGCTTGCGCATCATGACCGACGGGCCGGTTTCCAGCTCATCGACCTTGATGGTCATGTAGCGGATGATGTCTTCGTTGATCTGGGTCTGGCGCTCCAGTTCCGCCACGACGCCGGCGGGGGCATCGATGTTCAGCATCACATAATGCGCCTTGCGGTTCTTGGCGATCTTGTAGGCGAGGCTGCGCAGGCCCCAGGTTTCCACCTTGGTCACCTTGCCAGCATTTTCCTCGACGATCTTGGTGGCGGTTTCCGCCAGAGCGTCCACCTGCGCCTGTGCCAGATCCTGGCGCGCAAGGAACACATGCTCGTAAAGAGCCATGGGTATTGCCTCATCTGTTGGCCGATCGCTGACGCCCACCCCATGTGGAACGCCCCTCCGGCTGTCGTCCAAATGCATTCATCCGCGCGGCCGCGAGTCACCCCAAGCCGTGCGAAGCGGCGCCTATGACGGAAATGCGGTGGAAAGGCAAGGATGGATTGGCGCAGAAGGATACGGCAAATACGCCGTTGGCCTTGAGCTTGTCGAAGCCGTCTACTTCCCCTTATCCTTGTCGGCAAGAAACAGAAAGCACTTCGGCGTTCCGTCGAGGCGGTGGCCCGATCGAGCGATAGGAACGAATGCGGGTTGGCAAGGGGGGAATGTAGATGGCGGTCGGGATCGCGGCGCTTTCGCTGATTTTGCTGATGATCGCGGCCTATCGGGGGATGAGCGTCATCGTGATGGCGCCGCTGCTGGCGATGCTGGCCGTCTTCCTGACCGATCCTGCTGCCGTGCCCGCGGTCTTTTCCGGCCTGTTCATGGACAAGGTCGGCAGTTTCCTGAAACTCTACTTTCCCGTTTTCCTGCTGGGCGCACTGTTCGGGAAGCTGATCGAGATTTCGGGCTTCTCGCGGGTGATCGTGACGGCCGTGATCCGGCTGGTGGGCGCCGACCGCGCGATCCCGGCGATCATGCTGGTGACCGCGCTGCTGACCTATGGCGGCGTGTCGGTCTTTGTCGCGGTGTTCGCCGTCTATCCCTTCGCCGCGGAGATGTTCCGGCAAGGCGACATTCCCAAGCGGCTCGTGCCCGCGACCATCGGACTTGGCGCCATCACCTTCACCATGGATGCGATGCCGGGAACGCCGCAGATCCAGAACATCATTCCCACCAGCTTCTTCGGCACGACCGCCTGGGCCGCGCCGGTGCTGGGGCTGATCGGATCGGCCTGCATCATGGGGCTGGGCCTCGCCTATCTGGGCTGGCGTCGGCGGACGATGCACGCGGCGGGGGAGGGCTATGGCGCGCCCGAGACGCTGGTGAACGAACCTGAAGCAGTGGACATGGGCGAGAGGGCCGCGCATCCGCTGATTGCCCTTCTGCCGCTGCTGGTGGTGGGATTGGGGAATCTGACGTTGACCATGCTGATCCCGCGCCTGGTGCCGGGGGCGGATGTCAGCGTGTCGCTGGCCGGCCTGACCGATCCCGTCACCGTGAAGGTGGCGCAGGTCGCCGCCCTCTGGGCCGTGGAGGGCGCATTGCTGCTGGGCATCGCAACGATCCTGCTCTTCGCCTTCGCGCAGGTGGCGCGGCGATTTGCTGATGGGGCAAAGGCAGCGGTGGGCGGCGCCCTGCTGGCGGGGATGAACACGGCGGTCGAATATGGCTTCGGCGCGGTGATCGCCGCGCTGCCGGGCTTTCTGATCGTGAAGGAAGCGTTGAAGGCGGTGCCCGACCCGCTGATCAATGAAGCGATCACCGTGACCTCGCTCGCCGGGATCACCGGCTCGGCTTCGGGCGGGCTGTCCATCGCTCTGGCGGCCATGGCGGAACAGTTCGCCGCGGTGGGCGATGCGGCGGGCATCCCGCGCGAGGTGCTGCACAGGGTGGCATCTATGGCCAGCGGGGGCATGGACAGCCTGCCGCATAATGGCGCCATCATAACCTTGCTCGCCGTGACCGGCCTGACCCACCGGCAGGCCTATAGGGACATTTTCGCCTTGACCCTGATCAAGACCTTCACCGTGTTCATGGTGATCGCGGTCTATTATCTGACAGGGTGGGTTTAGACGGACCCCGAAGCATGGCTCCGGAGTCCGACCTTATCGACCGGCGATCGGTTCCGATCGCCTGGAAATCGCTCTAGCGGATCGCGCCGGTGATGACCGAGGCGATGATGCCGCTGGTGACCGCGACCAGAAGGGCGTCATTGCCCGACCGGACCCAGTGATAACCGCGCGGCGGCGTGCGCAGGCGATAGCCGCGATAATTGTCGATCACGCGATAGTTGCTCGCATAACGGCGGTCGAAGCGCTGGCCCTTCGCCCAGCGGCGGTGATTGTCCTTGCGGACCACCGTGGTCCTGGTGACGGTGCGGCCATGGGGGCCATGCTTCACCACCTGATGCACTTCTCTCTGGGGTGCTGCCTGCGCCTGGCTGGCGGCCATGGGGCTTGCGATCATGGTGGTGGCGGTCAGGGCCGCCAGAAACTTCCTGAACATGGACTTGCTCCTTTTTCTATCTTGCCGCCGACTGTCCCGGCGTTGAAGCAGAAGTAGGACTCATTTGTCGCACGCTTGTGCCATCGACCAGCAAGGAGTGTCGGAAATTGTAACAGAAAGGGAATAGGGCTGAACTTCCATTCAGGATTATTCTGTTGGCCTCGACCTATTCATGGCGCAGCGCGTCTATGGGATTGAGCGCGGCGGCACGGCGCGCCGGGAAATAGCCGAATACAACCCCGATCGCCGCAGAAAAGAGGAAGGCGATCGCATTCACCTTCACGTCGAAGATGAAGGGCACCTGCATCAGCGGTGCTATGGCGACGGAGGCGACAAGCGCAAGGAACAGGCCGATCAACCCGCCCAGGCAGGACAGCACGATCGCCTCCACCAGAAACTGCATCAGCACTTCGCGCGCGACCGCGCCGATGGCAAGGCGGATGCCGATCTCGCGGGTACGTTCGGTGACGGACACCAGCATGATGTTCATGATGCCGATGCCGCCGACCAGCAGGGAAATCGCCGCCACCGCCGCCACGATCTGCGTCAATATGGTGGTGGTGCCGGTCAGCGTGTCGCTGATCTGCTTGGTATCGAAGACGTTGAAATTGTCCTCCGCCCCTGGCTTGATCTTGCGCCGCTCGCGCATGAGCTCCTCCAGGCTCGTCTGGACGACACTGGTGTCATAGGCGTCGTCCACGGCGACCATGATCTGGCTGATGTCGCGGTCGCCGGTGAAACGGCGCTGGACGAACTTGATCGGCATGACGACGACGTCGTCCTGATCACCGAAGCCGCCCTGGCCGCGCGTGGCGAGCGCGCCGATCACCTGGCAGGAAACGCCCTTGATCCGCATGCGCTTGCCGACGGGATCATTGCCCTGGAACAGGTTGGTGCGCACCGTGTTGCCAATGATGCAGACGGGCTTTCCCGCCTCTTCCTCCTCCGGCATGAAGAGGCGGCCCGTATCGGCCTTCCAGCTTTGCACCTCGAAATAGGCGGCGGTGGTGCCATAGACGGTGGTGGACCAGTTGCTGCCTTCATAGATTGCCGTGCCGCTCGACTGCACCATCGGCGCGACCGCGCGGACGCCGGTCAGCTGATTTTCGATGGCGGTGAGGTCGGCCGGCTTGAAGTCGGGCGGGCGCGGGCCACCGCCGCCCCGGCCGAAACCCTGTCCCGGGCGAAGCTGCAGCACATTGGCGCCCAGCGAACTGATCTGCTCGCGTACGGCGGCGGTCGCGCCATTGCCCAGCGTCACCATGGTGACGACCGCCGCCACCCCGATGATGATGCCCAGCGTGGTGAGGAAGCTGCGCAGCTTGTGCCGGTTGATCGCCCGGAAGGCGAGGATGACGGTGGTGCCCAGCATCTTCAGCGCGCGCCCTTGCGCAGTTTCGTCACCCTTGCGGGAACGACAGATAGAGCGAAGCCGGTCACGCCGCGACCCCCTGCTCGACGCGTTCCACCAGCCCGTCCTTGAAATGGACGATGGTCCGCGCAAAGGCGGCCATGTCCGGTTCATGCGTGACCATCAGCACGGTGATGCCGCCATTGCGGTTGAGATCGGTCAGCAGTTCCATGATCTCCACCGATCGTTCGGAATCCAGATTGCCGGTCGGCTCGTCGGCCAGCAGCACGTCGGGCTGGGTCACGATGGCGCGGGCAATGGCGACGCGCTGCTGCTGGCCGCCGGACAGTTCGGCGGGCGTGTGGTCCCACCAGTCCTTGAGGCCTACCTTGTCCAGCGCGGCCATGCCCGCCTCATAACGGGTCTTCTTGTCCTCGCCGCGATAGAGCAGCGGCAGCTCTACATTCTCCAGCGCGGTGGTGCGGGAAAGAAGGTTGAACCCCTGGAACACGAAGCCGAGATAACGGCGGCGCAGCAGGGCGCGTTGATCGCGGTCCAGCGTTTCGACATGGCGGCCCTTGAACAGGAACGATCCGCCGGAAGGCACGTCGAGGCAGCCCAATATGTTCATCGTCGTCGACTTGCCGGAACCGGACGGCCCCATGACCGCCACGAAATCGCCTTGCGTGATGTCGAGGTCGATGCCCTTCAGCGCCTGAAACGCCGTGGGGCCGGATCCGTAGATCTTGGTTACACCGCGAAGGGAGATGATGGGGTCTGTCGCCATGGGCGTCAGGTTCCGCTCTGGCGGCCGGAGCCACGCGGTTCGCGGGCCGGGCCCTGGGGCGCAGCCGGAGCGACGGGGGCGGTTTCCGGCTTCCCGTCGCCCGAATTGCCGAGCTTGCTGACGGTGGCGGGGCTGCCGTCGGTGGACGCGCCACCGTCTGACCTGCGGTTGCGGTCACGCGGCGCCCCGGCCTGCGATCCGCCATTGGCCTGATCCTCTGCCGGGGCCTGCTGGCCGCTGGCAAGCTGGCCCGTGATGACGCGCACGCCGGGCTTGAGGTCGCCGCCGGTGATGACGGTACGCGCGCCATCGCTCGCGCCGACGGTCACCTGCACCGCCTTGGGGTTGCCGTCCTCGCCGATGACGTAGACGGTCTGGCTACTGCCCATTCCGAAGCTGACCTGCCGGCTCGCCCCGCCCCGGCGGAAACGGCGGGGACCGGGGATGATCTGGCTGGTGATGCCGCCGTCATTCTTGCCCGCGCTGGGCTTGAAGCGGAGCGCGCTGTTGGGGACGAGCAGCACGTCATGCAGTTCCTGCGTCACGATGTCGGCGGTCGCGGTCATGCCGGGGCGCAATATCTCGTCCTTGTTGTCCACTGACAGCACCGCCGTATAGGCCACCACCGTTCCCGCCGTGCTGCTGGCCGTGCTGCTGCCCGACGAGGAGGACGAACTGCTGCTGGCGCTGTTGGAGCCGACATTGACCCGCGTTACCCTTGCCGGAAAGGTGCGGCCGGGGAAGGCGTCGACGGAGAAATTGGCGCTCTGGCCATCCTTCACCTGTCCGACATCCGCCTCGTCCACCGAAACCTCGACCTCCATCTGCGTCAGGTCTTCCGCAATGGTGAAGAGCACCGGCGCGTTGAGCGAGGCGGCGACGGTCTGGCCCGGCTCTATATCGCGGGACAGCACGACGCCGGTCACCGGCGATACGATCTGCGCGATGGAAAGATTGGTCTGGGCCGTGGAAAGCTGGGCCTGCGAAACGTGCACCTGCGCCTGCGCCGAGCGCAGATTGGCGAGCGCGGAACTGTAGTCCGCGCGGGCGGCGTCCAGTTCCGTCTTGGCGGGAACGCGTCCGCCCGAGAGCCTGAAGACGTTGAGCTGGCGGTCCAGCGTCGCCTTGGCCAGCGCCGCCTGCGCTTCCGCCTGCGCCACGCTGGCCTGCGAGGAAGAAAGCTGCGCGCGGTTCTGGTTGATCGCGTCGACCAGCCGCCGGGTGTCAAGTTCGGCCAGCTTCTGTCCCTTGGTCACGCGATCGTTCACATCGACATAGACCGCCGTGATCTTGCCCGACTGTTCGGAACCGACATCGACCTGGTTGATGGGCTTCAGATTGCCGGTGGCGGATACGGAGACGGTAAGGTCGCCCTTTCGCACCTCGCGCGTCGCATAGCTCGGCTTGTCGTCCCCCGAAAAGCATCGCGCAAGCAGCAGGACGAGGATCAGCAGGGCGACGCCGATGGCGCCGCGCACCGCCCATTTGCGCCACGGCTTCTGGGGACGCGCCCCCAGAAAGTCGTTGAGGTCCTGATCGCTGGTCACATCGTTACTCATTGGGGCGATTTTCCATGTTCTGCCAGCCGCCGCCCAGCGCATTGTAGAGCTGGGCAAGGCCAAGGACCTCGTCGGATTGCGCGCTGGCAAGGCTGTTGCGCGCGTTCAAAAGGCTGTTCTCGCTCTGGGACAGCGTCTGGAAGTCGATCAGGCCCGCCTGATACTGGCTGCGCGCCAGGATCGCGGCGTTGTTCGACGCTTCATAGGCGGTCGCGAACTCCGCCTTGCGGGCGCGGGCGCTCGACAGCGATGCCATGGCATTCTCCACATCCTCCAGCGCGGTCAGCACCGTCTGCTTGTAGGCGGCGAAGGCAGCGTCGGTGGCGGCCCGCTGCGAACGCACCTGCGACGCCAGGCGGCCGCCATCGAAGATGACCTGCGCCACATTGGCAAAGACGCCGCCGGTGACGAGGCTGAACAGGTCTTTGAAACTGTTCGAAGTGGTGCCGATATTGCCGCTCAACCCCAGCGAAGGGTAAAGCCGCGCCTGCGCCACGCCGATGCGCGCGGTCGCGGCTGCCAGCGCCCGCTCGGCGGAGCGCACGTCGGGGCGCTGGCGCAGCGTGTCCGCTGGAATGCCGGTTGTGATCTGCGTGGAGGCAGCGGGGATCGGGGCGGGGGTTTCAAGGCTCCGGGTCGCCTCGCCGGGAGCCTGGCCCGTGAGCACGGCAATGCGGTTGAGGCTGCCCCGGAGGCTGGCTTCAAGCTGGGGCACGGTTGCGTTGGTCTGCGCCAGTTGCGCCCGCGCCTGCTCCGCGTCGAGCGAGGAGACGAGGCCTGCCTGGAGCCGCCAGTTGGCGATGTCGTAATTGTCGCGCTGGATCGCCTGCGTCTCGCGCGCGACGCGCAACTGCGCCTGCGCCAGGCGCGCCTGCACATAGTTGGTGACGAGTTCGGAAATGATCGTCGCCCGCACATTGGCGAGGTCGTAGCCGGAGGCAGCGAGATCGGCCCGCGCCGCTTCGGCCGACCGGGAAAGCTCGCCGAACAGGTCGACCTGCCAGCTTGCACTGGCGCTGACCGAATAGCTGCTCGACCAGTTGGACCCGCCGCCGCCGATGGGATTGCCGCTGGGGTCGAGCCGCCCGCCCGCGTCGCGGCTGCTGTAATTGCGTCCGCCGCTGGCCGAACCGTTCACCTGCGGCAGGAAGGCGGCGCGCGCCTGCCGCAACGACTCCCGCGCCTGGCGAAGGCGCGCCTGCGCCTGCACGATATCCAGGTTGCCGGCGATCGCCTGGTCGATAAGGGCACTGAGCGCCGGATCGTCGAGGCGCCTCCACCAGGTGGCAAGCTCCGCCTCGTCGACCGGAGCGGCGGCGCCCTCCATATAGGTGGCCGGCACGCCAAGCGACGCGGGAGCGGGGGCGCGATAATCGGGACCGGCCGCGCAGCCCGACAGGACCAGCGCGGTTCCCGCGATCCATGCAATGCGATATCGCACCTTTTCCTTAAACTCCGTCATCGTTAAAGGCGGTCCACCAAATAGAACTGCCGAATTGGGCCGGGTGCCTCAACGGTGTTTGTGTCTCAAAGTGTAACGACTTTGAAAAATTGCGCTTTTGCAGGCGCGCGCATGTAGAAGGTGGATGATGAGGGCATTTCTTTTTCCGGGGCAGGGCAGTCAGTCGGTCGGCATGGGCAAGGCGCTGGCAGACGCGAGCCCGGCCGCGAAGGAGCTGTTTCAGGAGGTCGACGACGCTCTGTCGCAGCATTTGTTCCGCATCATGGTGGAAGGTCCGGAAAGCGACCTGACGCTCACGGAAAATGCGCAGCCCGCGATCATGGCCAATGCATTGGCGACGCTGCGGGTGATGCAGAAGGAAGGCGGTTTCTCCCTGGCCGAAAAGGGCGATTTCGTCGCCGGCCACTCGCTGGGCGAATATAGCGCCCTCTGTGCCGCCGAAGCGTTCGATATCGGCACCACTGCCAGGCTGCTGAAGCTGCGCGGGCAGGCGATGCAGGCCGCCGTGCCGGTTGGCGAGGGCGCCATGGCGGCGCTGCTGGGCGCCGACATCGAAAAGGCGCAGGCGCTGGCGGAGGCCGCCGCCGAGGGCGAGGTTTGCACCGTCGCCAATGACAATGATCCGACGCAGGTGGTGATTTCCGGCCATCGCGGCGCGATCGAGCGCGCCGTCGCCCTGGTGAAGGAGCATGGCATCAAGCGCGGCGTGCTGCTGCCCGTGTCAGCGCCCTTCCACTGCCCGCTGATGCAGCCGGCCGCCGATGTGATGGCGCAGGCGCTGGGCAATGCCCCGATCAACACGCCGCTGCTGCCGGTCTATGCCAATGTGCTCGCAAGCGCGATCGCCGATCCGGAGGAAATCAAGCTGCGCCTCGTCGAGCAGGTGACGGGCCGCGTGCGCTGGCGCGAATCCGTCGCCGCCATGTGGGATGCGGGCGTCACCGAATTCGTCGAGCTGGGCGGCAAGGTGCTGGGTCCGATGGTCAAGCGGATAGCGCCCGACGCCACGGTCCGCAGCATCGTGACGATGGACGATGTAGAGGCGGCATTGGGGGCATTGTGAGCAACGACAAGGGAAGCGATGCGAACGCCGCTCCCATCCTGACCAGCCGCGACGGGGCCGTGCTGACGGTCACGCTGAACATGCCCGATCGGCGCAATCCGATCTCCGATCCGGCGATGGTCGATGCCCTTTGCGCCTTGTTCGAGGAGGCGGAGCGCGACCTGTCGGTGCATGTGGCGATCCTGACAGGCGCGGGAAGCGCCTTTTCCTCAGGCGGGGACCTCAATGCGATGCGCCCCGACGCCGGCGGCCTGCGCGCATCACTGCCGGCGCAGACGCGGCGCAATTACCGGGTGGGAATCCAGCGGCTGCCGCTGTTGTTCCAGGCGCTCGAGCTGCCGGTGATCGCGGCGGTCAACGGCCCGGCCATGGGCGCGGGCTGCGACCTGGCCCTGATGTGCGATGTCAGGATCGCGGCGCAGTCGGCCAGATTCGCCGAGTCCTTCGTCAAGCTGGGCATAATTTCCGGCGATGGCGGCGCGTGGCTGCTGCCGCGCATCATCGGCTTTTCCAAGGCTTCGGAACTGGCGCTGACAGGCGAGACCATCGATGCCGAAGAGGCGCTGCGGATCGGGTTGGTGAGCGAGGTGGTGCCGGATGGCGATCTGCTCGCCGCCGCCCGCAAGGTCGCCGACAGGATCGCGGCCAATCCGCCCCATGCGACGCGGATGACCAAGCGGCTGCTGCGCGCGGCGCAGACGGCGGAATTGAACCAGATCATGGAAATGGCGGGCGCGATGCAGGCGCTGGCCCATGCGACGGCGGATCATGATGAGGCGATCGACGCCTTTTTCGAACGCCGGGCGCCGAACTTCAAGGGAGACTGACATGTTCGATCTGACAGGCATGACCGCGCTGGTGACTGGCGCTTCGGGGGGCATCGGCTCCGCCATTGCAAGGGCCCTCGCGGCGCAGGGCGCCACGCTCGCCCTTTCGGGCAGCAATGAGGAGAAGCTGAAGGCCTTCGCCGCGGAACTGGGCGGCGATCACAGGACGCTGGTCTGCAACCTCGGCGATCCCGCGGCGGTCGACGGACTGGTCGGCCAGGCAGTGGAGGCGCTGGGCGGCAAGATCGACATCCTCGTCAACAATGCCGGCATCACCCGCGACAACCTGATCCTGCGCATGAAGGACGATGAATGGTCCGACGTGATCGCCGTCAATCTGGAGGCTGCCTTCCGTCTGGCCCGCGCCGCCGCCAAGCCGATGATGAAGGCGCGTTTCGGCCGCATCATCTCGATCACCTCGGTCGTGGGGGTCACCGGCAATCCGGGGCAGGCCAACTATGCCGCGTCCAAGGCGGGCATCATCGGCATGTCCAAGTCGCTGGGCCAGGAACTGGCGAGCCGCGGGATCACCGTGAACTGCGTCGCGCCCGGCTTCATCCGATCCGCCATGACCGACGCGCTGAACGATGCGCAGAAGGGCGCGATCCTGGCCAGGATCCCGGCCGGCGATCTGGGCACGGGCGAGGATATCGGCGCGGCCGTCGTCTATCTCGCCAGCAAGGAAGCGGGCTATGTCACCGGCCAGACGCTGCACGTGAACGGCGGCATGGCGATGATCTGAAGGGCACGGAAGCGCAAGACGCGGGCTCATGTCCATCGCCCGGAAATTTTCGGCATTTGCAAAATGGCGGCCTTGTGCCATCGGGACCGGCGAGTCGAATGCAGGTGGGGCGATGCCATCCGATTGTTTCTTGCCTCTTGCCTCTCGTTGGGCTTGCCTCTAGGGCATGCCTTAACAAATATTCAGAACCATCAACGATACCCAGTAAGAAGGACCACTCATGAGTGAGACCGCGGATCGCGTAAAGAAAATCGTCGTCGAGCATCTGGGCGTCGAAGCCGAAAAGGTGACCGAGGATGCAAGCTTCATCGACGATCTGGGCGCTGACAGCCTGGACATCGTTGAGCTGGTGATGGCGTTCGAGGAAGAGTTCGGCGTCGAAATCCCTGACGATGCGGCGGAGAAGATCGCCACCGTCAAGGACGCCATCGATTATATCGACAGCAAGCAGTAAGAACGTCTGGCGGCCTGCCCGACATCGGGCGGGCGCAGCGTTTTAAAAGGAAATGGCTCCTCCTGTCCGGCAAAACCGGGTCTTGGGGAGCCTTTTCGTATCTGCTCCCCGTTCACAAGACCGTCTTGAATGGCTAGATGAACGGCGTTGAGCCAAAGAAGAATTTTCGGAGCAAGCATATGCGTCGTGTTGTCGTCACCGGCCTTGGCATGGTCAGCCCGCTTGGCGGGGATGTGGAAACGACCTGGAAGAATATCATCGCTTCCAGATCCGGCGCGGCGACGATCACCCGCTTCGACGCCAGCGAATATAAGTGCCGCATCGCCTGTGAGGTGAAGCCGGCCGATCATGAATATGGCTATGACGCCGGCCTTGATGTCGATCACAAGATCCAGCGGCAGGTCGACCCGTTCATCGTCTTCGGCATTTCCGCCGCCAGCCAGGCGCTGCGCGACGCCGGCCTTGACAATATGAGCGAGGAGGAGCGGCTGCGCGCCGGCTGCTCCATCGGTTCTGGCATTGGAGGCCTGCCGGGCATTGAAAGCGAATCGCTGGTGCTGGCGAACAAGGGACCGGGCAGGGTCAGCCCGCATTTCGTCCATGGACGGCTCATCAACCTGATCTCTGGGCAGGTGTCGATCAAATATGGCCTGATGGGCCCCAATCATGCCGTCGTGACGGCCTGCTCCACCGGCGCCCATTCCATTGGCGATGCCGCGCGCATGATCGCGATGGACGATGCCGACGTGATGCTGGCAGGCGGCGCGGAAAGCGCGATCTGCCCGATCGGCATCGCCGGCTTCGCGCAGGCCCGCGCGCTGTCGACCGCCTTCAACGACGCGCCGGAAAAGGCCTCGCGGCCCTATGACGTCAACCGCGACGGTTTTGTCATGGGCGAGGGCGCCGGCGTCGTCGTTCTGGAAGAATATGAGCGGGCCAAGGCGCGCGGCGCGAAAATCTATGCGGAGGTGATCGGCTATGGCCTGTCGGGCGACGCCTATCACGTCACGGCCCCCCATCCCGAAGGCAGTGGCGGCTATCGCTCGATGGAAATGGCCCTCAAAAAGTCGGGCCTCAGCCTTGCCGACATCGACTATGTAAACGCGCACGGCACCTCGACCCCGCTGGGCGACGAGCTGGAACTGGGCGCGGTGAAGCGGCTGTTCGGCGAACATCTGGGCACCATGTCGATGAGTTCGACCAAATCGGCGATCGGCCACCTGCTGGGCGGCGCGGGCGCGGTGGAGAGCATCTTCTGCATCCTGGCGCTCCGTGACCAGATCGTCCCGCCGACGTTGAACCTCGACGAGCCGAGCGAAAGCTGCAAGGGCGTCGACCTGGTTCCGCATGTCGCCAAGGAGCGCAAGGTGCGCGCGGTGCTGAACAATTCGTTCGGCTTCGGCGGCACCAATGCCTCGCTCATCATGAAGGCGGTCTGAGGCACCCGGGATGCGGCGGCTTGGCTTTGGCATGGTGCTGATCGGCCTGGCCGTCGCCGCTTTCATCGCTTTCCGATTTGTCTATGGCTGGACCGAGGCAGGGCCGGCGACGAAGGACATCACCATCGTCGTGCCCGAAGGTGCGACCATCGCGGACGCGGCCATTCTCCTGAAACAGAAGGGCGCGGTGCGCTCGGCCGACGCGTTCCTGACGCGGGCCAAGGTCTTCGGTCGGGGCAAGTCGATCAAGGCCGGGGAATTCCTGATCCCCCAGGGTGCCAGCAACTCCGACATCTTCCGTATCCTGGGCGGCGGCAAGACGCTGACCCGGCTCGTGACCATACCGGAGGGGATGCCCTCCATATTGGTGCACGAACGGCTGATGGCGAATGAGGAACTGACCGGCGACATATCCGTGCCGGCGGAAGGCAGCGTGCTGCCTGACAGCTATGCCTTCGACAAGGGCGAAAGCCGGGCGGTGGTTCTGAAGCGGATGCAGGATGCGATGAACAGGACCCTTGCCAGAATGTGGGCCGAAAGGGCGCCGAACACCGCCGCCAGGACACCGAAGGAAGCCATTGTCCTGGCCAGCATCGTCGAGAAGGAAACGGCGGTGCCCGCGGAACGGCCGACCGTCGCCGGTGTATACGGCAATCGGCTGAAGGCGCGCATGATGTTGCAGGCCGATCCGACGATCATCTATCCGATCACCAGGGGCAAGCCGCTTGGCCGGCGGATCAGAAAGTCGGAAATCGCGGCGGTCAACGATTATAATACATATGCGATGATCGGCCTGCCCAAGGGACCGATCGCCAATCCCGGACGCCTGTCCATCCTGGCGGTCCTGCACCCGGCGGAGACGAAGGCGCTCTACTTCGTCGCGGACGGGAAGGGCGGACATATCTTCGCGGATACGCTGCAGGAGCATAATGAGAATGTCCGCAAATGGTTCGAGATCCGCCGGGCGAGGGGGGAACTCTAGGACGGGTCGCCTGATGTTCCGGCGACCTCCTTCATTAAATTGCGGGCCGCCGCATGCGAATTTGCATGAGGGGTCTTTGCCCGGCCTGCGTATTGTCGGCGAGACTATTTTGTTGTGCATCGAGATTTTCCCCACTGCCGGATGAGGCCGGCCGGCCGGAAATCGCCCTGTGGAGTGCAAGTGATGAGCGACCTCGATCAGCTGCTGGGCCAGGTGGCCGCCCGCAGGCGGCATATCCCCGCCGACCCCCGTCTGGAAGCGCTGGAGGATGCGGTGATGGCCGGTGTCGCCCGGCGCCGCGAACGGGCCGTGGCGCGCCGCAGCCTCGCCCTGGCCGGGATAGTCGCGATCGGCATCGGATGGGCGGGCAGCCTGGTGCCGGGCAGTCCCGCGCAGGCCGCATCACGGCCCGCGATCATCGGCATGTCGGATTACGCGCCATCGCGCCTGCTGGGGCAGTGAGCCATGCGCGGGCGGCACATGAGGGGCGGGGCATGATGGGCTTAGGGTCATGAAGGGAATCGCCCGCTACGGGCTGGTGGCGCTTGTCGCCTTTGCAGCGGCGCTGGCGGCGGTGCTGGTGGCAAGGGTCTGGATAGCACCGGAACCGCGCGTGGAGAGCGAGGTCCACGCCCTGATCCACGAAAAGCTCAGGCTCGATCCGGCGCAGGAGCAGCGCATTCACGCGTTGGAGAGCGATTTTGCCCAACGCCGCGCGTCGTTGGAGGCGGAGATGCGCGCCGACAATGCGCGACTGGCGCAGGCGATCGCGGCCGAACATGGCTATGGCCCGAAGGTGGCGGAAGCCGTCGATCGCTCGCACCATGTCATGGGAATGCTGCAGAAGGAAACGCTGAAGCATATCTTCGCCATGCGTGCCGTGCTGCGACCGGATCAGGCGGCCCAGTTTGATGCCGCTGTCGTCAATGCGCTGACCCGGCCAGCCGCGGTTCCGCCGGATCGGTGAACGCTTCGCTGGCCCGATGCAGCGATGCGGAACTGGCCGCGCTGGCGCTCGCCGGGCAGCAAAGCGCCTATGGCGAATTGATGCGCCGCCATCGGGAAGCTGTGTTCCGGGTGGCGCGGGGGCATGTCGGTGATGCGACAGAGGCGCTCGACATCACGCAGGAGACGTTCATCTCCGCCTTCACCGCCCTTGCCCGCTATGACGGCACGCGACCCTTTCGGCTGTGGATAGCGCGGATTGCCGTCAACAAATGCCGTGATTGGGCGCGGCGCAGGGCGGTGCGGCGCTTCTTCACCTTCGCGCGGCCGATCGAGGAAGCGACCGCCGTCGCGGACAACCTGCCGACGCCCGAGGAGGCGGTCGGATCGCAAGCGGAACTGGCGCATATCCACGCGGCCATCGCGTCTCTCCCAGGCAATCTCAAGGATGTGCTGGTGCTGCGCGCGATAGAGGGGGTGAGCCAGGCTGAGGCCGCGCAGATATTGGGCATCAGCGAGAAGGCGGTCGAAACGCGCCTCTACCGCGCACGCAACAAATTGGCCGAAGGGTTGAGGGATGGAGCGGCTGACCGCGTATAAGGGGGAAACCGCCCTTATTGCAGAGCTTTCCATGTCCTTCTCTCTTCCCGACGTCGATCGCCGCACCCTTGTCCGCAGCCTCTCGGGCCTGGGTGGCGCGCTCGCCCTGGGCCGGGTTTTCCCCGCCTGGGCGCAGAGCGGAACGGCGGGCCTGTCCCCGGCGCCGGGCATGTTGCAGGGCGAGACGATCGCCCTCACCGTGGCGGAGGGGCATTTTTCGGTTGGCGGCCGTTCGGCCCATGCCGTGCTGATCAACGGCACGCTGCCTGCTCCCCTCATCCGCCTTCGGGAAGGGCAGAATGTCCGGCTCTCGGTCACCAACCGGCTGCGGGAGGATACCTCGATCCACTGGCACGGCCTGATCGTGCCCTTTCAGATGGACGGAGTGCCGGGGGTCAGCTTCCCCGGCATTCGCCCCGGCGAGACCTTCACCTATGAATTTCCGGTCCGTCAGTCAGGCACCTATTGGTATCACAGCCATTCCGGCATGCAGGAGGCGGTCGGTCACTATGGTCCGATCGTGATCGATCCGGCCGGGGCCGACCCGGTGGAATTCACGCGCGAGCATGTCATCGTCCTGTCCGACTGGAGCCCGATCCACCCGCATGTCCTGTTGAAGCGCCTCAAACAGGCGGGCGGCTATTTCAACATGCAGAAGCAGACATTGTCGGGACTGCTCGCCGGAAAGGACCAGGGCACCAAGGATCGCCTTGAATGGGGGGCCATGCGCATGGACCCGACCGACATATCCGACGTCACCGGATCGACCTACAGCTTTCTGGTGAACGGCCATGGCACGGCGGAGAACTGGACGGGCCTGTTCACGCCGGGCGAGCGAGTGCGGCTTCGCATCATAAACGCGGCGGCGATGACCAATTTCAACCTGCGCCTGCCGGGCCTGCCAATGACGGTCGTGCAGTGCGACGGCCAGCATGTGCAGCCGGTCGAAACCGACGAGCTGCAGATCGGCATTGCCGAAACCTATGACGTGGTGGTGCAGCCCCCGGAAGCGAAACCCTATGCCCTTGTCGCGGAGGCGATAGACCGTTCGGGCCTGGTGCGGGCGACGCTGGCGCCCCGCATGGGCCTTGCGGCGGATGTGCCGCCGCTGCGCGACCGGCCGCTGCTGGGCATGAAGGACATGGGCATGGACATGTCGGGAATGGACATGGGGCAGGGCGGCGTCATCGACCTCAGCCAGCCCGCCAATGAGAGCATGGCCGGCCATTCGATGAAGATGCGCGACAAATCGGTGGCGCCGCAGGTGAAGATGGGGCCTGGCGTCGCGACGCTCTCGCCCATGCCTGCGGACCGGACCGCCGATCGTCCTACCGGGCTGGAGAGCGTCGATCATCGGGTGCTGACCTATGCTGATCTGAAATCGCTGACGCCCCATGCGGACACGCGCCCGCCGACGCGAACGCTGGACATCCACCTGACCGCGAACATGGAACGCTATATGTGGTCCTTCGACGGGGTGAAACTGTCCGACGGGGCAGCCCCCATTCCCTTCCGTCACATGGAACGGGTGCGGGTCAACCTCATCAACGACACGATGATGCCGCACCCGATCCATCTGCACGGCCATTTCTTCCAGCTGGTGACCGGGGCGGGCGACCATGATCCGCTCAAGCATACGGTGAATGTGCTGCCGGGAGGAAAGGTGAGTTTCGATCTTACGGCGGACGCGCTTGGGGATTGGGCCTTTCACTGCCACATGTTGATGCACATGCACGCAGGGATGATGCGGGTCGTGACCGTCCGGCATGCGGAGGAAGCAGCATGAAGCCGCTGCTTGCCGCCACGGCGCTGCTGCTTGCCGCCGCCGCCTTTCCCGCCCGGGCACAGGACCACGGTCAGATGGATCATGGGCAGATGGACCATGGCGCGATGGAGCAGGAGGATCATTCGGCCCATCAGGCGCCGGCTGCGGACGCCCATGCCGGTCATGACGGGCCCGCGTCCGGTGGCGACATTCCCACCGGTACTGTGCCCTCCGTCCCGGCTGATCATGCCGCCGATGCCTTTTACAACTCCGCCGAAATGGCACGTGCCCGCGCCGCCATGCTGAAGGAAAGCGGCGGCATGGCCTTTTCCCAGATCATGCTCGACCGGCTGGAATATCGGATGGGCAAGGGCGCGGACGGCTATCATTGGGAGGGGGAAGGCTGGATCGGCGGCGACATCAACCGCTTCGCCTTCAAGACGGAGGGGGAGGGCGCGTTCGGCGGTCCGCTGGAACGCGCGGAAGTGCAGGCGCTCTACAGCCGCGCCATCGACCCCTGGTTCAACCTGGAAGCAGGCGTCCGCCACGATATCCGCCCCGATCCCCGGCGAACCTATGCGGTGGTTGGGATCGAGGGCCTTGCCCCCTATTGGTTCGAGGTGTCGGCCCAGGCCTTCCTGTCGAACAGGGGCGACGCCCATCTGCGGCTGGAGGGCAGCTATGACCAGCGCATTAGCCAGCGGCTGATCCTGCAACCCGCCGCGGAGATCAACGTCGCGGCCCAGGACGTGCCCGAACTCGGCATCGGCTCGGGCGTGTCCGATGTCGAGCTGGGACTGCGGCTGCGCTATGAATTCGCCCGCGAATTCGCGCCCTATGTCGGCGTCAACTGGGAACGAAAGCTGGGCGACACCGCCCGCTTTGCCCGTGCTGATGGAGAGCGGGCTTCGGCCACCAGCCTCGTGATGGGCGTGCGATTCTGGTTCTGATCGCTCCCTGATCGACAACAGGAACCGGCGGTCTCGCCATCCGTTGGAAAGGGCAGGTCTTTCAACGGAAAGGAGTGCCGCATGATCCGTCTGGCCATCATTTCGCTCGTGATCGCCGCCGTGCTCGCCATATTGGGCTTTGGCGGCGCGGCGGGCACGTTCGTGGGTATCGCGAAGTTCCTGTTCGTGCTGGCGATCGCGCTGTTCGTCATCTTCCTTGTCCTTGGCCTGATGGCTGGCAAGGGCATCAAGAATGCGATAGATCGATAACCCATGACGCAGATCGGTGCTGGAGTGGACGAAACCGGGCGGTTGATCCGCGACGAGGCAGGGTTTCTGCTCCAGCGCGATCTGGGCGGCAGCTTCCGCCTTGTCCTGCTGCGCGTCCCCGTCGACCATGTGGAAAAACGCGTGCGGGTGCAGGGCTATTATGCCGGCGACGGCATAGTGGAGGTGGAGGGAGTGGCTGCGGCCTGACGGCGCGCAGCCCTCCATCCGTTTACGGAGTAAACGACTCGCGGGGGTCGGGCGACGTCATGACGTCATGCGTGCTGACGAAACGGGCGCACGCCCCGACACCTCGGTTATTCTCCAGCGGCAGTGCGGTTTCGCAATAGGCGCACTCCGCCATCAGGCGTCCGACCATCCACTGGCTGCGACCGCAACTGGGGCAGTGATTGGCTTCCCCCGGATGATAATGAATGATGTAACCCCTTAAGGCCGGGTCGAAAGACCTGCCGGTGGCGAGGGTGGAAACTGGGCGCATCGTCTCTTCCTCCTCAGACATATATCTCGGCATCGATATGAAATCCGGAATTGCCCCCGAGCTTCACACCAGCATTGATGCAACGACGAACGTCAGAGCGAGCGACCCTTTATCATCTCTGCCAGGCCCGCTCCTTGCACCAGAACGCGACCGCAGCCCAATGTATCCCGCGCTTGATCGCGCCGTCTACAAGAAAGATTCGCCCGGCCTGTGCCATTTCGCGCCTTCGCATTTGACTTGAGGCGCGCAGGCGCTATGGCGGCGCGCATCGGGACATATTCGCTTCGGCCATGAGTGGGGGCGCATCCCGCCACCTTGCCGTCCGGTATTTTCGCCGTCCGGCGAGCTTCTGGTGGAATAGCGTCATCCTGCCTGCTCCTGGCCCGGCAACTGCGAGGAGACGCACGACTCATGACCGCCATCGGACAGGATACACTTGGCACGCGCGACACCTTGAAGGTGGGCGGCAAGGACATTGCCTATTATTCGCTGAAGAAGGCCGCGGCCAAGCTGGGCGACGTCTCGCGCCTGCCCTTCTCGATGAAGGTGCTGCTGGAAAACCTGCTCCGCTTCGAGGACGGCGTCACCGTCACCACCGCCGACATCCAGGCGATCGTCGACTGGCAGAATGACAAGGGCAAGGCCGAACGGGAGATTCAGTATCGCCCCGCCCGCGTGCTGATGCAGGACTTTACCGGCGTTCCCTGCGTCGTCGACCTCGCCGCGATGCGCGATGCGATGACCGCGCTGGGCGCCGACGCCAGCAAGATCAACCCGCAGGTGCCGGTCCACCTCGTCATCGACCACTCGGTCATGGTCGACGAATTCGGTACGCCCAAGGCGTTCGAGCAGAATGTGGAAATCGAATATCAGCGCAATATGGAGCGCTATGACTTCCTGAAATGGGGTTCCAAGTCGCTCGCCAATTTCTATGCCGTGCCCCCGGGCACCGGCATCTGCCATCAGGTGAACCTGGAAAATATCGCGCAGGCCGTCTGGTCGAGCGAAGGCCCTGACGGCGTCACCGTCGCCTATCCCGACACCTGCGTCGGCACGGACAGCCACACCACCATGATCAACGGCCTGGGCGTGCTGGGCTGGGGCGTCGGCGGTATCGAGGCTGAGGCCGCGATGCTGGGCCAGCCCGTCTCCATGCTCATTCCCGAAGTGGTCGGCTTCCGCTTCACCGGTGAATTGAAGGAAGGCGTCACCGCCACGGACCTCGTCCTCACCTGCACCCAGATGCTGCGTGCCCGTGGCGTGGTCGGCCGCTTCGTCGAATATTTCGGCCCCGGCCTTGCCACCCTGTCGCTCGCCGATCGCGCGACGCTGGCCAATATGGCGCCGGAATATGGCGCGACCTGCGGCTTCTTCGGCATTGACGACAAGACGCTGGACTATATGCGTCTCACCGGTCGCACCGAAGAGAATATCGCGCTGGTCGAAGCCTATGCGAAGGAGCAGGGCTTCTGGATCGATCCGGCGGTCGAACCGGTTTTCACCGACACGCTGGAGCTGGACCTCTCGACCGTCGTTCCCAGCCTTGCAGGGCCGAAGCGCCCGCAGGATCGCGTTGCGCTGCCGGACGTGGACGATGTCTTCAACGCCGACATGGAAAAGGTGTACAAGAAGGCCCAGGCTCGCGTTCCGGTGGAAGGCAAGGATTTCGACATTGGCGACGGCGACGTCACCATCGCCGCGATCACCAGCTGCACCAACACCTCGAACCCCGGCGTCCTCGTCGCGGCCGGCCTCGTTGCCAAGAAGGCGAACGAACTGGGCCTGAAGCCCAAGCCCTGGGTAAAGACCTCGCTGGCGCCGGGATCGCAGGTGGTTACCGACTATCTGGAAAAGGCCGGGCTTCAGTCGCATCTCGACGCCATAGGCTTCAACCTGGTCGGCTATGGCTGCACCACCTGCATCGGCAACTCCGGTCCGCTGGCCGAGCCGATCAGCAAGGCGATCAACGAAAACGGCCTGGTCGCCGCCGCCGTCATCTCCGGTAACCGCAATTTCGAAGGCCGCGTGTCTCCCGACGTGCGCGCCAACTTCCTGGCCTCGCCGCCGCTGGTCGTCGCCTATGCGCTGAAGGGTACGGTGGTCGAAGACTTCATCACCACGCCGATCGGCACGGGCAAGGACGGCCAGCAGGTGTTCCTGAAGGACATCTGGCCGACCAATGACGAAGTCGCCTCGACCATGGCGGGCTGCATGGACCGCCAGATGTTCCAGGCGCGCTACGCCAATGTGTACAAGGGCGACGCCCACTGGCAGGCGATCAACGTCACGGGTTCGGCTACCTATAGCTGGCGCGCTGGTTCGACCTATGTCGCCAACCCGCCCTATTTCGAGGGTCTGACCATGACCCCGAAGCCGGTCACCGACATTGTCGAGGCCAAGCCGCTGGCCATTTTCGGGGACTCGATCACCACCGATCATATTTCGCCGGCCGGCTCGATCAAGGCGACCAGCCCCGCGGGCAAGTGGCTGCAGGAGCGTCAGGTGGCGCAGGCCGACTTCAACAGCTACGGCGCCCGCCGCGGCCATCACGAAGTCATGATGCGCGGCACCTTCGCCAATATCCGCATCAAGAACCTGATGCTGGACGGCGTCGAGGGCGGCATGACCCGTTATGAAGGCGAAGTCATGCCGATCTACGACGCGGCGATGAAGCACAAGGCCGACGGCACTCCGCTGGTCGTCATCGGCGGCAAGGAATATGGCACCGGGTCGTCGCGCGACTGGGCGGCGAAGGGCACCAACCTGCTGGGCGTGCGCGCGGTCATCGTGGAAAGCTTCGAGCGCATCCACCGTTCGAACCTGGTCGGCATGGGCGTCCTGCCGCTCCAGTTCAAGGACGGTCAGAACAAGGACACGTTCGGCCTGACCGGCGACGAAACCTTCACCATCCAGAATGTCGCCGGCCTGAAGCCGCGCCAGGATGTGGAAGTGATCGTGAAGCGCGCCGACGGTTCCACCTTCACCTTCACCGCGCTGTGCCGCATCGATACCGTCAACGAACTGGATTATTTCCTGAACGGCGGCATCCTGCAATATGTGCTGCGCAAGCTGGCCGCCTGACCGGCGCACGCATGACTGAAGGAAAAGAGGCTCTCTCCGCAAGGGGGGAGCCTCTTTCCTTGGGAGAGGGGCCTGGAGCGGTTTCCAAGCGACCGAGCCAGACCATCATTATCCATGGGGGATGGATTGCCGATCCTGATTGAAATCGCCGGCTGGGCGGGTGCGCTGTTGATCCTGGGCGCCTATCTGCTCGTATCGAGCGGCCATGCCTCGGGCAGGTCCACCCTCTTCCAGGGGATGAACACGCTGGGTTCCGGGCTGTTCGTCATCAACACCTGGTGGCACGGCGCCATCCCGTCGACGGTCGTCAACATCATCTGGTTCGCGATCGGGACCAGCACATTGATCCGCATCGCCCGCCGATAGCCTTCATTTCAAAAACCCAAGAAAGGCTGGGGTGGCCGGCCATGCCGTCTTTGGCTAGAGCGATTTCCAAGCGATCGGAACCGATCGCTGGTCAAGAAATCGCGGAAAACAAGGAAACCAGAGCGGCGATCTGCTTCAATCAGATCGAAATCCGCTCTGGCAGCATGGCGGAAATGAAAACAGCGCTGATTGTCCGACATGTGCCGCGAGAGGGTGCGGCAGGCTATCTCCAGCCGATCGAAGCTGCCGGCTATCGGATCGAGCGGATCGACGTCGCCAGCGCCGACTTTGCCGATGTCGATCTCTGCACCCCTGACCTGCTTATCATGATGGGCGGCCCGATGGGCGTTTACGAACATGATCTGCACCCCTGGATTCCGCTCCAGATCGCAAAGCTCGCCGCCCGGCTGGAACAGGATCTGCCGACCCTGGGCGTGTGCCTGGGCAGCCAGATGATCGCCGCGGCGCTCGGCGCGTCCGTCTATTCCGGCGGGCGGATGGAACTGGGTTTCGCGCCGGTCATGTTGAACCGGGCGGGAGCCGAATCGCCGCTGCGCCATCTGGACGGGGTTCCCGTTCTGCATTGGCATAGCGACACGTTCGACCTGCCGGCCGGCGTCGAACTGCTGGCCTCCACCGAAAATTACGCGCATCAGGCCTTTCGCCGCGGATCCAAGCTGCTGGCGCTGCAATTCCACGCGGAAATGGGCGAAGATCCGCGTTTCGAGGATTGGCTCACCCATTTCTGGGCTGATCTCGACATAGCGAAGCAATGCGGCATCGCCTTGCGGCAGGACCATGCCGACCATGGCCCGGCGGCCGTCGCAGCCGGTCGCGCAATGATCGCCGAATGGCTGAGCGGGATCGAGAGCCGGACGTCGTGATTTCCTGACCAGCGATCGGCTTTGATCGCCTGGGAAATCGTCCTAAAACTCGACCTCCAGTTCCTCGACCTCATCCTTCTCCCGGCGGGCGGCGTCGATCCATTCGCGCATCAGTTCCCAATCGTTGCTCCAGTTGCAATAGGCCGCCGATTGCGCCGACAGCGCCACCGCGTAGGTCAGGAAGCGCTGCGCCACCGGCGCGAACATGGCGTCGGCCACGCTCGCCCTTTCCCCGAACAGCCAGGGGCCGCCATAGGTGTTCAGGCATTCGGTCCAGATTTCCTCGATCCGTTCGATGTCCTGCTTGGCCCCTGAAAAGACCGGAAATTTGTCGTGCCGTACCTTGAGGTTCATCGGCAGCGCCGATCGCAGGTTGATGAAGCCGGAGTGAATCTCGCCCGAAACCGATCGGCAATGCGCCCGCGCGATCCGCTCTTCGGGATAAAGCCCGGCATGCGGGTAAAGTTCATGCAGATATTCCGCAATTGCGAGCGTGTCCCAGACGCTCGCCGCCTCATGGGTCAGGCGGGGAACCAGAACCGACGGCGACAAAAGCAGCAATTCCGCCCGGTTTTCAGGATCATCGAGCGCGATCGTCTTCTCGACGACTTTCAGGCCCGCCATGCGGCACAACAACCATCCGCGCAGGGACCAGGATGAATAAGTCTTGCTGGAAATGGTCAGTTCGGCGTCGGCCATGGCATTCCTCCCGCTTCATCCCTATGTTCCCATCAATCATGATGCGGTGCAATATGGAAAACCTGTATAACGGTTTTTGCATGGGACCGAATCGGCACCGGAAGAGCTTAGGACGCGTTTGAGCAAGATGATGATGCTATATAGCGGCTATCAGGCCTGGAACGACATGATGGCCCCTGCGCGCTTGGGTGCTCAGATCGCACTTTCCTTCAGGGACAAGATGGGTCCGGTGGCGGATTGGGCCATGCCGCGCCGCATGTTCGCGTTGATGGACGTGTTCCAGGGTGCGAAGCTGACCCATCATCGGCCTGCCTATGGCATAACGCAGGTGCACAGCGGCAATGCCGTCGTGGCCGTGCGGGAAGAGGTGGCGCTGGATCTGCCTTTCGGGAACCTGCTGCATTTCGTGAAGGACGATGTGGAGGCGCCCCAGCCCAAGGTGCTGATGGTCGCGCCCATGTCGGGCCACTTCGCGACCCTGCTGCGCAACACGGTGCAGACGCTTCTGCGTGATCATGACGTGTACATCACCGATTGGAAGAACGCTCGCGACGTGCCGCTGAGCGCCGGAAGGTTCGGCTTCGACGACTATGTCGACTACATAATGATGTTCATGCGGGAAATCGGGCCGGGATCGCATCTGGTTTCGGTCTGCCAGCCCTGCGTGCCGGCCATGGTGGCGGTGTCGATCATGTCGGAGGACAAGGATGCGGCGACGCCGCGGTCCATGACTCTGATGGGCGGGCCGATCGATACCCGCGCCGCTCCGACCGTGGTCAACGAACTCGCCAATGAACAGTCGATCGAATGGTTCGAGGATAATCTGATCAGTCTGGTGCCGATGCGCTATGCCGGACGCGGCCGGCGCGTCTACCCCGGTTTCCTTCAGCTTTCGGCCTTCATGTCGATGAACATGGACCGGCATGGCTCGGCCCATCGGGAACTTTACCAACTGCTGGCCGATGGCAAGCAGGTCGAAGCGAACAAGATCAAGACCTTTTACGAGGAATATTTCGCCGTGCTCGACATGACGGCGGAATTCTATCTGGAAACGGTCGACAAGGTGTTCCAGCGGACATTGCTGGCCAAGGGCGAGCTCACCTATCGCGGGCGGAAGGTCAATCCCGGCGCGATCCACAAGACCGCGCTGCTGACCGTCGAGGGTGAAAAGGATGATGTCTGCGCCGTGGGCCAGACCGCTGCCGCCCATGTGCTCTGCACCGGCCTGCGCCCGCATATGAAACGCCATCATCTTCAACCCGGCGTCGGCCATTATGGCGTCTTTTCCGGCAGCAAATGGGAAAAGCAGGTTTATCCTCAGGTGCGGAACATGATCCTGGCCATGAACTGAGGGCTGTCGGACGCCGTCTGCGTCCCCTTTTGAGGGAGCATCAAGGGCCTCAGCCCTCGGGGCGGGTCCAGATCCATGTGCCGCCGATCAGGGCCGCGGCCAGCGGGATCAGAAACCAGGGAAAGGGCGATAGCAGCAGCGCCAGCACCGTGCTGAACACAAAGGCGGCCAATGCCGCCTTCTTGCCCCGCCGGCTGATCGCTCCCTTTTCCCGCCAGCGCCGGATATGCGGGCCAAAATGGCGATGCTCCAGCAATCGGGCCTCCAGCGCCGGGCTGGATCGCGCAAAGCAGAATGCCGCCAGGATCATGAACGGCACGGTCGGCAGGAGAGGCAGGAAGGCGCCGATCGCGCCCAGCCCCAGGGACAGGAAACCGCAGGCAAGGTAGAAGTGCCGCCGCATCAGGCAGCGGGCAGCCGCAGCCGGACCAGCAGGCCGCCCAGATCCTCGCTCTCCTCCAGCGCGACCGACCCGTCATAGATTTCCGCGACGTCCCGCACGATGGCAAGGCCAAGGCCCGTCCCCGGCTTCCCCGAATCCAGCCTGACGCCCCGGTCGAAAATGCGCGTGCGATCTTCCTGCGGAATCCCCTTGCCGTCATCCTCGACCAGGATTTCGACCATGGATCCCTTGCGTCCGACCGTCGCAAACACGCTGCCACCGCCATATTTTGCGGCATTCTCGATCAGATTGCCCAGCATTTCGTCCAGATCCTGCCTTTCGACCCGCACGGCGGCCTCCTTGTCGCCGTCCATGTCGATGCGCACTTCGGGATAAAGCCGCTGGACGGCGCGTTCTACCGCGTCCAGGCTGGCCCATACTTCCGCCCGGCTATGCGCCGCGCCGCGCCGCCCGACCGCTCGCGCCCGCGCCAGATGATGGTCGACCTGGCGGCGCATCGTCGTCGCTTCCCGGATCACGGTGTCGCCCAGGTCGGGCGATTGCGCGGTCGCCGCGTTCATGATTACGGTCAATGGCGTCTTCAGCGCATGGGCAAGGTTGCCCGCATGGGTCCGCGCTTCCTCCGCCTGCCGTTCATTATGGGCGAGCAGCGCGTTGAGCTCCTCCACCATCGGCAGCACCTCGGCGGGCATCGGCTCGGTCACGCGGTTCTTCTCACCCGCGCGCATCCGCACGATCTCGTGGCGAACCTTGCGCAGCGGGCGCAGCCCGTAGATCGTCTGCAGCGTCGCCAGCACGATCAGCCCCAGCGCCAGCAGGGCAAAGCTCTCGAACAAGGTCGAACGCAGCGTTTTTATCTGCGCGTCCAGCCCCTCGCGCGCCTGCGCCACCATGAACATCCATCGCGTGTTTGACCCGGGCAGGATGATGCTGCGTTCCATGACGCGCAGGTCTTCGCCCGGAAACTGGTTGCTGTCATAGATATGCGGCGCGTCGTCATGATGCTCCGGATTGACCTTCAGCGCCCGGTCCCACAGCGAACGCGACCGCCAGTCCTCATGCCCCTTGCCGCTGATCTGGTAGTAAATGCCGCTATTGGGCTCCAGGAAACGCTGATCGGCGGGCTCGCGGTTGAACAGCACCTCGCCGTCCGGCCCGATCTCCGCCGATGCGATCATGGCGGTCAGGACATAGTTCATCCCGTCGTCGAAATTGCGCGTGATCGCATCGGACAGCACGCGGTCGAGCGCCAGCCCGCCGCCCAGCAGCAGCAGGCTGATCCACAGCGCCGCGATGCCGATCATGCGGCGGCTGAGCGATCCGGTGGAACGGACCTGCGGAGGGGAGGGGGGATCGGTCAAAAAAAGCCGAAACCTTCGTTTCCGTTCGCCCTGCGCTTGTCGAAGGGCTTCATTTTCCTTGAAGAACCAGGCTTCGACAAGCTCAGCCGAACGGAAGGAGGGGGTTTATCGCCCCGGCTCGTCCAGGCTGTAGCCCAGGCCCCGGATGGTCGTGATGACATCCGCGCCCAGCTTCTTGCGGATGCGGGTCACGAATACCTCGATCGTGTTGGAATCGCGGTCGAAATCCTGGTCGTAGATATGCTCGATCAGTTCGGTGCGGCTCACGACCTTGCCCTTGTGGTGGAGGAGGTAGGACAGCAGCTTATATTCCTGCGCGGTGAGCTTCACCGGCTCGCCCTTCAGCGTCACCTTGCCCGATCGCGTGTCCAGCCGCACGTCGCCCGCCGTCAGCTCGCTCGACGCATTGCCCGATGCGCGACGGATCAGCGCGCGCAGCCGGGCGATCAGTTCCTCGCTCTGGAACGGCTTGGCCAGATAATCGTCGGCGCCTGCGTCCAGTCCGGCCACCTTGTCGGACCAGCTGTCCCGTGCCGTCAGCACCAGTACCGGAAAGCTGCGCCCTTCCTTGCGCCAGCGGTCCAGCACGGTAAGGCCGTCGATGGTGGGCAGGCCCAGGTCCAGGACGACCGCATCATAGCTTTCGGTCGCGCCCAGGAAATGCCCGTCCTCGCCATCGTCGGCCAGATCCACGGCATAGCCCGCGCCCTCCAGCGTGTTCCGGAGCTGTTGCCCCAGGCTAGGTTCATCTTCGACGATCAGCAGACGCATATGGCCCCGTTTCTGTTGTTATGTCCAAAGGACAAGGCGGCACGCGCCTGTCAGCGCGCCCAGCCGATTATATCGCCCGTGCGACCGTCCGCATCAACCCATACCACCTTGCCGTCCTTCACATATTTGAGGCGGTATCGATTGGTGGACGGGTTGAATTCGCTGCCCAGATAGGTGGCGCCGCCCATGGCGGCATCCACCCGGCGCTTGATGACGGAAAACGGCATGACCTGCCCGTCCAGCATCGCGCGGCGCGCGGCATCCTGCTCGTCGCGCTGGCTGCTGGCCTGGGCAGGCGGATTGGCGGCGAAAAGCGCCGCCATGACCCCCATGGCTGCTATCAGTCTTAACCGCTTCATTTCCATGACCTTGGCATAGCGGGCAGCCATTGAACAGGTGGTGAATGACGATGAGGGGGGTCGGGTTCCGGTATATGCCCCCTCCCGCAGGGTGGGAGGGGGCAGGGGGCGGGCGCTACATCAGCGATGATCTTCCAGGATGATCTTCGGCGATGAGGCTATCCGGCGCTTATTTCTCCAGTGCATATTGCACGGTCAGCGTCACCGATGACCCGACCTGTCCCGGTTCCACGGGCGTGGCAGGCGCTGAATCCGCCTTGAACCGCGCCGCCGCCATCATCGGCACGGGCGGCTGCCCGCCGCTGTTGCTCTCCGTCAGCGAAACCAGCCGTGCCGAGCGGTATCCGGCCGCCTGCGCGTAGAAATCCGCCTGCGCCCTGGCGGTCTTGAGTGCGGCCGAGCGTGCCTGCGCCAGCATCGGCGCCGGATCGCTGATCGAGAAGCTGGGCCCGCTCACATTGGTCGCGCCCGCATCGACCATGGTATCGAGCAGCCCGCCCACCTTCCGGATGTCGCGCAGTTTCACCGATAGCTGGTTCGACGCCTCATATCCGATGAAGCGCGGCGCGGAAGCCTGGCCGTCGCGGTTGCTATAGTCATATTGGGCGCTCAGATTGATCCCGCTGGTCTGGATATCCTTCTTCGGAATGCCCGCCTTCACCAGCGCCGCGATCAGCTTGTCCATCTGCGCCGCATTGTCGCGCATCGCCTGCGCCGCGGTCTGGGCGCGGGTCTGGACCCCGGTGCCCACCGTCGCCATGTCGGGCGCCGCCTCCACGGTTTCGGTGACGTTCAACGTCACCACCGGCGCGGTTTCTGCAATGGTCACGCTGGTCTGCGCAGCGGCCGCGACGGGCAGGGCAGCGGCGGCAACGACAGCAGAGGCCATCAGGGCGAACATGGATTTCACAGGGCTTTCTCCTCAAAAAGCGATGCAGCGACATTGTGACGGCTGCGATGAATGGACGCTGACATGCGCTGAAAGCCGTCAGACAGCTTCCGGTTCCCCCTCTTGCCCCAGCTTTCCAGAACGCCTAGCTGCACGGCCATGGCGGCTCCCATTCTCTCCTTCGAAAATCTTGGCCTCTCACAGGGCACCCATTGGCTTTTCCGCAATCTCGACATTTTCGTCGGGGAACGGGACCGGCTGGCGCTGATCGGCCGCAACGGGGCGGGAAAGACCACGCTGCTCAAGCTGATCGCCGGTCAGATCGAACCGGACGAGGGCACCCGATCCTTCCGGCCCGGCGCCCGCGTCATCATGCTGGAGCAGGATCCGGATGTTTCCGGCTTCGCCACGCTGCGGGACTTCGCGCTGGCCGGCCAGTTCGCCCCGCCCGCCCATGAGGTCGACGCCATCGCCAGCCAGCTCGGCACCGATCTCAACCGTGAAGCCGCCACCGCATCGGGGGGCGAACGCCGCCGCGCCGCCATTGCCCGCGCCCTGGCGAGCGAGCCGGATCTGCTGCTGCTCGACGAACCGACCAACCATCTCGACATCGACGCGATCGACTGGCTGGAAGGGTGGCTCGGCCGCTATAACGGCGCCTTCATCGTCATCAGCCATGACCGCGCCTTCCTCACCCGCCTGACGCGCCAGACGCTCTGGCTCGACAGGGGCGGCATCCGCCGCAATGAAATCGGCTTCGGCGGTTTCGATGAGTGGATGGAGGCCGTCTATGCCGAGGAAGCCCGCGCCGCCGAAAAGCTGGACGCCAAGCTGAAGATCGAGGCGCACTGGCTGGAACGCGGCGTCACCGCCCGGCGCAAGCGCAACCAGGGCCGCCTCGCCAAATTATGGGAAATGCGCGCCCAGCGCGCCGCCATGGTGGGTCCGCAGGGCGTCGCGAAAATTGCCGTCGCCAGCGACGACAACAAGACGAAAAGCGTCGTCACCGCCGAACATGTCACCAAGCAATTCGGGGATCGCACAGTCATCAAGGACTTCTCGCTGCGCATCCAGCGCGGCGACCGCATCGGCATCGTTGGCGGCAACGGCGCGGGCAAGACCACGCTCCTGAAACTGCTGACCGGCGAACTCGCACCCGACAGCGGCGAGATTCGCCAGGCCAGGTCGCTCGACATGATCTTCATCGACCAGCAGCGCAGCCTGATGCAGCCCGACCGGCGGGTCCGCGACGTCCTGGCCGAAGGCGGCGACTGGATCGACGTGCGCGGCACGCGCAAGCATGTCCACGGCTATCTCAAGGAATTCCTCTTCGACCCCTCCCTGGCGGAGGCGCGGGTCGGCACCTTGTCGGGCGGCGAACGCTCGCGCCTGCTGTTCGCGCGCGAATTCGCCCGCGAATCGAACCTGCTTGTGCTGGACGAGCCGACCAACGACCTCGACCTCGAGACGCTCGACCTGCTTCAGGAGGTCATTGCCGATTATGAAGGCACCGTGCTGATTGTCAGCCACGATCGCGACTTTCTCGACCGCACCGTGACGGTCACGCTCGGGCTGGATGGTTCCGGCACCATCGACGTGATCGTCGGCGGCTATGCGGACTGGGTCGCCAAGCGCCAGCCGAAGAACGCGCCGAGGACGGAGAAAAAGAGTGCCGCGCCGCCCCCGCCGAAAAGCGCATCGACCAAGCTCAGCTACAAGGACCAGCGCGACTTGGACCTGCTGCCAAAGCGGATCGAGGAGATAGAGGCGGCCATTGCGCGGGACGAGGACGCGCTGGCCGATCCCAATCTCTACGGCCGCGACCCCGGCAGGTTCGACCTGCTCACCAGGGCGATCGAAAAGGCCCGCGCCGAAAAGGAAGCGGCGGAGGAACGCTGGTTGGAACTGGCGGAAAAGGCTGAAGGGCTGGGCGCCTGAAGCGATTTCCAGGAAGCCCTTGCGCCGATCGCCTCATCTGTTAGCCAAGGGCAGCCAGAGGGGAAAGGCGCATGGAACAATCCGCGACGATGCAGGACGAGGATGTGATCGACGGCCATCATGCGGTCCATTATGTCAATCGCGTCGGCTGGCTGCGCGCTGCCGTTCTGGGGGCCAATGACGGCATCGTCTCCACCGCCAGCCTGCTCACCGGCATCGCGGCGTCGGGGGCGGCGCGGGACACCATCCTTCTGTCGGGCATTGCCGCGCTGGTTGCGGGCGCCATGTCGATGGCGGCGGGCGAATATGTGTCCGTCAGCGCCCAGTCCGATACGGAGCGCGCCGACCTGGCCAAGGAGAAGAAGGCGCTGGCCCAGCAGCCCCATGTGGAATGGCAGGAATTGCGCGACATCTATGTCGATCGCGGCCTGACTGCGGAGCTTGCGGGCCAGGTGGCGACGCAGTTGATGAATGTCGACGCGCTCGCCGCCCATGCGCGGGACGAACTGGGCATTTCCGACATCAGCACAGCGCGCCCGGTTCAGGCGGCGCTGACCTCTGCCGCGACTTTCTCCGTCGGCGCGATCGCCCCCGTGCTGGCCGCCGTCGCCAGTCCGGGGCACGCGATCGCCGCTGTCGCCCTCGTATCGCTGCTGTGCCTGGCGGTGCTGGGCTATGTCGGCGCGCGCCTGGGCGGCGGCGGAATAGCGCGGGCAGTGGCGCGCGTCGTCTTCTGGGGTGTTTTCGCGATGCTTGCGACATCCGGGGTAGGCAAGCTTTTCGGCGCGGCCATATGATGGGGGCAAGCCATCCGGTCCGAAGGAGAATATGACATGACAGATATCCAGCAGATTCCGCTCAAGACCATCAAGGGCGCCGACGCCAGCCTGGCCGACTATGCGGGGAAGGTGGTTCTGGTGGTCAACGTCGCCTCCAAATGCGGCCTGACCCCGCAATATGAAGGGCTGGAACAGCTTTATCGCGACTATAAGGACAAGGGGCTGGTCGTCGCTGGATTCCCCGCCAATGATTTCGGCGCCCAGGAACCGGGCAGCAACGAAGAGATCGCGACCTTCTGCACCACCAATTTCGGCGTCGATTTCCCGATGTTCGAAAAGATCGTCGTCACCGGACCGGAAAAGCACCCGCTCTACGCGGCGCTGACCGGCGCGCAGCCCGCGGCGCGGGGGGAAGGCGCCCAGTTTCGCGAAAAGCTGGTCGGCTATGGCATCACGCCCAATCCCGAACCTGAAGTGCTCTGGAATTTCGAGAAATTCCTGATCGCGAAGGACGGCAGCGTGGCGGCCCGCTTCGCACCCACGACCGCGCCCGATGATGCGGATCTGGTGGCGGCGGTAGAGGCCGAACTCGCGAAATAACGCCCAGCGCCGCCCCATGAACCAGACGCTGCTGCCGCAGATCGGCCCGGTACTTGAGACGCTCAGCATCGTCGGCACTTTCGTCTTCGCGGCATCCGGCGCGCTGGCGGCGGCGCGCCTGCGGCAGACGCTGGTCACCTTCGCCTTCTTCGCACTGGTGACGGGGGTAGGGGGCGGAACGGTTCGCGACCTGTTGATCGGCGCGCCGGTCTTCTGGGTCCGCGACGCCGTGCCCGCGATCGCATGCATGTTGGCCGCGCTGCTCGTCTGGTGCACGCCGCGCCGCTGGTGGAGCGACAGCGCGCTCGACTGGCTGGACGCGGTGGGGCTCGCCGCCTTCGCCGTCTATGGCGCGGCCAAGGCGATGAGCTATGGCGTGCCGCCGCTGGTGGCGGCGATGATGGGCGTCGTTACCGGCTGCGTCGGCGGCATCATGCGCGACCTGCTGGCGGGGGAGCCGTCCATAGTGCTGCGTCCGGAACTTTATGTGACGGCCGCGGCGCTTGCATCGGGGCTGTTCGTCTTCCTGCGCTGGCTGGGGCTCGACGTTCCCGTGGCCGGTTTGATCGCCGCCTGCCTTGGTTTCCTGTTGCGGGCCGTTGCGATGCGCAGGGGGTTGGCGCTGCCGCACTATCGGTCTCAGGACTGAACCGGCGCCGGCGGGTTCATCCGCCGCGCGCCGGACAGCCATCCTCCGGACAGGTCAGCCATGCGCCTTCCTGCGCCGGGTTTCCCAACCCTTTCTGGCGGCTGCGGAGCGATCGGCCGCCGGTCGCCGCGCCGATGCCGCGCCGCCCTTCTTCCCGCCCTTGCGCGAAGAGACATGGCTGTCGGGCTTCTCCCGGCCGGATCCGGATTTGTTGCCGCCGCCCGATTCCTTGTTGACGGTGGCCCAGGCGCGCCGTTCCGCTTCCTTGCGGGATACGCCGCGATCCTCATAACCCTGTTCGATATGCTCCGCCTTGCGCTTCTGCTTGCCGGTATAGCTGCTCTTGTCACCCTGGGGCATGATCTTCTCCTTCTCCTTGCAACTGTTCCTTGCATGCGGCGTCAACGATCGATGCGGCGCGACGTTCACTTCGCTGCACAGGCGTCACGATAAGGGAACAGAGCGGTTCGGCCGGCGTTCATCAGCACATGGAGCAGCGCAATCTTCTGGAACGGCTGGCGCGGCATCTGGCGGCCGCCAATCCCGCCCTCGGCCCCGATCACTGGCAGGAGCAGGTGGAGGCCGCCGCTGGTCTGCTCGCCATCATCAAGGATCCCGACGATGTCATGTCGCAGGCGGGCGACGACCACGTCTGGCGGGCGATGATCGATGCGGCACTGCGGCAGCGCTGGGCGATCGCATCCGCCCCGGCCGCGGAACCGCCGGGCGGCACCGATGAGGAGGGCGACATCCCGCTGACGCCCGACATCGTCAGCGGCAATCGGGCCGAATGGGTCCATCTGCATGAACCACAGGAGAAGCCGAAATGAAGGGGTTGTTGAAACTGGCATTTCTCACCGGGCTGGGCACCGTGGCCTGGCGGGGTTGGAAGGAATGGCAGGCCGGCCGCAACGCATATGACCATCGCGGGACGGGCTTCTCTTCCGGCCCGGTGCGCGACGCCGGCCCGCACGAACAGCATATCGACGCGCGCGATTGGGACATGGTGGACGAGCAGGTGGATGAAAGCTTCCCTGCCAGCGACCCGCCGGGCAATTATCGCGGACTGCATTGAGGCGCGGGGCCGCCGCCCTGTTCGGTCCGCCTATATCGATCCGACCCTTTGCCAATCCATTGCGCCAGGCATGCCCCGCCTCTATTGAGGCGGCTGCCGGTCCCACGCCGGGGCCAACAGGGGAATAACATCAATGCCTTCGGGTCTGATCGCGCTGCTCGATGACGTAGCGGGGATTGCCAAGCTTGCGGCCAGTTCGCTGGATGATGTCGCCGCTGCCGCGGGCAAGGCCGGGTCGAAGGCAGCGGGCGTGGTGATCGACGATACGGCTGTAACGCCGCGCTATGTCATGGGCCTGACGGCGGACCGCGAACTCCCCATCATCTGGAAGATCGCCAAGGGTTCGCTGCGCAACAAGCTGCTGTTCCTGCTTCCCGCCGCCCTGGTGCTGAGCGCCTTCGCGCCCTGGTTGCTGCCTCCCCTGCTGATGCTGGGCGGTGCCTTTCTCTGTTTCGAAGCGGCGGAAAAGCTGCTCGAAGCGGTGCAGGGCGGTCATGACCTGGTCGAAGAAGCGCTGGAAACGCACAGCTCCAGCGAACTGGAGGAGCAGAAGGTTTCCGGCGCGATCCGCACCGACTTCATTCTGTCGGGCGAAATCATGGCCATCGCCCTCGGCACCGTCGCGGCGGAACCGATCTGGGAACAGGCGATCATCCTGATCGTCGTCGCCTTCCTGATCACCGCGGGCGTCTATGGCGTTGTCGGCTTCATCGTGAAGATGGACGATATCGGCCTGCATCTGGCGGAACGGCGTTCGGCTGGCGCGCGGGTGCTGGGGCGGGCGATGGTGAAGGCCATGCCGGTGCTGATGCGGATGTTGGGCGTTGTCGGCACCGCGGCCATGCTCTGGGTCGGCGGCGGGCTGATCGTCCATGGGCTTCACGAATTTCATTGGGATCTCGTTCCCGGCGCCATCCACCATGTCGCGCAAGGCGCGGCCCACGGCCTGCCCGCCATCGCTCCGGTGGTGGAATGGGTGGTGAACGCTGTGGGCGCCGGCATTGTCGGGCTGATCGTTGGCGGCATCGTCGTCGCCCTGTTGCACCTCTTCAAAAAGCACTGACCGATGCGTTCACCCTGGCGCCTGGAGGCCGGGGCGCTGACGGCGCTCGCACTGCCGATGATCGCGGGCAACATCGCCTGGGCCGGCATCGCCGCGACCGACCTGCTGCTGCTGGGCCGGCTGGGTGCGGGCGCGGTGGCGTCTGGCGCGCTGGCGATCAACCTGTTCAATGCCTTGCTGATCTTCGGCATGGGGCTGGTGACCGCCGCCGCGCCGCTGATCGCCACGGAGCGGGGGCGTCGGCGGCATTCGGTGCGCGACGTCCGGCGGACCGTGCATCAGACGCTGCGCGCGGCCACCCTGTTCGTGCTGCCCGCCTGGGCGCTGCTGTGGGAAAGCCGATCCATCCTGCTGCTGATGGGGCAGGATGCGGAACTGGCGGCCCAGGCGGGCGAACTGATGCGCGGCCTGCAATGGGCGCTGCTGCCCTTTCTGGGATTTACCACGCTGCGCAACTTCATCTCCGCGCTGGAACGGCCCGTCTGGGGCCTGATCATCATGGTCTGCGCGATCCCGTTCAATGTGCTGGTGGGCTGGACGCTGATCTTCGGCCATTTCGGTTTCCCCGCGCTAGGGATCTTCGGCGCGGGAATCGCCAGCAGCCTGTCCTCCTCCTTCCTGTTCATCGGGCTGCTTGCGGTCATACTGATCGACCGGCGGTTCCGTCGCTACCGCCTGCTGGGGCGATTCTGGACCCGTGACCGGGAACGGCACCGGGCCGTCTGGGCGCTGGGCCTGCCGATCGCGATCACCCTGGGGCTGGAGACGACGGTGTTCAACGCCTCCGCCTTCCTGATGGGATTGATCGACCGCGACTCGCTGGCGGCACACGCCGTCGCGATCCAGATCGCCGCGCTGGTCTTCATGGTGCCCATGGGCATTGGCCAGGCGGCGACCGTGCGCGTGGGCCTCGCTTATGGGAAGGGCGACCTGGCGGGGGTCGGTCGTGCGGGCTGGCTGGCGCTGGCGATCGGGACGGGGTTCGCCCTGATCGCGGCGGCGATGCTCATCGCCTTTCCGCGCCTTTTGATATCCGCTTTCCTGGACCTTGCCGATCCCGCCAACCGGCGGACCGCGACGCTTGCGGTCAGCTTCCTGGGCGTCGCGGCGCTGTTCCAGCTGGTGGACGCGGCCCAGGCCGTGGGGGCAGGGGTGCTAAGGGGCATTCGGGATACGCGCGTGCCGATGATCTTTGCCCTGATCGGCTATTGGGTGATCGGCATCGGAGTCGGCGTCGTCCTGGCCTTTCCGCTGGGGTTGCAGGGCCTTGGCATCTGGCTGGGCCTTGCAAGCGGGCTGGGCGTGGTCGCGCTGTTGCTGGTGGCGCGCTGGGTCTTGCGGGAGAGGCTGCACCTTGTGTCGCACAGGCGAAACGCCTGATCCCGCCTGGCGTGCAAGTTGTATGGCAAGTTGCACGGCGAGGTGATGGTGCGACGCACAAAGCAATTGAACCGGCGCGTCAAATCGGTAATGAAAAGCAGATTATGACCGCTCCTACCATGTTCTTCGAGGCGATTGCGCTTCAGAAATGTCTGATGGCGACCTACAACAAGATGGTCGTGAAGCTGGCCCCGCATATCCTCTATACGCGCCATGACGAGATGTTCATCGACGCGGTCACGATCGAGCGTGACGGCCGCCCCCCCAGGGAACTGAAGCTGGGCACGTTCAAGCTCGCCGGATTGAACGACGTCAGCCTGATCGACGAAAAGTTCGAGGCGATGCACGGCCTCTATGATCAGGGCGACAGCAAATATAAGGGCGTGACCCTGTTCGCTGTCGAGCCGGAGAGCGCAGCGGCCTGAAGCCGACGCGGGCATGAAAACGGAAAATGGGGCGGTCCTGCGGGACTGCCCCGTTTTCGTTCGGGCCCATTTTCGTTCAGGCCATTTTCGTTCACTGGCATGCGGTAACAGGTTTACAGCGCATAGGGGCCTTCACCGCCGGTGCTTGCCCCGCTTCGCCCCCATGTGCCGTATGTTGGCCGGCCGCCCGCGCCAGACGCTGCCGGGCCTGACGCGATCCTTCTTGAAGCTCGGACGCTGGGGCAGGGCATCGGGCAGTTCGAAGCGCAAGGCCCCGTTGATCGGGTCCGCTTCGGCCAGCCGCAATTGCAGCCGCTGGCCGATCGTATATCGGTCCCCGCTCTCCACGCCCTCCAGCGCCCGCCCCGCCTCGTCAAAGAAGAAGCGCTCGTCGCCCAGGGTCGATACCGGCACCAGCCCGTCGCCGCCCAGCCCCTCGACCGTGGCGAAGAAGCCGAAGCTCTGCACCCCGGTGATCCGCGCTTCCACCAGGTCGCCGACATGCGCCGCCAGGAATGCCGCGACATAGCGATCGATCGTCTCGCGTTCCGCCTCCATGGCGCGGCGCTCATGCTGGCTGATCATCTCGCCGACGCGGGCCATATTCTCCATATCCTCCCCGCTCAACGAGGATCGGTCGGGTATATCCCCCTTGGGCGCGGGCAGCTCCAGCCCATAGGCGCCCACCAGCGCCCGATGCACCAGCAGGTCCGCATAGCGCCGGATCGGCGAGGTGAAATGCGCATAGGACCCCAGCGCCAGCCCGAAATGCCCCTGATTGGCGGGTGCATAATAGGCCTGCGTCTGGGTGCGCAGGATCTGCTCCATGATCTGGGGCTTCTCCTCCGCTTCGCCGACCCGGGCGATCAGCCGGTTGAAGGTGGCGGGCTTCACCACCTGGCCCAGGGCGAATTCGATGTCGAAGGTCGCAAGATAGTCCTTCAGCGCCACCAGCTTGTCCCGGCTCGGCGGTTCATGGACGCGGTACATGACCGGCGCCTTCTTCGCCTCCAGCGCCTTTGCCGCCGCGACATTGGCGGCGACCATATAATCCTCGATCAGCATATGCGCGTCGAGCCGCTCGCGCACCGCGACGCTGACGATCTTGCCATATTCGTCCAGCACCACCCGCCGCTCCGGCAGGTCCAGCGCCAGCGGCTCGCGCTTGTCCCGCGCCTTGCGCAGCAGCGCCCAGCAGGCCCAGAGCGGCTTCAGCGCCGTTTCCAGAAGCGGCTCATCCCGCGTGCCGTCCATCGCCGCCTGCGCGTCCTCATAGGCCAGCACCGCCGCCACACGGATCACCGCGCGGGAAAAGCGCCAGCTCTTCATCTTGCCCGCGGCATCCAGCACAAAATGACAGGCCAGCGCCGCCCGGTCCTCCCCCGCGCGCAGCGAACACATGTCGGAGGAAAGCTGGTGCGGCAGCATGGGCACCACCAGATCGGGGAAATAGACGCTGTTGCCGCGCTTCCGCGCCTCCCGGTCCAGCGCGCTGCCCGGCCGCACATAATAGCTGACGTCCGCGATCGCGACGATGGCCTTGTAGCCGCCCTCATTGGCCGGATCATCGTCCGGCGCGGCCCAGACCGCATCATCATGGTCCCGCGCGTCGACCGGGTCTATGGCGACGATGGGCAGGTGCCGCAGGTCCTCCCGCTTCTCCTCATGCAGGGGGAGTCTGGAAGCCGCCACCGCCTCTTCCTCGACCCGCTCGGAAAAGACGTGGGGGATGCCGTGCTTGTGGATGGCGATCAGGCTGAAGCTGCGCGGCGCGAAGGGATCGCCCAATATGTCCGTCACCCGCGCCGTGATCCGGGGCGGGCGCCCCACCGGCTCGGCGAGCACCAGATCGCCCTTCTTCGCCGTGCCGGGGTCCGATATCGGCGTGTCCCGCCGAATGCGCTTGTCGACCGGGCGCAGCCACAGCTTGCCGCCGTCCGCCTCCTCGACCACGCCCAGCAATTCCTCGCTCGCCTTGGCAAGCTTCTTCATCGGATGCGCGACCCAGCCGCGCCCCGCTTCCTCGGTTCGCGCCAGGATCCGGTCGCCGATCGTCAGCGCGCCCCTCTTGCCCCGCTCCACGATGCGCAGCCGGGGTGCGGGCTGCCCCTCCGCCTCCCAGCGTTCCGGCGTGGCGATCAGGGTGGTGTCGTCGACATCGACGATGCGCAGCACGGTGACCTTCGGCACGCCGCCCATCTTGTGGAAGGCCCGCGCCGGACCGATGTCGATCAGCCCTTCGTCCGCCATGTCCTTCAGCAGCGCCTTGAGCGCGATCTTCTCCTGCCCCTTGAGACCGAACGCCTTTGCGATCTCCCGCTTTCCGGCCGGCTGGTCGGACGTGGCGATGAAATCCATCACCTGCTCGCGCGTCGGGAAACCGGCGGGCCGGACCTTGGTCCGGGCGGGATCGGATTTCTTCTTCTTTTCGGTGGATGCCATGGACCAGCTATAGGGAGAGCGGTTCCGCCGCGCCAGTGCGGACCGCTTCAAAGTGCGGACCGCTTCAAATCGGGGCGGCAAGATCGGGAAGCGGATTTCGTGGAGTATCCGGCCGGGTGGACAGGGAAGGCCTGAAGGGCTGCCTTCTCTCAAGCGCGCACCGTGCTCCTGCGCAGGCAGGAGCCCAGTCCTGCCCTTGGTGAATCATCGCAACAGCTGAACTGTACTCCTGCCTGCGCAGGAGCACAGGACGCTCAATGGCCAATAACGCCCATCACCGCCAAAGCCCCAGCAACAGCGTCGCCAGTCCGTGCTCGTCGGGTTTTGCGACCCGCGGCGCGCCATAGCCCCGGCACTCCAGGCAATCGGCCCGCACGCCCGCGCCGCTCACCAGCGCGCGCACATCGGCAATGGCCTGCAATGCCCAGTTCCGCTGCACGATCGCCTGCCGCCCCAGCAGGTCGCGTCCGACCATGGCAGACGACGTCCCGGCATCATCCTCATCCTCCCGATCGATGATCGACTGGACGAATTCGGCGAACTTGTCGGGTTCCTTGGCGATGCGATAGGGCTTGGCCTTGGCCGGATCGACCTTTGCCAGCTTCGCCGCCTCGGCAATCGCCTCCTCCAGCCCGCCGAAGCGATCCACCAGCCCGATCTGCCGCGCCGTGCCGCCGTCCCAGACGCGACCCTGCGCGATGGCGTCGATCTGCTGGGGGGTCTTGCGCCGCGATTGCGCGACCAGCCCGACGAAGCGGCCGTAAATATCCTCGACCCCCATCTGCATGATCCGGTCGAATTCCGGCGTCGTGCCGCCGGCAATGTCCGGCTGGCCCGACAGCGGCGTCGTCTTCACCCCGTCCGTGGTGACGCCCATCTTCGCCAGCGTTCCCTCGAAACTGGGTATGATGCCGAACACGCCGATCGATCCGGTGATCGTATCGGGCTCCGCAAAGATCACATCGGCAGGCGTCGACACCCAATAGCCGCCGCTCGCCGCCACATTGCCCATCGATACCACGACGGGCAGCCCCTCGGATTTCGCTTCCATGATGGCGCTGCGGATCTTCTCCGACGCCATGACCGATCCGCCGGGCGAATCGACCCGGACCACCAGCGCCTTCAGATCCTTTTCCGCCAGCGTCTTGCGCAGCAGCGCCGAAATCGTGTCGCCCGCCGCCGTGCCCGGCCCGGCCTCGCCATCGACGATGTCGCCGGCAATGGTCAGCACGCCGATATCCCCGCCATTGGCGGGCTTGTGCGCCTTCATGTAGTTGCCAAGGTCGATGGCCGCGAAGTCGCCCGCCTTGTCGTCCGGTGCATCGCCCACGATCTCGGCCACCCGCGCGCCGAACGCCGCTTCGTCGCCCATCCTGTCGACCAGCCCGGCGCCCATCGCCGCCTTCGCCAGATTGCCGCCAGCGGCCTCGGCCAGGCTCGCAGGATCACGCACATAGGCCGCCAGCCTGGCCTTGGGCCGGGCCTTTGCGACTTCCTGCTGCCAATCTTCCCAAAGCGCGTCCGCCAGCGCCTGGTTGGCCTGTTTCGCTTCGGGGGACTGATCGGTCCGCGTGAAGGGCTCGACGAAGCTCTTGTAGGTGCCGACGCGATAGACATGGGTGTTGACGCCCAGCTTGTCGATCAGCCCCTTGTAATAGAGCCCCGAACCGCCGCGCCCGACGATGGCGACGCCGCCCAGCGGGTCCACCCAGCTTTCGCTCGCATGCGCGGCCAGTTGATAGCTGTCGTCGCTGTAGATGGTCGCATAGGCGAAGACCGGCTTCTTCGCCGCGCGCACCGCGTCCAGCGCCTTGCCGACCCGCGCCAGTGCGACCTGGCCGCCGCCCATGAAGCCGTCCAGGTTCAGCACGACGGCCTTCACCTTCCGGTCGTCCCGCGCGGCATCCAGCGCGGCGACGATGTCGGCCAGCCCATATTCCTTCGCCCGGTCGTTCCGGCCGGTCAGCAGCGCCATCGGATCGACTTCCGACGGCTGCTCGACGATGGTCCCGTCCAGTTTCAGCAGCAGCGCGCCGCTGCCGACGCTCTGCGCGGGTTTGGGCGACCAGGACAGGGCGGCATAGAGCGCCCCGAAGAACATCAGCAGGAACAGCAGCACCAACCCGTCCTTGATGGCGACCAATATGCGCCACATGCCCTTCACAAATGCCAAGTTGCCGGTTCCTTCCTTCAGCTCCTGCCTGGGCTATCCCATCGACGGACCGACTGCAATGTGGGGGCGTGCGGGGGCCGCGCAAGCTTGCGTCGGATATTTCCGGCGCTATGGGAGGGCGCAATTCTTCGCTTCTCGTGCAGGAGACACGCTTCATGCCCACGCTCGTCCTCATCCGTCATGGCCAGTCGGCCTGGAACCTTGAAAACCGCTTCACCGGCTGGTGGGACGTGGACGTGACCGAAAAGGGCGCGGAGGAAGCCCGCGCCGCGGGCCGCCTGCTCAGGGAAAAGGGGCTGGATTTCGACCAGTGCTACACCTCCGTCCAGACCCGCGCGATCAAGACGCTGAACCTGGTGCTGGAGGAAATGGGCCGCCTGTGGCTGCCGGTCGAGAAGGACTGGCGCCTCAACGAGCGTCATTATGGCGGCCTCACCGGCCTCAACAAGGCGGAGACGGCGGCCAGGCATGGTGACGATCAGGTGAAGATCTGGCGCCGCAGCTTCGACACGCCGCCGCCGCCGCTGGAGGCGGGCAGCGAATTCGACCTGTCGAAGGACCGCCGCTATGCCGGCATCGCCATTCCGTCCACGGAATCGCTGAAGGACACCATCGCCCGCGTCCTGCCCTATTGGGAGGAGCGCATCGCCCCCGACCTCAAGGCCGGCAAGCGCGTCGTCATCTCTGCCCATGGCAATTCGCTCCGCGCTCTGGTGAAGCACCTCTCCAACATTCCGGACGATGAGATCACCGAACTGGAAATCCCCACCGGCCAGCCCATCGTCTACGACCTCGACGACGACCTGGCGGCCAGGGACCGCTATTATCTTTCGGAGCGGTAAAAATCCGACCTGCTTCCGCGCGGGGCGGCTGATGGGGTGGAACGAACCAAAATCCCGCATTGCCCCCCGCCAGTCCTCCCGCTAAGGGGCTTTGCTTTCCGCATTGGCAGGGAAGTGCGAAGCGAATGACCGGGGCAGTCGAAGCCGTGCAAGTCGGTATCATCATGGGCAGCCGATCCGATTGGGAAACGATGCGGCACGCGTCGGAAACGCTCGATGCGCTCGGCGTAACCCATGAATGCAAGGTCGTCTCCGCCCACCGCACGCCCCAGCGTCTCTACGATTATGCCACGGGCGCGGTCGACCGGGGGCTGAGGGTCATCATCGCCGGCGCGGGCGGGGCGGCGCATCTCCCCGGCATGACCGCCTCGATGACGCGCCTGCCCGTGCTGGGCGTGCCCGTGGAGTCCAAGGCGTTGAAGGGCATGGACAGCCTGCTGTCCATTGTCCAGATGCCGGGCGGCGTTCCCGTCGGCACGCTCGCCATCGGCAAGCCGGGCGCGATCAACGCCGCGCTGTTCGCCGCCTCCATCCTCGCCACGACGGATGCGGCGCTGGCGCAGCGTCTCGACGCCTGGCGCGAAAAGCAGACCAACGACGTAGCGGACACGCCCGAATAAGATGACCACCATCCCGCCCGGCTCCACCATCGGCATCCTCGGCGGCGGCCAGTTGGGCCGCATGATCGCCATCGCCGCCGCGCAGCTTGGCTATCGCACGCACATCTATGCGCCGGAAGGCAGCGGCCCGGCCGCCGATGTCTCGCCGCGCTGGACCCAGGGCGCCTATGAGGATGCCGCCGCGCTGGCGGCCTTCGCCGACAGCGTCGACGTCGTCACCTATGAGTTCGAGAATATCGATCCCTCGGCGGTCGAAGTCCTCGCCACCCACGGCCTCGTCCGCCCCGGCGCCCATGCGCTGCGCGTCGCGCAGGACCGCGTGGCGGAAAAGCGCTTCGTCTGCGGCCTGGGCGGCCTGACGGCGCCCTTCGCCCCGGTCGACAGCCTCGACGACCTTGAAGAGGCGCTCGACCAGATCGGCAGCCGCGCGATCCTCAAGACCAACCGCATGGGCTATGACGGCAAGGGGCAGGCGCGCCTCTCCGATCCCGGCGACGCGGTCGGCGCATGGAACGCCATCGGCCGCCAGAGCGCCATATTGGAGGGCTTCGTCACCTTTGCCGAGGAATTCTCCGTCATCCTCGTCCGCAGCGCCCATGGCGACATCCGCTTCTGGGACAGCGCCGCCAATGTCCACAAGGACGGCATTTTGGACAGCTCCACGGTTCCTGCCGGTACGCTGATCGAGGGACAGCTTGCCGAAGCCCGCTCCCTGGCGTCGAAGGTCGCCGAAGCGCTCGACTATGTCGGCGTCCTGACGCTGGAATTCTTCGCCAGCGCCGACGGCCCGGTCTTCAACGAAATGGCCCCGCGCGTCCACAATAGCGGCCACTGGACCATCGAAGGCGCGGTGACCAGCCAGTTCGAAAACCACGTCCGCGCGATCTGCGGCCTGCCGCTGGGCGCCACCGGCCTTGCCGCGGCAAGGGTCGAGATGCGCAACCTGATCGGGGTCGAGGCCAATGACTGGCTTCAGATCCTGTCCGACCCGGCCAACCATCTGCACCTCTATGGCAAGCATGAGGCACGCCCTGGCCGCAAAATGGGCCATGTCACGCGCCTGACCCTCTGATCGACCAGCCGCTCTCGCCCGTGTCTGGCGGGCAAATACCCGGTCCTGTCCCCCGTCAGGGCCCTTCTCTTCTTCCTGAAGGGCGTTAGGTAAGGCCCATGACCAGCTCATCCGAAATCGTCCTCATCCTTGCCCGCGCCGACAATGGCGTGATCGGCAAGGATGGCGACCTGCCCTGGCGTCTGCCCGCCGACCTCCGGCATTTCAAGGCGCTCACCCTTGGTCACCCGATGATCATGGGGCGCAAGACCTTCGACAGCCTGCCAGGCCTCCTTCCCGGCCGCCGCCATATCGTCCTCACCCGCGACCAAAGCTGGACGGGGGAGGGGGCGGAAACCGCCCATGGCCCGCACGAAGCCATCGCCATGGCCGGCGCCTCCACCGCCGCCGTCATCGGCGGCGCGGATATCTACGGTCTCTTCCTCCCGCTCGCGCACCGCATCGAACTTACCGAGGTTCATGTCGATGCGGACGGCGACACCCGCATCGCCTATCCCGACCCCGCTGAATGGCGGGAAAGCGCGCGGCAGGACCATCCGGCCGAAAATGGCCGCCCCGCCTACAGCTTCGTCACTTTCCATCGTAGAGCAGGGGCCGCCGCGCATTGCCAGCGGCCGGACGCGCCCCTATAGCGCCCCCCATGGAGCGGCTGCACAGCAGCGCCCCGATGCCCGCCCATCTGCGCGGCAGCATCATGGCGCTGGGGAATTTCGACGGATTTCACGCTGGGCACCAGGCCGTGGCCCGCCGCGCCATGGAGCTTGCCCGCGCGCAGGGCCGCCCGGCGATCATCGCCACCTTCGATCCGCACCCGATGCGGCTCTTTCGCCCGGAAACACCCTGGTTCCGCCTGACCAGCCTGAACCAGCGCGAACGCCTCTTCGCCCGGGCCGGCGCCGACGCCATGCTGGTGTTCGACTTTACCCGCGAACTGGCCGCGCTGGACCCGCTGTCCTTCGTCCGCTTGCTGGTCGAATGGGGCGTGGCCGGCGTCGTCACCGGGGAGGATTTCACCTTCGGCAAGGATCGCGCCGGTTCCACCCAGACACTGGCGGAACTGGGCGGCCCGCTTGGCCTCGTCGCCCAGGCCGTGCCGCCCGTCACCGGCACGGACGGCGGGATCATCTCCTCCACCGGCATCCGCAAGGCGCTCCAGTCCGGCGACTGCGCGACCGCCACCCGCCTGCTGACGCGCCCCTTCGCGATTGAAGGCATGGTCCAGCATGGCGACAAGCTCGGGCGCACCATCGGCTTTCCCACCGCCAATATTGACCTCGGCCATTATCTGCGGCCCCGCTACGGCATCTACGCGGTGCGCGGGCTTCTCCCCGACGGCAGGGTGCTGGACGGCGCGGCCAATCTGGGCATCCGCCCCAGCTTCGATCCGCCCAAGGAACTGCTGGAGCCGCATTTCTTCGACTTCGCCGAAAACCTCTATGATCAGGTCATCGAGGTCCAGCTCATCCACTTCCTCCGACCCGAAGCCAGATATGACGGCCTCGATCCGCTGATGGCGGCGATCGCGAAGGATTGCGCGGACGCACGGCAAATCCTTGCGGGAACGCCCCACCTCGCCTAATGCCGCGCGATTAAATCCATATGCGCGGACCCCATGACCGACCAGCCCAGCCAAGAAACCAAAGATTATAAGAGCACTGTTTTCCTGCCCGTCACCGACTTTCCGATGAAAGCCGGCCTCGCGCAGAAGGAACCGGCCATTCTTGCGCGCTGGGAGGAAATGGACCTTTACGGCAAGCTGCGCGAACGGCGGAAGGGCCGGACGCGCTTCATCCTCCACGACGGCCCGCCCTATGCCAATGGCGACATCCATATGGGCCATGCGATGAACAAGGTGCTGAAGGACATCATCGTCCGCAGCCAGTCCTTGCTGGGTAAAGACGCGCCCTATGTCCCCGGCTGGGACTGCCACGGCCTTCCGATCGAATGGAAGATCGAAGAGGAATATCGCAAGAAGAAGCAGAACAAGGACGAGGTTGCGCCCCAAGAATTCCGCGCCCAGTGCCGCGCCTATGCGGACAAGTGGGTGGGCGTGCAGAAGGAGCAGTTCAAGCGCCTTGGCGTCATGGGCGATTGGGACGATCCCTATCTCACCATGAAGTTCGACGCCGAAGCTACCATCGTCGGAGAGCTGCTGAAATTCGCGGAAAGCGGCCAGCTCTACCGCGGAGCCAAGCCCGTCATGTGGTCCCCGGTCGAAAAGACCGCGCTGGCCGAGGCGGAGGTCGAATATGAGGACATCGTATCGACCCAGATCGATGTGGCGTTCGAGATCACCGAAGCGCCCAACGCGCCGGAACTGGTCGGCGCCCATGCGGTGATCTGGACGACGACGCCATGGACGATCCCGGTCAATCAGGCTTTGGCTTATGGCGACGATATTCGATACGAAGTTTGGAAGCTGCTCGACTTAGATCGCGAGGTCGTGATTGCCGCCGCTTTGGAGAAGGCGTTCTTCAACCGCTCTGGATACAAATTCGAGCGCGACGCCTCAGGTGTCCAGCAATTTGACGAGCGGCTGTCCTTCGTTCGAGAGATCAAAGGCACCGACCTCGCCGGAGCCGTCGCCCGCCACCCGATGCACGCCCTCGGCGGCTTCTTCGCCAAGCCGCGCCCGTTCCTCGCAGGCGATTTCGTCACCACCGATGCGGGCACTGGCCTCGTCCACATGGCGCCCGACCATGGCGAGGACGACTTTGCGCTCTGCAAGGCGAATGGCATCAACCCGGTCTTCGCCGTCGAGAATGACGGCAAATATCGCGAGGACTGGCTCTGGCTCGGCGGCCAGGGCTCCGTCATCAACCCCAAATTCGTCAGCAAGGACGGCCCGATCTGCACCGACCTGCGCGAAGCCGGCGGGCTGCTGGCCGCGTCCGACGATTTCAAGCACAGCTATCCCCATAGCTGGCGCTCCAAGGCGAAGATCATCTTCCGCTGCACCCCCCAATGGTTCATCCCGATGGACCAGCGGCAGGCGGGCGCGGTGGTCGAAGCGGGCGAGGGCATCCTGCCCACCCCGATCGTCACCAACGACCCGACCCTGCGCGAACTGGCGCTCGACGCGATCGAACACACCCGCTGGGTGCCGGAACGCTCGACCAACCGAATCCGCTCGATGGTGGAGGGCCGCCCCGACTGGGTCATCAGCCGCCAGCGCGCATGGGGCGTGCCCATCGCGCTCTATGTTCATCGTAAGACCGGCGAATATCTTGTTGATAAGGCAGTCAATGCCCGCATCATAGAGGCATTCAAGGGCGCAGGTGCCGACGCCTGGTTCGGCGCCGACCATCAGGCGCTGCTCGGCCCCGATTACGACCTCAACGACTATGAGGTGGTGAACGACATTCTCGACGTCTGGTTCGACAGCGGCTCCACCCACAGCTTCGTGGTGGAAGGCCGCTATGGCCCCGATGCCCGCGCCGACCTCTATCTCGAAGGCTCCGACCAGCATCGCGGCTGGTTCCAGTCGTCCCTGCTGGAAAGCAGCGGCACCCGCGGCCGCGCACCCTATGACGCCGTCCTCACCCACGGTTTCGCGCTTGACGGGCAGGGCCGCAAGATGTCGAAGAGCCTCGGCAATGTGGTCGACCCGCTGAAGATCATCGCCGAAAGCGGCTCCGACATTCTCCGCGTCTGGGTCGCCAGCACCGACTATTTCGACGACGTCCGCATCGGCAAGGAAGTGCTGGCCGGCTCCTCCGACGCCTATCGGAAATTACGCAATACTTTCCGGTACCTCCTCGGCGCTCTTTCTGATTTCTCCGAAGAGGAGAGGTTGCCCGTCGCTCAGATGCCGGAACTGGAGCGCTACATGCTCCATCTGCTGGCAAAGCTCGACGCCGATCTCCGCAGCGTGGTCGACAAGGCGGCCGACAGCGAGAACTGGCTGGAATTCAGCCGCTACACCCGCGCGCTGATGGATTTCGCGAACAGCGACCTCTCGGCCTTCTTCTTCGATATCCGCAAGGACTGCCTCTATTGCGACGCGAAGGCGGACCCGAAGCGCCGCGCCTACCGCACCGTGCTCGACACGCTGTTCCACGCACTGGTCCGCTACGCCGCGCCGATCATCCCCTTCACGGCTGAGGAAGTGTGGCAAAGTCGCTATCCAAACCCCGAAGAAAGCGTCCATTTCCTTGAATGGCCGGAGGTCGATGCCGCCTGGCTCGACCAGGGTCTGGATGACAAATGGGCCGAAATCCGCAACCAGCGCGATCAGGTCAACGAAGCCATAGAGCCGCTGCGCCGCGAAAAGATCATCCGCTCCAGCCTGGAGGCCGATGTCACCATGGGCCAACTGGTTCCCAGTGACGGTGTGAACTTCGCCGAAATCGCCATCGTTGCCCGTATCGAAACGGGCAAGGGAGACGGCATCATCGTCCAGCCGAGCGAATGGCACAAATGCGGCCGCTGCTGGCGCCTGCTGCCCGAAGTCCAGGAAGACGGCACGCTTTGTCAGCGTTGTGACGAGGTGCTCGCCGGATAAAACTTCCTTCTGTCCTACAGCCGGATTCCTCGGCTATAGCCCTGACGACGCAGGCTGTGGCGAGTGAACAAGACAATAATGGCGTTTTTCTGGGGTTCTATCGTGTCACCTATGTCGCTCAAATCCGTGCCGGTTCAGCGCTGATGGCCGCCGTCAACCACCGCCCCCTGGGCCTGGCCGTCGCGATCGTCACGCTGGTGCTGGACCAACTGGTCAAATATACCGTCACCTATCCGCTGGCGCTGAAAAGCCGGATGGACGAGGGCATAGAGATCCTGCCGATCTTCCGCCTGCGCTGGCTGGAAAATCGCGGCGTTTCCATGGGCTTCTTCCACGCCGACACCAACCTGATGCGCTGGATATTGGTTGGCATGACCATGCTGATCGCGGGCTTCGTGGCAGTGTGGATGTGGCGCGAAAAGGCGCGTCAGGACGTTGTCGCGCTTGGGCTGGTGCTGGGCGGCGCCATCGGCAATATCGTCGATCGCATGCGCCTTGGCTATGTGGTCGATTATGCCGACCTGCATTTCGGCGAGTGGCGACCTTTCCTGATTTTCAACCTGGCCGACGCGGCCATCACTTTCGGCGTGCTGATCCTGCTTGCGCGGGCGCTTCTGCTGCGCGAGAAGGGCGCAAAGACGGAGTCAATGAACTGATGCGTAAACTGATCCTCGCCGCTGGCCTGATTTCGATGCTGTCCGCTTGCGGCGGTGGCGGCGGCCTCTTCAACCGTTCACGTCCCGACGAATTCGCCGTTTCGCGTCAGGCTCCGCTGGTGATCCCGCCTGACTTCGCGCTGGTTCCGCCCGCGCCCGGCACGCCTGCCGCGGCCTCCGTCGATTCGAGCAAGGCTGCGATGGAGGCGATGTTCGGTGGTCCCGCCGCCCGCAGCCCGGGCGAAAGCGCCACGCTGAACGCCGCCGGGCGCGCCAACGCGGCTGCCGGCATCCGTTCTTCCGTCGGTGATCCTGCAACCGAAGTGGTCGACAAGGGCGCCACTACCCGCGACATCATTGCCGCTCCTGAAGGTGACGGCCAGGACGCGCGCGCGGCCACGCCGCAATAATCGGTCAGCGGGATTCAGGGCTGGTTCTCGACGAAATCCTTGAACCGGCCCAAAGTCCCGTCCCACTGGCTTTCGACCTTCGCGAGCCAATCCTTGGCCTCTGCAACGCCCTCGGGCCGCAAACGGAACAGCGCCTCCCGTCCCGACCTGGTCCGGTTGACCAGCCCGGCGCCGAGCAGGACGTCCAGATGCTTGGCCACCGCCTGACGGCTGATCGGCAATCCGTGGCCCAACTGACCGATCGAACGCTCTCCCCCATCGGAAAGGCGGCCGATCAGGTCCAGCCGCGTCGCATCGCCCAGGGCCGCAAACAGCCGGGCCGGCGCAGCGTCAACGTTCGGCATAATCGCGAATATTCTTCACCTGCTCAGCCCAGCCGCCGTCATTGTCCCGCATGACATTGCTCCGGCGTGGTTCGGGTACCCCATCGAACCCACTTTCCCTGACGGTCAGCCGCGTGCCCGCCGCGACCGGCTCCAATATGAACTCGACCAGCGTCCATTCGGCCACGGCTACGCCGCTTTCCATCAATTGCTTGTCGCCTCCGGTCGCCGGCCATTCATAGGCGAATCGCGTCATCGGCTCGATCGCCACGACCCGCGCTTCCCAGCGATAATCCTCATATTCCGGATAGGTCATGTGCCCGGTCGATGCCTGACCCACGACAAAGGGCTGGTCCAGCGCAACCCGGAACCAGCTCCCGAACTTTTCATGATCGATCAGCGCATCCCACACCCTCTCGACGGGCGCAGCGATCTCTATCGTCTTGATGATGGAATCAGGCATATAGGCAACCTCCAGATTGCCTATATAGACTTTCAAGCAGATCATGCAACCTTATGGTTGCTTATTACGCCCGAACTTCGCTCCCTATGCCAGCGCTGTTGTGACGCAGCGCGGTCAGCACGGTGTCGACAATGGCACTCGCGTCCAGCCGCGCGTCGGCATATTGCTTTTCCGGCTTGTCCTGGTCCTGGAAGACGTCAGGCAGCCGCATGGTCCGCAATTTGAGGCCGTTGTCGATCAGTCCCTGGTCGCTGGCCAGCGTCAGTACATGGGCACCAAGGCCGCCAACAGACCCTTCCTCGATGGTCACGGCGACCTCATGCGTGGTCAACAATCTGCGGATCAGCGCTTCGTCCAGCGGCTTGGCAAAGCGCAGATCCGCAACGGTAGCCGACAGCCCCTTGGCCTCCAGCGTTTCCGCGGCCTTCAGCGCTTCCTCCAGCCGGGTACCGAGCGACAGGATCGCTACCTGTCGCCCCTCCCGCACGATCCTGCCCTTGCCGATTTCCAGCCTTTCCGGCGTGGCGGGCAGGGCGACGCCCGTGCCGTTGCCGCGCGGATAGCGCACCGCAATCGGCCCCTCGTCGTACAGAGCGCAACTATGCACCATATGGACCAGTTCCGCCTCGTCCGCTGCCGCCATCACGACGAAATTGGGCAGGCTGGCGAGATAGGTCACGTCAAAGCTGCCGGCATGGGTCGATCCGTCGGCGCCGACCAGGCCGGCGCGGTCGATCGCGAAGCGCACCGGCAGATTCTGGATCGCCACGTCATGCACGACCTGATCATAGGCGCGCTGCAGGAAGGTCGAATAAATGGCGCAGAAGGGCCGCATGCCCTGCGCGGCAAGCCCGGCTGCGAAGGTTACGGCATGCTGTTCGGCAATGCCGACGTCGAAGGTCCGGTCGGGAAAGGCGGCACCGAACTTGTCCAGCCCGGTTCCCGAAGGCATGGCCGCCGTGATCGCGCATATCGTCGGGTCGCGTTGCGCTTCAGCGATCAGCGCCTGGGCGAAGACGCCGGTATAGCTCGGCGGGCCGGGGGGAGCCTTGTCCTGCGCGCCGGTGACGACGTCGAACTTCTGAACGCCATGATATTTGTCTGCCGCTGCTTCGGCCGGGGCATAGCCCTTGCCCTTCTGCGTCACGACATGGACGAGGCACGGCCCCTCCGCCGCGTCGCGGACATTTTCCAGCACCGGGATCAACTGGTCGAGATTATGCCCGTCGATCGGCCCGACATAATAGAATCCCAGTTCCTCGAACAGCGTGCCGCCCATCGCCATGCCGCGCGCAAATTCGTCGGTCTTGCGCGCCGCGTTGTGAAGCGGGCGCGGAAGGCGCCGCGCGAGCCGCTTGGCAAGGTCGCGCAGGCCCAAAAACTCCCGGCTGGACACCAGCCGCGCCAGATAGGCGGAAAGGCCGCCGACCGGCGGTGCGATCGACATGTCATTGTCGTTGAGGATCACGATCAGCCGGTTGCCGGCCTCCCGGGCGTTGTTCATCGCCTCATAGGCCATGCCCGCCGACATGGAGCCGTCGCCAATGACGGCGATCGCCTTGCCGGGCTGGCCCTTCATCCTGTTCGCCACGGCAAAGCCGAGCGCCGCGCTGATCGAGGTGGAGCTGTGCGCCGCGCCGAACGGATCGAACTCGCTCTCCGCCCGCTTGGTGAAGCCGCTGAGGCCGCCGCCCTGCCGCAGCGTGCGGATGCGGTCGCGCCGCCCGGTCAGGATCTTGTGCGGATAGCATTGATGGCCGACGTCCCACACCAGCCTGTCGTTCGGCGTGTCGAACACATAATGGATCGCCGTGGTCAGTTCCACCACGCCAAGGCCGGAGCCCAGATGACCGCCCGTCACGCCGACGGCGGAAATCATCTCCTGCCGCAATTCATCGGCCAGTTGCCGAAGCTGACCCGATTGCAGCTTTCGCAGGTCCGCGGGCCAGACGACCTGGTCGAGCAGCGGGGTGGAAGGACGATCGTTCATATAAGACATAGACTCCCGGCCGCGCTAAGCCGTTCCGATCCGAAGCGCAACGCCATCACGCGGCGCATCTGGCGCAGAGGCCCAATATCTCGATGACGGGTCGATCCGGGTGAAAACCCTCGCCGCGGGCGACGGCGCGGACCTTGTCCGTCACCTTGTCGTCGTCGACATGCGCCGCCTGCTTGCAGCGGGTGCAGACGAGGAAGATGCAGTCATGGTGACAGCCCGGATGCGCATTGGCGATATAGGCATTGGCGCTTTCCACCCGCATCGCGATGTTGTTGTTCACGAACAGGTCGAGGATGCGATAGACGCTGTTGGGGGCGACCCGCTTGCCACGCGCCTTGGATACGCTGTCGGCGATGTCATAGGCCGATGCCGGGGTATTTTGCGCCGCCAGAGCGTCGAAAATGGCTGCGCGCATCGGCGTCCATTGCTCCTGGCTCGCCTCCAGCGTGGCGCGGGCTGCATCCGCCAGGCTGTCGCCTGACGGTTCAAGATGGTCATGATGATGATCGGCCATGGGTTCAATCTAAGCCTGGGTTGGTGCGGGGGCAAGTGGCGGCCTGGATCTGTCATCCCCGCCAGTAGATCCAGGCAGTCCATATCCAGCCTGCGATCATCAGCGTTCCGCCGATGGGCGTGACCGCGCCCAGCCATTTCGGCGCGCCGAGCGCCATGGCATAGAGAGAGAACGCGAAGATCGCCGCTCCGCCCAGTTGCAGCGCCGCCGGACCCCGCGCCACCCCCATGATGGCAAGCGCGCCGATCGCATGGATCAGTTGATACAGCCCGCCGGTGCGCAACCATTCCGCTGCCTGCGGATTGGCCGCGCCATGCGCGCCAAAGGCGCCTGCCGCTATCGCCACGGCTGCCGACAATGCCGCCAGAACACCGATCATGCTTCTTCCTCCCCGTCGCCGCGCGCCAGCAGGCGCATTCGCCTGCCTGGTCGATACATTAATTCCTTCGCAGCCATCAGAGTGCCATGCTCGATCTGCAGTTCCATGCGCTGCTCGTCATTGCGGCGATACTGCCGCTCCACCTCCTCCACCTCACCGGCCGGAACGCCGAGCGCTTCCATCGCCTGCACGCCCATGCAGATAGCCGATTCGAACACCTCGCGCACGACCCCGGCCAGATCCATGTCCCTGAGCGCCAGCAATTGCCGGCGGTCGAAGGCGCGTACCAGCAAGGCCGCCTGGGGAAAGGCCTCGGCTATGGGTTCCAGCACCCGCGCGTCGAGCGAAGGATCATCGATGCAGAAGGCGATCAGTCGCGCCTCTTCCCCGCCCGAACGGCGCAGCAGGTCGATGCGCGTGCCGTCGCCATAATAGACCTTCATGTCGAAGCGGCTGGACACCTCGATCTGGGACGGCTTCTTGTCGATCAACACGACGCCGAAGCCATGGCCCATCAGCATCTGGGCGACCGTCTGCCCGAACCGGCCATAGCCCACGATGATTGCGGTGCCGCGCGGCGCGTCTTCGGGAACGGAAAAGTCCCCCTTCACCTTGGGTTTGGCGAATTCCAGCTTGCGGGCGAACAGCATCAGGAAGGGCGTCGTCGCCATGGAGAAGGTGACGATCGCGCTGAACAGGCTGGCGGCCTGGGGCGCGATCAGCAGGGCGCCCTGCGCCTGCGCGAACAGCACGAAGCCGAATTCGCCGCCCTGGCTCAACAGCAGGCCCGAGCCGATGGCCTGGTTCCATTCCATGCCGAACAATCGGGCAAGGCCGGTGATCAACGCGGCCTTGGTCAGCACCAATATCACCGCCATGCCGATGACGAACAGGGGATTGGCCGCCACCGCATGCAGGTCCAGCACCATGCCGACTGCCAGGAAGAACAGGCCGAGCAGGATGGACCGGAAGGGTTCGACATCCGCCTCTATCTCGTGCCGGTAGGGCGAATCCGCCAGCATCACGCCGGCCACGAAGGCGCCGAGCGCGGTGGAAAGGTGCAGCGCGTGCATCAGCGCCGCCGCTGCCAGCACGGTGAACAGGCCGACCACGACGAACAGTTCCCGCTCGCCCAGACGCCCCACCAGGCGGAGCAGCGGGCGCAGGATGAACCGGCCGGCCAGCACCAGCCCGGCGATGGCGGCCACCGTATAGCCGGCCATCATCCATCCCGGCGGACCGCCCACATCGGCCGGATTGCGGGACAGGGCCGCCACGATCGTGATCAGCGGGACGATCGAGAGATCCTGGAACAGCAGGATCGAGAACACCTTTTCACCAAAGGGCGAATTGATCCGCCCGCTGCTTTTGAGGCCCGGCAGCACCTGCGCCGTGGAGGACAGCGCCAGGGGCAGTCCCAGCGCGATGGCCGCGCCCCAGGTGAAGCCCGTGGTGTAGAAGATGATCGCCGTCAGCGCGCAGCCGCACAGCACCACCTGCGCCGCGCCCAGGGCAAAGATGTCGCGCTTCAGCCGCCATAGGCGGGCCGGATGCAATTCGAGCCCGACGAGGAACAACAGCAGCACGATGCCGATCTCGGCTATGGCGAGCTTCGATTCCGCTCCGCCGACAAGCCTCAGTCCCTGCGGCCCCACCAGCGCGCCCGCGACCAGATAACCGAGCACGGCCCCCAAGCCCAGGCGGCGGAACAGGATGACGAACAGGACCGCCGCGCCGAGCAGGATAACGCCTTCGGACAATAATATGTCGGTAGCGGACACGGGAACCACGGCTGTCGACGCAAGCTGATCCTGCATCAGGCGTCGGCCATGCGCGCCGCTTCGGCAATGGCTTCGAAGCCCAGCCGGATGGAGGCGTGGCGAGCCGGATAGTCGCGGGCAGGGGCAAGGACAGCCAGCCCCGGCCAGAAATCCAGTTCATCGCTCTCCCCCGCCAGATAGGCGGTGAGCCGGTCCCGCGCGTCCGCCAGTTCGTCAGCGGTAAGGCCGATCGCCTGCGCAGCCATCAGTGCCGCGGATGCCTGCCCCAGGGCGCAGGCCTTCACGTCCAGCCCGATGTCGGCGATCCGGCCATTTTCCATCCTGACGTCAGCGGTCACCCGCGACCCGCATGTGGGCGACCGCTTCTCGACGCTCGCCTGCGCGTCGGGCAGCCGCCTGTGATGGGGTATGTTCGCGGCCAGCCGCAAAATGTCCTTGTTGTAGAGGGGGGCGCTCATGCCGATCCATGTAGGGCAGGAAGCGCGCCGGAGAAAGGGCGGATGGGGCCGCGAATGGCGCGGACGGTGAAAATAGTGTCGCGCGCCGGCGCAGGCAGAAGCGCATCATCGCCCGCCGCCATCAAGGTTGTTGATCGGCGGCGGCGGGCGCGGTCGGAACGATGATGCGCGGCGGGGGCGTGCCCGGCTGTGGTCCGGGCACGGCCGGCTGCGGCCCTTGCGGCTGGTCGATCGGAAGGCGGATCTGGCCGTTCCCGACGTTCACCGTCACCCCCTGCGTGTCCAGGCCCACGCTCATATTGCCCAGCCCCGCCTCCGTAGCGACATTGGCGATGGCGTTGACCAGGTCGCTGTCCTTGCTTTCCTCCGGCGCATCCTCGACCGGCTCGTTGATCGCTCCCGCCATGAAGTTGCGCCAGATGCGGGCCGGCACGCCGCCTCCCGCCGCGCCGCCGGGCAGGGGGCTGTTATCGTCATTGCCGATCCACACCGCCGTCACCAGCCCGCCTGCATAGCCGACGAAGATCGCATCGCGGCTGTCCTGGGTCGTGCCGGTCTTGCCGAAAGTGCTGGTGCGAAGGGCGGCCGCGCTGCCGGTGCCGCGATTGGCGGCGGAAGACAGGAGGTCGCGGATCATTTCCAGCTGGTCGTCGCTGAAATGCTTCTGGCGGCTCAGCAGCCGGTCGAACCAGCCCTGTTCTTCCGGAGGCAGGCCATGGGCCGGCACCGGATATGCGCCCGCCGCCACCGCCGCATAGGCTTCCGTCAATTCGACGAGCGGTATTTCCGACGTGCCGAGCGCCAGGCTCAGATCCTCCGTCAAGGGAGCGGTCACGCCCAGATCGCGCGCCACCTTGATGACATTGTCGACGCCCACCTTCTGCGTCAGCCTGACCGCCGCGACATTGCTCGATGCGGCGAAGGCCTGCCGCAATGTGATGCGCCCACGATATTTGCCGCCATGATTTGCCGGGCGATAGCTGCCCGTGGTGATCGGCGTGTCCTCGATGAAGTCATCGGGCGTCATGCCGGCGCGGAAGGCAGCCAGATAAACGAACAGCTTGAAGGTCGAACCCGGCTGCCTCCTGGCCTGAACGGCGCGGTTGAAGGCGCTTTCGCCATAGTTCCTGCCGCCGACCATCGCCACCACGCTGCCGTCCGGCTTCATCGCCACCAACGCGGCCTGCGCCTTGCCCAGCGGCGCGCGGCGGATCGCGGCCTCCGCCAGCCTCTGTATGCGCCAGTCCAGCGTAGTCGTCACATTCTGCGCACCATAGACCGCGCCGGCCCGGTCCCGCGCCTCCGGCAGCACCCAGTCCGCGAAATAGGTACCGCTGGTCGGATCGGGCGCATCTTGCACATTGAGCCGCGCCGGGGGCAGGGCGTCGCGTTCCGCCTTGCTGATATAGCCCGCCTCGACCATGGCCTGCGTCACCAGGGCGGCACGATCGCGCGCGCCCTTCAGGTTGGTGGTCGGGGCAAGCCGGGACGGCGCCTTCAGCAATCCTGCCAGCATCGCGGCCTGGGGGATCGTCAACCTTTCCGGCTGGCGGTTGAAATAGTGCAGCGATGCCGCGCGCAGGCCATAGACATTGTCCCCGAAATAGACGTTGGACAGGTATCGCTCCAATATCTGGTCCTTGGTCAGCCATGCCTCCAGCCAGAAGGCGATCAGCGCTTCGCGCGCCTTGCGTCCGAAGGTGCGGTCGCTGGAAAGGAACACCCCCTTGGCAAGCTGCTGCGTGATCGTGCTGCCGCCTTGGGAGGAACCGCTGGACCAGAGATTGTGCCAGGCCGCGCGCGCTATGCCGCGAGGGTCGACGCCCCAATGGTTATAGAATCGTCGGTCCTCGATCGCCATGAAGGCCTGCGGCACATGCTTGGGCAGGGCAGCGATGGTAACCGGCTTGTCGATGATCGCGCCGCGCCGCGCAATCAGATGGCCGTCCGCCGACATCAGGCTGATGCTGGGCGGCGCGATCGGCTTGAGCGATCGCGACATGGGCGCGGTGACCGCAAGCCAGGCGACAAGGATCATCAGCAGCGCCAGCAGCGCCGCGACGACCCACCCGGCTATCTGCACCCGGCGCTTCCACGGCCGGGGCGGCGCGAAGGCGCTGGGCGGGCCGACGCCGAAGGCGCGCTCTGGCAGGGCATCCGGGTCGGGAGTCGTCAGGGGGTCGTTCATTGCTTCGGCCATGCTGTGTTATTTGCTTGATACGGTCAAGCATGTCCCGTGGCGGGACAGGCATGGATTAACCGTAAACAGCGGTCTTTCCGATGGTAAAGAATCCGTTAACCTGCTGCCCATGAGAAGAACTCTGGTCCTGACGAGCGAGTCGACCCGCCACCCGTTCCGCCAACGGTTGCCGCGCCATGTGCTGCGCCCAGCCGTTGCAGAGGCGAGCCGCGATCGCGCTCCGCCGTCCGACGACAATGACTGGAAGCTGTTCATGCTGAGCTTCGGCGCCTTCTTCACGGCTTTCTACAGCTTCATTTTCTAGTTTTTCGGCGACCTGCCACCGGGAAGAGCGTCCGCGCTTCCGCCCGAAGGCAGGAGATTCGCCGGTATCGCCGTCTCAATCGCACGCCTTGTGCAATGTCCATGCGATCCACGCGCAGGGCAGGCACAGCGCCGCCACCAGCAGCAATTGGTTCACCACCGACAGGCCGGCGATGCTGAGGCTGATCGTCAGCAGCGATCCCAGCACCATCGCCCCTGAATTGACGATGTTGTTGGCCGCGACGGTCCGTGCCGCCTCGCACTTCTCGACGGTCGTGGTGAGGAAGGCGTAGAGCGGCACCACGAACATCCCGCCGAACGTCGCCACGCAAAGCAGGCAGAGCGACAAGGGGATCGCCAGCGGATGATGGAGGAAACCGGACAGGCTGAGCATCCTGCCGTCCGACCCGGCCATCCATAGGTCGCATATGATGTGGAAGGCGATGATGCTGATGCCCATGCCGATGACGGACGCAGGCGCATATCGGGCCGAGACATGGCCGCTCAGCAAGCGATTGATCGCCACCGATCCAATGGCGATGCCGATCGAAAAAATGCCCAGGAACAGGCTGGCTACCGATTTGTCGGCGCTCAGCACATTCTTGACCAGCGGCGGAAACTGGATGAACAGCACGGTGCCGACCGCCCAGAAGAAGCTGATCGCCATGATGGCGAGATAGAGCCGCCGGATGTGCATCGTTCCCCGCACCAGCGTGATCGAGGATCGGATGATGTGGAAGTCGATCGGCTGCCGCTCCAGCAGGGATGGCGCCGCGGGCACGTTGCGCCCTGTTAGCCAGCCGATAATGGCCGTCAGGATGATGCAGGCCGCTGCCGCCTGCACCGGGATGATCCCTGCCAATATCGTCCCGGCAAGGATGGCGATGTAGGTTCCGGCCTCGACCAGTCCGGTTCCGCCCAGCACTTCCTCGTCATGCAGATGCTGGGGAAGGATCGCATATTTGATCGGGCCGAAGAAGGTCGAATGGACCCCCATGGCGAACAGCGCGAGCAGAAGGAGAGGGATGGCGAGCAGATGCACGGCCACCCCGCTCCAGATGAGCGCCAGCCCGACCGCACCGACCGTCATGATGACGATTTCGGCCGCCTTGACGATGCGGATGATCGCGGCCTTGTCGCGTTGGTCGGCAAGCTGGCCGGACAGGGCGGACATCAGGAAGAAGGGGAGGATGAACACGCCGGTCGCCAGCGCGCTGAACCAGGTTTCCGACTTCTCGTCATTGTAGACGGAATAGACGACGAACAGCACCATCGCATTCTTGAACAGGTTGTCGTTGAACGCGCCGAGGAGCTGAGTGATGAAAAGCGGCAGAAAACGTCGCTTGTTGAGGAGCCTTAGAGAGGCTTGCATGGGCGAGGGGGTCTTCTTCGCTGTGGATGAGCGTGGCGGGGTCTAGCGACAGAAGACGGGTAAGCACAAGCCCTCCGCGCCGAATGTCGACGCCCGATCATCCCGTCATGTTGCACGCCTGCTTGTGCGGCGGCCCCGACTGTGGCAGTTCGCCGCCATGCTGACGCTGCCTAATCTGCTGACGCTTTCGCGCATATTGACGGTGCCGCTGCTGGTCGCGCTGCTGTGGCCGGCGGAGGTCGGTGCGCGCTGGACGACCGGCTACATGCTGGCCTTCGCGCTTTACTGCCTGATGGGGATCACCGATTATTTCGACGGCTATCTGGCAAGGGCGCAGGGCGCCGTATCGAAACTGGGCATTTTTCTTGATCCCATAGCGGACAAGATCATGGTCGGCGCGGTGATCCTGATGCTGGCCGCCACCCGCGATATTTCCGGCATCCATATCGCTGCGGCGATGATCATCCTGCTGCGGGAGATCGCGGTGTCGGGCCTGCGCGAGTTTCTTGCCGGACTCCAGGTTTCCGTGCCGGTGTCGCGCCTCGCCAAATGGAAGACGACCTGCCAGCTCATCGCGCTGGGTGCCCTGATTCTAGCCGGCGCAGTGCCGCAATTCCCCTTTGTTCAACTGGTCGGCATCGCCACGCTCTGGGCGGCGGCGATCTTGACCCTCGTTACGGGTTGGGACTATCTGCGCGTCGGCATCAAGCATATGGATTGAACCGTGTCCGACCTGACGCTCGTCTATTTCGCCTGGGTTCGTGAGGCCATTGGCCGCGATGAGGAACAGGTCGAACGGCCTGCCGCCGATGTCACCATCGGTGCGCTCATCGCTACGCTGGCCACGCGGGGGGCAGGCTATGCCGAAGCCTTTGCCCGTCCGGAAAAGCTGCGCGCGGCGCTGGACCAGCATTTCGTGCCGCTGGACAGCGTGATTGGCGAAGCAAAGGAACTGGCCATCTTCCCCCCGGTAACGGGCGGATGAGCCGCATCTCCATCCAGCTTGGCGATTTCGATCCCGGCGCGGAACTCGCCGCGCTGGAGGCTTTTGGTGGTGGCGGCGTCGCCAGCTTCACCGGCATCGTCCGGGGGGATGGCGATCTGGTCGCGCTCGAACTTGAACATTATCCTGCGATGACGACGGTACAGGTCGAACGCATCGTGGCGGAGGCATGCGAGCGCTGGCCTCTGCTTGGCGTGCGAGTGATCCACCGTTTCGGACGGCTGGTTCCGGGCGAGAGGATCGTGTTCGTGGGCACGGCATCCCGTCACCGAACAGCGGCGCTGGAGGCTTGCGCCTTCCTCATCGACTGGCTGAAATCCCGTGCGCCCTTCTGGAAGAAGGAACATTTTGCCGAGCGCACCGCCTGGGTGGATGCCCGCGCCGAGGATGATGAGAAGGCGGAGAGCTGGCAGCGTTGAGCCTGTCATGCACCTGTCTTGTTTTCCGCTATTTCTCGACCAGCGATCGGTTCCGATCCCCTGGAAGTCGCTCCAGGATCCGTCCTAGGCAGCCGCGCTGATCTCCTGCAGGTCCGCTGCGTCGCGCAGCAGTTCCGCCAACAGCCGAAACTCCTTGTCGCGCGGGCTGTTCTTCCGCCAAACCAGCGCGATGTCCCGATGCGCGCGTTCCGAACGAAGCGGGCGAGCGGTAATCTGCGTGTGGTTGAGCAAACCGCTGGCTATCGCCATTTCGGGCATGATGGTCATCCCCAGACCGTTGTCGACCATCTGGACCAGCGTATGCAGGGACGTTCCCATCATCATCGCGCTCGCGCGAATTTCCGGCCGGTTGCACGCCGCCAACGCATGGTCCTTCAGGCAGTGCCCGTCCTCCAGCAGCAACAGCTTGGTCTCGTCGATCATCTCGGGTGAGATCCATTCGGGCGGATCGCGCGGGTCGTCGCGGGGAAAGGCGACATAAAGCCGGTCCTGGAACAGAAATTCGCTGTCCAGTTCCCCAGTCGGAAAGGGCAGGGCGAGCAGCACGCAATCCACATTGCCGTGCCGCAGGGACTCGATGGCCGCCTGCGTTGTTTCCTCGCGCAGATAGAGTTTCAGTTCCGGTCGCTCGCCACGCAGCCGGGGCAGCAGCCGGGGGAGCAGGAAGGGGGCGATGGTGGGAATGACGCTCATCCGCAGTTCGCCCGTCAACGGCTTGCCCGACGCCTCGGCGATGGCGGCCAGTTCTTCGGCCTCGCGCAGCACCCGATGCGCCTTTTCAACGATACGATCGCCCAGAGCGGTGAAGCGGACGACCCGCCGCGTCCGCTCGACCAGCGTGATGCCGATCAGCGATTCCAGCTCGCGAATACCGGCGGACAGCGTCGACTGGGTGACGAAGCAGCTATCCGCGGCCTTGCCGAAATGGCCATGCTCCTTCAGCGCGACAAGATATTGAAGCTGCTTGAGGGTGGGCATGTAACTGGACATTGATCGCTTTCCTCGATTGGAAAGCCCAATATAATTAACTCAACCAATATATCCAAGCCATTTGGCCACGCCGAACAGCGATGTGAGGGTCAGGATCGATCCCACGGCGATGAAGAGGGTTCTGGGCGCGACATGCCGGGCCAGCATCGCGCCGAAAGGTGCGGCGATCACGCCACCGATCAAAAGGCCGACCGTGTAGGTGGTGAAGGTTTCCCAGCCCAGATGCAGCAGGAAGGTCAGGCTGATGGCGGTCGTCAGGATGAATTCGACGCTGTTCACCGTGCCGATGGTATGGCGCGGGCTGGATCCCTGGATCAGCAGGTTCGACGTCACCACAGGCCCCCATCCGCCGCCGCCCGTGGCATCCATGAAGCCCCCGACCAGGCCGAGCGGTGCCACCCATTTGGGATTGCGCGCCTGGGGCGGATAATGGAAACCGCGCCATATCAGGTAGACGCCGATCGCCGTCAGATAGGCCTGCACAAAGGGTTTGATCACCGCCCCGTCCACATTGGACAGCAGATAGGCCCCGGCCACGCCCCCGACCACGCCCGGAATGATGAGGCGCGCGAACAGGCGCCAGTCGACATTTCTGTGAAGGATGTGGCTGATGGCCGACACGCCCGTCGTGAAGGTTTCGGCCGCATGGACGCTCGCCGACGCCCTGCTGGGCGGCACGCCCAGCGCCAGGAGGAGCGTGCTGGAAATGACGCCATAGGCCATGCCGAGGGCGCCGTCGATCATCTGGGCGCCGAAACCGATGAGAATGAAGGGCAGGACTTCGCCGAAACGGGCGATCAATATGTCGATCATTCACTGGTCCCTGTTACATTGTCTACCGCTTTGATTGGTATATCACGGGCCGCCAAGAAACTTTCTGTTTTATCGGACGAAGCCGAAATAGCCCACCATCTGGAAAATTCATCCTTTTGCGCTTATGTACCGCCTGGTCGGTTTTCATCAGGGGCGCTTCATGCTGCGCAATCTTATTGCCTATCTGGATTCGGTCAAAGCTCGCGATCCTGCTCCGCGTTCGCGCGCCGAAATTCTCCTCTATCCGGGTGTCTGGTCGCTGGCCTTTCACCGGGTCGCGCATCGGCTTTACCGGGCGCGGCTCTATTTCCTGGCCCGCGCGGTGAACCATTTTTCCCGGTTCCTGACCGGCAACGACATTCACCCCGGCGCGCGCATCGGCAAGCGCTTCTTCATCGATCATGGCTTCACCGTGATCGGGGAGACGGCCGAGATCGGGAATGACGTCACCCTCTACCAGAATGTGACATTGGGGGGGACGGACCCCGCCAATGGCATCGCCGGGAAGCGCCATCCGACGCTGGAAGACGGCGTGATCGTCGGTTCCGGTGCCCAGGTGCTGGGTCCGGTGCGCGTGGGCGCCCGTGCCCGCGTCGGCGCCAACGCCGTCGTGACCAAGGATGTGAAGGAGGGCGCGACCATGGTCGGCATTCCCGCGCGTCCCATGCTGGTCGACGTGACGGCCTATCAGCGGGAATTCCTGCCCTATGGCACGCCTTGCTCCGACTGCGTCGACCCGGACAAGCAGAAGCTGGAAATGCTCCAGCTTGAAATCGACCAGTTGCAGAAGCGCCTCGCCGACCTGCTGGCTGAACGGAGCAATGCGCCTGCGGATCATCTTGCCGAGCTCAGGGAGCGTGGCCGCGCCTGATGAGCAATGTGACGCCGTTTCCGTCGCAAGCGGCCCGGGGCGCGGCTGGCTCGGCCGGTCAGACCGGGTTCGATCGCCTCGAACTTCAGCGTATCATGGATCTTTACGGCCGCATGGTCGCGGCCGGGCATTGGCGCGATTACGCCATTGACATGGGGCGGGAAGCGGCGATCTTCTCCGCATTCCGCCGGTCCGCCGAGCGACCGGAATTCCGCATCGAAAAGCGGCCCTCGCTGCGTCATCGCCAGGGCATGTGGGCCTTGATCGGGGAGGCAGGCCATGTGTTGAAGCGCGGCGCCGAGCTTCAGGGCATACTCGCGCCCGTGGAACGCCGGCTGCTCAAGATCGTGGGGGATTGATCCGCTGCCTCGTGAAGGCGCGGATGGATCGTTCCCTATAATAATGCGGCTTTTCCCTGGCCCGTCTCTCAGACCCGTTCATCTTTATCGAAACATACGCATCGTTGACGCTACGGCGTTCGACGGCCATGCGCCCGCCGCCGCAAGGTCGCCAAATTCGATCTTTTGTCGCGCTGTGCGAGGTGATAGCGCGTTTCCGTAAATCATGAAGGAGGGGCCTGGCCCATGAGTTTGCCGGCATTTTTGGAAGGCCGTTTGTCCCTGCCGCTGATCGGCTCGCCGATGTTCATCATCTCGCAGCCGGCGCTCGTCATCGCCCAGTGCCGCGCCGGGATCGTGGGCGCCTTTCCTTCGCTCAACGCCCGTCCGTCGGGCGTGTTTGAACAATGGCTCCAGCAATTGGGGGAAGCCCTGACGGACAGGGACGCGCCCTTCGCGGTCAACCTGATCGTGCACAAGACCAACAGCCGGCTGGAGGAGGATCTCGCTCTCTGCGTCAAATATCGCGTGCCGATCGTGATCACTTCGCTGGGCGCGCGGGAGGATGTGAACGAGGCCGTACACAGCTACGGCGGCATCGTCCTTCATGACGTCATCAACAATGTCTTCGCGCGCAAGGCGATTGAAAAGGGCGCGGATGGCCTGATCGCCGTGGCCGCGGGGGCAGGCGGTCATGCCGGCACCCTCTCGCCCTTTGCGCTGGTTGAGGAAATCCGCGCCTGGTTCGACGGGCCGCTCGCTCTCTCAGGCGCGATCGCGACCGGCCGCTCGATCGCGGCGGCGCGGATGATGGGGGCTGACTTCGCCTATATGGGGTCATCCTTCATCGCGACCGAGGAAGCCAATGCCGAACTTGCCTACAAGCAGATGATCGTCGACAGCGGGTCGGCCGACATTGTCTATTCCGACTATTTCACCGGCGTGCTCGGCAATTATCTGCGCCCCAGCATCACCGCTGCCGGGCTGGACGCAGACAATCTGCCCAAGGCTTCGCAAATGGATTTTTCCAGCGCTTCAGGTGGTGCAAAGGCGTGGCGCGATGTCTGGGGCGCGGGCCAGGGCATTGGCGCAATCCGCGGCGTCCAGCCTGCCGCCGACTTCATCGCCCAGCTCCGGTCCGAATATCAGGCCGCCATTGCCGCCTTCAAAGCATAACGGGGCCAGGCCCTTCGCAGGAAAAACTAGGCCCCAGGACGTCCCACCCAGCCTTCTGCCTTATGGCCGGATCAGAGGAAGTCCCGCAGTTCCGCGATGAAGCGGTCGAACTGGTCATGATGCAGCCAATGGCCGGCATCCGCGAATTCGACCAGCCGCGCATCCTGGAAATGCGCGGCGCGTCCGTCCTTCACCGGATTGGAGGCCCAGCTATCCAGCCCCAGGCACAGGAGCGTGGGGCATGCGATCCGTTCCCAGAACTGCGGCAGGCTGATGTCGGACCAGGCCTGCGGCGCGGGGTCATGGAGATAGGGGTCGAATTTCCAGCGATAGCTGCCATCCTCGTTGCGATTGACGCCATGGATGGTGAGATGCATCGCCTGCTCGACCGACAGATGGTCGTTGCGTTCCCGCATGCGCGCGACCGCGGCCTCGATGGTCGGGTAATGCCGCCGCGTCTGGCGCGCGCGCCCTCGCCGCTTCTCGATCCACTGCAGCCACTGGTCCGGTTCGGCCTTTTGCGCCTGCTCCTCGATCCGGCCCGGCGACAGGCCCAGCCCTTCAATGGCGACGACCTTGGCGACCCTTTCCGGGAAAAGCCCGGCATAGCGGAGCGCGATCGAGCCGCCCAGCGAATGGCCGACCAATATCACCGGCTCCCGGCCCAGTTGCTCGATCAATTGCGCCAGATCGTAGACATAGTTCGCCGTCATATAGGAACCCTCGGCCGACCAGGCGCTGTCGCCATGGCCACGCAGGTCCGGTGCGATGACATGATAATCCTTCGCCAGCGCCCGCGCCGTCCAGTCCCAGCTGCGGGCGTGGTCGAACCCGCCATGCACCAGGATCAGCGTCGGGGCTGCACTGTTGCCCCAATCCAGATAGTGGAGGCGCATGCGCAGCGACGTGTAGAAATGGGAAGTCGGCGCGGCTTGCCTGTTCATGCGATCCTGCGGAAGAGGGTACGGGGGAGGGACGACGTTCATGTCTCTTTGGCGAACTTCCCGACGCATGCAAGGGGCTAGGGCAAGGAAATCCTTGCTTTACGCCTGTTTCGTCAAGCTTTGGTAAAGATCGCCGCCTACAGGTTGTCGGACGGCGGGGCCAACCGCACGAGCTTCTGGCCGCCCTGCGTCACCGCTGTCACGATGCGCGCCAGCTCCGCCTGCTTGAACGGTTTGTCCAGCCGGGGCCGTCGCGTCATGTTGGGCGGCAATTCGGCAAAGCCGGTGATGATCACCACGGGCAGGCCGGAGAATCGTTCGTCGATCTGATCGGCAAGCTGGGTTCCCGTCATGCCCGGCATGGCATAGTCGGTGATGACCAGGTCGACGCTGCCTTTTTCCAGCACGCGCAGCGCGTCCCGTCCCGACGTCGCCTGGAATACGGTATGCCCCAGTTCCTCCAGCATGCCGGCGGTGTTCGTCAGCACCAGGTCATCGTCGTCGACCGCGAGGATCACCAGCGGCTCGGCCAGCGCCAGCATGTCGGGTATGTCCGCGACATCCTCCCTGACCTCGTCGGCCGGCGCCCAGGGCAGCCACAGCGATACCGTGGTCCCCTTGCCCGGCTCGCTGGCGATGGTCAGCAAACCGCCGCATTGTTCGGCAAAGCCATGCACCATCGACAGGCCCAGGCCCGTGCCCTTGCCGACCCCCTTGGTCGTGAAAAACGGTTCGCGCGCGCGTTCCAGCGTGGCTGCGTCCATGCCCTCGCCTTCATCGATCACGGACAGGCGCACATAGCGACCATCCGCCAGGTCGGGGCGCTGCGCCTTCGACAGCGTAGCCTCCGCGCCCTCTATGATGATCCTCCCACCGTCCGGCATGGCGTCGCGGGCGTTGACCGCCAGGTTGAGCAGAGCCAGTTCCAGTTGCGCCGGATCGGCATGGGCGGCGCTCAGTTGCAGGGGAAAGCGGGTCTCTATGGCCACACCGTTGCCCAGGGTCGTCTTCAACAGGTCCGCCATGTCCCGGACCAGCGTCACGCAATCCACGCTTCGCAGCTTCAGTTCCTGCTTGCGCGCGAAGGCGAGCATGCGCTGCGTCAGCGTCGCGCCGCGCTCCGCCGCCGTCATCGCATTGTCGATATAGCGGGATATGTCCGCCCCGCTCGCCAGCCGCTGCCGCGCCAGGTCCAGACTGCCGACGATCACGGCCAGAAGATTGTTGAAATCATGGGCGACGCCGCCGGTCAGCTTGCCGATGGCATCCATCTTCTGCGCCTGGAACACCACTTCCCGCGCTTCTTCCAGCGCCAGTTGCGTCTCCCTTCGCTCGGTCAGGTCGCGCGTGATCTTGGCAAAGCCGATCAATTCACCCTGCGCGCTGCGGATCGTGTCGATGATGACATGCGCCCAGAATCGGGATCCGTCCTTGCGGATGCGCCACCCCTCGGCCTCGAACCGGCCTTCGCGCGCCGCCGTATCCAGCGCTCTGGAGGGCAGCCCCGCCATGCGGTCCTCCTCCGAATAGAAGCGAGAGAAATTCTGACCCAATATCTCTTCGGTCTTGTATCCCTTGAAGCGTTCCGCGCCCGGATTCCAGCTCGTGATCGTCCCCACGGGGTCGAGCATGTAGATCGCATAGTCGGTGACGCCCTGCACCAGGACACGGAAGCGTTCCTCGCTGCGCCGCAATTCCTCCTCGGCGGCGCGGCGCTCCGTCAGGTCGCGGGTGACCTTGGCGAAGCCGATGAGCCGGCCGCCGGGTTCGCGGATGGGATCGATGACGACATGCGCCCAGAAACGCGATCCGTCCTTGCGCACGCGCCATCCCTCCGCCTCGAACCGCCCGGCATGTTCGGCAGTCTCCAGCGCCCGGGCGGGAAGTCCGGTCGCCTGATCCTCCGCCGTGTAGAAGCGGGAAAAATGCTGGCCGATGATCTCTTCGGCATCATAGCCCTTTAAACGCCGCGCGCCGGCGTTCCAACTCGCGACGATGCCGGTTTCCGACAGCATGTAGATGGCATAGTCGGTAACATTCTGGACCAGCAGCTCGAAGCGGTTTCCAGATCCTTCCGGCGCCGCCGTGTGCATTTGGGCATTCCCGTCGAATAGCGTGTCCGTTTCCTGCAACGCGCAGCCGCAGGGGACGTTCCGTTTGCGAAAGAAATTGTCGGCATGGGCGGAGCCCGCGCGGCATTGACTTGCCCGTGCCCTAAGCGCCAAGGAGGCGCCCATAGCAGCAGGATGGGACGCATATGGGCATGACCGAAGGGGTAACCGTCGTCGGCGAAGCGATGCTGGAGTTGAGCCGCGCTTCGGGGGAGGGCGGCCCGGACGGCGGCTGGAATTTGCGTTATGGCGGCGACGTCATCAATACCGCGATCCATCTGGCCCGCTGCGGCGACCAGGTGCGCTTCGCCAGCGCGATCGGCGCCGATCCCATGAGCGTGGAACTGCGCGCCGCATGGGAGGGGGAGGGGGTCGACACGTCCCTGCTGCTCGCGGCGGAGGGAAGGCTACCCGGCCTCTATGCCATAGAAACCGATGCGCAGGGCGAACGCAGCTTTCACTATTGGCGGGGAGAGGCGGCCGCCAGGCGCATGTTCGACCTGCCGGGAAGCGCCGCCATGATGGAACAGGCGGCCCGGTCGAAACTGCTGTATTTCTCGCTGATCACCCTGGCCATATTGCCCGAAGAGGCGCGCGAGAAGCTGCTTGGCCTGTGCGGCGCGGTCCGCGCCAATGGCGGCAAGGTGGCGTTCGACGGCAATTATCGCGCCCGGCTCTGGCCCGATGCGGACACGGCCCGGCAGTGGCGGGACCGGGCGATCGCCGTCAGCGACATGGGCCTGCCGACCCTCGCTGACGAAGTGGAGATGGGCGAAGTCGACGATGCCGGGGACGCCGCCCGCCGCTGGGGGGCGGATGAAGGCCGGGAGGTCGTTGTGAAGCTCGGCGCGGAGGGATGCCTGGTGGACGGGCGGATCGTTGCTCCCCCGGCAAAGCTGAGCGTCGTCGATTCGAGCGGCGCGGGCGACGCGTTCAACGGCGGCTATCTCCACGCCCGCCTCGCCGGCCGCACCCCCGGCGAAGCGGCGATCGCCGGGCATCGTCTGGCCGGCTGGAATATCGGCCGCCGCGGCGCCATACCGGCCCGCGATGCCGAGGCGCCCTATGCCGATCTCTGAAATTCTCCGCCGCGATCGCGTTGACGGCACCAGGATCAAAGGCTAAGCCGCGTTCCACCCGGGCGGGTGTAGCTCAATGGCAGAGCAGAAGCTTCCCAAGCTTACGACGAGGGTTCGATTCCCTTCACCCGCTCCATAAAATCCCTAACTCAATAACTTGTGAGGCGTTTGTGATCGTGTTGCGCGGCGCAAATTAGAGTTGCATTACTCGGCTGCCCACGAGTTTTTTGCAACCTTCATCAATCAATTGAATGAAGTCGGTCGCATCTGAAAAGTAATTTTTGAACGCGATGCGCACATCGTCTGAAGAATCTGCCTTAACAAGGACGATATCTTTTCCAGGATTTTCTTTCTCAAGCTGGAATAGTGCTCGCAAAGCATCGGTTGCGTCTCGATAGGATAGCGTTTTCAGTTTGTCATCTGGGTTGTCATTTTCCCCAAATATTAGAATTACGTTCTTCTTTTCTGTAACCTCGCTATTTGCAGAATTCAGTGCTCGAAGCATGCGCATGAAGCCTAATTCACCGTCGATCTGGAGAAAAGTGTCTACCAATTTCTCATCACTCAGATCAGCATGGCAGGAGTTTGAATCTTCAAAGGTCCGCGCGATGATTTCGCTGGCTAGCGACAATGCGAGTTCGAATCGCTTGTCACCTTGACGGAATTTAGGTTGACTTTCAGTAATGAAGCCAACCACTTCTACTGCTGTAGCCCACGCATGCTGATAACGAGTTCTATATTGAAGCTCTATCAGCAATCCCTTGTACGCCCGGCCATGGAGAGAATTGACGTTGTAAATATAAACATCGTGCACGCCCCGATATCCAGTATCCTTTGGGTGTTTGATGTAATCGTACTTGTCTGGCTGATTTCTCAACTGGTGCTGGAAGTTGGCGGCATGAAGTTTGTGACGAAATTCATAAAGCGATTGGGTGTCAGGGAAAATGAGACGGCATCCGGCGACGTCATCCATTCTAGCCAAGAGCATTGTCGGGAATCGACGAAGCTTTCCGAAAATCGTATTTCTACGCTTGTGGCGTTGAGCCACGATGATGCCGGATCCTCGGGTTCTGTTGCGCAGAATCGCCTGAAAGGTGTTCAAGACGGCTCGGTGAGCAGCTCTCCAGCGCTCAATGACTACATAGTCCTCGAAGGAGGCAGTGCCTGCCCGCACTGCGGCGCCGGCATTGGAAACCCGCTGCTTCGATCCGCCCGGAAACTCATTCTGCTCCGGCTTCGATGCCATTGCCACCCCGCATATGTTAAATCAGTTGCACCATGGGGCAATTAGATGGGCGCGTCCATCTTGATGGCCTTTATCCTGTCAATTTCCCGACCTTAGATGCGCAGCGAACTTTTAAGCTGCATCACTGTCCGCGTTGGCCCGCAGCCGTTGTTCGCGCGGATATCCTCCCGCCGTGCAGGTCTGCCGCATCAAAGCGGCAGGCCGACATAATTTTCGGCGATGGTCGTCTGCGCCGCGACGGACGAGGCGATATAATCCAGGTCCGCGAGCTGCATCCGCCTGTCAAACGCGTCATTGTCCGGGAAGCGGTGCATCAGCCCCGTCAGTTGCCAGGAGAAGCGCTCCGCCTTCCAGATCCGGGCGAGGGCGCGGTCCGAATAGCCGGCAATGGCGTCATTGTCGCCGCGCCGGAAATAGGCGACCAGCGCCTCCGAAAGATAATGGACGTCGGATGCCGCAAGATTGAGCCCCTTCGCCCCGGTCGGCGGCACGATATGCGCGCTGTCGCCAGCCAGCATGAGGCGGCCGTGACGCATCGGTTCGAACACGAAGGATCGCAGCGGCGCGATCGACTTTTCCAGCGATGGCCCCCGGACGATCTGCGCGCCCGCTTCCGGCCCCAGCCTGACGGCCAGTTCATCCCATAGCCGCTCGTCCGGCCAGTCCTCGACCTTCTCGTCCAGCGGAACCTGGATATAATAGCGGCTGCGCGTCTCCGAACGCATGGACGCCAGTGCGAAGCCGCGATCATGATTGGCGTAGATGAGTTCATGATTGCAGGGCGGCACGTCGGCCAGGATGCCCAGCCAGCCGAAGGGATAGATTTTTTCGAAGGGCTTTCCCACCGACGCCGGAATGGCGGCACGGGAAGGGCCATGAAATCCGTCGCAGCCGCAGATGAACTGCGCATCGATCCGCCGGGTTGCGCCATTTTCGGTAAAGCTGAGATAGGGCGCGTCCCCCTCCAGGTCGTGGAGCGCCACGTCCCCCGCTTCGTAGATCACGTTGAGGCCGCGTTCGGGCGCCGCGTCCATCAGGTCACGCGTCAATTCCGTCTGTCCATAGACCATGACCTGCCGGCCGGTGAGCGCGGCGACGTCGATGCGGATGAGGCGTTCGCCATCCGCCAGATGGAAGCCGTCATGCGGCAGCCCCTCCCGGTGCATCCGTTCGCCCAGGCCCAGCCGGTCCATCAGATCGGTCGTCGTCCGCTCCAGAACCCCGGCGCGAATGCGTCCAAGCACATAATCGGCCGAGGCCCGCTCCACGACGACGACGTCCAGCCCCTCGGCGCGCAGCAAATGGCCCAGCAAAAGGCCGGCCGGTCCCGCGCCGACAATGGCGACTTGCGTTTTCATGGCCCTGTTCCTCTCATGCCTTGTCCGGCTTCTTCTGGCGCGGACGGGGCTTGCCTGCCATGGCTATGCCAGCATATAGATTGGACGATCCAACAGCTTTTGGGCGTCATGGGCACAGCCGTTCCGACCTTCTACCTCTATGGTGAGCCGCAAAGGGCAGTCGAAGCCGGCTTTGTCCATGTGGAAAGCCTCGACGATCGATCGCGGCCCAGCGAATGGACGATCCAGCCGCACATCCATCGCGATCTCAACCATGTCATCCTGATCTGCGAAGGCGGCGGGGCCATGCGCGCCGACGGCGACACGGTGTCGTTCGATGCCCCCTGTCTGCTGCTCGTCCCCGCCGGGATAATCCACGGCTTTACCTGGCTTCGCGAATCTCTCGGCTGGGTGACGACGATTTCCGACAGCTACCTGCAACATCTCCTCAGCCGCGACGATGATCTTCAACCGCTGTTCCGCGCTCCGCATGCGGTCTCACTGCCGCCAGCCGATTTCGCGGACGCGGAGGCGGCCATCCAGCGCATGGCGAGGGAACTTGCCTGGTCAGGCCCCGGCCAGCGCGGCGCGGTGGAAGCGCTGCTTCTCGGCCTGCTGGTTCAGGCGCTTCGCCATGCGGCCCCCGGCGATGCTGGTGCCGCCAGCAGCGGCAGGCAGGCCCGCCTCGTGGCCCGCCTGCGCGAACGCATCGAACAGCGCTTTCGGGAACGGGATCCGGTTGCCGCCCATGCCCTCGCGCTCGGCGTCAGCGAAACGACGCTGCGCCAGGCCTGCTCCCATGTCGCGGGCATGTCTCCGGCCGCCATGGTCGATGAACGCGCCCTGCTGGAAGCGCGACGCCTGCTCATCTATTCCAATCTTTCGATCGCGGAAATTGCCTATGCGATCGGCTTTGACGACCCGGCCTATTTCTCCCGCTTCTTCACCCGCCATGTGGGGCGCCCGCCCAGCGACTGGCGAGCCGGTGGAGGCGGGGCCAGCCGGTCGTCATGAAACGTCCAGCGGTTCGCCTTCCCAGATTTCCGTATCGACCTGCGCCTGGGCGGATTGCGGATAGCGCGGGCCGGAAACTGCGCCTCGGCTGAACAGGGCATCCGCCTGCGCCAGCGCGTCCGCTGATATGGACATGGACAATGTCGCCATATTCTCCGCCAGATGGTCGGGACTGGCGGTCCCCGGAATAGGCAGGACATGGTCTCCACGCGCCAGCAGCCACGCAAGGCTGAGTTGAGATGTCGTGCAGCCCGCCGATCGCGCAATGGCCGCGAGTTTGCCGGCCAGAAGCAGATTGGCCTCGACATGAGGCGACCTGAAACGCGGCAGCGTGGCCCGCAGGTCGGGCGGTTCCACTGCGGAGGGCGGCAGGGATCCCGTCAGCATCCCCCGTCCAAGCGGCGAGAACGCAACAAAGGCGGTTCCCAGCTCCCTGCACGCATACAGGACCGCAATTTCCGCATTGCGGGTGAGCAGCGAATATTCCGTCTGCATCGCGGCGATCGGGTGCACGGCATGGGCGCGCCGCAATGTCGCCGCCGACATTTCGGACAGGCCGATCGCCCCGATCTTCCCGGCCTCGACCGCCCGCGCCAGGGCGCCGACCGAGTCCTCTATCGGCACCTTGGGGTCCAGCCGGTGCAGATAGTACAGGTCGATATGGTCGGTGTTCAGCCGCCGCAGCGAATCCTCAAGAACACGGCCAATGGCCTCCGGCGATCCATCCAGACCACGTTTCCCGTCGATCTCCGCGAGCACGCACTTGCTGGCCAGGGTGAATTCGGAACGGCGATGCATGATCGCGCGCCCCAACAATTGCTCGTTGGCGCCAAAACCATAGAGCGCGGCCGTGTCGAAGAATGTGACGCCCAGGTCCAGCGCGCGAAGCAACAGGCGCTCGGCATCGGCCGGTTCGGGCTTGGGCAGATAGGCGTGCGACAGGCTCATGCAGCCCAGCCCGATCGCGGACACGCTGGCTGAACCGACCCTGCGCTGCGGCAACTGGACCACGGACCTTCCTCCTTCCTCGGGAGCAGGGACAATGCCCCGCTCCCCGATCATCCTATGCGAGCTGCTTTTCCAGTTCGCCCAGTACGCGATAGCAGTCAAACACCTTGGCGACGCTGGAATTGGGTTCGCGGCCTTCGCGGATCGCGCTGACGAACTCGCGGTCCTGCAATTCGATGCCGTTCATCGACACGGCGACCTTGCTGACGTCGATCGGTTCTTCCTTGCCGTTCACCAGATCGTCATACCGCGCGATATAGGTGCCATTGTCGCCAATATAGCGGAAGAAGGTGCCGAGCGGCCCGTCATTGTTGAAGCTCAGCGACAGGGTGCAGATCGCGCCGGTTTCGCTCTTGAGCTGGATCGACATGTCCATGGCGATGCCCAGCTCGGGATGGATCGGCCCCTGCATGGCATGGGCATCGACGATCCGGCCGGCCTGATAGGCAAAGAGGTCCACGGTATGCGCGGCATGATGCCACAGCAGATGGTCGGTCCAGCTGCGCGGCTCGCCCTTGGCATTGATGTTCCTGCGGCGGAAGAAATAGGTCTGGACGTCCATCTGCTGGATGTTCAGCTCGCCCGCGCTGATCAGATTATGGACATATTGGTGCGACGGATTGAAACGGCGGGTATGGCCGACCATGCACACCAGGCCGGTTTCCTGCTGCTTCGCGAGCACGGCCTGCGCATCGGCCCAGCTGTCGGCCAGCGGGATTTCGACCTGGACATGCTTGCCCGCATTCATGCAGGCGATCGCCTGGTCCGCATGCATCTGCGTCGGGGTGCACAGGATCACCGCGTCGACATCGTCGCGGGCCAGCGTTTCATCAAGGTTGGTGGTGGCATGGCCGATGCCATATTTGGCGGCGATCGCCTGGGTCGGTTCCAGATTGCGGCCGACCAGCGAGGTGACGGTCACGCCGTCGATATTCCTGAGGCCATCGAGATGCTTTTCGCCGAACGCTCCGGCGCCCGCCAGGGCAATACGCATATCTGTCATTCCTTCTTCACTTGGTTCGTTTCACCCGCTCTCCAGCCGGCGAAAACTCTCATCCATATTCTCGTGCGCGCTGCGAAGCCTGGTGACGGACTCGACATAGGCCGGGTCTCTCGTATCCAGCAGAACGGCGGGCCATTGGGCCTGATGTTCCGCCACCGCCGTCCGAAATCGCGACACCGCCTTGCGGAAGCCGTCGAACTGCGGCGTATCGCAACCTGGCCGGCCCGCACTCACCAGCGGAATGAGAGCCCCGATCTGCTCTGCCATCCGCCGTCGCAGTCGCACCACTTCCTGCCGCCACCCATCCGTCCCGGCGCTTGAAGCCGCGGCGATCTGCCGGTGAAGGAGCTGTACCTCGGCAAGCACCTGCCCGATGTCGAAGAAACGGCCGGTCACCCGATCGTTCCCACGCAACCCCGTAATGCCTGTGTCATATGACCCTCCCTTGACGCCCGTCTCCCTCTTGCCGGGGATTTTCGGGCGATGTGCCTCATGTCGGAGCGATAGGCGGTCCTCCTTCGCTGCCGGTCATGTCATATCCTTCGCCATTATCCGGCCGCAGCACAAGATGGCCGATCGCGGTGTTGGAACAGGGCACATGATAATGGCGGTGGAGCGCGCGGGTCTTGCTGCCCAATGCGCCGCGCATGATGAGCCACATCACCATCTCGATGCCCTCGCTGCCTGTTTCGCGCAGATATTCGATGTGCGGGATGCGGCGCAGATGGTCGCTCTCCCCGATCAGGCCGTCAAGGAAGCGATTGTCCCATTCCCTGTTGATGAGGCCCGCACGCGCCCCCTGAAGCTGGTGGCTCATGCCGCCCGTGCCCCATATCTGCACGTTCAGGTCCTCGGGGAAGCTCGCCACCGCCCTGGCGATCGCCTCGCCCAGCGCCCAGCAGCGATTGCCCGACGGCGGCGGATAGGTGACGACATTGACCGCCAGCGGAACGACCTTGCACGGCCAGGCGTCGGGCTTGCCGAACATCATGGAAAGCGGGACGGTCAGGCCGTGGTCGACATCCATCTCGTTGATGATGGTCATGTCGAACTCGTCCAGGATCAGGCTCTGGGCGATATGCCAGGCGAGGTCGGGATGCCCCTCCACATCGGGGACGGCGCGCGGCCCCCAACCCTCGTCGGCGGGCTTGTAGCGTTCGCCGCAGCCGATGGCGAAGGTCGGGATGATCTTCATGTCGAAGGCCGACGCATGATCGTTGTAGACCAGGATCACGACGTCGGGTTTCTCCGCCTTCTCCCATTCGCGGGTCCAGTCATAGCCGGCGAAGATGGGCCCGAAATACTCGTCCCGATCCTTGCCGAAATCCGACGCGACGCCCAGCAGCGGCACATGGCTTGATGCGACGCCTGCGGTAATGCGGGCCATCAGCGTTTCTCCTTGATGGACCGAAGCCCTTCGGGGGAGCGGCCCCCTTTGTTCATCATCTCCCGATATTCGGGAAAGCTCATGTCGGTCATCGTGCTGACCGCCTCGGCAAAGGGCAGGCCATCCGTCGAGAACAGCTTGGACAGGAAATAGATGTTCCCGCCCAGGTCCAGGCACGCATTATAGTCGCGCGCGAGCAACGCCTGCTTCTGCGCCTCGGTCAGCGGCCATTCGTCCATATAGGCGCGCTCGTCCGCCTTGAACCGCTCGCGATTCTCCGCCTTCATCAGGCTCATGGCGAACTGGTTCATGTGATAGCCCTGCCGCGCGCGCTTCGCGGTAAAGACGCGCGTGCCCGGAATATCCTCGAACTCGGCGAGATATTCATGAATGTCCTGATGCGCGGGGTGTTCGGTCGTCATAGTCCCCGCTCCCTCAGCATCGCGTCCAGCCGCGAGAAGACGCGGCGGGCATTGCCCTCGAAGATGGCGTGCTTTTCCTCCGCGCTGATGTCGAGCGCGTCGACATAGCGCTTGGTGTCGTCGAAATAATGACCTGTGGTCGGGTCGATCCCGCGCACGGCGCCGACCATTTCGGATCCGAACAGGATATTCTTGTTGTCGATCACATCCGCCAGCAGGTCGATGCCCGGCTGGTGATAGACGCAGGTGTCGAAGAAGATGTTGTTCATCAGATGCGTGTCGAGGCTGGGTTTCTTGAGCATGTCGGCCAGCCCGCGATAGCGCCCCCAATGATAGGGCACGGCGCCCCCGCCATGCGGAATTATGAAGCGGAGAGTCGGGAAATCGGCGAACAGGTCTCCCTCCAGCAACTGCATGAAGGCGATCGTGTCGGCCGCGATATAATAGCCGCCGGTCGCATGCATCGCCGGGTTGCAGCTCCCCGAAACATGGATCATCGCCGGCACGTCCAGCTCCACCATCTTCTCGTAGAACGGGTACCAGTAACGGTCGGTGAGCGGCGGATGCCGGAAATGCCCGCCGCCCGGATCGGGATTGAGGTTGCAGCCGATGAAGCCCATGTCGACGCAACGTTCCAGTTCCGCGATGCTGTTCGCCATGTCGGCCTGCGGCGACTGCGGCAACATGCACACGCCGGCAAATGTGTCGGGGAACATGGCCACGACCCTGGCGATCAGGTCGTTGCAGCGGATCGCCCATTCCCTGGCGACTTCCGCATCCCCGAAATGGGGCGCCATGGCCGATGCGCGGGGGGAGAAGATGGTCAGGTCAGCGCCGCGCTCCCTGATCAGGCGCAGCTGGTTGGACTCGATGGTGTCGCGGATCTCGTCGTCGGAAATTTCCGGATAGGCGGGGGCGGGCACGCCTGCCTTGTATGCCGCCTTCTGTTCCTCGCGCCAGGCGTCATGCCCCTTGGGCAATACGGTATAATGGCCGTGACAGTCGATGATCAGGCTCATGCGGCATCCGCCTTTCGTGCATTTGATTGAATGATCTGGCTGATCTTCGCGCCCAGCCCCTTGCCCGGCGCTTTCACGCCCAGCGCGCCGATCGCGTGCTGCCGTTCCACCGTGCCCCGGCTCATCGCGGCGCCGGTGCCCAGCCCGTCGAGCGTGCGGACCACCTCTTCCATTTCGGCGGCGCGGCGCAGGCCATGGATCATCATGCGATCCAGATTATAGTCCGCCCGGTCGCCCCATGATTGCGCCTTGTCGCTGGCGTCCAGGGAAGCGAGCACTTCCTCGCGCACGCCCGCCGCCTCGGCCGCCAGCACGCATTCGGCGGTCAGCGCCTCCAGCCCCTTCACCATGACGGATCGGATCATCTTGATGGAGGAAGCGCGGCCGACGTTTTCGCCGACCAGATTGATGTTCGAAAAGCCAAGGGCCGCCAGCCGGGACGCGGCCTGCGCGGCCATGGACCCGCTCAGCAGCAGCGGAACGGACAGGCGCGCCGGGTTGACCGGCGCCATCACCGCCACGTCGACATAATGGCCGCCCGCCGCCTCGACCAGGCGCGCGGCCTGCTCCTTCGTCTGGGGGGCGACGCTGTTCATGTCGCAATAGATCGATCCGGCGCGCAGCCATGCCGCCGCCGCCTCCGCCACGGCCAGCGCCTGGTCCGCGGTCACCAGCGACACCACCAGATCGGCGCCGGACAAGGCCTGCTCCAGCAACGGCGCACATGTCACGCCGGCTGCGGCATAGGCCTCCCGCATCGCCTGCGCGTCGGCGGGATCATCCGTCTTGCGGTCGAACACATGGGCGCGCGCGCCCCATTTGCCTGCCCCTGCAAAGGTGGACCCTGCCTCGCCAAATCCGATCAGACCCAGTTCCTGCTCCATCCTGCGGGGCATGGCGCATAGCCCGGCGGTCCGCCAATCGAATCCATGCGCCCCTTATAAGAATTTACGAATATATGTTGCCGGCCTCGGTTTCCACGGCGTCCAGGAAGCGGGCCTGCAGGCGCGTCGGACGCCAGCCCGCCCGAATGGTGACGCCGATGGTCCGGCTGACCGAACCGGGTGCCGGACCGATGCCGGCGACAATCCCCACCTCCAGTTCCAGCGCGAGCTGGTCGACCGACAGCAGCGTCAGATAATCGCCTCCCAGCAGCAACTGCCGGATCGTCATCACCGAACCGCACTCGATCGGCACGGCCGGCAACGCTCCGCCCAGCGCGGCGAACATGCGTTGCCACAATTGTCGCAGCGGTGCGCCCTCGGGCGGCAATATCCAGGGAAAACGGCGCAGGTCATCGGGGGTCCACCCACCTGCCAGCGGATGTCCCGCCCGCCCGATGATGATCGGCCGATCCTCGAACAGCGGCCGTTGCACCAGATCCTGCCCGATCGAAGGGTCGCGCAGCGCGCCGATCATCATGTCGATCTCCCCGTCGCGCAACGGCCCGACAAGCTCCGCATGGGAGCCTTCATGGACGCTGATGTCGACATGCGGGAAGCTTGCGCGGAAACTCGCGATCGCGGCTGGCAGAAGGCGCGCGCGCGACAGCGGCATGGCGCCGACGATGATCCGCCCGCCTTCCTGCCCGCCTATATCGGCCATGTCTTCCAGCCCGGACCGCAGCTCCGCCAGCGCCAGCCGCAACCGTCGCGCCAGCGCCGCGCCCTGCCGCGTCAGCACCAGTCCTCGACCCCGCCGCTCGGCCAGCCTGTAACCCATGGCCAGGCCCAGATCGCTTACCGCCCGGTGCAGCGAAGGTTCGGTCACGCCCGCTTCGGCCGCCGCCGCCGGGTAGCTGCCCGCCCGCGCCAGCGTCACGAATGCGCGGATCTGCGCCGCCGTGACCCGGCTGCTGCCGATCAGGCGCAATGCCGCGTCCACGCGCGGCGCCAGCGCCAGCGCCGCCTCGGTCGGGGCCATGCCGCCCGGCTGCCGTTCGAACAGCGGCAGTCCCAGTTGCGCCTCCAGCTTGGCGATGCCCTGGGTCACGGCGGGCTGCGTCAGATTGACCGCGCGGGCGCCCAGAGAAACGCTCCCCCGCTCGACGACGGCGGCCATGGCCGCAAGATGACGGATATTGAACTGGTCAGGAGCCATGGTGGATAATTAGCAAAAATTTATGGCCGGCGCATAGATCGGATTTGTCCCCATTCACCGCCTCGTTCATGGAAATGCGAATTGCATTGCATGGGGAGCAGGATCATGTCCGGCGTCGTTGTCCAGAATATCGAGCGGGCGGACCTCTCCGTCATTGACGGCCTCGCCCGATGCGGCGTCGCTACCGTGCACGAGGCGCAGGGCCGCACCGGCCTGCTGGCGCCCTATATGCGCCCCATCTACCCCGGCGCGCGGATCGCGGGCAGCGCGGTCACCATTTCGGCACCGCCGGGCGACAACTGGATGGTCCATGTCGCCATCGAGCAGTTGAAGGAAGGCGACGTCCTCCTCCTCGCGCCCACCAGTCCCTGCACCGACGGCTATTTCGGCGATCTCCTCGCAACCTCGGCACTGGCGCGGGGTTGCCGCGGGCTGATCATCGACGCCGGGGTGCGTGACGTGCGCGATCTGAAGCAGATGGACTTCCCCGTCTGGTCGAAGGCGGTACACGCCCAGGGCACGATCAAGGCGACGCTCGGCAGCGTCAACGTGCCCGTCGTCTGCGCCAACGCCCTGGTCAATCCGGGCGATGTCGTGATCGCGGACGATGACGGCGTCTGCATCGTGCCGCGCGCGAATGCCGCAGCGGTGCTGGAAAAGGCGCAGGCGCGCGAGGCGGCGGAGGAGGCGAAGCGCGTGCGGCTGGCGGCCGGGGAACTAGGTCTCGACATCTACAACATGCGGCCGCGCCTGGAAGAAATGGGGCTGAAATATGTCTGATCCCCATCGGTCCGCCCGCGTGATGTGGATGCGCGGCGGCACGTCCAAGGGCGGCTATTTCCTGAGCGAAGACCTGCCCACCGACGTCGCCGCGCGCGACGCCTTCCTGTTGCGGATCATGGGTTCGCCCGACCCGCGCCAGATCGACGGCATGGGCGGCGCCGATCCGCTGACCAGCAAGGTTGCGGTGGTGAAGAAGTCGGAGCGGGAGGGTGTCGACGTCGATTACCTTTTCCTTCAGGTCTTCGTGGACCAGGCCATCGTCAGCGACGCGCAGAATTGCGGCAACATCCTTGCGGGCGTCGGCCCCTTCGCCATCGAGCGCGGTCTCGTCGACGCGCTGGACGATGAAACCCGCGTCGCCATATTCATGGAGAATACGGGGCAGATCGCCATTGCCACGGTGAGCACACCCGGCGGCAAGCCGTGCTATGACGGTGCAGCCAGGATCGACGGCGTGCCCGGCTCCGCAGCGCCCGTCCCACTGGAGTTTCGCGACACGGCCGGCTCATCCTGCGGCGCGCTGCTACCCACCGGCAATGCCTTCGATGTGGTGGAGGGCGTGCGCGTCACATTGATCGACAACGGCATGCCCTGCGTCGTGATGAAGGCGCAGGACGTCGGCATCAGCGGCTATGAGGACCGCGAGACGCTGGACAATGACGCCGCGCTCAAATCACGGATAGAGGCGATCCGCCTGGCCGTGGGCGAGCGGATGAACCTGGGCGACGTCCGGGAAAAATCGGTCCCCAAGATGATGTTGGTCGCGACGCCCCGCAGCGGTGGCGCGGTCACGGTGCGCAGCTTCATCCCGCATCGCGCCCATGCTTCGATCGGCGTGTTGGGCGCGGTCAGCGTTGCCACGGCCTGCCTGATAGAAGGTTCTCCTGCCGCCGAGGTTGCAAGCGTTCCTTCCGGCCCGCGCAAGATATTGTCGGTCGAACATCCGACCGGCGAAACCACCTGCGTGATGGAACTGGACGAAAGCGGCGCCGTCACCAGCGCGGCCATGCTGCGCACCGCTCGCAAGTTGATGGATGGAGAAGTTTTCGCATGAGCGCCCCAGAAAGCAACCGGATCGTTTCCTGGCACGCAAACCCCTCTGTCCCCAGCTTCATCCCGCCGGCGGGGGCGGTCGACGCGCATTGCCATGTCTTCGGCCCGATGGCGCAGTTCCCCTTCAGTCCCAAGGCCAAATATCTTCCTGAAGATGCCGGCCCGGACATGCTGTTCGCGCTGCGCGACCGGCTGGGTTTCGCACGCAACGTCATCGTACAGGCAAGCTGCCATGGCACCGACAACAGCGCGACCCTGAACGGCATCGCAAGGTCGGCCGGCATGGCGCGCGGCGTCGCCGTGGTCGATCCCGCCATCACTGACGCCGAACTCGAACGACTGCACGAAGGCGGTATGCGGGGCGTGCGCTTCAATTTCCTCAAGCGGCTGGTCGACGACGCGCCCAAGGACAAGTTCCTGGAAATCGCAAAGCGTATCCAGTCGCTCGGCTGGCATGTGGTGGTCTATTTCGAAGCGGACATATTGGAGGAAATGCGTCCCTTCCTGGACGCGATTCCGACCCTGATCGTGATCGATCATATGGGACGGCCCGACGTCAGCCAGGGCCCGGACGGCATGGACATGAAGGCGTTCCGCCGCCTGCTCGACAGTCGTGATGATATATGGACCAAGGTGACCTGCCCTGACCGGCTCGATCCCAAGGGCGCGCCCTGGGACGATTTTGCCCGCTCCGTCGCGCCGCTGGTGGCGGACTATCAGGATCGGGTGCTGTGGGGCACCGACTGGCCGCATCCCAATATGGAAAAGGCCATTCCCGACGATGGCGCGCTGGTCGACATGATCCCCCGCATAGCCCCGACCGTAGAGTTGCAGCGCAAGCTGCTCGTCGACAATCCCATGCGCCTTTACTGGCCGGAAGGCTGACGGCGATTTTCCCGGTCAGGCCGGGTGGTTTGATTGCGGTCTCGGCTTGCGGAGGATCAGATGTTTGCGGCTCTTACGGCTCGTAATCGCGGCATGGGAAGATCGCCATCGGCTGTTTGCGATATCCAGTCGATGAACCCGCCGATGCGTTTCGCGACCTTTGCGCCGTGGCCCTGGTGAATATCGGCAAGCCGATGGGCCAGATATGGGTTGGAAAAGCGATCAAGCGTCGTTGCGACATAGTCCCTGGCCTCATCACCCATTCCGTGCCGTGCGAAGCCGGGGATCACTTCGTCGTTGAAAACATCGCGTAGCGCAGCGGCTTCGTCCGGGTCGTGCATGGCATCGAGAACCGTCATCTCCCCCCGGGCGCCTGCTCGCGCCCAACGGTCGGCAAGCCAGCTATGGCCGAGATTCAGAATGTGTAACTTCAGGCGTTCGAACCGTTCCAGTTCATCGGTGATCACGATTGCGGGGTGGCTGAAGGGCAGGGCAAGGCCAGGCCGGCTCCCGATCGCCCATAGTGCATAGGGTTCGGCAATCGCGCCCAGCGGTTCCAGCGGCTCGCTGACGATGCGGTCGACGAGCGTATCGGGCCAAAGGCAATCTGCATCGAGCCACCGAAGAAAGTCGGCAGACAAAGCCGATACGCGGGCCAGTTCGGCCACAGAGCGATGCAGCGTCTGGCCATTCGACGGAACCAGTTCGCAAGGCAGGATGGTGATGCCCCCCATAGCAGCGGCCCAGCGGCGGTACAGCAGTGCCAGCAGCAGCAGGGCAAAACCGCCGCGAGGCGGTTCATCGCCCACCAGGGCGGCCGCAGCGGTTTCAGTGTCGCCCGGCGCGACATAGCCGCTGTCGCCGGTGTTCGAGACCACATGCGTCGCTTTGGTTGTGAAAAGGTCGCGGATTTTCGTCCAATCCGTCGCAACTGCATAGCCCGCAACCACACTGCGCACCCGCGTCGTACCCTCGATCGGGCTGCCGTCGATCAGCCCGCGTATGATCACGTCGAAACCGGCCGGGTCGCCAAAGGCCGTGACGCGGCTGGTGCGGGCAGCGTCGCGCGTGGTCTTGACCACGACAATGGGGGGCACGTCCGCGCCAGCGAGGCGCGCTTCATGCGCGAACAGGTCGACATGCGCCTGCAGGAATCGGCTTGTTCCAAACTGGATGATCACGCCGTCTCATTGCATGAAAGAAAATGAAATAACATATATAAAAATAGACATGAGATTCTTCAGCCTGAAAAGGAGGGGAATGGAAAGGCTCCATTCATAATTACTCATACATAAAATCACTCTTCGGCGAATTATCACGCCTTTGACCAGGGCAGCTTGTGAAGCCGGCTTACGCATCATCGCTCCGGCAAGTCAGGATAAACCTTGTGCCGGTTAAGGCGTGCGCATCCATGGAAAATCCGAACCCGGCGCCAGCGCATGGTCATAGAGCGCTTGCCTTCTTCAATATTGTATGACTAATAAGCATGCCTTGATCGAACGCGGTCTTTGGATCGCGCTTGAATGGGCAGCGCGGTGGAAGCCAGCCATCGGCATTGTTCTGGCAACGGATTCCGTCGCGCGACGATCGATAATCAAAAGGGGTGAAGGAATGCTGCGTTCGCTTTATTGGGCCAGTGCCGGATTGGCCATGATCGCCGCAGGGCCGGCATTCGCGGACGATCTTGCCGCAACCGGCGGATGGAGCGCTAATACCAAGGGTCAGGCTGCAACCCCACCGATGGGCTGGAACAGCTGGAACGCTTTTCATGGCGACATTGACGAGGAAAAGGTTCTCGCATCGGCGAACGTCATCGTTAACAGCGGACTTGCCGCCAAGGGCTTCAAGAGCATCAATATCGACGACGGCTGGTGGTTGAAGCGCGATATGGCGACAGGTCGCGTGATAATCCGCACAAAGACATTCCCGTCGGCGGCGATGCCGGACGGCTCCACCAGCTTCAGGCCGTTGACCGACCGGCTGCACGCAATGGGACTTCGGGCGGGGATTTATTCGGATATCGGGCGCAACACCTGCGGGCAGGTCTTTGGCAACGGTTCGAGCACGAACCCGGAGGGGTCTGTGGCCGAGCGCGAAGTCGGGCTTTACGGCCATGTGGATCAGGACATCGGGATCTTCTTCAAGGAATGGGGTTTCGACTACATCAAGGTCGATGGTTGCGGCATCCGCGCCCTGCCGACTTCCAGTCCGTTGGTGAAGAACGGCACCTATCGCGCCTTTCCGCCCTTGATCGACTTCGATTCCATCCAGCGCACCGATGTCAAGGCGGTCCGCGGGTTGTTCGAGGAGGTTGCGCAGGCGCTGGACCGGCATAATCCGGACGGGCAATATACCTTCTCGCTGTGCATCTGGGGATCGGCGGACGTCCGCAGCTGGGCAGCCAAGGTTGGCAACCTGTCGCGAACGAGCGAGGATATCACCCCCCAGTGGAGCCGTATGCTTCACAACATGGACACGGCGGCGCGGCGCGAGCTTTATGCGCACCCTGGGTCTTGGAACGATCCCGACATGCTGTTTATCGGCAGCGGCGAGTTCGACGCCGCCCATATGACCGAAGCGCGCAGCCATTTCAGCATGTGGGCCATGCTCAACGCACCGCTGATCATCGGATTCGATCTTCGCAAGGCCAATGCCGAACAGCTTGCCGTCCTGGGCAACAGCGCGATCATCGCGCTCAACCAGGATCCTGGCGGACATCAGGCCGTCCTGGCTTATGATTCCAACGATCTGCAAATCTACGTCAAGACGCTGGCGAACGGCGACAAGGCGGTTGCCCTCCTCAATCGGACCAGCGCCCCGATCGAAGCGGACCTGACGGCTGCACAGCTTAAGCTGGCCTCCGACGCGCAGATCGGCATGACCGATCTGTGGAGCGGCAAGACCATGCAGTTCGTCGGAGAGACCAAGCTGCCGGTGGGCCCCCGAGAGACGCTGGTCTATCGCGTCTCGGGCCAGCATTTGCTCCCCAATGGATCTTATCTGTCGGAGCTGCCCGGCAACGTCTATCCGGCGGCCGATGGCGTCACGGCGCGCCAGCTCGATCCCATGATTCATCGCGGGCTGGGGCCGTGGACTGGCACGCGGGGCGGGGGCGAACCGCCGCGTTACGCCGGTTGGGGCGGCGCTCGCGCCGATCGCGCTCCATGGGGCCAGGAACTGAGCATTTCCGGCACCAAATTTCCGTACGGTATCGGAATCATGGCCAATTCCCGGATCGAGGTGCGCAATCCGGGCAAGCGAAAGCTGGTTGCACAGGTAGGGATCGACGATTCAGGTGATGCCGGCGGGCGCCGGGTTCGGTTTGAAATTTATGGTGACCGAAAGCTCCTGTCCCAATCAGCATGGCAGGCTGCGGGAACAGCTCCAGCATCGATTGAGGCATCGGTTGCCGGTTATCGCATCATTGAACTGGTTGCCCGGACTGACCGGCCCGGCGGTGGTGATTTCCCGGTAAGCTGGGGCAGCGCGGCCCTGACTGACTGAGGGATGGCATAGCCGCGTCCTGCCGGTTCAGGGTTGGTCGTCATCCCTGAACCGGCAGGCGTGATATGCGCCCATCCCGATTTCAGCAGCTCCCGCCTTACATCAATGAACGGGGCGTTCCCGTAGACCGATAGAGGGAGGAGGCGGACAGCCAATTAGGCCATCCGCCGGGAATGATTTCGATCACGAGGCCGGATGGATCACTTCTTGCCGGCACCCTCCAGCAGGGCGTCGAGACCTTGCTGGTCCTTGATCTCGGTCGTCCAGCGGTTGATGAGGTCACCTGTATCCCACAGGAAGGGACGAAGGCCGTTCTCCAATGCCTTTTGGGTCACATATTTCATCCAATGTGCCCGCGAGGCCAGGTGCTTTTCCAGATCCAGCGGCGTCGTGCGCCGTGGCGCGCCATATTCGCCCAGCATGACCTGTATGCCCTTGCTTACGAACATCTGGTTGGCAAGCGCCATATGGTCGTCGACAGTGGGCTCTTCACCCCAGGTGGCGTTGCGATCCGGCTCGATCGTCGAATGGAAGTCCTTACCCCAATAATAGAACATCCGACCCCATGACGCGTCCTCGGACAGGATGCAGAAATTGGGAGGACTGTAGAAATGGGGTTCCACCATCAACCGGTCGCTCACAGTGTCGGTCGGCATATGCGTCCACAAGGTCTTGGACAGGTCCATGTTGACGTTGGGAAGCTGTAGTACCAGCACGCGATAGGCGTTCCTTCCGCCGGTGGAGCGGACCGCGTCGATGAAGCTTTGGTGATAGCTGTATAGAACGTCCATCTGCGTGGCCGTGTCGCAGTTCGGCTCGTTCGCGCTGGCGAAGATCAGCCGCTCGTCAAAGTCACGCATATGCGTGGCGATCTGCTCCCAGAACGCCTTTTGTTTCGCGTTGACGGCATCCTTCTTTTCAACCGTGACGTTGTTTTCGAGCCAGCCGCCGTCCCAGTGGATGTTGAGCATGACGTACATGTCGGCGTTGATGCAATATTGCACCACTTCCCTGACGCGATCGAGCCAGCTCGCCTTGATCTTCGCCGTGGCCTGATCTGCATATTGATCCCACGCGCAGGGCAGGCGGATCGCATCGAAGCCGGATGCCTTGGCCTTGTCGACAAATGCCTGGGTGATCATTGGATTGCCCCAGAAGGTTTCCCCGCCCGTGGCTTCCAGCGTGTTGCCGATGTTCAGCCCGAGCTTGAACTTTGCGGCGACCTCTGCGGCGGTTCCCATGCCGGTCGAGATCGCGGAGATCGGGTTCACATTGTAGCTGGGGTAGAGGCTGGGCGGAGGGGGTGGTGGAGGCGGCGGAGGCGGAGGAGGTGGCGACGGCGGCGGTGGTGGGGGCGGGGCTAATCCTGATTCGCTGCCGCCGCCGCAACCCGCGGTTGCCAAGGCAAGGGCTGACACGACTAGCTCACGACGCCGCAGTTTCACACGCTCTCTCCATGGTTTAGCTCATGATGGAACGCCGCCTGTTCGGTTGATGGCGTCCCGATTTTATGCCCTATCACTCCAAAACCGTCAGAGAGGGGATTTTGCGTATATAAAAATAATAGTTCACAATTGCAAAAGAAACTCATACAAATTATGCTTTGGAGGATGATCGCGGAGGTCCTCGCATCGCGATGCCAGCGGGATACCGAAAGATGCATTGCTACATTTCTCGCGATCTGCAATGATTACTCAGACAATAATGCGAATCCGGCCGAGGAGCATGTGCAATTCGCGTTGCCGCCAGAATTTCCCGGGTCGCCATTGGTGGGATCGCAAATTGCAGGGATGGGTGATCGCCGCGATTAGCCGGGTGGAGAGAAGGGTGCCGAGTGGAGCATTGTGACGAACATCGTGGTCGCTATCGATCTTGGGATCCAGCGCGATTGCTGCACAGCAGTGCAAAATTTAAAAATCAACTTGCATATATGCAAAAACCTTCCCTAGTTGTGAATCATGGGAAAGGATAAGAATTTGTGGGGCAATGCACGGCTTGCGCCAATCGGCTTTGGTGGGGCGGTCATCGGCAATCTCTACCGGGCTGTGCGCGACATTGACTCGGTCCACGCGGTGCACCGTGCGTGGCGAAGCGGTGTTCGGTATTTCGACACGGCGCCCTATTACGGCATGGGTTTGTCGGAGCAGCGCCTAAGAGTGGCCCTTTGCGATCTGCCGCGCGATCAGTTCGTCATTTCGACCAAGGTCGGGCGCCTGCTCGACCCGACAAGCGAAAGCCTGCACCCCATGCGCGACGGATTTGCCGACCCGCTGCCGAACAAGGTGCACTTCGACTACAGCTATGATGGGGTGATGCGCTCGTTTGAAGAGAGCCTGCGCCGGCTGGGGTTGGATCGCATTGAACTGCTCTACGCGCATGATCTGGGATCGTTGACGCACGGAGCGATGCATTCGCACCATTTCGCGCAGTTCGCGGAGGGCGGTTACCGGGCCATGGACGAACTGCGCGCCAGCGGGGCGGTGGAAGCGATCGGGCTTGGCGTCAATGAGACCGCGGTGATCGACCAGGCCATGGCGGTCGGACGCTTCGATTGTTTCCTGCTGGCCGGGCGTTACACCTTGCTGGAACAGGAACCGCTGAACGGATTTTTCGATCGTGTCGCAGCCCATGGGGCGCGGATCGTGGCCGGCGGCGTCTACAACAGCGGTATTCTGGCGACTGGAACGCGCTCGGGCCAACCCGTCTATTTCGACTATGCGCCTGCGCCGCCCGAGATAATCGCGCGGGTCGGTCGGATCGAGGCGCTCTGCTATGAGGCCGGAGTGCCCCTGGCTGCCGCGGCGCTGCAATTCACCCGCGCGCATCCTGTTATCGCGTCGGTTCTGGTCGGGCTTGGCAGCGCCGATCTGGTCGACCGCACGCTGGCCCTCGCGAGCGCCCCGATCCCGTCATCTTTCTGGACGGCGCTGAAGGATGAAGGAGTTATTCCGGACAACGCGCCGGTCCCTGTTGTCCAAGAGTTGCAAGGCTGACGCGGATGATCGATGCGCATCAGCACTTCTGGCAGTTGGCCAATCCGTTCACTGACTGGCCAACCCCCGACCTGGCGTTGATCCACCGGGATTTCCTTCCTGCCGACCTCGCGCCGCTGCTGGCTGATGCCGGCGTGACCGGAACCGTTCTCGTCCAGGCGGCTCCGGCGGTTGAGGAAACCCGCTTCATCCTGAAACTTGCCGAGCGGGCCGCCCATGTCAAAGCGGTGGTCGGCTGGATCGACTTTGCCGCGACGGATGCACTGGACCAGCTATCCGCGCTGGTTCGCCGTCCCCTGCTCAAGGGATTGCGCCCGATGATCCAGGGCGAGCCTGAACCGGGCTGGATATTACAGTCGGCGTTCGGCCCCTTGCTGGAGGCGATGGCCGTCGCCGGGCTGCGCTTCGATGCGCTGGTGCTTCAGCACCAGATCGACGATATTGTCGCGCTCGCCGCGCAGCATCCCGATTTGCTTATCGTGCTCGATCATTGCGGCAAACCGGCCATCGCTTCCGGCGACAGCGCTGCATGGCGGAATTCCATCGCGCGGCTGGCGGCGCAACCGAACGTCTATTGCAAGGTTTCGGGCCTGTGGACCGAGGCAGGCGATGATTGGTCGGCGGCGACGATCGCCCCTTATGTCGAGGCGGTTCGCGCCGCCTTCGGTACGCAGCGGCTGATGTGGGGCAGCGACTGGCCGGTATTGAATCTGGCCGGGGGATATCGGGACTGGCTCGACCAGGCCCTGGCCCTGTTCGATGATCTCGACGCTGGCGAACGCGCCGCCGTGTTCGGCGGCAACGCGGCACGCTTCTATGGATTTTCTTATGACTGATCGCGTCCGTGTCATTGCCCTGCACCCCGCCGACAATGTGGTTATCTGCGTCGCTCCCATCGATGCGGGAGAGCAGGTGGAAATAGATGGGGCACCAGTGATCGCGGCAGGCGCGGTCGGCCTGGGGCACAAGCTGGCGCGCCGCGATTTGGCGAGCGGCGACAAGGTGATGCGCTATGGCATCCCGATCGGCACCATGACCAGCCCTGCAGCAAGAGGAGAACATGTGCACCGGCACAACCTGCGCAGCGACTATATTCCGTCGCACGAACGCGACGTGCTGCGGGACGGAGATCCGACATGAACGATGCTCCTGTCCTTTGGAATGGCTATCTTCGGCCCGACGGGCGCAAGGGCATTCGCAACGTCGTGCTGGTCGCCTATCTGGTCGAGTGCGCGCATCATGTCGCGCGCCGGATCGTGACGGAGGTGGCGGACGATAATGTCCAGCTAATCGGTTTTCCCGGCTGCTTCCCCAATGCCTATGCCGATACGATGATGACCCGACTGGCGACCCATCCCAATGTGGGCGGGGTCTTGTTGCTCTCGCTGGGCTGCGAGGGGTTCGACCGCGAAGGGTTGGCGGAACGGATTGCCCGATCCGGCCGCCCGGTGGAGACGCTGGTCATCCAGCAGCAGGGCGGCACGCGCAAGACGATCGAAGCCGGCGTGGCCAAGGCACGCGAACTGCTCGCCGTCAGCGCCGAAAGCACGCCACGGGTGCAAATGGGGATTGTCGATCTCGTCGTCGGGACGATTTGCGGCGGGTCCGACGGGACCAGTGGCATCACCGCCAATCCGGCCGTTGGTCGAACCTTCGACCGGCTGATCGCGGAACAGGGAACCTGCATCTTCGAGGAAACCGGTGAACTCATCGGTTGCGAACAGATCATGGCCGAACGAGCGATCACGCCCGAACTTGGTGTCTTGATCGAACAGGTAGTGGAAAAGGCCGAGCGCTATTATACCGTCCTTGGTTATGGCAGCTTTTCGCCCGGCAACGCCGAAGGCGGGCTGACGACGCAGGAGGAAAAGTCGCTCGGAGCCTATTCCAAGTCCGGGAACAGCCCGATTTCGGGCTTGCTCAAACCCGGCGATCATCCTTCCGGACCTGGGCTTTACCTGCTGGACGTGGTGCCTGATGGCGAAGTCCGTTTCGGCTTTCCCAATATTTCGGACAATGCCGAAATCGTCGAACTGATTGCCTGCGGTTGTCATCTGGTCCTGTTCACCACCGGGCGCGGTTCCGTGGTCGGATCGGCGATCAGCCCGGTCATCAAGATCTGCGCCAACCCCGAAACCTATGCCCGCATGTCGAGCGACATGGATGTGGACGCAGGGCGCATCCTGGCGGGTGCGGCCGATCTCGATCAGGTCGCCGACGAGATCTACGACGCTGTGGTCGATATCGCAGGAGGCAGGCAAAGTCTTTCAGAAGAACTCGGCCACCAGGAATTCATCCTGACCTACAAGCAGTTCGAGGCGGCAGGTCCGGCCTGCCTGCCGAACAGGAGTCGAACATGACCCCCAGTCCCTTCGGCCTCACTGGCAAGAGGGCGCTGGTGACGGGCGCCGGGCAGGGGATCGGCAAAGCCTGCGCCGAATTGCTGGCAACGCAGGGCGCGGATGTCCTGGCGATCGACCGCAATGCCGAAACATTGGCGGCGCTGGCGGGATGCCGCACCCGCCTTGTCGATGTGACCGACCCTGAATCAATCGCCGCGCTTTTCGCGCAGGAGGGTGCGGCCTGGGACATTCTGGTCAATTGCGTCGGCAAGGTTCATGGCGGCACGCTGCTTGACAGTACCGAGGCCGATCTTGACGAAGCCTATGCGATCAACGTGGCGGCGATGGTCCGGGTGATCCGCGCCGTCCTGCCCGGCATGGTCGGCGCGGGGGGTGGTTCGATCGTCAATATCGCCTCGGTCGCCGGCGCGATCATCGGCGTGCCCGATCGCTTCGTTTACAACACGACGAAGGCCGCCGTCGTCGGCCTGACCAAAGCCATCGCCGTGGACCATGTTGCCGAGGGCATTCGCTGCAATGCGGTTTGTCCAGGCACGGTCCGTTCGCCCTCGCTGGAGGAGCGGCTGCGCGTGACGGGTGATTTCGACGCTGCGCTTGCCCGGTTTTCAGCGCGGCAGCCAGTTGGGCGATTGGGCAAGCCGGAGGAAGTGGCGGCGGTCGTCCTGTGGCTGGCCAGCGATGCGGCGGCTTTCGTGACCGGGCAATGCCATGTCATCGACGGAGGCTGGTCCAACGCCTGACGGCAGGTGATCAAAGGAAAAGCAAAAAGGGGAGGGTGCGCAGTGTCATCCATGCATTACGAAGCAGCAGAGCCGTCAAAGAGCCATGCCGATGGCCGGGCGACCCTGGTAGAGCGCCGCTTCCTGGTGGCTTTCGCGGTGGTTACCAGCCTGTTCTTCATGTGGGCAATAGCCAATAATTTCAATGATATCCTGATCAAGCAGTTCCAGAAGGCGCTGGAACTGTCGCGGATGGAGTCGGGCCTGGTCCAGACGGCCTTCTACTTCGGCTATTTCACCTTCGCCCTTCCTGCCGGATGGTTCATTGCCCGGCACGGCTACAAGGCAGGCATCATCGCGGGGCTTGGCCTTTACGCGGCCGGCGCGCTGCTGTTCTGGCCGGCGGCCGGAGTGCGCGCCTTCGGCTTTTTCCTTGTGGCGCTCTACATCATTGCAGCGGGCCTCGCCTTTCTGGAAACCGCGGCCAATCCGCTGATCGCTGCCATGGGTCGGGAGGAGAGCGCGGCGCAGCGCCTGACTTTTGCACAAAGCTTCAACGGGCTTGGCGGCGTGATCGCGCCCTTCCTGGGCGGCGCCCTGATCTTTTCGGGCATCGAGCACAGCGCCGCCGAATTGTCGGCCATGCAACCCGCGCAGATCGAAGCCTATCGTGCGGCCGAAGCCCTTGCGGTACGGCTGCCCTATCTTGCGCTGGCTGCCGTTGTCCTCACCCTTGCCGCGATCGTGGCGCTGACGCGTTTTCCCGTGATCGCCGAAGGGCAGGGTACCGATCAATCCGGTGGCGGACTGGGCGCTGCGCTGCGCCGCCCACGCCTGCGGGCGGCGATCCTGGCCCAGTTCTTCTATGTCGGCGCACAGGTGACGGTGTGGAGCTATTTCATCAATTTCGCTCAGGACCAGACCGACATTGGTGAGAAACTGGCCGCGCAATGGCTGGGCATCAGCCTGTTTCTGTTCATGGTCGGGCGGTTCGCCGGCGCGGGGCTCATGCGCTATGTCCCGGCACCGCGACTGCTGACGGGCTATGCATTGATCGCGGCGGTGCTGTGCGGCGTCGCGATGAGCGCGGGAGGAATGATCGCGGTCGTCGCGCTGGGACTGACCAGCCTGTTCATGTCGATCATGTTCCCGACCATCTTCACGCTCGGCCTTGCCGGACTGGGGCCGAACAAGCGAATTGCCTCTTCGCTGATTGTCATGGCTATTATCGGCGGAGCCATCTTCCCGCCGCTGACCGGCCTTATGGCGGAGCGGCTTCATTCGCTGGCAATGGCGATGTTCGTGCCGCTGGTCTGTTTCCTGGTGATCGCCTGGTTCGGTCGCCGGGTCACCCGTAACATGGCGATGGGAGGAGCCTGATGGCACGGCAGGTCTATGTGCTCGATCTCAGCGACGAGGCGCTGGCGGAAGAATATGAGCGGTGGCATCGACCGGGCAACGTGCCCGCGCGGGTGTTGCAGGACATCCTTGATGCCGGCAATACGCTGATGGAGATTTATCGTACCGGCGACAGGCTGGTGATGATTACGGAGACTGCGGGCGACGTGGAGCCTCAGGATCGGACTGGCAGCGCGGAATCCCAGGCCTGGGAGGCGCAGATGGACCGGTTCCAGAAACCGGTGCCGTCAGCCGGCAATGGCGTGAAATGGCAGCCTGCCGAACGCATTTTCATGCTGGCTGAACATCTGCGGAAGGATGTTTGACGCGATGGTTTCCGCTGGGGAAGCGCGCAAGCACGGTTAGGACGGATCGACATTCAGCCCTGACGGCCTGCAAATGTTGGCCTTTCGTGCTTCCGGTGCTCACCTACTGGAAGTAGGCTGCGCGCCGGGTCACGAAAAACCACCATTTTCGGCTCGTCATCATCTGAATGTCGATCCGTCCTAGGGCTGGTAGCCCAGCCGATCGGAAATCCGCTCCGTCGTGCGGCGCAGCATGTCGCGCGCCGCGTCCATTTCGACCTTCTGCGACCCGTCGATCAATGAGAGGAACGGAATGGTCAGGGCCGCAACCACATCCTTGTCGAAACCGAAGATGGGGAAGCTGATGTCGGTGACGCCGTAGGTTATCGGGCTGGGACGACTGTCGAAACCGGCCAGGCGGATCGCCTCCCGCCGCTCCGCCAGCCATTCGCGGTCGACCGTCACATGCCGTTCTTCCTCAACCTCGCGCACGATCCGGTCGACCCGTGCCTGGTTGGAATAGGCCAGGATCACCTGGCCCGAACAACTTTTGAGGATGTCAACGATCGTACCGACCTTCAGGGAAAATCCTCGCGTGCCAGGCTGCTCCTCACGCGCGACGACCATCCCGTGACCCGTGGCGGGCACCACCAGATGGCAGGATTGGCCCGTTTCCAGCGCCAGCCCCTGCATTTCAGGTAAAGCGGCCCGCACCAGATCCTGCGATGGCGTGGCCCGGAACGCAACGTCCAGAAGCTTGTAGCTCACCGTGTATCGGTCTGTTGTCTGGGACTTACGCAAATATCCCAGATTCTCCATCACGACGATGATCCGGAAAAGCTCGCCCACCGTTCGCCCCAGATCGGCGGCGATTTCGCTGACCAGCGCCCCTTTGGGGTGGGTGGCGAGGTATTCGAGAACCTCAAAGGTCTTTTCGACTGCTGGTGCCGCGTAGGCGCGCTTGAGTTCGGATCGCGGCACGTTCGTTCATCCCCCTGGCATTCGATGGCGGCACCGTCATCCGATTTCGTCAATCGAAGGTTCAATTGCAACTTGAAAATATGTTTGTAAATATGCAAACAGATGCAGACGATCACCTCATAGAGGTGCGCATCAGGGGAGAATCGGATGTCGGGCTTTACCAAGCGCCAATTACTTGGGGCACCGTTGGCGGCTGCCTTGGGTTCGGCGCTCCCTCCTGCGAGCGCCAGTGCGCGGCAGGGCGTGGCTAGGATCGCCGGCGGCCGTTTTGATTCGTCGGTCGCAAGTCTGAACAATTATGAAGTCCCTTCCTGGTTCGCCGACGCCAAATTCGGGATCTGGGCACATTGGGGTCCCCAGGCGGTTCCGGGGCAGGGCGACTGGTATGCGCGCTTCATGTATGTTCCCGGCCATCCGCATTACGACCATCACCTCAAGGCCTACGGTCATCCTTCGGAAAAGGGCTATAAGGACATCATTCCGCTCTGGATGGCGGAGAGGTTCGATCCCGATGCGCTGATGACGAAATACAAGGCGGCGGGAGCCAAATATTTCGTCTCCATGGGTGTTCATCACGACAATTTCGATCTGTGGCGCTCGCGCCATCACCGCTGGAATGCGGCGGAGATGGGGCCGAAACGCGACATTGTCGGTGCATGGCAGGCGGCGGCAAAGCGCCAGGGGCTGCGCTTTGGCGTGTCCGAGCATCTGGGGGCAAGCTATACCTGGTGGCATCCCAGCCACCTATATGATCAGTTCTGGCCTATGCTCGGCCGATCCTATGACGGTAGCGACGCCCGCTTTGCCGACCTCTACCACGACAACCGGGGTGAACCGTTCATCAATACCCCGGAGTCCTGGTATACCAAGAATCCGGCCTTTCACCGCCACTGGTTCGACCGGATCAGCGATCTGATCGACAGCTACCAGCCCGACCTGTTGTACAGCGACGGCGGCCTGCCGTTCGGGGAGACCGGGCGCAGCCTGCTCGCCCATCTCTATAACAGCAGCATAGCGCGGACCGGCAAGCTTGAAGCGGTCTATAATTGCAAGCAGACCGGCTCCGGTGAATTCCATCGCAACGCGGTGGTGCAGGACGTAGAGCGCGGGGTGCTCAAGGGCATTCAGGATCGGCCCTGGCAGACCGATACGTCCAACGCGGACTGGTTCTTCAGCGAGAACTTTCCCCATAAATCGACAGCGACGGTCATCGGCCTGCTGGCTGACATCGTCAGCAAGAACGGCAATCTCTTGCTGAACGTCACGCTCTATCCCGATGGCAGCCTGCCGCCGGAATCCGACCAGCTGCTGGTCGAACTGGCCGCATGGATGAAGGTCAACGCCGCCGCTATCCATGGCACGCGCCCGTGGAAGATCCACGGCGAGGGGCCGACCGAAACGCAGGACGGGATGTTTCGGGAAGACGTGGCCTATACGGCGCAGGACATACGGTTCACCACAGGTGGTGGGGCCCTCTATGCGATCACTCTGGGCGAACCGCGCGGTCGCGTTTCGATCGCGTCGCTGGCCGCCGGCAATCCCCATGACCAGCGTCGGATCAGGCGCGTCACATTGCTGGGCAATCCTGCGCAACTCCATTTCCAACAGGACAGCGCGGCCCTGACGGTGACGCTGCCGGACCGACTGCCGAGCCGCCTGGCAAGCGCCCTGCGGATCGATTTCGCATGATAGGAAGGAAAGTTTAGTGAAGATGGGTGGTGAAGGGTCTTGTCCGGGACGCGGCCATTGAAGGCGATTCTGTGCGACGCGCCATTCGCGCTTTCGGTGATAGAACGAGCCCGGCCTCAGCCCGGTCCGGGTGAAGTTCTGCTGAAGATCGCGCGGGTCGGTTTGTGCGGTACCGATTATCATATTTATTCGGGGACCCAGCCTTACCTCTCCTACCCGCGGGTGATGGGGCACGAGATTTCAGGCACGGTTGCCGCGACCGGGGAAGATTCCGCCTTCGGCATTGGTCAGTTGGTGACCGTCAATCCCTATCTGGCCTGCGGCGAATGCCGTGCCTGCCGCCGCGGCAAGCCCAATTGCTGCAGCAACATCTCCGTTCTTGGCGTGCACCAGGACGGTGCAATGAGCGAATATGTGCTTGTGCCGGAAAGGGCACTGATAGACGCTACCGGGCTGTCGCCCGACCACGCTGCGATGGTTGAGTTCCTCGCGATTGGCGCTCATGCAGTGTCTCGCGCGGCTGTGCGCCGCGACGATCGTGTGCTGGTTGTCGGGGCAGGACCGATCGGCGTCGCAGTGGCGCTGTTCGCGAAGCTCGACGGTGCGGATGTGACCTTGATCGACACGCGGCAGGCCCGGCTTGATCATGCGCGCGAGAAGGTTGGCATTGCTCACACATTGTTGGTTTCCGATCAGTTGAAAGCTGATCTGGCGGCGGCAACGGACGGAGAATTCTTTGACTGCGTTTTCGATGCGACGGGTAACATCCAGGCGATGTCCGCAGGACTTGCCTATGTTGCGCACGGCGGCACTTATGTGCTGGTGAGCGTCGTCAAGGATGACCTGATTTTCCCGGATCCCGAATTTCACAAGCGTGAAACGACCTTGCTGAGCAGCCGAAACGCCACTGCGGGTGATTTTGACAGAGTAATAGCTGCCATATGCAGTGGAAAGTTGCCGATGCGTGCTCTTCATACGCACAGCGTGGCGATGAACGACCTGCCGCGCGATCTGCCCAACCTGATCGATCAGGCTGATTCCGTCCTCAAGGCAATTGTGGTCATGTGAGTCATAAATATTTGATTTATCGACAATTTAATCAGTCTGATGGTTCGAACTACAACGCTTTAAACGCCAGGAGGGTAGAAATGTCTGAGGATTATTTTTCTTGCAGAGCCTTGCGCTAAACGACCAATTTGGTTACCTATTCAATTACTCGGACAAAATGATTCGAGGGTTCGTCTGGCGTGATATCGGCTTGATCCGATGCGCGATTGTCTAACGGATTTTATAACTGATGGCTCGGTTGGGGGCCAACCTCGTGGAGGGGGCATGATGGGAAAAGTTTCCATGCATTCAAATGGGATGCTGTTTGCGGGCGCGTCGTCGCTCGCGCTGGCCATTTGTGCGACAAGTACGCCGGCATTCGCGCAAAGCACGGACGCGGCAACCAGCAAAAAAGCCGAAGATTCGGGCTCGGATTCCACGATCATCGTGACCGGCTTGCGCGGAGCGTTGCAGACGGCTGCCGTGCGCAAGAAGAATGCGGACACCGTGATGGACTCCATCACGGCGACGGATATCGGTGCCTTCCCCGACAAGTCGGTTGCGGAGGCTTTGCAGCGCGTGCCCGGCATCACGGTCAACCGTTTCGCAGTGAGCAGTGACACCGCGCACTTCTCTGCCGAACCTAACGGCGTGATCATCCGCGGCCTCCCGCAGGTCCGCAACGAGTTCAACGGCCGCGACACCTTCTCTGCGAACAGTAGTCGAGGCCTGTCGTGGAGTGACGTTCCGGCGGAGTTGCTGGGCGGCGTCGACATCTACAAGAACCAGACGGCGGACCTGATCGAGGGCGGTATCGCCGGTTCGGTCAACTTGCGTACGCGCGTTCCCTTCGACGCGAAGGGGGAACTGATACAGATCGGTGCCAAGGCCAATTATGGAGACGCGGCCAAGAAATGGTCACCGGATCTCAACGCATATTACAGCAATCGCTGGAACACCGGAATCGGTGAAATCGGTATTATGGGGCATGTCGCCTACTCGCACGTCAATACTGCATCTCTGGGTCTGCAGTCCTACCGCGCGGGCGTTTTTACTGGAGGTATGATTTCCGGCAGCCAGGACGTCAACGCCCAGTTTGGACCAGGTGCTGTCGTCATTCCGACTGGCGTAAATATGCTGGACACCACATATGAGCGTAAGCGGACGGGTGTTGCTGCGGCCGCGCAATGGCGAAGCAACGACCAGAAATGGCTAGCGACTTTCCAGTATATTCGCTCGAACTATAACAATGTAATGCGCGAGCATGGCGTTGGCGTCAACATGTTCGGAATTCCCAGCTCCGATCCGAATTACCGTTTCCAGCCGGGCTACAGCGACATTCCAGTGCCAGCCCCGGGGACCGACCCGTTTACCTTCGGGCAGGATGGCTTCATTGATCGCGGCACATTCAACATGGCTGGCGGCTGGTGGGGTCCTCCGGCGGATGAAGCCAACATGGCACTCAACTCGGATGGCACCGCCATGATCCGTAGCTGTTATGGGTGGAACACCTACCCTGAGGGCTATTGCTCGGCATCTGACCAGCACGGTGTAGGCGTCAATGCAAGCAACCGCTATTCCAAAGGTCAGAATATGACCCAGGAAGGCGGGTTCAACCTCAAATATGAGGCGACCGATAATCTTCGGTTCAATTTCGACGCACAATATGTCGATTCGACTATCAAGTTGTACGATGCTGCACTGACTTTATCGTCATGGGCAGATGTCGAACTTGACAACCTCGGTACGCACCCGCGTATTTTGGCATTCAACGCGCCGACGAACATCGCCCAATCTCCGGGCGGACTTTCGAATCCAAACAACTATTATATCCACGACCTTGCGGACAATGTTCAGGACAGTTCGGGTCAGGAAGTGGCCATGCGCTTCGACGGCGAATGGAATACTCCGTTCGACTGGGCAGATACCGTCAAGTTCGGCGTACGCTATGCCGATCGCGATCAGCGGGTGCAAGGCAGCTCCTATAACTGGGCCAACATTGCCAATACCTGGACGCAAGGCTGCCAGTACATCTACTTCAACGCGGATTCGAAGCCGGGATCGTGCACCAGCAATGGCGTTACGACGACGTTCAACGGCTACCCCGCGAATTTCTACAAGGTGGGAGAGTTTGGCAATCCGTTCTTCGGCGGCTCGCTTGGCATGTTCCCACATGTTCCTTTCTCGTTCCTTGCCAATCACCAGCTTGACCTGTTCAGCCGCGACAAGATTTCAAATCCTGATCCAGTTACCGGCGCGGGTGGTATCGGTTCCTTTATCCCGGTCTGTAGCCGTAATGGTCAGCCAGGCACTGGCGTTCCGACGGAAATGCCCAACAGCTGTTTCGCGCAAAACGAAATCGCCGACGTGTCGGAAACGACCCGCTCTGCTTATCTGATGGTGAAGTTTGGCGGAAACGACACCTTGCACATTGGTGGGGTAAGGGTTAGCGGCAATATCGGCGTGCGTTACATCAACACGCGTGTAAAGAGCTTGGGCTTTGAACAGTATCCGCGGCTTCAGGCCAGCCCGGAAACTGCCTGTCCGTCCACTCCGCTCGTTCCGGGCGGGTTGACCGGCAATGCGTCGCCGCCGCCGCCGCCGCAACCAGGCCAGCCTGTCCAGGTACCCTATAGCTCCATCTGCTATATGTCTCCTGAAGATGTCCAGTTTGCCATGGGTGACGGGACAGGCAAGCCCATCAACATCAAGGTGTCGCAGAATCATATCCTGCCCAGCTTCAACCTGCGCTTTGATTTCTCGCCCAAATGGGTGATGCGTCTTGCCGCGTCGAAGGCAATGTCACGACCCGATATGGGACTGTTGAGAAGCTATCTGAGTGTCAGTCAGAACTTGCCCGGCACTTCGCCTGATGATCCGCGGTGGATCAAGGACGCGCAGGGCAATATCATAGGCGCGGCACCTGAATATATGGCCAGCGCGTTCAATGCGCGTCTGAAGCCAACCACTGCTTGGCAATTCGACGTGTCGCTTGAGCATTATTTTGCCAATGCCGGCATGTTCAGTCTCGCGCTGTTCCATAAGCAGTTCTATGACTATATCCAGTTCGGGCGCTTCTTTGCTGAAGTTACCAATAACGGCGTGACCCGGACGGTTCAGGTCAGTGGCCCTGCAAACGGCAAGGGCGCGAAGATCCAGGGCGCCGAGGTCGCTTATAACCGCTTCTTCGACTTCTTGCCCGAACCGTTCAATCACTTCGGCATACAGGCCAACTACACCTTCATCCGTAACAAGGGTGTGCCGAATTCGAACCTGGCGTCCATGTGGCCGGGGGTTTACACGCCCAGCACGATCAATCCGGGATCGCTCGAAGGGCTGTCGAAGCATTCCTTCAACCTCGTCGGCCTGTTTGAGAAGGGGCCGTTCGGCGCAAGGCTCGCATACAACTGGCGGAGTCGATATCTTATCACCGCCGCCGACTGCTGCGTCGGCTTGCCGGTCTGGTCGAAGGCCTTGGGCTATCTCGATGGATCGATCCGCTACAGCGTGAACAAGAATATCGAATTGAGCATCGAGGGTAGCAATCTGCTCAATACCAAGACTGTAACCGAGCAGCAGATGTCCGATTCACAGAGCCCTGAAGGCAAGATGATCCTGATGCAGAATAGCTGGTTCCGGCAGGATCGCAGGTTCACCTTCGGCGTGCGGTGGAAGATGGGCGGCTAAGACAAGCGGAGCGGGAATAGGGGGCGCTCCTGCGGGTGACGCCCCCTTTCTTTTTTGGCCATGAATTTGTAGCCAGAGATTTCACAACGGCCTCATGCGGACGGATGGTTTAGGATGAGCGAACCTCTGGATATCGTGATTTTGGGTGGTGGGACGGCTGGTTGGATGGCAGCAACCGCTCTCGTGACATTTCTGTCTTCGTCCCGTTGCCGCGTGCGTTTGGTTGAATCAGAGGAAATCGGAATTGTTGGCGTCGGCGAGGCGACGCTGCCGCAAATGAAGAATTTCAACGACGCGATTGGCGTCAATGAAGCGGAAATGATGCGGGCCACCAAGGGCGCGTTCAAACTTGGCATCGAATTTGTCGACTGGGGTACGAAGGGTTCGCGTTATATCCATCCCTTTGGCGCGCACGGAACGGCCGATACGGCCCACGTCTTTCATCATCGATGGGTAAGAGCCCTGCGCAGCGGCTGGGAATCCGATATTCAGGAATATTCGTTCGCCGTGCAAGCAGCGCGAATGCGCCGATTCAACTTTCCGAGCACGGATCAGGCGGCGATCGAGTCGACCTTTTCCTACGCCTACCATTTCGACGCCAGTCTTTATTCCGTGTTTCTTCGTGGACTTGCCGAACAGCGCGGGGTAATCCGCACCGAAGGCAAGGTCCGGGAAATCGTTCGCGATCCGCAAAGCGGCGATGTCCGTTCGCTGACACTAGAATCCGGAGAGTCGATTACTGGCGACCTGTTTATCGATTGTTCCGGCTTTCGCTCACTGCTGCTCGACAAGACTCTTGGGGTGGCGTGGGAAGACTGGTCCAAGTGGTTGCCATGCGATCGTGCCTTTGCCGTTCCCAGCGAGCGCGGCGAGTTTACTCCGTTCACGCGTTCCACGGCAATGGAGGCCGGCTGGCGCTGGCGCATCCCCTTGCAGCATCGTACCGGCAATGGTTATGTCTGCTCATCGTCCTTCATCAAGGAGGAGGACGCGGCCGCTTCGCTGCTACGCAGCCTGGACGCCAAACCTCTGGCAGAGCCGCGCATGCTCAGGTTCCAGGCGGGCAGGCGCGTCGTCAGCTGGGAAAAGAACTGCGTTGCCATCGGCCTTGCCAGCGGATTCCTGGAACCGTTGGAATCCACCAGCATCTACCTTATTCAGGTCGCGGTCCTCCAGCTTCTGCCATTACTCCCGATAAAGCGGATCGACCCGCGGCTGCGGGATGAATTCAACCGCCTGATCGACATGGAGTATGAACGGATCCGGGATTTCCTGATCCTGCACTATAAGCTCAACACGCGCGATGACGCCGAAATCTGGCGTTATTGCGCCGCCATGGAGGTTCCTGACAGCCTAAACCACAAGATCGAGATCTTCCGCCACAGCGGGATCATAAAGCGCTATCATGGGCTGTTTTCGCCGCCGAGTTGGCTGAGCGTGTTCGTTGGTCAGGGTCTTGTTCCTGAGGGCTATAGCCGGCTGGCAGATACAGAGCCGGAGGATGACATGATCGCCGGTCTGGATGCCTTGCGCACCATGATCCGTGACAAGGTCGGGCAAATGCCCAGCCACGATGATTTCATCGCCGATTATTGCGCGCCGGAATCCCCGCTGGCTGCGGTTACCGAGGAGGTCAGACCGTGAGGCCGGTAAACGATGTGGTGGTGATCGGCCGCGATGCTCCCGTCTGGATGGCTGCCGCGGCAATTGTTCGCTCGCTGGGCGCCGCAGGGGTCAAGGTGCGGGTGATCGAACTGCCCAGCCTGTTGAAAGCGACCGATTGCTATTCCGCGCTTCCCGCTCTGGACGGCTATCATTTGCGTGTCGGCCTGAACGATCGGCTCGTGTGGACAACGTGCAAGGCCGTGCCTGTGGCGGGCCAGCGTTTCAATGGCTGGGGCGGCGCTGGCGCCCCGTTTCTCCACGGCTATGATCGTGAAATCGCTGATGCGCCCCTCGAGTTTACGCATTTCTGGACCAAGGCCCGCCAGGATGGACTGCGGTCCGAGTTCGAGGCTTTCTCGCTCGCTGCCATGGCAGCGCGGGCTGGCCGTGTCCCTGTCCCGCAGGACGGCGCCTCCCTCCGCGCGACATTCGGCTATAACATCGATGCCCGCTCCTATGCCGTGCTGCTGCGGCATTGCACGCTCGGGCTGGGCATTGCAGCGAAGGAGGCCACGCTTGCGGACGTCGAGGTCGACGGGGACCGGATCGCGGCTGTCGTGCTTGATGACGGTGAACGGGTGGAGGCCGACCTGTTTGTCGATGCCTCCGGACCGGAAGGGCGGCTGATCGGTCGCTTGCCGGGCACCGAACTGGAGTCCTGGCGTGAATGGCTGCCATGCGACCGTGTCATGGTCGCGTCGGCCAGAACACTTCAGCCGCTACCCTCGTTCAGCCAGATTTCGGCATTCGCGCAGGGGTGGATCGGGCTCTTTCCGATGCAGAATCGCACGAGCGTCGTTGCCGTATATGACAGCCGCCAAATATCCGACCAGGAAATGGCGCAAAGCCTGCCAAGCCTCGCGCGGGCGCCGGTTAACAGCGAGGTGGCAGTGTCGCCGCTCAACCAGGGCATTCGTCGTCGCTGTTGGGTAGGGAACTGCGTAGCCATCGGCGAAGCCGCCTTTTCACTTGAGCCGCTTGATGCCGTGCAGTTGCATATGACTCATAATTGCATCTCGCAACTGATGGCGCTGTTTCCAGTCGAAGCGGGGCAGTTTCCCGAAGCGCAGACCTATGACGACATCATTCGTTGTGTCGCTTCCAATCTGCGCGATTTCCAGATCTTGCATTACAAGCTCAATCACCGGATTGGAGAGTTGTTCTGGGACCGTTGTCGCGAAACGGCCGTACCTGAAACTTTGCAACGCAAACTCGATATCTTCGCCGCGCGAGGGCATGTTCCGCTCAATGATTTCGAGACGTTTCAGACGAGTAGCTGGGCCAGTTCGTTCATCGGTCACGGGTTGATGCCGCAAAGCTTCGATCCCCGGCTTGATGCAATCGAAGAGCGCGAGCAGATTGCCGAAGTGCACCTGCGAATGAAAGCTGTCATCAGCCAGGTCGAAGCTTTTCCATCAGTGGAAGATTTTATCGCACCGACACAACAGCAAGGTCAGGCGCGAGCTGCTCCTTTGCGACAGGAACAGTTGTGAACATCCGCAGCGTGTCCGCCTTCGAAGTCGTTCGTCGCCCCGGTGCGTCAAAGTGTTCGGGCGTGCGCCGGCTTGATGCTCCCCGACGAGCGGATCATAGAAAGGGGTGGAGGCGAGGTGCTTTGCCCGAAGGCACTCGATCCAAGTCCTCCGCATGCGATCTGGTCGGACCGACCAGATCGCATGCGGGCTTCGGGGTTGCGGTTGATCGTAGCCGATCAGCTCCGCTTGAGTACACCTGTGAAGTGATGGATGCTGTCGCCGGTGCGAACGGTAATCGTGATCGGAAGATCGGCATCGGCCGTGGACTTCTTGTTCCGTTTCGGCATCTCGAACACCAAATATCCTCCCGAAGCAGCCTGAGGAGCCACCTGGTCTGGCATCAGCAGCTGATAAAGGGCGTCCAGTGTCTTGCCGCCGGGTTGCAGATATTCGTCATCGAGATTGCGCCTGAGCGATTCGAAATCGGTCTGGCGCGTTCCGATATTTGGAGCCGCCGCGGGAGAGTTGCCGGGCATCCCCGATTGGGTTTGTCCCATCAGCGACGACAGCGTGCTGTTGTTCTGTGCGGTGACGGCTGCTGCGCGGTTCTGCTCCCGCTTGATGAGGCCATAGCCACGATCAAACTCCGCGAGCGGGACCTTCTTGAGTTCGGAACCATCGGCCAGGGTGAGAGTCACATCATCCGGGCCGAATTCAAACGGCTCGGTTCCGAGGTTCATGACGAGAACCCGGATGGTTCCCCGTTTGTCGGCTGCAAGGCCGGGGGCGACAATTCGTACAAGGGCGCGATCGGTCTTGTCATCCACCGCGTGGAGGCCGGCGTGGCCCTTCACCGTAGCGCCATTCGCAGGCTGCAGGTTCACCATGTAGCCATTGGCCAGCGCCGCGCCAGAAACCGAAAGTGCCGCCGCAGCCAAAAAGAGTTTTCGCAAACGCATGAACTTGCTTCCTTCGGTTGTGCAATATGGGGTGCTGCTGTTACAGGTACAAAAATCAGACAATTGCGTCAATGATCCGGCTCGCCAGTGGAACTGCCGAAAAATCTGCCTGGACCGCTGAGAAAATGAGAGAGGAAACAGAACCGATGACATGGAAAATCCTTACCGCAGCAACCTTCGCGGCGGCAATGGTTGAACCAGCGATCGCCCAGACCATACCTACGGGGCCGTTGCCGGGAACGGTGGACAGCACTGCGGCCGCCCGCAACGACAGGGCTCAGGTCGAAGGATATAACCGGATCGTCAATGAGGGCGTAAAGGTTTCCAGTCCAGGCGACCGTCGCGCGGCAAAAAGGAAAAACGGCCCGATTCTCGCTACTCCGGCCGATTTCGTCCCTGGGGCGGCCGTGCGGGACAAAAATGGCGTCCAGGTCGCAACCATCAAGGAACTCGATGAGGATGGCGCTGTTGTCAGCGCCGACAACAGGTTGGCCAAGCTGCCCATCAATTCTTTTGGCAAGGATTCCGCCGGGTTGATGATCGGCATCTCGGCCGACGAATTCCGGGCCGCCATTGCAAATACCTCGGTTCCCGCTGTGCAGGAATCCAAGATCGTCGACGCAACGGCCGCGGACATGACGCCGGGTGCCGTCATTCGTGACAGCGAGGGCGTGCCGATTGGCACGGTCGAAAAAGTGCTCGACACCGGCGTTGTCGTGGTCACCGATGGGAAGAAGGTCAAAATGGCGCTCAACTCCTTCGCGAAGGACGAGAAGGGCTTGATGATCGGCATTACGGCCAGCGAACTGAAGGCGGCGATCAACAAATAGCATCGCTCGCCGGCAGCGTTGCCCAAATTGGAACGATGGATTTGGAGGGGTATTGCCCTGGCGTTGTGGTTGCGCCTCCAATCCGTGGCGGCGGCGACTGCCTTATGGGATTTGCTGATGACCCTGGACCATTTTCGTTTGTCGGATGGACAGGCGAAGGTGGGGCGGACGCGGCACCGAAAATCAGCGTCAGGACAAGTTGTGCGTCGCTCAGTTGCCATCGGGCGGCGAAAGTTTTTGCGTTCGAAATAAGGTGTTTGGTCAGGCGATGGCGGCGACCGTCGCGGGCGAAGCAGGGAGCAAGAGTTTCAACCATGTTACGAAGTTTGAGGCTGCTGCTTTGCGTTGTCGCTGCAACCATGTCGTTCGTATGTCCGATGGCCTTTGCCAAGGAAGCGAAGACGGTAATCGCCATTCCGGAAGGACGGACACGGACCATCTTTAATGCCGATTGGCATTTCGCTTTGGGATCGCACTGGGGGGCAGAGGCGGCCAATTTCGATGATGCAGCATGGGCACGGATTGGATTGCCGCACAGCTTCAGCATGCCTTATTTTCGGGCGCCCGACTTCTACACCGGCGACGGATGGTACCGCAAATCCTTCCACCTCGCCAAGATTCCCGTGGGACGGCGCCTGGAATTGGAGTTCGAGGGCGCCTTTCAGGACGCGCGGATTTATGTGAACGGCGTCGAAATCGAGCGGCACAAGGGCGGCTATACCGGTTTTCCGGTAGACATCACCAAGGCGGTGCGCCCAGGACGCAATGTAATCGCGGTATTGGTCAACAACGAATGGCAGCCAACATTACCGCCCAGGGCGGGTGAGCATGTGTTCAGCGGCGGCCTCTATCGCGACGTCTGGCTGGTCACGACCGACGAAGTGCATGTGCCCTGGACCGGAACGAGGATCACCACACCGGAACTGTCGGAGTCCTCCGGCCGGGTCGCGGCCGAGACCGAGGTTCGCAATGCTGGAGCGACGTCTGCCGACGTCACGGTGCGGACGAGCGTGGTCGACGGCCATGGTCGAGCCATATCGACATTGCCCGACCAGCGGTTGACGGTAGCCCCGGGCAGCACGGCGATCGCTCGGCAATTGTCCGCGCCCATAGCGTGGCCTGGCTTGTGGAGCCCGGAAAGTCCCGTGCTGTACCGGGCGATCACCAGCCTGATCGTGAATGGCCGCGAGCGGGATCGGTTCGACACCGAATTCGGCTTCCGATGGTTTGAATGGACCGCGGATCGCGGCTTCTTCCTGAACGGCAAGCACCGTTACTTCCGCGGCGCCAACGTTCATCAGGATCAGGCGGGCTGGGGGGATGCGGTCACCAACGGCGCGATCGAACGCGACGTCAAAATGATCAAGGATGCGGGGTTCGATTTTATCCGCGGCTCACATTATCCGCACGATCCCCATTTTGCTGAGGCCACCGATCGCCTTGGCGTGATGTTCCTGTCGGAAATGAATTTCTGGGGAACGGCGGGGTTCCGCAATCCGTGGGGTGCTTCCGCCTATCCGACTGATCCCGCTCATCGCGCAGAGTTCGACGCGAACGCCAAGCAGCAATTGACCGAGATGATCCGCATCAACCGCAATCGGCCTTCGATCGTGGTTTGGGGGATGGACAATGAAGCGTTCTTCACTGCGCCCGAAACCATGCCGGACGTGCGGCGGCTGCTTTCGGAAATGGTCGCGCTGACGCATCAGCTTGATCCGACCCGTCCTGCCGCGATCGATGGCGCGCAGCGCGGCGACATCGACAAGCTGGGCGACATTGCCGGCTATAATGGCGACGGCGCCAGCCTGTTTGCCGATCCCGGCATTCCCAATTTCGTCGCCGAATATGGCACCACCATGACCAATCGGCCGGGTAAATATGAACCGGGCTGGGACGATCTGGTCAATACCCGCGGCGCGGACAAGACCAAGGAAGGTTCGTGGCGGCTGCCCTGGCGGTCGGGCGAGGTGATTTGGGCGGGTTTCGATCATGGCTCGATCGCGGGCAAACGGTTCGGCGGCATGGGTATGATCGATTATTTCCGCCTGCCCAAGCGGCAATATTACTGGTATCGCAACGCCTATGCCGGAGTGCCACCGCCGGTCTGGCCCGTTGCCGGGGAACCGGCGGCCTTGCGGATCACGACCAGCGCCCCCACCATCACGCGCGGCGACGGCACCGACGACGTGCAGGTGATCGTCAGCGTGGTCGACAGCCAGGGACGCCGGCTGAGCAACAGCCCGCCGGTCCGGCTGAGCATAGAGGCCGGGCCGGGCGAGTTGCCCACCGGGCGCAGCATCGACTTTGCTCCCGATAGCGGCATCGAGATCCGCGATGGCGAGGCGGCGATCGCCTTGCGCAGCTGGCAGGCCGGGATTACCCGGCTGCGCGCAACTTCGCCGGGGCTCAAGGACGGGCTGGCGACAGTGCGAACGCTGAAGGGCCCGCCATTCGTGCCCGGAAAGACCGCGCTTGCCGCGCCGCGCCCCTACACGGCCTTTGTCAGGCAGCAGAGCGAACGCCCAGGAGATGGCGAATTCGGGCTCAACAACCCGACCTTCGCCAGCAGCAGTGCGCCGGCGCACAGCTCGCGCCTGGCAAATGACGGCGATCCGTCAACCTATTGGAGTCCGGCACCGGGCGATGGCGAAATGACCCTTGCGATCGACCTGGAACGGGTGGTTGAGGTGCATTCCCTGACCATCACCTTCCCGCAATCGGCGCCCTATGGCTTCATGGCTGAAATTCTCGATGAGCAGGGGCAGTGGCGCAAGCTTGCCGAGAATTTCCCGGGCATGGAAGACGCGATCACGCGGAAGCTCGAAACCGAGCCCGTCATTGGACGACGCGTGCGCATCCGTTTCTGGCCGCCCAAGGACGCGATAGTCGGGATCTCTGAATTGCGGGTCACTGGCGCCCTGCAGAACTGACAAGAACAAGGGGAATGTGGATGATGAAAATGGTCAACCGGCGCGCGCTGCAGCCGTCTCTGGCTCTGGCTTTGGCCGCGGCGCTGCTTGCCGGCACGCCGGCACAGGCGGACCGGCGAGTGGCGGCCGATATGAGCGCAATCGCGGGCGACACCAACCAGATGTGGCGCGACAGCGTGGGCGCGGACCATGGCGGACTGTTGTTGCGGCGTGAAAATGTCGATCAGTTGGAACTGACTCAGCGCGAGATCGGATTCCGCTATATCCGCTTCCACGCGATCTTCCTGCATGACACCGATGCCTATCGCGAGATCGATGGACGACCCTATTATAATTTCGACCGGGTGGCACAGGTCTATGCCAACGCGCTCAAAGCGGGGATCAAGCCGTTCGTCGAGGTCGGCTTCATGCCGACCGACCTCGCCAGCGACAGCCGCACGATCTTTCACTGGAAGGGCAACGGTTCGCCGCCCAAGGACTGGCAGAAGTGGTCGGATTTCATCACCGCATTCACCAGGGACATGGAAGCACGGTTCGGCCGCGAGGAAGTGCGCAGCTGGCGTTTTGAGGTGTGGAATGAGCCGAACCTCGACGGCTTCTGGACCAAAGGGGATCAGGCCAGTTATTTCAAACTCTACGACACGACCGTCCGCGCGATCAAAGGCGTCGATCCCGAATTGAAGGTGGGCGGCCCGGCGACTGCCGGGGCAGCCTGGGTTCCTGAGTTCCTTGCGCACGCCAGGCAGGTCGGTTCACCCGTCGATTTCGTGACGACCCATACCTATGGCGTTGCCGGGGGCTTCTTCGATGAGAAGGGTGAGGGCGACAACCGGCTCGTGCTCGATCGCCGTGCGGTCATCAACGATGTCGACAAGGTGCGCGGGGAGATCGACCGTTCGCCCTTTCCCGGCTTGCCTCTCTACATCACCGAATGGAGCACCAGCTACAATCCGCGTGACCCGATACACGATACCTATCTCAACGCGGCGTTCATTCTCAACAAGCTGAAGGGCACCGAGAAGACGGCGCAGTCGATGAGCTATTGGGTCTATAGCGACCTGTTCGAGGAAGCAGGGCCGCCGCCGACACCCTTTCATGGGGGCTTCGGATTGCTCACGCGCGAGGGTGTGCGCAAGCCCTCCTACTTCGCCTATCGCTACCTTTCGCAGCTGGGCAAATCCGAGTTGCGGAACGGCGATGAGGAAAGCTGGCTGACCCGTGATGGCGACAATTTCTCCGGACTGATCTGGAACTACACGATCCCCGATCAAAAGCTGTCCAACCGGCCTTACTATACGCGGATTCATCCTGCGCAGAAGCTGGAGCCGGTGCGCCTGTCGCTGGCAGCAATAAAGCCGGGCTCCTATCGCTTGCGCGTGTACCGAACCGGATACCGGGCTAACGACGCCTACACCACCTATATGGAATGGGGACGGCCGGACAAGCTGACCGACCAGCAACTGGCCCGCCTGCAAGCTCAGACCCGAGACACGCCGGAATTGGACCGGACCGTCAAGGTCGGCGTCGATGGTCGGTTCGAGCAAAAGCTTGATATCCGGACGAACGACATGTTGCTGGTGAAACTCGACCGGCAGTAACCGCCCTGGCTTAAGGCAAAGGGGCAAACAGAGAAAAGTCTGGCAGGGGATGCGCCTTCAGTTCCGGCGCATCGCCAATCGCATGGATCGATGCGTTCGAGCCATCGAACGCAGGCCATTTAGGGAGTCCCTTGCGGCCCGGCTTGCCGGTGCTGGCAAAGGCAATGACGGTTTCGGCGAGCTGGTCCGCAAGTTTTCGATCCTTCTCGCTCCACGCGCGCGGATCGACCGAGAGGTTGTCGAACAGATACTGGATTTCGGTGCCGTGCCCCGCACCGCAAGCATAATAGCATGGGCCAGCCGCTTTGGTTGGCTGGTGCGCGAAATAGTAGACATAGGGTGCGGAGCGTCCGTACCGGGCCTGCAACCGCGCCCAGTGCACCATCCGCCAACCCCACCAGTCATTGACGAACCGGACCATCGATTCCCGCGCCTGCGCATCGGTCGTGGCGGGGTAGGCGGCCAGCATCGCGGGTGAAGGGGACTGGGGCAAAAGCTCGCCCATCAACCCGGCGCTATTCCTGGCGTCGAAAGTGGTTCCGCCGGTCAGGTCTTTGCTTTCTTCCGCATTCCAACCGACCAGGAGCGGCACGTCGTTCTGCACACCGTCGCGGTAGGTCGTGGTCATGTCGGAACGGAGCAGGTGCCCGTCAATGTGGACGTTCGGTTGCCAGATGTGCTGTTGCAACTGTTCCACGCTCATCGCGCGCAAGGCTGTCAGATTGGTGGCCCCAGCCGTCCTGGCGAACACCTCGCCATTTGCTTCGGCGGTACGATTGTCGGTAAAGCGATGACTGTCCTCCGGGTTGATCGGCAGTGCATCGTTCCCGCTTTGGGCGATGGCCCTGTGGAATAGGCCTTTGGCAAGCGGCGAAGCGACCAGCACGGCGACCGATTCTCCGCCGGACGAACTGCCCATGATCGTCACCCGGCCCGGATCGCCGCCAAAGGCAGCGATATTGTCCTTCACCCAGCGCAAGGCGGCGATCTGATCGTGGATGCCCTGATTGCCCGAGACATTATCTGGCGATTCGCGCCTGAGCTCAGGGTGGGCAAAGAAACCGAAAACGCCGACCCGATAATTCAGGCTGACCACGATGGCACCGCGCTTTGCCAGATTGGCGCCATGCTGGTTGGGCTGGGTGGGTGTGCCGCCTTTCATGGCGCCACCGTGGATCCACACGATGACAGGCAGGTCTTTCGCCTCACGCGGCGCCCAGACGTTCAGGTAAAGGCAGTCTTCGCTCTTGGGGTTGGAAACCCAGGTCACGGTCTGTGCACAGGCGGGTGAAAAGGCGCGCGTCTCACGCTGGCCTGTCCATGGCACGACCGGTTGGGGCCTTCGCCAGCGCAAATCGTCCAAGGGAGGCGCGGCGAAGGGCACGCCCAGATATTCGTCAACACCCGCCTGCCGCGTTCCGACAATGGCCCCGCCGCTGACCTCAAGCGGCGGGGTTGCGGTTTGCGCGAGAGCGGAGCCGGGCCAGACCGGCGCAAGCAGTCCCGCCACCAGCAGGGCTTTCAATTTGCGCATGGGCTGCTCCCCTGATCTGGCGTTCCGGACTATTTCTGGTCGATCTTCAGCGAGAAACCCGAGGCCGGGAGACCTGCGGGGTTATAGAGGTTGACGATAGGACTGGCCTGCCAGAGGTAGCGCACCTTGACCGCCTCCGGGTCGGCGGGCAGGGTCACCGTGTCGCCCGCAACCTCGCCGTGGACGAAGCGGCACTGCGCGGCGGCATTACACAGTTCGAAACCGATCGCGCCGGCTCCGGCCATGGCGACCAGAGGTCCATGGCCAAAGCGCACCTCGATGCCCTTGGCGGTGCGCGATATGCCTGTCGGCGAAGGCCCCCGATCCTCGACCGCTTCGCCAAGCGCCAGATGGCGTGCAGCCAAGGCAAGCCTGCGCCCGACGTCCTGCTTGTTGGTCGGATGGATATCCGCGACCTGGCCGATATCGACCGCGCTGGCCATGCCGACCTGGGGATCGGCGTCGGCAACCTGACGCTGAACGTCGCGCAATTGGCCCCATGGGTCGTCCGTCGGTGTGGAAACCAGCGGCCCCCAATTGGCGAGTTGAACCATGATGAAGGGCGTCGCGCCAAATCGCTTGCGCCAATCGGCAATCATCAGCGGCATGAGCTTGGCATAGCCCTTGGCATCGCCAGCATTGGCCTCCCCCTGATACCATGCGAAGCCCTTGACCGGGTAGTTGTGGAGCGGGGCGATCATGCCGTTGAACAGCGTGGTTCGTCCGGCGCCGCCCGTCCACGGCGCAGAGGGGAGCGTGCCAATCTGGTTTATCGGAGCGCCGGCTGCAAAACTCCATTTTTCCAGCGGGATGCTGGTTCCATCCGCCAGAGTGAGATTGCGTGGACCATCGCCCCACAGACCGCCGCCGCCGCCGCTGTCGACCACCGTGATGTCGATCAGATTTTTGCCCGACTTAAGTGAGCCGCGCGGAACGGGGTAGTTGCGTAGGGTCGTCCATCCGCGCTCCACTCCCACGCTTTTGCCGTTGACCCGCGTGAAATCCGCGTCGTCTATGGCGCCGAGCGAAAGTTTCGCGCCTTGCTTCGCCTGCGCCGCGGTCAGGGTGATCGTGGCGCGATAATAGCCAATCCCGTCGAAGTTCGCGAGCGACGGCACCCCCCAGCTTTCCCACAAGCGCAGGCCCGGCACATCCTGCCATTTCGCGTCGGCGGGCGCGGTCTCCCTTTCGCCCAGCGCATTGCGGGTCATGCTAGTCCACTGTACTGATGCCGCCTGCGGATCGCGGGCGTAGGTATCGAGCAGCGCAAGTTCGCCGGTGTAGCGAGGGATCGTCTGCAAGGCCTCACGGCTGATCCACTCCTCGATCGGCGATCCGCCCCAACTGGCGGCGACAAGGCCGATCGGTATTTGCTGGTGAAGCTGCAATTCGCGCCCCATGATGAAGCAGGCGGCCGAGAAATCGGCAGCTGAGGCGGGTGTTGAGACCTGCCAGGGGGTGGGGGCGGTAAACCGGTCCTGCGGCCGCGGGCTGGATTGCCGCGGAACGTTCAGCAGGCGCAGCATCGTGTTGCCTGCGCTGGCCACTTCGGCGTCCGAATTGGTCACGTGGCGCAGCGTGAATTCCATGTTCGACTGGCCCGAGCAGAGCCAGACATCACCGACCATGATGTCGTCCAGGCTGATGACCTCGGTGCCGCTGCGCAGCGTGACGGCATAGGGACCACCAGCCCCGCGCGGTGGAAGGGTGATGCGCCAACGCCCTTGCGGATCGGCATTGGCCGAATAGTTTTCGGCTCCGATCGCAACCGTCACCTTACTGCCAGGCGCGGCCTGGCCGCTGATAGGGATCGGACGATCGCGCTGAATGACCGCGTGGGAGGAAAGGGGCGTATCGAGTTCCAACGTCTGTGCGGATGCGATTGCAGGCATTGCAGATGCAGACAGCAGGAACAGGGCAGGGATCAGCTTCATTTCGGGCCTTTCAAGTTCGGGCGGAGGTTCCGGAAGGCAGATCGGCTCTCTCGTCTGGCCGTCCTCCGCCGCCGCGACATGGCAGCACGCCCTGACAGCTGGATCGCCCCATGCATTTTCCGGATCGATGCCCCTTCCTCTCGGTTGATGTCATGGCTAACGAAGGATAATAAATCAGACAATAGAGATTCGAGGGAGAGATGACTTGTTCAGTCTTGAACGGCGCAACCTGCTTGCCGGAGGCCTCGGCCTTGGCGCCATGATGTCGGCTTCGGCCCCGGCGGCAACCTTCCAGCCGAACTGGACGTCGCTGGTAGATGGCTGGGAAACCCCGCAATGGTTCCGTGATGCCAAGTTCGGCATATGGGCTCATTGGGGACCGCAATGCCAGCCGGAGGCGGGCGACTGGTACGGCCGGTTGATGTATCTTCCTGGCAGCGGCGCCTACCAGCATCACCTCTCCAATTACGGCCATCCTGCCGACACCGGATTCATGGAGATCATCAATCGCTGGAAGGCGGAGGCCTGGGATCCGGCCGCTCTTCTGAAGCGCTACAAGCAGGTGGGCGCCAGATACTTCATGGCGATGGCCGGCCACCACGACAATTTCGACCTTTACGACAGCAGTCATCACTCGTGGAACGCGACGCGCGTGGGGCCGAAGCGGGATATTGTAGCCGGGTGGGAAAAGGCGGCCCGCGCCGAAGGCCTGCCCTTTGGTGTCAGCAATCATATCGCCCATGCCTGGCACTGGTATCAGCCCGCCTATGGCTATGATCCCGAAGGCCCGCGCGCGGGACAGCGCTATGATGCTTTCCGCCTGCGCAAGGAGGACGGCCAGGGCAAGTGGTGGGAAGGGCTCGACCCGCAGGAGCTTTATGTCGGGCCAGCTTTCGTCGCTCCGGACGGCATTGCCAGCAACAAGGCGATGGAATCCTGGCACGACGTCCATGACGGGCGCTGGCTGGAACAGGCGGCGGCAAAGAACCCCGCCTTCGTCCGCAACTGGCTGCTGCGCCAGAACGAACTGGTCGATCGGTACAAGCCCGACATGGTCTATTTCGACAACACGCGGATACCTTTCGGTTCAGTGGGCCTGGAAGCCGTGGCTCATTACTATAATCGTGCGATCGAATGGCATGGCAGCCCGAACGTAGTGCTGACGTCGAAGATTCTGACCGACTATATGCAGGGCGGCCTGATGAACGATGTCGAACGCGGCTTCTCTCCGGTCATGCGCGAGCAGCCCTGGCAGACCTGCACCTGCATCGGTGACTGGCATTACAACCGCGGACGGTTCGACCATAAGAGCTACGTACCGGCGCAAAAGGTCATCCAACGCCTGAGCGACATCGTGTCGAAGAACGGCAACCTGCTGCTGTCTGTGCCTGTGCGCGGTGACGGAACGATCGACAGCGAGGAGGAGAAGATCCTCGACGGCATTGCCGCCTGGCTGAAGGTCAATGGCGACGCGGCGATCTTCGGCAGCCGTCCCTGGCGCAGCTTCGGCGAAGGGCCGACCAGCGTACCCGGCGGACGGATGGATGAAGGCAGCGCGAGCGACTTCACCGAGCGGGACGTGCGCTTCACCACCAACAAGGGCGCGCTTTATGCCATCATGCTGCTGTGGCCGACCGGCACGGCGCGGATCGAGTCCCTTGGCAGGCGCGCGCTGGGTGGTGCGACCATAGCGAAGGCCGAACTGGTGGGCGGCGGAAAGCTGGCTTGGAAGCAGAACGACGATGCGCTGGAGATCAACTTCCCCAAGCCAGCGCCGGGGCAGATGGCGCCGGTGGTGAAGCTGCAAGGGGCGGGGCTGCTCTCTGCATCCTGACCGCAATGAAAAAGGCCGGCCCTGACAGGATCAGGGCCGGCCTTTTGCATGTCGACGGAGATTTGCCCGGTCGCCTCACCGCATGGTGATGGTGACCGGATTGCCGTCGTAGACGATTGAATATTTGCCGTTCTCCGCGAAGTCGATCGGCTGCCGCGTCGCCTTGTCGTAGAAGCGGACCGAGATTGCGCGCTTCCCCGGCATGCCGGAGAATTCGCCTTCGCGCTTGCCGATGGTCAGGCTGTGCGCGGCGTCGTTCCACTGGATCGCGACGCGCGAGAAAGCGCCCTTGCGGTAGCCTTCGCTGGTCCCATCGTCTTCGTAGAGCGAATAGCTCCCGTCCGCACCTGTAAAGACGTGCAGCACGATGGGGCCATCCGGCTCTTCGCCCGTGTGTTGGATCGCCGGCCCGGTCGGCACGATGGATCCGGCACGAACGAACAAAGGCATGCGCTCATAGGGCGCAGCGGCGTCGATCTCTTGCCCGCCGGTATGGAAGGCACCGCTATTGAAGTCGTACCAGCCCGAACCGGCGGGCAGGTAGACCTTGCGGCTACGCGCCTTGAAATCGGTGACCGGAGCGACGAGGAATGCCGGGCCGAACATATATTGATCGTCGATGTTCCAGACCTTGCGGTCGGAGCCGAAATCCTGGACCAGACCGCGCATTATCGATCCATCCTTGAACCAGGTATCGGCTGCGGTGGTGTAGATGTAGGGCAGCAGCCGGTAGCGCAGCTTGTCGTACCAGATCATCGATTCCTGCATCGCCGGATCCTTGTCCGAGATCAGGTAGATTTCCCGGAACGGCGTTTCCCCGTGGCTGCGGAACAATGGCGAGAAGGCGCCGAACTGGAACCAGCGCAGGTTGAGTTCGCGCCATTCCGCCAGATGCGCGGGGTCCTGGTTGGTATAGCGATCTTCAACCGCAAAGCCGCCAATATCATGCGTCCAGTTGGGCAGGCCGGACATCGAGACGTTAACGCCAGCCGAAATCTGCTCGCGCAGATTGTCCCACCGCGCGGCCACATCGCCCGACCAGATCGCCGCGCTGGCGCGTTGCAGGCCACCAAAACCCGAACGGGTCAGGATGAAGGGGCGAACGTCCGGCCGTGCCTCGCGCAGCCCCTCGGCAACGCCGTCGACATGGACAAGCGGATAGCTGTTGAACAGCGGTTCCGCAGCGCCGATCGCCGTCGGCCCCATGGTCTTGATGCGCTGTTCGATCGACAGGTTGGAGTGGATATCCGGTTCGGTCGCGTCGAGCCACCAGGCGTCGAAGCCCTTCGATACCAGTTCGCGCTTGATCTGGTCGAAGTACATCTTGCGCGCGCCGGGCGAATAGGCATCGTAGTCGGTGTTGAGATATCCCGGCCCGACCCAGTCGAGATTCTTCATTTCAAGATTGCCGTGATAGAGCCAGCCGTTCTTGTCCAGCTCCTTGGCGTTTTCGGTGTTGGGATAGAATTTGGGCCAGACTGAAATCATGACCCGCGCATCGAGCGCGTGGATTTCATCGACCATGCCCTTGGGATCGGGGAATCGCTTGGGATCGAACCTGTGGCTGCCCCATTGGTCCTGCGGCCAGTAGAACCAGTCCTGCACGATATTGTCGATCGGGATCTCGCGTTTGCGATATTCACGCAGCACGCCAAGCAGTTCTTCCTGGGTTTCGTAACGCTGCCGGCTTTGCCAGAAGCCATAGGCCCATTGGGGCAGCAGCGTCGCCTTGCCGGTCAGCTTCCGGTAGCCTGCAATGGACTTGTCGATCGTGCCGCCACCAACGAAATAATAGTCCACCGCCTTTCCGGTATCCGATGTCATCCAGAGCGAATGCCGATCCTTCCGGGGCAGGGGATTGTTGTGCAGGAACGCCATATATCCGGCGTTGGGGGTCCATTCGATGCGGATCTTGACCGGCTTTCCGGCAGTCATCGGCAGTTTGAAATTATGATACCAGGGGTTCCAGTTCTGACGCCAGTGATCCATGACCAGCTTGCCGTCGGCATAGACCTTGAAATAGCTTGATCCATATATCTGGAATCGGTGCTCGCCGGTCGTGTCCGCCGTCACGTCGCCCGTCCAGACCACCTGCTGTTCCTGGGTCACGACGCCTGCGGTGTTCTGCCCGCTGTCGGCTGACGCCTTGGTCGTGGCCTTTGCCGCCGTCGGCCATTTCGCCTGGTCCTCGATATATTGATAGTCGATGACATCTTCCTGACGCAGCGCGGCGCGCGACTTGCCCAGGAAATATTCGGCCTTCCAGCCCGGCTTGCCGTCGCTCGTGACCTTCAGATCCTTGCCGACGAATTCATAGGGGCGTGGATTGCCGAAGCGGGTGATGCCGTCATTGTCCCACAGCAGGCCGTATCCCCGCGTCGAAACGACATAAGGCACGGCTATCGCCATATTGTGCTGGGCGAGTTCCACGTCCTCGCCATTATAGTTCATCTGGCCGTTCTGGTGCTGGCCCAGGCCATAAAAGCCCTCGTCGGTGCCGGGATTGAACTGCTGGGACACGGTGAACCAGCGCTTGCCTTCCACGTCACGCGGGCGAAACGCACTACGCCCCGATTCCGTCAGGACAGCTTTGCCCGCGCGATCCAGAAAGCTGACCTGTCCACTGGCCAGATTGATCACCGCGCTCGCGCCGGGCAGCTTCAGCGTGACGCTGCCTTTGGACTGGGTGACCACCGGCTTTCCCGCTGGTTTGGCATTGACCATGAGGCTTTCGGGGACCTCGTTGAAATCGCCGGTGGGTACCGCAGTGACGCGGAAGCTGTCATCGCCATAGGCGATCACGCGGACCCGCTTGGCGGCACCGGCGTCAGGAGTGACCACAACGCCGTTGTCGATGGGTTGATAGCTGCCGGCGATGGCCGAGGTGCTCGCAGTGGCGAGCAGCGCAAACAGCGCGATACGGGAAAGGGACATGGCTGTATTGCTCCGGCTGATCAGTTGGGATTGCCGACGGGTATCGGCGGCGTGCCTTTGACGGCGGCGAACGTGATGCGCAGCACCTGCTCGCGATCGGTGAAGTTGAGGCCGTAATCGATCGAATCGCCGTTCCAGACGCGACGGAAAATCCATTTGCCGTTGTTGTAACGACCTTCTTCGACGCGCAGCATCATCATCGATTCAAACGGCGCCGGTTTGGAAAGGCCGAAATAGACGCGCGCCTTGAAGCCGGTGACGAGGAACTCGTTTTCGGCGATCTGGGCAACTGCGAGACCGCCGACCGGCTCGGCATTGCCGGTGGGCTTGTCCGTGCCGAACTGCCACTGACCGAAGGTAACGGTCATGTTGTACTTGCCCATGTCGACCTTCTGGCTGTGCTCGGCTTTCAGGTCGGTCGGTTCAGCCACGCCCCAGGTCTTGCCCTGCGCTGCCCAGGCGGCCCATTCCCGCTGCATCGGCGCGAACAGCCGATAGTTGCGGGCGAATAATTCCATCGTCGCGTCGTCGAGATCCTTGGCGCCGAGCGGATAATTATAATAGCCTGTGTAGTCCATGCCGAACGGGGCGAAGCCAATCGAACCGCGGCCGACGACCGGGAAGAAAAACCTCGCAAAATCCCGGTCGTTCCCGGTTTCCGGGACGATCAGCGCGTTGTCAGGCCGGTCGTAATAGTCGAGATACGCCATGTAGGCCGCGTGGTCGCGAGTGTAGATATCCGGCGCCACGATATCGATCGCCGGAGCGGCGGCCTTGTACACGTCGATGACAAAGTGCACCGGACCTCCGCTCGAATAGGTGGTCGCAGGCTGGCGGCCGAAGGCGCCGGCCAGCGCCGCGTTCACGTACATCGGCAGGGGCTTTACTGCCTTGCCGGCAGCGGCGATCTCGTCGATGTAGCTGGCGATCGACCAGGCATGGAAGAATTCGTCGGCATCGCCGCCGAAAACCTGACGCCATGTGCCGGGCTGCTTCTTCATCTGCTTGAGTAGTGGGGCGGGCACCTGCCCATCAAAGAGCTTTTGCGCGACCGGGGAAAAATCGCGGACCGATCCATAGGAACCGACCTCATTTTCAGGCTGAACCATGATCACGGTGTTCTGCGGGTCGTTCTTCTTGAGATATTCCATCAGCTTCACGAAGGCCCGCTTGTCGGCCTCCAGCGTCGATCGATAGTGCGGCGAAAGGGCGTAATGGACCTCGCCTTTGGCATTGATCATGTGCGGGAAGCGCTTCTGGTCGAGCTTGACCCAGGCCGGCGCGTAAGCCGGCGCGGTGTTCTTCCAGGTTCCGAACCACAGCAGGACGAGCCGAACATTGTTTGCCCTGGCCTGGGGCAGGAGGGCGTCGAGAAAGGAGAAGTCGAATTTCCCCTCCACAGGTTCGATCTGTTCCCATCCGACCGGGACTTCGACCGTATTGGCGTGCATCTTTCGGATCGCAGGCCAGACCTCGGGAAGCATGTCGGGGTAGTTGGCCGAATTGTTGACCTGTGCTCCCAGCATCAGGAATGGCTTGCCGTCCACAATGAGCGCATGATTGCCGCCCCTGCTTTCCAGGCGCGGGATCGGATGCTCTGTCTGGGCCGCGACCGGCGCCGCGAGCAGCGCAAGCAGCGCAAGGCATTTCTTCACGCTTTGCATGACATTTTCCCTTTCCAGGCGTCGTCAGTTTCGCGGCGGGCAGAAGCCGCCGGGCGCCTGTGTCGTCAATTCCACATTGGCGATCGATACAGTCAGCGGGCCGGTCGCGGACAGGCTCCATGCGGGGTGGACATGCGCCATGTCGCCGCCGCCGCGCTGGGCGAAGCATTTGAGCGGGATGCGCACCGTTTTCCATCCCCCGGCCGAGCGGAACAGGTCGGTTGCATTGATCGTGCCCCAACCCATTGTAAGCGTGACCGGGCCGCTTGCGGGGCGATCGACCCGGTAGACCATCTGCAACATCATTTCGGCATTGGTTTCAAAGCCAAGGTCGATATCCTCGCCGTCGATCGTCGCCTTCCCGTTGGCCGCCGATCGCCAGCCCAATTGCATCGCGCCCTCCTGGCGCATCGCCGAATCCACCGCTGTGCGGGTGATCGCGGGATCGATCTGCAGCGTAAATGGCTTTTGGACGTGCCCATCGATATAATAGCGGCTCTTGTTGATCGGGGTGCCATCGATTCCGGGAACCTCGTCGAGCGATCCCACCTTGCCCGGCTTCGCGTAACTCAGCCCATATCCGAAGGGGAACAGCGGGTCGTAGCCCGGTTGGCCCCGGTTGAGGAGAAACTGCGCTGCTGTCCTGGGCCAGCTGAAGGAAAGCCGGCCGGTAAAGTCCTGGCGTGGCTGACCCTCGGCATCGCCGACCAGCACATCGGCTATCCCGCCCCCCTCGCTTCCGGGCAACCAGGCGGCAACAAAGGCGTCGGACTGGTTCAGTTCCGGATTGACCCACATCGGACGGCCGGACAGGAATACGGAGACAACCGGGATACCGGCAGCCTTGAACTTCTTGAGCAGCGCGAGGGCTTTCTTGTCGCCAGGCTCGAATTCCAGGGAGCGGATATCGCCGCTGCCCTCGGCATAGGGCTTCTCGCCGAACACGACGATCGCCAGGTCGGGCCTGGTGGCATAGCTTCCGTCCGCGCTGAAGGTCGCGCTGCCGCCGCTCGATTTCATGGCTTCCGCGATCCCGGAAAAGATCGACTGGGCATTGGGGAAATCGGCATTGGTGTTGCCGTCCCCCTGCCAGGAAAGCGTCCAGCCCCCGGATTGCTGGCCAATGTCGTTCCCGGCGCTTCCCGCGATCAGGATATTCGCAGCTGCTTTCACCGGCAGCACGCCATCATTCTTCAGGAGAACGAGCGATTTGCGGACCGCTTCCCGCGCCAGTGCCCGGTGTTCCGGCGACCCGATCATATCGCTGCGTTGTTCGAACGGTCGGGCCGGGTTGAAGAGTCCGGCCTTGAACTTGACGCGCAGGATCCGCCTGACGGCATCGTCGATCCGGGCCATCGGGATCACCCCCGCACGCACCTGCTTCACGGTATTATCGAACAGCCCCTTCCAGCTGTCGGGTGCCATTGCCATGTCGAGCCCGGCATTGAAGGAGGCCGGGCAGTCTGTCGCGGTACAGCCGGGAATCTGGGCATGTCCGTTCCAGTCTCCGACAATGAAACCGTCAAAGCCCATCCGTTTCTTGAGAACATCGGTCAGCAGGGACTTGTTGCCATGCATCTTGACGCCTTGCCAGCTGTTGAAGCTCGCCATGATGGTGTGCGTTCCGGCGTTGATCGCCGGAGGATAGCCCGCCGCATGAATGGCGATCAGCTGGCCTTCAGGGATATCGGTGTCGCCCTGGTCGATACCGTTGGTGGTACCGCCGTCGCCCAGAAAATGCTTGGCGCTGGCGGAGACATTTCCGGTCTGGATGGAGCCCGTTCCCGGCTTGCCTTGCAGTCCCTCGATCATGCGACCCGCATAGGCGGCGACGAGAGAAGGATCCTCCGAATAGCTTTCGTAGGTCCGACCCCAGCGATCATTCTGCGCGACCGCCAGCGTTGGAGCAAAGGCCCAGTCGATCCCGGCCGCCGTGATCTCCTTTGCAGTGGCGTCCCCGATGCGACGGATCAGGTCAGGGTCGTTCGCGGCGCCCAGCGCGATATTGTGGGGAAACAGCGTTGCCCCGACCACATTGTTGTTGCCATGCACCGCGTCGATCCCGAACATGATCGGGATGGGCACGTGACCCGGACGCTTCTGCATTGCGATCTGGTTGAAGGCGTGCACAGTCGCGATCCACGGCCCGGCAGGAGAACGGTCAGGCGCGTCGATCGGTGGTGAACTGCCGCCAGCAAGGATCGAACCGAGCGGGTATTTGACAAGGTCCTCCGGCTGGATCGCCGACGTATCGGCCTGGATCATCTGTCCGACTTTTTCTTCCAGCGACAGCTTGGCCAATAATGCGGTGATCTTCGCTTCCGTCCGGTCGTCGATCAGGCCCGCGCTGCGTGCCTGCGGCCATTTGGCAGGATCGGCCACGCCCCGTGTTTCGGCTTGGGCAGGCAGAGCGTTAGTCGCCGCCAACAAAAGTGGCAGCGTCAGGCCTGACATTGCGGCCCGCTTGTGGCTAACTCTCATTTCAGACAATTCCTCCCAAATAACCATTTCTATTTGTCATACAAAATAGATTCCCGCCTATCAAGATCAGGTCGCAGGCGGGCTGAAGATTTTGCTCGCGGATTGCGCAATGCGGTAACATCAGTCGATTGGACGGATCCGAATTGCCGCACCACCACCGTCGGTCATTGTGATGGTCAGGGAATCGCCGCTGGCGACGGTGATGGATTTCGAAGTCACTTCGTTGGGCGTCGCGCCGTCCTGCCAGATTTGCGCCTCGAACCGGCCCGTGCCGAGCAGGGTGAGCGGGACGATCACGTTTCGTGCACCGCCGGCGTTCATCGCGCCGATGAACCAATCACGCCCCTTGCGTCGCGCGAGAACGATGTGGCTGTCGGGCGTGCCGTCGATGAAGCGGGTCTCGTCCCAGGCCGTCGGGACGATCCTGATGAAGTCGAACCCGCTCGCATTGGCGTATGCTTCCGGCGCGTCGGACACCATCTGGAGCGGGCTGTCGTAGACCACATACATGGCGAGCGCCTGACCCCGGCTGTTCTGGCTTACCGGCATTGATCCGTCGCTGGGTCCGGCGGCTTTCCCGCCGTTGCGGAAGCCGCCGGGGGTGTAGTCCATGGGACCCGCGAGCATGCGCGTATAGGCCAGCTTGACATTGTGCGCCGGCGTGACGGCGCCCCAGCCAATCTTGTCATACTCCGCACCCATCACCCCTTCCTGGGTGATATAGTTGGGATAGGTCCGCTGCATCCCTGCAGGCAGGAAAGCGGCATGCATGTCGAGCAGGAGTCTGCGCTTGGCGGTCTCGCGCGCCGCGCGCGTGTAGAATTCGACCATCTGCTGATCCTGCCGGTCCATGAAGTCGACCTTGATCCCCTTTATGCCCCAATTCCTGTAGTGGTCGAGCACCTCTTCCATCCGCGGTTCGAGATGTTCCCAGTGAACCCACAGCAGGAGGTCGACGCCCTTGCCCTCGGCATATTTGACGAGCGCTGGTATATCGATCCCGGATTCGGCGCGCAGGATGTCGGTGTCCTTGTTGGCGGCGCAGCAGCCGCCGGAATTCAGGGCCCAGCCGGCGTCGATCAGGAAATAAGGCAGCCCGGAATCGGCAGCGAAGTCGATGAACTTGCGATAGCGTTCCATGGTGGGCTTTTCGCTTTGCGTTGGGCCTGACCACCAGTCCCAGGCGGCCTTGCCGGGCTTCACCCACGAAAAATCTCCGCTCGGCTGGTGCGCCAGGTTGCCGACGAGCTCGGAGGATATGAGGTCGCCGGCCCGGTCGCCCAGCATCATCACCCGCCAGGCCGTTTCAACGCCATTGCTTGACTGAACGGCAACCGAAGGACGGTCCTTGCGCGGGGTCAACTCCACTTGCAGCCTATCTCCGGAACGGCGCAGGGTTGAACCGGTATATCCTTCTATCCCCGACTGCAGAATGGCGAAATGATTGCGGCCCGAAGGCGTGGCGCAGGTTGCCAGATGGTCGTAGAGCTTGTTGGGGTCGAGTGCGGAGACCGGGATGTCTTGCCATTCCCGCTCATGCGAGCCGCTGGTTTCGGTGAAAAGACAATGTGTACCGACGGGCAGGCGATAGCCGGTTCGCTCGCCGGAGATGGCGACCGGTCTGCCGGTGGGGATGACATAGCGAAACGCAACGCCGTCATTATAGGCGCGCGCCTCTATTTCGAGGACGCGTCCCCCTGCGCCGGTTTCCTGGAAGCGGATGGTCGCACCATTGTAGTGATCGGTCGCCTGGCTGGCCTTGGTCGCAATCAATGGCAAGGTGCGATTGACCGAGCGACGTTGAACCTTCATCGATTCAAGGGCTCGGTATGGTGGCGCGTCGGCCAGGACAATGCCGAGCGGGGCCTCGTTGGCGATGGTTTCGCCGTTGCGCGTGATCGAATAGGTCGTGCCGTCCGTAGCGATACGCATTTCAACGGATCTGTCGGGCGAGGTGATGGCGATCGCCGATGTGGCTGCGAGGGCGAGAGCGAGCACTGTCTGATCTCCATTTACGATTCATTCTTATCGGGACGGATTTGCTGCGCGCCGCACCAGCGGCTCCATCGCAATCCATCTGTCCGTGGATATGTCAGACATAAAATTCAGGCAATCGTGAATTTTTCTTACGGCCTTTAAGGCAGTCGGGCTATTCTGGCCGCATGACCCGTTCGACCGCGCAATCATGGGTCCAGTGGATCGCATACCTAACTGGTCTATCACATATAAAAATTCATTTTCATCAGACGAACCATAATTGTCTGATTGAAGGGGGATTCTGTCGATCCCTTGCATAGAATAGCGAATGTTCTAAGAGTTATTCCATTATTGGGTGAAAGCGCGTAACCGGCTGGTCAGCAGGGCTTCTGTGGACGTTGTGTTCTGTGCGGTGGAAAGGTAATTAATGAAAAAAATCGCCGCCCGGAAGGATGCCGTCAATGACGGCAAGAGATTACGCATACATGGTACGATCGCGCGCGACATCGGCATCGCTATTGTATCGGGCCGCTATAAGCCGGGAGAATTGTTGCTCGGCGAAGTCGATGCCAGCGAGCGATTGAAGATTTCGCGGACGGCCTATCGCGAATCACTGCGGATCCTGTCGGCCAAGGGCCTGGTCGAATCTCGCCCGAAGACCGGAACCAAGGTCTGTGCGCACGACAAATGGCACTTGCTGGACCCCGATGTGCTGCAATGGATGTTCGAGTTCGAACCGAGCGATTTCCTGCTTGAGAGCCTTTTCGAACTGCGCCGCTTTGTCGAACCTGAGGCTGCAGCCTTGGCCGCCATACGGCGGAACAACGAACAGGTCGCCCGGATGGAGACGGCGATCAACAACATGGCCAAGCACACTCTTGGAACGGAGGCGGGTCGTGAGGCTGACAAGGATTTCCATTCTGCCTTGCTCGAGGCCACCGGAAATCCGTTCATCATGACGCTTACTGGCGGAGTCAGCGCGGCCGTTGCCTGGACGACCGTTTTCAAGCATCGCGTGGCGCCGCTGCGCCGCGATGCCATTCCCGATCACCGCCGGGTTTTCGAATGCGTCAAGGCCGGTGATCCGGACGCTGCACGCAAGGCCATGGCTGATCTGGTTCATCTTGCCCTGCTTGATACCAAGCCAATGGCGACCCAAACCCGATAAATCAGCACGCGGCCGGAACTGGTGTTGGAAATTTGCTGTCAGCCGGCAGCAAAGCCATGCCCTTTTGCGACGTCATCGCAGTCAGATTGACTTGTCTGACTTAATCCTTCAAATGATGGGCGAGTGACGCTGTCAACCTGTGGGGGAAAGCCGGATTTCGTTCCAGCCAGCTCGGCTGCATAATCTGGTTCATGGCTGCTGCGGAGCGTCGCGGCGATGGCCTCTGCTCCCCCGAAGGCCGCAGCCTGCCGCCATGCAAGAAAATGGACGATGGGAGAATGGGAATGAAGTGGTTGCATCGCGTGACGATGGGGGCCGCTGCCTTGATGGTTGCCTCGGGCGTCGGCGCACAGGTTGCGGTTAACGTGTCGGTGGATACGACCAAAGCCGGACCGAAGATCGAGCGCGCGGTTTACGGTCAGTTTGCAGAGCATCTGGGCCGGGGGATCTATGAAGGCATCTGGGTCGGCCCTGACTCGAGCATTCCCAATATCAACGGTTACCGCAAGGATGTGGTTGACGCCCTGCGCAGGATCAAGGTGCCCGTGATCCGTTGGCCCGGCGGTTGCTTTGCGGATGATTATGACTGGCGCGACGGCATCGGGCCGACCGCGCAGCGGCCTGAGCGGATGAACAAGTTTTGGGGCGGTGTGCCGGAGAGCAATACGTTCGGCACGCACGAGTTCATGAACTTTTCCGAATTGATCGGCGCGGATGCCTATGTTGCCGCGAACATGGGTTCTGCCACGCCGCGCGACACCGCGCAGTGGATGGAATATATGACCGCCGGCGGAACCTCCACTCTTGCCAGGGAGCGCCGCGCCAATGGCCGGGACAAGCCCTGGACAGTGAAGTATATCGGCGTCGGCAATGAAAGCTGGGGCTGCGGAGGGGAAATGCGTGCCGAATTTGCCGCAGACCTGAGCCGCCAGTTCGGTTCCTATGCGCGCCTTCACGTACCCGGAACCTTCCGCGTGGCGAGTGGCGGTAGCGCTGATGATTTCAACTGGACCGACGTCATGATGGAACGGGCCGGCAAGATCTTCGATGGGATCGGCCTCCATTATTATACGATCCCGGGAGACTGGGCGAAGAAGGGTCAGGCGACCGGCTTCACCGAACGGGAATGGGCCGTGACCTTGCGCAACGCCATGGCTCTGGATGGCATGATTGCGAAGCACGAAGCCATCATGGACAAGCATGATCCGAAGAAGCGCGTTGCCCTGGTGGTTGACGAGTGGGGCACCTGGTACGATCAGGAGCCGGGATCGACGCCGGGCTTCCTCTATCAGCAGAACACGATTCGCGATGCTGAGGTGGCGGCGCTGACGCTCAACATCTTCCATCGTCATACCGAACGTGTGAAGATGGCCAATATCGCCCAGATGGTGAACGTGTTGCAGGCGATGATCCTGACAGACAAGGGTCGGATGACCCTGACGCCGACCTATCATCTGTTCGACCTTTATCTTCCATTCCAGGGAGCGACACCGTTCCCTGCGACGGTAAGCGGCCCCCATTATGAGCTGGGTAATGTCGATCTGCCGATGGTCGACGCTTCCGCGGCGAAGGATGCAAACGGCAAGATGTGGCTGGCGCTGGTCAATCTCGATCCGAATAAGTCGGCACGGGTCACCACCAATCTCACCGGCAAGGGGCAGGGCCGGGTGTTGAAGGGCGCGGCAATGGATTCGCACAACAGCTTCGACAAGCCTGAAACCGTAAAGCCGGTCGCCTATTCCGGGCGCATGTTGAACGGCAAACTTGTCTTCGATCTGCCTGCAAAGGCTGTTGCGGTGGTCGCGATCGACTGAACTCGCCCATGCACGGCGGTCGGCGTTCGTCCAGCGGGGACGAGCGCCGACCGCCGGGCCAGAGCATTTCCACTATGAGTGGAAATGCTCTGGCCTTCTGGTGCCAAATTTTCGAAGCCGTTGACCGTAAACGGTCACCTTGAAAATATTCCAAGTCCGCCACCGCGCAGGCGGCATCATCGCGCGCCAACTGTCGCCGGTTGCGACAGGCCGCCTATCAGGCCCGGTCGGCTTTCTACCAGCAGCGTGACGACATGTTCCTCGCTGCTGGCGGGCACTGCCACGGCCAGCGGAGCCTCCGCGAAGTCAGGCTTCTCCGCGACCTTGCGCCCGTCCAGCCAGATCTCCGCACGCCCGACGATCCCGCCGAAGCGCAATATTCCGCCATTGGCCTGTACGCGGCGTCGGGCGACGAAGGTGGCGCGCAGCGAGATCCAGTTGCCTTCGCCCTGCGCTGCTTCGATCTGGCCCGTGCCGAGCCATAGCCAGCTGTTCATGTCGGAATCTATCGGTTTCCGCATCGGATCCGGCTTGTCCGGGGACGCCGGGGATTGCCGCCAGCCTTCAAGCGTCTGCACCGAAGGGGTTGGGGCAGCCTGTGCGCGCGGGGTGGTTGCGACGCGCGCGATGCTCACCTGTCCGGTTCTGAGGTCCTCCGCCTGGGCAGTCAGGCGAAGCGGCCCCGCTCCGGAATCGGCGCGCACGATGACCTGTGCAAGCCCGTTGAACAACTTGCGGCTATCGCCCTTTTCGGGCTCGTGGCTGTTCGGATCGCCATTGCCCAGACCGATGATCGCGCCGCCCGAGATCGCGAATTGGACAGGAAGTTGCGCCGTCGGAACATGGCGGCCGCGGGCATCGACCGCATCGACGGTGATCGGCTGCGCATCCTCGCCGTCGCCCGCCATGACGGTTCGGTCCGGCGTAAGGCGCAGGGCAACGGGTGCGCCGGTGGTCTCGACAAGGGCGTGGGCTACCCGCCTTCCGCCGCGATAGCCCACTGCTTCAAGGCGGCCTGGCGCCCAGGGAACCTGCCAGCGCGGCATTTCGAAGCGATCGACCACCTTTTCGCCGAGCGGCCGCGCATTGAGGAACAGGGCGACGCGTTCGACATTGGTCATGGCTATTACTGTGATCGGCTCGCCTTCGCGCCCGGCCCAGTTCCAGTGGGGGGCAAGGTCGAGCAGCGGCCGGTCGTCGACCCATTGGGCCCTGTGCAGCCAATATGCGGTTTTGGGAAAGCCGCACAGATCCATGATCCCGAAAAAAGAGGACGCTGAAGGCCATTCATAGGGGGTGGGCTCGCCCCGATAATCGAAGCCGGTCCAGACGAAAGCTCCCGCCACGAACGGCCTCGTCGCGACCGCCTTCCATGCCTCGCGATGCGTATTGCCCCAGCTGGAACGCTCATCGTCATAGGATGCGAAGACATGATGGTCAGGATCATTCTGGAAGGCGCCGCGCGTCATGAAGGCGCTGGTGTCTTCCGAACTGGTGATCGGTAAGTCCGGATGCGCCGCATGGAAACGGTCATACAGGCCGGGCTGGTAATTGAAGCCCACCACGTCGACCGCCTGGCTGACATTATGCGGTGTGAACAGGCCGGCGTTCATGGCCGCGGTAACCGGACGGCTGGGGTCGAGCGCCTTGACCTCGCTGGCCATCCGGCGGACCATTTCATATCCGGCCTCGCTGCCCTGCATCGGCTCTTCGTTGAACACCGACCACATGATCACGCTGGGCCGGTTGCGATCGCGCCGTACCAGCCATCGCAACTGTTCGATATAGTCCGGGCTGGTGTTGAAATTGCGGTTCTCGTCCATTACTAGCATGCCAAGGCGGTCGCAGGCGTCGAGCAGTTCGACCGGCGGTGCATTGTGCGAACAACGGATCGCATTGGAACCCATGTCCTTCAGCCTGCGGATCCTCCATTCCCACAGCGCATCGGGCATCGCGACCCCGACCCCGGCATGGTCCTGGTGATTGCAGCTTCCCTTGATCTTGAGCGGCTGGTCATTCAGGAAGAAGCCCTTGTCGGCATCGAAACGGAAGGTGCGGAATCCGATCCGCAGCACGCGCTGGTCCTCCACATCCGTCGGACCCGCAAGGGAAAGCCGCAGGGTGTAGAGATTGGGATCATCGACGGACCAGAGGCGAGGGGAGGGGACCGCCAGTTCGAGTTTCGCCTCGGCGCTGCCTAGCGGAGGGACCTTGGCTTCGACCGTGCCCTTGGCGACGGTGCGACCCTCGGCATCGCTCAGCACCGCGTTAAGCGTCGCCATGGCCTCGGTCTTGAGAATGCTGGCCAGCGAAGCGGTGACTGGCACGGTCCATCGGCCATCGATGCCGCGCCGGGGATCGGCATGGACGCCGTCGGTCCGGATATGGACCGGCGGTCGCGTGGCAAGCCAGGCGTGGCGGTAAAGGCCCGCCCCTTCATACCACCAGCCTTCCATCTTTTCCGCGTCGACCCGGATCGCGATGATATTGAGATCATCGCCGAAACGCGCGGTCGGGGTCAGGTCGATATAGATGGAATTATACCCGCTCCAATTGTGGGCTGCGACCGATCCGTTGATCCAGATCGTGGCATTTGTCGCGATTGCGCCAAATTGCAGTTCAAGATATTTGCCGCGATCCGCCGGGTCGAGCCGCACCGCCCGCCGGTACCAGGCATAGCCGCGCTGGCGATAGCCTTGCGAAGGGTTGGCATCGCGGTCGAACGGCATGTCGACGGCCCAGTCGTGCGGCAGGTTGACAAGCGGCCAGTTCGAATCGTCGAAATTGACCGCTGCGGCGCCCTGAGCCTGACCCGCCTTGGCATTGGCATAGCTCCAGCCATGGCCTTTTATCGCGGGAAAGGGGATATCGCCCTGGTGAAACTGCCAGGCCCGGTCCAGCAGCAGGCGTCCGGGTTCTTCCGGCTCGGGGGGCAGGGACATCGTGGCGCGCGGGGGCGGCATCGGCAGTTGGAGACCGGCCGGCTCGGCCGGGATCCGCGCACCGGCCTTCGCGAGCGGGGCCGAGGCAGCCACGCAGCCGATCGAGGCCAGAAATTCACGACGTTCCATCGGGCGATAGTTCCCTTGTCGATTGTGGGCTGGCCTGCCTTTTCCGGGCAGGGTTATGTCGAAGATGCTGGGATCAGGCCGTGGCTGGCGGCAAAAGCCGTGAACAGCTTGGGCCAGATGGAGGCTGGCTGGGAGGGGGGCAGGCGGACGCCGAAACCATGCCCACCTGCTTCGAAGACATGTAGCGTCACGGGCCGCCTGGCGGCTCGCATCGCGTCATACATGGCCAGACTGTTCGCCGAGGGAACGGCGTCGTCGTCGATCGTGCTGAGCAGGAAAACGGGCGGCGTATCGGCTGTCACGCGCCGGTTGACGGAGGCCGCGGCCAAAGCTGCGGGGAACGCCCCCGCGCCCAAAAGGTTGTCGCGCGAGCCGGCGTGGGTGAAATCGGAATCGAGGCTGATGACGGGATAGATCAGTCCGGCCACATCTGGTCGCGCCGGCAACCTGTCGGCGGCATCGACGGGGGCATAGACGGCCTCGTCGAACCGGGTCGCCAGCGAGCCTGCAAGGTGACCGCCGGCGGAAAAACCCAGCACGCCGACGCGGCCTGGATCAATACCGAAGCGGCTTGCATTGTGGCGGATGATGCGCATGGCGCGCTGCGCATCCTGCAAAGGCACCAGGCCCCGATCATGCCAGCCTTCGCCCGGAAGGCGGTAGGAGAGGATGAAAGCGGTAACGCCCAGGGCGTTGAGCCATTCCGCCTGGCTGACGCCTTCATTGTCATAGGACAGGAAAGCATATGAGCCGCCCGGCACCAGCAGCACCGCGGCGCCATTTGGTCTGGATGGACGCCATATCTCTATGGTCGGTCGGGCGATGCCGCGTATCCAGCGATCGGGTTTGGCTGGATTTCGCGCCTGATCGTCGATCCGGTGCTCGACGGGTATTGCGGGGTTGTACCCGGGGGGCAGGTCGGGCCAGAGTTCCACCGCTTCGGACGTGCGGGACTTGGCGGCCTGTGCAAGGGTCGGGGCCATTGCAAGGGCAGCGCCGGCGCCCATGAATGTACGGCGGCCCAGCTTCACGCGTCGATCTTTCGGGCATTGGTCATGGCGATGGTGTCGGTCATAATTCCTCCCTGGCTGTTCAATTTTGTATGAGTATAAGGTAAGCGCCGTAGCGGTCAACGCGCTCCGTAGCGCTGGGGCCGGACAAGGTTCGTTATCGCCGAGAGTGATCTGTTGGGAGGATTTCAATGCGGACAGGAAAGGCTCTTTTGCGGGTCGGCTCGTTTCTGGCAGGCGCGTGCCTTTTTGCTGCGCAGGCTCAGGCGCAGGTTGACGCCGGCCCCTGGCCCGGCGGCAGGAAGACTGCCGTGGTCCTGACCTACGACGACTCGCTTGCCTCGCAACTTGAAATCGCCTTGCCCGCGCTGGATGCGGTGGCCCTCAAGGGCACATTCTTCCTGATCGGCAGCCAGATCCGTCCGGAGCAGGTCGAACGATGGCGGGCTGCCGCTGCCGAAGGGCACGAGCTTGGCAACCATACGGTTCGCCATGCCTGTCCGCAGGCCAGCTATCCCCCCGCGCGCAGGCTCGACACCAGCGACTCCTATGACGTGGAAATGATGATAGCCGAAATCCGCACGATGAACAGCATGCTGACGGCGATCGACGGCAAGCTCCAGCACGGTCTCGCAACGCCCTGCGGACAACATCTGGCGGGGGGCGTGGACTATCTGCCCGCGCTTCGTGCCAGCGGCCTCGTCCGCTATACCCGCAGCGCTGGGTCGTCGGACAAAAGGGAACTGGATCCGATGGACCTGCCGTGCATCTGGTTCGATGAAAAGGCCAGCGGCGCCGACATGATCGCCGCGGTCCACCGGGCCGAGCGCACAGGGGGGCTGCTGATAATCGGATTTCACGGTGTGGGCGGCGATTATCTCAAGGTGAACGCCGAAGCGCATGCGCAGCTACTCGCCTATCTGAAGGCAAATTCGAAAACCATATGGGTCGCGCCGCTCATGACGGTCATGGAATATGCCGCCCGCTGAGGAAGAATAGGCAAGATCCTGTCCAGCGCCGTCCTTGGAGCTAGCTGGACGGTTCGAGAATGAATATCGCAGTGTCGCGCGGCGCCAATGTGACTTTCAGTTCAGCCGCAGTGTCGCCGCGCACCGCGCCGGTCCAGGCATCGACGATCCGCATCGTCCGTCCGCCAAGCTTGGCCGAACGCTGCGAATGGTCGTCGGCCAATGGCTCCGCCTTCCAGTCGATGGCATGGCTACGCGCCGTGGACGTGCGATTGAGAATGGCCACCGCCCAACGATCGCCCGAAAGCGGGCGGGCCCAGATTTCGACTTCCGGCGTCTTGAACCAGGGGAAGCCCTGAATGCCCAGTGCGTCCTGATCGATGGCGACGATGCGCGGATTGGTCAGGATCTTGGCGATCTCGGGCTTCATCCCGACAATATCGGTTCCCGCGATCAGGGGGGCCGCCAGCATCGCCCACAGCGCGAAATGCGATCGGTTTTCCGGCAGGCTGGGAAGATTGCCGACCTCCATCATGTCGGGGTCGTTCCAGTGTCCGGGGCCAGCGGCCTTGCGCAGTGCCGCCTGCTTGTCGAGAATCTCGAGCACGCCAAGGCTGCTCCAACTGCCATGACTGACCTGGCACGACCAGCAATTGGTGATGTCGCCGGTGGTGCGCCAAAGGTGGCCGACATTCTGCGCCCATTCCCACGGCTTGTTGTCGCCCCATTCGCAGATCGAGAAAACCACCGGGCGACCGGCGCGGTACAGGGCATCGCGCATCGTGGCATAGGCCTCGCGCGGGTTGCGCTGATCAGGACCGGCACCGGTGTTGCACCAGTCATATTTCAGATAATCGACCCCCCAGCGGGCATATTGCAGAGCGTCCTGATATTCATGCCCCTGACTGCCGGGGCGGCCGCCGCAGGTCTTCGCTCCCGCGTCGGAATAAAGGCCGAACTTCAGGCCGCGGGCGTGGACATAATCCGCCAGAGCCTTCATGCCGGAGGGGAAACGCACAGGGTCGGCCTGGATGAAGCCGTCCCTGTCCCGTTCACCTTGCCAGCAATCGTCGATGTTCACATAGACATAGCCGGCATCGCGCATTCCGTTGGCGACCATGGCGTCGGCGGTCCTGCGGATCAGGGTTTCATCGATGTTGCAGCCATGGTGGTTCCAACTGTTCCATCCCATCGGTGGCGTAGGGGCCAGATCAGGAAACTTCTGCGCCAGGGCCGGGCTCGCGGCGAGCGCCAGCCCGCCGAAGGTCGCCATCAGCTTCTTTAGGATCATGTCCATTCATCCCGTTGAAACACGGATCGGTTGTCAGTTGTCGAAGCGCAGCACCGTGGCGCGGCCGTCATAGCTGATGGAGCGCGTTGCCGGAGCGGCGGCGATGCCGCCCCCATGCCCGTTGCCGATGACCACGATGTTCAGCTGGCGCTGCCGGACCATGCCCGGGAAGCTGCCCTGCCGCGCACCGATCGACAGCGTGCGTCGGGCATCATCCCACCGCAGCTTATAGCGCGCGGACTGGCCGCGTTCATAGGCGTAGGTCTCGTTGTCGTCTTCGTATATCGTGAACGTGCCGTCGGCGCCGGGATAGACCCGGATTTCCAGCGGTGCGTCGGGTTTCTCCGTGGCATATTGCACGACCGGGCCCATGGGGATGATCGAACCGGCCCTGACGTAGAGCGGCAGAATGTCCAGCGACGCGTCGCGTTCAACGGTCCGCCCGCCTTGCAGGCGCTGGTTGTTCCAGAAATCATACCAATCCCCGCCCTGGGGCAGGTAGGTCGTCATCTTCAGGTCGTGCGACGGCGTGGCCGCAGCAAGCGCCTTGAGCTCGGTCGGCGTGCGCCAGCCGAAGCGCAGGCTCCGGCCGCCGCCGGCCTGGTAATATTCGATCCGCACCGCCACCCGTTGCCCCTTGTGCAGCGTGCGCCTGGTCGAGGCATAGCGGGCGCCCGATTCCTTCCAGTCCTCGACGACCTTCTCGCCGTCCAGGAACAGGCGGTAGCCATCGTCGCCCGCCACGCCGATTTCATATTCGCCCTCTTCGGGGGCGATCAGTTCCCCCTCCCAGCGCGCCGAAAAGTCGTTGAGCGATTTCAGCCCGGCCGGCATGTCCGCCAGCGGCGGTCCCGGCCAGTTATAATCCATCTTCGTGTCGACCAGCTTCGGTCCCGCCGGCGTGGCAAGATCGCGGCCCTGGAAATATTGCACCGAAAGGCCCGGCCGGCCATCGGCCGTGCGCAGGACAGTGGCCGGCACGGTTTCAGCCGGCGGTTGCACCAGATTGTACATTGGCCGGCTGACCGGATGGACAAGCATTGACGAACCGAACATGAAGCTGTCGTTGATGTCGTAGGTGGCCTTGTCCGCGGCGAAATCCATCTGGAGCGGACGCATCAGGGTATAGCCGTCGGAGGTGACCTTCGCGCTCAGGCTGTAGATGTACGGCAGCAGTCGATAGCGCAGATGGACGGCGTTCAGCAGCGACTGATACATCGCCGGATCCTTGTCCTTGAAGATATAGGGCTCGCGCTCGATGCTGGTGCCGTGGACCCGCATCAGCGGATTGAACGCCGCATATTGGAACCATCGGGCGAACAGTTCGCGATAGGCCGGATTATTCTCCCCGCCGGGAAAGTCGTCCACGAAGAAGCCGCCGGTATCCTGCGTCCAGTAAGGGTTGCCGGTAACCGTCACGTTGACGCCGCCCGCGATCTGCTTCCTGAACGTTGCCCAACTCGCGATCGTGTCGCCCGACCAGGATGAGGCGCCCGTCCGTTGCGCGCCTGCCCAGGCGGACCGGGTCAGCGTAAGCACGCGCTTGTTGCTCGTCGCGCGCTGGCCGTCATACACCCCCTCGGTCGTCAGCAATGTGTAGGGGTTCAGGTAGCGCGAAAAATCTCCCATCGCGTTGCGGCCAAGTGCCTTGATATCCCGCACATTCTCCTGGGGATCCCACATCGCCGATGTCACCTCGACCTCGGTGCCGTCCATCCACAGCGCATCCACGCCCTTGTCGAGCAGACCCGACTTCACATATTTGAAATAGATCTCGCGGCCCTTGGCGCTGTAGGCGTCGTAGACCCGCGCCTTCTTGGATATCCAGTGCAGCGGGGCGAAGCGCAGGCCCGACTGGTCGAGTTCATGGGCCAGGGCGGTGTCGTTGCCCACCGATGGCCAGATGGAGATCATCAGCTTCAGGTTGAGGTCGTGCAACGTCTTGGTCATCGCCTGCGGATCGGGATAGCGCTCGCGATCCCAGATCATGCCCGACCAGCTGCCATCCTTGTCACTGCCCCAATATTGCCAGTCCTGGACGATGTAGTCGAGCGGGAACCCCTCGCGTCGAAAGTTGCGCGCCACTTCGATCAGCCGGTCCTGGGTGGGATAGCGTTCCTTCGACATGAACAGGCCGAAAGCCTGCTTGGGATACATCGGAGCCTTCCCGGTCAGGCGGCGATAGGCGCCGACCACCGCATCCATGTTGCCGCCCGCCATCAGATAATAATCGACGCCGCCTGGCGCGTCCTCGGCCCACAGCTTCGCGCCGTCGGCACCGTCGGAAAAGCGCATCTGCGAATAGGTGTCCCACAAAACGCCATAGCCTTCTGTCGACATCATGACCGGAATGATGATGCCGATATTGGTCTGGACCAGCAGCAGGTCCTTGCCCCGCCGGTTGACCTGTTCATCGTCGGTGAAACCGAACCCGTAAATCGCCTCATCGGGCTTCAGCGTGAAGCGGTTCTCCACTTCATAGGTCGGTGCGCCGGAAATGGTCCTGGGGCTCACTGACTGCGGCGCGCCGGCCTTTTCCCGCGTCAGCAGTTTGCCGGAGGCATCGAAGAAGCTGATGGCGCCATCGCTCTTGTCGATCATCACGCGCAGCTTTTGGCCGCTCATCGTCAGCGCGGCGGCAGTTTCCTTGATCGAAAATCCTGTTGTTGCGGGCGGGCCGAGTACGACGAGACTGGGCTGGTTCCAGTAGGAATGTCCCAGGCTGGCGTTCACGCGGACAATGTCGGGGGCATAGAACAGCACCGTCTTCACGGTCCCGTCGAGCTGATATTGCACACCGTTCGTCAGTCGGACGAACCGAAAACCCGGCTGGGCAGAAACGACGGAGTCCGCAATCTGGCCGGTCGCGGAAAGCCCGCTGCGGGGCGTATCTGCCATGGCGGGCACCGCTTGAAGCGCTGTCAACGCCAAGGCCGCAGGGCCGAAATAGGGTATGATGTTCATCCTCGCCCTCGGAAATTGTCTGAGTAGATCGCCTGTGCCACGTCGCGAGACGTTATTCAAGCATCACGCGATCTCCCCCATATCGTCGTCGATCAATATAGGCTGGCGCGGGACATCCGGTCTCTTTCGGCCAGGCGTTCGAAGCGATCGCAAACACGCCCTGAACGGCTTAAAGGATGCGCATGGCGGGGGGTATCCACGCCCCGATCATCCTGTGGTGAATGCCGTGCTTCGCCGCCAACTCGGCTAAGGTCAGTTCACCCCGAATGGCCTCGTTCGGCGTGGGCCAGCCATTCGTAAGCGACCGCCTTGAAGTTGTTGGACGCCGCCACCGTCGCCGCGATCCGGTCCAACTTGACCCGCTCGGCCGGGCGTTCTCCTCGCGTCAGCAGCTTGCGGGCGGCGTCGCGTCGTTCGCGTGCATCGCGGGCCCCCGTGTCAGGCCACACGCCGAAGGCGAGGGTCTTCTGCTTGCCGAGATAGCGGTAGTTCATCCGCCAGTAGCGCCCACCCTTGGGCGTCACATAGAGGAACAACCCGTCGCCGTCGGTGAGCTTGTCACGCCCCTTGGCGGCTTTGATAGCACCGCCGAAAGCGCTATGATGGTGTCTCCCCATCAAGGAGCGGTGGACACCGTCAAATGTACCATCGGATTATTGGTATGCGGTGATATCCAGCTACTCCGTATGATCGGAGTATGTCACAGAAACCCCCGCATGAACAGCCATTTACGAGACGCAATGGCACCTTCCGAGAAGGGAATATGGTGACCCCTACGGGAATCGAACCCGTGTTTCAGCCGTGAGAGGGCCGCGTCCTGACCGCTAGACGAAGGGGCCACAAGCCGCTCAGGCAGCGAGTGAGGTGCCGCGTTTAGGATCGCGTGCCGACGTCGTCAAGGGAAACTCGCACGCCTTATTGCGGCACATAAAAAACCACCCCATGCGATTCGCACGGGGTGGCCAAGGTTCAGGGAGGAGACGCCTCCAAAGGGGGAGGCGCCCATACGACACACCCGAAAGGGGGGCAGGTGCGCCGTATGTTCAGTAAATAGAGAAAGTCGCGCGGTGTTTCAAGTGGCACCGTGCAACCTTTTTCCTTAAATATCTGTCACAAATGCGTAATTTGCTTAAGCGTTCGCTGCTTCCGGCGCGGAGGGCACGGCAATCGGGCCCTTCCCCTGCGCGACCTGCGCCTCGAACAGTTCACGCATGAGCTGAAGCGAAAAGAGGTGCGCATAGATCAGCGGCAACATACCGTTCTGACTGATCTTGCGAAGCTGGTCGCCCCGCATGTCGCGCAGCTTTTCCTCGTTTACCATGCGAAAACCGCGATAAACGAAGGGCTGCTCATTGCCGGGCACCTGAATGGCGACTTCGCCGTCCATTAGCAGGTCGAGATCCTTGAGGTCCTTAATGAACTGACCGGTGCGCGCCGCAGCTTGCTCGAAATCCTCGCAGAATTTCAGCACGCCCTGTGTGAGTTCGCTGGGCTTGCCGTCTTCGAATAGGGGCTGGCCCTCCTCGAATGTGCCCAGCGCGTCGCTCGTCGGATCGAAGCAGAGCGAGAGTTCGTCGCTGTCGGGACGCAGCTTTGCCAGCATCCAGGGATAGCGGCGGACATAAGCGGGCACATAGGCCGGTCCGCGCAGCTTGCCTTCGTCGTCGAGGAAGGTGTTGACGCCTTCGCTGAGGCCCATCAGCGCCAGTGGAATCGACTCGTCACCGGCGGAAAAAATGATTGGCACGAAGCGTTGGGCGGCGACAAATTCGTCGACAGTCAGCGGGATGGCATGCTGCGTCGTCAGGAACGGCGCCGAATCGACCGTGCGGCTGCGCCAGGCGACGTGATCGACGCTGCTCAGCGGAATGAGGTCGTTGTAGAAGACGGGAAGACCGTTCGCGGGCGCGCTTGCCATGATGTGCTAGTCCATTTCCAACAAAAAGCGGCGCATATTTCCTTGCGCCGCGAGCTTGATACTGGGCCGAGTGGGATAAAGCCGTTGAGCGTGGGAGGCAATCGCTTTGTCGATGCCCCGTGCTCCGGCGGAGGCGTCTTCAGCCTTCGTCCGGTCGAGGGATCAGCTTGTCCGGGTTCATGATGCCCTGCGGGTCGAAAGCAGCCTTGATCGCCCGTAGCGCGTGCAGGCGCGCGGGACTGGCAAGGCGGCCCAGTTCCGCGCGCTTCATCTGGCCGATGCCGTGCTCGGCGGATATGGAGCCGCCCGCGGCGACGACCGCGTCGTGGACGAAAGCGTTGATCGCCAGCCCCTGAGCCGCGATCCAGGCCGACCCGTCGGTCGTGCCCCTTGGCGCGCGGACGTGGAAATGGATGTTGCCATCGCCCAGATGCCCGAAAGAGGAAGCTGTCGTGCCCGGAAAAGCCCTTTCCGCCGCCGCCGCCGCATCCACCATGAAGGCAGGCATGCGGGCGACCGGGACACTGATGTCATATTGAAGTGCCGGTCCCTGCGCCCGCTCCGATTCCGATAGCGATTCGCGAATACGCCAGAAGGCGTCCGCCTGCGCTTCATTGGCGGCAATCGCTGCATCGACGGCAATGCCCTGTTCCAGCGCGGTGGCCAGAGCGCCTTCCAATCGTTCGGCCGGGCCGGGATCACGCAGATCGCCATGGTCTATCTCGATCAATACATGCCAGGGCGTGCGCGTCGCGATCGGGCAACGGGTGCCGGGAATGTGCGAGAGGACATGGCCCAGTCCATCGTCGGCAATCACCTCGAACCCCTCGACGCTGTCGCCCAGATGCGCTTCGCATAGCCGGAGCAGAGCCAGCGCGTCGGTGGGCGAGGGGACTCCGATCCAGGCTACGGCGCGCGCGGCGATCGCGGGCACGAGGCGCAGCGAAGCGGCAGTGATGATCCCCAGGGTCCCCTCGGCGCCGATCAGCAATTGCTTGATGTCATAGCCGCGATTGTCCTTCTTGAGCGCGTCCAGGCCATGGAAGATGCTGCCGTCAGGCAGGACAGCCTCCAATCCTTCCACCAGAGCGCGCATGGTGCCGTGGCGCAGCACCTGCGTGCCGCCGGCGTTGGTGGAAATGAGGCCGCCGATCGTGGCCGAACCCTTGGCCCCAAGGCTCAGGGGAAAGCGGCGACCAGCCGCGGCGGCGGCATCGTGGAGGTTCGAGAGGATGACGCCCGCTTCGCAGACAGCCAGATTGTCTTGCGGGGACAGGCTGCGGATATGGTTCATCCGGCGCAGCGACAGGACCAGGGCGGAACCGTCCGGCGGAGGCGTGGCGCCGCCCACCATGGAAGTGTTGCCGCCTTGCGGGACAAGGGGCACGGAAAGATTGACGGCAAGCTGGACGGCGGCCGCGACCTGCCGTGTCGTTTCAGGCTGAAGAATGGCGGCCGCTGCGCCATGATAGCGACCGCGCCAGTCGCTGAGCCATGGGGCGATATCGTCCGCATCGGTCACGACACGCTTTTCCCCCAACAGGGTCGTGAATTGCGCGATAACATCTTGTCCTATCATGGGACCGTCCTATGCCTTGGAATTCATCGGCGGTTCAACCTCTGGCACATAGCGTCTCCGTCCCAAAAGGGGTTCGACTTGTTTCATTCTGTCCTGCTGCTGTTGACGGCGCCGGCCGCCGAGCCCGTGCAATGGGCGCAACTGACGATCGAGCAACGCGTCATCATCCGCGTGCCGATGGCGAAGAGGGGCAGGGCGCCCGCTCGTCCCGCGCCGCAGGCGAGGAACGACTGGAAGGAGAAGAAGGGGCCGCGGTGCATCGCGCTGCGCTCGATTCGGTCGGCAAGCATATTGATGGACAACGCCATAGACCTCCTGCTGGCGGACAACCACCGCTATCGCGCAAGGCTGGAGCGGGGGTGCAACAGCATGGGTTTCTATTCCGGCTTCTATGTCGAGCCCGATGAGGACGGCTCGCTCTGTTCCGGACGGGACGAGTTGCAGGCGCGTAGCGGAGCGAGTTGCGCGATCGACAGTTTCCGCAGGCTGGAGCAGGCCGATCCCGACGATTAACGCCATATCTTCGCGATTTTCTTGACAAGAGGCCGATATTTTCGCAAGGCGCGCCCGATTTCCCCTGCGCTTTTCGCGCGGGTGGAGAGCCTCCTGTCCCGGACCCCTGAATGACCTTTGCCGATCTCGGCCTTTCCGACGAATTATTGAAGGCCGTTATTGAGGCCGGATATGACACGCCCACGCCCATCCAGGCCCAAGCGATCCCTCCCGTGCTGATGATGAAGGACATCATCGGCATCGCGCAGACGGGGACGGGCAAGACGGCCAGTTTCGTGCTGCCGATGATCGACATCCTTGCCCATGGCCGTGCCCGGGCGCTGATGCCGCGATCGTTGATCCTGGAGCCGACGCGGGAACTCGCGGCACAGGTGGCGGAGAATTTCGAGAAATACGGCAAATATCACAAGCTCTCCATGGCGCTGCTGATCGGCGGCGTGCAGATGGGGGACCAGGTCAAGGCGCTGGAAAAGGGCGTGGATGTCCTGATCGCGACGCCCGGCCGCCTGATGGACCTGTTCCAGCGCGGCAAGATCCTGCTCAACGGTTGCAGCATGCTGGTGATCGACGAAGCCGACCGGATGCTCGACATGGGCTTCATTCCCGATATCGAGGAAATCTGTACCAAGCTGCCGGCGCAGCGGCAGACGCTGCTGTTTTCCGCGACAATGCCGGCGCCGATCAAGAAGCTGGCCGATCGCTTCCTCAGCAATCCCAAGTCGATTGAGGTGGCGCGGCCCGCCACCGCCTCCACCAACATCACCCAGCGGCTGGTGAAGGTGGATTCGCGCAAGAAGCGCGAGGCCCTGCGCGCGATGCTGGATGCAGAGGACGTGCTGAGCGCGGTGATCTTCTGCAACCGGAAGACGACTGTGCGGGAACTCAACAAGAGCCTTCAGCGCCACGGCTACAAATCGGGCGAGATCCATGGCGACATCGACCAGTCGGCGCGCATCGCTGAACTGGAGCGATTCCGGGCCGGGACAGTCAACATCCTGGTGGCGTCGGACGTGGCGGCCCGCGGGCTGGACATCAAGGGCGTGAGCCATGTGTTCAACTTCGATGCGCCCTGGCATCCGGACGATTATGTCCACCGCATCGGACGCACCGGGCGTGCGGGGGCGAAGGGCGTCGCCTACACCTTCGTGACGTCGGATGATGCAGAGGCGATCGACAACATCCAGAAGCTGATCAAGCAGAAGATCGAGACGATCGACGCGCCTGCCGCCGCTGCTCCTGCCGCAAAGGCGAAGGAAGAGCCGCGCCGTCCCGAAAAGGATCGCAGGCCAGACAAGCGCCGCGACGACCGTCGGGAGGAACCGCGTGCCGCAAGGTCTGTCGATAATGGCGCCCGGCCGCGGCGGCCCGAACCCGTGGACGATGGCCCCGACGAGGGCTGGAACGGACCGGTCCCGGAATTTCTTTCAGTGGGATTCGGCATTTAAGGGCGCCATTGCGGGCTGGCTCGAACTGCATACTGCTTTCATCTGCGGATCTCGGCCCATCGACGGGTATTTTAGCAGGCCCCTTTAACCCACTTGGCGTTTCGCCAGCTTCCTTGCCAGCGTTCGCCGATGCATACCCAGGCGCCTTGCCGCTTCGGAGATATTGAAGTCGCTGTCCTTCAAGACTTCGTGGATATGTTCCCATTCCAGCGTCTTGATCGATGTCGGGCGCGGCGCCAGCGGTGTGGATGGATCGCCGGCAGAGCGGGCGAAGGCCGCCTCTATATCGTCGGTGTTGGAGGGTTTGGCGAGATAGTTGGACGCGCCCAGCTTGATCGCCTCTACCGCCGTCGCGATGCTGGCAAAGCCCGTCAGTACAACAATCACCATCGCCGGATCATGGGCATGCAATGTCTGCACGCATAGGAGGCCGGACTCCGCGCCCAGCTTCAGGTCAACCACCGCGAAGCCAGGTCTGCTGCCAGCCAATATCGTTTCCAGCGCCGCATGGCTGTCCGCCGTCAGCACGCCATAGCCCCGCCGTTCGAAGGAACGTTTCAGAGTCTTGGCGAACGCCGCATCATCTTCGACAATCACCAGCAGGCGATCCGTCATGGTGCCGTCTCCTCCTCCAGCGCCACTGTACCTAGCGGCAGCCGCAGCAGGATGAGTGCACCGCCATCCGCGCCGTTGCTCGCGCTGACGCTTCCGCCGAGCTTGCGTACGACATTGACCACAAGGAAGAGGCCCAGGCCATGGCCCTGCTTGCCCTTGCTCGACCGATAGGGTTTGCCGAAATCTTCCAGCATGGCGTCGGAAAAGCCGCCGCCATTGTCGCGCACCGCGATATTGAGCGAGCTGCTGTCCCGTCCGATCAGCAGGTCGATATAGCTCGCCCCAGCTTCCCGCGCATTGTCAAGCAGGTTGCCGATGGCCTGGCGGATCACCGGATCAGCGATGATCCGCGGATAGTCATGCGGTCCGAAATCGCAGCGCAGGGGCATGCCGGGATTGGCCCTGCGCCATTCCGTGGCGATGCCTTCGATGAAATCGGGCACATTGGTCACCGCCGGCGCCTCGCCCCGCGCCTCGCCCGAGGAAAGGAGTATGCCCGTAACGATTTCCTTGCAGCGCTGGACCGCCGCCTGCATTTCCTCGACCTCTTCGATCAGCGAGGGATGGACCGTGATCTCCGGCATATGCTTCCAGTCGCCCAGCACGACCGCAAGCTGGGAGAGGGGGGTGCCCAGCTCATGCGCCGCGCCGGATGCAAGCAGGCCCATGCGAACGATATGCTCCTCCTCCGCCGCCTGTTGTCTCAGCCTGGCGAGATAGGCGTCCCGCGCCTGGAGATTGCGGGTTACCGGCAGCACGAAGAGCACCAGCAGCACTGCGATCATGGTCAAACAGACCCAGGTGCCGACGATATGCAGGTCGAACAAATGCCCTTCCAGCGCGCCGTGCAGGTCAAGCGGCCGATAGTGCAGCGCCAGCAGCCCCGCGCATAGTGCCGATACGAAGACGATGCCCCAGATGCTCCAGCGGTCCAGCAGCACCGCGCCCAGTGCTACCTGCACCAGATAAAGCGAGATGAACGGGTTGGTCGCGCCCCCCGAAAGATAGAGCTGCGCCGTCAGCAGCAGCACGTCGAACAGCAGCGACAGGAACAGTTCTGCGTGGGAAACGTCCGTCCGCTTGCGCAGCGCGCCGAAACTGAGGCCATTCATCAATATCGCCATGCCGGCGATCAGCAGCATCGGTGCGATCGGCAGGCGGATGTCCATGACAAAATGCACGGCGAGGATGGTGATCAACTGCCCCGCAATAGCCAGCCACCGCAATTGCACCAGCAGCGCCAGATTCTTGCGACCCGCCGCGTGGGCGGGCCACTGGCTGGGCTGCCAGAGGGTGCTGATCGGCAGGTTCCGGTTCATTCCCGACGGTCTTTTCGCTCCTGGCGCATAACGAAGATGTACGCGCCCGCGACCATCGCCGCCAGCGCGAACCATGTGATCGCATATTGCAGATGATTGTTCGGAAATGCGACGACGGTCAGGCCGCCGACAGGGAAGGCGTCGGGATCGGCGGCGGCATCGGCGTCGATGAAATAATTGGCCAATGGTCCCCTGATCCCGCGTGCCGCAGCGATGGCCGCGACGTCGCGGGAAAACCAGCGGTCGCTTGCCGGGTCGTTGGAGCGCAGGAAACCGCCGCCCGGCTCGCTGAGCCGCAGCAGGCCGGAAACCGTCACTTCTCCCGAAGGACGCATATAGTCGCGTCGGCGGTCGGGCGGCACGAATCCACGATTGATGATGACCGTGAACCCCTCATCGGTGATGAGGGGCGTCAACACCCAGAAACCCGCCCCCCGCACCGTGACGGCCTGCACCAGGGCAACGCTGTCGTGCACGAAGTGGCCGGAAATCCGTACCCGGCGATATTCGTCGACCCTTGCGGCCGTGCGGGGAGCGGGGATGGCGGGGGCATGAATGCGCGCGTCGACACGGGCGATCAGGTCACGCTTCCAGGCGAGGCGCTGAACCTGCCAGGCGCCGAGGGCACAAAATCCTGCAAAAAAGAAAAGGGCGATCAGCGTCAGGCCGATCAGAAAGGCCGGGGAGCGCCTGGAGCGCTCCCCGTCTTGGGCCGTTGTCACGGCATCTCGCTCATATTCTGCATGACGCGCATTTCCTGAGTCGGACCCATGTCCATCTCCATCTGCGCATGTGGCATCATGTTCGCGTTCAGATGATACATGACCCACAAGGATCCCGAGAGGACGATGACGACCAGCACCACGGTCAACATCATGGCCATGAACGACCAGCCCCCTTCGACGCGGGTGTTCATGTGCAGGAAGTAGATCATGTGGACGACGACCTGTACCGCGGCGAAGCCCATGATGACGATGCCGGTCAGTTGCGGATCGTGCAGCGCGCCGCTCATCACCAGCCAGAATGGAATGGCCGTCAGGATCACCGACAGGCCGAACCCGATCATGTAGCTGCCGATGCTGCCGTGCGAATGGGCGTCATGATGATCGTCATGATGGTGGTCATGGCCACCGTGCGGATGGACGGCGTCGTTCACCGGAGCACTCCCATCAGATAGACAAAGGTGAAGACGCCGATCCAGATGACGTCGAGAAAGTGCCAGAACATCGACAGGCACATCAGCCGCCGCTTGTTGGCCGGGATCAGGCCCTTCTTCGCGACCTGAACCATCAGCGTGATCAGCCAGACCGAACCGAAGGTGACGTGCAGTCCGTGGGTGCCGACCAGCGTGAAGAAGGAGGACAGGAACGCCGAACGCCACGGCCCCGCGCCCTCATGAATGAGGTGCGAGAATTCGTAGAGTTCGATGAACAGGAACGCCCCGCCGAACAGCAGCGTGACGAACAGCCAGCCCTGCGTCGCGCTGACCCGGTTCTTCTCCATGGCCAGCATGGCAAAGCCGTATGTGATCGAGGAAAAGAGCAGCATCGCGGTGTTGAGCGCGACGAGCGGAAGGTCGAACAGGTCCTTTGGTCCCGGTCCGCCGGCAAAGCTGCCGCCCAGCACCGCATAGGTGGCGAAGAGGATGGCGAAGATGAGACAGTCGCTCATCAGATACATCCAGAAGCCCAGCATGGTGCTGTGGCCTTCATGGAGGTGCGGTTCCTCAGGCAGGTGATAGGCCCGGGGTTCCATCGTTGCAGTGGCGCTGCTCATGCGTGTCAGACTCCCGCCGCGAGGATTTGCGTGCGCTCTTCCTCGGTGCGCGTCACATCCTCCGCCGGGATGTAGAAGTCGCGCTTGTAGTTGAAGGTGTGGCCGATGGCGACCGCGACGATCCCGATGAAACTCAGTGCCGCGAGCCACCAGATGTACCAGATGAGGGCGAAGCCGCACAGCGTCGCCAGCCCCGCCAGGATCACGCCTGCACCCGTGCTGCTCGGCATGTGGATCGGCTTGTAGCCGCTCAGCGGGCGCTGATAGCCGTTCTTCTTCATGTCCGCCCATGTGTCGCCGTCATACACGACGGGCGTGAAGGCGAAATTATACTCCGGCGGGGGTGAGCTGGTCGCCCATTCAAGGGTACGGCCGTCCCAGGGATCGCCGGTCGGATCGCGAAGCTCCTCGCGTTTCCAGATGGACACGGCGAACTGGATCAGCATGGCGCCGATGCCCATCGCGATGATGCCGGCGCCGATCGCGGCGATGACGAACCAGGGCTGCAGCGAGGGGTCATCCAGCACGCGCAGACGGCGCGTGACGCCCATCAGGCCCAGCACGTAAAGCGGGCCGAAAGCCAGCCAGAAGCCGATGTTCCAGCACCAGAAGCTGACCTTGCCCCAGAAGACGTTCAACTTGAACCCGAAGGCCTTGGGCCACCAGTAGTTGATCGCCGCGAACAGGCCGAACAACACGCCGCCGATGATCACATTGTGGAAATGCGCGATCAGGAACAGCGAGTTGTGGAGCACGAAGTCCGCAGGTGGGACCGCCAGCAACACGCCGGTCATGCCGCCGACCGTGAAGGTCAGCATGAATGCGACGGCCCACATCATCGGCAGTTCGAAACGGATCTTGCCGCGGTACATGGTGAACAGCCAGTTGAACAGCTTGGCGCCCGTCGGGATCGAGATGATCATCGTCGTGATGCCGAAGAAGCTGTTGACGCTGGCACCCGAACCCATGGTGAAGAAGTGGTGCAGCCACACCAGATAGGACAGCACCATGATAGTGCAGGTCGCATAGACCATGGAGGTGTAGCCGAAGAGCCGCTTGCCGCAGAAGGTCGAGACCACTTCGGAGAAGACGCCGAACAGCGGCAGGATGAGGATGTAGACTTCCGGATGGCCCCAGATCCAGATGAGGTTGACGTACATCATCGGATTGCCGCCAAAATCATTGGTGAAGAAGGCGGTGCCGGCATAGCGGTCCAGCGATAGCAGGACGAGCGTGGCGGTCAGGATCGGGAAGGAGGCGACGATCAGGACGTTGGCGCAGAGCGAGGTCCAGGTGAACACCGGCATCTTCATGAGCGACATGCCCGGCGCGCGCATCTTGACGATGGTCGCGATCAGGTTGATGCCCGATAATGTCGTGCCGACGCCCGCCACCTGCAGCGCCCAGATATAATAGTCGACGCCGGTCGCCGGACTGTATGCGATGCCCGACAGCGGCGGATAGGCAAGCCAGCCGGTCTGCGCGAATTCGCCCAGGAACAGCGACATCATGACCAGCACCGCGCCGCCTGTCGTCATCCAGAAGGAAAAATTGTTGAGGAAGGGGAAGCTGACGTCGCGCGCGCCGATCTGAAGCGGGACGATATAGTTCATGAGGCCGGTGATGAACGGCATCGCCACGAAGAAGATCATGATCACACCGTGGGCGGTGAACACCTGGTCGTAGTGATGGGCGTTCAGATAGCCTTCGGAGCCATTGAAGGCCCATGCCTGCTGGATGCGCATCATGATCGCGTCGGCAAAGCCGCGCAGGAACATGACGAGGCCCAGCACCATGTACATGATGCCGATCTTCTTGTGATCGACGCTGGTGAACCATTCCTTCCAGAGATAGCCCCAGAGCCTGAAATAGGTGAGCGCCGCGATCAGCGCCGCGCCGCCCAGCACCACCGCGACGAAAGTCGCGACGACGATGGGCTCATGCCATGGGAAGCTGTCCCATGTCAGACGACCGAAGATCATCTGTGCTGTTGTCATTGTGCCAGTCATGGGCCTTACCGATGCTGCGCGTGCGCATCAGCGCCGCTGTGGGAAGAGTGATCGCCCGGAATCCGAGAGGCGCCGGCGGCCGGAGCGTCGGGAGCCGTCTCCTGCCCCTTGTTCTGGTCCGACTGTTCGATCACATGGCTGTCGGGAAAGTCGTAGCGCAGGCCGTTGGTGTCGCGCGCCGATTCCTTGCCTGCGCCGCCCATCATGTTGATGTGCATCAACTCGCTCATGCAGCGCTGGCCGGGGCGCGGGCAAAGATTGACCACGGCGTCGAACAGCTTGGGATCGACGGCCGAGAAATAGGCGACCGGCGTCTTCTCGCTGGGCTTGGCCAGGGTCAGATAGACGTTGCGGTCAAGGCTGGCGCGGCTTGCCTTTACCCTGGCGGCCCAGGCGTCGAATGCGGCCCTGTCCAGCGCCCTGTAGGCGAAGCGCATGTGGGTGAAACCGGCGCCCGAATAGTTGGCGGATATGCCGGTGCCCGCGACCGGACGGTTTGCAACCGCGTGCAACTGCGTCTTCATGCCGGGCATGGCATAGATCTGGCCCGCGAGTTCAGGCACGTAGAAGCTGTTCATCACGGTGGAGGCGGTGATGTCGAACCGCACCGGGACATTCACGGGCAGCGCCAGCTCGTTGACCGTGGCGATGCCCAGTTCGGGGTAGATGAACAGCCATTTCCAATCGAGCGCGACGACCTCGACCGTCAGCGGCTTCACCTTGGGATCGATCGCGGTCCTGGCGTCGATGCGCTCCAGCGGCCGATAGGGGTCGAGCTTGTGCGTGCTGACCCAGGTCAACGCGCCCAGGCAGATGATGATCAGCAGGGGCGCCGACCAGATCAGCAGTTCCAGCTTGGTGGAATGGTCCCAATCCGGATCATAATCCTTGTCCGCCGCCTGGTTCGCTGCGCGGTAGCGCCAAGCGAAGAAGACGACCAGCGCCATGACAGGGACGACGATCAGCAGCATCAGCGCGGTCGAAATCAGGATCAGATCGCGCTGCTGCACCGCAATATCGCCCGACGGGTTCATCACGACCCAGTTGCAGCCCGTGAGCGGCAGCGCCAGAATCGGAGCGGGCCAACGGAAAATCCAGGCCCGATCAAGGGAGAGGGGGTTTGACATGATCGGGCGCCTATCGTTTCCGCAAGGAGTCGAACAGTGGGCAATTTGTCCCATAGTGCGCAGATGCAAAAAATGCTTGAAGCATGGGATACGGCTTAGATTCCGTGGGTTTTCTGCTATGTTGCCTATCCGTAGCCGCCGGCAGAACAAAAGATGGTTCCGGTGGCTTAGCCAAGGAGCGGATGCCGATGAGTTCACAGGCCATGACCTTCACCTCCCGATCGCTGGAGGATGATGCGCGCCTGATCAATGCGCGGGACCACAAGATCGCGCCGGGTGATATTTCCATTGGTGTGATCATTGGTCGCACCTCCGAATTTTTCGATTTCTTCGTTTACGCCATCGCCTCGGTCATCGTGTTTCCGAGCCTGGTGTTCCCCTATGTGGATGCCCTGACCGGCACCCTCTATTCCTTCGCGATCTTTGCCGTCGCCTTCATCACGCGGCCGATCGGTTCGCTGATCTTCATGGCGATCGATCGTCGCTACGGCCGTGGAACGAAGCTGACCGTCGCGCTGTTCCTGCTCGGCGGTTCGACCGCGTCCATCGCGTTCATGCCCGGTTATGCGACCATTGGCCATTATGCTGCGTTAGTGCTGATCATCTTGCGAGCCGCACAGGGCATTGCGCTTGGCGGCACCTGGGATGGTCTGGCTTCGCTGCTGTCGCTGAACGCGCCGCAGCATCAGCGCGGCTGGTACGCGATGGTGCCCCAACTCGGTGCGCCGCTGGCCTTGCTGGTGGCGAGCGGGCTGTTCGCCTTCTTCCTGCTTACCCTGACGCGCGCGGACTTCCTTGACTGGGGCTGGCGCTATCCTTTCTTCGTCGCCTTTGCCATCAATGTCGTCGCGCTGTTCGCCCGGCTGCGCATCGTGGTGACGCATGAATTCGAGCGCCTGTTCGAGCAGAAGGACCTTCAACCGTCCGAAATCCTGCCGACTGTCAAGGCGGAAGGGCGCAACATCATCATCGGCGCCTTCGCTCCGCTGGCCAGTTTCGCCCTTTTCCACATGGTGACGGTGTTCCCGTTGAGCTGGGTCGCGCTCTTCACCAACCAGCCGCTGGAACGGTTCCTGATCATCGAGATGATTGGCGCGTCCGTGGGCTTGCTGGCGATCGTCGTGTCCGGCTTCATCGCCGACCAGATCGGCCGCCGCTCGCTGCTGGCATGGTCGGCGCTTGGGATCGCGATCTTCAGCGTCATGGCGCCGCTGCTGCTGAACGGCGGCGACCTGGGCGAGGTAGCCTTCATGATCCTGGGCTTCATGCTGCTCGGCCTCGCTTTCGGCCAGTCGTCCGGCGTGGTCGCGTCCAATTTCGCAACGGAGGCGCGCTATACCGGATCGGCGCTGACGTCCGACCTGGCCTGGCTGGTCGGCGCCGGTTTCGCGCCTTTGGTGGCCTTGCTGCTATCGGTGAAATTCGGGCTGGCCGCATCGGGCATCTACCTGCTGTCCGGCGCGGTGGCGACGATGGTAGCCCTTTACATCAATAAGGAACTGGCGGGGCGCGATCGCTAAGACGGCGACGCCATCCATGAAAAGGGGTCAGGAAAGGAAGCTTTCTCTGGCCCTTTTCATATTCGCCGGAATTGCGCAGAGGCAGCGGTCCTGTTCAAGGGCGCCTGCTGTTCATCGGCGGGCATTCACATGTTTCGGACAGAATCCCGCATGCGCGCCAATGCCTTCCGATCGAACCAGCCTGTCGGAAGGGAGCGGGGCCGGAACTGCGGCAACCATTGGGCATATAGGCTGTCCATACGCCCCGGCAGTCCCGAAACGCCTTCGCGGGCCATGATGTCCGAAACGATCCGGTTCTGATAAAAACGAACCGAATAATTGATCATCCGTCGATATTGCATGCGCAGGGTGGAAGGCCTCAGCAGGCTGACAGGCTCGCAGCGGAAACCCGCCTCCTCGCAGGCCAGGATGAGCTCCCGCCGCCAATCGGCGTCGCAACCCAGATCGGTGTGTGCCCATGCCGCCACCAGACCGTCGTCGCCAATCATGTCCTCGGGCAGCCGCAGTCGCGTCGAACGGATCGCCGCGACGAAACGCCCCGACAGGGCGTAGAGATCGCCGAACAATCCCCGTTCCTCGCGCAACCGCTGGCGATAGGATTGTGCGGAACGCCCGTTCATCGGCATTCCAGCGGCCGCATTCGCCTCAGGCTGCGCGGCGAGATCGGACACCAGCGCGTCGATCGATCCGGCCTCGATCTCCGCATCGCCGTCCATGAAGACGACTGCATCCTCTCCGCCGCCCAGCAGGTGATGGACGAAATGGTTCCAGGTTCTTGCCTTGCCCCCAGCCGCCAGATCGTGAACGATGACATGGGCCCGCCCGCCGGATGCTTCCCGCGCTCGCGCCGCAGTATGATCGCTCGACCCGTTCACCAGAACATGGAACACGGTGTCCGCCCGATCGAGCGGCAGGGAAGCGAGGCAGAGTCCGATCCGCCGTTCCTCCTGATGCGCGAAGATGCCGACCGCGACGTTCATGATCCCTGGCGGAAATCCCAGCTTGGCTGGCCATGCCGGGTGACGTCCAGCCCCTCGGCCTCTTCGCGCGCGCTGATCCGGGCGGGACTGACCACAGACAGCATCAGCGCAATGATCGCTGTGCCGGCCATTGCCCAAAGCGCCACCGCCAAGATGCCGATCGACTGAGCTACGAAGGCGCCGCCAAGGCTGATGCCTGCTGCGAAACCGACTCCGCCCAAAGCGGGCAGCACGAAGAAGAGCAGCAGCAGCACGCCCGTCAGCCCGCCCAGTCCGTGGATCACGAAAATGTCGGCCGCGTCGTCGATGCGCCGGCCCAGCAAGGCCTTGGCCAGACGGCAGATGATGGCGGCGATCATCCCGATCGCCATTGCCCCGCCCGGCCCGACCAGGGGAGCGCAGGCGGAGATCGCCACCAGCCCTGCCAACAGGCCCGAAACCAGCCCATTGGCGGTGACGCGTCCCTTGTCGATCCGTTCTACCAGCGTCCATCCGAAGAGGCCCGCGCAAGCGGCGAAATGGCCGTTCAAAACAGCCGTCGCCGCATTGTCCGTCGCGCCGAACGACCATCCGCCCAATATGCCGGCCCAGCCGATCCACAACAGCAGGCCGCCTGAAATGCCCAGCACCGGGGCATGTCCCGAAGAGGGGGCGCGCCGTTTGCCGACGACGAGCGCCAGCACCAGCGCGGAAAATCCGGCGGTCAGATGAACGACGAGCGCACCAGCGAAATCCATGACGCCCAGATTGGCGAGCCACCCGCCGCCCCAGACCCAGTGCACCACCGGCGCATAGACCAGCAACAGCCACAGCAGCGTGAACATTGCCATCCATCCCAGCCGCACCCGCCCGGCCACCGCGCCGGGTAGCAGGCCCGCGGCAAGCATCGCCAGCGCCATCTGGAACAGCACGAAAGTCGATTCCGGCACGGTCAACCCGTCGCGGAGCGCACCCAGATTGGCCAGCAACAGATGCGCCCTTCCGCCCAGCCATCCGCTGCCCGGCGCATAGGCCAGGCTGTAGCCGACAAGCGCCCACAGCAGCGAAACGCTGGCGGCAACCACCAATCCCTGCACGCCTGTCGTCAGGGCGCTACGCATGGGAGCCAGCCCCGCATGGCGCAGCGCCAATCCCGGCAGTGCCGCCAGCAGCACCAGCAGGGCGCACAGCATCATCCAGGCCGTATCGCCGCTGTCCGCCACGGCGACTTGCGCAAAAGCGGGCTGGGGCGTCACCATGATCAGGAACAGGGTAATGGCGGGCAGGCGATGCATAAGGAAATCCGGCGGTCCATATCCTGCCCGCCCTACCGCATCTGAGGTAAAGACTTGCCTAACCCTGGCTATTTCCCGGACGTTCCGGAGTTTATGAAGCCTAATAGGCCTCCCCGCCGCAACTGATCCGGCCCGTTCCGCGATTGTCGACGCTGCAGGCGGCTTTGCCCGCCACCGTCACGTCGCCTGATCCGGACGCCGACACTTTGGCCGATACCTCCGCCGTTAGCGCCACATTTCCCGGGCCGTCATTCGCCACGGTGGCCTGGCGGACCCGCAGGCCTTCCGCCATCACCGCTCCGGGACCGGTGACCCGGATGGACGCGACGCCGGTCCGACCGGAGAGGGTCGCCCGGCCGGCTCCGGCCACGCCCAGGCTGAGTTGATCAAGATCCACCGCCGCGACGCTGATGTCCCCGTTGCCGCCCAGCACGATCTCCCCATGCAGCCCTTTCATCCGGCTGACCGACACCGATCCGCCGCCGGTCAGCACCACGCGGCCGAGATCTCCCGTCGATAGTCGCAGCACCGCGCGCCCGCCGGATTTTTCGCCCGGCCGGGGCCGCTCCATGGTGACGGAGAGGAGGCGGCCGGACACGTCCACCTTCAGCCGGTCCAGCACTCCCTGATCGCCCTCCGCCCGGGCCGAAGCGCCCGCGCCAGTCGTGATCACCACCTCAACCGGTGCATCGACGCGGATGACGTCGAAGCTGGTGATGGTGAAGCCGCGCGTGGCGGCCATGGCCGGAGCGATCCATGCCATCATGGCGCCTGACAGGAGCAGCAAACGAGGCAGCGACATGGCGATCTCCCAATCTTTAGCGTCGATTCTGATAGGGACGGGCCGTAGCGGTTCCAAGCCCCTTGTTCGTCGCACCGGATCAGGCAAGATCGTCCGGGTTTCGAAAAGGGGCATGTGGCTGATGCGCAAGTGGATTTTCGCTCTTCTCCTGGGCTTGATTAGCACTGCGGGCGCTGCCGCGCCGGATGATCGGGGCCAGGCCTGGTGGAACCATGTCCGCACCCTCGCCGACGATGGCTTTGAGGGGCGGGGCACTGGCAGGCCGGGCTATGACAGGGCGGCTGACTATGTGATCGGTCGGCTTCGGGCGCTGGGGCTGAAGCCTGCGGGAACCCACGGTTACAAACAGCCCATTGCCTTTACCGAGCAGGTGATCCTGTCGAAGGAGAGCCACGCTTCGCTGAAGGGAGCAGGTGGAGAGACTGCGCTGTCGGTGCCGGCTGACATCATTTTTTCCGGAGGAGGCGGCCCGGTCCCGGAAACCGTGACTGCGCCTCTGGTCTTCGCCGGCTATGGCCTGCACCTGCCGGAGGTGGGGCATGATGATTTTGCGGGCCTGGACCTCAAAGGCAAGATCGTGGTGGTCATATCGGGCGGCCCGGTCGGCATCTCCGGTGCGCTCAAGTCCCATGCGCGTTCGGAGCGGGCGGCATGGTTGGCAAAGCAGGGCGCGCTGGGGCTGGTCCAGCTTGTGACGCCCAGGCAGGTCGAGATTCCCTGGGACAGGCGCGTGGCGCTGGCCAGCCAACCGGCCCTGTACTTCCGCGACGCGGCCCTGCGGGAGACCCTGACGCCCTTCCTGGTCGCTCAGTTCGACCCGGCGAAATCCGCGATGCTCTTTGCCGGTTCGGGCCATGATTTCGATCAGATCGCTGCGGCTGCCGACAGTTCCGGTCCGGTCCCGGCCTTCCCGCTTGCGCAGCATCTGGACGCCAGGGTGGCGGCGAAGCGAGCGGACCTCTCCTCGCCCAATATCCTGGCAGTCATGCCCGGCGCGGACCCGCGGCTCAAAAAGGAATATGTCGTCCTGTCCGCCCATCTCGACGGATATGGCATCGGCACGCCGATCAACGGGGATGCGATCTACAATGGCGCGCTCGACAATGCATCTGGCGTGGCAAGCCTGCTGGAAATTGCGCGGACGCTGGTCGGCGGGAAGGTGAAGCCGCGCCGATCCATCCTTTTCGCGATCGTCACTGCCGAGGAGAAGGGCCTGCTCGGCTCCAGCTATTTCGTGCGGCGTCCGACAGTGCGGCAAAGGGCGATGGTGGCTGACCTGAATTTCGACATGGCGCTGCCGATCTTCCCGCTCACCAGCGTGACCCCGATCGGCTATGACCAGAGCAGCCTGGGCAAGGACGCCGAAGCGGTGAGCATGGCAATGAACCTGCCAATCACGCCCGATCCCTTCCCTGATCGGAACGTCTTCGTCCGCTCCGACCAATATAGCTTCATCCGGATGGGTATCCCCGCGCTGTTCTTCAAATATGGGTTCAAGGCGGGCACGCCCGAGGCGGTGGTCGAACGGGCATGGCGCGCCAATATCTACCATTCGCCCAGGGACGATGCGAACCAGCCGGTGATGCCGGCCGAAGCGGCCAGGCTCAACGATTATGTCGCCGCCGTCGCGCTGCGTATCGCCAATGCTGATCGGCGACCGGCCTGGAACGAAGACAGCTTCTTCCGCCGCTTCGGCAAATAGAGCGCTGCTGCTTGATCCGAGGAGGGCAGGGGCCTAAACACCGGGCCATGACCCATGCCTCCTATCCGGCGCTTCGCCTGCGCCGCACCCGTGCCTCCGCCTGGAGCCGGGCAATGCACGCCGAGAACCGCCTGACGCCCACCGACTTCATCTGGCCCCTGTTCGTCACCGAGGGACAGGGGGTGGAGGAACCGATCGGGTCGCTTCCCGGCGTTTCGCGCTGGTCGGTGGACCTGATGGTCGAGCGCGCGAGAGACGCGCAGGCGGCGGGCATTCCCTGCCTCGCGCTTTTCCCCAATACGCAGCCGGAGCGTCGCAGCGACGATGGGGAGGAGGCGCTCAATCCCGATAATCTGATGTGTCGTGCCATTCGCGCCATAAAGGATGCGGTGCCCGACATCGGCGTCCTTACTGACGTGGCCCTCGACCCCTATACCGCGCACGGGCAGGACGGGCTGCTGGACGAAGCGGGCTATGTCGTCAATGACGCCACCATCGACGTGCTGATCGGCCAGGCGCTGAACCAGGCCGCGGCAGGCGCGGACATCATCGCGCCCAGCGACATGATGGACGGCCGCGTCGGCGCCATCCGCGAGGCGCTGGAGGAGGAAGGCCACGCCAATGTGCAGATCATGGCCTATGCCGCCAAATATGCGAGCGCCTTCTACGGTCCGTTTCGCGATGCGGTGGGCTCCGGCGGGCTGCTGAAGGGCAACAAGAAGACCTACCAGATGGACCCCGCCAACAGTGCGGAAGCGCTGCGCGAGGTTGCGCTGGACATTGCGGAAGGCGCCGACAGCGTGATGGTGAAGCCGGGCCTGCCCTATCTGGACATCATCCGCCAGGTGAAGGATCGGTTCGAAGTACCGGTCTTCGCCTATCAGGTGTCGGGCGAATATGCGATGCTGGAGGCCGCCGCCGCCGTGGGGGCGGGGGACCGCGATGCGCTGGTGCTGGAAACCTTGCTGGCGTTCAAGCGTGCCGGCTGCTCAGGCGTCCTGACCTATCATGCGCTCCACGCGGCGCGGCTGCTGGGAGCCTGAAATGGCCGATCATCCCCGCCATGAACATCCCGAAGTTTCGATCATCCCCTTCAACGGCAAGACGCCCAGGATCCACCCCAGCGCCTTCATCGCGCCGGGATGCCGGATCATCGGAGACGTGGAGATCGGCCCGGACGTCAGCATCTGGTATAATTGCGTGATCCGGGCGGATGTGAACTTCGTCCATATCGGCGCCCGCACCAATATCCAGGACGGTTCGGTCGTGCATTGCGACAGCCCCGGCGATCATATCGACGGGCGGCCGTCCGAGGGTTGGCCGACGATCATCGGGGAGGATGTGCTAATCGGCCATATGGCGATGGTTCATGGTTGCGTGCTGAAGGACCGCGCCTTTGTGGGGCTGGGCGCCATCGTCATGAGCGGCGGTACGGTGGAGAGCGACGCCATGCTCGCGGCGGGCGCGCTGCTCTCGCCGGGCAAGACGGTGCCTCACCGCCAGCTTTGGGCCGGCCGCCCGGCCAAATATATGCGCGACCTGTCCGACGAAGTGCTGATCGACATGCGTGAAGGGGTCGAACATTATGTGCATAATGGCAAGGCGCATAAGGGCGCGGTGAAGGCAGCGTTCTCGGGGGAATGAGGCGCGCCTGCCGCGGAGGCGGGCCTGCCTTGCTGCGCATTTACGGTTGAGCCAGTAGCCCCTTGAGCGCATCGAGCCGGTCATTCTGGCTGTCAACAATCGCCAGCACCGATGCGCGCGCAGCATCGATCGTTTCGATGCCGCCGCTGACCTTCCCTTCGGCCGCCGCATTGCTGCGCTCGACATAGAGTACGTCCAGGCTGGCAAGCGCCGAAACGCTGCCGTTACGCGCCGATTCCAATGCGCTGAGCGCGGTCTGTGCCGCCACCCAGGCCTCGCTGGAAACCGCCGATCCCGAAGCAGCCCGCGCTGCCTTGTCCGCTGCTGGCCAGGCCTTGTCGAATGCGGTGCCGCCCGCCTGCGCCTGCGCGGTCAGCCGGTCGACACTCTGGACAAGCTCCGGTTCAGGCGCGACCGGGGAGGGCTGCGCCGCCGCCTCAGCAATGGGCGCATCCTCTATGGCGCGCTTGGCGAGTGAGGGGTAGCCCTGGAAGCTGCTGGCGCAACCAGAGAGAAACAGTGCCAGGGATGGAAGCAGCCGACGCAGATTCATGCTTCGCATCTAGGATGAGCCGTGCCGGGAGGCAAGCTTAGCGAGGCAGGGCGGCGGCTTCCCGCGCAAGCGCCTCGATCTTCGCCGGATCGACCGGCCCCTTGGGCACGACCCAGCTTCCGCCCACGCATTTGATGAAGGGCTCTGCCAGCCATTTGGGCGCGCTTTCCGCCGTGATGCCGCCGGTCGGGCAGAAGCGCGCCTGATGCAGCGGCGCCGCCAGCGCCTTGAGGGCCGGCAAACCGCCCGATGTTTCCGCGGGAAAGAATTTGAAGTGCGACAAGCCCATGTCCATGCCGCGCATGATATCGCCTGCCGTCGCCGTGCCGGGCAGGAACGGAATGCCCGCCGCGATGGCCGCCTTCCCGAGGGGTTCGGTCAGGCCGGGGCTGACGATGAAGCGCGCGCCCGCCTCCATTGCTTCATCCAGTTGCGCCGGATTGAGGACAGTGCCCGCACCGACGACTGCGCCCTCTACCTGCGCCATTTCACGAATCACGTCCAGCGCCGCTGGCGTTCGCAGCGTCACTTCCAGCGCGGGCAGTCCGCCCTTCACCAGCGCCCGTGCGATAGGCAGGGCATCCTCGACCCGGTCGACCACCAGCACCGGGATCACCGGCGCCAGTTCCATCACCTGTTCAACGCTCAAGGCCATTATTTCTTCTCCCGAAAGGCTGCAGCCGCACCGTACAGCCCGATTTCGTCATGCAGGGCGAAGCGGATCGGCACCGACTTCATCAGGCTTTCAAATCGCCCCTTGGCAGTGAAGCGCTGATGGAAACTGGATTGCGGCAATATGTCCTTCATTCGCTGGGTCAGTCCACCCGCCAGCACCACCGTATGCGGTCCCTGCGCCAGCGCCAGGTCGCCCGCGACCGAGCCGTAGGACATGCAGAACCGTTCCAGCGCCCTGCGCGCGAATTCGTCGGTTCCCTCAATGGCGGCCTGCCACAGCTCGGCATCCTCCATCAGAACGACCCGGTCGTGGCCGATGGTCGCCATCGCCTTGTAGATGTTGTTGAGGCCCGGTCCCGACACGATACGTTCGGTCGATACGCGCAGGAACTTGTCGCGCAGATAGGCGAGGATCTTTTCCTCCAGCGGGTCGAGCGGGGCGAAGTCCAGATGTCCGCCCTCCGTAGCGATGACATGCGGCTCGCCATCGTCAAAGGCGATCATCGCCACGCCCAGCCCGGTGCCGGGGCCAAGGATCGTCACCCCGCCATCGCGTGGAAAGGGCCTGTCTTCGCCGAACAGCAGCGGCAGATTTTCCTTGGGCAGGCGCGCCACGGCGTGGGCGACCGCCTCGAAATCGTTGACCAGCCGCAAATGCCGGAGGCCCAGTTCCTCGTCCAGCGTATCGGGCCGGATGACCCATGCGCTGTTGGTGAGCTTGATGACCTCGCGCCCGATCGCGGTCGCGAAGGCTATGGAAGCGGAGCTTGGCAGATTGCCGCCCTCGTCCTTGACGAAGGCCGCCCAGCAGGCCTGGAGGCTTGGATAGTCGGCTACCTTATATTTGCGCGCCTTTCCCAATGTGGGCACATTGCGGGCATCGAGCCGCGCGCGGGCGAAACGGGCGTTGGTGCCGCCAATGTCGGCGGCGATGATGTCGGTCATATCACTCTCCTCCCGTTCGGGCTGAACATGTCAGCGCCCAGCATTTCTCTTCAAGAAAATGAGCAGCCCTTCGACAGGCTCCGGGTGAACGGGAATAATTCAGTTTAAACTTCGGTTTCCATGGCTGCCAGTATGGGCGATGCGCCCGCTTCGGCAAGATCGCTATGGTGGCGGAACAGTGCGAACAATTCGCGGCCGGTGTCATAGGGGGCGGGGGGAGGTGTCGGCATTTCGCGACTGTCCCATTCGGCCGTGTCGACCAGCGCCTCGATCTGGCCGTTCTCGGCACAGACCCGCACCAGATCGCCGTCGCGCAGTTTGGCGATGGGGCCACCGCCCAAGGCCTCCGGCGACAAATGGATCGCCGCGGGCACCTTGCCCGAAGCGCCTGACATGCGCCCGTCCGTCACCAGGGCGACGCGGAAACCCCGATCCTGCAACACGCCCAGCGCAGGGGTCAGCTTGTGCAATTCCGGCATGCCGTTTGCCTTTGGCCCCTGGAACCGCACCACGACGATCACATCGCGTTCCAGTTCACCCGCCTTGAAGGCGCGCAGCACATCGTCCTGATCGTGGAAGACGGCCGCCGGAGCCTCGATGGTCCAGCGCTCCTTGTCGACCGCGCTCACCTTCATGACGCAGCGCCCCAGATTGCCGGCCAGAAGCCGCATGCCGCCGTCCGGATTGAACGCATCGGACACCGGCCGGAGGATCGACAGATCCCGCGATTCGGGCACATCCTTCCAGACCAGCGCTTCATTCTCCAGCACCGGCTCCTTGCCGTAATCCGCCAGGCCTTGCCGCGCTACGGTCAGGATGTCGCCGTGCAGCAGTCCGTTGCCGAGCAGTTCGCGGATCACATAGCTGATGCCGCCCGCCGCATGGAAATTGTTCACATCGCCCGATCCGTTGGGATAGACCCGCGCCAGCAGCGGCACGACGTCGGAAATCTCCGCGAAATCCGTCCAGTCGATGACAATGCCCGCAGCCCTTGCGATGGCCGGCAGGTGGATCGCGTGATTGGTCGATCCGCCGGTAGCCATCAGGCCGATGATCGCGTTGACGATCGCCTTTTCGTCGACGCAGTGTCCCAATGGTCGATAATCATCATTGGACTGTCCCTCCTTGGTCCAACCGATGCGCGACAATTGATGCACCGCCGCCCGCGTCAGCTCCTGTCGCAACTTAGTACCCGGATGGATGAAAGATGCGGCGGGCATGTGCAGTCCCATCATCTCCATCATCATCTGGTTGCTGTTCGCCGTACCGTAAAAGGTGCAGGTGCCCGCGCCATGATAGCTGGCGCTTTCAGATTCCAGCAATTCCTCCTTGCCGACCTTGCCCTCGGCATAGAGCTGGCGGATGCGCACTTTCTCCTTGTTGGCGAGGCCCGAAGGCATCGGCCCCGCCGGAACCAGAATGGTCGGCAGGTGCCCGAAGCGGAGCGCGCCGATCAGCAGGCCCGGCACGATCTTGTCGCAGATGCCCAGAAGCAGCGCGCCTTCGAACATCGCATGGGACAGGGCGATGGCGGTTCCCAGCGCGATGGTGTCGCGGGAAAAGAGCGACAGGTCCATGCCTGCCTGCCCCTGCGTCACCCCGTCGCACATGGCCGGAACGCCGCCTGCGACCTGCGCGGTGCAGCCGACCTCCCGCGCCGCCAGCTTGATTTGCTCGGGGTAGCGGCCATAGGGCTGATGCGCGGAGAGCATGTCGTTATAGGCAGTGACTATTCCGATGTTCATCGCTCCGCCCGTGCGGATGACAGCCTTGTCTTCGCCGCTTGCGGCAAAGCCATGAGCCAGGTTTCCACAGGAAAGCTGGTCACGATTGGTGCCCGCGTCACGGCCGCGCTCGATCAGGTCCAGATATTTCCGGCGCGACGCTGCGCTGCGCTTCGTGATGCGCTCGGTGACCTCGGTGATCACCGGATGAAGATCAGTCATTCCAACTTGCTCCGTCTCGTTCGATTAGGGCAATGGCTGAGGATGGCCCCCAGTTCCCGGAAGAATAGGGGGAGGGCTTTACGCCCGCTTCCTTCCACCCGTCGATGATCGAATCGATCCACGTCCATTGCGCCTCGACCTCGTCCCGGCGCACGAACAGCGTCGCGTCGCCGACCAACAGGTCCAGGATCAGCCGCTCATAGGCGATGCGGCGGCGTTGCCCGGCAAAGGCGGCGGTCAGCGACACGTCCAGCGTCACCTCCTCCAGATGCACGTCGCGCTCCAGCCCCGGTCTTTTGCTCATGATCAGCAGGCGGATATATTCCTCCGGCTGCAGGCGGATGATGAGCGTGTTCGGTTCCAGGCCGGTTCCGCCGTTGCGCCCGAAAATGGAATGGCGCACCGGCTTGAACTGGATCAATATTTCCGACTGGCGCGTCGGCATGCGCTTGCCCGTGCGCAGGTAGAAGGGGACGCCCTGCCAGCGCCAATTGTCGATATAGGCCTTCAGCGCGACGAAGGTTTCCGTGTCGGACGGCTTGCCCAATTCGTCAGCATAGCCGGTGACGATCTGCCCGCCGACCGCGCCCGGCGTATACTGGCCGCGCACGCTATGGGTCTTGACCGTCTCGGCGGTCATGGGGCGGAGCGAACGCAACGCCTTCACCTTTTCGTCGCGCACGGCCGTGGGGTCCATACGCGCCGGCGGTTCCATGGCGATGATCGACAGGATCTGGAGGACGTGGTTCTGCACCATGTCACGCAACGCGCCCACGCCGTCATAATAGGAAACCCGGCCTTCCAGCCCCACGGTCTCACCCACGGTAATCTGCACATGGTCGATGGCCGTGGCGTTCCACAGCGGTTCGAACATGACATTGCCGAAGCGCAAGGCGAGCAGGTTCTGGACCGTTTCCTTGCCCAGATAGTGGTCGACGCGGAAAATCTGTTCCTCGGCGAACAGGGCGCCGATGCCGTCATTCACTTGCTTGGATGATGCCAGATCCTTGCCGATCGGCTTTTCCATGGCGATTCGCGTGCGGGGGGTGATCAGGCCTGCTTCGGCCAGTCCCTGGGCGGTCGGCGCGAAGAGAGACGGGGGCGTCGAGAGATAAACGGACAGGCCCTTGTCCAGCCGCCCGTCGAGCCGCTCTGCCAACGCCTTGAACTGGGCTCCATTGCCCGCCTCCACCGGTTGATAGACGATGATGTCGCGCAACTGCTTCGCGACTTCCGCATCATAGCGGTCAGCGGCAAGGAATTTCCGCAGCGCCTTGTCGATATCGTCGCGAAACTGGTCATCGGTCAGTTCTGACCGGCCCGACGCGATGATCAGGAAATCCTCCGGCAGCAGGGCGTCGGCCAGCAGATTGTACAGCGACGGGAAGATCATCCTGTGCGCCAGGTCGCCCGTGGCTCCGAACAACAGGAATGTGGCAGACGGTTCGGTCAAAGGTCTTCCCTTTTCCGTTAGTGTTTCAGGTCTGCACGAAAGCGCCCTTACACTTGGCCGCCCTCGTTACGCAAGCAGGCTATCCCGGCAAGGGTCATCTCGCAACCGCGAGAGGATGGAGGGAGTGTTTTTTGGCTGGACGCTGGCCGCCGATTTTGCCATTGGCGCTCCACCCTTGGCGTTTTCGAGGAAGATGGATCATCTTTCTCGCGGAACGCGGTTGAAGGGCATGCGGGCGTGGTGAAACTGGTAGACGCGCCGGACTCAAAATCCGGTTCCGAAAGGAGTGTCGGTTCGATTCCGACCGCCCGCACCATCTTTTTCGGATCCTGGCATCCGGCTGCCGGCCCGATGCAGGTTGCCTTCGTCATGGCTGGCTGATTTTCTGCCTTGACCGGGCAGGTCAATCCCTTGCTGCGCCCTGTTCCCTGAACCAGGGGATCATCCGGGTGATGGCATCCTCGACCCGGTCTGTGGATACCGCGAAGCTGAAACGGATGTGCCGGTGCCCGTCGACCGGATCGAAATCGATTCCGGGCGCTGTCGCTACCCCGGTTTCGCGCAGCAGTTTCTGGCAGAAGGACAGGCTGTCGTTCGTGAGATGGCCGACATCCGCATAAATGTAGAAGGCGCCGTCCGGGGGAGCGATCTCCTTCAATCCCAGGGCGGGCAGGGCAGCGAGCAGCAATTCGCGATTGCGCCGGTAGGTCGCGACATGCACCTCCAGTTCATCGATGCAGTCAAAGGCCTTCAATCCGGCATGCTGGGCCAGGGAAGGGGGCGTCAGGAACAGATTTCCCATGCGCGCCCGCGCTGTTTCTATCAGATCGGGAGGAAAGACCACCCAGCCCAGCCGCCACCCGGCCATGGAAAAATATTTGGAAAAGCTGTTCACGATGATGGCATCCGGCGTGAATTCCAGCATCGAGCGTGCAGGTTCGCCATAGTTCAGCCCGTGGTAGATCTCGTCCGAAATGATGCGAATAGCGCGCGCCCGGCAAATCTCGGCTATCCGCGCCATTTCATCGGCAGGAATGATGGTCCCGGTGGGATTGGCAGGGCTGGCGATAATCGTTCCGTCCACCCCCGAATCCAGCGCCTCCAGCGCCGCCGCGCTGATCTGATATCGTTCGGCGGATCCGCAGTCGATCTCCAGCGGCTCCAGGTAGAGCGCCTTCAACGTGTTGCGATACGCGACATAGCCGGGCCGCGCCGTCGCGATCCGCGCACCGGGTGCGAACAGGCTGGTCAGCGCCAGCACCAGCCCCGGCGACGCTCCGCACGTCAGCAGGATCTGTTCCGCTTCCACCGCCACGCCATAATATTCGCGATAGTGCCGTGCGATCCGCTCCTTCAGCGCCTGGCTTTCCCAATAGCCCATGGGATCGTTGTCGAGCACGGCATGGGCGGCGGCAATGGCAGCCGAGGGCGCACCCGTGGAAGGTTGCCCGAACTCCATGTGCAGGATGGATCGCCCTTCGGCCTCCAGCCTGTGGGCTTCGCGGCTGATGGCGATGGCGTGGAAAGGGTCGACCTGGGCAATCATGCGCTGCCTCTTATCCGCTCGGCAACCTTGTCACAATTGTTGCGTTGGCGATGGATGAATGAAACCATGCTCGATGCGCTACAATATTATGGCGCAGGCGCCGCCACCATTGCCGCCTTCATCGTCTCCCTCAATCTTGGTCGCCGCGTCACGGGCTGGGCGTTCGTCCTGTTCGTGACGTCCTCCATCGCCCTGATCGGCTGGGGCTTTCTCTCGGAGGACAGCGAAGGCATAGGCTTTCAGAATATAGCGCTGCTCCTGATCAACCTCGTCGGCGTCTGGCGTTATCTCATCTCCCGGCACAAGCCGCGCGACTGAATGTCAGGCCGAAATCCAAACCTCCACCGAAACGGCATGCTGGCATAACGCGAGCCTGATCGGCAGTTCCTCGACGGGACCGCCCGCCAGCGCCCGGTCATAGACCGCCTTCTTTGCCGGCCCGCCAATCTGGAGGAAGATATGCCGGCTGGCGAGAATGGCTCTCGCGCTCATCGACATCCGCTGGTGCGGGGCATCGGGCGGCGTGACCGCCAGCGTCAGGGCGTCGGTGGAAAGCCCCTCCGCCAGTTCCTTCGCATCGGGAAACAAGGAAGCGGTATGCCCATCCTCACCCATGCCCAGCAGCACGATGTCGAGCGGCCAGGGCAAGGTCGCAAAGGCGGCCGCGCATTCCGCCTGTCCCGCATAGGCGTCCGCCGCATCGTTCTTCATCGGCACGAAACGCGCCGCCGCAGCCTTTCCCCGCAACAGCGTTTCGCGGATCAACCGTTCATTGCTGTCCGCATGGTCAGGAGCGACCCAGCGTTCGTCGACCAGCGTCACGATCACCTTGCCCCAATCCAGGGTCGTGTCGGAAAGAGCCTCCAGCACGGGCCGGGGCGACCGTCCGCCTGACAGCGCGATGGTCGCAACGCCCCGCCTGGCTATGGCATCGTCCAGAAGCGCGACGATCCGCCGCGCCATGTCCGTTGCAGCCAGCGCGCCTTCAATGAAAAGATGTTCGGTAGGCATGTTGTTCAATCTCGGTGGAAAGGAAGGCGCAGGCAGAACTCGGCGTTCACTCGCCGCGAATCTCGGTCAGCTTGCGCTCCCAGGCGAGGGCGTGGGTGACGATCTGGTCGAGATCGGCGAACCGGGGCGTCCAGGGAAACTCGGCCATGATCGCCCGATTGTCGGAGATCAGCGCATCCGGATCGCCCGCCCGGCGTCCTTCCATCCGCCGGTCGATCTTGAGGTTCGTCACCCGGTCGACCGCGTCCAGCACCTCCAGCACCGAGAAGCCGCGCCCATAGCCGCAGTTGAGCAGGTAATTCTGCTCCGGTCTGGCCATCAACGCCTCCAATGCCAGGACATGCGCCGCCGCCAGATCGGTGACATGGATATAGTCGCGCACGCCGGTCCCGTCGGGCGTATCAAAGTCCGTTCCGAACACCGAAACATGGCTGCGCTTGCCCAGCGCGGCCTCGACCGCCACCTTGATCAGATGCGTTGCCCCCGCGGTCGATTGCCCGGTGCGCCCTTCGGGATCGGCCCCGGCCACATTGAAATAGCGCAGGGCGCAGAAGTTCATCGCATGCGCCGCGCTGACGTCGCGCAGCATATATTCGGTCATCAGCTTCGACATGCCATAGGGGTTGATCGGTCGCTGCGGCGTGCTTTCCTTGACGGGGCTTTCTTCCGGAATGCCATAGGTCGCCGCTGTCGAGGAAAAGATGAAATGCGGCACGCCCACCGCGACCACGCTCTCGATCAGGTCGCGGGTCTTGGCGCTGTTGTTATGATAATATTTGAGCGGGTTCTCGACCGATTCAGGCACCACCACCGATCCGGCAAAGTGCATCACCGCCTTTATGCCATGGTCCCGCAGCGTCTGCCGGACCAGCGGCTGGTCGGAAATGTCGCCCTCGACGAAGGTCACATCGTCGGGCACCGCCCAGCGGAATCCCGTCACCAGATTGTCGATCACGACCACGCCATAGCCAGCGTCCCGCAGCGCCAATACGGCATGGCTACCGATATAGCCCGCTCCGCCCGTGACCAGAACCGTCGGCATTTCGCTCATAAAAATAAGGTCTCCCCGGAGATATCCGGGAAGACCTAAACTAGTGGGGCAACGATTTACAGCCCATTCACGCTGCGGCGCGAGATGAAGCGGGGCGATAGAAGGTCGCGCCGCTTGCCGCCATGTCCAGCAACTGCGCGGTCGGCGCGAAGCGGTCGCCATGCGTGGCGGCCAGCCGCTCCAGAACGGCCACGACATGGCCGATGCCGACCGTGTCCATATGGCTGAACGGCCCGCCGGTATAGGGCGCGAAGCCCCAGCCGAAGATCGCGCCGATATCACCATCCTCCGGCGTTTCCAGCACGCCTTCCTCAAAGCAGCGCGCACATTCGATCAGCTGGCGATAGAGCAGGCGCTCCTTCACCGCCTCCACATCGGGCTGCACGGCGGCGCGGGGGAACATATCCTCCAGACCGGCCCAGAGATGCTTCTTCTGCCCTTCGGGATAGTCATACCAGCCCTTGGCGCTTTTCCGCCCCAGTCGGCCGAGCTCGACCATGCGCGCCATCACTGCGTCGGACGGCTGCGCGACATAGGCATCGCCCAGTTCCTTCCGCGCGGCGACCACGATCTTGTGGCCCAGCTCGATGGAAACCTCGTCCCCGACCGCGAGCGGCCCCACCGGCATGCCCAGTTGCCGCCCGGCATTTTCGATCAGCGCGGGGTTGATCCCCTCGGCCACCATCTCCACGCCTTCCTGCACATAGGTGCCGAAGCAGCGCGAGGTGTAGAAGCCGCGCGAGTCATTGACGACAATCGGCGTCTTCTTGATCTGGGCGACGAAGTCGAGCGCCTTGGCGATGGCGGCAGGCCCGGTTTCCTTGCCAAGGATGATCTCCACCAGCGGCATCTTCTCGACCGGCGAGAAGAAGTGGATGCCGATGAAATTCTCCGGCTTCGACCATGCCTTCGCCAGCCTGGTGATCGGCAGGGTGGAAGTGTTGGAGCCAAAGATCGTATCCGCGCCCAGCACCTCCTCGACCTTCTTGGTCACTTCAGCCTTGATCGCGACATCCTCGAACACCGCCTCAATCACAAAGTCCGCTCCCGCGAGCGCGGCATAGTCTGTCGTGGGCGTCACGCGGGCCAGCGTCTCCGCCATCTTTTCCGGCGTCATGCCCTTGCCCAGGCGCTTCTTCAGCACCTCCTCGACATGCGCCTTGCCCTTTTCCGCAAAGGCCTGATCACGGTCGAACAGCACGACCTCGATGCCCGCCTGCGCGGCAACGGTGGCTATCCCTGCACCCATCATGCCCGCGCCCAGCATGGCGAGTTTCCTCGTCGGGGCCTTGGGCTGGTCCTTCGGGCGCCGCGCGCCACGCTCGGCTGCCTGCTTGTTGACGAACAGGCTGCGGATCATGTTCGCCGCCTGCGGATCGGCGGCGACCTTGGCGAAATATTTGCTTTCGACCCGGATCGCCCGATCGATTGGCAGGAAGGCCCCTTCATAGACGGCGGAGAGCAGCGCGATCGGCGCGTTCATGTTACGCTGCGTCTGCTTGAGCGTCATCGGAAGGGCACCCGCCATGGTCTGCACGAAGGCCGGATTGAACCCGCCCGCGCCGCCGGGGAATTTGAATCCCTTGACGTCCCATGGCTGAACCGAGGCGCTGGGATTGGCCTTCACCCATTCGCGCGCGGCCTGCACCGCCGTGCCCTGCGGCACGACCTGATCGACGACCTTCATCATCGCGGCGTCAGCCGGGCGGAACAGCTTGCCCTGCAACATGTACATCAGCGACGCCTGCACGCCCATGATGCGCGGCAAGCGCTGCGACCCGCCGCCGCCCGGGAACAGGCCGATCAGGATTTCCGGCAACCCAAGCTGCGTCCGGGGACTGTCGCCCACGACACGGCGATGGCAGGCGAGCGCCAGTTCGAACCCGCCGCCGACGCATGTGCCCTCAATGGCGCAGGCTACCGGCTTGCCGCATGTCTCCAGCCGTCGGAACAACTGGTTCAGGACAAAGACCTTGTCGAAGATTTCAGCGGGAGAGGGGCGTCTGCCGCTTTCGCTGACCAGCATGGATCCGAAATATTTCAGGTCCATGCCCGCCATGAAGCCGCTGTCCTTGCCGGATGCGATGACGGCGCCCTTGATCGCCTCTTCAGAGGAGATGCGCGTGATCGCCTCTTCCAGATCGGCTAGGAATTCCGGGCCGATGACGTTCATCGACTGATCGGGAACATCGATCGTCAGGGTGGCAATGCCATCCGCGTCGATGTCGAAAGTGATGGTCTGCATTGGAGGCAACCTTTCCTATCTCCGTTCGTGCCGCTCGGACGCCAGGTCTGTCGAAGACTGGTATCGAAGCATTTAATCCTTCGACCTGCCATTCCGACAGGCTCGATGGTCACTCGGCACGGACGGTTCCTATGTTCAAACGCGTTCGATGATGATGCCGGTGCCCATGCCTGCGCCGACGCACAGGTTGATGAGCGCGGTGCCCTTGCCGCTGCGCTCCAGTTCATCCAGCGCCGTGCCGAGCACCATCGCTCCGGTAGCGCCCAATGGATGGCCCATCGCGATCGCGCCGCCATTGACGTTGATCTGGCCATGGTCGAGGTCCATCGCCTGCATGTAGCGCAACACCACGCTGGCAAAGGCCTCGTTCAACTCCCACAGATCGATGTCGGACTTGCTCATGCCCGCCCGGTTCAGCAGCTTGCCCGCAACGAATTCCGGCCCGGTCAGCATGATCAGTGGTTCCGAGCCGATAGAGGCCATAGCCTTTATCCTGGCGCGGGCCTTCAGCCCATATTTCTCGCCCATCGCCTTGTTGCCGACCAGCACCGCGGCCGCGCCGTCGACGATGCCGCTGCTGTTGCCGGCATGGTGGACGTGATTGACCTTCTCCAGCTCCGGATAGCGCAGCAGCGCCACGGTGTCGAAGCCGGGCATTTCCTCGCCCAGTGCCGCAAAGCTGGGCTTGAGTGCGGCCAGCGACTGCATCGTTGCGTCCGGCCGCATATGTTCGTCATGGTCGAGCACGACCTGGCCGATCACGTCCTTGACCGGCACGATCGACCTGGCGAAGCGCTTCTCATCCCAGGCCGCCTTGGCGCGGCGCTGGCTTTCGACGGCATAGGCGTCGACATCGTCCCGGCTGATCCCGAACTTGGTCGCGATCACGTCGGCGCCGATGCCCTGCGGCGCGAAATAGGTCTTGTATGCGACCGCGGGGTCCATCGCCCAGGCGCCACCATCCGACGCCATCGGCACTCGGCTCATCGACTCCACCCCGCCGCCGATGGCAAGTCCTGCCTCGCCGGAATAGACCTTCGCGGCCGCCATGTTCACGGCCTCCAGGCCCGAAGCGCAGAAGCGATTGATCTGCACGCCCGGCACGGTCTGGGCATAATCGGCATTCAGCACCGCGACGCGGGCAATGTCCGCGCCCTGCTCGCCCACCGGGGTGACGCAGCCCAGGATGACGTCATCGACATCCGCGGTATCGATTTCCGTTCGGTCCCGTACCGCTTCCAGCATCTGCGTCGCCAGCTGGATGGGGGTGATTTCGTGCAGCGACCCGTCGGCCTTGCCCCGGCCTCGGGGCGTCCTGACGGCATCATAGATATAGGCTTCCATGCTATTCGTTCCTCTCCGCTGGGCGCCGGATGTTCGCTGCGAATGTATTTACGTTTACGTAAAGTGCAAGTCTCAATCGCCACCCCGCCCGACCGTAACGTCATCGGGCTGCGACGGTTGCTCTGCATCAACCGGCTGATCGCTTCGTCATTTTACCGATTCGCGGATTTGACCCGTTGGCCTTATTCCGCTTCATGGAGGGCGTGTCAGAATCGGACCCTTCCCAAGCACCTTCGCCCTTGTCGATCCCGATCTTCCGGGCGATCTGGTGGGCCAGCCTCGCTTCCAACTTCGGCGGGCTGATCCAGTCGGTCGGCGCGCAGTGGATGATGACCTCATTGTCCGCCTCGCCCCAGATGATAGCTCTGGTTCCGGCCGCGACGACACTGCCGATCATGTTGCTCTCGCTTTGGGCAGGCGCCGTGGCGGACAATAGTGACCGGCGCGTGGTGATGCTGCTGTGCCAGCTTTTCATGCTCCTCGTTTCCGCCCTGCTGGCTCTGTTCGCCTGGATGGGGTGGGTGACCCCATGGGCGTTGCTGGGCTTCACTTTCCTTGTCGGTTGCGCCACCGCGATCAACGGGCCGGCCTGGCAGGCGTCAGTGGGGGACATGGTGCCCAGGGCGGCCTTGCCCAACGCCGTTTCGCTCAATTCCATGGGTTTCAACATGGCGCGCAGCATCGGGCCGGCGTTGGGAGGGGTGATCGTGGCGGCGGCCGGTGCGGCGGCGGCCTTCCTGGTCAACGCGATCAGCTATGTGGGCTTGGTTGCGGTGCTTGCCCGCTGGCGTCCCGAACGGCCACCTCAGCTCCTTCCGCGCGAACGCATCGGTCTCGCGATGCGGGCCGGAGTCCGCTATGTCGCCATGTCGCCCAATATCCAGATCGTCCTGCTGCGAAGCGCGGCGTTCGGCATCGGGGCAAGCGCGGTGTCGGCGATGATGCCGCTGGTTGCGCGTGACCTGCTGGGTGGTGGAGCATTGACCTTCGGCGCGCTCAGTGGGGCCTTCGGCATCGGTGCGGTGCTGGGGGCGTTGTCGACGGGGCAGTTGCGACGCCGTTTTTCGGTCGAGGCCATTGTCCGCTCGGCTGCCATCGCCCTGGCGGCCGGGACGATGCTGATGGCCGTCAGCCATTGGCTGGTCCTGGCGCTGGCGGGTTTGCTGCTGGCGGGCGCCGGCTGGGTGGTCGCCCTTTCGACCTTCAACGTTTCCGTCCAGATGTCGGCGCCCCGCTGGGTCGTGGCGCGCGCCGTGGCTCTCTATCAGATGGTGGCCTTCGGCGGCATGGCCGGCGGCGCATGGCTGTTCGGCACGCTGGCGGAGGATCATGGCGTGCTCGTAGCGCTCTACGGCGCGGCGGCTGTCCAGTTCGCCTCGGCCATGATCGGATATATCCGGCCGCTCGCGCAAATAGGCGAACAGAATCTCGATCTTCAAAATCTGTGGCGGGAACCGCAGACGATGGTTCCGATCGAGCCCCGGAGCGGTCCTGTCGTCGTCACCATAGAATATCGCATAGCTGCCGGATCGGTGGTGCCCTTCCTTGCAGCGATGAGCGAACGTCGCCGCATACGCCGTCGCGATGGCGCCCATGGATGGTCGCTGCTGCGCGATCTGGGCGATCCGGAACTGTGGCTGGAGCGCTATCATGTGTCCACCTGGCTGGACTATGTCCGCCACAACAGTCGCCGGACGGTGGCCGACAGGGCGAACAGCGAAGCGATCCACGCCCTGCACTGTGGGGCCAATCCGCCGGTCGTGCATCGCATGCTGGAACGTCAGACGGGTTCGCTACCGCTTGGGCGTTCGGCCGATCCGCGGGAAATGGGCGATCCCATGACCGATCCCACCCGTTCCAGCTGATCTACGATTTCGGCTCCGTCCGTGGCTCAGGATCCAGATCCTCGGGCGTGTCGATGTCCCGCAGGTTGGCACCCATGGTTTCGATCTGCACACCGTGGCTGAGCAGCGCCCTTGCCCCCTGGTCGCCGCGCAAGGCCAGAAGTTCGGGAAAATGCTTGCGCCCGATGAATGCGGGGGGCGAGGATGAAAAGCCGTCGGTGCTCGCGACGACGGATCGGATGTCCTCGGCCGCGAGGCAGATCCGGTTGTAATGCGTCTGGGGCACGTCGGGCATGTCCGCCAGGCAGACCAATATGCCGCGGCATTTCCGTATCGGCATGACATGTTCGACGGCGCGGATGATGCTGCCCGACATGCCGTCTTCCGGACGGTCATTGACGATGATGGTATAGCCGCGCCGTTCCAGCCGGCGATGCAGGACCGGGGCTTGGCTTATGGGACGCACCACCGCCACCAATTCCCCAAAGATCATGGAGGCGATGGTTTCCAGCGCATGGACGAAGACGGCCTTTCCGCGCAGGTCGGCCATCAGCTTGTCTTCTTCCCCGAAACGGGAGGAAGTGCCCGCTGCAAGGAGGACGGCGGCGATCTGTTCGGTCCGCATGGTTCCGCTGCGATGATGTGTTGCGACCCCGGTTCACCCGGTTTGGTCAGCATGTGCCACCGACGGCATGGCATGTCCAGCGTGGCAAAGGGGGCTGGCGTTCGTGCGAATCAGTCGCCATATGCCGCTGAGCAACAGAGGAGTGGTGCCGTCCATGGAATATGATCCCGACGCGGAAACTGCGGGCGAGTCGGTCAAGATCCCGGTTCCCGCGAACGTGGCCGATGCTATCCGGACATTGATCCGCTGGTCTGGCGACGATCCGGAGCGGGAAGGACTGATCGAGACGCCTGAACGCGTGGCACGCGCGTGGAAGGAATATTGCCGGGGTTATGAAGATGATCCGGCCTATCATCTTTCGCGCATCTTCCATGAGGTTGGCGGTTATGACGATGTCGTCCTGTTGAAGGACATTCCGTTCCAGTCGCATTGCGAGCATCACATGGCGCCCATCGTGGGTGTTGCGCATATCGCCTATCTGCCTGGCCAATATGTCGTGGGGATATCGAAGCTGGCGCGCGTGCTGCACGCGTTCGCCCATCGCCTTCAGGTGCAGGAGCGACTGACTTCGGAGGTCGCCAATTGTATCTGGGAGAATCTGAAGCCCCAGGGCGTCGCCGTTGTGGTCGAAGCGACGCATGGTTGCATGACCGGTCGGGGCGTTCGTACGCCCAACGTCGTCATGAAGACCAGCCGCATGCTGGGCGTGTTCCGCGATGATGAGAAGAGCCGTGAAGAAGTGCTCAAGCTGATTGCATCGTGACCGAGCCGGAAGTTCCTGCCTATCGGCCCCTTGGGGGCTCCCGGCAGCGCGAGGAACAGGCCGGCGCGCGTCCGCTGGCGCAAAAGCGGCTCGCGCTGGTGACGGGCGGCCATCGGCGGCTGGGTGGCATCATCTCCGCCGCATTCGCGCAGGCCGGCTATTCGCTGGCGATCCACGGCAGTCACGATACCCGGCTGGATTCCCATCTGGCGCTGACGCTGGAAGATAATGCGACTGAATGGGACGGCTTCACCGTCGATTTCGCCGATCCGGAAGGGGCGGAGGAGTTGGTGGCGCTGGTGGCTGAGCGCTTTGGCAGGCCGCCGGACGTGCTCGTCAACAGTGCGGCGATATTCGGACAGGACCGGCTCGACAGTGTCAATGCCGGCGACCTGATGCGCCATTATGCCGTCAACTGCGCCGCGCCCACGCTGCTCACCAAAGCCTTTGCCACGGTTCCTGCGGGAACGGGCGATCGGTGCATCGTCAACATCCTCGACCAGCGGATCGACCACCCGCATGGTGACCAACTCGCCTATACGCTTTCGAAAATGGCCCTGGCGGGACTGACGCGGCTCTCCGCCTCCACACTGGCGCCGCAGATCAGGGTCAATGCCGTCGCGCCGGGTCTTACCATCGCGACGCCGGATTATGACCACGATCAGATGGAAAGACTGTCGACCCTGATGCCGCTGGCGCGTTTGCCGCAGGCGGAGGAGATCGCCCAGGCCGTGCTCTATCTGGCGGGTGCCAGCGCCGTGACGGGCCAGACGCTCTACATCGACGGTGGCGCGCATTTGCGAAGCTATGACCGGGATTTCATGCATCTGTGCCGATAGCGGCTGCGAAGATGCGGCTCCTCAAGGACTGGCCAAGCGCCGTCTCGCTGCATAGAGCGGATCGCAATGGGTCAATGAAGGGAGACTGCAATGGCATTCGAAACGATCCTGGTCGAACAACGGGATGCGGTGACTTTGGTCACGCTCAACCGCCCGCAGGCGCTGAACGCGCTGAACAGCCAGGTGCTGAAGGATCTTGGCGCAGCCTTTGCCGCCTATGATGCCGATCCGGCACAGCGTTGCCTTGTCCTGACCGGCAGCGAAAAGGCCTTCGCCGCGGGCGCCGACATCAAGGAGATGGTGGAGAAGGAAGCAGCGGACTTCTTCCTGGAGGATTTCTTCTCCGGCTGGCAGAGCAAGGTCGTCGCGACCCGCAAGCCGTGGATTGCTGCTGTTGCCGGTTTCGCGCTGGGCGGCGGGTGCGAACTGGCGATGATGGCGGACTTCATCCTGGCGGCCGACACGGCGAAATTCGGTCAACCCGAGATCAAGCTGGGCGTAGCGCCGGGCATGGGCGGGTCGCAGCGCCTGACCCGTGCCGTGGGCAAGGCGAAGGCGATGGAAATGTGCCTGACGGGCCGCATGATGGGCGCGGAAGAGGCGGAAAGCGCCGGGCTGGTCGCTCGGATCGTTCCCGCCGCCGAATTGCTCGACGATGCGCTCAAGACCGCCGCGACCATCGCCGGCATGCCGCCCATGGCCGCGATGGTGAACAAGGAAATGGTCAATCTGACATTTGAGACCGGGCTGGCCCAGGGGATATTGACCGAGCGCCGCCTGTTCCAGATCCTGACCGCGACCGAGGACAAGAAGGAAGGCATGGAAGCCTTCGTCGAAAAACGCGCGGGCGTCTGGAAGGGGCGCTGATCGGCGGGAGGGCGCGCCCTGGAAGCGCGCCTTCGCTAGAGCGATTTCCAAGCGATCGGAACCGATCGCTGGTTAAGAAATCGCGGAAAACAAGGAATCAGAGCGGCGATCTGATTCAATCAGATCGAAACCCGCTCTAAAATCGCTGAGGGAGGGGTAGGCCGCTTACTTCCCCTCCAGCATCTCGATCATCAGCGAAAAGTCCCGCGCCGCTTCACCGCGATTGGTGAGCAATTGATAGAGCGACTCAGCCACATTTCCCATCGGGACGCTCGCCCCCACCGAAGCGGCCGCTTCACTAGCCAGCTTCAGATCCTTCAGCATCAGCCCGACGGCGAAGCCGCCCTGATAGCCATTGTCTGACGGGCTTTGCGGTCCGACACCGGGCACCGGGCAATAGCTGGTCATCGACCAGCTCTGCCCAGACGACACGCTGGAGATATCGTAGAAGGTTTGCGGATCCAGGCCGAGCTTCTTCGCCATGGCAAAGGTTTCGCAAGTCGCGACCATCGTCGCGCCCAGCAGCATGTTGTTGCAGATCTTGGCGGCCTGGCCATTGCCGGCGCCGCCGGCGTGGATCACCGCCTTGCCCATGGCAGACAGGATCGGCTTGGCTCGGCCGAACGCCTGATCGGTGCCACCGACCATGAAGGTCAGCGTGCCGCCATTGGCTGCCGCGATACCGCCTGAAACCGGGGCATCGACCATTTCGAACCCTTTCTTGGCGGCAGCCTCCTCCACGCGCCGCGCCGTCGCGACATCGATGGTCGAACAGTCGAGGAACAGCGCATCCGCCTTCGCCGCGTCGAAGACGTCGCCCGTGTAGACGCCCTCCACATGCTTGCCCGCGGGAAGCATGGTCACGACGGCATCGGCGCCCGCAACCGCCTCCGCCGCGCTGGCGCAGCGCACCGCGCCGGCTTCGGCCGCCTTGGCCAGCGCCTCTTCCGACAGGTCGAAGGCCCGCACGGCAAAGCCGTTCTTCAGCAGGTTGACGGCCATGCCGCCGCCCATGTTGCCCAGGCCGATAAAGGCGATTGTCTGGCTCATTTCAGGCACTCCTCCTGTCTTGGAGCGCGCTGCGTCAAGCCCGACGCAACTGTGCGCTCCCGTTCTTCCTTGCCGCATCCGACCTTGCAGAGGGCCTTTCGTCGCCATTCTGCGCGATGCGCCAGATTCCCAAGTTTCCGCGACTTCCTGACCAGCGACCGGTTGCAATCGCCTGCACATCGCCTCTAACCGTCCAGTTGCGGCAGCGGCGTCCATTCCTTTTCCGGGGGCAAGGGCGCAAACAGGCTGTCGACAAGTTCTTCCGTCACATCCTGCGGCCGGGCCGGGCTCCATTTCGGCGCATTATCCTTGTCAAAGATGACCGCCCGCACGCCTTCAATGAAATCAGGACGGCGGATGACATGATAGCCGATGCGATATTCATTGCGCATATTGTCCGCAAAATCGGTGAAGGCCGCGCCCTCCACCATCTGCCGGAGCGCCACCTTGACCGTCTGCGGCGACTTGGTGGCGAGGGTGGCCGCCTGCTCCCGCGCCCAATCCGATCCGTCCGCTTCCAACGCAGCCAATATGTCCTCGAGCCGATCGGATGCGAAGAGGCGGTCTATCTCTTCCTGATGCGCTTCCCAGGCTGAGGGTGGTGGCACCTCGGCCATCTCATCCAGGATTTCCGCCAATGCATGGGGGCTGGCAATGATCCGGGCCTTCACTGCTTCCAGCTTATCCGACGCCATATAGTGGGTGGCGATGCCGATGGCGGCGCAATCCGCGCCCTTGATCCGCGCACCGGTCGTGGCAAGCCAGACCCCGGTCCGTCCCGGCATGCGCGGCAGGAACCAGCCGCCGCCCACGTCGGGGAACAGGCCGATGCCCGTTTCCGGCATGGCGTAGGTCGTCCGCTCCGTCGCAACGCGATAGCGCGCCGGATCGGAAATCCCGACGCCGCCGCCCATGACAATACCGTCGATGAAGGCGACGATCGGCTTTTCATAGACGAACAGCAGATGATTCATGCGATATTCGGTGAAGAAGAAGCGCTCGGCTTCGGAACAGTCGCCCTTGGCGCTGTTGGCGATCATGGCGATGTCGCCCCCGGCACAGAAACCGCGTGAGAGCCGGGGATCACCATCGGGCGAAGGCGCATGGTCGAGCATGACGGCAACGACCGAATGATCCGTTCTCCATGCCAACAGGGCATCGATGATGGCGCTGCACATCTGCGTGTTCAACGCATGGATTGCCTTCGGCCGGTTCAGCCTGATGCGTCCCACGCCATTGTCGACGGAAATCAGAACTTCATCAGTCATAAAATCTCCCGCGCTCATTGTCGCAGCATGTCGCGGGCGATGATCATGCGCATCACCTGGTTTGTGCCTTCCAGGATCGAATGCACGCGCAGGTCACGCCAGAAACGTTCAATGGGATAGTCCATCAGATAGCCATAGCCGCCATGCAGTTGCAGCGCCCGGTCGACCACGGAGGATCCGGTGTCGGTCGCCATCCGCTTGGCCATGGCGGCGAAGCGTGTCTTGTCCGGCGCATTCTCCGTCACCTTGACGGCCGCCGCATAGAGCAGGGTGCGCGCAGCCTGCAATTCCGTTTCCATGTCTGCCAGCATGAATTGGGTGTTCTGGAAATCGGCTATGCTCTGGCCGAACTGCTTGCGCTCCTTGGTATAGGCAAGGGTTTCGTCGATGCAGCGCTGGGCGCCGCCGAGCGAGCAGGCCCCGATGTTGAGCCGGCCGCCGTCGAGCCCCATCATCGCTATGCGGAAACCTTCGCCCTCACCACCGACCAGATTTTCCACCGGCACCCGCACGCCATCGAAATTGACCTGGGCGGTCGGCTGCGAATGCCAGCCCAGCTTGCGCTCCAGCGCGCCGAAGCTGACCCCGGGCATGTCCTTTTCGATGACGAGGCAACTGATGCCCTTCGGCCCTTCGTCGCCGGTGCGGACCATGACGACATAGATTTCATTTTCTCCGCCGCCGGAGATGAACTGCTTGGAGCCGGTGACGACATAATGATCGCCGTCCCTTGCCGCCCGCGTCTTGAGCGCCGCCGCGTCGGACCCCGAGCCCGCTTCGGTCAGGCAATAGCTGCCGATCCGCTCCATCGGTACCATGGAGGGCAGATATTTGTCCTTCACCGCCTTGCTGCCGAAACGGTCGATCATCCAGGAAGCCATGTTGTGGATCGAAATGAAGGCGCTGGTCGACGGGCAGCCATAGGCCATCGCCTCCATGATCAGCGCCGCCTCCAACCGCCCAAGGCCGATGCCGCCGGACTCTTCCGATACATAAATGCCGCCAAAACCCAGCTCCGCCGCAGCGCGGATGGTGTCGCGGGGAAAGATATGCTTTTCGTCCCACTCCGCCGCAAAGGGCGTGATTGCATCAGCGGTGAACCTGCGCGCCATCTCCTGAATGGCCAACTGGTCCTCGGTGAGATCGAACTGGCTCACAAACTCTCCTGACGTGCGATTTGAACTTCCCTCTAGATATGATGCGGAATTGCACGCAACAACGCAGTTTTGCATAGCATCCCCGCGATTTTGCAGTTAGCGGGCGATGAATGTTCGATTGGGACGATCTCAGGGTATTTCTGGCCGTGGCGCGTACGCGCAAGATCGCGCCGGCAGCGCGGTCCCTGGGCATTGATGCGACGACGATTGCCCGGCGGCTCGCCCGTCTGGAGCGCGCTCTGGGGCCTGAACTGTTCGAAATGGGGGCGGGCGAGCGCATATTGACCGCGCACGGACAGGCGCTGCTGCGCCACGCCGAGAATGTGGAAAGCGCGGCGCTCGCGGCCATGGAGGAGGCGACGGGGCGAGGGCATCATCTGGGCGGCCAGGTGCGCCTGTCCGTGGCGGAGGGGTTTGGCACCTGGGTGCTGGCGCCGGGCCTTGCGGATTTCAACCGGCGCCATCCGGGCATCCGGCTCGATCTCATCACGGCATCGGGATTTCTCAATCCGTCGAAGCGCGAAGCCGACATGGCGGTCATGCTGGCGCGTCCGCAGCGTGGCCGGCTGTCGGTTCGGCGGATGGGCGACTATCGCCTGCATCTCTATGCGTCTCCCGCTTATCTGGCTAAGGCCGGAACGCCGCGCAATCCCGCTGACCTGCGCGCTCATGTGCTGGTCGGCTATGTGCCTGAATTCATCTTTTCGCCCGAACTCGACTATCTGGATGAGGTGGAGGCGGGGCTGGAGGCCAGTCTGCGCGCCACCAGCATCAACATGCAGCATCGCATGATCGCCGAAGGCGCCGGCATCGGCGTATTGCCCGATTTCATCGCCGCCCATGATTCCGCCCTGGTGCCGGTCATCGCCGATCAGGTGGAGATCATGCGCAGTTTCTGGCTGGTCACCCATGGTGACCTCAAGAAACTGCCGCGCATTGCGGCCGTCGCGCAATGGTTGCAGGATCGTATCGAAACCTTGAAAGCATGAGGGCGCTTTGCCAACCGGCTGCCTAAAATTCATCGACGACGCTTGTCCGGCTCGCTAAGGGAGTCCCATGATACGAACATGGTCGCGTTTCGCTCATGCAGCATAAACCAAGGTGGAGTCGGGCAGTTGCCCTGCCCAACAGCGACTTTCGCACGCGGGCGGCCGAATATCTGGATTTCCTGGCCGCTTGGGTGAAGAAACCGCGCCAGACCGCCTCCGTCGTTCCCAGCAGCCGATATCTCGCCAGATTGATGGTGGAACATATCGATCCGGAGGATGGTCGCGTGATCGAGCTGGGCGGCGGCACGGGCGTTTTCACGCGCGCCATATTGGGCACTGGCCTGCCGCCTGAAAAGCTGGAGGTCGTGGAGATCAATCCCGCCTTCGCACGCGGGCTAAGGCGTCACTTTCCGCATGTTTCGGTGCTGGAAACGCCCGCCCAGATCGTTTCCACGGCAACCGCGGGAGAGGCGGGGGAATATCAGTCGGTGATCAGCGGCCTGCCGTTGCTGGCCATGGACCGCCAGATGCACGCCGACATCCTGTCCGAAAGTTTTCGCATGCTTCGTCCGGGCGGGGCCTTCATCCAGTTCACCTATTCCTTGCGCCCGCCGGTGCATCGGGAAATACTGGATGCGCTCGGACTGGACGTGGTCCGGATCGGGCAGACGGTTCGCAACTTCCCACCCGCCACCGTTTTCCGCTTTTTCCGCAAAGGCGAATAGACGGCGGTTGCGCCCGGGGCGCGGCACCCTATCTTTGCGCTTCAAAGAATAGGGGGGCATTGCCGCGCATGGCGTCCATCATCACCGTTTCCGGCCTGACCAAGAGCTATGCTTCGGGTTTTCAGGCGCTCAAGGGCGTCGACCTGGAGATAGAGGAGGGCGAGATATTCGCGCTGCTTGGGCCGAACGGCGCCGGCAAGACGACCATGATCTCCATCATCTGCGGTAATGTAAGGCCGACCGGCGGCACCGTCACCGTAGCCGGGCACGACATCATCCGCGCCTATCGCGGTTCGCGATCGGCCATCGGGCTGGTGCCGCAGGAACTGCATACCGATGCCTTTGAGCGGGTGATCGACACCGTCACCTTCTCCCGCGGCCTGTTCGGCAAGCCGCGCAACGACGCCTATATCGAGAAGGTGCTGCGCGACCTCTCGCTCTGGGACAAGCGCCACAGCAAGATCCTGGAACTGTCCGGCGGCATGAAGCGCCGCGTGATGATCGCCAAGGCGCTCTCGCATGAACCGCGCGTGCTGTTCCTGGATGAACCGACCGCGGGTGTCGACGTCGAATTGCGGCGGGACATGTGGAAGTTGATCGGGGAACTGCGCCAGACCGGCGTCACCATCATCCTTACCACCCATTATATCGAGGAGGCGGAGGAGATGGCCGATCGCGTCGGCGTCATCAACAAGGGGGAGCTGGTTCTGGTCGAGGAGAAGACCGCTCTCATGAAGAAGCTCGGCAAGAAGACGCTGACGATCGTGCTGGCGGAACCGCTGTCCGTCGTCCCGCCGGAGCTTGGCGAATGGCAGGTCACACTGAAGGCGGACGGCCACGAGATCGAATATATATTCGATACCCAGGCGGAGCGAACCGGCGTGTCGTCCCTTTTGCGCAGGCTGGGTGACATGGGTCTGGGCTACAAGGATCTCAACACCGAACAGAGCAGCCTGGAGGATATATTCGTCAGTCTGGTCCATCAGGAGCAGGCGGCATGAGTGGTTTCAATTCCCAAGGGGCAAGTCGATTCAACCACCGTGCCATCTGGGCGATCTACAAGTTCGAATTGCACCGTTTCCGCCGCACATTGCTGACCGGACTGCTGGTGCCGGTGATCACCACCTCGCTCTATTTCGTGGTGTTCGGCGGCGCGATCGGTTCGCGCATGACGCAGATCGACGGCATTCCCTACGCGGCTTTCATCGTGCCCGGTCTGATCATGATGTCGATGTTCACCGAGAGCATCTTCAACGCGAGCTTCGGCATCTACATGCCGAAATTCACTGGCACCATCTATGAACTGTTGTCGGCTCCCGTTTCGGCGGTGGAGACGATCATCGCCTATGTCGGCGCGGCGGCTACCAAGTCGCTGATCGTCGGCACCATCATCTTCGTCACCGCCCATCTGTTCGTCGACATCCATGTCGCCCACCCGGTCGCGATGGTCGCCTTCATGATGCTGATCGCCATCAGCTTCTGCCTGTTCGGTTTCATCCTGGGCATATGGGCGCAGAGTTTCGAGCAGTTGCAGGTCATCCCCCTGCTGCTGATCATGCCGATGACCTTCCTGGGCGGCGCCTTCTATTCTATCCATATGCTGGCGGAGCCGTGGCGAACGATCACGCTGTTCAACCCGATCGTCTACCTCATCTCCGGTTTCCGCTGGACCTTCTTCGGACGGGGTGATGTCGGCATCGAGTTCAGCCTGCTGTTCGTCGCCGGCATGCTGGCGTTGTGCCTGGCCGCGATCGGCTGGATGTTCCGGACGGGCTATCGCCTCAAAAAATAGCGAGCGGGCAGGCTCCCCTCTGACGCCGCTGCCCGGATTCGGGATCGATGGCAGGACGGTTCAGCTCAACCGGTCGATCGCTTCTGCATCCAGGCCGCCGGGAATGATCATGATCGGGCAGGGCAGCTTGCCCGCATCTGCACCCGCGAAGTGGGAGACCAGGACGCCCGGATGGCCACTGGCGGCCGCGCCCAGCACCAGTGCCGCGACATCGTCCATTTCATCCAGCGTGCGGCGTACGATCGTCACCGGATCCCCCTGGCGCACGGTGATGCTGGGACGGATGCCGGATTCGTCGGTCAGCGTGCCAGCGGCGCTTGTCACCAGGGCTTCGGCGCGCTGAAGTGCCTCATCCTCCATGGTTGCCTGCACGCCGCCCCACTGGACGAACTCGGCAGGGGGAATGAGGGCCAGGATGCGAACCGCACCGGCCGTCTTGGCGGCCCGTCGCGCGGCGAAACGGAGCGCCGTCTCCGCCTCTGGTGATTCGTCCACCACAACCAGATATGTCCGCATCTGCTGCGTCCCTACAGAGTAACGACCATTTGGTCTTCTACAGAACCGGCGCGCGCTGAACCCATATGGTTAGCTGTGAACCAGTGTGGTGAAATGTGGCGGATTATGGGCGGCTGCGCAAGGCTTGCCCTTGACCGTTCCGGCCAAAGCGCCGAAACGAAGCCCATCAGCCCCACGCCGGATAAGATGAGAGGCCTTCCACCCATGAGTAAGACGATCCAGATGCCCGCCCTTTCCCCGACGATGGAAGAAGGGACGCTGGCGAAATGGCTGGTGAAGGAGGGGGATACGGTATCCTCCGGCGACCTGCTCGCGGAGATCGAGACTGACAAGGCGACCATGGAATTCGAAGCGGTCGATGAGGGCGTCGTTGCGAAGATACTGGTTGCCGAAGGATCTGAAGGTGTGAAGGTCGGCACCGTCATCGCCATCATCGCGGAAGAGGGCGAGGATGTGTCTCAGGCAGCAGCAGGAAATGCCGCTCCCAAGGCGGCGCCCGCGGAGCGTGCCGCCCCGCAGGCCCAGCCGGTCGCCGCGCAGGCACCTGCGCCCGCGCCAAAGGCGGAACCGGCGCAAGCCGGGGCCGGGAAGGACCGCGTGAAGGCCAGCCCGCTGGCCCGCCGCCTGGCCGAAGCCAAGGGCCTCGACCTTGCTGGCCTTACCGGTACGGGCCCCAATGGTCGTATCGTGAAGGCGGACCTTGAAGGCGCTGCACCTGCAGCAAAGACGCCTGCTCCCGCATCCGTCGCAGCGCCTGCGGCTGCATCTGTGGCTGCTCCTGCCGCTGCGCAGGATTTCGGCATCCCGCATGAAGTCATCAAGCTCAGCGGCATGCGCAAGACGATCGCGCGGCGCCTGACGGAATCCAAGCAGCAGGTGCCCCATATTTACCTGACCGTGGATGTTCAGCTCGACAAATTGTTGAAGTTGCGCGGCGAACTCAACGCCGGCCTGGCCTCGCGAGGCGTCAAGCTGTCGGTCAACGATCTTCTGATCAAGGCGCTTGGCGTGGCGCTGATCCAGGTGCCGGAATGCAATGTGCAGTTCGCCGGCGATCAGATGCTGCAATTCCAGCGGGCGGACATTTCGGTCGCCGTGTCCATCCCAGGCGGACTGATTACCCCGATCGTGACCGAGGCCGACAGCAAGGGCGTTGCCGCCATCTCGACCGCGATGAAGGACCTTGCCAGCCGCGCCAAGGACGGCAAGCTGAAGCCGGAGGAATATCAGGGCGGCACCGCCTCGCTCTCCAATATGGGCATGTTCGGCATCAAGCAGTTCGAGGCCGTGATCAATCCGCCGCAGGGCATGATCCTGGCCATTGGCGCCGGCGAAAAGCGGCCCTTCGTCATCGACGACTCCCTGCAGATCGCGACTGTCATGTCCGCCACCGGCAGCTTCGACCATCGCGCCATTGACGGGGCCGACGGCGCCCGCCTGATGCAGGTGTTCAAGGAGTTGGTCGAAAATCCGATTGGCATGCTGGCCTGATGTCCCCGCTGGATGAGCAGCCACCGACGGAAAGTCCGGCGGTGCGGGTCATCGCCATGCCCGCCGATACCAATCCCTATGGGGATATTTTCGGCGGCTGGCTGATGAGCCTGATGGACTCGGCGGCGGGTTCCGTCGCCGCCCGCCATAGCCATGGCCGCGCGGTTACCATCGCGGTCGAGGGCATGACCTTCCTGCGTCCGGTGGTGGTCGGCGACGAGGTTTCCGTGTTCGCAAAGCTTATTTCGGTGGGCCGTACCTCCATGAAGATTGAGGTCGAAGCCTGGCGACGGACCCGTCATGACGACCGTTCCTATCGCGTGACCAAGGCGACCTTCACCTTCGTGGCGATCGGAGAAGATCGCCAGCCCCGTTCCGTGCCCGCCTTCCCGGCGGCGTAAAAAACAAAAAAGAAAAGCGAGATAGATCATGGCTGAAAATTATGATGTTATCGTTCTGGGTTCCGGCCCCGGCGGCTATGTCGCCGCCATTCGCGCCGCCCAGCTGGGCCTGAAGACCGCGATCGTCGAGCGCGAAAATCTGGGCGGCATCTGTCTGAACTGGGGCTGCATCCCGACGAAGGCCTTGCTCCGGTCGGCAGAAATCTTCCACTATATGCAGCATGCTGGCGACTATGGCCTGGCGGCGGAGAAGATCAGCGCCGACATCGCAGCGGTGGTGAAGCGTTCGCGCGGCGTTGCCAAGCAGCTCAATCAGGGCGTCACGCACCTGATGAAGAAGAACAAGATCACCGTCCATATGGGTGAGGGCAAGCTGACCGGGAAAGGCAAGCTCAGCGTCACGCGCGACGGCAAGACCGAGGAACTGACGGCGAAGAACATCATCCTCGCCACCGGCGCGCGGGCGCGCGACCTGCCCGGTACGCCTGCTGACGGCAAGAGGGTCTGGACCTATCGCCATGCCATGACGCCGCCGGAAATGCCCAGCAAGCTGCTGGTCATCGGATCGGGCGCGATCGGTATCGAATTCGCCAGCTTCTACAACGACATGGGCGCCGACGTGACCGTGGTCGAGATGATGGACCGCATCGTGCCGGTAGAGGATGCCGATGTGTCAGCCTTCCTCGAAAAGGCGCTGAAGAAGCAGGGCATGACCATCCTGACCGGCGCCGGCGTCAGCGATATCAAGGTCAGCGCGAACGGCGTGAAGGCGAAGCTGAAGGACAAGGCGGGCAAGGAGACGGCTGCCGAATTCAGCCATATGATCGTCGCCATCGGCATCGTTCCCAATACCGAGAATATCGGCCTCAAGGAACTGGGCGTCGCCATGGACGAGCGCGGTTTCCTGAAGACCGACGAAATGTGCCGCACCAATGTCGAGGGATTGTGGGCGATCGGCGACATCACCGCGCCGCCGTGGCTGGCGCACAAGGCGAGCCATGAGGGCGTGATCACGGCCGAAGCCATTGCCGGCAAGCATCCACATGCCATGGACCCCCGCAACATCCCTGGCTGCACCTATTGCCATCCGCAGATCGCCAGCGTCGGCCTGACCGAAGCGAAGGCCAAGGAAGCCGGCCATGAGGTGAAGGTCGGCATGTTCCCCTTCATCGGCAATGGCAAGGCCATTGCGCTTGGCGAGGCCGAAGGTTTCACCAAGACGGTGTTCGACGCCAAGACCGGCGAATTGCTGGGCGCGCACATGGTCGGTGCCGAGGTGACCGAGATGATCCAGGGCTACACGATCGGCAAGACGCTGGAGACGACGGAAGCGGAACTGATGCATACGGTCTTCCCGCACCCGACGATCTCGGAATCGATGCATGAAAGCGTGCTCGCCGCTTATGGGCGCGCGCTCCATATCTGATCGGCGTAAAGCCGTGGAGAAAGGCGCGGGGGCTTTGGCCCTCGCGCTTTTTTGCGTTTTGGGGATTGCCCTTCTCCAGCGGCAGGGATGGCTGGATGGGTTGAACTTCGGACTCATGGGCGTTGCGGGACGTGCGCGAGACAGTGGCGTCGGCGTCATGATCACCTGGATCATGCAATTTGCTTCGGCCGTGGGCGGAACGGCCGGGCGCTTCGCATTGCTGGCTGCCTGCTGCGTGGCGCTATGGCGCATGGCGCGGGCGCGTGCCCTGTGGTTGCTTTGCGCGGTTGTGGGCGGGACGCTGCTGAATCTTGCGGCCAAGCAGATATTTGCCGCGCCCCGGCCCGATCTGTTGCCGCATCTCGACCTTGTGCACAGCTACAGTTTTCCGAGCGGCCATGCGGCGGGGAATATGATCTTCTTCGGGGCACTGGCGATGCTGGGCGGGCGGCGCTCTGTCTATGTCCTGATGGCGACGGCAATCGCGCTGATCGGGATCAGCCGGGTGTGGCTGGGCGTCCATTGGCCCAGCGACGTGCTGGCCGGATGGATCGAAGGGCTGGGCTGGCTGGCGCTGTGTCGCGTCTGGCTACCAGCGGGGGGAAGGCAGGAGGAGCTGGCGGATCGGGTCATGATGCGGGGGCATTCCGTCGGCGGTGACGAAGCCATGGACCCAGAAGCTGTCGAACACCGTGGCGGCGGCAATGCACAGTAGCAGCAACGCCGATCCGCCGAACAGCACGCCGGCACCGCGAAAGGGCGCGGCGGGCATGAGGGCGAGTAGCGCGAGAGGCAGGATGGGCAGGAAATAGCGTCCCTGCGTGCCCTGAATATAGTCCGCGCCGAGCGGCGTGCCCGTGAGGTACATGGCGGTTTCTATCAGCAGCGCAACCCCGGCGGCGACGGCGAGCCACCAGAGTCTTTGTCGCCAGGAAAGACCTGTGCCCGCCCCGCTGCAAACCGCGCCGGCCAGCATCGCGAGTGCCAGCGGATAGGCCAGCAAAGGCAGCAGGATAGCGTTCCAGCCAAAGCGGCCCACGATCTGAAACGCATAGACCGGCGCGCGTTCTGTCACGCTGGTCGCCAGGACATGAAGATAGGCCAGCGGGTCGTGCAGGATCACGGCAAATTGCCGGGCGAGCGGGGCTGTCGTGACCATTTCCCCCGTTTTGCGCGACATAATATGGTAAAGCGCCTGGCTCCCGCCGGAGAACTTCATCCACATAAGGAAGGCGAGCGCACCGGCCGCCATCGCGGCAAGAAGGCAATAAGGGCGAAGATCACGGCGGCTCTCTGGCCTGCGCAATCCAGCCGCCATCAACGGCAAGTAGACGCCCTTCGCCAACGCCAGCAAAGGTGCCAGTAGAAGGAGGGCGAGGCCGCGCTTGGCCGTAAACCCCATAAAGCCCGCCCGCAGCGCCAGGGCGAGGCCCAGAAAGCCCGTGCCGTTGATGACCGCATCGGGGGAGAGCGAACCATTTTGATAACAGAAGGTCGGCAGCAACGCCGTGCCGAGCATGGCAAAGCGACCGAAGGGCATGAGGCGGAGCGCAACAGCAAGCGCGATCAGCGCAAACAGCGCATTCACGATCCGGCCGCTGTAGAATGCACCCAAAGGGGGCAGGCCCAAAGCCTCACCGATTGTCAGCCCGATGGCACCCGGCAGATAGAGGGTGGGCGCATAATTTGCCACATTGGGGAAATCGGCAAAGCTGCGCTCGTCGCTACGGGTTTTCCCCTCATTCCATGCCGTTTTCAGCATCGAAGGGTGGAACAGGCGAACACCGGGGGAGGTTTGCGCCGTAAAATGGACATCGTGCAGGTCGATGGCCGAGCGAGGAAGGTCCGCGCCGATCATCTCGCCACGCCTTTGGGCCAGTATGCCGCCCTCGGAAAGGAACAGCGTCTTTACATAATGCTGGTTCTCATCAGGAGCCTGAAAGGGCGGCGTGACGCAGGCAAAGAAGAGCGTCGAGATGCAGATCAACGCATAGAGCCGCTTTTCCAGGCCGGTCCATGGCGCGTGGTCCACCGTCACCGGACCTGCCAAGCTGGATATTCGTCCGTCCCGTCGCATCGATCGCCCCCTTCGTCCCGGGGAGGCCTAGCGGCAAGCCCTTAATATTTCGCGCCGATGGCTGATCTGCATCGACAATTTGAGCAGGGCCTGCGTCAGGGCGGGATCAGTCCTCTTCGCGGATTTCCCGTTTTGCGGGCGGGTGCAGTCGCAGACGGCTGACGCGGCGTCCGTCGCTGTCCAGGATTTCGAGCTTCCAGCCGCTTTGGTCATGCTCGATGATTTCGCCCGGCTCAGGAACGCGACCGGCGATCACGAAGGCAAGGCCGCCCAGCGTATCGACATCCTCCTCGATGTCCGCCAGCCTTTCGTCGATTTCCTTCGCGACATCCTCCAGCTCGGCGCGCGCATCGGCTTCCCAGAGGCCGCCTTCCAGCGGAACCAGCATCGCTTCGGGTTCCTCATCATGCTCGTCCTCCACCTCGCCGACGATTTCCTCGACCAGATCCTCGAAGGTGAGCAGCCCTTCCGTGCCGGAATATTCGTCGAGCACGATGGCGAGATGGGTGCGCTTGGCCCGCATTTCCGCGAGCAGATCGAGCGCGCCCATGCTTTCCGGGACATAAAGCGGCTGGCGGATCAGCGGCTCGAGCGTGTCGGGCACCGGCGCCTTGCCCGCCAATATGGCGAAGGCGTCGCGAATGTGGATCATGCCGACGATGGTGTCCAGATTTTCGCGATAGACCGGAATGCGGCTGTGTCCCGCTTCAGCGAACAGCGCGGCGAGATCGGTGAAACTGGCCTTTTCCTCGATCGCGACGATGTCGGCGCGGGGGACAGCCACGTCATCGACCGTATGTTCGGAAAAATGCAGGAGGTTGCGGACCATCTGGCGTTCGATGGCGGACAGGTCGCCCTTGGCAGGAGGGGCGGCGCCTTCCTCCTGCTCCTCCTCATCATATTCGTCGAGCGCATCCTCCAGCTCGCGGCGGAGGCTGTGGCTTTCCTCATCGCCAAAGAGCAGCGACTTCAGGCCGCTCCATAAACCGCCCTCGTGGCTGCTACTGTCCGATTCCTTCGAACCGTTGCCGTCCTTGGGACCGCCTTCCGCCATTGTACTTCCTGTTCCCTTGTTCAAAGCATCGCGTGTAAAGACCTTGCCCTGACCCTCAAAGGGCAGACGGCCTTCCGCTAAAGCCGATGCCGTGCAATATCAACGGTCCCCATAGGGATCGGAAATGCCCAGACTGATCAGCGACTGGGTTTCCAGCGCTTCCATCGCTTCGGCCTCGGCATCCTCCATATGATCATATCCCAGTAAATGAAAAGTCCCATGGACGATCAGATGCGCGGCATGATCGGCGATGGAGATGCCTTTCTCGGCGGCTTCCCTGGCGCAGACTCCTTCCGCCAGCACGATATCGCCCAGCAGCACCTCGCCATCGTCAGTGTTGGCCGTGCCCTCCAGAAGGTCGGCCTGAACCATGGGGAAAGACAGGACGTTGGTTGGCCGGTCCTTGTCCCGATAGGCGCGATTGAGACCATGCACCTCTTCATCATCGGTCAGCTTTACCGCGACCTCGTAAAAGGCCTCGTCCGTCGCGAAGGACGCATAGGGACTGTGGACGATCGCAGCCGTCACAGCGCGCTGGGCCAGGATTTCCCAGTCGGTATCGGGCCAGCCCTCTTCGTGTAGGACGGCGACTTCAATCATTTCGGGCACTCCACGCCATGCGGATTTCAGGCATCGGGGCCCTCATAGGCCTGGACAATGCGGCCGACGACCGGGTGGCGCACCACGTCGCTGATGCCGAAAGGCACGACGGAGATGCCATCCACCCCCTCCAGTCGCGCAACGGCGTCCGCCAGGCCGGAAATGCCGGGCTGCGGCAGATCGACCTGACGGGGGTCGCCGCAGATGACCATGCGGCTGCCTTCGCCAAAACGCGTCAGGAACATCTTCATCTGGGCGACGGTGGTGTTCTGCGCTTCGTCCAGCACGATGAATGCATTGGACAGGGTGCGGCCACGCATGAAAGCGAGAGGCGCGATCTCGATCTCGCCCGATGCAATGCGGCGTTCGACCTGCTCGGCCGGCAGCGTGTCATAGAGAGCATCATAGATGGGGCGAAGATAGGGGTCGACCTTCTCCTTCATGTCGCCAGGCAGGAAGCCGAGCCGTTCACCCGCTTCAACGGCCGGGCGGGAGAGGATCAGGCGATCGACGCTGCCGGTAATGAGCTGGCTCACCGCCTGCGCGACCGCGAGATAGGTCTTGCCGGTGCCTGCCGGGCCCAGCGCGAAGATGATGTCGTTGCGGGTGAGCGCTTCCATATAGGTCACCTGCGTCGCGGAACGCGGGACGATGGTCTTCTTGCGCGTCCGGATCATGACCTTGGGCGGTTCGGCCACGTCATGCCGAATGATGCCGTCCAGCGTCGGTTCGGCGGACATGGCGATCACGGCTTCCACCGCACCGGCATCGATTTCCTGGCCGGCGACGATGCGGTTGTACAGGCCGGTCATCACGTCGCGTGCGCGCGCCGCAGCCTCGGCGTCCCCCTCGATCTGGAGCTTGTTGCCGCGGGCCGCGATGTAGACGCCCAGGCGGTTTTCGATGGCTACCAGATTCTGGTCATATTGGCCGAAAAGAGCACCCAGCAGGTGCGGCCGGTCGAAAGTGACCTCAAGTCGTGCGCGCTCGGCGACTTCGGCCCGGTGGGTATGATTGGGTTTTTTCGACATTCAGCAGCCTCCCTTTTCATCAGTCACACTCGCGTAGGCGAGTATCCATCTCCTGTCGGCTAAGCCTGGTGGACAGGGCTGGAGATGGGTTCCCGTTGTCACGGGAACGACTGTAAGTAGGTTCAAGCGGCCTTCCTCCTGCTGGGTTGTCCGGCCAGACTGTTCGGGCCGGCGCTGATGATATCGACTTCCGCCATGTCGCCGATGGAAAGTTCCGGCGCGGTGACGTGGACGGACTGAAGCCAGGGCGTCTTGCCGATAAGCTGGCCCGGATGACGGCCCTTGCGCTCCAGCAAGATGTCGGTGCGGCGGCCGACCGTGGCCGCGTTGAACTCGACCTGATGACGGTTGATCAGCGCCTGAAGGCGGGCAAGCCGTTCATCCATTACCTCCGCTGCGATCTGCCCGTCCATGTCGGCGGCAGGCGTACCGGGGCGCGAACTATATTTGAAGCTGTAGCATTGCGCATAGCGGACCTGTTCCACGATCCTCAGCGTATCCTCGAACTCGGCCTCGGTCTCGCCGGGGAAGCCGACGATGAAGTCGCCGGAAAGCGCTATGTCCGGTCGTGCCGCCCGCACGCGATCGATCATGCGCAGATAGCTGTCTGCGCTATGGCTGCGGTTCATCGCCTTCAGCACGCGGTCGTTGCCCGACTGCACGGGCAGGTGGAGAAAGGGCATCAGCTTGGGTTCGTCGCCATGGGCAGCGATCAGTCCGTCGCTCATGTCGTTGGGATGGCTGGTGGTGTAGCGGATCCGTTTCAGCGCATCGATCCTGGCCAGTTCGCGGACGAGGCCGTCCATGCCCTGGGCCCGTCCCTTGTCGTCCTCGCCGGTCCAGGCGTTGACGTTCTGGCCTAGCAAGGTGATCTCCCGCACGCCGCCGTCAACCAGCGCCTTCGCCTCGTCCAGGATCGCCGACCAGCTTCGGCTTATCTCGGCGCCACGCGTATAGGGTACCACGCAATAGGTGCAGAATTTGTCGCAGCCCTCCATGATCGTCAGGAAGGCGGTGGGCCGCGCCTGTTTGGTGCGCGCGGGGAGGGCGCCGAACTTGGACGCCAGCGGCATGTCCGTGTCGACGGCCTGCTCGCCGCGCCGCGCCTGATCGATCAGGTCTGGCAGCCGATGATAGGCCTGGGGGCCGACGACGATGTCGACATTGCGGGCACGACGCTGGATTTCGCCGCCCTCCGCCTGCGCGACGCAGCCGGCGACGGCGATCATTGGGCGGCTGCCGTCCTCGCGGGTCATGCGGCCGATATCCGAATAGACCTTGTCCACCGCCTTTTCGCGGATGTGGCAGGTGTTGAGAATGACCAGATCCGCTTCTACGCCTTCGGCTGCTGCGGTCATGCCGCGCTCTCCCAGCATTTCTGCCATGCGCTCGCCATCATAGACGTTCATCTGGCAGCCGAAGGATTTGACGTGGAATGTCGCTGGAGTCTTTTGGGCGTCGTACCGATTCATGCGATCCAGCTATACAAGGGGTGCGGCTCAAGTAAAAGGCGCCAGGTGCGCGATGATGCTGCTGGCTATTCTTTCCTGTGCCATGGCGGCCAAGGCCTTGCGATCGGGGCAGATTGCCGGATCGAACGGCTCCAGGAAGCGCAGTGTGACGTCAAGCTTGCCGCTGCGTTCCAGCAGTCTCTTGACGTTCGCCCCGGCCGGCTCGTTGCCATGCCAGCTGATCTCGGCGGTCGCCGGGCCATAGTCGATATGGACCGGCTGAATCCGGACTGATCGCGGAGGGGGAAGGAGCACAGCCAGCAGGGCGGGCTTGAACGGCAGGAGGCCGCTGCCGTTGCTGGTCGTGCCTTCCGGGAAAAGCGCAACCGGTTGATGCCCCGCCAAGGCCGCCCGCAGGGTGTCGAGCTGGGAGGAAAGCGCTCCCCGCCTGTCGCGGGCGACAAAAAGCGTATTGTTCTGCGCTGCCAACCAACCGATGATCGGCCAGCGCGCTATGCCGTCATGCGCGACGAAGGCCGCGCCCGTGGCGCCGCCCAGGACCAATATGTCCACCCAACTCACATGATTGGCGATGATGAAGCTGTCGCCCTGGAAGGGATGACCATCGATCCGCACGCGGGCTCCGACGGCGCGGCCTGCCAACGCCAGAAAGCGCGGCGGCCAGGGTGACCGGCGCCCAATCGCGCGCCAGAACAGATGTGGGATCAGGCAGAGCAGCAGGCTCGCGGCCAGGGCCGCCAGGCGCATGATGCGGCGGAATGCAGCCAAGCTGCCTCAGCTCTTGCGGTCGAGCGCGACGCCGTACAGTTCCATCCGATGGTCGACCAGGCGAAAGCCGAGCTTTTCCGCGATCTGCTTCTGAAGCTGCTCCAGTTCAGGATCGACGAATTCGATGACATTGCCGGTTTCGACATCGATCAGATGGTCGTGGTGGGATTCGGGCGCGGCCTCATAGCGGGCGCGGCCATCCCCGAAATCGTGCCGGTCCAATATACCCGCTTCCTCGAACAGGCGGACGGTGCGATAGACGGTCGCGATGGAGATGCCCGGATCGATCGCTGCGGAGCGCCTGTGCAACTCCTCCACATCCGGATGATCGCTCGCGTCGCTCAGCACCTGGGCAATGACGCGGCGCTGTTCGGTGATGCGCAGGCCCTTTTCATGGCAAAGGGCTTCGACGTCGATCTTGCGGTTCATGCAGGCTCACTTGGCTGGAATTCACGTGGACCGGAAAGAGCCTAGCGGCTTTCCTCCCACTATAAAAGGGGCGCGCCATCGGGCGCTCCCCTTTTTCCTTGGGCTTTACCTGTGTTTGCGCGCTTATTTGGGTGCGCGGACGCGACGGCGCTTGGTGCCGAGGCCGATTTTCTTGGCAAGGCTGCGGCGCTGTTCGGCATAGTTGGGAGCGACCATCGGATAGTCCGCCGGCAGGCTCCATTTCGCGCGATAATCTTCCGGCGTCATTTGATAATGAGTCATCAGGTGGCGCTTCAGCATCTTGAGCTTCTTGCCGTCTTCCAGGCAGATGATGTAGTCGGGCTTGATCGAAGATCGGACCGACACCGCCGGTTCCGGCTTCACTTCAGGCACCGCAGCCGGCGAAGCAAGGCCGGAAAGCGCAGCATGCACATTCTGGATCAGGGTAGATACGTCGGAGACGGCGACGCTGTTGTTCGAGACATGGGCCGCGACAATATCCGACGTCAAAGTAATGAGCAGTTCGCTCTGCGCTGATTCGATTTCCATTTCTTTTCCCTGCGAAGGCTATTGGTTGCGCGACCCGCCCGAGGAAAATCATTTCAGGAGCGGTATGGGTCAGCTATACCGATGATTTACGTTTTGCAAGGGCGGATGAAAATCACCTGAGCATATCGATACGAAAGCTCAGTGCATCATGAAGTTGTCCATCGTTGCCGCGATAGTAACCGGGGCGGCGATGTACATATTCAAATCCGGCTTTTTCATACAGGCTTATTGCCGTATTCGACGCGCGCACTTCCAGATTCATCGACGTAATGCCCCGCTTGCGCGCCGTTCTGAGGCTATCGCGCAGCAGTGCCTCGCCAATGCCTCTTCCGCGCCAGAGCGGGCTGACGGCCAGCAACAATAATTCGCATTCGTCGAGCACCGAGCGCACGAGGGCAAAGCCGACCGGCGCGGCATCGATCCGGGCGATGGTGAGCCATGTTCCGGGCATCGTCATCACCCCGGCGAGTTGCGGCAGCGTCCATGCTTCGCCAAAAGCCGGGTCGAAGGCGCGCGCCATGATTTCCATGGCGTCGCTCATGGCGTTCCGTTCGCCATCCTCATAGGAATGGAGCGTCAGGCCTGGGGTCATGGTGCGGCCCGTTCCGCCATAGGCCGTGCATCGGCCCCACGGCAATAAATGGGGGAGGGCGGCAGGGGAGCCAATCCTGCCACCAATGGATAGTCGGCGGCATCGGGATAAAGGCTGACCGCCATGCCATGGCCGCGCGCGGTCACCAATGTTTCGGCGCCGGTGCCATAGATGGTGGAATGCTCCAGTTGGTGCGCCAGTTCGGCAATGGGCGTGGAAGCCGCCTTGCCGATCGGTTCAAGCCCATCTGCGGAAAAGGTCTGCCAGAACAATTCGCCATGGCCGCCCGTGATGGTGACGGCCACAGGTCCGCTTTGATGATATGCGGCGGCGGCCTTCGCAGCGATGATCCCGAGAGCGCTGTAGCCATGCAGCGGAATGCCCCAGGCCAGCGCCAGCGCCCGCGCCGCGGCGACGCCGATCCGCACACCCGTAAAGCTGCCGGGGCCGACATCGACGGCGATCGCATCGGCACGGCCGCCGTCTGGCAAGGCGGCAATGGCGGGCAGCAGGGCCTCCGCGTGCCCGCGTCCGACGATCTCATGAAAATGACCGAGGGGCACATCATCATCGAGCAACGCCACGGACAGCGCCTGTGTCGCGGTGTCGATGACCAATATGCGCAATGAAAACCCCTGTAGACCGCTCGCCTGATGCGATGCCCGGCTATGCGGTTAATCGATCGGCGCGGCTTTGCCAATCATTCCCGGCAAACTGTTTTTTCGCTCAGACAGCGCGAACTTCCGTCACTTCGGGCACATAATGCTTGAGCAGCTGTTCGATGCCGTTCTTCAACGTCGCTGTGGAGGAAGGGCAGCCCGAACAGGCACCCTGCATGCGCAGATAGACGGTGCCCTTGTCGAACCCGCGATAGATGATGTCACCGCCGTCATTGGCCACTGCTGGACGAACGCGCGTGTCGATCAACTCGCGAATCTGCGCGATGATCTCCTCATCTTCCGGATCGTCGGCGAATTCTTCTTCTTCCGGCACGAAAATCTCGCCGGCGGAGCCGGGCGCGAACAGCGGCATGTTGGCAGTGAAATGTTCGAGCAGGACGGAAAGAATGTCGGGTTTCACGTCGCTCCACTGCGCGCCGGGCGCGATGGTGACGGAAATGAAGTCTCCCCCGAAGAAGACGCCTGTCACGTCGCCCAGCCCGAACAGCGCGTCGGCCAGCGGCGATGCTTCCGCCTCTTCCGGTGTGGCGAAATCACGGGTGCCCATGCCCATGACCACGCGGCCGGGAATGAACTTGACGGTGGCCGGATTGGGCGTCGCTTCTGTCTCGATCAACATGCCCGCTATGTGGAGAGAAGACTGCGCAAGATCAAGCTTTCGTGCTAAATTGCGTCTCGCAAAACGCTTGGCGCCGTCGATTGAGCCCCGCCTGATGTCGAAGGGAGAGAGAAGATGAGCAACGAGACCGATATCCGCCACCGCTTCTGGACGGAATTGTCGCAAAGCCCGTTCCTGATGGTCGGCCTGAGAGGATCACCGGATCACAGCATGCCCATGACGGCGCAGCTCGATCCCGGCGCAAATCATTGCTTCTGGTTCTATACGACGCGGGAGAACCGGTTGGCCAAGGGCGGGCCGGCCATGGCGCAGTTCGCGGGCAAGGGGCATTTCCTGTTCGCCTGCGTCGACGGCACCCTGGTTGAGGAGGCGGACCCGGCGGTAATAGATCGCTATTGGACCAATGATGTCGCGAGCTGGTATCCCGGCGGGAGGCAGGACCCGCATCTGATGATGCTGCGCTTCGATCTTGGCCGCGCGGAAATCTGGCGAGCGGACATGTCGTTGGGCGGCATGTTTCGGCAGATGTTCGGCGGAGACGTGCGCGAGGAGATGCGAAGCAAGCATGTCGAGGTGACGCTTTAGGGGAGGCGAAAGCGCCGCTTGCTTTTTCCCGACATTCCCGCCATATGCGCTGCAACGCAGCAGCGGGCTTCATGCCCCCATCAGCGATTGGCAGCGTGATCGCTTCGGCCCGGACGGGTATCGGGGCCGGCCAATGAAAGTCTGCGCCAAGCTTTGAGGCTTCCCTTTTCACGCGGGTCGTTTCGTAACCCGCCTTGCGTCCCGGCCCTGCCGGCAGGCGCCGGGGCCCATTTGTGAGTTATCATTCATGCAATTTACCGACCTTGGCCTTGCCGAGCCGATCCTGAAGGCGCTCGCCGCCAAGAAATATGGTTCGCCAACGCCCATCCAGGCGCAAGCCATTCCCGTGTTGCTCAAGGGCAAGGATCTGTGCGGCATCGCGCAGACCGGCACCGGCAAGACCGCCGCCTTCGCGCTGCCCAGCCTTGATCACTTCGCCCGCAATCCCAAGCCGACACCGCTGCAGGGTTGCCGCATGCTCGTATTGTCGCCGACGCGTGAACTGGCGGCGCAGATCGCGCAGAGTTTCCGTGACTATGGCCGCTTCCTGAAGCTGTCCGTGGAGGTCGTGTTTGGCGGCGTGCCGATCAACCGGCAGATCCGGGCGTTGGGACGGGGCGTCGATATCGTCGTCGCGACGCCGGGCCGTTTGCTCGATCTGATCGACCAGCGCGCCTTCACGATCAAGGATACCGAGATTTTCGTCCTCGATGAAGCCGACCAGATGATGGACATGGGCTTCATCCACCCGTTGAAGCGCATCGCCAAACTGCTGCCGAAGGAGCGGCAGAACCTGTTCTTCTCCGCCACCATGCCGGGTGAGATCGAGGCGCTGGCCAGTCAGTTCCTGCACGATCCGGTGAAGGTCAGCGTTGCCCCGCAATCAACGACGGCCGAGCGGGTCCGGCAGCAGGCGACCTTCGTCAATCAGGTGGAGAAGCAGGCGCTGCTCAACCTGACGATCCAGAATGAGGATATTGATCGCGCGCTCATCTTCACCCGGACCAAGCATGGCGCCGACCGGGTCGTGCGCTTTCTGGAAGGCGCAGGCATTCAGGCGGTCGCGATCCATGGCAACAAGAGCCAGGCGCAGCGCACCACCGCGCTCCAGGCCTTCCGCCATGGCCATGTGAAGCTGTTGGTAGCGACCGATATCGCGGCGCGCGGTATCGACGTGTCGGGCGTCAGCCATGTCATCAATTTCGAGCTGCCCAATGTGCCGGAGCAATATGTCCACCGTATCGGCCGCACGGCGCGGGCGGGCGCGGATGGCGTCGCAATCAGCTTCGTGGCGGACGACGAGCGGCCTTATCTGAAGGCCATCGAGCGCACGACCAAGGTGAAGCTGGACGTTGTGCCGCTGCCGGAGAATTTCGTCGAGGCGGTGCGCAATCTTCCCAAGGCCGCGCCGCAGCGCAAGGGGCGCGAGCAGACGCCGGAGCAGAAAGTGCGCCGCGCCGACGGCCAGCGCCGTTATCAGGACCAGCAGAAGCAGCAGCGCGGCAATGCCGAGCGGGCGCATCGGCCGGACGGCGAAGCCGCGAACCCGGCAAAGAAGAATTTCCGGCGGCGTCGCGGGGGCGGCGGTGTCGGCACCCATAAGGGTGCGGTTCAGAAGACCGGCGGGCGGTGAATGGCGGCCCGACTGCGGGTTTAATGATATCCGATGTGCTCCTGCCCAGGTAGGAGCCCGGTTCGCGCGATAGGATTGCAGATCGGCGGCGGGGGACCAGGTGCTCGCCGCCGCAGAACCTCCGGATGCCCAATCCGGAGGGATTTTGCGCAGCAGTCGGCGCGCTTCGTGCTTTGTCAGTGGCCATTCAGGAAAATCTCTTTAGGCTGCGCGGCCATGAGCTTTCCTTTCCGACGTTCTGCCGCTTCGCTGTCCGTCCTTGCCCTTCTGCTTTCGGGCATTACCGCGCCTCTCTCGGCGAAAAGCGATCCAGCCGCCACGCCGGTCGCGCCGGGTTCCAGCCATGCACAGGTCAGGCCATGGCTCTATGAGAACAGCGACGTGCCCATCGATCCGGCGTGGCGCTTTGGCACATTGTCCAACGGCTTGCGCTACGCTGTCCGCCGCAACGGCGTGCCGCCGGGGCAGGTGTCGGTCAGGCTGCGGATCGACGCCGGCTCTCTGATGGAGCATCCCGATGAACTGGGATACGCCCATTTCATGGAGCATCTGACCTTCCGCGGTTCCCGCCATGTGCCGGACGGCGAATCCAAGCGCATCTGGCAGCGGCTGGGCGTCACCTTCGGCAGCGACAGCAATGCGCAGACGACCGCCACGGGAACGACCTATGCGCTCGACCTGCCGCAGACGACCCCGGCCAGCCTCGGCGAAAGCATGAAGATCCTGGCCGGCATGATGACCGATCCCAATATCGTCGACAGCGCCGTTGATGCAGAGCGGGCCGTCGTGCTGGCGGAAAAGCGGGAAAGCGACGGGCCGCAGATGCGGATTTCCGACGCCACCCGGCGGCATTTCTTCGCTGGCCAGCCGCTGGCCGATCATAGCCCGATCGGCACGGTCGCGACGCTGAATGCTGTCACGGCCGCGAAGATGGAGGCTTTCCACCAGCGTTGGTACCGACCGGAAAATGCCGTGATCTCGATTGCCGGCGATATTGATCCGGCTGTGGCGGAGCAATTGATCAAGGATAATTTCGGTCCCTGGACCGTCCCGGGCAAGGGGGCACCGCTACCCGATTTCGGGGAACCCGATCCCAAGGCGCCTGCGACCCGGGTGACGGTGGAGCCGGGCGCGCCGACGGGCCTGACCATGGCCTGGCTGCGTCCCTGGAAGCCGCATGCCGACACCATCGTCTACAATCAGGACAAGCTGACCGACATGCTGGCGCTGCAGATCATCAGCCGCCGTCTGGAACAGGCTGCGCGCAGTGGTGGCAGCTTTCTTCAGGCGAGTGTGGATCAGCAGGATATCAGCCGTTCCGCCGACGGCACCTTCGTCACCATCGTGCCGGCGGGAGAGAATTGGGAAAAGGCGCTGGGCGATGTCCGCGCGATCATAGAGGATGCGAAGGACACCCCGCCGAGCCAGATCGAAATCGACCGTGAATATGCCCAGATGGACACCGCGCTCGCCATTCAGGTCGAAAATGCGGATACGGAGGCCGGTGCCAAGCAGGCGAGCGACCTGGTAAGCGCGGTCGACATCCGCGAAACCACCGTCAGCCCGCAGGCGGCACTGGAAATCTTCCGTTCCGGCAAAGCGGGCATGACACCGCAGAAGATATTGGATTCCACCCGGCGGCTGTTTTCCGCAGGCGTTTTTCGCGCGCAGTTGATCACCGGCAAGGTGCAGCCGGGGGTCGACGCCCGCCTGGCGGCCGCCGTCGCCGCGCCGGTCAAGGCTGCGACCAACGCCAGGCTGGCGGACAAGGTCGTGACCATGGCGGACCTGCCCAAGCTTGGCGCGCCGGGCAGAGTCGTCTCTCGCACGCCCATCGGTCTGCCGGGAATGGAGAGCATCACCTTTTCCAACGGCGTCAAGCTGACCCTGTTCGCCAATGATGCGGAGACGGAGAAGGTGCGGATCAACGTCCGCTTCGGCCATGGCCAGCAGGCCTTTTCTCCTACCAGGCCAGTGCCGGGCTGGGCAGCCGACTATGCGCTGGTGGCGAGCGGGATCGGAAAGCTTGGTCAACGGGAACTGGACGATCTGACCAACGGGCGTCGCATGGGCATGGACTTCTCCATCGACGACGACGCCTTTGAAATGCAGGCGGTGACGCGGCCGGCGGATTATAAGGACCAGTTGCTGCTGTTCGCGACCAAATTGTTCGCGCCGGGATGGGATCCGGCGCCCATCGCGCGTGTGAAGACGGGGGCCGGGGTTGCCTATGATGCGATGGAACGGGCACCGGATTCGGTTTTGGCGCGTGACCTCAACTGGTTGCTGCACGACAAGGATGTGCGGTTCCGCACGCCATCACGCAATGAGATCGATGCACTGACGCCGCAGGCCTTTCGTGCCACCTGGGAGCCGCTGCTGGCTTCCGGGCCCATCGAGATTCAGATATTCGGACAGGTGAAGGCCGATGACGCCATTGCGGCCGTAGCCGCGACCTTTGGTGCCTTGCCGCAGCGGACCGATGTACCTGTTCCCGCCGCGAACAAGGTCATGCGCTTTCCCGCGCATGTCGAGGCGCCGGTGGTCCTGCGCCACAAGGGTGACAAGGAGCAGGCGGCGGCTGTCATGGCCTGGCCGACCGCAGGCGGTTTCGCGCTGACCAAGGAAGCGCGGCAGCTGGAAATCCTGACCCAGATTTTCAATGATCGGCTGTTCGACAAGCTGCGCTCTACCGAAGGGGCGGCCTATTCACCCAGTGTCCAGAACAACTGGCCATTTTCCTATGAAAGCGGCGGCTATATTCTGGTGACGAGCCAGGTCCGCCCGGATCGGGTCAATTATTTCTACGGCGTGGTGAAGGATACGGCGGCGGATCTGGCCAAGAATCCGGTAAGCGATGATGAATTGCAACGGGCGGTCGCGCCGATGCGGCAACTGCTGATGCGGGCCGGGACAGGCAATGCCTTCTGGATGAACCAGATGGAGGGAGCGACCCATGATCCGCGTTATGTCCAGGCCATGCAGACCATGGCGCAGGACATGCTGACGGTCACTCCGGCCGACATTCGGGCCCTTGCTGCCAAATATCTGGTATCCGCCAGAAGCTGGTCTGCGGTCGTGTTGCCCGAAGGTGTTGCCGCCAGATGATGGATCAGGCCGGCGGGCGACCCTGTTCCAGCAACTGGCTGTAGAGCCGGACATATTCCATGTGGATCGCCCGAATTTCCGGATTGCGCGAGCCGGCGGCCAGCCGTCGGTTGCGATCCAGCCGCGCTTCGAAATAGCTGCGGTTGAACGTCATATCCATGTTCATCTCATGCCTCCCGGAACGATTTCGAGGCGAGAATGTTCATGGGCTGACAAAGTTGCCGCTTCGCGTGCAGCTATCTGCTGCAATGCGGTAGAAGGAGGGGAACCGAGGGCGGGTCGATTGGTCGTCGGTGCTGGCGCGGACATCGACCTGGTTGAGCCAGATGGCCTTCCTGAAATCCTATAGCCCGCGATTTCTCGACCAGCGATCGGTCCGGTCGTTTGGAAATCCTTCTACTTCATGGCTCGCAGGGCAGCGACGATCATGAATGCCGCGCATCGCGCCGTGCGTTCGTCGTTGATCGAAGGTCTCGACAGGCTGCGATGACCAAGGCCGAAAAGACAGGCAAGGATCATTTCCTCGGCGCTCTTCAACGCTTCCCCTGACAGGCCGGGGTTGGCCAGGCAGGCAAAATCGCTGAGGGATTTGCGCAAGCCGTTGCACATGTCGGCTATCATGTCTGCGACCCGCCCGTTGCGAAAACCTTCAGCCAGAATGTCGAAGGACAGGGCTTCGTGCGGGTTGTCCATGACATCCAGCATCAGCAGTTCGAATGTCTGCTCCACGCTGATATCGCCTGCATCAAGCCGATCCTGCAGGTGTTGGATCGTCCTTTCCCGCTCTTGCGCGTCAGCTTGGACGATCGCCTCGATAATATCTTCCTTGCCTTTGAACAGGCGGTAGATCTGGCCGACCGACACTTGGGCGGCGGAGGCCAGTTCGGCCATGGCGGTCTGGTGAAAACCATTGGCGGCGAACAGGTTTCGAGCCGCGCCCAATATGCGGTTTCTCGCATTCTGTTCATGTTGCGGCGCAACCAAAAACTTTCCCCCAGGCTTTTTTACTCTTGAACAAATTGTGGCATGTTCCTACCTGCGCCGCAACCGGAATGAACGTTCATTCCGGTAGAATGCCATTGTTGAAGACGGAGCACGGCCGATGCAAAAGGGGATATTCGTCGGATTGCTGGCCTGTGCATCCGCTCTGGCTCTGGGTGGTTGCGGGGAACAGTCACCGCCTGCGCCGCCGCCTCCCTCCGTGGGCATTGTGGAACTTACGGTGCAGAACGCGCCCCTGATGACCGAACTTCCTGGCCGTATCGCCGCGCTGGAGACGGCCGAGGTTCGCCCGCAAATCAATGGTATAATCCGCCGTCGGTTGTTCGCGGAGGGCGCACAGGTGCGCGCCGGCCAGATGCTTTACGAGATCGAGGATGCGCCCTATCGAGCCGCTCTGGGTCAGGCTCAGGGCGCGCTGGCGCGGGCGCAGGCATCCATTCGCGCAACCGCCCTTCAGGCGCAGCGCTACCGGGATCTTGTCGGCATCAACGCGGTCAGCAGGCAGGAGGCCGACAATGCCGCGGCATCCGCTCAGCAGGCCCGCGCGGATGTTGCGGCGCAACAGGCGGCTGTCCAGGCAGCGCGGGTGAACCAGGATTTTACGCGCATCAGGGCTCCGATATCGGGACGTATCGGGCGCTCCCTTTTCACGCCTGGCGCCCTGGTGCAGGCGGGGCAGGCCGATCCCCTGGCCACGATCCAGCGCACCGACATCGTCTATGTAGACGTCACGCAATCGGCCGCGCAGATCATCGACCTCAAGCAGGCGATGAAGGCCGGTGGAGTCGGCGTTGCCGCTGGCGCGCGCGTGCAATTGCTGCTGCCCAATGGCAGCACTTATCCGATCGAGGGGCGTCTGCAATTTTCCGAGGTGACGGTCGATCCCAGCTCGGGCGCCGTGACGTTGCGTGCGACCTTCGCCAATCCGGACGGGCTGTTGTTGCCGGGCATGTATGTCCGCGCCCGGCTGGTCGAAGGAGAGCGGAGCCAGGTGGTCCTGGCGCCGCAGCAGGGCATTTCCCGCGACGCGCGGGGCCGGGCGACCGCCATGGTCGTGGGCACGAACAACAAGGCTGAACTGCGTCAGGTCGAAACCGACCGGGCCGTGGGCGACAAATGGATCGTCACCAAAGGCCTGAAGGCTGGAGACAGGCTGATCGTGGAAGGCCTGGTCAACCTGCGGCCCGGAACGGTCGTGAAACCGGGCCCGGCTCAGCAGGTCACCGTCGCCCAGAAGCAGGCAAATGCTGGCGGGGCGAACTGACCCATGTCCCGCTATTTCATCGACAGGCCCATTTTCGCCTGGGTCATCGCCATCGTCATCATGCTGGCCGGCATGCTGGCCATACGCTCGCTGGCCGTGGCGCAATTTCCGCAGATCGCGCCGCCCGCGGTGACGATCGCCACCAGCTATCCGGGCGCGAATGCCGAAACGCTGGAAAGCACGACCACCCAGATCATCGAGCAGCAGCTGAAGGGCATCGATAACCTTCGCTATTTTTCGTCGAGCAGCGATTCCGCAGGCAATCTGAACATCACCCTGACCTTCGAGCAGGGGACCGATGCCGACATCGCGCAGGTCCAGGTGCAGAACAAATTGGCCCAAGCCACGCCCCTGCTGCCCCAGGAAGTGCAGCAGCAGGGATTGCGCGTGACCAAGTCCGCCTCGACCTTCCTGACGATCATGGCCGTCTATTCCGATGACGGCATTCACGACCAGCAGGATGCTGGCGACTTCATCGCCTCCACGTTGCAGGATCCCATCAGCCGCGTTCCCGGCGTGGGCGACACCCAGTTGATCGGTGCGCAATATGCCATGCGTATCTGGCTGGACCCTTATAAGATGGCCAATCTGGGCGTCACCACCGGCGACGTCAAATCCGCCATCAGGGCCCAGAACGCCCAGGTTTCGGCTGGTCAGATCGGCGGCACGCCGTCGCCCAGGGGGCAGGCGCTGAACGCGACCGTCACCGCGCAGTCGCGGCTCAGAACGCCCGAAGAATTCCGGCAAATCCGGCTGCGCAGCAACAGCAATGGATCGGTCGTCTATCTGGCGGATGTCGCCAGGGTCGAACTGGGTGCGGAAAGCTACAGCTTCAGCGCGAAGTTCAACGGGCATCCCGCCGCCGGCTTTGGCGTGAGATTGGCGCCGGGTGCCAATGCGCTCGATACCGTCGAAGGCGTGAAGAGCCGGGTCAAGGAATTGTCCAAGACCTTCCCAAGCTGGGTCAAATATGACTTCCCGGTCGACAATTCCACCTTCGTGAAGCTGTCGGTGGAGCAGGTCATCCATACGCTGTTTGAAGCCACGCTGCTTGTCTTCGTGGTGATGTTCCTGTTCCTGCAGAACTGGCGTGCCACGCTGATCCCCACCATCGCCGTCCCGGTCGTGCTGCTGGGATCGCTGGCGGTCCTCTATGCGGCAGGTTTCACCATCAACACCCTGACGCTGTTTGGCATGGTACTGGCGATCGGGCTGCTGGTGGATGATGCGATCGTCGTGGTCGAGAATGTGGAGCGCATCATCCAGGAGGAGGGGCTGAGCCCAAGGGAAGCCGCCAAGAAATCCATGGATGAGATCAGCGGCGCGCTGATCGGCATTGGCCTGGTGCTGTCGGCGGTATTCCTCCCCATGGCGTTTTTTGGCGGCTCGACGGGGGTAATCTTCCGCCAGTTCTCCATCACCATCGTGTCGGCGATGGTATTGTCGGTGTTGGTCGCGCTGATACTGACGCCTGCGCTTTGCGCGACGATTCTGCGGCCCAAGGGACACAGCCATATCTGGACGGGCCCTTTGGGATCGCGGTTCGGCCGGTTTTTCGACTGGTTCAACGGTAGCTTCGACCGCAATGTCGTGCGCTATGGCGCCACTGTGCAAAAGGTCGAACGGCGCTGGGGCCGGACGATGCTGGTTTATGCGTTGATCGTCGTCGGCATGGGGATCATCTTCCTGCGTCTGCCCGGCGGCTTTCTGCCGGACGAGGATCAGGGGATCATCATTACCCAGGTATCGCTGCCGGCCGGGTCCACGCTGGGGGAAACCGAAAGAACCCTGCTGAAGGTGCGCGATCATTTCGTGAAAGCCGAGGGGAATAATGTCGCGGCCGTGTTCACCATTTCCGGCTTTGGCTTTGTGGGGCAGGGACAGAATGTCGGGCTCGCCTTCGTCCGGATGAAGGATTGGTCGAAGCGGAAGGGCGCCGATAACAAGGTGTCCGCCATCGCTCTGCGCGCCAATGCCGCCTTCCGCAAGTTGACCGCCGGCATGGTGATCGCCTTCGTACCGCCCGCCGTTCAGGAACTGGGCAATGCCACCGGCTTCGACTTCCAGCTCGTCGATCGGGCCGAGCTCGGCCACGACAAGATGCTGGAGGCGCGCAACCAATTGTTGGGCATGGCGATGGCGGACAAGCGGCTGGCGCAGGTCCGGCCAAATGGACTGGAAGATACACCGCAGCTCAAGCTGAATGTCGATCAGGCGGCAGCCGGCGCGTTGGGCATTGCGCAGTCCGACGTCAACGACACCATCAGCACGGCGATGGGCAGCAGCTACGTCAACGACTTCATCGACCGCAACCGGGTGAAACGCGTTTATGTGCAGGCCGACGCACCCTTCCGCACCACGCCGGATGCGATCGGCGTGCTGCACGTGCGCGGCAGCAGCGGCGTGATGGCGCCGATTTCTGCCTTCGCGACCACCGAATGGACCCATGGTCCCGCCAAGCTGGAACGTTACAACGGCGTGCCGTCGATGCAGATCATGGGGGCGCCGGCACCCGGCGTTTCCACCGGCGAGGCCATGAGGGCGATGGAGGAGATGGCAGCAAAGCTGCCGGCTGGCGTGGGCTATGAATGGAACGGGATTTCCTATGAGGAAAAGACATCGGGCGGGCAGGCGCCGGCGCTCTATGCGCTGTCCATGCTGATCGTCTTCCTGTGCCTCGCTGCTCTCTATGAAAGCTGGTCGGTGCCGATCGCGGTGATGCTGGTGGTGCCGCTTGGCGTGTTCGGGGCGGTTGTCGCGGCGACCCTGGTGGGCCTCAACAACGACATCTATCTGCAGGTCGGCCTGATCACGACCATTGGCGTGTCGGCCAAGAATGCCATCCTGATCGTCGAGTTTGCCGAGGAAAAGATGCGTGAGGGGCTATCACCCGCGCAGGCGGCGCTGGAAGCCGGCAAGCTGCGCCTGCGGCCGATCCTGATGACCAGCTTTGCCTTCGTCTTCGGCGTGCTGCCGCTGGCGGTGGCGAAGGGCGCGGGCGCCGGTGGTCAGAACGCCATCGGCTGGGCGGTAGTCGGGGGCATGCTGGCCGCCACGATATTGGCGATATTCTTCGTGCCGGTCTTCTTCACGGTCGTGAAGCGGCTGTTCCGCGAACATCATGGCAAGGACGGGGAAGGGCAAGCGGGCAACGCTCTGCCCGGCTCGCAGGAGGCACCATGACGATGAACAAGATCAAGCCGTTCTCGGCGGCTGTGCTGGTGCTGACGCTGGCGGCCTGCGACATGGCGCCCAAATATGTGCGTCCCGCCTTGCCTGTGCCGCAGGAAAGCCCGCAGGGGTCGGCCTATCCGGCCGGGCCGGGGCAGGCGATCGTCCCGGCGGATACGGCCTGGAAGGATTTCTTCGTCGATCCGCGGCTGACACGGGTCATCGAGACGTCGCTGGCCAATAATCGCGACCTGCGCATTGCCCTGGCCAATGTCGAGCAGGCGCGGGCGCAATATCGGGTACAGCGCGCAAATATATTCCCCAGGGTGACCGCCAACGGCAGCGCGACCTATCAGGACACGCCCTTCTCTCAGGTCGGGACGGGCCGAATGGACATTTACTCGGCGTCCGTCGGTGTTTCGGCATGGGAAATCGACCTGTTCGGACGACTGCGCAATCTCAGCGAGGCGGCGCAGGAGCAATATTTCGCATCAATGGAAAACCGCAATGCCGCGCAGACGGCGCTGATCGCGGAGGTTGCGAACGCCTGGCTGACCATGGCGGCCGATCAGGAGCGGTTGAGGATCGCGCGCGATCTGGAGAAGGCGTTCGGTCAGACGCTGGACCTGACCCGGGCGCGCTTTGCCAAGGGCATAGCGTCCGAACTGGAGGTGCGGCAGGCGCAGACCAGCCATGATCAGGCGCGATCCGACATCGCCCAGGCGACCACATTGGTCGCCCAGGATCAGAACGCGCTGAACCTGCTGGCCGGTACGACGGTCGCAGAAGGGGATCTGCCGGCGGCGATGCCTGAAGGCGACATCACTCTTTCCAACCTGCCCGCCGACTTGCCTTCCGCAGCCTTGCTCCGCCGCCCGGATATCATGGCGGCAGAGCATCAATTGTTGGCGGCGAACGCCAATATCGGCGCGGCACGCGCGGCCTTCTTCCCGAACATCTCGCTCACCGCCGCCTTCGGCACGTTGAGCCTTGGTCTCTCCAACCTGTTCAAGTCGGGCAGCGAGACCTGGTCGGTGGTCCCTTCCGCCAGCCTGCCGATCTTCGATTTCGGCCGTAACCGGGGCAATCTGCGCTATGCGCGAGCAACCTATGACGCCATGGTCGCGACCTATGAGAAGAGCGTGCAGACCGGCTTTCGGGAAGTGGCCGATGCGCTGGCGCGCCGCGGCACGATGACCGAGCAGCTGGAGGCGCAGAGTTCGTTGCGGGACGCGGCGCGGGTCGGCTATCGCCTGTCCGAAGCGCGCTTTCGGGCGGGCGTCGACCCGTTCCTGACCACATTGGACGCTCAGCGCACGCTCTATAATGCCGAACAGAGCCTGCTCGCGACCCGCCTGACCCGCGCTGTGAACATGATCGAACTCTATCGCGCCATGGGCGGCGGCCTGAAATAATTTTTGGCCGCAAGCAGCGGGAAGGCAGTCCGGCAGGTCATGCCCCATGCAGGTTCGGGCAAGGATTTGGAAGGGAAGGCATGACCTACGCCTGTCGCATGATGACCTCTCCGGTCGGCGAATTGACGCTGGTGGCGAACGAAGCGGGCCTGATGGCGGTGCTGTGGCAGGACGATGATCCCCACAGGGTCCGCTTGAACCAGCGGGTTGAGCATCGCGACCATCCGGTGTTGGACGAAGCCGCGCTCCAACTGGCGGAATATTTCGCCGGGCAGCGGGAAGCGTTCGATCTGCCGCTTCATTTCGTCGGAACGGATTTTCAGAAGAGCGTTTGGACTGCGCTGCTGACAATCCCTTTCGGGGAGACGCGAAGCTATGCCGACATTGCCCGCCAGATCGGGAAACCGTCCGCCTGCCGGGCCGTGGGTGCCGCCAATGGCCGTAACCCGCTTTCCATCATTGTCCCGTGCCATAGGGTGGTGGGTGCAAACGGCGCTTTGACAGGCTTTGCAGGTGGTTTGAAGGCCAAGAGCCATCTGCTTGGCTTGGAACGGAAATTTATCTGATTTCCATTCGCAAATGGCGCACCCAAGAGGATTCGAACCTCTGGCCTTTGCCTTCGGAGGGCAACGTATCCCCATAGTTTCATAGTATATCCGGCGATCTCCTCGCTGAAATCACAGGAACACTGTGCGAACATCGAGCGGTTTGCGGACCCGGTGCGGTCCCAGATTGGCGGTGCGGCATGAAGGTGCAGCACTTCGTTTCGATCAGCGGCGGCAAGGACAGTACGGCGGTTGCCTGCTTGGCTGTCGAGCGCATGGAGCGCCGGCCTGACTTCAGACCGCGGTTCTTGTTCGCGGACACGGGCAATGAGCATGATGTGACGCTGGAGCAGGTGAACTATCTCGCCGGCGCGCTCGGCATTGAGATCGAAACCGTTCGCGCCGATTTCTCTGACCGCTTCGCCGCTCGGCGCGAGGCGATCGCGCGAGACTGGCCGAAGGAATTGCGGCGGAAGCAGCACACGACGGAATGTCGGGAGCAGCAGGCCAACGACCTGAGCTATGCCGAGAAGGCGGCCCTGCGAGAGGAGTGCGACTGTCCGATTAAGATCAGCCCGCCAGTGCCTGATCACCTGATCCGGCGCGCCATCTCCTTTATGCACCCGACAGGCAATCCGTTTCTAGACATGGCGAAGCTGCATGGCCGCTTTCCCGGTTCAAAGACGCGCTTCTGCACGCAGGAACTGAAGCTGGACCCGATGGAGTTCATCAAAAGCCCAATTCGCATGGCTGGCACGCCTGTTGTGGAATGGGTGGGCGAGCGCGCCGAGGAAAGTCAGGCACGCGCGAAGAAGCCAATGATCGAGACGGTTCGCTGTTCATGGCGCGCGCCGGCCGTGATCTATCGTCCAATCCATCAATGGAAGGCAGCTCAGGTTTTCGAGATTGCCAAGCGACACGGCGTGAAGCCCAACCCGCTCTATCTTTTGGGCATGTCCCGCGTGGGCTGCTTCTGCATCATGGCGCAAAAGGAAGAGGTACGGCTGACCGCGATACATTTCCCCGAGGTGATCGAGCGGATCGCCGGATGGGAGGTCGAGTGTGGCAACGTCGCTCGCCACGCGAACACGTCGGTTGCGCTGGGTGAGCGCGACGAGTTCATTTCCAGTTTCCTGCCCACCGACAAGCTGCCGCCTGATGAGAACGGCAAGGTGCGGGCGAGGATCGACCGTGCTGTTGAGTGGTCGAAGACCTCGCGCGGCGGCCGGAATTACGACCTGCTCAACACCCTGGACGAAATTGAGCAGCTTTCGGACGGCCCGAAATGTTCCAGCAAATATGGGCTGTGCGAATAATGGGCCGCGTCCTAGTTGCCTGCGAGCGAAGCGGCGTCGTCCGCCGGGCCTTCGAAGCGCGCGGGCATGATGCTTGGTCATGCGACATCGAGCCGGCCGATGATGGCAGCAACCGACACATTCGCGGCGATGTCCGTGACTATCTCGATGAGGGCTGGGATCTGCTCGCCGTCATGCACCCGCCCTGCACGATCCTCTGCAACAGCGGGGCCAAGCACCTCTACATCGGCGGCCGGAAAGAGAACGGACGGAACGAACAGCGCTGGGCCGAACTGGAGGAGGCGGCGGCCTTCTACCGCAGCCTGCGCGACGCGACCCAGATCCCGCGCCGCGTGGTGGAGAACCCCGTCATGCACGGCCACGCGATCCGGCTGACCCGGCGCGGGCGGACGCAGTTCGTCCAGCCCTATTTCTTCGGCGAGCCCTTTTTCAAGAATACCGGGCTGGAGCTGATCGGCCTGCCGGACCTGAAGCCGACCAACATGCTGACACCGCCGAGGCCGGGGACCGAGGAGCACAAGGCTTGGTCGCGCTGCCATCGGGAACCGCCGGGGCCGGACCGCGCGCGACGCCGGTCGGAGACCTATCCGAACATCGCCGAAGCCATGGCCGAGCAGTGGCACCATCTGCTGCCGGACCCGCAATATGATCTGTTCCAGGTGGCGGCATGAGGCGGGAATCGAACCCGCCTGCCGGGCCGTCTACCGGAGGCGCCTTGCAAAGCGATCCGTTGAACGGTGGACCGGCGCGCAACCCAGCGCCGTGGGACGCTTAGCATGACTTGGCCCTTCGGCGACATCCCCATGTTCAGCCAGCGCGTGATCCACATTGATCCGCCGTGGGCCTATGAGATGCGCACGCCCAAGGGATACGAGAAATCCCCGCAGGCGCATTATGATTGCATGACGCTCGACCAGTTGAAGGAACTGCCGGTCGGTCACCTCGCCATGCCCGATAGCGTCATGGTCATGTGGGGCGTCTTCTCCATGATGCCGCAGGCGATCGAGCTGCTGGCGCACTATGGCTATCGCTATTGCACCGGAGGGCCGTGGGCCAAGCAGTCCAGCACCGGCAAGAAGTGGGCGTTCGGCACCGGCTATGTCTATCGGAACGCGGCCGAGTTCTGGATCGTCGGCAAGATGGGCAACCCCAAGGAGCGGTCGAAATCGGTGAGGAACCTGATTGTCGCGCCGGTCCGCGAGCATAGCCGCAAGCCGGATCAGATCTATTCCGACATCGAGGAGCTTTGGGAGGGGCCGTATATCGACATCTTCGGACGACAGCAGCGCGAGGGGTGGACAGTTTGGGGGAATCAAGTGAACAAGTTCGGCGGCCACACGGCCGGAGCTTGCCAACAATCTCCTATGCTCACATGCACATAAGGATGGGGTGCTATATCGATTGGGCGATTCTCAGGGATTTCGCCAAAATTATCTTTGATTTTGCCGGCGCTGCTGCGTGGCCACTAGCGGGCTTCAGCATCGCATTTCTATTTCGAGATGCGATAAGGACTGCAATTGGCCGCATTAAGGGCGGATCAGCCATGGGCGTTTCCGTGGAGCTAAATCCAGCCGCGCAGGATGCGCAAGATAACGCGCCTGACGCTGCCATCGCGTCCACGACACGCCAGCTTACCGTTTCCCCCGAACCGCCGGTTCATGACATTCTCTCGCCGTGCGACGCACATTATCTCTCTCTGGTGCGCTCCGAGGATTTAACGCAGGAGCAGCGTGAAAAGTGGCTCGCCCGAATCGCTAGCTCGTATACGGATTTGTGGCGTCAGGAAAATCACTACCGATTGATATTTGGCTCGCAGATCGCCTTTCTCAAAAGGCTGCATTTGTTCGGCCCGCAACCTGTCGACAGTGTAAAAGAGTTCTATGAGGCCAACGGTGCAATTCCTCCTCCCATTCCAACGTACACGTTCGAAAATTGGTTTGGGTGGCTGATCGAATCCAAAGATGTCGCGGTTGAAGTGGACCAGGTATTTATCACCCCGCTCGGCAAGCGTTTCCTTCAGTGGATGACTGAAGCGGCGGTCGTCGATCAGAAGGCTTTTTAGTCTCATGATCGCCACTCTCCTCCTTCTCGCCGCAGCCGTGACCGTCGTCGACGGTGACACCATCCGAGCCGGCGGTGAACGCATCCGCCTCCTCGGCATTGACGCGCCCGAGATCCACGGTTGCCGACAGGGCAGGGTGTGCGTCCCCGGCGATGGGCAGGCCAGCAAGCGCAGCCTCGAAGCGATGATGGGCGGCAGGATCAGTGTCCAGCGCGTCGGGCAGGACCGCTATGGCCGCACGCTCGCTCAGGTCTATGTCGGCGGCCGGAACGTCGCCTGTGAGCAGATCCGACGCGGGCAGGCGCAATATGTCGCGAAATGGGACAACGGTGGCCTGCTGGCGGCGGATTGCCGGTGAAAGACCTGCTGTTCAAGATCGAGGTCGTGGTCATCGGCGCGCTCACACTGCTGGGCAGCGCCATGATGATCTGGGGGAAGATCGGGTGGCTGTTCAACGCTTGACCGACTCGCGAACAATACGCGAACATGAGCCATGGACCAGACCGAAATCTACCGCCGCGGCAATGACCCTGCCATGCAGGAATATCACGCCATCGTGAAGCAGATCGAGGCCGGATACCCGATGCACCCGCAAGAGGTCCAGGATGTGATAGATGCACTGAACGAGGAGGGTCATCCGTCGCAGGCAATCCTGCTGGCGGCGATGAAGATCAATTGGGATCAGGGCTGATCTGACCACGCCTTCACCGCCGCCACCTTGTTCCGGCAGTCTGAACCAGCCTCCAGCGCGTCGATCAAATAGTTTGACGCCTGCTCGTCCGTGAACTTGCCGCCAGTGCCCGCAGGTGGCGGAGGAACCGGCTCGGCAGCGCAGGACAGATATTGCGGCGGAACCGGGATCTTAGCGGGCGGAGCGCTGCCGCAGGCGCTGCATAACAGCATCAACGCCAGGGCCGGCATTGTCATCGGTCGCTTTGGCATGAACAATCTCCCGCAGTTCTGCCGCTTGGGCTTTCGTCTTGGTGGTCAGGGATATGTCGATCAGCGCCGCGGCCTTTTCAGCGCGAGCAGATGCCGCCTTCAGGCGCTCAGCCGTGGCGAGGTTCTTCAGCGCCACCTTCTCATTGGCGTTGCTCTGGCCGGCGCAATAGCCGAGCGTGAGGCAGAGTGCGCTGGCACCAACGACATAGCCGATGGTCTGAAGGTTGATACCAGTGACCAGAGATTGCGCTTTGTCGATCAGTTTGGCGATCATGTGTTCAGATCCTTCCAGATCGCGCAGGCTGCGATCACGAGGCAACCGATCGCCGTTCCAGCGCCCATGACGAATCCGGCGCAGAACATCATGGCTTCGGCTCCGGTGCTGGCGGATCGACCGCTGGAGCATTGGCGAGGCTCTGGCCCATCCGATCGAGGCTGCGCTGCGTCCACCGCTCCTTGATGGCCGAGACGATCGCCATCAGGATTGCGGTATAGGCCGAGGCTTCACCCGCATGGTTCGCCGCGATCGCGCCGTGCATCACATACAGGACGCCGCCCGCGATGACGGTCAGCAGCAGGATCTCGCTGAAATGATCCGTCGGCGGCTTGATGACGACGAGGGGGCGGGTCATGCCGCCACCCGTGCGAGCCAGCCATAGAGGAAGGCTTCGTTCGCGGATCGGCCCTCGCACAGCGATAGATAGCGTTCGCCCTGCAAGGCGTTCAGAAGCAGCAGTAGACGGCGTTCGCCCTCCGCACCGCGCTTCTTCAGGAATGCGGCCAGCCCGTCGCGGGTCTTCTGCCCGGCAGCACCATCGACCACCAGGTCGGCGAAGTCCTTGCCCTGATTGTTCAGCCCATTGAGGGCGCGTTGAAGGAACTGCGCTGCGACCTTCGGCCCCATGTTGACGCCGGTATCGACCAGTTCGGCCGCGATCGGCAGGGAATGCTTGGCGATCTGGTCGAAGCCGGGCGCGATGACATACATCTTCATATAGACGCCGCGTGCGAAATCGCGCGTCATGGCCGCCATTGGTCCGGCGTAGCCACCGGCGCGCGCGGTTGCGATCGTGATGCCGAAGTTTGTCTCGCCGCCGGCGTCGCGCGTGTCGTTCACATAGCCGCCCTCGGCTTTCAACACGTCATCAATGATCGCTTCGATCGTTGCCATTACTCGCCTCCAATCGGGCGCTTGCCCTGCGCGATGTCGCGCAACGTCCGCTCCGCGCTCAGCTCCATCTGCGCCGCCTGCCGGATCTCACCCTTGACGTGCTGCTCGAGATAATCGTCAGCGCGCTTGAGGAACCACTGACGGACGAGGCGGATGATCCGTTCGGAACTCAGCCCTATGAGAGCGGCGATGGTGGCCGCATCCCCCGCATTCAGGCCGAGCCTTTCGATGATCCACCGCGCGAGCAGGACAACGAACCCCATCAGCAACAGGTCGATGAGGATCATGCGCGGCGTGATCTTGCGGCCTTCGCCGAGCGTCAGACCATATTTCGCAGCGGTCCCAATCGCCCAGCCGGCGATGATGGTCCCGTATTTGGCGGTTGCCGCCTCAAGAAATGGGCTCACCGCCGTTGTTCCCCCATGCGTTTGCATGGGGTCAACGTGTGGAAATACCGAGGCTTCCTCTACGGACGGCGCGGCCTATTTACGCGAGCAAGAAAAGTCGTCACCATCTCGTCACGAGTCTGCAAAGGGGGTGCGACTATGAAATTCAGGGCATTGGCATCGGTCATGATCGTCGCAACGGTGGTGAGTGGCTGTGCGACAAAGCGGTATGGTCGGGTGCAGCCAATTACTGGCTTCGAGAAGGTCCAGTACACTTGCCGCGACGTCGAACTGGAGATTGCCAAGGTCCAGTCGTTCCAGCAGCAGGTGACGGAAGGCGCTGAGTTCAACGCCGCTTCGGCGCTGGGCATCTTGGGTGATTTCGGGATCGGCAACTCAATGGAGAAAGGCTCGGCGATGAAGTCGGCCGCGATCCGGTTGGGGCAGCTGCGGGATCTGCAGGCTGAAAAGCACTGCGGGGCATCGTCGTCAAACGCGAGCCAAGCGACCTATAGCGGCGGCAGTGGCGGCATCGTCGACTTGGGCGATGTGCGGAAGATCCCGGCCAAGACGCCGTCAGGCTACTGCCTCATGGCGCCGGCTGACTATCGTGGCACGGGTGCGGTCAACAGCCCGGCGATCACGGACGCACTGCCGCGCTGCGGGGCTGGGATGTAGCTTAGCCGGTCAATTCTCGCCACGGCGTCATTTTTGGCGTTGCGGCTCTATATCAGGAAAATGGTTCTGCCGGGACAACCATCCCGCGATAAACCGGGTTAAAGCGCGTTGACCGCCTGCTCCTTTAGCTCGCCAGGCGTCGTCCCGGCATATGCCGAGAAGGTCATGCCATAGGCGGCCTTGTCGTATTTCGTGCCGTCAGCGCTCAGGTAGAGGTCGAACAGCGTCGGGCCTTGCAACTCGTTACCCGCGCCACCTGCGGAGCCACGGATGGAGAGATAGCGGACCCCGTGCGACCCGTTCGATCCGAGATCGACATCGAACCAGAGCGGTCCCTGATTCTGCCCGCCACCGTTCTGCCCCGACCATTTGGTCGATGTGTTACCGTCAATCCCCTTACTCGGCGTGTCCGTGCCATAAGTGTTCTGCGCCGTGGCCGCCCCCCCAGAGAGGACATTCGATCCGCCAGAGGTTGCCGACAGGCTGAACTCAGCGAAGGAGTGCCCATAATATCCGAGCGAGCGAATATAGATGCGAGCCGACCGGAAGGTGTCACGGTCGGCAGAGAGCGCGTCGCTCCAAGCCGCATAGCTGGTATCGCCGGTATAGGTGAACGGCCCCGCGAAATTGCAGGTCACGGCGCTGTTCGCGGCATAGAGGTAGACCGCCGGGATCATGGCGGGGGCGGCGGAACCAAAACTGATGGCACTCGAAAGAGAGCCGCCGTTCTTCGCGTAACGAATTTGCTTGGCATCGACATCGACATAGACATCGATCACGTCGCCCGCCGCATACGAGGCGAGACTTGCAACCGTCACATTGGTATAGACAACGTGCCCGTTACTGACATAGCCGATGCTATTGGCGTCGAGGCCGAGATAGCTTTCTCGATTGCCATACATACCGACGACACCGATGGACATTTCCGGTGGCAACAGAGCATCGATCGTAACCTGAAAACGCCACTTCCCGGTCGTCTTTCCATGCTTGGCAACGACCATCGCCACCGAGGCGCTGGCACTCTTGGTGGCTGTCCGGTTGCTGTTGGACAGCGTGACTGAGGATGTCTTGTCGTTGGGGTCAAGGCTCGTCGGGTTGGAAATTGGCGCGGATTGTCGCCCTTTGGCATTGAGGAAACTGAGCGCCCATGTGTTGGCGAGTCCCGGCATTAGCTGTCATCCGCTGCATTGGTGGTGAAGTTCAAGCGGATGCCGATCAGCTTGGCGTCGACCGAGCAAGTGTCCGATCCATTCGACGCATCGCGGTAGACCTGGAAGCAGACCAGATCGCCCTCAGCAGGCGAGCCGCCGATCGTCATCGCGGACGTGAAGGCCGACTGCATCACATCGGTCGTAGCCGTCACGCCGTCCGTGACGGTCTGCGCGGTGCCGAAGCTCGCGTCGATCACGTCATCGTCGGAGATCGCCACGCCCTGGATACCCCACACCACATTCCCGGTGTTGGAGGCTGACCAGATGAATTGCGCGGTAATCGTGCTTTCGTTCCAGGACTTGGGCATCGGGAACATGAACTGCGCATATTCCGCTGTCGAAGCGTCGAAATCGAGCGTCACCAGCATGACCTTGTTGGTGCTGCTCTCGCTTGTCCCCGCCGAGGGGCCGTTGGTCGTGCGCGATGTCATTGCCGCCGCAAGGATCGGCGTTGATTGGACCCCGCCCGAATAGCTGCTGCCCCCCGACACCGCCTGCCCGTTCGCCTTCTGATAGGCAACGCAGCGCACGACATCAGAACCCTCGGACACGAAGCAGGCCGTATCGCCCGCCGCAGTCGTGATGCTCGCGCCGCCAGGCAGGATCAGGGTCGAAGCATTGTGGGTCAAGGTCAACGCGCCGGCGAATTTGACCCATGCCGTGCGACCAGCCTTGTCCGTGGCGAAGTCAATGTCGGTGATCGTCGTGGTGCCGGTGATGTGGAAATAGCCACCTTCGCCCAGCGAGACGGTGCCGGCGCTGGCGACGTCGCTGCCCTGTTCCCACAGAGCGGCGATGGCATCGGGCGTGGCGAGCTTGCTGCTGTCGGCGCCGGTCAGCACTTCAGTCGTTGACGCGGTAGCGCCGGTGAGGGCGGAAACGAGATTGTGCTCCATATGGCCCCAGGATGCGCCCACGCTTGCCTCGGTGCCGCCGGCATTGTCGGCTGTCGCGATATACCAGTCGCCGACATCGACGGTCGTGCCGGACGCGCCGCCGATCTTGCCCGACACCGAGACGACATAGACATCGCCCTTGCTTGCCGCCGGATAGTTGGGATTGCCCGAGCAGTCGGTCGCGCCCTTGAACTCGAGCAGGCCGGTCAATGCACCATAGAGTTCGGTGAAGTTGTCGTTGATCTTCTGGCCGGCAGCACGCAGCGTGTCACCGGTTCCGTCATTGGCGGTGGCGCCAAGGTTGATTGTCTGCATTGTCATCAGTCTTGATCCATCGTCCAAGTGTCGCTGTCGAAGGTGATCCGGGTGCTGTCGAACGTCGGCGGCGCGACCTGCACCCAATGCGAGAAGGATTGCAGGCTGACGAAGTCGCCATCGTCATCTGATCGCTCGGAATAGACCCGCAATTCTACGAACATCTCGCCGCCGAAGCTCGCGTCGGGCACATCGAAGCTCGTTCCCGAAAGACCGTCATGCGTGGTGAGCAGAACGCCGTCGAAATCACGGATCTCGATGGTGGTGGTCTGTCCCGTCTCCGGCGTCATGGTCGCATCGGTCCAGGTCAAAATGACCGTGTCCTCGTCTAGCCGGTTGCGGTTCGCCCAGGTGACAGTCACCCAGGGATCGGTGCGCGCCGTCGCGTCGATATAGTCGACCTGCGTGGACCATGCTTCGCCATAGGCGGTGACATTGGCGGGCCGGTTCGGCAGCCAGGGGCGATCGGTCAGCGTGTAGCTCTGGAGCGTGGCGGCTTCGAGCGCGAGCAGGTTGACCGATGTCCGCGTCAGGATCTTGTAATCGACGACCTCCGCCGACGAGCGCACGAGGCTGTCCTCGAACAGCGTGGACTCGTCGACGAACCAGACCTTGGTGCCAGCCGGCCAGGCGCGCGGCACCGTGTCGAGCACCCCGCGCGCCAGGTCATAGTCGCCATCGTCGGCGGTGATCTGCGCGATCTCGTTCCCCGCCTCGCCATCCTCGCCGATGATGACGAAGCCCGCGTTGGTCGGGAAGGTCTGGCCGATTATGTTCTCGAAGGTGACGCTCGCCGTGGTGGCCTCGAACGGCAGGTCCGCCACCAGCTCGCCGCGCCCGATGATGTTGAGCGTCCCCAAGCTCTGCCATTGCGGTGTGCTGTTGGAGAGGGTGACCTCGTCCCACAGCTCAGCCTCGTAAATGTCGTCATTGTCGCTGGTCGCCAGCACCCCGGAGAGAACCTCGGGATATTCGGGCGTGTCGACAAAGGCCGCGACGGTCGAGTTGGCCGCGAAGAAATAGGGCAGGGTGAGGATCTCGATCTCGGAGGCTTCCTCTGGATCGCTCGAGACGTCCTCCCAGCTGGTCGTGGGCGGCGCGGCATATTCGCCGACATCGAGCCCATAGACGTCCTCCATCAGCTCGAGCTTGATGGTCGGATCGCCCGGCTTGCCATATTCGACGCTCTGGACGCGCATAACCAGCTCGGAGAGCCCATATTCGGGCCAGGTGAGCTTGACGACGCTGGCCGGGCGCTTGCTCCAGAACTCGCGGGAAACCTCGGCGGTGCAGGACGCGAGCGGCTGGCCCGCCGAGCGCAAGTCGCGCATCGCCAGATCCATCGCCAGCTGTGCGTTGCGGACGCCGTAATAGTTGCGGCTGTCCGAGACGACGCCGCCCTGGGTGGCGATGCTGGCATCGTCCTGGACGGTGATCGTTTCTTCCTGCTCGTTCTCCGGGTTCGTCCATGTCACGATGATCTCGTTGACGATGTCGCCCCACAGCTTGCGGGAGAAGTTGGTCAGGTCGCAGTTGTCGGGCGTCAGCTCGTCGAGCGTCTCCGCGTCATAGTCGCCGCGCACCAGCGAGAGCGTGAGCAGCCCGGTCGATGGGTCGACGTAGAGGACGCCCTGGATGTGATCGAGGATCTCCTGCACGAAGTCCTCGATCTTGCTCTGGCGCACCCACAGCAGGGACAGGCCGAAGCTCTCATCAAACAGCGTGTCGGCCGCAGCGGTGAAGCTGTCGTCGTCGATCGCGGGTTCGGGTGTTCCCATGCCCCATACGGTATCGGTCAGGCACTCGCGGATGATGTGCGCCGGGTTCATGTCGGCGTTGGTCGAATAAACATCAGCCTGGAGGGACAGTCCCTCGCGGTCGTCACCCGGATTATCGTCCCAGATCCAGATCGTGTAGGAACTGGCGCCGGTCAGATCGAGCGGCAGCACCGCCGCCAGTGCCGTCTCGGCGGCTGCCTTGGTTGGGTAGAGGGTCGGAAAATAATGCGTGTCAGCGCCGTTGGCATAGACGCTGATGCGCCCCATCCAGGTATTGCCGCCGTTCGAGCCGTCCGTGGGCCAGGCGCTCCAGACGGTATAGGCGCCGCCCACCTTTTGCGTGATGCGGACGATATCGCTGGGTGAAAAGCCGCTGATGGTGTAGCCGCCGCGCGCTCCGGGGACGCCAGATTCACTGGACGCGGTCAGCTCGATCGTGTGCGTGGCGCTCGGCGCGGCGCCAGATCCGATGCTGCCGATCGCCGCCTTCTCGGGATACCATTGCTCGGTGCCATCGGCGCGCTTGAAGATGCGCTGGATCTTGGCCCATACGCCCGGCAGATAGGGCGTGTTCGCGGTCCAGTAGAATCCGCGCCCGGCGACCGCCTTGGTGATGATCCCGCCGATCAGGCTGGAGAGCCCGGTCGAGCCGGTGAAGAAGATCGACGCAATGCCGCGATAGCCGGGACAGCTCGCGCCATTGGGCCGGCCGAGCTTCTGCGCCAGCCCATCGGGAAGCACCTGGTCGGCATTGCCGGGGAGATAGGTGACGATCCCGCCAATCCCCCCTTCCTTCTTGATCCCACCGAACAGATCCGGCTGGTTGACCTCGAAGCTCGCCTGCTCGGTGAGCGATCCGGTCCAGACCGTCTTTTCCTTGATGACGAGCCCCTTCAACGCATCGACCGGGCCGATGCAGATGCCGAAATGGTCCGACATGTAATATTCGGTGACTTCGACCTTCGGTTTCGACTTACCCATTGCGTGCCCTCACCGCCTGCCGCACGACCTCGAGCGCCTCGGGATCGCCGGTGGCGACCAGGTCGGCAGCGGGCAGCCCCTCCAGCACGAACCGGCGCCAGTCGAGCCCGACGCGCCCCGCGAACGTCTCCATGCCGTCGGCGCATTTGCGGCTGGCCCGCGCATCGTCGAGCGTGATGATGATGTCGGTCAGATCTACTCCGACCAGCAGGCGTTCGATCGTCCGCCGGACGACGTTGATGCCCTGCCCATCGCCAGTGTCGAGCATGTCCTGCGCGCGGATGCCAGCCGCCATGAAGGCGCGGAAGTCGAGGCCCTGCTCGTTGAACCACCGCCGCACCCCTTTCGGGCAGTGACCGGCCTTGACGCAGTCGTCCATCGTAATGCGCAGATCGTCGATCATGCCTTCACCTTGTAGGTTTTCTTGCCCTTCTCGCCGTACCAAAGGAAATTCAGTCCCTTGATCGTGATGGTCCCGAACGGCACCGGGATCGGTCGGCCCGCCTCCGATGTCGGGTCTTCGAGATCCTTGACTGTCTCCGGCTTTGACGCCTTGGGATGCGACATGAGAAGGAACTGGACCGCTGTGAGCGCGACCGCGACAAGAACAAGAACCCACCAGGGCATCGGGCTTCCTTAGTAATAGGGGTTGCGGTTGATGATGTTCTTGACGGGAATCCACTTACAGCCGCCGTAATTCACGATGTTGTCGTGCAGACCTTCGCAGTCGCCGCCCTCGTCTTCGAAAGCGTGGTGATTGCAGCCCAGGACGACATTGACCGCGTCGTCCGCCGCCAGGTCGAGCGGGAGGCCCGAGAGCGTGAGCACATTGCCCGACACGCGGATGATCGTGCGGCGCTTGGTCGACGCGCCGGCCGGGGTCCATTCGAACTGGCCGCGCAGAAACTTCGCGGGCGGCAGTGATCCCTCCCAGCCCGCATCGAGCGTGACAGCGGTGCCGGAGATCGAGGCCACGGTCGCGGCGGACGTCGCGGCTGCCTTGTTCGCCCCGCAGACGGTCGAATAGAGCGCATGGGGGCAGCCATATTGATAATGGCGCCGCAGCCCCGGGCGCTTCATCTGCGTCGAGATCGGCTCGCCTTGCAGCTCCAGCTCGCTATGCGCGCGGCTGGCCGACACGACCCGGCCCGCCCAAATGACCTTGAACTCGCTGTCGGGGTCGTCGACATGTCCCTGGTAGACGATCAGGTTCACGACATTGTCGGGCGGATAGACGCGGAACAGCTCGGCCAGATCGGTCGAGACGTCGAGCCCCAGCTTCATCGAGGACCGATCGAGCGTCCCGTTCGAGACGATCTCATCGCGTTCGACCGGCACCGGCTGATAGGCAATCTCGCCTACGCTGCCGCCATGGTCGACGACGACCTCGTCCGTATGATCGGTATAGGCGAAGAACTCGCCGACCTCGGTGCCATAGGTGAAGCGATAGAGCTGGATCGGCGCCCCGCTCTCCCGGCTGGCCTCATAGGCGTTGAACGTCATGCCCGCCCCCTCACTCGTCGACCGTCTGGAAGACGGCGCTGATGTTGGCGAAGCGCGGGCTCACCCATTCGGTCGTCAGGTCATCGGACGCGAAGCGGGTGCGCGGGAGCCAGCTGATCCGCGCGACGTTTGCCGTGGTGATGGTGACCGCACTGTTCAGCACCAGCGCCGTGTTGCCGCCGCTGGCGTTGATGTCGGTCACCAGCCGCCGCAACCGGGTGCCGTCGCGCTTAATGATCTCGATCGCCTGGGAGACGCTGGCGAAATTTACTGTGCTGAAATCGTCGGCGATGTCCCGGCCTTGCACGACGATGGTGGTGCTCGCGGTGGCGTTCGCGTTCAGCGCCATGTCGGGCTTGCAGGTCGAACGGTAGAAGCTACCGCGCATCCCCTTGGCCCGCAGGAAAACCTGCTCGAACGCCTGCGCCTGTGCTGCCGAGAGGCCCTTGAACTGCTGCTCGATGATGCCCTGCATCCGCGTGACCGGCCGGAACTGCGCCGTCCGCCCATAGCTGAAGTCCACCTGCTCGACCGGCCATATATGGTCCATGCTCGGAGTGCCCGACCAGTCGGGCTCGATTGTCACGACCTCCAGCCCGTTGAAGGTGTCGGTTGCCGTACCCTCGTCTTCGGGCGGCTCGCCGCCGGGATAGGCTGCCAGCTCAATGTCGAAGGTGGACGCGCTCGGTTTATGCCACGATGTCCTGGTCGTGTCCTTCATCAGCCCGAAAATGCCTGGACGGACAATGCGACCGGATGCCCAGGCATTGTCGAGCGTGTCGACGGTGGTGATGGTCGATCCCGCCACCGCCTCGACGACAACCGCCTCGCGGGTGCCGTTGGGCCCCATCAGGACAAGGATCTGCCCCACCGCCACCCAGGCGGGCGGGGAGGCCATGGTGAGGGTCGACGCCCCGGCCGAGCTGGAGCCGGTGAGGGCCGCAGAGCGCGAGAAGTCGGGCACCACGGCTGGCGCGTTCTGCCCGCCGCGCATGAACTGGTCGGCGGCGCGCTGGTTCACATCGGAGACGATGACGTTGAAGGCAACCGTCAATCGGGGCTTGTCTGTTCGCAGCGCGCGACGGCGTTCCTTCTTCGATCGGCTGGTGGTGATGTCCGTCAGGAAGGACCGCTTCACCTTATAGGGCTGCGACCAATCCGGCTCATGGCTCCACAGCCGCGCCAGCGAGGGGGTGGCGAGATCATAGGTCATCGGTCGAGGCTCGAGCGGAACGCGCCGCTATTCTTGCTGACCGTTTCGAACATCGCCTTGCGCCCGCCTGGCGTGTTGAACGCAGCCCGAACCACGCTGGCAGGGTCGAGCGTCGGATAGAGCTGGATCGGCGGCATCGCGGTGGTGGCCTTGCCCAGCATGTCGGCGATCATCGCCTTGAACGAGCCGTCGATGCCGAAGCCGCCGGCGCGGGACGGGGTCATGCCGTTGGGCAGCGCCCCCATGTTGGCAGGGAGAAACGGGGCGATAGGCCCGCCACCCGCCCGCGTGACGGCGGGAACCTCGCCAAACTGGTTCATGTAGGTGAGTGCCTGTGCACCGATCTTCTTGGCCGAGGACGCCTTGACGATGAACTCGCCGTCCGAAAGCATGATCGGTCCACGCGGCCCGATGGTTGTGATGCTGTCGGAGAGGCCGGTGCCACGCCCGCGCAGCAGTCCGCCGCCGGTCCGCCCGCCCATGGCATAGCCCTCGATCTTGCCGCCGGTCGCCTTGCCCTGCACCGAGCCGCCGGTGGCAATGCCGATGCCGATCGCTTTCAGGGCTTTGAGGACGAGCATGCGGATCGCCAACTCGATCAGCATTTGCGTGATCTGCGTCAGAACGCTCTTGGCTACGTCACCCAGCGACTTGAAGTTGACGATCGCATCCGCGATGCCGCTGGCGAAGCTGTCTAGGCCATGGGTGGCGATGCCTTCAAGCGCATCATTGATCTCGCCCCCGGTCTGCGGGACCGACTGCATCCACTTGCCGAGCGGCCCGACCTCGCCGCGCTCGGCGCCCTTCTTGTCGGCTTCCTGCTTGGCGCGCAGCAACGCCCGGGCCTTGTCGGCATCGGCGATCTGGCCGTTGGCGATGGCCTGCTCGAGCAGCGCGGTTTCGATCTTCTGCTGGATCTCAAGCGCCCGCATGGCGAACTCGCGGTGCGACTTGCTGTCGGTGGCGATGTCGGCCTGCGCCTCGAGCGTCTCCTGCTCGCGCTGGAGCATGTCCTGCGCCAGCCGATTCCGCTCGTCTTGCAACTCTTTTTCGACCTGCTTGCCGTAGAGCCCGCGATCAGGCGCGCTGACCGTGATCTCGCCATCTAGCCCGGTCTGCCCCTGCGCGTCGGGGTTGCCATAGAGCCGCTTGAGGGCCTCGACCTGCGCCTTCTTCTGCTCGTCGGTGAAGTGCTTGTCGTTCTCGATCTGGAGCACACGCTCCCGATATTCCTGCGCGTAGAGATCGTGCATCAGCTGCGCGCGGTCAGCCGCATCCGTCGATAGCTGGATGCGGGCCTGCAATTCCTCCTGATTGGTACGGGCGAGCGCCTCCTGGTGCCGCGCCTCGATTTCCTCGGCGGTCGACCCGGTGGGCTTCTTCGGGGCCTTCACCTTTTTCGGCTTGCCTGCGGGCGGTGCGGCCGGCGCCTGCTTGAAATCGGCGAGCCCCTGCTGCTGAGTCTTCCGCAACTCCTTTGCCGCCGTCTCCCAATTCCTCGCCGCCTCGAGCATGAGCTGCGCCTCGGGCGCGGCGCCCTTCAACGCGGCCGCGCGGGCAGCCTCGGGATTGCTCGGCAACAGATCGCGACCGAGGCCACGCTCGGCAACCGGGCGCGGCGCGGCGCGGAAGCCCTCGTCGACCTTCTCGTCGAACCGCTTTTTCGCCAGTTCGTAATTTGATTTGGCCGACATCGCCGCAGCACGGGCTTGCTCGATCGCCGCAGCCTTGGCTTCCGCGGCAACGCGCGCCCAGGCGTTCGCCAGCAGCCCTACTTCGCCTGTCAGGTTCGCCGTCGCCGTCTGGAGTTGGCGCTGCTTGCTCGACATGTTGCCGCTCTCGGCGGCTGCTTCATTTTGCTTCTGTCGCAGCGAGGCAAATTGCTGGGTTTGACCGTGGATCGAGGCGGTGAGATCGTCGGCCGCCGCTTCCGCCTCATGGTTCTTTTCGACGAGGTAGCCGACCCCTAGTGTCAGCGCGGTGATGGCGAGCCCAACCGGCCCACCGAACGCAGCTAGCATGGCGCGACCAGCCGTGGCGCCTGCAAGGCCCAGCGCCTCCATCGTCGTCGCTGCTCCAGCCGCACGGGCCTGCATGGCGAAGATCGCCGTCGACACGACCGTGGTGGACCGCGCAGCCGCCACGGCACCCGCGACATAGCGGCCGAGCAGCAGCGCCGAGATCACGCCGATGGCCTTCACCACGACATCGAGGTTCTCGGACAGGGCGATGATCGCTGCGCTGATCCGCTGTGTCGCGGAAAGCGACTGATCCGTCTCTCCGACGAACTTGCCCAGCGCATTGTTGAGCACAGTGAAGCTGTTGCCGATGGTCAGCGTCGTTTTCTCGGCGGTGGCCTCCAGTTCGCTAGCACCATCCAGGAAGGCGCGGAAGAATTGCTGGCTCGACACCTTGCCGTCATTCACCAGCGCCTTGAGCTTGCCGACGGATCCGCCGGCAGCATCGAGGTTCTGCGCCACGGCCTTGAGGATCGGCAGCGCGCCCTCGTTGACGGAATTGAACTCTTCGGCCCGCACCGTGCCCGACGCGAGCAGCTGCGAAAGCTGGAGCAGCGCGCCCTGCGCTTCGGTCGCGCTCGTGCCCTGGATCTTGAGCGCGGCAGAGACGCCGTCGGAGAATTTGATGAGGTCGGCCTGGTTGGCGCCCAGCTCCTTCGCCACCTGAGAAGAGCGAGAATAGAGGGTGCCGAGCGATTCCAGCTCGACGCCATATTTCTGTGCGATCCCGAACAGCTGCTCCTGCGTCTGGCCGAGCTTCGCGCCCTCCAGTCCTGCAACCTTCAGCTGATTGGTGAAGCGGGTATAGCCGTCCGCGAGCTGCTGCACCTGTTGCGCCGAGAAGGCCGAGGCGAAGATGCCAGCAAGGGACCGCAACTGGCTGCCGATCGCGCTGGAACTGGCGGCGATCTGCCGCTCAAGCCGCGCCATCTGGTCGCGCTGGGAGTTGGTCGCGGTCTCGAAGGTCTTGGTCGCCCGCTTGAGGTCAGCCTCATATTTGCCGACCCGCGCCTCGAATTCGACAATGACTTCGTCTGCGGTCGGCATCAGTAGAGAACCTTCACCCCTTTGGCCTCGAGCGCCCGACGCCGTTCGGCGACCTTCTGGGGATCGGGCAGTTCAAGCTCATCTTCCTCGCCGCCCTGCGCCTTGTTCCAGTGGTGCAGGAGGCCCTGATATTCAGCGAGCGTGAGCTGCTTGGCTTCGCTCGGTTGGATGTTCATCAGGGCGCAGTTGGCGAGGATCTCGGCTGGGTCGATCCGATCGGCTCCAGATCGTCCTCGTCCTCCCTTTTTTTTTGAGCCGCTTCGTGCCCGACCATGAAGGTGTTGAGGATCGCCTTGGCGACATTCCAGCTGTCGGCGAAGGGGGGAGCATCAACGCTGGTGACGTAGCGTTCGATCAGCGCGTTCACGACCGGCGGCTTCGTCTCGATCGGCTGCCCGTCCACCGCGCCACCCGCGCCGCCGAGAAGACCCTGGCGGATGATCTCGATCACGTCGGACAGATAAGCGCCGCCGAGCATCACGCGCTCGTAGATCGCCTGGATCGAAGCATTGCTCTTGCGCTCGATCTCCGCGCAACCGGACCAGGTCAGGCGAAAATCATAGGAACCATCGGCCCAATCGAGGGACAGATGCGTCTGCATGTCGCACCGTCCCCGCTTATGCCGCGTCGGCCCAGGTCAGCAGCCCCATGCCGGTGATGGTCAGCGAAACCTGCGTGTATTCGCCGTCATTGCCATCGACCTTGAAGCTCGAAATCATGCCCGGCCCCTGCCACCAGCCATCATCGACACTCTCCGTCGAGGGTTCGTCGATGGCGAAGCGCCAGTTCTGCGAAGCCCCCAGCAGACCGCGCAGTGCAGCCATCTGCGTCCGGTTGTAGAGGCCGGAACCGGAGATCGACCAGTCCTGCGCCCCGACGTCGCGGAGCGTCTGCGCCGCGGCTTCGGGATCGGTGCAATCATAGTCGGTTGCCTCGAAGGCATTGGCATAGGTGACTTCCAGACCGCGGGTATTGATGCCGCAGAGCTGGGTGAACGTCTCGGAAGGCGAGCCGCCGTCCCCATAGAGGATGTCGGCGTAATTGCCCTTCACGCGGCCAGTCGTGTAACCCATGGTGCAAACCCCTTCGCTTGGGCGAGATTAGAAGACCGGGCAACTTTGAACCGGGCTAGGAGCAGGCTCTACGGACGCCCATCGCCTGCGGGAGGATCAGCATCTCCAGTCGATGGAGCCGCATCCTGCTCAGGTGCCGGGACAGTCTCCGCCTCCCGGTCGGCTGCATCGCACTCGGCCTTCGTGGCGAAACGCGCATAGCCACCTTCGAGCGCGGCCTTCTGCACCTCCCGCTTGACGAGCTGCGGCATCCCAGATGCCCGAAACTCGGTGATCGCCCGCGAGGGCCAGCGGTGATTATAGGTCCGTTCGAAGATGATGCGGCGGCCCATGTCAGGCCACCACAGACCGAGCGACGATCAGGACATCATATGTCACGCCGGTCGCGCCGCCGCTGTTGGCAATGTTCAGCAGGTCGCCGGTGCCAGCGGTCACGGGCCATCCCGCCTTCGACTGGAAGACGGCCCATTCGCCGGGCGCGATCTTCACGCCGTCGCCGGCTGCGAGGAAGGGACCGGCGAAGCCATTGGACGCGGGCCGGGTGACATTGACATTGTTGGTGTTGCCCGATGCCGCCTTGATGAAGATCAGCACCACTTCCGCGGCAGTGATGGTGGCGCCGAAGGCATTGGCGAGCGCGCCGGCGAGATCCAGATCCTCGTTGGCCGAAGCGGCGATCGTCCGCGTCGCGGTATAGAGCAGGTCCGCTTTGCCGGTCGTGTTGGTGCCCGGGGTCAGCTCCAGCGATTCGAGGATGTCATCGAGCTTCAGCTTCATGCTGCCCTTGGCGGCAGTCCCTTCGAGGCCCCCGATGATCGACAGCTTGGTCTGGAGGGTAACGCCTGCGGTCATGTGCCTGGCTCCTGCGAGAAAGGATGGATTGTCCTCCCTCACATGGAACCAGCAGGCCGCATCCTCTACGGACGATTAGATTTCGGCAAGGGCGGTAAAGGCGAACTGGATGACGCCGTGCCAGAGATCGGCTTCCTCACCATCCTCCAGCAGCTGGGTCCGCTCGACATAGCAATCCGGCAGGGCGTCGATGACCTCGGCGACGGCCTCGACGCATTGCTCGCAGTAGGTCTTGGGGTCGGGGATCGCGTCCGTCACGCCGACCCAGACATGATAGGCCCCCGACACCTCGCCGCCGCGCCAGCCCGAAGGGCGCGAAGGAATGTTGGTTTCGACGCCATAACGCCCGAAGGGCTTGGTCGGATTGTTCGGGGTCTTGCTCGGATAGAGGCTGTCGGCCGGGATCAGCGCGGCGACGGCTGCGTCAGCCTGGAGGGCCGTCAGGATCGTCTCGCGGACATGGAAGGTTGGGGAGATCGTCATTGTCCGGCCCCAGAAAACGGGGAAAGACCAGCGCATCGCCCAGTGCCGCGAGCAGATTCCAGTTCGTCGGTTCGTGCTCGGTTTCCAGACGCGCTAGGATGGCGTCGAGCCAAAGGCCCAGATGGTCGAGGTTGAGCCGAAACGCCACGACGCGGACATGTAGCACGATCTGGCTTTACCGTATATTCATGTCGGCGCTGGATGTGGGTCATGTCGTTCATGCTAGACCAGCGCGCTCGCTGGGATACGGACGGCAGGAAAGGGGGGAATATGCGTCAAATAGCGGTGATCGCATCCATCATGCTTGTAGGTTGTGCCAGTAAGCCAGCGTGCGAGAACGATGTCATGGCCTTCGTGATGTCGCAGAATTTCATCCGCGATCAGTTGAAATCGCCAGCCAGTGCCCAATTCCCCAACGTCACGGACAAAGATGTTCATGTGACACCATCCAAGAACGCTGGGAAATGCTCCTTCACGGTTCTAACCCCCGTCGACTCTCAAAATTCGTTCGGTGCGATGATGAGGACGCGCTTCCTGGTCGAGCTGGCACCGGATGACGAAAGCGGGAAGTCGTGGCGGCTGATCCACATAGGATCGTATTAGAGCTTACCGCCCTTCACGATCCGGTCGACGGCAGCCTTGGCGAGCTTGTCCGCCTGTTTCCGTACCTTTTTCGCCGCCGGGCGCATGAAGGGTCGCTCCGGGAGTGTCGACGACCCGAATTCCTGCGCGGCGGCATAGGGCGCGTCCGCAACCGAGTTGGCCTGAAGCGGCCCGACCTGTTCGACATGAACCGAGCGATCGAGCTGGCCGGTGTCGGCATTGGGTGGTTGGCCCGGTGATGACGGCTTGTGGTTCTTGCCTGAGACAGACCCGGATGTGATGCTCAGAGCCGCCTCGGTCGCATGCATGTCGGCCAGCGTATAGACGAGCTTCTGCGCCTCCTTCCGCATGCCGGTCGTCATCTTACGGAGGCGCTTGAGGTGTCGATCAGCGAACTTGAGTGCCATTCAGATGCGCCGTCCCCGGCAGATCCAGTGCGATGCGGCCGCATCCAGTTCGGCTGCCTGAAGGCTGTAGGTCGTGGCGCCGATGGTAATGCGATGGTCGCTGGTCACAGGGCCGATCCCCTGCGCGAGAATGATGATCCGGACATCGCCTTCAGCGAAGCCGTCGGCGCGGCGCATGGCGTCAGTCGCGGCGTCCACCTGCACCTTGATCGGCACATCGCCGCCGCCGGCATAGCCGGTGATCACGCCACCAGACGCATAGATCGGGGAGCCGGTGCCTCTGTGCAGCGTGCCGTCGAGATAGAGGCCGCTGAACGCCGCCCCGAAAATCGCCGCGATGCCGCCGTCGAGCAGGCCCATATCAGCTTCCCCAGGGCGGGATCACGCCCGCGAAGCCGTTGAACCCGTTGCCACCCACGACGCATCCGGTGCCGGTCACGCGCGGCCCGCCGACGCAAGCCTTCAGCAACGGATAGAGCTGGACGCCGAATGACGTCGTGCCCCAATCGCCCATGCCGGAAACCGCGGGATTGTCCGCCTTCTCCAGTTCAAGGCTGCCCGACTTGATCCGCTTGAACCCGCTGGCGCCCTGGGCGGCCATCTGCGCGTCTGTGCCGGTGCCGATGCCCTGCTGGGTCAGATAGTGGGCCGTCGCCAGCATGCAGGCCAGTTCGGCATCATCGGCAAGGCATGTCTGGATCGGATCGACGATGCACGCGGCGCGGGCGGACCAGAAGGCATAGGCCTCGTCCGTGACGGCCGCAAAGGCCGGGAAAATGCCGGTAAAGGTTGCCTTGGCGGGCGCGGTGAAAGCCATCTGTGATCCTTACGAAAAGGGCCGCCGCCCATATGAGCAGCGGCCCGTCACCCCCGGAGCGTTCCGGTTATTCCTTGCCAGCTTCCTCGCGGGCCAGTTCGATCGCGGCGATGATGTCGAGCTTCTTCGTAGCGTCGCCGAGGTCGATCTCTTCCTTGGCAGCGAGTTCCTTCAACGCGTTCACAGACAGCTTCGCCAGATCCTGCGCCGGTTCGTGGTCGCCTGCCTCAACAGGCTTTACCGACAGCGTTTTGCTGGCCCGCTTTGCCTGCTCGTCCGACAGGGCAAGAGGCACCGAAGCGCCCGGCTTGACCCATGCATGGCCGTTTTCGGTCCACACACCAACGGCCGCAGGGCCTTTGTTTTCGACTTGGAAATCCATAAATCCTCCTGAAACCGAAGGCCGGACCAGTTCAGGCCCGGCCCCTTGGCTCAAATCAGCTCGGAACGTCGCTGATCTCGTCGATATAGGCCATCGCACCCGGCAGGCGGATTTCCGTGCCACCCGTGCGTGCAATGACGCCCTGCTGATAGTGCATCAGTCCGGCCCGATAGACCGGCAGAACCCGGCGCGGCATTGGCAGATGGAAGCGCAGAACCTGCGGATCCTTGCGGTAGACAGCCATGCGGCCGCCACCGTCCTGCGAAGCCGAAGCCAGGTCACGCAGGGGACGAATGTCGAGCGGCTGCCCGGTCTCGGCCGTATAGTTGTTATTACGCCGGATATATTCGAGCGCGCTGATGACACCGCCGGCATCGGTAAGGCGCCGTTCCGAGGCCGCACGAAAAGCCGAAGGAGGCAAACGAACAGTATCAGCCCATTCGACCTCATTCGAGTTCTCGCGGACAGCGTTCAGGCCAGCATTAACGTCCGCCGCCATCTCGTCGGCATCCTTGTTGGCCCAGAAGGTGGAGCCGCCAACCGTCGCGGCGTCGGTGCGCTGGACAATCGCGCTGTTGACGAGGCCGGTCGTGTTGATCTCGTCCGAACCCGACATGCCGATATTGTAGAGCAGACGCTCCACATCGTCGCCAGCGTCCATGGCATCATCCTCGACGGCGTTGATGCCGTAGAGCGCGCCCTGGTTGATCTCCTCGTCCGACCATTCCCAGCCTGCGCCGACCATGAAATAGTCATGCGTGCCGAGATTGTGGGTCGACTTCCCGAAGGGCATATCGGCGGCCTTGCCCGAGATGATCTTGGCCGCGCCTGTGTGATCCTTCAGGCGGAACTGCGTGCCGATGCCCCAGGCATTGCCCTGAGTGACCACAGGGATATGGTCGGCATAGTTGAAAGTGGGATAGCGGCGCTTGTAAATAGCCGCCTCGATCTCCCGGCCCTGCGCAACGACGAGGCCATAGGCGGCCTGTTCGTCAAGCATTTGCGTCTGCTGGTACAATGGCCCGCCCTCCTTAGCGCAGCTTCAAGGAGACTTCGACGACATCGCCGTTGCCCCCGGTTTCTTCGAAAGTGCAATCCGGAATGCGGATGTGCGTGGTCGTCTTGGTGAAGCGCTTGGTCGCCGGGTTCCAGTAAACCGGATCGCCGGGACCAACGCTCTCGCCCGCAACCACGGCGATCGGCCCCAAGGTCATGAGCGCCGCCTTCACATATTGCGGGTAGCGGTCCTGTGAGGAGGCGCCGACGATTGCCGGAACCGCACGATTCAGAATTGCAAGGCCAAGGAATTCGGCGTTTGCGGTGTATGACACAGCGATCATGAAACTATCGCCCGCCACAAAGTCGGTGACACCGTCCGCCAACGTGAAAGCGAGACCACCCGCCGAGAAGGCCGCAGCAACGGCGCCATCACCAATCTGCACGCCATCGGGGTCAACCACAACGAACGTCCCCGCGTTGGTGGCCGGTTCGATGATCGTCAGGGTGTAATTGCCCTGCTTCGCGCCAGCCGAAACGGTGATCGCGCCAAAGGTGCCGTTGCCGGTGTTGGTGCCAAGCGCCGAAGCAATCGCGGTCGCGGCGAATGCCTCACCGACAATGCACCCCTGATCATTTGCGCCGCGGAACGCGGGCTGCCCAAATTCGAGGCCGGCAGCGGATTCAACCGTGCGGCTGATCCGGTTCGCCTTTTCCTCGCTGGTGATCTGACCCGGCAGCCACTTGGCCGGCGCGTCCGAATAATCGGTCTGATACGTCGCCATAAATTCCTCCTTAGGCGGCCTTGGGCTTCCACGCATCGGTCAGTTCAGAGACCATCGCGTCATAAGCGGTTGCAACTTCGGCATACGTGTCGTTGACACGGAGACCATCCTTCAGCGCATCGCGCAGCGGATCGGGGGCCTTCGCGTCCTTGGTGAAGGCGAGGAAAGCGCCCTCGATCGCGGCGTCAGCCATGTCCTTTGCGGAGTCGCCCAGCTTGGCGGACACGGCCTCCTTGCGGATTTCTGCGTCGGTCTTGCCGTCCACGACGATGTTCGGCGCGAGGATCTTCGCCTTGCCGATCACATCAGCGCGGGCGTCGGCCAGCTGCTGAAGCTTCGCCGGGGTGACTTCCGCATCGGCCAGCTTCTGGGTCAGGGCAGCAATCTCGCCGTCCTTCGCCTGGATGCTGGTATTGGCGGTTGCCAGGTCAGCGGTCAGCGAACCGACCTTGCCGAGCGCATCCGTCAGATTTGCGTTCAGAGTGCCGACAGCGAGAGCAACAGCGGCGCCGTCGCTCAGGTCGACATCAGCGTCGCCGATCTTGATCTTCATCGTTGGTTTCTCCGAAAGGGGCGGGCGTTCATCGCTAATCTTGAGTTCGGCCCCGCCCCGAGCGGCGCGAACTGCGGCGATATGGTTGATGCGGATGTTCCGCTGCACGGCGTCGTAGGCCTGCCCGTCGGGAGCGGTGCCCGGCGTCCAGTCGAGGGTGCAGGAATAGCCCATGGAGAGCTGCTTGTGGGTCGTGCGAACCTTCTCGACCGATGCGGCATCGCGGACGATCACCGGCACGCGGACGAAGCCGCCATCGCGGACAACATCGCCGTTCACCTCGCCGACACCGAGCTTGCGCCAGTTGTCGGCGTTCACATCAACCGTGGGATGGTCGATCGTGAAGGGCGCAGCGGCGAAGGATGCCATGCTGTCGCGGTTGAAAACCTCTTCCTCAGGCCGATAGACGCGGACGATGTTGTCCTTGAAGTGGGCTGGGGCGCCAGCCTCGGAGGCGAGATAGGTCTGGATGCCGATGCGGGCGGCGCGAACATCTGCGACAAGGGAACCGTCCGCGCAAATGCGAGCGGTCGTTGTAGCGTCAAGGGTGTCGCAGAGTTGCACCATGGGGCTTGTGTGCCCCATGGCGGGAAATGGGTTCTACGGACGCCAGATTGTTGTAAGTGGATCGAGAAAGGGGAAAGATATGACGCAATTAGAACTTCTTGGCCTCGCCGGCGCTGGAGGTGGCATTGACATCAGCGTGCGCGGCTTCAAGCAAATAGACCTGTTGGGGATCGCGGGCGCCGGTAAGTCGAAGGGAGCAAAGCTAATTCTGCGGGATGCTGGTCTCTTGTCTTCGCTGGATCGTCTCGGCATCGCTGGAGCTAATCCAGGCAACGTGACCTTCGTTTTCTAATCCACCTCATCCAGCAGCGCGATATAAGCCTGCTCCCGACACCCGCACCACGGCGCCATCCCGGCACGGTCGTCTGAAGGGATGGCATCGCCACCTCCAACAGGCTTGCCGGTGCGGCTGTCATAGACCTTGCCGTCGCGGGCACGGTGCCATGCGCGCGGGTGGACCTTCCCCGAGTGACGCCATTTGAACTGCGTCAGGCCGGCCTGCGCCTGGCGTTCCCGGTCGAGCTGGGATGATAGCTTGCTGTTCTGGTCGGCGGCGATGTTCGTCGCCCTGTCTCGGCCCATGCCGGTCGCCTCCTGGATTTCCTTTGCCACCTCGCGGGCCGTCGCGCGCCGCTCATAGCCGCGGAACACAGCATCGGAGATCCGGCCCTGCGCCTGATCGCTGACGTTGCGGACCAGGGCAACATTCCGCGCCATGAAGGTCGAGAGCGTCTCCTGCACCTCGCCAGCATTGAGGATCAGGTCGAGATCGACGCCGACGCCAGCCTTAATCGCGGCGGCCCACTTGTCGCGGTGGACCCGCTCGGCCGAGATGATCCACCGTTGCAGCGCGGGCGTGATCCGCGCCGTGAGGATGGTCAGGAACTCGTTGGCCACGCCCTCGATGGCGGACTGGACCTGGTCGGCGGTGTCGATCGTCAGCGCGTCGGCTGTGGGCAGGGGCTGCGGATCATAACCCGCAAGGATGCGGTCGATGTTCTGCTGCCATATTTGCCAAGCGGGGGCGTAGATGGCTGCCAGGTCCGTTGCCTGCGCCTGCGTCGGGATGATCGGGCGCAGGGTGATGTTGCGGCGCTTGCCGGCGCGGCGGGCGAGGGTGGGCAGGGAGAAGGGCATTAGCGCGTCGGTCGGGATGCAGGCTTGCTTCCGGGTGGCGCTGGAGGAGGAGCTATTGGCCGGATTGCCCGGTTCGTCCGCCGATCACGACGCAGCATAGCAACTTGAGCACACAGACCGAGGATGGTGAGTGACTGCAGCACATCGATGATCGCCTGTGTCGTCATTCCTCCGTGACCTTCCGCTTCCAATCCAGATCCAGCGGCTCGAACAGTTCCGGCCCGAACTCCAGCGCGCCTGCGTAAGGCTTGATCGCCGCCAGAACGACGTCAGCCGGAACCTCGTAGGACAGCGTGACGTGCGGGTGATAGTCGCCGAAGTCATGGCTTCCGCCGGCATCAACCATGGACCTGTGACGGCTCTCCAGCTCCCACGACGCGAATAGTAGCACGACAGCATTCTCGCCAAACCGCTCGATCGCGCGCGGGCCGCCGGGCTTCACGCGCATGCGTCCCTGCTCGTCGCCGGACCAGCTTTCGCCCATCTTCATCGGATCGACCGGGGACCGGGAGTAAAGCACCGTGACATGCATGTCGTCGGCGGCCAGCGTCGACTTGAACCCGTTGTCCTTGGCCCATGCAATCAGGTCGGCGGCGTTCAGCAGCTTGCGCTGGACGTAGAGCGGGCGAGGCGCAGCGTCGGCAAAGAACACAGCCGCATCATTCACAGCACGGCGGGCGGGAGAATTTACGGGGGTTCCCCCGCCAGCACCGGCAGATGTCCGATCACCTTCCTTTCCGCTGTTTCCGCCAACTGGAACGATGCCCAGATCAGCCTCTCCGCCGTCAGGCAGACCTTCGCCAGCCTTCTCCGCGTCCTCAATGTTCTTCTTCAGGCCAGGGAATCTGCCGCTCTCGATCATCCGGTTCTGGACGGTCTTGGCAAGCGCGCTTTCCGGTACGACGGCGAGGCCGACGTATTTCTCCAGCGCCTGCGCTTCCTTCAGTTCGATGTCAGCTGCCTGCGCCTCGGTCAGCACCATGAGCGTCGAGAAGGTCCAGGGCAGATCGGCAGGGACACCAGCGGACGGCAGCACCACCGCGTCGAGCTGCTGCATCGCTGGCCGCAGCTGCATGTCCTGCTTCGCGCCGATCGACTGGAAGTAGTTGGCGAGATCGCCTTCGCCGGTCGCGTTCATGCCGTCAGGCGCCTTGCCGAACAGCCGCGTTGCCGGGATGTCGGCCGCGCCCGCCACCCGTGCATCATACGTGATGATGACGTCGCGGACACCAGCGAGCGACAGTTGGCGCTGCTCCCATTCGTCCTCCTTGTCGAGGATGACGGCGCGGTGGACGCTCTTGCCGGTGTTGGTCAGCTCAACGCGCTTCATCAGTTTTTCTTCGCCGCCGGGCAAGGAAAGCTGCTCCACGGTCCCGTTGAACCGGAACACATCGATTTTCGCCTCATCGATCAGCGAGGCGAACCCGGCGCATGCAGTCGTCGCCTGCTGCACCGCCTCGTCCACGGCCTCCACGACGGACATGCCCCAGAAGCGATCTTCCCAGCTGGCGACGCGGATCGCCGGGATAGGCAGGCCCTTGAAGCAGACGACGCGGGACGGATGAATGTCGATATTGCGGGAGGTGCCGGCGAGGCGGAAATAGCGTGGCTGGCCGAATGTGGGCAGCGCCGGGTCCAGTTCCATGTCGCCGATCGTCAGCTGCCACCGGGACAGCACGGTCAGGTATTGTATCTGGTTCGGGCGGATGGTGGTGGGCAGGGGGCGGGACGGGTCATCGCCCAGGCCAATCAGGATGACACCACCACCAAGGCGACCGAGGGTCAGCGCTTCATAGAGTTTGGCCCAATAGCCGAGGCGCTTTTCCTCTTTCTCGATAGCGGCGATCTGGTCGTCTTCCGCGTCCCAATCGCGGCCGGCGCGCACCATGTCTTGCGCGGGGGTGTCGACGATCTTCCGATGCAGCCAGGAGCCGAGATAGGCATTCTCGATCTGTTCGGGAGTGGTGAAGCGGCGTGCCCAAAAATTGAAGCTGCTGCGGTCTACGGTCGTGCCGCGACCGGTGAGGACATTCGCCAGGCCATCGGCGAAGCGGCGGAGCGGCGAGACGGTTCCCATGCTTGCGACGGTGCGCAGCGTCGGGCAGGAAAGCTACGGACGCCAGAAGGGGTGAAAATGGACTATAAGATCAAGCTCGACGGTCAGGATGTGGTTGTGACCGTCCTTCAGACAGCCAAAACGGTGTGGGAGGCTTCGGGCGCATTCGAAGGCTCGAATGTCACAGTGAAAGGCTCGAGCGCGCAAAATGCCCTCAGTCGTTGGCGGAAAGTCGCGCCGCGGCAGGGGGATTGATCAAAGCACGTCGAAGGCCGATCCCTTCCGCAGTGATACGATGTCGAAGGCCCGCGAGGTAGAATCAGCTTCATCGTCGTGCTTGGCGACCGGGAATCCCTCCAGCGCGTTGAACCAGCCATCATTCCACGGCCCGCGCATCACATCGACGTTGCCCGCCTCAGCCTGCGCGGAGAACGGCCCGAACCGCGTCACCTTGTCGCCAGTCTCGGTCGAGGATCGCACCGTATAGCCGCTCAGCATCTTGGTCATCGCGGCGACCTGGCTCTTGCCCGCCTGCCCCGGATCTTGCGGCAGGGATATTTCGACAGCGTGCCCGTCCTCGCTGGCCGTGTTCATGATGAACCGCTCGACGCCGGCAGGCGTGGTCATCACCTTGCGGCAGTCGACGACGATGTAGCGCCCATCCGGCATGCGCCCGATCTTTGTCGATGCCGTGGCATCAGGGTCGGGATTGTCCGCGGTCGGAGGTGTGGCCGCAAGGTCATAACCGCGCCCGAAGATCGTACCCGCCGGCACCGCATCGACAACCCGGCACCAGGCCCGCTGGAAATACAGCCCAGCGGCCGGCCTGATCTTCCAATTGCCGCCGAGCAGCCGTTCCCGCTCGACCAGCGGCAGCGCCAGCAGCGAGGCCATATAGCCGGGGTCCGCCGCCATCAGCGCCTTATTGTCGGTCAGCTTTGCCGGGATGAATGTCAGCGACTTTGCCGGGATCGGAACCGTCTCGCCCGCGTCGTTCAGCATCGTGTAGCAAGCGAGTTCTTCCGGGCTGTCCGCCCATTTCAGATCCTCGCCGACGCGCACGAACCAGCGCAGCACGCCCGCACGCTCGGGAATCGGCAGACCGGTATCCTGATCGATCCACCACGCGATGAGTTCGGCCACCCAGCTATCAGCATCGGGGTTACAGGTGGCGCGGATGTAGGGCCGGACCCCGCACATGGAGCGGTTGCGGCTGACCATATACCAGAACTGGATCGCGCTGAAATGCGTCAGCTCATCGAAGCAGATGAGCGGGATCTGCGCGCCCTGGTAGTTGAAGCGTGTCTTGTCATGCTCGAGGTGCGCGAAGCTGACAGCAGCACCGCTGGGAAACTTCCACCATAATTCGTGCTCTTTGGGATCGCCGCCGATCTGCGGGTAGAGGGTGGCGCTTTCGTCCCAGAGACCGCCTTCATTGCGGATCTGGACCGTGGAGCGTCGGAAGAAGACGGCGCCGAAGCCGGGATTGCTGACATGGCGCAGCGGCTCCATCAGCAGGCCCCAGGTCTTCCCGCCGCCGGCGCCGCCGCCGTAGATGGCGATGTCAGCGGGCGAGGAGAGGAAGGCGGTCTGGGGGCCGGGCTGGGGGCGGATCGTCTCGGGGCCGATTGCGGGGGTGATGGTGGTGTGGGCGTTCACAGCCGATACAAGCGAGGCTCTTTGCGATCGCGCCTACCACGACCAATGCCAATCACATCGCCCGCATCGACTCCCGCGCGAACGGCCTCCCAATGCGCTATTTCATCCCGATCGGCATACTGCCATTTATTCGAAGCCAATCCGCGAATGGTATGCGCTCGCTTGCCACCCCTTGGCCTGCCTTGATGCAGGATTTGTATCCCGACCATCTCCCCCTTTAGGGGGTCATCTTGGCCGGCGACCGGATCGAACCAAAGGTCGGTAACAATCGCATATTGGAACCCATGATCCCGCTCGTGTCGCTGCCAGCCTGCATCGTTTGCGGCTAGATCATCGCGGATCGGCGAATCCCAACGGCTAATCACCCGGCACATCAACTGATCGCCTACCTTCACGTCAGCGAACCGGCCACGACCGCGCTTGCGCTTTACCCGTGCCTGCGGCTCAACCCATCGCCGCCCATTTTCGTCAACAATCCAGGTCACCCATCCCTCCCATTGTCCGGCAGCGCGAAGATGGCGACCGCAGGCGCGGCGACGGGTAGATCCTTCCCGTCCTTGCCCGTTAATTCGCGCCGGTTCGTGTAGGCGTTGCCCATCTCCTCGGCCGCCTGCTTGTTCAGGGCCGCCGCCAACGGGAAATTGCCCTTCGCCTCAGCCTTCGCCGCCATGCGCTGGAGAGCGCGGAGCCGGGTGGCACGGTGCGCGATAGCGATCTGCGACGTATCCTCGATGAAGGCCTTGCGCGCCTGCTCGAACAGAGCCCGCCATTTTGGCGCCACCTTCGCGCCGGCTACCTTTGTCGGGTCATATTTTTCAACGCTCTGACGGCTGATCTGGATCTTGAATTCCTGGTTGACGGCCTCGACCACCTGCGACGGCGTGTCGAAGCAGGCGAGGGCTTGCACGATGAAGGTTTTGACGTCTTCGGACAGGCGGGTTTCAGCCATGGTTTCGTCTCCCCCCGGTCAACTAGGCGGCTTCGCGGCGGCAGGTGCCGCACACACCCGCGATCGATGCCTCGCCGATTAACGGCCTGCGGTTCGCCGCCTCCACCATTTGCTCGACCCCTGCGGCTTTGGCGCCATAGCGCGCCACGACCCCAACGAATTCCTCCACATCATGCCCCTTGATCGCGAACACGGGAGATCCGTCCTTCCGAAACTTCGGCATCCCGAACATGTCGAGCGCTTGGCCGCAGTGGTAAAGCTCATGCTCGACCAGCGCGCAGAAGCTCGCATCATCCATTCCATGCGCAGCCGGCGCGCTGAAAGTCAGCAGGAAGTCCGGCACCTCCCCGAACCATTCCTCGACCTGCTGCGCGGCGCGGGCCTTCTGCCATTTGCCCATGGCCGTCGGCGGCATCAGTTCCGCCTGGCCGATGACGCTGCGCATGTTCCGGCCGTTGTCGCAGTTCGTCCAGAGAACGCCCAGCGAGGCGTCTCGCAGGTGGGCATGATCGGCGTTGAACAGTTCGCTATCCTCACTCACGAACGTCTCGACGATCCAATCGCGCAGATCGAACGCGGGAACGAACCGGTCGGCCATCTCGATTTCCGAGAAGGTGGCGAGGTCTTGGGGCGGGTATGGCCTCATCGCCCAATCGTCCTCCCCACATTGCGCGCCTTGGCGATCACGGTCACGACGACGCCGTTGCGGACGACCAGGCGCTCGCCATTCTTCCCGATCACCACCGGGCAGCCGAACTCCTCCGCAACCGCAAGAGCAGGGCTCTGCATCTCAGCGCGCAAGGCCGCGATGTCGACGCCCTTCACCCGCTCTAGGTATCGAATGACCGCATGGTCGGAGATGTCGGTCACAGCATCCTCTCCCCTCGCGAATTGCCACCAATCCGCCGCCCGAGCAGGAATTCGGAACTCACCACCTCGCCAAGGTCCGGCCATGCAACCGACATACCGTCCTCCGCGATGACGAAGTCGTCCAGCTGGCCGCCGCGGGCTGCATTCAGGATCGGGAACCATTCGAGGGGCGCGCATAGGAAACGACCGTCGCCGAATTCGACGCACAGGGCCCGGCGCTCGAACCGCACGTCGCAAATTGTGTGATCAAGCGGCACGATCATGCCTAAGCTCCCTGAGTCTGGAACGATATTCGCGCCGGCGCTTCAGCAGTTCACCACCACCGCATTGCTCCACCCAGCGCTTGTTGCAGTTGGTGCGCGAGCCGAAAACGGTCTCGATTCCGCGCCAGCCCCAACGGACGAAGACCTCCGCAAAGCCCGGCGGCGGCGGCTTGCTGCGTGATGATATTTCGGTCATGCGGTCCCCCTCTGTTGGGCGTTTATGGAGCTATCGCGCCCTGACCCGGCCAGTTTCCTCCAGCCAGCGATCGAAGTGGCGCTTGCGGATCCGGTTGCGGCGGATGCGCGCGCCTGCTTTCCACGCAGACCAGGCAACGACGGGCAGCACATTCAGAGCGAAAAACAGTTCGGTCATTTTGGAAATTCTCCCATTCCATCAGGCTTCTTGCAGTTCCAGCACTGCCGCGGGAGGGGCTGGCCGGTGTCGGTTTCGCGGGCGCCGCAGAGACAGGCCAGTTCGATGATCTTCGGCTTCATGCGGCCCTCCGGTTCCGGTCACGGATGTCACGAGCCTCATCGGGTGTGCAGCGCGGTTCATCACGGCGCCGGAACTCGTCCAGCGGGACGAGATGCATGGTGTCCGCCTTCTCGTTGTAGACCCACCGCAGCGCCTTGCCCTCGCCCTGGAGGCGGGTGTTGTAGTTCTCCGCAACACGGCGGCCGATGGCGGCCAAGTCATCCGGATCGGACAGCGCCTTCTGGCGCAGGTCGCCAGCGAGCGAACGAAGCTCCGAAGCTTTGGGCATGAACGCCTTGGTCCTGATCCATTCCCGGACCGCTGCCTCCAGCTGATCTTCGATCATGTCGGCGACGTCGCTGGCGAGGAGCAGGACGCGGGCTTCCCGGTCTTCCTCGCTGATCGTGGCGTTGGGCGGGAAGCGGACATCAAGCTCCCGGATCATCCGCTCAATGCGGACGCTCGGCTTCCTCCGCTGCGATTGCGGCAAGGAGGCGGCCGGAAGCGCTGGAGCGGGTCGACGATCGAACAGGGGATTGGCGTGTTCCATGGGGGTTCTCCCGGCGGGCAACGGTTTGGCGGATGGCTGGATCGAGGTATCGGAAGGTGCGGATCGGTTCGGAATTGCTGGCGCAGACGCGCCGGGCGCATTCGGTCATCTCTTCGACCGTGGCCCCTAGCTTCATCCATTCCCGAACGTGGGCAAGGTTGTCGGCGTAGCGGCCGGAGTCGTTCGCCGGATTGTGGTTGATGCCTCCGGCATTGCCGATGAGGCGGGCGACCTCTTCCACGCTGTCGGGCTTCGCACCTGCGCGCTCCTCTTCTTCCTCTTCTTCATGTGAGGTGGAGGTGGAGGTGGAGGGGCATCCATCCGGCATTGCGTCCGCATGTGCGTTCGCATCATCAACTTCGTTATTTTTCAGTGACTTATCGTTCCAACGACTATTTGCGGACTGACGATTTTGCTCTGACTTTTTAGCGACGAACCGGAACTCTTTTGTGAGCCGTTCTTGCTGCCAACCAGTTGCGGTCAGCTTCCAGAACGCCATGACGGATGGCTTCAGCTTCGCCCACTTCTTCGGGGTGATGCCCAGCATCCTGGCAAGGCGCGCGTCATCATCGGGCAGCGAGCAGTCAGGTGACCGCCATGCGATGAGGAGCAGCATCAGATAGGCGCCATGCTCCTCAAGCGTCAGATGGCGCGTGTCGGCCATATAGGCATCGCCGAAGAGGGGAAGGGCGGCGGGGCGGGCTGTCACGGTTCGATCGCCCCTTTCGACCATGCGGCGCGGTAATGGGCGTCTTCGAGGTAGTTCAGGGCTTGGCGGGCGCAGGCCAGCGCATCCTTCCAGATCTCCGATCCAGTGAAGCGCATGACGTGATAACCGGCTTCCAGCATGGCGCGGTCGCGGCTGCGATCCGCCGCGGCCTGCTGCTTGGTCCGCTCATGATAATCATGGCCGTCGCACTCCACGACCAGCGCCGTCGCGCCCAGCTGGAGCAGGAAGTCCACGCGATACTGCCCGATCTGGACCTGTGGCATGATTTGCAAATCATTCTCGCCCGGCGACAACGCGATCAGCGACACGAACATCGCCAGTTCGATCGGCGATTCCGTCTGCCGGTCATAGGTCGGCAGGGCTGCGGTCAGGACGCGGCTATAGTGATCGACGGCAGCGACGACGGCGCGCTCGACGGTTTCGGGATAGAGGCTCATATCGCAACCACCTCGATCACGAACCGGCCACCCTTCACGCGCTCGGCGAAGCGGATCTCCGGCTCCGCGAAGTGGCGATCGTCGACGCCCAGGGCCCAAGCGATTCCGTCCTGGTACGCCTTCAGCGCGGCGGAGGAATTATCCTTGTCCGGCGCCGGGCCGGCTGGCTTGGGATGGATGGTGGCGACCAGACGCAGCCGATCACCGGCAGGCGCGTTCCTGCGCTCAGCCAGAGCGGCGGCGCGCGCCCAGCCCTTGTGCTTCTTAGCCGCTTTGTGCCGCGTCATGTGATGCCCGCGACCGTTCGGCCACAGGATCTTCGCGGGGAAGGGGAGGTCTAAAATCATTGTAGCACTCGCTGAATTCATCCTCGCCCCGGCGCGTAGCCGGGGTCCGGTGAAATCAGCCAGCGACCGGCGTATCTGCGGGCGCATCGGGAAGAGAGCCGCCCTCGACCTTCTCGTCCGACAAGCCGGTCGCATCCGCATGCAGTTCGCGGACGGACAGCGAGCAGTTGCTGCTGATGTGGAAGAGCCGCTTCGTTTCCTTGGGAACAAAGGTCGTGGTGTCGCGATAGCCATGCGACTGGACGACGTTGTCAGTATGGTGGAAGCTGTCGCTGGTCGTGACGGCGACGGGCCAGCTATGGGTTTCGATGGTGATGGTCGTGGTCATAAATTCTCCTGTAAAAATGCGCGTCGGTGACCAGATTTACGGCTGTATCCGCCTCCCCCTGACCGAACCGATTGGCCCCTTGCGGGACATCTGGCCTTGTTCGCACCCGGGCCGACGCGGCGTCCGGGCAGTCTATCGATCGGGGGTAGCTGGTTACTCGGGCGAACCCGCGAAGATCGGCAGGCCGGTTTCGGCGGCGACCTTTTCGATAGCCTCGTTGAACGCTGTCTCGAACGTCAGGTCTGGACGCCACAGCTCGTACCAGAACACGAGGCCTTCGCCGGTCTTCCGATAGCGGAAGCGCGCGATCAGGCGGAACGCGTCGATGGAGCGGGCGAACACAGGGATGGTGATCGAGAACATTGTGGGCAGCGTCAGGGGCTTGCCGTCGCCATCCGTATGCTCGCTGTCGAAGGTGAATTGCGCTTCGCCGGTCGAGAGGTTCTTGGCCTCCTTGATGACGGCGCGTTCATAGACCTGAAGGCCGCGCGAAATTTCGACCAGCTTGGACGGCGTTGCCAATGTCCCACGATTGGCCCGCACGAAATCCTGTGACGCCTGCGCGAAGGATTCCACCGGATCCGCAGATACGTCCACGATATGATCTTCGATGAAGCGGGCGAAGTCGCCCATGCCCATCGGAGCGGCATTCTTGCCGATCCACGCCTGCCACTCCTTGGAGAGCGGGAACGCATATTCAGCTTTGTGCCGCATGGCCTGCACGGGATTGGCAGCGAACACGACATCGCCGGGTTCGTTGTCCGGGTGATAGTCGAAGATCGCTGTCAGCGAGGGCTTCGTGAAATCGTCGCAGGCGAAGATCGCCGAGTTCTGAAATTTGAAGCGGTTCACCAGCGCGATAAACGAAGGCAGTTGCGTCAGCGACGCCGTGCCGGTGCGGTGGAGCGGGAAGGCGCGCAGCTCGTCCCAAGAGTTGGCCGGAACCGGCGCGATACCGTTCGCCGATACGACGAAATGCGCCTTGGTGCCGTCGCGCGGGTCGGCCAGTTCGACAGGCTTGGCCTGAATATGCTGGGCAGCAATGTCGAACGCCGCTTCCATCAGTTCGCCGGTGCGATCTGCCACTGTATTGGTGCTGGTCATAATTATGTCCTTAATCAGCCGCGAACGACGCGGGCTTCGGTGTTGATTTCGCGGATGGTGCCGAAAAGGTTGCCCTGGTTCGGCTTGTTCGGACTCATGCGGCCGTCACTGGTGAACCACGCGACGGTCGCGCCGTGCTTCTCGACCGGCAGCTTGAAGGCGAGGCTGGGCGTCAGGACTGAAAATTCGCGGTCGTGGTCGTAATCAACCTCGATGGTCAGCGTGATCTTGCCCTTGGCCTTCTTGCCGGTGTCGATACCGACAGCTTCCAGCTTGGTCGCGAATTCGCGCAGGGGTTCGCAGCTATCAGCGTTGAACTGCCCATCCTTCAGCATAAGGATCAGGTCAGAAAGAGTTGACGCGGCGGGATAGCGCTGGCCGCCGTCCGCCGCCTTCGTCTCGATTATTTCCCCGGTTTCCTGATCAACCGTATCCATCTATATTCTCCTTCGGCGTAGTAAGGGCCGTGTCTCGCTTTCCTCGGGGCGCGGCCCAATCCGCCCCGGCGAAATTCACCGGCTGCGCGCCTTCCGCTTCAGGTTCTTGATCGACCAGCAGTTGCGGCACATGCCGGTTTTCGGCACGCGCTTGGGATCGAAGGGCTTGCCGCATTTGCAGCTGGCGGGAGCGGCGATCATGCGACGGCTTCCAGCTTCGCCTGATCCAGTCGGGCCAGCCGAGCGCGCAGCGCATCGATCGCGCGCGAAGCCTCGTCCAGTGCGTCAGCGCCGATCTCGCGAAGCTCACCCTCATCAACGGAGCCGGGCGTCTCCATGTCGGTCATGGCTGCGCTCAGCATGTGGGCGAGACGGAGGATGCGGCACAGCTTCTCGCCGTCGGAGGTGGCGTCGCTGCCGATCTCGGTCAGCTTCATGCCAATCAGGGACAGCACGCCATTAGCGAAGCGGCCATTCCACTCTCGGCAACCGAGCAGGAAAGCCGACACCGGCATCTCCGACAGCGCCGTGGCATAGTTGGACGCGCGATCCTCGCTCTTGCCCAGCACGCGACCGACGTCTTTCCACGTCAGCCCGTCTTCCTTGCGGATGGCGGAGAGGTCTTCGCCTAGTTGCGACAGCGCAACAGACGCGGAAAACGAAGCGCGCCTGCCGTGGATATGCGGCTTGCTACTCATCTAAAAGCATCCTCATGACAGGGGGAAAGATCAGAATTGCAGCCGGGCCGGCCGTGCAGGACCGACCCAGCTGCGCCCGCGGTGCGACCCTCGGGGACTTGTTTGCCCGCCGCGGGAATGCGACCCGACGTGACGGGATGAACCGCGGGGCCGGGCATGCGCTCGGTCCCGACTTTTCTGATGGTGAAGGTCATGCTGCGTTCGCCGTGGGCAGAATCAGATCTGCCTCAGTTACCGCGCCCTTGGTCGCCGCGGCGATTTTCACGGCCAGCGGAAGTGAGGGCTGTCGTTGACCATAAACGATCTTGCGAACCGTATTCTCGCTCTCGCCGATCTGTTCGGCAAAGGCGGCGACCGTTTTTTCAACAGCCTTCAGGTGATCGATGAGTTTCATGAACCCTGAGTTACCCTATTTGGGTACATCAGGCAATCGAGAAAAGCGCCCTACTGGTGTTCTTACATTTTGTGCCCCATTTGGGCACGAACGCCGGATGGTCCCAAACTTTGTATCAGCGTGGCGGAAGCATCGTAACCTCTCACAAGATGAGGCTGCGGAGGCGATTGGCACAACCAAGAGCATGTATGGGAAGTTGGAGCGAGGCGAACGAACTCTCGACACTGACTGGCTTGATAAGATGGGGCGCGCTTTTCGATGCGAACCTTATCAGATCATCGCAGCGGCTCCCGGCCACGAGCCTAACGACCGGACTTCAGCCTCCCTGGAGGACGTTGCCGCAGAACATAACCTTGCATTCGTCGAGGAAATTGACCTCGCACTGGGCATGGGCGCCACCTATCTTGATGGCAGTCAGCCTGAGGTGCTTGGCCTTGTCCCCTTTAAGCAGGATTGGCTGCATGGCCTCTATGACGGGCCACTCGATAAACTGAAAGTCGTTCGCGGGCGGGGCGATTCCATGGAGCCGACGATCCGCGAAGGCGACACGATCCTCATTGATACGTCGCAACGCAGGCTGGACGATCAGGACCGTATTTGGGCCGTGGCCTATGGTGAGCTGGGGATGATCCGGCGGATCAAGGCGACACCGCGCGGAACCTGGCTTTTGATCCCCGACAACAAGGTCGTGAACCCGGATGAGGCGACCGACGGCGAGGCGACGCTGCTCGGCCGCGTTATCTGGATCGGCCGGCGCATATGAGCGGGCATATCAAACTGTGGCAATTCGCTCTCGCCACCTTCCTCGCCACTCAGATCCTATACGGCGTCGGCGGCTGGATAGCATGGCTCGTTTCGCTGCTCATTGCGTGGGCGGTGACCAGATCGCAGCCAGCCGGTGAAAAACGGTTCGTTTGGCCCCTGATCGTTTGGATCGGGCTGATGATAATCATGCATATCGGGCGTTCTTAGCACATCTGATGAAGCACCTTTCCCTCGCGATAGTCGGCGCTGACTTCGAAAATAAAACTGGCCCCGGCCGCCGTTTCGAGATCGCTCTTTGCATCCCCGGCGAGCCGGTTGAACTGCGTCCCGAGCCAAATAACCCCGCTGATAAGAATGCGATCGCCGTCTATTCTGCCCGCAGTATTCAGATTGGTTATATCCGGGCCGAACGCGCGCCGTTGATCGGGGCCGCCATGCACCGGGGTATCGTCCAAGCCATCTTCCAGAAGAAAGAAAAGTGGGGCGCCACGATCCGTGCCCACCTCGACGGGACCGTTCCGGTTCTGCCGCTGGTCGATGATTCGCGCGCCAACGACTGGCCGCCTCCGGGGTCCGAAGATGCTGACTGGTGGCCTGACGAAGTTTGGCCAGATGATTAAATACCCTAACAGGGCATTTTAGTATTTGACAGATACCCCAATAGGGTACATATACCTCCCATCAACGGCACGATGCCGATGGGAGAAACACCGTGGCCCAGTCCACCAACCACCAACCCCGCAGCCTGACGCACGACGATGCGTCTCGCGCCTGGGAAGACGCCTACGCTTACAAGGCTGAGATCGAGCGCCGGGAAGCCGAGATCGACGAACCCGCGCCGTGGGCGACGATCGCGTTTCTGCTGAGCCTTTCCGCCATCTCTTATGTGGCGGGAATGATCTGGCTGGGTGGCCTGTAATGCACGCCGCCGACCGCACCCGCGAAGAAGCCGCCCGTGCCCAGCTGCTCCTCAACAGCCAGATCGCCCGTATCGACGCGGCCCTGGCATTCATGGAGCAGCGCAAGGCCGTCTACCTGCCGAGCATCTATGAGAACCTGAAGGCGGCGCTCACTGAGCATCGCAACAAGGCGCTCTGGTATCTCGATCAGCCCAACAGCGGCGGCAGGACCGCGCTTGGCATGATGGGCGTCAACGGTCGTGGACCGCTGCTCGATCGCACCATTTCCAGCGTCGATTTTCACGCCAACCGGACGCGCTACGTGCCGCCGGCGCTTCGTCAGGAGAAGGCGGCATGATCGGCGCTGATCTCACCCGCTACTGCGCGCTGAAGGCAGCTGAATATCAGCATGATCTGGAAGGGCAGGGTGACCGCGCCCAGCGCTGCGCCAACGAGGCGTCCGACCTGGCTTATAACATCAGGTTTCGCGTCAATGCGATCCTCGCGGCTGAGGGCGTTACGCTGTCCCAGCTTGAACAGGCGGAATTGGCATGACCCGCGCGCGCGTCGACTATTCCGACCGTCGTGACGTCCGTGCAGCCGGGTTCGATCCCGATCAGCCGATCGCCGGTCATTACCGCTTCCGGATGCGCTCGGGTGCTGCCTTTTGCGGCGTCCGCATCTGGCACGGTGCCCCGCTCGATCCGGTCACCGGCGAAGAACTGGACCGCTCGCCGCGCTGGCAAGCACTTGTTAACGACGAGCCGGTCGATCTGGAGCGCGTCTGGCCGCGGTGCGCCGCCGATCCGATCGACATCGATGAATATCGCCACCTTTGCACCGTGCAGGATTGGGCGCGTGAGCATGCGCCGAGCAGTCCGCTCGCGAACCCGCACCGCAAGGCTGATCCCCTGACTTCCCCTATTTTGTTCTGAAGGAGCCGACATGACGACGATTGCCGCGCCTCGGCGCACCGACACCGAAAACCCCCGCGCCGTGATGGGCGGCAACCGTCCGCCGCTGGACGTCGAGGCGCGCTTCGCCTTCGACGAGGCGCTGGAGGCGACGAAGCCGGGCCTGCGCGAGCGCATCGACCAGCTGCTGGCCGCCAGCGATCGGGCCAGCGCCACCGACGAGGAAAGCGCTGGTAAGTGCGGCGAGCTGGTGAAGCAGATCCGCGCTGCGGCCAAGGCCGTCGACGATGCTCACACGACGGCTAAGGGGCCATACCTCGCCGCCGGTCGCGCTGTGGATGCCGCCAAGAACGAACTGCGCGGCCCCCTCGATACCGCCAAGGGCAAGGTCGAAGCGAAACAGACGCAGTTCCTGCGCGAGCAGGAAGCGATCCGGCAGGCGGAATTGCGCCGCCAGCGTGAGGCCGAGGAAGCGCGCCGCCGCGAGGAAGCTGAGCGCGCCGCCGCCGAGCAGGCCAGCACCGCTGCGCCGGTCGAGGTCGCGCCCCCGCCACCTCCACCGCCCGCCCCGGAACCGGAGCGTCAGGTAATTCGTGGCGATTACGGCGCGACCGTCAGCGGCCAGAAGGTCTGGCTCAGCCAGGTCGAGGATTACGAGGTCGCGTTCATCGCCGTCGCCAACAACAGCAAGGTCCGCGAAGCCATAGATACCGCGATCAAGGCGATGGTGCGCGGCGGTGTCCACGAGATCCCCGGCGTCCGCATCTGGTCGGACGTCAAAGCCAGCAACCGCTGAGGAGGAAAGCCCATGCCCCGCCAATATGTCGCCTGCAAATTCCGCCCCGAAGACCGGCGCAGCTACACCTATCACAACGATGGCGAGCCGGTTGCCGCTGGCGATCAGGTGAAGATCGCCGGTCGCGAGGAAGATAGCTGGCAGCGCGTCCATGTCGTGTCCGTGAGCGACGAAGAGCCGTCGTTCCCGACCAAGCCCATCCTCGGGAAGGTCGAAGCGGACGAGCCTGCACTTGATCTCGGCGCCGACGCCGAAACCCCGGAGAATTGAGAATGAACGCGCTTTCCAACCGGCCCGCTCGGGCCGCCGCCGTCTCCCGCCAGGACGAGCAGATCCAGCAGAACGTCGCCAAGATCGAGGAGCAGAGGAGGCGCCCGAGCGCGCTCGCCCTCATGGCGTCCCGCCTTGGTGTCAGCGAAAGCAACCTGTCCGGCACCCTGAAGGCGACCGTCTTCAAGAACTGTTCCGACGCCGAGTTCGTCGCGTTGGTGATCGTCGCCAACGAATATGGCCTCAATCCGCTCACCAAGGAAATGTATGCTTTCCCACAGAAGGGCGGCGGCATCGTTCCCCTTGTGTCGATCGACGGCTGGATCAGGATCATGAACGGCCATCCGCAGTTCGACGGGATCGACTTCACCGACATTCCCGATGGTGACGGCAAGCTGCTGGCGATCGAGGCGGTGATCTATCGCAAAGATCGCAGCCGCCCGATCCGCGTCACCGAATATCTGGACGAGTGCAAGCGCAACACCGAGCCGTGGAACAAGTCGCCGGCGCGCATGCTGCGCCACCGCGCTCTGATCCAATGCGCTCGCTATGCATTCGGCTTCTCCGGCATCTATACCGATGATGACGCCGAGGTGCAGATGATGGGCGACCCGGTTGAGGCGCGCAATGTCACGCCGCCGCCTAGTCGCCAGCAGACCGCCTCGCCGGCGATCACGCACGACCCGCGGACCGGCGAGATCATTGACGATGAGGAATCAGCCCGCGCGCTCGATGCGCAGACGCAGGGTTGGCAGGAAGGGCCGGCCGACAGCCAGCGCGGGGAACGCTTCAACGGCCTGACGCTCGAGCAGGCAATGGAGGAAATCGACGTCTGCCAGACCGTCATCGATGTCAATGCTCGGGTTGAGGAACTGGCACAGCAGCTGAGCCAGGAAGACGGCGACGAGTTGTTCGTCCATGCCGGCGTCCGCAAGACCGAGTTGGGAGCGAAGTAACATGCGCTCCCGCACCGCCAACCCCGAGGATATCAGCCGGTGGATCGACGCCACCGGCTGGACCTGGAACGAACTTCCCGCCGCCATGCGCGCCGTCGGCCTGTCGCACACCACCAGCGCCACCGCGATCCGCGAATGGACGGAAGGGAAGGGCGCTCTGAACCGCGATCACATGGTCTGCCTGGCGCGCTTCATCGAGGAGCATCCGCAGCCCGGCCCGGCCGCCGCGTTCATGGACGGCGTTGCCGCCCGTGCCCGTGCCGCTGCCTGGGCGAAGAGTGCGGAAATCCAGAAGCGTCGGGATGCTGTCGAGCAGCAGCGGGCAAGGTGGCGCCGGGAGAACCTCGCCCGGGAGCATCAGCCGAAAGTGCCTCATCGTGGCCCGCTCTACGGGCTGGACCGTGATACTGTGCGCGCGCTGCGCGGATATTAGATTTCACCAAGGGAACGGGGCGTCAGCCGAACAAGCGGCCCCGGATAATTCGATGAGCGACCCCATCCAAAACCGCTACCGCGCCGGGATGAACGCGATCGCCGAAGGTCTGGACAAGGCCTTCAATGGCGATGCCCAACCCAAGAAGATCGGCTTCGTCCTGTTGATGGCGGAGTTCGGCCAGATCGAGGGCGGGCGCGTCAATTACATCAGCAACGGCGAGCGCAGCGACATGATTGCCATGATGAAGGAATGGCTGGCTCGCGCTGAGGGCCGCTATTCGGAGCAGGGAGGGCAGGCATGACCCCCGCGCCCCGCAGCACCGCCGCCCGCTACCGCCCCGCCTGGCGCACGCCGGCCGGTGAAACCCGCACCGTCAAGAATGTTGGCGACGTCGAGATGTCGGCAACCGGATCCTTCCGCCGAACCAAAGACGGTTTTGAGCGGATCGCTTGATCGCATCATCCAAGGAATCATCCATGACCAAGATTTCCGATGAGACGGTCGCCCTGATCCGCAAGATGAAGGTTGAGCCATGCCCGCATTGCGAAGGATTCCTGACCAACAAGGCGATTGCCCGCCGGCTTGGCCTCAATCCTGGGACCGTCAGGAACATCACCGGAGGCAACAATCCGCGCAGCGGGGCAGGGGAGCGTCGGGGATGAACGACAATGATCGAGCAGGCAACCAGTGCGTCGAATGCGAAGGCTGGACGGTCAATCGCAGCCACATCTGCAACGCGTGCAAGCCGCTCTATCCCGACCGGCTGATAGATGACGTCGACCCGGCCGCCCGCGAACCGAAGGAACCACAGGCATGACCCACCCCCATGAAGGACTTCAAGAGCGGGCGCTGAAACCCTGCCCGTGGTGCGCTGGCCGCGCCGTCATGCGGCGGGACGATGACCCCGGTTATCCATGGTATGTCACGTTCGATCATGCGGATAGCTGCCCGATGTATGCTGTTCCGACTGACTTGTTCCGGTCATTCTCCACGGAAGCGGAGGCCGTTATCGCATGGACCCCGCACGCCACGTGTCCGGCAGTTCAGGACCAGGGATTATGCGATGCGCTGGAGCGGATAGCTGGCAAGAATGACCTGTCGGGCGTTCCCGACGATGAGGTTGAGGCTGCTGCCCGCAATGCTCTCTACGAGTGCGAACTTATTGCCCGTGCAGCCCTTTCCGCTCTCCCCCAGCAAGTAGCGACCGACGAAGGGGATGAATTATCCGAACCCGCCCGTAAGCGGATCGCAGAGGTGGATTTGACGCTGTCCCCGCCCAGCTTCGGCTTTGGGATCGTAGCGCTGGATGACACCCCCACAGCCCAGCCACCCGCAGCAGAAACGAGGCTGGCTTTGGAGGCGCTGCTTGAAAAGCGTGTGCCAAAAGGAATGGACCAATGGGTCCGCGATCTTGCACGGGAGGCGTTTGAACTCGCCACCCTCACGCAACCCGAACCCGCAGCAGAAACGAGGCTGAGGGATAAAAGCGAGGGCGTGGAAGATGCCTAAGCACATTCCCTATCCGATCCCTGACGGTGTAATGGCTTCGTTCTGGTCCAGAGTCCAGATCGGCGGTGAAGATGAATGCTGGCCGTGGACTGGCTCGTGCTCATCGAAAGATGGTCGTGGATTTTTCTCATACCACGGAAACCGTTCAGCACCTCGCATTGCTCTCATCATCAGCAAGGGCCCGCCAACGGATGATGAATATTTCGCCTGCCACGCCTGCGATAACCCGCCCTGTTGCAATCCGAAGCATCTGTGGTGGGGCACCAACCAAGAGAACTCGCAGGATGCATCCGTCAAAGGTCGTCTTCTTTTCAGGACACATTGCCCCAACGGGCACGAACTAAACGAGGCGAACACGCAGGTGAGGTTCGAACGTGGTTGGCGTAGCAGGAATTGCCGCATCTGCTTGGGCATCCGCCGTGAAGCCATCATCCTTAAACGCAAGCTCCGCGCAGCAGGGCTGGACCGAGAGATGACGCCTTTCGAGGCGCTGGCTCAAATCGAACACGCCAGGAGTGTGCTGGTCGCCCGCCATCTGGCGAAGGTCGCCCTGACCGGCTTGAAAGGGATTTCCAATGACTGATGTTTTGAGAAAGGCTCTTGAGCCATTCGCCGCTATCAAGATGGGTGACGATGCAGATTGCAAGACGGAGATTGTTCCGAACGGCTATTCCGACCCAAGGGACTGGCGCAACCACATCAAGCAGGCCCGCGCCGCCCTCACGCAACCCGAACCCGCAGTCCAGCAGGCGACTGACCCGGACGTTATGATCGGGCAATTCATCGCGCAATACAATGAAGGCGCGGCGGGCTGCCTGATGGAAACCGACGACGCCCAGGCGCTCGCCCGCGAGTTCGAACGGATGCAGGGCTTGATCTACTGTCCCGGCGTTCTGCGCTGCGCTAAGTGCGACTTCCGGCTGATAAAGACGACACTGACGCCTGCCGGAGCCTTTGCCAACGAGGAGCCGGATACCTGCCCGAACTGCAACGTGCCGATGTGGCGGGTCACATGGCAGGATGAGACGAAGGAAGCCTACCGAACAGCAGAAAGCCAGATGGATCGCGCCATTGAGGCAGAGAAAGCCCTGCCAGCCCAGCAAGCAGCGGGGGAGGCAGAGGCGGTGGCGTTCCTTTACCAGACCGATCAGGAAGAATGGCTGTCACGCCGTGATGACGACGCTCCCAAGGCTGACTGCGACTTCAAGGTTATCCCCCTCTACGCCACCCCACAGCCGACAGAGACGCAGCGGATCGTTGCGTGGCTGCGGGATCTGTTCGGCAATCACGAAAAGCCGTTCGGACTGGTCGAGGACTATGGCTCGCGCTGGGCACTGAAACATGCCGCCGACGCGATTGAGGCGGGCGAGCATCTAGCGGGGGAGGGGGAATGAACCTCATGAAATGGTGCTTGATCGGGTGCAGCACTGGATGGGTGGCGGCTACCTTGCCGTGGATCGTGAACGGTCGCGCCAATGCCGGTACTGCTCTTGTCGGCGTCGTCCTGATAATCTGGTGGATCACCTATGCCCTGATGCTGGACGCGCCCACTGATGCTTCGAGAGAGGGGGATAAGGCATGAGCGAGGAACTGGAGCCTTGCGCCCATTGCAGGAGCTGCGATGTTGAAGTCGCGCGGTCACTTACTGACGCCTGTATCGTTTGCAACAACTGCGGATGCCGGACCGGCTTCGTCTATCTGGGCGCGGATGATGCGGCCAACGCGGCGAAGATCAGAGAAGCGGTGACCATCTGGAACACCCGCACCCCACCACCCCCATCCCTGCATCGTGAGCCGATAGAGGCTGACCGGGAGGCGGATTACACGGCGGCCGAAATCGAGTTCATGCAATGCCTGCTCGACCGCTATTCAGAAGGCGGAGGGGCAATCCCCCTGGTTGACGATCACAGATCGTTCATGGCGATCGTTCGCAAACACTATCCAGCCCACCGCCTTGCGTTCTCCACGCCAGCAGCAAGCGATGCGGAGGCTATGGCGAGGGCATTGAAGGCGGCTCACGAAGCCCTGTCCCGCGCCAATGTGACCGCCTATCTCGACATGCCGGAGGACACAGCGGACGTAGTTGCGCGCGCTGTTATTGCCGCCCTCCTTCTACCCAAGGCCGGGGAGATGGAGACGGAAACGGCGTTCGAAATCTGGGAAGATGACCTGATGGTCGCCAGCGCCAGTACCGAGGCAGAGGGGCTGCATTATTTCGCGGTATATTCGCAGGATGGGCCGGTCAAACTGGTCCGCGCTGAAACCGTGCGGCAGGTGATCACCACCCCTTCAACCGAAGGGCGCAAGGGGGAGGATCAGGCAGATGGTTGATGCCTTCATGAGAGACATGTTCGCGGACATGTGGGACGACTTCACGGAATGCGAATATCGACTGATCGAGGATGTGGACGTGTTTCTTGAAAGCGCTGAAGTTCTTGGCTTGGCGGAATTCATTCCCGTTGATGATGATGCTCTGAGAGACCCATTCGCTTCCGAGCGCGGCCTAGAGAAGGGCGGAATGATGTGGTCCCTGACCAAGGCCGGTCAGACGCGATATCACGCCGCCAGGTTTCCCACGCACCCTTGCACCTTGAAAGCCAAGGAGGCGACCGATGGCGAGTGAGCAAATTGCAGAAAACGCAAATTGCCCAACTGGTGCAGAAATTGCACAGGTTGGACGCCAATTCGACGGCGAGGGCCTGACCATCGCCTACATGATGGGCGTTGCCGACGAAAAAGCGAGAGGCCGCGCTGCTGTGGCTGAACTGGTGGAGGTGCTGGACGATCTAGCGGGAACGATAACGGAGGCATGGCCGGGACTGGCTGATCTCCCGCCAATCGCTCGCGCTCAATCGTTGATCTCCCGCCATCAGGCAGGACTAGGGAAGGGGGAAGGCGGCTGATGGGCATGGTCTTCACCGAAATCCTCGCCAAGATCGATCGCGCCGCCGTCAACGGACAGAAGCTGCACCTCGATATCGAACACGTCCGAGCGCTGGCCACGTCTCCGGTGTATGCATCTATCGCCGAGATGAAGGCCAAGGAGTTTGCAGATCTATGGGAAAAGGAACCGGAGCAGGAGGCGACAAGCCCCCGCGCATCCAACTCGGGGAGTTCTGGCTCGAACCCCGCACCGAGCGCGGAGAGTGGGTCATCGCCTGGTACGATGCTGACGCTCGTACACGTCGCCGCCGAAAGACAGGCGTCCGCTACAGCGGAGAAGATCGCCCGCCTCTCGAAGCACAAGAGGCGCTAGCCGACCATTTCGCTGCGCATTCGCGCCCGACCGAGCCGGTATCGATCAAGGACATGGCCGTCGCCACGCTGATCGATATCTGGCTGACCGATCACGTCGCCACGAAGACCGAGGCGCCGATTCGCTACACGACGTCGGTGAAGCACATCCTCCGCTTCTTCGAGCAGGAGCGGAAGCTGGGCCGGGTGGCGTCGTCCGTTATGGTATCGGACGTCAACAAGAAGCTGGTCGACCGCTTCATCAAGTTCCGCAAGGCCGAGGGCGTCGGCGGCTGGACGATCAACCGCGATCTCAAAGCCCTGCGCGGCGCGCTTAATCATGGCTGGAAGAATGAACTGATCGAATCGGCGCCGTTCGTCCATGATGTCGAGGCGCGCGACAAGGCGAAGCCCCGCGATCTCGTCTATACGCCCGAGCGCGTTGCGGCGCTGCTGGAGGCGGCGGCCAGTCGGGAAGATCGCAAGCACCTGCTGCTCTATATCCTGATCGCGCTCAGCACCTGCGGGCGCTCCTGGGCAATCCTCGATCTCGACAGCTCGCAGATCCGCGACGGGCGCATCCACTTCCTGGCCGACGATCGCAGCCAAACCAAGAAGCGCCGCTCCATCGTGCCGATCGCGCCGACGCTGGCACCGTGGCTGGAGGGCATCAAGGGCAAGGTGATCGTGTCGCGCAAGCCCAAGGCGGAACGCAACTGGGCCGACCCGGCCGTCCCTGAGTTTTTCGAATATCCCTGCTACGACCTGGGCGATTCGTTCGAGAAGTGCCTGATCGAGGCCGGCATCTGCCGCGAGGTTTTCGACGACGAGGGCAATCAGGTCTTCCTGCCGGCGCGCAAGAAGCTGGGCGAGACGCAGCCGCGGCCGAAGCTCAAGGGGCTGGGGACGCCGAACACGCTGCGGCACACCGCCATCACGGAAATGCACCGCCGGGGCGTGCCCGAGGCGCAGATCGATGCGGCGGCAGGTCACGTCGGCGAAGGCACCGGAAAGCGCAATTACAGGCACGTCAGGCCCGACTATCTGGCCGAGTTCATCGCGGGTGTGGAGGCCTATTGGGCCGAGATTTCACGCTACACCGAAGTGCACCTGCGGTCCCACGGCGGTCCCAAAATCGCTTCAATCGCTACCGCTCGGGCCAAGGCCCGGACCAAAACAAAGGAATAACAATGCTTTGTAATGGCGCACCCAAGAGGATTCGAACCTCTGGCCTTTGCCTTCGGAGGGCAACGCTCTATCCAGCTGAGCTATGGGTGCGTATTGCTGGTACGAAGGGGCGCTTAGCAAAGCCCAATCGCTCACGCCAGCATCTAAATCGCCTCAGGCCAAAGTTATTTCGCCATTTTCTCCATTGGCTGGAATTTTCCCAGGCCGCAGCTTGGTCCCCGCTGAAGGCCGCCAGTCTGATAGAGCACGGTGATGATGTCCACCGAGCAGAGCTGGGACAGGCTGGTCTTGTACATGAACCGTTTCTCGGAACCCAGGCTTGGGCAGCTCATGGGCAGGGTGTTTCGATAGACCTTGTTGCCGTTCATGATGAAGTCGATGGTCCGGTCGTCGCGAACCTCGGTGGAGCGGATCGCGGTCAGTTGGACGCAGTCGACCGCCTTTCCTGCAGGAACCAGGTTGTCGGGAGCTTTGCGGGCGAGTGCAGGGCCTGCGACGCAGACGAGCGCCGCCGCCAGGGCGAGTTTGCGGATGAGGGGGGCAGACATATCGTCTCTCCTGTTGACTGTCTGGATGACGTCGCGGAAACGCATCATCCGTCCTGTCGCTCCTTCTACCGCGCGGCGCCTGAACCGCACAATAATCAAGGATTGGCGTCGGGCGCGGGCGTCTTGGGCTTGAAACGGCAGAGATCGGCCACGATGCAGCGCCAGCATTCGGGTTTCCGAGCCTTGCAGACATAGCGGCCGTGCAGGATCAACCAGTGGTGGGCATCGCGGCGGAAGGGGCCGGGAACCCGCTTTTCGAGCTTCAGCTCGACGGCGAGCGGCGTCTTGCCCGGTGCCAGGCCAGTGCGGTTGCCGACGCGGAAGATATGGGTGTCGACCGCGAACGCCTCCTGCCCGAAGGCGGTGTTGACCACGACATTGGCGGTCTTGCGCCCGACGCCGGGCAGGGTGGTCAGGACGTCGCGGTCGTGCGGCACCTCTCCCCCGAAATCGCGCACCAGGATTTCGGACAGGGCGATGACGTTTTTCGCCTTGGCGTTGAACAGGCCGATCGTCTTGATATGCTGCTTCAGGCCCTCCTCGCCCAGGTCCACCATCTCCTGCGGTGTGTGGACCTGGCGGAAGAGTACACGCGTCGCCTTGTTGACGCCCACGTCCGTCGCCTGCGCGGAAAGGACGACAGCGACCAGCAACTGATAGTCATTGCCATATTCCAGCTCCGTTCTGGGCGCTGGATTGGTTTCAGCGAGGCGGCTGAAAAAATCGAAGATCTGCTCCTTCTTCATCGGCGCTTACAAACCCAGCACGCCCTTCATGTCATAGCGTCCCGTGGGCCGGCCGATCAGCCATTGCGCGCCCTTCACCGCGCCCCTGGCGAAGATGGTGCGGCTTTCGGCGCGATGACCGATTTCGATCCGCTCGCCCTCTGTCGCCAGGATGACCTGATGATCACCCGCCACCGAACCGCCGCGTAACGCAGCAAAGCCGATCGCGCCCCTTGCACGTGCTCCCGTAATGCCGTCACGACCGCGCTCGCTATGATCCGCCAGAGCAATGCCGCGTCCTCGCGCCGCAGCCTCGCCCAGAAGCAGGGCAGTGCCGGACGGTGCGTCGACCTTGTGGCGGTGATGCATTTCCACAATTTCTATGTCCCAATCGTCGCCCAGGCGCGCCGCCGCCTGTTCCACCAGCGCCGCCAGCAGATTGACGCCCAGCGAGGTATTGCCGGTCTGGAGGATCGGAATCTGTGCCGATGCGTCGTCGATCAGCGCATGATGCGCAGGTTCCAGCCCGGTGGTGCCGATTAGGATCGGCTTCTTCGCCGCGATGCAGGCATTCAGATGGGCCGAAAGCGCGGCGGGCACCGAAAAGTCGATCAGCACGTCGCTTTTTTCAGCCAGCGCGATCGGATCGGTGCCGATGGGGATACCGGGAGCCAGTTCACCTTCGCCTTCGCGGTCCGTGCCTCCTGCAACTTCCAGGCCGGACTCCAGCGCGATCTGCGCGATGGCGCGGCCCATGCGCCCTGCCGCTCCGTAAATGCCGATCCGTGTCATCAATCTCATCCCCAATCTGGTCGCACGGCCGATGCCAGAACGGGGTGGCCTTGTCATCCCCGTGCCGCAAAAGCGGCTCCATGGAAATCGGCGAATGCGTTGTAGTGGCGGACAGACTGGGCTCGCGAAATATTGCCGGAACAGCGCTCCATGAGGCATAGGCCCTTCACGCCGCCATCGCACGGGACCATGACATGGACGACATTCGCAACATCGTGATCCTGACTGGAGCGGGGATTTCGGCCGAAAGCGGCCTTGCCACCTTTCGCGGACCCGACGGATTGTGGGAAGGGCATCGGGTCGAGGACGTCTGCACCCCTGAAGCCCTTGAGCGGAACGCCGCCCTGGTGCATCGCTTCTATGATGAGCGGCGAGCCAGGCTGGCCGAGGTGGAGCCCAACGCCGCGCATGAGGCGCTGGCGGCGCTTGATGCGGAATGGCCGGGCGAGTTGCTGATCGTTACCCAGAATGTCGACGATCTGCACGAGCGGGCAGGGGCGCAGCGGCTGGTCCACATGCATGGGAAGTTGCTGTCCGCCCTTTGCGCGGCTTGTGGCAAGGCCATGCGATGGACACATTCCTTGCCGCCGGGATCGATTTGTGATGGGTGCGGCAGTCGAGCGTTGCGGCCCGATATCGTGTTCTTCGGAGAAATGCCGTACCAAATGGATCTGATCGACGACGCACTGCGACAAGCCGACCTGTTCGTTTCGGTCGGCACTTCCGGAGCGGTCTATCCGGCTGCCGGATTCGTGCAGACCGCGCGCCATGTGGGCGCCCGGACGCTCGAGTTGAACCTGGAGCCGTCGGCCGGCAGCTTTTATTTCGAGGAAAGCCGGATGGGCGCTGCGAGCGTCCTGGTGCCTGCGCTGGTGCGCGAACTGCTGGCTTGATCCGGAGCGATTGGGCCGCCGCGCATGGTCCGAAGATTCGCGCCCTTATTTGTTGGCGCCATCCGCCGCAATGTCTTCCTCGTCCTGATACAGCAGCATGACGGAGCCGTCCTGACCGTCGACCACGCGGATCGGCAGGCTCGATCGGAGTGCCGAGAGGAATGCCTTGCTGTCGGTGATGCGGAAGCGTCCGCCGACGCGGAGAGAGGAAACCCGCGTGTCGCCTATCAGGATCGGCGCCACGCGGTAGCGGTTGAATTCGTTGGCCGCCTGTTCGATCGTCTCTCCGTCCAGTTCCACCATATGCTCGCGCCAGGCAGTGCGCTGATCGATCAGACGCGGATGCAGATGGGTGAGCGATACGCTGCGCGGCTGGATCACGGCACCGCTTCCGGCGCTGATCTGCTGGCCCGGCGTGTTGCCCGTATAGGCCGTGACAGTGCCTTGCGTGACTGTCAGTTCCACCACCGCCGGACGAAGCCGCACGTTGAAGGCCGTGCCCACGGCTCTGATGACGGCGGAACGGACCTCCACGTCGAAGGGACGGGAACGGTCGTGTGAGACGTCGAAAGAAGCTTCGCCTTTCAATATGCGGACCTTGCGACCACGGTCGGTGAAACGCACTTCGGCGGCGCTGTCGCTGTTGAGGTGCAGGGTAGAGCCATCGTTGAGCGCGATGTCGCTGATCTGCCCTATCCTTGTTTCATAATGGTCCACGCCGCTGAATGTGCGAATAGTGACGATGGCGGCAATGATGAACAGCATCACCGCAATGGCGGCGGCGACCATGATGTTGCGCGAGAGGCGGCGCTGCTGCTCCTCGCTGACAATGGCCTCCAGCGGGGGCAGGTTGACTTCGGCGGCGGCGCTCTTCAGTCGCTCGGCCGCCTCCCAGGCGGCTTCGGCGCGGGCGAATGCCACGGCGTGGCGGGCATCGGCTGCGATCCAGCGGCAGACTTCAATTTCGGTTTCGGTTCCGTGGGCGCTGTTAAGCCTTGCCAGCAGGCGCGCGGCTTCCGCCTCGATCTCGTCCCTGCTTTCGCAGCTCGATTCTGGTCCCGACGCCCGCACGTTCGAAATCCGTTTCCTCACGTTCCGCCCAGGCCCGCATAACTATTGTGATCGCTTTGGCCAGATGTTTTTCAACAGTAGAAACGGACAGGGACATTTCGCCCGCTATTTCCAGCATCGATTTTTCGTGGATGCGGCGGAGAATGAAGACCCGGCGGCATTGCGGGGGAAGCGCGTCGACCATCGCCTCGACCTGGCGCAGGGCTTCACGGGCGTGGAGTTGCGCTTCCACATCATTTTGGCCCTGCAGCAGCTCCAGATCGGCGATGGTTTCGAAACTCACCACCTTGTTCCGCCGGGCCGTATCGATCACCAGATTGCGGGCAATGGTGAAAAGATAGGCGCGACCCGTGGTCACATTTTCCCAGTTGTCGGTAGCGTAGGCGCGGGCAAGAACCTCCGCGACCATATCCTCCAGTTCCTGATTGGCGGGCAGGATCCTCCGGAGACGCCCCCTGAGAGCAGCTTCCTGTGGCAGGATCACTGCCTTGAACCATTTCAGCTTAGCGCGAACCCCTTGCACGATGACCCCCTTGTTGTCAGCCGCGCCTCTCCCGCATTCATCTGTTTGTCATAGTTCAATCATGGATGCAGGGGCCTGTCCAGCGCCTGCGCAACCATTATTTCCCTTGTCTGTGGAAAACCCGCCCGCTGTGGCCAAAATATCGGTCAGCCGGGAGGAAGTTCGGGGGGGGTCCGGTCAGGCTGGTCGAAATCGGGACTATCGGGCAGGATTTCGGGCGGCTGGCCGGCCGGCGTCTCTTGCGGCGCGTCGGGGGCGGGGGCTTCGGGCGGCGATTGGGGGTTGATCCGGTCGGGGGGCGGCAATATGTCCGGCGCAGTATCGGGTCTGGTGGCCATCGTTTTTCTCCTTGGCATGGCTACGCGCGGGCGTGCAAATGGGTTCCGTTTGGACTTATCCACCGGTTATCCACAGGCTGGACCGCTTGCCCTTGCTTCATGGGCAGCTTTTCTCTATGCCGCGCCGACCGGCGACCGATGCGGGCGTGGCGAAATTGGTAGACGCGCCAGATTTAGGTTCTGGTATCGCAAGATGTGGGGGTTCGAGTCCCTTCGCCCGCACCAGTGCGCCAGACTCATGGATGCGCAGGCGCCAACGAAATTCAGCTGAAGAAAGCGTTTGAGAGAAGAGATGCAGACTGTCGAGACGTTGAACGAGGGCCTGAAGCGCGCCTACACCGTGACCATCACGTCGAAGGATATCGACGCCCGCGTGGAAAAGGAAGTGGCCGCCATCGCGCCGCAGGTGCGCATGCCCGGCTTCCGCCCCGGCAAGGTGCCCGCCAATCTCGTCAAGAAGATGCACGGCGAGTCGTTGCAGCGTGACGCGCTCAACAGCTCCATCCAGGACAGCATCCAGAAGCTGATCGCTGACCAGAAGCTGCGCCCCGCGATGCAGCCTTCGGTCGAGCTGGACGAGAATTTCGAGTTCGGCAAGGACGCCGAGGTCAAGGTCGCTCTGGAAGTGCTGCCTGAAATTACCGCGCCGAGCATCGAAGGTCTGAAGCTGGAGCGTCTGACCGCCGAAGTCGCCGACGCGCAGGTCGATGAGGCCGCCGGCCGCATCGCGACCCAGCAGGGCGCTCTGGAAGAGCATTCCGCCAGCCACAAGGCCAAGGATGGCGACACGCTGACCATCGATTTCGTCGGCAAGATCGGCGACGAAGCCTTTGAAGGCGGTTCGGCCGAGGATGTGAAGCTGAAGATCGGTTCGGGCCAGTTCATCCCGGGCTTCGAGGAGCAGCTGACCGGCGTCAAGAAGGGCGACGAGAAGACCATCACCGTCACCTTCCCCGAAGATTATGGCGCTGCGCACCTTGCGGGCAAGGAAGCGACCTTCGACATCACCGTCAAGGCGATCCTGAACGCTGACAAACCCAAGCTGGACGATGATTTCGCCAAGTCGCTGGGACTGGAAGGTCTGGACAAGCTCAAGGAGCTGCTGAAGGGCCAGATCGAGCAGGAACATAACGGCCTGACCCGTACCTATATGAAGCGCAAGTTGCTCGACCAGTTGGCCGCTTCGCATGATTTCGACGTGCCGCCCAGCATGGTCGAGGCCGAATTCAACCAGATCTGGGCCCAGCTTCAGCATGAAGCGAGCCATGAGGAAGATCCCGAAGCGGCCCTCAAGGAAATGGAAGCGGAGAAGGAAGACTATCGCGCCATCGCGGTGCGTCGCGTCCGCCTCGGCCTGCTTCTTTCGGAAATCGGCCAGGCCAATGGCGTGGTCGTCAGCGAGCAGGAAATGAATCGCCTGATCATGCAGGCGGCGCAGCAGTACGGCCCGCAGGATCGCGAGCGTTTTGTCCAATATGTCCGTCAGGACCCGATGGCCGCCGCGCAGCTTCGCGCGCCGCTCTATGAGGACAAGGTCGTCGATTTCCTCTTCGAAAAGGCTGAAATCACTGATCGTGCCGTCAGCCGCGAGGAACTGGAAGCAGCGATCGAGGCGGAGGATGGCGATCTGAAGCCGCATGTCCATGGTCCGGACTGTGGCCATGATCACGATCATGACGAGAAGCCCAAGGCGAAGAAGGCTGCACCGAAGAAGAAGGCTGCCGATGCCGAGGCCGCGGCGCCCGTAGAGGCTGCTGCCGAAGAGGCTCCCGCCAAGAAGGCGCCGGCGAAGAAGGCCGCTGCCAAGAAGGATGAGGCCGTCGCTGAAGAGGCCGCAGCCGAGGAAAAGCCCAAGGCCAAGAAGGCTCCGGCCAAGAAGGCCGCCGCCAAGGCTGAGTGAGCTCTGCCGATATGGATGGACAAGCGCCCGGCTTCGCAAGGAAGCCCGGGCGCTTTTCATTTCGGACGCGGCATGGCAGAGGAAATCCCAAGCGGTTCCGCCATCTCCGCGAAGATGGGGCAAGTCGCCTTTGCGAGAGCATGGATCGTCTCTGGGCAATGTGCGGGGCAAGAAGGTTTGTGGGGCGATGAAGGAATTTCCGGCAGCAGGAAGCGAAGCGGGCGTAGCCATGCCGCGGGTCGCGGTCATCCTGCCCTGTTATAACGAGGCCGGCGCCATTGTTCGGACGGTGGAGGATTTCCGCCAGGCGCTCCCTTCTGCCGAGGTTTATGTCTTCGACAACAACAGCACGGACAGCAGTCGCGAACTGGCGGCGGGGGCAGGGGCGATCGTCCGGCGCGTGGCGCAGCAGGGCAAGGGCCATGTGGTCCGGCGCATGTTCGCGGATGTGGACGCCGACATCTACATCATGGCTGATGGCGACGCGACCTATGAAGCGGCTGCCGCGCCGAAGATGGTGGCGGCAATGCTCGAAGACAATCTCGACATGGTCGTGGGAGCAAGGCGCAGTGAGATTGAGGAGGCCTATCGGCGCGGGCACCGCTTCGGCAACTGGGCGCTCACCAGCCTGCTCAAGCGGCTGTTCGGGCGGAGTTTTACCGACATATTGTCCGGATATCGCGTCTTTTCCCGGCGGTTCGTCAAGAGCTTTCCTGTCCTTTCCGCCGGTTTCGAGATCGAGACGGAGATCAGCGTGCACGCGCTGGAACTCGCCATGCCGGTGTCGGAGGTGGTCACGGCCTATGGCGCGCGGCCGGAAGGATCGGTGAGCAAGCTCAGTACATATCGGGACGGCTGGCGCATTTTGCGGACGATCATCACGCTCTATCGCATCGAACGGCCAATCCTCTTCTTTGGCATCATCGCCGCGCTGCTGGCATTGACAGGGCTGGTCCTCGCGGCCCCGCTGATCGTCACCTATATGAAGACGGGGCTTGTGCCGCGCTTCCCGACCGCCATATTGGTGACGGGCCTCATGATCCTCGCCACGCTTTCGGGCATGTGCGGCCTCATATTGGATACGGTGGTGCGCGGCCGTCGAGAGATTCGCCGGCTTGCCTATCTCGCCTTCAAGGCGCCTTCCGACTTCGCCCGGCGCGACTGATTGCGCCCCGTTCAGCCAAGCAATCCGACCGCGTTTCACGCGACCCCTTGAACAGTCCGTCTTTTGTGCCGATGTAGAGCACGGGCAAAAGCAACACACCCTGAAAGAGCAAAATGACCGATATCATGTCCGATCCCATGGCCGCTCTGGTCCCCATCGTCATCGAACAATCGAACCGGGGCGAGCGCAGCTTCGACATCTATTCGCGCCTCCTCCGCGAGCGGATCATCTTCGTGACCGGGCAGGTCGAGGATCATATGGCCTCGCTGATCGTCGCTCAGTTGCTGTTCCTTGAGTCGGAAAATCCGAAGAAGGACATCTGGATGTACATCAACTCGCCCGGCGGCGTGGTGACGTCCGGCATGGCGATCCACGACACGATGAAATATATCCGTCCCCAGGTCGGTACCGTCTGCATCGGCCAGGCGGCCTCCATGGGCAGTTTCCTGCTTGCCGCTGGCGAGCCGGGCAAGCGCATCGCGCTTAGCAACGCCCGCATCATGGTGCACCAGCCATCGGGCGGCGCCCAGGGCATGGCGTCCGACATCGAGATTCAGGCAAAGGAAATCCTGCGCATCCGCAGCCGTCTCAACAACCTCTACGTCCAATATACGGGGCGTTCGCTGGAGGAAGTGGAGCGCGCCATGGACCGTGACACCTTCCTGGAGGCAGAAGAGGCCAAGGCGTTCGGGCTCGTGGACGAGGTGTTCGACCGCCGCCCGGCGTTGGCGGAAACTGCCGAGGGCTAAACCCATATTTGCCGCACGCGCCCTTTTCTCCCCTTGTGAAACGGGCGCGTCGCGGTCTAGGATGATCCTAGGACCACCATATCCCTCACCACAGGCGGCAGTTCGCCTGGCAGAGGGAAGAGAGAATGGCGAATGACTAAGCTTACGGGCTCCGATTCTAAAAGCACGCTTTACTGCTCCTTCTGCGGCAAGTCGCAGCATGAGGTGCGTAAGCTGATTGCGGGGCCGACCGTGTTCATCTGCGATGAGTGCGTGGAACTGTGCAACGACATCATCCGCGAGGAAACCAAGGGCGGTCTCGTCGGCAAGAAGGATGGCGGCGTGCCGACCCCGCAGGAAATCTGCGATGTGCTGGACGATTATGTGATCGGCCAGAACCGGGCGAAACGCGTCCTCTCCGTCGCTGTTCACAATCATTACAAGCGCCTCAACCACGGCACGAAGCCGGGTGAGGTGGAACTGGCCAAGTCGAATATCCTGCTTGTCGGCCCTACCGGCTGCGGCAAGACGCTGCTGGCCCAGACCCTGGCCAAGACATTTGACGTGCCCTTCACCATGGCTGACGCCACCACGCTGACTGAAGCCGGCTATGTGGGCGAGGATGTGGAGAACATCATCCTCAAGCTGCTCCAGGCATCCGACTATAATGTCGAGAAGGCGCAGCGGGGCATCGTCTATATCGACGAGATCGACAAGATCAGCCGGAAGGCGGAGAACCCCTCGATCACGCGCGACGTGTCGGGCGAAGGTGTGCAGCAGGCGCTGTTGAAGCTGATGGAAGGCACGACTGCCTCGGTTCCGCCGCAGGGCGGCCGCAAGCATCCGCAGCAGGAATTCCTGCAGGTCGACACTACGAACATCCTGTTCATCTGCGGCGGGGCGTTCGCAGGCCTGGAAAAGATCATCGGCGACCGTCTGGAAGCCAAGTCGATCGGCTTCGGTGCCCATGTCGCTGCTCCCGAAGAACGCAAGACCGGGGAATTGCTGCGTCAGAGCGAACCGGAGGATCTGCTGAAATTCGGCCTCATCCCGGAGTTTGTCGGCCGTCTGCCTGTGATCGCGACGCTGGAGGATCTGGATGTGGCCGCGCTGGTCAAGATCCTGGTCGAGCCGAAAAATGCTTTGGTGAAGCAATATGCCAAGCTTTTCGACATGGAGAATGTCGAACTCAGCTTCACCGACGATGCTTTGACCGCGATCGCCAGAAAGGCGATCGAGCGGAAGACCGGTGCGCGCGGACTGCGGTCCATTCTTGAGGCGATCCTGCTCGACACGATGTTCGACCTGCCCTCGATGGAAGGCGTGGGCGAAGTGGTGGTCGACAAGGATGTGGTCGCCGGCAATAAGGAACCGATTCGCGTATTCAGCGAGAAGGACAAAAGGGCCGAAGACGCGGCCTGAATCCAACCTTCAGGAATTGAAATTTGGGGGTCGGCGATGTTTCGCCGGCCCCTTTTTCATAAACTTCGACGCGGTCGCACAAAAAATCCTGCTGCGTTGCAAAACTGCACCACTGTTAAACAGCGAAATTGGCCGCAATTATAATCATTTGAAAACAATGAGTTATGTAAAAGGCGGAAAGTCCCTTGAACCCGCTTTCTGGCGATACGCGGCTGCGGTCATCCTGATGCTATTATATTGTCGTAAAACTGTAATCAGAGCATCACAGGGCCGTTGCTATCGGCTGCCACAGGCGGCGCCAGCTCCACAGAGCAAAATAAGAGCTGGCACGATACGCCAACTTCCAAAGGGACAAAAATCATATGAAACAGCTTCTTATGTGTAGCGCAGCGCCTGTCGCTGCCGTCTTTGCCGTGGCTGCGCCTGTCGCTGCACTCGCTCAGTCGACCGGATCGATCGACTTCGAAAATGAGATCGTCGTCACGGGCGCGACCGTCGACAAGGGCGTCGCTGGCGTGCTGCTGCCCGACACCAGCAAGGCCAAGGTCGTGCTGGGCGCGGAGTTCATCCAGGCGCAGACGCCGGGCCAGAGCATCAACGAAGTCATCAACCAGCTGCCGGGCGTCAGCTTCCAGAACAACGATCCTTTCGGTTCGGCTGGCGGTACGCTCACCATTCGCGGTTTCGACGACAGCCGCATCTCGCAGACCTTCGACGGCCTGCCGCTGAACGACACCGGTGGCTATGCGCTTTATTCGAACCAGCAGCTCGACCCGGAAATCATCGATCAGGTAAACGTCAATCTGGGGACCACGGACGTCGACAGCCCGACTGCCGCAGCGACAGGTTCGACCGTCAATTATCGTTCGATTAACCCGAGCGAGGAATTCGGCGCAAAGATGGTCGCTTCGGTCGGCGATTTCAGCTTTTTCCGTCTGTTTGGCATGGTTCAGACCGGCAATTTCACCCCATGGGGCACGCGGGCCTTCTTTTCGGCCAGCCGGGCAAGCAACGACGCCATCTATGGCGGCATCGGCGAGATCAACAAGCAGCAATATAACGCCAAGATCTATCAGCCGATCGGTAGCAACGGTGACTTCATATCGCTCGCCGGTCATTATAATAAGAACCGCAACAATTTCTTTGGCTCGGTGCCGCTGCGTGTCGATGGTGGTCGCGTCGTGGGCAGCTCCAGCGCCAACCGCTTCCCGACCAGCAAGGACGAGCGCTTCTACGAAACCGCGCGTTGCACCATTCCGAACCCGGTCGCGGGCGTGGCAGATGTCGCGAGCGCCTGCGGTTCCGACTATGAATATCGCTACAATCCGTCCGACACGGGCAATATCCGTATCAACTCGCGCTTCACCTTGGCTGATGGCCTGATCCTGACGGTGGATCCGAGCTATCAATATACCAAGGCCAATGGCGGCGGTACGAGCATCGCTTCGGAAGGCCGCACTCCGGTCAGTTCGGGGCTGGCAGGGCAGGTCGGCTTCATTCAGGGCTCTTCGAGCGCCACCCAATATTATTTCGGGCGCGATCTCAACGGCGATGGCGATACGCTGGACACCATCCGCCTTGTGACGCCGAGCCAGACCCAGACGCATCGCTATGGCCTGATCGCATCGCTACGTTACGACATCAACGATCATCACACGATTCGCGTGGCCTACAGCTATGATCGCGGCCGTCATCGCCAGACCGGCGAAGCGGCCTATCTGCGCACCGATGGCTTCGGATCGGAATATTTCGCGATCGACGATCCGATCGCGGACGTGAACGGCAATCTGGTCGAGAAGCGCAATCGCCTCTCTTATGCAATCCTGCATCAGGTTTCGGGCGAATATCGCGGCGAATTCGATGCGCTGACCGTGAATCTTGGTCTGCGTGCACCTTTCTTCAAGCGCGACCTCAACAATTATTGCTTTACCGCGACGGCGGGCGGCAATCTGCGGTGCTTTGGCGACGATGCAGCGTCGGTTGCCTATGCGGCGGCCAATCCGACCATTCAGGGGCCGCAGCGGCGCGTCTTCAAATATGACAAGCTGTTACCGAACGCAGGCATCGTGTTCGATCTGAGCGGGGCTGCCAGCCTGTTCGCCAACTATTCGAAGGGTTTGCAGGTGCCGGGTACGGACAATCTGTACAACAGCTTCTTCTATGCTCTCGATACCGAAGGGGCTAATCCCAGCCCGGAAACCACCGACAATTTCGATCTGGGTGTCCGTTACCGCACCAGCAAATTGCAGGCGCAACTGTCGGGTTGGTACACCATCTACCATAACCGTCTGGCGCAGGCCTATGATCGTGATCTCAACGTCACCATCTACCGCAATCTGGGCCGGGTCGACAAATATGGCGTTGATGGGAGCGTGACCTATCAGCCGATTCCGGAACTGATGTTCTACGCCTTCGGCTCTTACCTCAAGTCCGAGATCAAGGACGATGTCCAGCTGAATGCCACTACGGTCGGCCAGACGGCGGGCAAGCGGGAATCGGGTGCGCCGGTCTATACATTGGGCGGCCGTGTGCAGGGTGAGGTCGAGGGCTTCCGGCTGGGCGTCCAGGCGAAGCGCACCGGTCCGCGTTATGTGAACGACCAGAATCTGCCGGTATATCAGACGATCAACGGGGCCTTGACCCAGGTCTATGGCGCCAAGGCCCCGGCCTATACGGTGGTCGATCTGGACGCACGCTATTCGCTGGAAAAATTCGGGGCACCGGGTGTGGCGATCCAGCTGAACATCACCAACCTGTTCGACAAATTCTATGTCGGTGGTTTTGATGGCACCCTGTCCAACACTAGCATCACCTTCGCGCAGATCGGTGCGCCGCGCACCTTCATTGGGTCTGTGGTCGTCGGTTTTTAAACCAGCGTCACAGTAGGGATATGGGAGGGCGCGGAGTGATCCGCGCCCTCTTCATTTCAGGCAGCTATCCAGCCCGTCACGCTGCACGATGCCGATGCGGGCGGAAATGCTGTTGCCGTAGCGGCGGGTGAAGCCGTGCGGGTCGATGGCTTCGCGCTTCTTGGGAAGCGGCAGGACGGCGGCCAGGCGGGCGGCTTCGGGGCGGGTCAGATGCTGGGCGCCATGGTGGAAATAGCGGATGGCACCCGCCTGCGCGCCATATGTGCCGATGCCGGTTTCCGCGACGTTGAGATAGACTTCCATGATCCGCCGCTTGCCCCAGATCGCTTCGATGAGGAGGGTGAACCAGGCTTCCAGCCCCTTGCGGATGAAACCGCCGCCCTGGAAAAGAAACACATTCTTTGCCGTCTGTTGGCTGATGGTCGAGCCGCCGCGTATGCGCCCGCCGCTGGCATTGTGGCGCATCGCCTGGGCAATGGCGACCGCGTCGAAGCCGTGATGGCTGCAAAAGCGGCTATCCTCTGCGGCGATGGCGGCGCGCGCCATGTTCGGATCCATCTTGTCCAGGCTCATCCAGTCCTTGGTGATGCCGTTGGGGTCCAGCAGCATTGTCCAGGTCACGGGCGGGGGGATGAAGCGATAGATCACCACCATCAGCAGTGAGAGTGCGACGAAACCACCGACGATCTTGAGGATGATCCGGATCCAGCGGGAGCGGCGGCGAGGGGAAGCGGACTTGGAGTTCATATTGCCGTGGTAACGCCGTTGCGCGGCGGTGCAAGATGGAGCGGGATGGCTCGCAATTGCACCATGAGGGAAAATTTCGGACGTGAGCGCGCCCTCCACCGGACTGTTTTTGCCGGGGTGACGGCGCGAAACGAGCAGGCACGACAAAGCCCCGGATGTTCATCCGGGGCTTTGTCCTTTACCCAATCCGATCAGATGGTGGCGAGGCGGGAAATCTTGCCCAGCTTGTCGCCTGCAATCCGCATCATGGCCTTTTGCAGTTTCTCGAACGCGCGCACCTCAATCTGGCGAACACGCTCGCGGCTGACGCCATAGACCTGCGAAAGTTCCTCCAGCGTCTTGGGTTCCTCCGCCAGGCGGCGCTCGGCCAGAATATGCTTCTCCCGGTCGTTCAGGTCATCCATCGCTTCGACCAGCATGTCGTGGCGCAGTTCGCTTTCCTGCTGGTCGGCGACCCGTTCGTCCTGAAGCGGATCGGTGTCGGCCAGCCAATCCTGCCACTGGCCCTCGCCATCTTCGCGCATCGGGACGTTGAGCGACGTGTCGCCGCCCATCGCCATGCGACGATTCATGGAGATGACATCCTCCTCCGTCACGCCCAGATCGGTGGCGATCTTCTTGACGTCGTCGGGATGCAGGTCGCCATCCTCGAAGGCTTCGATATTGTTCTTCATCCGGCGCAGGTTGAAGAACAGCTTCTTCTGCGCGGCGGTGGTGCCCATCTTCACCAGGCTCCACGACCGCAGGATGAATTCCTGGATCGAAGCGCGAATCCACCACATTGCGTAGGTCGCCAGACGGAAGCCGCGATCCGGCTCGAATTTCTTCACGCCCTGCATCAGGCCGATATTGCCCTCGCTGATCAGTTCGCTGACGGGCAGGCCATAGCCGCGATAACCCATGGCGATCTTCGCCACGAGGCGCAGATGCGAGGTCACCAGTTGCGCCGCCGCTTCCGAATCAGCATGTTCGGCATAGCGTTTTGCGAGCATATATTCCTGCTCGGGCGTCAGGATCGGAAATTTGCGGATCTCCGACAGATAGCGGTTGAGGCTGGCTTCACCGCCCAGCGCAGGAACCGCGGGGACATTGGTCTTTCCGGCCATGTCGTCACCTTTCCCTTTCATGCGCGGCGGGACCCAGAAGAGGCGTCCAAGGCGCCGTCGCAAACTTGTTCAAATCTATACGTGAAGCTCGCTTAACAGTTCCTGCATATCGACAGGGAGTTTGCTGTCGAAGCTGAGTGCCTCACCCGTTAATGGATGTATGAACCCCAGCCTTTTTGCGTGCAATGCCTGCCTTTTGAAACCCAGCGTTTCCAGTATCGATTTGAAACCTTTTCTTTCTCTACCGTAAACCGGGTCACCGATCAAGGGGTTGCCGATATGCGCCATATGAACGCGCACCTGATGCGTTCTCCCGGTCTCCAGCCTGCATTCCACCAGGGCGGCGGCGCGCAGCTTCTGCAATGTCCGATAATGGGTCACGGCATGTTTGCCGCGTCCTTCCCGATGAACCGCCATCTTCTTTCGATCGGCGTCGGAACGGCCGATCCATGTGTCGATCGTGCCCGACAATGGTTGAGGTACGCCATAGACGATCGCAGCGTATAGCCGGTCGATCGAATGCGCCTTGAACTGCTGCGCCAACCCCTCATGAGCGCGATCGGATTTGGCTACGACCAGCAGGCCCGACGTATCCTTGTCGATGCGGTGGACGATGCCTGGGCGCGCCACCCCGCCGATCCCGGACAGCCGACCCTGACAATGATGAAGCAGCGCATTGACCAGGGTTCCGTCCAGGTTGCCCGCAGCCGGATGGACCACCAGGCCGGCAGGCTTGTCGATGACGATCAGGTCGGCATCTTCATGGATGATGTCGAGCGGTATGTCCTGTGCAGCGGCCTCCGCCGCGATCGGCGGAGGCAGGACGATGGCGAAGGCCTGTCCGGTTGTGACCTTCATTGATGGGTTTGGCATTGATGGATTTGGGAACCGGCCTGCGTTCGCATGCCGACCTTCCGTCACATGGCCCTCCAGGATCAGCGTCTTCAAGCGCTCGCGCGAAAGGTCGGGAACCAGTTCGGCAAGGGCCTTGTCGAGCCGCATGCCATCCTGCGCCTCGCTTATGGTCGCTTCAATGATGGAAACCCCCGAACCCATTGGGTAGGAACGTAGGAATGAAGGTTGCGATTTCAAGGGGTCTGCTGGAACAAATCATGTCCGAAGCGGCGGCGGACAGGCGGGAGGTCTGCGGCTTGCTGCTGGGGACGCGGGCGCGGATCGAGGCAGTTCGGCCCGCGGCCAATGTCGCGGCCGACCCGGAACGCCATTTCGAACTCGATCCCGTGGTGCTGATCGCGGCTCATCGTGCGGCGCGTGCCGGCGGGGCGCGGATTCTGGGGCATTACCATTCGCATCCAGCCGGTCAGGCCGTGCCCTCCCGGACAGATGCAGCCTGCGCGGCGCCCGACGACAGCCTCTGGTTGATCGTGGGAGAGGGGATGGCCCGCCTGTGGATTGCCAGGGCGGGGCAAGACGGACGGGTGCAATTTGTCGAGGCTTTGCTCGACATCATGTGAGGGAGGGTTGCATCGCGCGGCGGGGCAGCGCATTAGCCTTTCATTCCTTCCTGTTCATTTTTCCGGCGGCAGCGAACCTTCATGACCAATCCGATCGACAGCATCGATTTTGCCAGCCTGCTCTGCTCGCGCCTGTGCCATGATCTGCTGAGTCCGGTCGGTGCGCTCAACAACGGGCTTGAACTGATGGCGGATGAGACGGATCCGGAAATGCGCCAGCGTTGTCTGGACCTGCTGGCTGACAGTGCCAAAACCTCTGCGAACAAGCTGAAATTCTTCCGCCTGGCATTCGGTTCTGCGGGCGGCTTTGGCGATGCCGTGCCGACGCATGAGGCGCGGGTGGCCATAGAGGGCATGTTCGCGGCTTCGGGACGGGTGAAGATCGGCTGGCTGGTCGAGGATGACATGCTGGAAAAGCTGCCCGTGAAGGTGCTGCTGAACCTGGCGCTGATCGCGGGCGATGCGCTGGTGCGCGGCGGTCAGCTCGACATCGGGGCGGAAAAGAGGCCAGGCGTGACAGAGATCGTCGTGCGGGCGGAAGGACCGAAGCTGGTGCTTGATCCCGACCTGCGCGCCGCTCTGGCGGGCACTTTGCCGCTGGAGGGGCTTGCGTCGCGCACATCTGCGGCTTGGATGGTGCGAACTTTGGTGACGAGCGTCGGTGGCGAGATCGCATTGTCGCCCGCCGGCGAGTCGATATTGCTGTTCGGCGCATCCATTCCTGAAGTCCGTTAAGCGCTTTCCCGCATTTCCCTGGCCAGAAGGTCGATAAGATCGGCGGCTGGCATGGCGCGAGCCAGTGGCGCACCCTGGCCTGCCCATTGCGCGCCGAAGCCGCCTTCGCCCCTGGCCCTCGCGGCAGCATTGAGCGCTTTGCCGGCATCATAGGCAATGGGATAGGCGGGGGGCTGCGCTGCTGCCTCGGCACCCCAGGCGGTGAAGCGATTGGCGAGGCAGCGGGCCGGGCGACCCGAAATGACGCGGGTCATCACAGTGTGATGGGCGGCGGCACTGGCGAGTGCAGCGCGATAGGCTTCGTCGGCGCTGCTTTCGGAGCAGGCGATGAAGGCAGTGCCAAGTTGCGCCGCGACTGCGCCAAGCGCGAGTGCGGCGCGGATGCCCTGTCCGTCCATGATGCCGCCCGCCGCGATCACGGGCAGGCTGCATCGAGTGGCGAGCAGACGGGTGAGGGCGAAGGTGCCGAGCTGGTCGTCAAGGGCTTCCGGATCAAAGGCACCTCTATGGCCGCCAGCTTCATAGCCCTGGGCGACTATGGCGTCGACGCCTGCTTGCTCTGCGGCACGCGCCTCCACCTCATTGGTCGCCGTGGCAAGCAGCAGACATCCCGCCTGTTTGAGCGCGGCGATGGCGGCCGGATCGGGCAATCCGAAATGGAAGCTGACAACCGCCGGGGCGAGGTCGATCAACATCGCAAGCATCGCATCATCTTCGACGAAGCTGCGGTAGATTTCGCGCAGGGCCGCTGGAGGGCGGGCGTCATAGGCTCGAAACATCGGCGTCAGGGCAGTGAGCCAGGCCGCTTCCCTGACGGGGTCATTGCGGGCAGGCGCATGCGCGAAGAGGTTGACGTTGAACGGGCGACCGGTCTGTGCGCGGACAGCCTCTATCATCGAACGGCCGCTTTCGGCGTCGGCCGCACCCACGGCGATGGAACCAAGCGCATCGGCGTTGGAGACAGCCGCCGCCATGGCGGGCGTCGACACACCGGCCATGGGTGCCTGGATAATCGGATGGGACAGGCCTAGCGACTCGATGAGCGACATGGACCGATTGTCGGATTTCTACTGGAGGCAGGCAATGGGCGGATTCGAGGGTAGATTCGGGCTGAAGCTGAACTTGCCGATAGGCTCATCAGGCGCGCTGCGCCTCTGCCAAGGCGTCTGATGGCCTATGAGAGTCCGTCCCGGCTGCGCAATAATCGCAACCTGTGAACTGGGCTCCTGCCTTCGCCTGAGCACGGCTTATCCACAGCGGATATCGGCGTAATTATCCCCGCCCAATCGGAAGGGGCCCGGCCGCTTGCGCGACCGAGCCCCTTTCCTCGACAGTTCCGAACGGATCAGGCCTGAATTGCTCAGGCCTGAACTGATCAGGCGCTGTAATACATGTCGAATTCGACCGGCGAGGGAGCCATTTCCCAGCGGTACACTTCGGGCCACTTGAGTTCGAGATAGGCCTCGATCTGGTCCTTGGTGAACACGTCGCCCTTCAGCAGGAAGTCGTGGTCGGCAGCCAGCGAGTTCAGCGCTTCACGCAGCGAACCGCAAACGGTCGGCACCTGGCTCAGTTCTTCCGGCGGCAGATCGTACAGGTTCTTGTCCATCGCGGCGCCCGGATGGATCTTGTTCTCGATGCCGTCGAGGCCAGCCATCAGCAGCGCCGAATAGCACAGATAGGGGTTGGCCATCGCGTCGGGGAAGCGGAATTCCACGCGCTTCGCCTTGGCGCCCGCGCCGTAGGGAATGCGGCAGGAGGCCGAACGGTTACGAGCCGAATAGGCCAGCAGAACCGGCGCTTCGAAGCCCGGCACCAGACGCTTGTAGCTGTTGGTGGTCGGGTTGGTGAAGGCATTCAGCGCCTTGGCGTGCTTGATGACGCCGCCAATGAAATAGAGGCAGGTGTCTGACAGGCCCGCATAGCCTTCGCCTGCGAAGAGGGGCTTGCCGCCTTCCCAGATCGACATGTGGGTGTGCATGCCCGATCCGTTGTCCTGGGCGATCGGCTTCGGCATGAAGGTCGCGGTCTTGCCATAGGCCTGGGCGACCATCTGCACGACATATTTGTAGATCTGCATGCGGTCGGCGGTCTGGACCAGCGTACCGAAGGTCAGGCCGAGTTCGTGCTGGGCAGCGGCCACCTCGTGGTGGTGCTTGTCGCAGGGCAGGCCCATTTCGAGCATGGTCGAAACCATTTCGGCGCGAATGTCGGTGCAGGGATCGACCGGCGCGACGGGGAAATAGCCGCCCTTGGCGCGCGGACGGTGGGCGAGGTTGCCGCCCTCATATTCCTTGCCAGTGTTGGTCGGCAGTTCGATATCGTCGATCTTGAAGAAGGATTCGCTATAGTCCGAGTTGAAGCGGACGTCGTCGAACATGAAGAATTCGGCTTCCGGACCGACATAGACGGTGTCGCCGAAGCCGGCCGACTTGACGAAGGCTTCCGCGCGCTTCGCGGTCGAACGCGGGTCGCGGCTGTACAGTTCGCCGGTGTCGGGTTCGACGATGTCGCAGAACAGGATCAGCATCGGCGTGGCGCTGAACGGATCGACATAGACGGCGTCCAGGTCGGGCTTCAGGATCATGTCCGACTCGTTGATCGCCTTCCAGCCTTCGATCGACGAACCGTCGAACATCAGGCCCTGGGTCAGTTCATCCTCGCCCAGCACCGAAGACACCATGGTCAGGTGCTGCCACTTGCCCTTGGGATCGGTGAAGCGGACATCGACCCATTCGATCTCCTTTTCCTCGATCATTTTCAGGATGTCTTTAGGCGTGTTAGCCATGTGAACCTTGCCCTTCTTTCATGATACCCCCCCGAAGGGGTAGGTTGATGTGGTCAGCCGCCAGGCCCCTGTAAGCCGGCGAGAAGTCGGTAAAATCAGATGGCGTCGCTGTCGCGCTCACCGGTGCGGATGCGGACCGCGCCTTCGATGTTGGAAATGAAGATCTTGCCATCGCCGATGCGCCCGGTCTGTGCGGCAGCCGAGATCGCTTCCACCACCCGTTCGGCCAGCGAGTCGTCGACGACGACCTCCAACTTCACCTTGGGCAGGAAATCGACCACATATTCAGCGCCGCGATACAGTTCCGTATGGCCTTTCTGACGGCCAAACCCTTTGGCTTCGGTAACGGTGATGCCCGAAACGCCCACTTCGTGAAGAGCTTCCTTCACTTCGTCGAGCTTGAACGGTTTGATGATCGCTTCGATCTTCTTCATCTCTAGGTATCCCAACTCAAACGCGCGCCAGATGACGGGTTTCATCCCGCCCTTCGTCCTGATCGAGCGACGGTCTTCATGCCCCCCTAAGGCACGCGCCGCCTCTCTTCCTAATCAACTACCGTGCCAATTAGCGAATCGCCGGAAACTGCTTTCCGCGATGCAGCAACTTTTGTCCATATTGCCCGAAATACGGGCAATATCATGACGTCATGCCCATTTTTTAGGCATATCCTGGAGTCAGAGCCGATAGGGCGGCGCGTCGAGACCCGCAGGGCTCTTGGTAAAGATCTCGCAGCCGGTTTCGGTAATGCCGATGCTATGCTCGAACTGCGCGGAAAGCGTGCGATCGCGTGTCACGGCCGTCCACCCGTCCTCCAGCATCTTCACGCCCGGCTTGCCGATGTTGATCATCGGTTCGATGGTGAAGAACATGCCAGGCTTGAGCTCCGGCCCGGTGCCCGGGCGGCCGACATGGACCACCTCCGGACTGTCATGAAACACGCGGCCCAGACCATGGCCGCAGAAATCGCGCACGACGCCATAGCGGTGCTTTTCCGCGTGGCGCTGGATGGCATGACCGATGTCGCCCAGAGTGTTGCCGGGTCGCGCCTGTTCGATCCCCAGCATCAGGCATTCATAGGTAACTTCGACCAACCGCCGCGCCTTGATGGGGGCTTCACCGCAAATGTACATGCGGCTGCTGTCGCCGTGCCAGCCGTCGACCAGCGGTGTCACGTCTATGTTCAGGATATCGCCTTCCTTGAGCTTCTGCTCGCCCGGAATGCCGTGACAGATGACATTGTTGAGCGAGATGCAGCAACTGTGGGTATATCCGCGATAGCCCAGGGTCGCGGGCACGCCGCCGCCATCCAGTGTCATGCGGCGAACAATATCGTCCAGTTCGCCGGTGGTGACGCCCGGCACGACATGGGGGACCAGCGCGTCCAATATTTCCGCCGCCAATCGCCCCGCCTTGCGCATGCCATCGAAACCGGCCGCGTCGTAGAGCTTGATCGCGGTCGAGCGGGAAATCGGCGCGTCCGCCGTCATCGTCATATATTCGGTCATGGGGTGATTATAGGCGGTGAAGCCGCATAATGCGAGGGGGCGGCTAGGCATGGCGCACGGCAGAGGCTATGGCCTGCCCATGGCCGACCCAACCCGCATATGGACCGCCGCACTGATCGTGATCGGCGACGAGATTCTCTCGGGAAGGACGCAGGACAAGAATGTGTCGCAGATTGCGACATGGCTCAATGTGCAGGGCATTCGCCTGCGCGAAGTCCGCGTCGTCGCGGACGAGAGCGACGCGATCGTCGAGGCTGTGAACACGCTTCGGGCGCGGAACGATTATCTGTTCACGACCGGCGGCATCGGGCCGACCCACGACGATATCACCGTGGATGCCATCGCTGCGGCACTCGGGGTGCCTGTGGAAATCCATCCCGAGGCGCGAGCAATGCTCTCAAACTACTATGAAACGCGCGGCGGCCTGACCGAGGCGCGTCTGCGCATGGCCCGCGCGCCGGCCGGATCGAGCCTGATCGAAAACCGCATGTCCGGCGCTCCGGGCATCCGGCATGGCAACATCTTCATCATGGCCGGCGTTCCGCATATCACGGCGGGGATGCTGGACAGCCTGACGGGAACGCTGGAAGGTGGTTTGCCTGTGCTGTCCACCACCATAGGCTGCTGGGTGGCGGAAAGCGAGATCGCAGACCTCCTCGGCGCTACAGAGCGGGCGCATGAAGGGTGCCAGATCGGCAGCTATCCCTTTTTCCGCGAAGGACGGACAGGCGCGAATTTCGTGATCCGATCTGTCAATGCGGAGGATCTGGGCCAGTGCGTGGCGGATCTGGTTGCCGGGCTGGAACGCGGCGGCTGGCCTGTAGTCGCCGGGGGTATTTAAGCGTCCCTTCGGTTGCTTTCCGAAGGGGAGCATTCCTGGTCTGGGCGGGTCAGGCGCCCGCCCCAGCGGTGATCGATCGAATAATATTCCACATTGGACATGCTTTCGACGCCGCCTGCGATCACCATGTCGGCCGCGCCGGTCCGGATACGCATGGCAGCGTCGATCACCGCCTGGAGGCCGGAACCGCAGCGGCGGTCGAGCTGAACGCCGGGGATGGATTCCGGCAGTCCCGCCGCCAGAGCTGACCAGCGGCTGATGCAGGGCGCCTCGCCATTGCCATAGCCCTGGCCGAACGCGACATGGTCGATTCGTTCAGGGTCGATCTTCGTTCGTTCCACCAGCGCCTTGATGATGGCACCCAGATCGCCCGCCGTCATCGACTTGAGGGAACCGTCCATTTGCACGTTGCGGTCCGCCATATCCCGGGCAGTTTCAGATGTATGATATTTTGAGCGGCGCGTTTTCATGTTTCGCTTGCGCCTCGGCTCAGCCCGAATTCCTGAACGATCCGCTTCCAGATCCGCGTCCATATGTGTGCGAAGAGCGGCAAGTCGCGTTGCATCCATGCTGCGCAGCGTTATGCTGCGCTGCGTCAATTGCCGGCTGGATCCGGCCATTGGGCAACAGGCTAGGTCGCCTGACGCTCAGCCTATGATGAGGGATGAAGATCGCCACGTCGGGGTTTCCCGTAATGGCCTCGTGCGTCCTTTCATGATCGGTTGGCGGTTGTTCGAAAGCCGTTTGAAGAAGGAGAATAGTGATGCGGATCGTTATGACCGGCTCGGGCTATGTCGGCCTGGTATCCGGTGCCTGTCTCGCGGACTTCGGCCATGATGTCATCTGTGTGGACAAGGATGTGCGCAAGATCGAGTTATTGCAGGGTGGTGGCGTGCCGATTTATGAGCCAGGCCTTGCCGATCTGATCGCGCGCAATGTGAAGGCGGGTCGCCTGACTTTCACGACTGATCTTGCCGGATCGGTCAGCCAAGCCGACGTGGTGTTCATCGCCGTGGGCACGCCCGCCCGGCGGGGTGATGGTCATGCCGACCTCAGCTATGTTTACGCCGCTGCGCAGGAAATCGCGTCCAATCTGAGCGGCTTTACCGTAATCGTTACCAAGTCCACGGTTCCGGTTGGTACGGGCGATGAGGTTGACCGCATCGTCCGCGAAACCAATCCCGATGCGCAGTTCGCCGTCGCCTCCAATCCCGAATTCTTGCGCGAAGGCGCTGCGATCCAGGATTTCAAGCGCCCCGACCGCATTGTCGTCGGCATAGAGGACGAACGTGCCCGTCCGGTTATGGAGGAGGTCTATCGCCCCCTCTATCTCAATCAGGCGCCGATCCTGTTTACGGGCCGCCGGACAAGCGAGCTCATCAAATATGCCGCCAACGCCTTCCTGGCGATGAAGATCACCTATATCAACGAAATCGCCGAACTATGCGAAAATGTCGGCGCGGACGTTCAGCAGGTGGCACGCGGCATCGGTCTGGATAACCGGATTGGTTCGAAATTCCTTCATGCAGGCCCCGGCTATGGCGGCTCCTGCTTCCCGAAGGATACGCTGGCGTTGGTCAAGACGGCGGAGGATGCCGGCGCGCCGATCCGGTTGATCGAGACGACCGTGGCAATCAACGAAAGTCGCAAGCGGGCCATGGCGCGCAAGGTCGTAGCCGTTTGCAACGGATCGGTGCGCGGCAAGACGATCGCTGTGCTGGGACTGACCTTCAAGCCCAATACGGATGACATGCGCGACGCGCCGTCGATCGCGATCATCCAGGCCCTGCAGGACGGCGGCGCGCAGGTGCGGGCCTATGATCCTGAGGGGATGGATGCAGCCCGCATGATGATAACGGATGTCGACTTCTGCGATAATCCCTATGTCGCCGCGCAAGGGGCCGCCGCTGTCGTGATCGTTACCGAGTGGGATGCGCTGCGGGCGCTGGATCTGCCGCGTCTCAAGGGCGTCATGAGCGGCGACGGTCTGGTCGACCTGCGGAATATCTATCGTCCCGCCGATGCGGAGGCAGCCGGCTTTGTCTATGTCAGCGTTGGTCGCGGTGCCACTCCCGAAATAGAGGAACTGGTGCAGGCAGCAGAATAGGCTGCGGCGCACATTCCATTCCCCTGTAGGGAAGCATGGAGCAGAAGCGCTCCCGGCTTTGCGCCGGGGGCGTTATTCGTTTTCGCGAAGTCTCCGCGCAAAAAGATATCATATCGATTCTGGAAATATCGCGGATTTGGGCGATCTTCAGGCATGTTGTTCAACAACTCGTCGCAAATTTCCAAAGGATATGACGAGTCGTCGTTGACCCGAGGTTTTTGTTAACCTTCTTGGGAGACCCTATAGGGGTAACTTTGGGGGTCGCAAACCATGCCTGTCAAAATGACTGGCTCCGTTATCGGAGCCGGAATGCTTTGTATTTTCGCAGCGGGAGCCGCTACGATCATGACAACAACGTCGACATCAACCATGACGTCGACCACAACCACCAGCTCGCAGCTTGTTGCAGCCACGAGTTCGACGACCACAACGTCGACGACGAACAGTGGTTCCACGACGACGAACACTGTTTCGGATTTTTCCACCTTTGATTTCGCCAATGGGACGAGGATGCCGGAAAAGGCGACGCTTTCCCTGGGCGATGCCAGTTTTCGTCCGGGCAGCAGCGTAGCCTATGTTCCAGTGTCGCTCGACCGGCCAACACCCAATACGGTGATTGCGCGGATCACCACCGTCAACGGATCGGGTACCTATCGCGCACTGTCGGGCTATAATTACCAGACGGTCGACACTGTGGTGATCTTCCGTCCGGGCGATCCATTGGTGCAGACGGTCACGGTTCCCATCATCGGCGCCACGGAAGGCCAGCAGTTCCAAGTAAAATTGCGGGAGGCGCCCTGGGGCGGGCTTCAGGGGCAATCGACCGCGACGGTCACGGCCAGCAGCACGGCGACGGTAACGGCCAAGGCGGCGGGAACCTTCCGGGCACCGCGCACCTTCGCGGCGACCGGCACGCTTCAGTTCGAATTGCTCAAGGGCACGCACAAACGATCGCCCGATGGCGGTTGGGATCGCTGGGCGACCTCCCTTGCCAATGGCCGGACCCAGGTCGCCAACGGGGAAACCGGTCTCTATCTCGATTCCAGTATTTTCCCTGGTATCGAGGGGCCAGTCTATTGGAGCGCCTATGGCCTCGTCCTCCACACGCAGAAGCTGAAGACGCCGATCAGCTATGGCGGGCAGAACTGGTATTATGGATCGTCGGTGCTCGATGGCCGCAACTTCCTGGCGACTCAGATCGGCTACGGCCAATATGAATGGGAAGCGAAGATGCCCAACCGGCGCGGATCATGGCCGGCATTCTGGCTCGTATCCACCAGCGGCTGGCCGCCCGAGATCGATATTTACGAGGGGTTCGGCTATCAGAGCTACTGGGATTTCGATCGCCATGTCGCCCACACCCTTCATGTCGGCACCAACAGTACCCGATATGACCAGCGGGGCATCACGATCCAGACGCAGCAGGCCTATGGCCTCAGCGGCTATTCGCAGGGCTTCCATCGTTTCGCCGTGGACATCCAGCGCGACTACATCACCTGGTTCGTGGATGGCGTCGAAACCTATCAGTCGGTCAATCCCTTCCAGGGTTTCCGCTTTTATCCGATCATGGATGTCGCGGTGAAGACCAGCGGCGCCTATGATGACGGATCGGGCGACATGGTCATCAAGAGCTTCAGGATCTACAGCGCGCCATAATGGCCCGCCCCGCGACGGGAGCGCCCGCGGCCCGCGAGGGCATAGAGGCGCCCCCAGCTCTTGACCCACTGCCCGGCGATGTCCACCCGACGCGCGCCGGGCAGCAGCAGGGTGGCCAGACCAGCGGTTCGCAATCCCAATATCGCGATGGATCGGACCAGCAATCTGGCGGTGCCGGCCCAGCCGGGCAGGGCCTTTTGCCGAGCCAGCGTTTCCGTGCAGCCGATGCGCCACATCCGTTTCAGCACCCAGGATAGCCGTGCCCGCTCAACCGGCACCCATTCGCTGACCCGGGCGTCGGGCGACCAGCCGAAGCGCGCTCCAGCCTCATGCAGTCGCGTCAGGAAATCCAGATCCTCTCCGCCGCTGCGGTTGAAGCGCGCATCGAAGAAGGGGCGTGCGATCATCTCGAAAGCCCGGCGGGTTACCAGCAGGTTGTTGCTTGCCCATAGCATGCCGGTCGCGCCCCATGGGCGTTGCTCGGCACGGAAAACCAGTGTTTCCCTGGCCCAGCGCGGCGCTGTCCCAACGAAGCAGCTATCCACCGGTCCGGCGACCACGTCGGCGCCCACCTGCGCCTGACAGATGAGGAGTGCATCAAGCCAGCCCGGCTGGGGCCACTCGTCATCGTCGATCATCGCCAGGAAGCGCATCGCCGGATCCTCCAGGGCGGCGTCGGCGATGGCGTTGCGGACCGCGCAAAGCCCCGGCTGCGCGACCGTCAGGAGCGTCACGGGCAGGCCATATCCATCGGCCAGCAGGGCGCGGACGACGGCGGACCCTTCCTGCCGAACCGGATCATTATCGGCCACCAGCACCATCACGTCGTGGCGATCGACCACGCCCGGCAGGGTCTCCAGCAGGTGGCGGAGTTGGTCCGGTCGACGGAAGGTGGGAATGGCGATCCAGATCGACGCCATCAGGCGGCTGCCTCGACCGTGGGCTTGCGGCTGCGCCCGCCACGCTGGAGCCATTTGATGAGTTGATGCCCGCGCACCTCCACAAGCGCATAGCTCGCCCAGCAGAGCAGCCAGGTCGCCACCAGCATGGCGATGATGATCAGCCCGTCGAATTCAGTGATGCCATGCCTGTGTGCGATCCCCATGCCGCGGGCGAAAACGTCACGCACCAGCGGATGCCAGAGGTAGATGGAATAGCTGATGAGGCCCAGATGGAAGCTCACCGGATTGGCCATCACCGCCCGCGCCGCCGTGCCGTTATAATAGCAGCTCAGCACCAGGGTCGGCATCAGGCATACCACCAGCAGATCGACTTTCCCCGGCAGCAGCAGCGCCAGCGCAATCAGGCCGCAGATCATGGCGAAAGCGCCGGTTCGGTCGATCAACCGCCTGCACCAGCCCTTCTCCGCACAGCGATAACTCAGCACGCCCAGCGAGAAGCCGGCCAGACAGCGCAGGAGCGTCAGCACCGTGTCGCTGTCATTGACGTCCAGCGGACCGCTGGAACCTCTGCCGGACAGTGCCACCAGGCCCAATATCCCGACGCACAGCAATGCCTGGATCCACGCCGCCCGCGAAAAGGCGATGATCGCGATCAGCGGATAGATGAGGTATGCCGCGACCTCCGTGCTGACGGACCAACTGTTGCCCGCGATCGGTTCTGTTCCCCAACCCCAGCTCTGCACCATCAGCAGGTTGGAAAGAATGTTCGGTGCGTCGAGCGCGATCGCCTGGTTGCCGGATATGTTCAGGACGATCCGCGCCATGAACACCAGCGTCACGATCAGGTGCAGCGGCCAGACCCGCGCCATGCGATTGACGAGGAAGTCGATATAGCTCGACCATCCAGGATGATTCACCACCCGGTCGTGATAGCCGAAGGAAATGACGAAGCCGCTGAGGATGAAGAAGAGATCGACCGCCAGATAGGCGCGCGAGAATAGCGGCAGGCGAAAGGCCTCGAACGCCGGATTGTGCGGAATATGGTAAAGCAAAACGGATACGGCCGCCACGCCGCGAAGGCCGGTCAGCGAGGAAATCCTCATGCGCCCGCGCTCCTCAGGACGGGGGCCGCGTCGAAAGCGGCGGCAATGGCATCCCACATCGGCTTGCGATGCATCCCTGAATCGAGGGGCAAGCCGCGCGACAATTGGCCGTCGGGCCATTTATAGTCCTTGAAATTCGACAGCCAGCTATAGCGGTCCGACAACCCCCAGCAGAGCACCGAGCGCATCGCTGGATTGTCCAATGCCACATCTAGAAAAGCTTTGGCGAAGGAGGCGACTTCCTTGTCCCGCTTGTCCGGATTGGGCGGGCCGCCCTTGTCCGCCACGTCGAATTCCGTGATGGAGAGGACCAGTCCATAGCCGCGAAGCTGATCCAGAAAGCGCGCGAATACCGTCTGGCTGAAGCCTTCCTTATATGGCTTGAGATGCCCCTGAATGCCGATTGCATCCACGGGCACTTTGCGCGCCATCAGTCGGTCGAGCAGCTTCAGCATGGCGGTTCGGCGCCTCTCGCAGCGTGGAGAGTCCTGCTCCAGTCCGAAATCCGTCAGGAACCGCAGGGGCCGGGGATCGATCTCCCGCGCGCGGTGGAAGGCAATGTCGATATACTCTTCGCCCAATGCCTGCATCCACATGCTTTTTGCGCGGATGCCATCAGCGCGGCCATCATTGGGCTCAATGGCTTCATTGACGACGTCCCATTCGTCGATCTTGCCAGCGTAGCGGCGCATGGCCGTGTCGATATAGCTGGTCATCAGGGTCTGTCGCTCGGCCTGGTCGGCGGCTTGCAGAGCAGGCTCCAGCCAAGGCGGCTGCGCCGCGTACCATACCAGTGCGTGGCCCCTGGCCAGCATGCCATGCTGCTGGGCGAATGCGATGATCTGGTCAGCGCCGCTGAAATCATATTGGCCGGGCTTGGGCTCGGTCGTGCCGCGCTTCAGTTCATATTCCTCCACCACCATGTCGCATTCGCGGGCGACGGCGGCGGTGAAGTCCGGGTCTTCCCGCAACTGGCGTGACTTGATCGCGGCGCCGAAATAGCGGCCAGACCTGCGGGCATGGGCGGCAAGCCCGGCCGTGCCGCCGACTTGCGCGGCGCTCGGTGGAATCGGAGAACAGGCGGAGAGCATTGCTGCGCCAGCCAGGAATTCACGCCTTCTCATAACCTTTGTCCCTTGCCGGCCAATATGTGGGAAAGGTCGATCCAACGATCGGAAATGCGGCGATAGACCGGGTCCGGCATCACGATCTGCAACAGCACCGTCGCGGCCAGCCGAGGCCCGAATGCGCCGCGGCATACAGCACCCAGATAATAGCGCATCGCCTGCCGCCTGCTGGTCGGCCAGATGCTCTTCGCTGCATGCCAGCCCATATAGGCGGAGAAGGCGCGAGGGCTGATATGAGGGCGAAGGTCCCTCAGCCAGGTCAGGCTGCCGATACTGCCGCGGACGTGGGAAAGCCGGTCGTCGGCATGGCGATCCGCCCATATGGTGCCGGGTCGTTCCGTCATCAGAAAACGCGCCCCAGCCAGCGACAGGCGCAAGGCAAAATCTGTATCGTCGCCGAATTTCACATCTTCGCGATAGCGGACCTTCTCCGCGAGCGTTCGGCTGAGCGCCATGCTGCTGGTCTGGATGAAGCCGCGATCGCACATCAGATAGCGATCCATGGTCTCGTCATGGGCGATGGCGCGCGGCGGCTTCAGGAAATTGCGTCCCTGGCCGCGATCGGCGAGCACCTGACCATAGGCGACGACATCCCCGCTTTCCTGCAGCAACGGCAGGAGGTCGGCCAGATGGTGGGGCAGGAAACGATCGTCGCAATCCAGAAACGCGATGTAGCGCCCACGGGCATGGTCGATGCCCTTGTTGCGTGCCGCCGCCGCGCCGCGATTTTCCTGCACGATGACCTTGAGGCGCGGATCGTTGATCGCGCCCAGGGCAACCTCTGTCCCGTCGGTGGAACCGTCCACCACCACGATTACCTCGATGATCGCGATGGTCTGTTCCAAAGCGGACATGACGGCGGCGACAGCGGAATCGCGCCGCTGATAAGTGGGGATCACCACGGAAAACAGCGGTGCAGCGATGGCCGCCTTCAGCCTGGATGGAGGTTGCCAGGCGGTCATCACGAACTGGCTCCACTTGCGACGGTCTCAGCCTTGCCAAAGCGCAGGACGAAGCCGTTGACCAGCGAACGATAAAAGGGCTTGGGCAGATAGGATCGCAGCACCTGCCGGGCGATCACGCGGGGAGGGACGCCGCCGGCCACCATGCCGACGGCCAGATCCTTGATTGCCACCACCGGCCTGACTGGCGCCATATGATAGGCGAGCACCGTTGCGCGATAGCCGCGTCGCGCGCGGGTGGTGAGCATGTGGCCGCAGCGATCGAGCCAGTCGAGCGAGGTTTCATAGCCCTTCACATAGGATGTCCGCCCCGCCTCCGTGGCGTCGAGCCAGATGGTCAGCGGCTGGTCGATCATCCGGAAGCGCGCGCCGGCGCCCTGGAGGCGAACGCAGAAATCAAGATCCTGACCCTTTTTCAGCGCAGGGTCGAACAGGACCTGCTGCGCCATGCCGGTTGGCACGACCATGGTGCTGGTCTGCATGAACTGGTTGGCGCAGAACAGATATTCCCCGACATCCTCGCCTTCCCGAATGCCGCGATCGGGCCTGATCCAGTAGCGGTCGACCCCCCGGTCCACCTTCATCCGGGAATAGAGCACCGTTCGCCCGTCATCTCCCGCCAATGCCTTCGCCATGATGGAAAGCTTGCCGGGAAGGAACAGGTCGTCGGAATCCAGAAACGCGATATAGCGTCCGTCCGATGCCATGATCCCCGCGTTGCGGGCCGCGCCGCCACCCGCATTGTCCTGCCGGATATAGCGGACGCGGGGATCGCCTATGGCATCGATCACGGGACGGGGATTGTCTCTTGAACCGTCGTCGATCACGACGATCTCGAAATCCTGCCAATCCTGCGTCAGCACCGACCGGATGGTGTCACCGACGATCTCCGCACGATTGTAGAGCGGGATCACGACGGAGAAAAAGGGTTGCTTGCCCAGCGCGGCCTTGGTCATGCGCCATGCACCTTTCGATATTCTTCATAATGGATTCCGGCGAGCCCAGCGATCTTGCCCGCCGCGCGATAGAGCTTGCCAAGCCGTTCGACCCGCTTGCCCCGGTCAAGCGTGGCAATGGCGCCCAGCGACCCGACAATGAAACCTGCAACAATGCGTGGCGCTTCGTTCAGCAGCGTGCGCAGCCGCCCCTTGTGGAACCGCTCCACCATCATGTCGGTCATGCCGACCCGATAGCCGCGCATCAGCAGCCATTTGGCGGTGACGCGGCTGGCGGGGATGAGTTCGGTGACGACCGCCTCCTCCGACCAGGCGAAACGGACGCCGGCGCGCTGCATGCGGGTAAACAGCTGCTTGTCCGATCCCCCGGTGAGCGCCATGCGCTCGTCAAAGGGACGCTCCCCCATGGCGCGCAGGGCCGTGACGGCGATCAGCACATTGGCGGTGCTGTCCACCAATGCGACCGGCCCGGACTGCCCGCGCTGTTTGGGTGCAAGCAGGGGATGGTGGGCGGCCCAGGGCGCGATGGCGCTGTCCATCTCGCGCAGCACCGCGCCGCCCACTACGTCCGCCTCCCAGCGCTGCGCGGTTTCCGCCATGGCGTCGATCCAGCCAGGGGAGGCGGCCTCATCATCGTCCAGCATGGCGATATGGGTCGCGCCTGGCCGGGCCAGCGCTGCGGCGACGAGCGCGTTGCGCACGAGTGGAATGCCGCGTTCGGTAACCAGCAGGGCCTTGATCGGCCAGCGATAGCCCTTGGAGGCAAGCTTCTCGACCATGGCCATCCCTTCCTGTCGAATGGCGTCATTATCCGCCACAAGCACTTCCAGCTTGTGCCGGGTTTGTTGGGCAGCCAGGGATTCCAGGGTTCGCTGCAATCCCTGGGGTCGGTTGCAGGTGGCGATGCACAGGATGATGTCAGCCATGAACGCGCTCCTGCGGGAGATGATACCGCCGCGTCCATTGCGGACGCGGTTTGGCCTTGAAGGTGGCGTGCGCGGCCGCGATGGCCGCAAGGAAGATCACCCAGACTTGGCGATCCTTGTCGAAAAAGCTGGTTTCCAGAAGATTCTGGTACATGACGAAAACCCAGATGGCGAAGGCTGGCACCATCAGCGCCTGATTCTCCTTGGTCGAGCCGGTGAGGAACCAGTAGACCGGCAAAGCAAGAAAGCTGACCAGCAGCATGGCGAGGCCCAACGGTCCGGTGGTCACCCAGATTTCCAGATAGCCATCATGCGAATGGGCGGTCAGCATCTGGAATTGCTGATTCAAATAATCATGCGCCGGGCTGTTGGTGCCGACCTGCCAGAAGCCGCCGAAACCAGCGCCCAGATAGGGGTGGTCGGCCAGATAATCGAAGACCACCCGCCAGATCGAAACCCGGCCGGTAAAGCTGGTGGGGTCCGCGAACAGCCGTTCGATAGTCGGCTGATAGGCGATGTAGAGGCCAAGAAACCCCACCATGCCGAAGCCCAGCATCAACAGCAATATCGCGCGCTTTTGCGTATTGTCGCTCAGCGCCCGATAGATATTGCTGATAGCCAGCATGCCGACGCACAGCGCCAGCGAGGTCTTGCTCTTGGTCCCGATCACGAAAACGAAGGCCATGACCGCGAACAGTGCATAATACCATTTGCGCCGGTCGATCCATGCATTGCCGCAGACTATGAAGGTCAGAGCCATGACGGCGCCGGCGATATTCTTGTGGAAGAAGAAACCGCGCCATGCACCGATCAGCGCCTTGTCACTTTCGGTCGGAGGATGGACGGCTGCGGGTGTCAGCGGCAGAGATATCCAGCAGATGAGAAGCGAAACGATCAGCGCGGCCCGGAGAGCGTCGAAAAGCCGCTCCGGCCCGATCAGGGACAGCGCGCAGAAGGTGATATATATCACGATGAGCTGCTGCATCGCCCGCTTGAAGGATACGAACGGGTCCACGCCCCAGGTGCAGGAAATGAAGAACCAGGCCAGCATGATCGCCAGCGGCCAGAAGGTGAACCTATATTGAAGAGGATGCTTGCGGATGATCTGCACGCCAGTCAGCAGCAAGGCGAAGCCGATGAACAACAACTGCTTGAACAGGTCCGACCCGTCATTCTCCTGCGCCATCGCCACGAGTTCGTCCTGGGTGCGGGAGGCGAAGGGCTGTTGCCCGATGAAGACCATCATGAGGAAGACGAAATAGAAGATCTGGGTGATCCAGATCATGCGTATACTCTGACCCCCGCCGGTCTGCACGGGCGGGGCGGCTATGCCGCTGCGATGCCAGCTTGTTGCCATGATCAACCAGCTCCCTGCTGATCACGCCGCCATTTTCGATCGAGCCGCCAGATGCCGAGCATCATCACAAGCTGCGACAGTACGACGCCGCCGATCGAGAAGACCGGTGCGGTGCCCAGCACGATCAGCGTCACGGCGATCAGCCCGACACCGCAACTGCGCATGCTTTGCGCGGCGAGCGGGCGGAACGCCTTGCGTGCCTGGGTCATCACGCTCATCGGCGTCTGCACGCATTGAACGAGGGACAGGAGCGCGCACAGGCCCACGGCGATCATCACGAGCCGGTGATCCAGCGTCGGTTTCAGGATCAGGCCGGGAAAGGCATAGAGGGCGATGGCCGCCACCGCGCAGGTCGCCAGCCACAGCAGGACCAATGCCGCCATGAAGACCCGTTCCGACCTGATCGCCGCGCCGTGATCGCCGCGCGCCACGGCGCGGGTCAGGCGGGGACGCTCCAATTGGGTGAGGGCGGTGATGCAGACGTTGACCGGCCGGAAGAACAGCATGCCCACGGCGATCGGCGCAAAGGCCGTCGGCCCGGCAAGCAGCGTCACGATATAGCTGTGCGAATTGGAGGTCGCCTCCGTCGAGAGCACCCCGACCAGCGTCCAGGCCGACTGCTCCTTCCATACCGGGCGATAGGCGCCCAGAGCGTGGCCGGGCGCCATGGCGAAATGTCGCCGCAGATAGGCAAGGCCGAAGGGGAGAAGGCCGATGAGGCTGGCCGCCACCAGCATGCCGCCAATGGCCGACATGTCCGCGCCGGTTCGCATCGCAATCAGCAGTCCGGCGAGGATCGTCCCCGCATAAGCGAGATCCGATCGCGCGGCCCGTGCGGGCGTGTGATGCGCATAGGCATTGGAACGCCCGAACCAGCGGATCAGCGAAAGCATGCCGGCAAGGCCGAACAGCAGGGCTGCCGACGGGGAGGCTGTCGCCCATGCGATCGCTGCGCAGATCAGCCCCTGGCTGGCCGCCAGCATCAGGTTGACCGGGAAGAAGAAGTCGAAGCTCCGCGCATCGACATCGTCTCCCTGGTTCACCACGATGGTGTAGGGCGTCGACACCAGTGCATTGGACAAGCCATAGCCGAACTGGATGATCACCAGCAGGAAGGCCAGCGTGCCGATGGCCGCCGTCTCCAGATGATGGATGGAAAAGAGCTGGATCAGCAGGTGACTGACCGAGACGATCGCGGACGACAGGCTGGCCAGACCGAAGCGGCCGAACAGGCTGCCCAGGCGCTGGACGCGCCCTGTCGCAATATTTTCAGCCGCCCGGGCTTCAGCCATGGCGATGTTTCCAGATCAACCAGAGAGCGTGCGGATTCGTCGTGATATAGCGCCAGGCCAGTTCCCTTGGCCGCGTTGCCATGCGGTGCAGCCATTCGAAACCGGCCTTCTGCATCCAGATCGGCGCGCGCGGATAGTCGCCGGTGATGTAGTTGAACAGGCCCCCGCAAGTGATGATCCAGCCCGCCTTGATCCGCTCGCGATTGCGCACGCAAAATGCCTGCTCGCGCGGCTTGCCGGTGCCGACCCAAAGGACGTCGGGCGCAACCGCGTTGATCGCGTCGATTACCGCATCTTCCTCTTCGGGTTTCCAGAAGCCATTGCGTCGCCCGGCGAGGCGAAGGCTCGGCGCCAGCCTGAGGATTTCCTTCGCGCAGGCTGCGTTCACCGTCTCTTCGCCGCCCAGGAGGTAATAGCTGACCTGGGCCTCCGCCGCCGGTTTCAGGCTGTCGATGAACATGTCCGTCGTGCTCGAACGATCCGCGATAGGCGGCCCGCCGAACCAGCGGGAAGCCGCAACGACGATCTGTCCGTCAGCGTGGATCAGGTCCGCCTGCGCCAAGTTCGCCCGAAAATCGGGATCGGTGGCGTTCATCGACAGGCCCTGACCATTGGCGTCGAACACCAGAAGGGGCGATTGCTCCAGACCTTTGCGCAAGGGCGCTTCCACCAGCATCTTGGCGATCAGCGCATCCAGCGACAGGGTGGACACGGGCAATCCGCCGACATGGGCGACGGGAGCCCCAGCTCCTATGCCGGGACCAATGCCGGGGGAGGGAAGGGACTGGCGATGCGCCAGCGCCTGGTCGGCACTCATGCGATCACCGTTCCGGCGATCGGCACGCTATGACGGTCAAGATCGTCGATGACCCGGCGCATGTCGGCGATGGCGGTATCGCCCCGCCGCGCAACGATGACGACAGCGTCAAATCCCGCCAAGATGCTGCCATAGGGGGTCTGATCGCCCTTGCGCTCGGCAAGGTAGAACAGCATCGACGTATCGCGCAGGCCCCAGCCATTGGCCGTTTCCGCCAGGGGGCCGCGCGTCACCAGGCTCGCCGCGCTGCCCGACGCGCGGCCCGCAGTCATCAGCCAGAGGCCCTCTACCGCTGTTTTGGCCGCCGGCAGCAATGCGGCGCTGCCCATCAGCTGTTCGGCCAATCCGGCCTTGTTGGCGATGCGGAACAGCCGGTCGAGCGAAGGCCGACCCATGTCGACGTCGATCAACATCGTCTGCCCGTCCATCTGGGCCAGCACGACGGCAAGGTTCGCCGCCATGATGGCCGCTTCGTCGCCGGCATCTATGGCCAGCACGGCCAGCCGGAGCGCGGCGGGATCACCTTCCTTGGCGACGGCGCGGATCTTTGCGCGGACCGTCCGTACCTTGGCGGCATAGGGATCGGCGGGATCGAAGGCCGCGACGACCAGCGGATCGACCCGCTGGTCGTTCTCCGACAGCAGGGCGAAGCCGCCCTGCAAGGCCGCGAGCATGCCGGCGTCGTCCGGATTAAGCAGCCCCAGGTCCACCGCCGCGTCATGCAACGCCAAGCCCTGCGACCGGGCATGGGCCTCAACCTGATGTACCTCGGTCTCTGCGAGGAACCCATGCTCTACCGCCAGCCGGGCGAAATTATGGCTGTCCCGGGCACGGGGACGGAGCGTGGAACCGCTGCCTGCCGGACCGCCCGACGCCAGTTGATGCGGGGCGCCCGCCGTGGAACGCAGTCTCATGCGGCCTCCTGTTGCTTGAAGAATTTGGCCTGGCGCGCAGTGACTGGCACCAATTCGGTGATGACTTCGACCTCGGTCGCGCGGGTCACGCCGCCGGCAGAGCGAACGCGGGGATGAATGATTTCCATCATGATCACGGCAGCCACGCCGCCGATGAGGCCAAGCGCGATCCCGCCGATCAGCCACAGGATGACATTAGGCTTGGCAGGCAGCAGCGGCACTGTCGCCTCGTCCAGCGGACTGGCATTGGGCTGCGAGATCTGGCTCTTGAGCACCGCTTCATTGAAGCGCTGGCGCACCGTATCATAAGTCTGCCGGGCCGCGTCGACGTCCCGCTGGAGCACCATGAGCTGGTCCTGCACGTCCGACATGCGGATCATGCGGTCCTCCTGGCCAGCCATGTTGGACTTGAGATCGCCCTCCCGTCGGCTGGCTGCCACGCTGTTGGCGTTGACCGCGCCAGCCTGGCTGGCGCGGGCTGCGGCCAGCTTTGACTGAAGCTCGGACAATTGTGCCGCCGCCGCCGCCATGGTCGGGTGGTTGGGCCCCAGCGTTTTTTGCAGCTCGGACACCTTGGCGGATTGCTCCGCGACCTGCTCCTGCAAATTCTGGACGATCAGCGATCCTTCGATGTCCGATACGCTGCCCGCGCCAGCCTTGGACCGGGCTGCGGCCGCTTCCGCCTGCGCCTGGGTAAGCTGGTAGGACATGTTCTTGAGCTTCTCGGCCTCAAGGTCCATGCGGTTGATGCCGATGATGTCGTGCGCCCGCTGGAAATCGGACAGCTTCTTTTGCGCGATTTCATAGCGACGGCGCACTTCTTCCGTCTGCTCGTCGAACCATCGGGCCGATCCGCGTGCGGGAGAGGCGCGCAGTTCCACCTGTTCGCGCATGTATATCTTGGCGATCAGGTTCGCGACCTTGGCGGCGACCTGCGGATCGGCGTCCAGATACTGGATCTGGAGCACGTTGCTCTGCCGGCCGGTGGTGATGGTCATTTTCTTCGCGACCAGGTCGGCCGCCGCCTGCACCCGTGCATCTGCGGGCATGTCAGTCGGCATCGCATCGACGAAGCCCGCTTCGCGCGCCACGGCATTCATCACCTTGCCGCTGCGGATGATGTCCGTCTGCGTACCCAGGATGGCATCCGTATCCGGCTTTGGACCCTGCACCGTATTGGTGTCGGTCGGATCGGTTTGCGAAAGGTCCAGCAACAGCGACGCTGTTCCCATATATTGGCGCGGTTGCAGAAAGGCGGCGATCGCGACGAGCAGGAACAATATGCCCCCGATCATCGCCGCCGTGCGCCAGCGCGCCTGAAGCGCCGCCAGCAAGTCCATCGGGTTCATGGTCATAGCCCATCCACTCCCTTGAGCAGTGCACGCATTTCCTCCGCGGGCGATTGCACGGGCGGTGCGCTTTGCACCGGCTGTTTCGCCATCAGCAGCAGGAATTGCGGCGCCAGCGTGTCTTCGAACATCCAAAGCTCGCCATTGGGCGTCGCCACCAGGGCGGGTTGGAGCCGGATCATGGCATCGCGGGCCTGGCTTTCATTGACCGGCCCGCCGCCCAGCACCTCATGGCCGAGCTTCACGAGCCGCTCATAGCTGATGGCGGACATTTGCGATGCGACCACCGCCGCAAGAGCGATCATCCGGCGGGCCGAACCGGCTTCCCACAGGATGCGCCGGAATAGCGCGTGGGTCTGTCTGCTCATTTCCTCCCAATCTTCCAGGGCGGAAACCAGCCCCTGTTCGACGTCGGAAAGCAGCATCCGCTCGCGCCCCGCTGCCTCCGTCACCAGGGCCGCGGACATTCCGAAGAGCCGTGCATGATAGGGTGACCCCATCGCGGCGCTCGCCAGAGCGTCGAGTGCATCCTCGTCGATGGAAAGCCGGGCATTGCCTGCGCAGGACAGCAGCAGCCGTTCCAGCTCCGGCTTGGGGATTGGCGCAACCCGCTGCGGCACCAGGTGGCGGCGGAGCGAGGGATGGGCAGCGATCAGCCCCTCTATGTCGCTGGCGATGCCGACCAGCACGACCTGGACGGGAGAATGGATGTCGGTCAGCAGCTTCAGCAGCGTCGCGACATCCTGCTTGGCCGTTTCGGACTGCACCCGGTCATATTCGTCGATGATAAGGATGGAACGTTCACGCACTTCCTCCACCAGCAGGGCGGAAAGGCGCGACACGTCCAGCGGCTCGCCCATCATCCTGCGTGCCCGTTCCTGTCCCGCGCCGCTCATCGGCAATTCGGTCAGGAAGGGACGGAAGAGAGAGTCGAAATCCGCTTCTCCATTGGCTGAGGCGTAAAGCGCGACGCATCCGGCTTCATCCGCCAGATCGCCGAACACGCGGGCGAGCGAGGTCTTGCCCGAACCGCGCGTGCCGAAGATCACGGCATGCTTGCGTTGCACGACGATCGCCTCGACCAGCTTTTCCAGTTCGCTGTTGCGCCCCGCCAGCCCATGGCGGTCCGTCACGGGCATGGCGGTGTTGAACGCGGCATAGATGCTGTCGCGGCGCAGACTGATGGGCTTGATGGGCGCAGCCATCGCGCTCATGGAAAGAGGCCTGTGGGTCGGTTCCTCCAATTGCGCTTCCAGCGCGTCATGTCGGAAGCCTGGCAATGCCGGTACGTCCAGGTGCAGCGGCACGTCGTCGGGGATGGTGCGTTCGTTGCGCCTTTCCCCACTTCGGGCGAGCGACAGGAAACGATCGAAAATGCCGGATTTCTGGCCAGGCCGTGTTTGTGCGAAGCCTTGATCGAGGGTCGTCAAAACAGCTTCTCCCGGATGATGAGGACGTCCTCAGGCTTCACTGGATCATCCAGCTTGGCCTGTATTTCCTTCCCCTCCCGCCGGACTTTTATCCTTTTCGTGGAACCTGCCAGTGTCGGTCCGCCGGCGAGCGCCAATGCCTGCCGGAAACTTTGCCCCGGCACGTAGGAAAAGGCTCCGGGCTGCTGGACCTGGCCATAGACATAGATTTTTTCCGCAGGCGGCACGAAGAGCGTGTCGCCGGCCTTCAGCGGCCGCATCGCGCCTGCGCCCATGTCGGCCAGCGAAATGCGCACTGGCCCGCTGCCGTCGGCGGGCGTCAGGATCACGGCATTGGCGCCGTCCTTGGTCGATCCTCCCGCCTTGGCGAGCATCGATGCTACCGTGTAATCCCGGTCAAGCGGGTAATTGCCCGCCTGCGGCACATTGCCGAGCACCGTGACGAACCGGCTCACATAAGTGCTGACATCGACGCTGACGGACGGCTTGGTCAGATAGCCGCCGCTGGCATAGCCGGCCGCAATATCCTGCGCCAGTTGCGAGGTAGTCTTGCCCCTTGCCGGCACCGGGCCGATGAGCGCGAGAAGGACGGTGCCATCCTCCTTGATCCGGGTGGTCGTCGACAGATCCGGCTGGCCGAAGACGGAAATCTTCAGTTCGTCGTTCGGACCGAGTTGATAGCCCGAGCCAACCGCAGACGCCGCCGTGTTTTCGGCAGCGGTCTGGGCAATCGCCGTCATCGGACCCGCAATGATCAGCGGGATTAGTATGGATTTAACGAGAGTATCGGCTTTCACAGCTCATGCTCCCAATATATTGGTGTTCTAGAAATGCAGAGCAGCGCTCAATGTTATTTGCGTGCCGCTATAGTTCGAGACACTGGTGTCTGTTCTGCGAGTATAATGCTGGGCATCCAGCGTAAGATCGAAGCGATCGGAAAGTTTCCTCCTCAACAGGCCGCCAAAACGACGATTACGATCGGCCGTGATTGAATAGGGACGAAGTGCAGCATCCTGCCGGAACTTTCTGCGGTCCCATTCCGCATACAGACCGCCCGACGTCAATTCGGAGATCGAAAATTCGCCCTGGATGCGATAACTGCTATCAATGGTGAAGCCGGCGGCGATCAGGCTGTCGTTTATGATCGCACGCTCCGTCGTCGCCGTCAGCTTCAGGCGGGGAATGGCCTGTGTAGAGAGGCTGACTTTCCACCCCAGACCGTCATAGCTGCCCACGGCCGCGCTATCGCTGCTGACGTCGAGCCAGCGGACATCCGCGTCGATCTGCGTGATCGGCGTCACCGCGCGCTGGAATCTCAAGCCATAGCTGTTGATGCGATTTTCGATGCCCAGCGCGTTGCGCTTGCTGTTCACTCGCTCATAATAGGCGGTCAGCGTACCAAAACTGGGCATGGCATAGCCGACACCGCCCCGGAACGTATCGCTGGTCTGGTCGGCATAGTCGAACTCTGCGGCGTTGCGGGTCGTGTCATGCTCATAGCTTGCCACCGGGAAAAGTCCTGGCCGCTCGCACGTGAAATCCGCACCGATCGTGGAGAATTTCTGAAGATTTTCCGTCACCGCATTGATGTCGCCATAATCGGCGCGCTGCTGGCGATAGGCGGCCCTTGGGGTGATCAGGCAGGTAGCGCCGAAGCGGATATTGGCCTTTGCCTCCGTATCCAGACGCAGCTTGCTCCGCTGCTCTTCGGAAATGAAACGGTCATATCCGATCTTGCCGCGCAGGAGGATGTCGTGTCGTCCGATCGGCATGCCATAGGCCGCCTCCAGAGAGGGCGTGACGATCAGATCGGCGGTGGGCTTTTCGATGTTATCGTTCACGCGATAGATATTGTCGTCATAAAGTAGATCCAGGCCAGCCGTAAGGTGTAGGCCGTAATCACTTATTCTTTTTTCCTCCGCTGCATTTTCAATGCGCTTTGGCTCGGTTGTGTTGTCATTTTCCTGTGCACGCGAAACTGCAGGCGAGGCCGTGAGCATTGCGGCACCACTTATGGCTGCCGCAAAACAGGTGCGCGACCATGAATTCTGTCGATCGCTGGGCGCAGAATTCCGGCCCCGCAATCGCGGATTATTATATTTGTCCAAAACCAATCGACCCTTATTGCATTGCAGCAATCAGGGCATGCTAGAAGTATTTTTGCGTAAAACCACTGCCGGAAAAACAGCTTGTCGCGTCAAAACAACGGCTCGGTTCATCGCAAAGAAGGCGCGTCGGGACCAGTCCCGGCGCGCCCTGCTGCTGTTAATCTGGGAGAAAGCTTGAGCCGGATGAATCCGGTCAGAAGATCAGCCAGGCAATTGCCGATAAAGCACCGACAAAGGTCAGTATGCCGGCCCAGCGCGATAGCAGTTGCACGCCGCTCTCGGCGCGATCGACGAAAGTCGTGCTGCCGGCATGCACCGGAATCTCGCGGCGTACCTCCGCCGTTTCGATCAAAGAGGGTGCCGCTGCAACTGCTGCAAATTCTTCCGCCACGTCGATATTCCGCCGCCCATTGGTGATGACGTTAATATCCGATTTTGCGGTTAACAAATAGTTCGGACGATGGCGGCTTGGCCATCAGTTCGTCGCATATGGAGGCGAATCAGGTTCGAAATCCTGATCTGGGATAAGATAATTTGCGACGAACCGATTTTATGAGCAGTTTGTCGCAAATCTCGATTTTTCAGAGGAACCTTTTCCGCCGATCTGCGTGTTGGCGCTTCCTCGATTCGCCATCGATGTCAGGGTGCTGAACTGTATCACATACTAATAGGCGTTTTTGTGAACCAGCACGTTGAGCGTACCGAACAGGATCGCAATATCGCGCATCAGGCTCCAGCCGTGCAGATATTCCAGGTCGGCCTCGACCCTGTTCAATATGTCGCGGCGCGTTTCAGTAGCGCCGCGAAAGCCGCGGATCTGCGCCAGCCCGGTAATTCCCGGCTTCAGCGCATGGCGGTGCCAATATTGCCGGTCTACCTGCCAGAACAGTTGCTCCTCTGCCGTTGATCCCAAGGCGTGGGGGCGTGGCCCCACCAGGCTCATCTCGCCCAGCAGGACGTTGATGAGCTGCGGCAGTTCATCGATGCTGGTCTTGCGGATGAATGCCCCTACACGCGTGATGCGATTATCATCCCGCTGCGTGGAGGTTGCGCCAGCGCCGTCGCACTGCTCCACCTTCATGCTCCGGAACTTGAGTATGTGGAACAGCATGTTGCCGCGCCCGATCCGTTCCTGCTTGAAGAAAATGGGGCCAGGCGAATCCAGTTTGATAAGGATCGCGACCACCGCCATCAGCGGCGCGATCAGGATGAGCACCGGGACCGTCAATGCGATGTCCAGCAGACGCTTCTTCGCGCGGTTGGCAAGGTTCAGCGGACCGCGCGACACCACGAGCGTCGGGCTGCCGCCATAGGATTGAACGGCAAGCGGAGCCATCGGGTCCAGTTCCGGCACGATGATCTCGCCCAATATGTTGCCGCCCTTCAGCATCTGCGCCCAATCCGCCTTGCGGTCGGCGGGGCAGGATATCACCGCGCGATCATAATCGCGGAGCAGGGTGCCCAGGCGGTGCAGCATATATGGATCGTCCAGATCGGCCTTCAGTCCGACGGCTGATGCATCGACGATCACCATGCCGCTGACGTCGTCCGGAATGGTGCCGTCGTCGATGATCAGAAGTTGGGCGAACAGTCCGTCCGCAAAATTGCGGCGGACCATTTGCACGATCATGAACCGTTGCAGCACCAGCAGGCTTCCGCTGCACAATATCCCTGCCGAAACGCCAAGCCGCGACAGATGGCCGGTCGCCTTGAGCGAGAACACGACGAGCAGGAAGATCAGCAAAGTGCCAGCCAAGGCCATTGTTGCGCTGCGGCATGATTGGGTCATGCGCATCAGGCAATGGGGGTTATATGCCTGGTTGTGAAAAGCCAGGACGGCATAAACGATCATGCCGCCCGCCAGCGGTTGCCACTGCCCGTTGGCCAGCCATTGCAGCCCTGCCGCGCGCAGGCCAAGGGCGAAGCCCGTTGCAAGCGCAGCCATGTCGGCAACCAGCAGCAACAAACAAAGCCAGAGCCGCGCATTCCGCTGACCTGCGGCCGTGGCGGGCTGGCGACTGGGGATACCTTTGATCGCCAGATCAATTTTCGACATCTGCAACCCTTTTTTATGTCCTGACGTCAAACCGTGCACCGCCGTGCGGCAGCGTGTTAACCATCAGACATCCGCAGTGTTTTGATTTATGTTGCGCAGCAGCAGGGCATAAATGTTTTGGGCTGACAATCGGGCTTTAGGTGCGCGGACCCGCTTTTCCGATGATCCGTTGGTCCTGAAGGATGCTCTGCCCCAGATTTGCGACGACCCGAAATGCAGGGCGATGCCATGGCTTGCAGCCGGAGGCGCGCAGCGCATCGCCAAACCCGAATCAGCGGCAGTTTCAAGCTATTGTCCACCACCCCAGCAGAAGCAGAGTAGCAATCAGTGCCAAAGGGCCGGCCCATCGCGAAATGCGCTGGATCCCGGCTTCCATCCGTTCGTGCGGAAAATGCCAGCGGGAGGGCCTTGCCTCGCCGTTGATGCTTTCCCCGTGCACAGGATCATGCTGAGGCGCGACGGAGGCCTTCTTTCCGTCCTGGCCCTGTTCGTGTGATTTCGATGAAAGGTCGATCATGTCGCTGTCCAACCGTGCATGATGCGGCCTGCCGACAGAATAGCCCGGTTGGCCGAAAAAGAAAGCAGATTCGCATTCTGGGCAACTCGCAAGATCATCTGCGACGCATCTGCGCTCTTGGATGAAACCGCTGCGGTGATTATCCTCCCTCTCATGAAACAGGACCGACAAATCGATGCGATCGACCGCAAGATTATCGCGGCGCTGCAGGAGGACGCCACCCTTAGCCATTCCGACCTGGCGGAACGGGTTGGGGCCTCCAGCGCTTCCTGCTGGCGCCGGATCAAGGCGCTGGAGATTGCGGGTGTCTTCGCCGCTACCGTCAGGCTTGTGGATCCTGAAAAGATCGGCCGTGGCGTTAATGTCCTTTGCCACATCCGCATGCGCAGCCACGCGCAGGATGCGCGCCGCGCATTCGAGCAATTCGTTGAGAGCCGGCCAGAAATCGTCGAATGTTTTTCGATGTCTGGCGAATGGGATTATCTGATACGCGTCGTCGTGGCGGACGTCGCGGACTATAATCGCTTCCTGATGATGACCCTGTTGGGACATCCATCGGTCGCGGGCGCAGCTTCCCATTTCGCGCTGTCCATGACCAAGTTCACCACGGCATTGCCAGTCTGAAGCGGTTTTCAGTCAGATTGAACGGGATCGATCAATCGGTTGCTTTGCTTTATCGTGAACACTTGACTGGAGCGAGCAACCTGCGCCGCGATTTAACGCGGCGCGCCAAATCGGGCCGTGGTAGGGCGTGGAAATCAAGTTGTGGCAAGGAGGTCTGGTGGACGCACTAGGGCTCGAACCTAGGACCCGCTGATTAAGAGTCAGCTGCTCTACCAACTGAGCTATGCGTCCATGCCCGCGTTCGGCCTAAGCCTTGATCGTCGGGAATTTGGTGGACGCACTAGGGCTCGAACCTAGGACCCGCTGATTAAGAGTCAGCTGCTCTACCAACTGAGCTATGCGTCCACATCCGCTTTCAGCTAGTCCCGGACGGGCCGTCGCTTTGGCGTGGCCGGGCTGGTAGCAGCCGCATGGGACTTTGCAAACAGGAAATCGTGTCCTTCGGCATATTTTTGCGGGAGCGCTGGCTTTCAGCTCCAGCTTCCCGGACGATGAGGGCGCTTACCCGACCGGTCGATCGCCATGATGATGCCGACGCACAGCATGACTGTCAGCATCGATGACCCGCCATAGGACATGAACGGCAGGGGAATGCCCACCACCGGCGCCAGGCCCATCACCATCATCAGGTTGATCGCAACGTAGAAGAAGATCGTCGTGGTCAGCCCGGCCGCCACCAGCCGCGCATATCGGTCCTGCGCGCGCAGCGACACGCCTATGCCCCAGCGGAACAGCAGCATGAACGCGCCTATGAGCAGCACCCCGCCCAGCATTCCCCATTCCTCCGCCATGGTGGCGAAGACGAAATCGGTGTGCCCTTCGGGCAGATAGTCCAGATGGCTTTGCGTACCTTTCAGGAAGCCCTTGCCGAATATCCCGCCCGACCCGATGGCGATCTTCGACTGGCTGATATGATAGCCTGCACCCAGCGGATCGCTTTCGGGGTCAAGAAAGATGAGGACGCGGTTCTTCTGGTAATCGTGCAGGAAACTGAAGGCTATGGGCACGACGGCGGCCAGCGTCAGTCCCGATCCCACGAAAAGGCGCAGAGGCAATCCTGCAAGGAACATCACGGTGACCCCGCCCGCGGCGATCATGGTCGCGGTGCCGAGGTCGGGTTGAATCAGCACCAGCGACCAGGGCAGGCCGATCAACACCAGCGCGGGCCAGATGGCATTCCAGCGCCTTATCTCGCCCACTGGAAGCAGCGCATAGAAACGCGCGACCGCCAGCACGATGATCGGCTTCATGAATTCGGAGGGCTGGAGTTGCATGAAGCCCAGGTTGATCCATCTCTGGCTTCCCCCCGCGACTCCTCCGATCAGTTCGACGAGGAACAGGAAGACCAGAACGGTGCCATAGGCGGGAAAGGCAAGGCGGGCGAAGGTTTCCATGGATATCCGGCTCAACACCAGCGCCATGCCTGAAAAGATGACGAAACGAACACCCTGATTGATCGCCCAAGGGGTGATGCTGCCGCCGGCGGCGCTGTAGAGCACCAATGTCCCAAAGCCGGCGATCGCGAGCAATATGCCCAGCACTCGCCACGGGAATTGGGTCAGGGGCTCAGGTACGATGCTCATGGCGCGCTGTCTGCCGGAGGAGGAACGTCATCCGCGTCGGCTGCCGGCGCCGCCGTTGAAGCCGGGGGGCGGGGAGACGCAGTTGCCGCACCGTTGCCCTCGGCTGCGTTCATTGCATTGGCTGCTTCGGCGGGGGGGGGCTGCCCCTTCTCGATCGCTTTCGCCAGCTTGTAGGCCGCCATCTGCCGGGCCATCCGTTCGGCCGGCGGACCGCCCCAATCCTTCTCTATGGTTTCCAGCTTCTCCATCGCCTTTGCGGGGTCAAAGAGGAAGGTCATGGTGTCCGCCGCGATCATGGGCGCGTCCTCGATCCGGTTGATGTGTCCGCCATGCTCGATGATGCAGGCGATGGCATAGCGTGGATTGTCGAACGGAGCGAAGCCCTGGAACAGCGCGTGGTCGCGCAGCTTGAAGGGCAGCGAGGCGTTGCTGCGCACGCCGCCGCCGCGTTCAGCCATGGTGATGCGGCGGACCTGCGCCGTTCCGGTCTTGCCTGCCATCATCACGCCGGGCAGGGGGATGCGGGCCGCGCCGCCCGTTCCGCCGCCGTTCACCACCGCGCTCATCGCGTCGCGGATGGTCACCAGATGTTCCTCATTCACGCCCACAGGGGCTGGCGCGGGTCGGTGCGCGCCGAAGATGAAGTTGGGCATCAATTGCCGGCCCGTCGCCAATCGCGCGGCCATCACCGCCATCTGCAACGGATTGATGAGCATGTAGCCCTGACCGATGGTGGCGTTGACCGTGTCGTACACCTGCCATTTCTGATTATATTTTTTGAGCTTCCACGCCGGATCGGGGACCGTGCCGAAACTCTGGCTGGGGAAGGGAAGGTCGAACTTCTGCCCCATGCCGACGCGCCGCGCCATGCTGGCGATCCGGTCCATGCCGATCCGCTGCGCCATCTGGTAGAAATAGATATCGCAGCTTTGCGCGATCGCCCCGCGCATGTTGAGCGAACCGTGCCCGCGACGCTTATGGCAGTGGAACAGCGTGTTGCCGACCCGGATCGCACCGGGGCAGTTCACTGTGTCCATGGGTGAAATCCCCGCCTCCAGCAACGCGAGCGCCACCATCGGCTTGACCGTCGATCCTGGCGGGTAAAGCCCCTGCAGCGTCTTGTTGCGGAGCGGGACATGGTCATCCTTTGACAGCATGTCCCATTCCAGATGGCTGATGCCGTCCGAAAAGCTGTTCGGATCGAAGCTTGGCATCGACGCCATCGCCAGCACGTCGCCATTGTGGCAGTCGATCACCACCACGGAACCGCTTTGCGTCGCCAGCCGGCGCCCGGCATATTCCTGAAGGCCCGCGTCTATGGTGAGCTTGATCGCATTGCCGGGCGTGTCGGGCCGGGTGGTGAGTTCCCGCACGATCTTGCCCCGCGCCGTTACTTCTACGCGCTTGGCGCCCGGCTTGCCCGTCAATTCGCTATCGAATGCGCGCTCCAGCCCGTCCTTGCCGACCTTGAAGCCCGGCGTGATCAACAGTGGGTTCTTGCGCTCTTCATATTCCTTGGCCGACGCCGCGCCGACATAGCCGAGCAGATGCCCCACGGTCGCGCCCGCCGGATAATTGCGGGAAAAGCCCTGGCTTGGCGACACGCCGGGCAGGTCGGGCAGCCGAACGCTGACCGCCGCGAATTGGTCGTAGCTCAGCTTTTCCGCCACCTGGACCGGGCGAAACCCCGCCGATTTGTCGAGTTCCTCCTTGATCCGCTCAACCTCATCATCGCCCAGCGCCAGCAGATGGGCCAGGCTGCGGATCGTATTCTCCGCATCTGTCACCCGTTCCGGGATCAGGTCGACGCGAAAGTCGGTGCGGTTATTGGCGAGGGGGCGTCCATTGCGATCGATGATCCACCCGCGCCGGGGAGGGATCAGCGTCAGGTTGACGCGGTTGCTTTCCGAAAGGAGGTTGTATTTCTCATTCTCCGCAACGCTTATCCAGCCCATCCGTCCCACAAGCAGCGCGCCGATCGCCCCCTGCAAACCGCCCACCACCATCGCCCGGCGCGTGAAGGTGAAGGACAGGGAGGCTTCGGTAACGGTCTTCTTCTTGAGAAAAGGCAGCTTCATGCCATCACGCGCCAGCGGTCGATCCGGGCGCATTGCCGAACGACGAAGGGAAAGAGCAGGACAGTCCAGACCATTTGCGGTGCGACCAGCAGCAGTTTGATGTCTCCTCCGCCGGTGATCCGCGCGAAGAAGACGCCGCCGGCGATGCAGAAGATAATGGCGATGGCCGCGATTAACCAGTCCTGCCGATAGCTGCGCCAGACCATGCGATGTTCGATGGCGTCGATGCCAATCAGCATTATGGTCCACAGGCACATGGCCGAACCGATGGGTTGGCCGCTGGCGATATCGTCGAACAGGCCGAGCGGGACGCCGATCCAGGTGCGCCACAATTCGGGGCGCAACAACCGCCAGGAAAGCAGCAGCAGCAGACCGAAAGGAGGCATGACGGGCGATTGCGCGATCACCGGCAAAGCCGTCGCCAGCGATCCCAGCATGACCGTGATCACCGGAGTCCCCGCCAGCCGAAAGCGCGAGGGATGACGGCCAAGGCGCGGCACATGCTGCAAATGGGGATCGATCATGGGGCGGCTGCGTTCTGCGTGGCCTCCGGCACGACTGGAGCAGTCGTAGCACCGCCCTCCGGCCGGGTGACGGCTTCCTCGAAGGAGCGCTCCACCACCACCGCGTCGACCTTGGACGGGTTGGCGAGCGGCACGCCATAAGCGATCTCCCCCGCGATGCGGACGATTACCGCCACGGGAATGTTGGGCTGATAAACTCCGCCCACCCCGGATGTCACAAGCAGGTCACCTGGCTTGAATGGGTTACGCCCCGCAGCCAGCGCGCGAATCTCCAAAGTGCCGTCGCCCAGTCCCGTCGAGATGGCGGGCACGCTGTCATTGGCCCGCCGCACCGGCACGATGTTGCTTGTATCCGTCAGCAGCAACACTTCGGCCGTATTGGGCGTGGTGGTGTGGATGCGTCCGATCAGCCCCTCCGGCGCGCGCACCGGCATTCCCGGTCGAACACCCTGCCAGCGTCCGGCGTTGAGCCGCGCCAGCCGCCGCGTGCTGGTGGAGGAAGAGGCGATCAGCCGCGCCGTCAGCAATTCGCTGCCATCATCCTCGACCAGCTTCAGCAGCTTTTTCAGGCGCAGATTTTCCTGCGCCACCGCCTTTGCTTCTATGATGCGGTTGCGATCGTTCTCGACCTGCCGGCGCAGCGCCACATTCTGGGAACCCGCGTGCCAGTAGCTGGCCAGCACCTCGTCGACTGATGAAACGCCGCTCACCATATTCTTGAGCGTGACCGACGCCGGACGAGTGACCTCCGCCGTCGCGATGCGGATCGCGGCGAAGCCCGTCGGATCGAAAATGGCGACAACCACCAGAAGCAGGCCGACGGCGGCGCCCGTCATCGCCACGACATAGGAGGCGAAGAGGCTATATTGCGCCTTCCGGTTATGCCCGGGGCGTCGGCTGGGTGGCCGCGCCATGCTGCCCCCTTCAAGCGGTCTGGAGAACGCCCCGGAAGATCGGGTCCTCCATCGCCCGGCCAGTGCCGATGGCGACGCAGGTCAGCGGATCTTCAGCGATAGTGACCGGCAGGCCGGTTTCGTCACGCAGTTCATCGTCGAGCCCCTTGAGCAGCGCGCCCCCGCCGGTCAGGACGATGCCCTGGTCGACGATATCCGCAGCCAGTTCCGGCGCGGTATTTTCCAGCGCAATGCGGACGCCTTCGACGATGGTGCTGATCGGTTCGGCCAGCGCGTCCGCGATCTGTCCCTGATTGATCGAGATTTCCTTGGGCACGCCGTTCACCAGGTCACGGCCCTTGATATGGATCGTCTCGCCAACACCGTCTTCGGGTGGTTGCGCGACGCCGAACTGCTTCTTGATCCGCTCGGCTGTCGCCTCGCCGATGAGCAGATTATGGTGGCGGCGAACGAAGGAAACGATCGCTTCGTCCATCTTGTCGCCGCCCACGCGAACGGAGGTGGTATAGGCCAGGCCGCGCAGAGAAAGTACGGCGACTTCCGTCGTGCCGCCGCCAATGTCGACCACCATCGAACCAATGGGTTCCGTCACGGGCATGTCGGCACCGATGGCGGCGGCCATAGGTTCCTCGATCAGGAACACCTGGCTGGCGCCGGCATTGCTCGCCGCGTCGCGAATCGCGCGGCGCTCGACGCTGGTCGATCCCGACGGCACGCAGATCACGATCTCGGGGAAGCGCCACGGCCGCGACTTGCCGCCATGCACCTTGGTGATGAAATGCTTGATCATCTGCTCGGCCACGTCGATGTCCGCGATCACGCCGTCCCGCAGGGGGCGGATCGCTTCGATCGAATCGGGTGTCTTGCCCATCATCAGCTTGGCGTCGTCACCGACGGCCTTCACCCGCTTCACGCCGTTCAGCGTCTCTACCGCCACGACCGAGGGTTCATTGAGCACGATGCCGCGCCCCCGCACATAGACCACGGTGTTCGCCGTGCCGAGATCGATGGCCATGTCCTGAGAGGAAAGTTTGAAGAGACGCGAGAAGATCGACATGCCTGTTCCTGTGCAGCCCGCATGCCCCGGCGAAGCGAACCGGGACAGTCGGAAAGTTCGCCCCGCAATTCACATGCCCTGCAGTCGATTTTGGTTGACCAAAATTTATGGGGCTTGCGTCTCGCGGAAAGCGCTCGCTTGGGCTAGTCACTAATCAATGTCAATACGCCGTCTGCCCGAACATCTGGTCAATCGCATCGCCGCGGGCGAAGTGGTCGAAAGGCCTGCCAGCGCGCTCAAGGAAATCGTGGAAAATGCGTTGGATGCGGGATCGCGCCGGATCGCCATTCGCATCTCCAGCGGCGGGCTCGACCGGATAGAGGTAAGCGATGACGGCTGCGGCATGGCTCCCGACGAAATCGCGCTGGCGCTGGAGCGCCATGCGACGTCGAAATTGCCCGACGACGCGATCGAGAATGTCGCGACGCTCGGTTTCCGGGGCGAAGCCTTGCCTTCCATCGCCAGTGTCGCCCGTCTCTCCATCGACAGCCGTCCGCAGGGGCAGGACGGTTGGAACCGCACCGTCGACAATGGCGCTGTTGTGAACGAAGGGCCTGCCGCGCTGCCTCCAGGCACGCGCGTCACGGTCGAGCAGCTTTTCGCCCGCGTTCCCGCTCGCCGCAAGTTCCTGCGTTCGGCCAAGGCGGAATATGCCGCATGCCTCGACGTCGTTCGCCGCCTTGCCATGGCGCATCCGTCTGTCGCCTTCAGCATGGAGCATGACGGACGGCGCGTGCTGGGCGTGCAGGGGGGCGAGGCGCGGGAGGATCGCGTTGCCGCACTCACCGACCGGGCGCTGGCCGACAATCATGTCATCGTCTCGCTGGAAAGGGAGGGGGTGCGCCTGTCCGGCGTGGCCTCGCTGCCGACCTATAATCGCGGGGTGGGCGATCATCAGTTCCTGTTCGTGAATGGCCGTCCGGTGCGCGACCGGCTGCTCGTCGGGGCGGTCAGGGGTGCCTATGCCGATATGCTGGCGCGGGACCGGCATCCTGTCGTCGCGCTTTTCCTGGATGTCCCGCCGCTTGAAGTGGACGTCAACGTTCATCCCGCCAAAACCGAAGTGCGCTTTCGCGACCCGGCGCTGATCCGGGGTATGATCGTGTCCGGATTGCGCAGGGCACTGGATGCGGAGGGCTTTCGCGCCGTCCAGCATGCCGACCCGGCGGCCCTCTCCGCGTGGAAGCCGGAGCCGATCTCGCCCACACCCATCGGCGCGATGCCGATCTTCGAGGCGGTCGGCACGACCACGCCGACCTATTCGGTGGCGGAACGTCGCCCCACTTTCCTGACGCCGCCGCCCCAGGCACGTGCGGAACCCGCCGCCGCGCCAGCGCCGGAAAGCGCGAGCTTTCCCCTTGGCGTTGCTCGTGGACAGGTTGCCCGCACCTATATCGTCGCGGAGGCGGAAGATGGCCTCGTCATCGTTGACCAGCATGCCGCGCACGAAAGGCTCACGCTGGAGCGGATGCGCCGCGCCATGGAGGGGCAGGGCGTCGCCGCGCAGGCGCTGCTGCTGCCCGAAGTGGTCGAACTGGACGAGCCGGCATGCGACCGGCTGGAGGCGCGGATCGAGGAGCTCAAGGAATTCGGGCTGGAGTTGGAGCGGTTCGGTCCCGCGGCCATTCTGGTCCGCGCCACGCCTGCCATGTTGGGGCAGGGGGATGTGCAGGGTCTGGTGTCTGATCTAGCCGATGATCTGGCTGCCTATGACAGCGCCCTTGCCCTGAAGGAACGGCTGGATCTGGTCGCTGCAACCATGGCCTGTCACGGCTCCGTGCGCGCCGGCCGCATGCTGAGCGTGACCGAAATGAACGCTCTGCTGCGCGAGATGGAGATCACCCCACGCAGCGGCCAATGCAATCACGGCCGCCCGACCTGGGTGAAACTCGGCCATGGCGACATAGAAAAGCTCTTCGGCAGGAAATAGTGCCGATATTCTTCCAGAAGGACTTGCCCTGGCACTCGCCCCTTGCGCCCGCCGCCGGTTGAGGCAAGTTTCAAGCATTGCTTGGCCAGGGACAACGGAAATGAAGCGACTCCTCCTACTCCTGACGGTCCTGCCTCTGAGTGCGCAGGCTGCCCCAGGCACCTGCGCCAACCCGCTGCCCCTGGCCGAGCCATGGACAAGCTGGCCGCAAAGCGGCGACGTCATGGCCGGAGCCACGGTTTCCACAGCGCCGCGCATCATCCTCGGCAAGCCGGTGACTGCAACGCTCCGCCCCGGCGCGCAGGTTCAGTTCGCCGTTCGATCCGGCAAGTCCGCTGCGAAAAGCTATGGCGGCCTGTTTACACTGGCGGTCAAGGACGCCGCGCGTATCGGTGTGGCCCTGTCCACCGCCGGATGGGTGGATGTCGCAACCGGAACGACCGTGCGCGCATCCGTCGGCCACGGCCATGGTCCGGACTGTTCCGGTATCCGCAAGATCGTATGGTTCGACCTTCCGCCTGGCCTGCATATCATCCAGCTAAGCGGCGCGATGGCATCCTCTATCCGCATCATGGCCGCCGACTCCCGCGCCAACCAACCGCGCTAGGTAAAAGATGTTTCCTGCCGATCCGAAACCTGCGGGTGGGGAGAGCCGGGCAATCCAGACCCGGCGGCAATCATTCGGAATCAGGCCGATCGCGTCCGGAACATGGCAATGGGCTTCATCGACAGAACCGGTTCGTCGCGCTGGTTGAACAGGGTGATGTGGGTCTTCACTATTCCCATTTCCGGCCTGCTGCGCGAAGCCTTGAGATCGATCACCTCCGAAACGCCGCGCAGCGTATCGCCTGGCCGAACCGGCTGTAACCAGCGCAACTCGTCCACGCCCAGCGCGCCCAGACTGGCCGCCTGAACGCCGGGATTGCGCTGCCACATCGCCACCATCATCTTCATCGACAGGGCCGTCGTATGCCAGCCGCTGGAGGCGAGGCTGCCGAAGTGGGTTGCTGCCGCAGCTTCATCGGACAGGTGAAAGGGCTGGGGATCGAATTCGCGCGCGAAGGCAATGATCTCCTCCCGGCTGATGGTGACCGGCCCGAACTCGTTTCGGTCGCCCAGCTTCACATCTTCGAAATAGACGATCTCACTCATACCCGTTTCCTTCCGCAACGGGTGTACAGATAGTTTCCGTTTACGAAAACGTCAATTCTTGACGAGTCCGGCCAAGACCGCCTGATCCCCGTCACTCGGACGTGCTGTGATGCCCAGCAGGCGTGCCAGGACCGGGTAGACATCGACATTGGTGAAGTCGGCGGGCATCCTGAACGCCGTGTCGAAGGCGGGCCCGCTGGCGATGAACAGCGCTTGCATCTCCGGTGCCCGGTCGTCCCAACCATGATCCCCGCCGATGAAAGGCTTGGCCGGCGCAGCTTGCTGTATGGTCCAGCCGGTTTCGGCGAGGCAGAAATAGGGCGGAATGCGCCGATGCGTTCCATAGTGGAAGCGCGTCGGCATCGCGCCCTTGCGCCAGCATTGCATATGCGGCTGTGGCTTCAGCAGTGCAGCCTCCAGCGCTGCTTCATGACCCGGTTGCGCGCTGAGGCTGGCATAAGGTCCGCTTTCCACGATGCGATAGTCCGCCGGGTTCGCAATCTTGTCCAACGCGACGACCCTTTTGCTCGATTTCTGCGCCATGCCATGATCGGAAAGGATGAGAAGATTGGCTGATTGTCCCAGCGTCCTCAACCCGTTCACCAATTGGCCGATCTCGCCATCGACCTCCGCCACCGCCTGCGTCGTCTCCGCCGCATCTGGCCCAGCCGCGTGCCCGGCAGTATCTACTGCGTCGAAATAGAGCGTGAGGAAGCGTGGCCGGATCGCAGCGGGACGCCGCAACAGGTCCAGAACGCCATTCACCCGCTGCGTCCCGGAAATGGCCTGGTTGAATTGCGCCCAGTCGCTGGGCCGTGTGCCGCCGCTGATCTTGTGCGGCCATTCCGTCGCTTCGGTCCCGCCCCATGCTACATTGGAACCAGGCCAGAACAGTGTCCCTGTCCGAACGCCGGCCTTTTCGGCCGTGACCCAGATCGGTTCGGCTTCGTTCCACCAGAAGGGATCGTCCGTCGCCATCGTGAAGGTTTCACCGGGACGCGAGGTATCCTCCATCTTGTTGGCGACGATGCCGCTGCGGTCGGGCCGGTCCCCGGTCACGATGGCCCAATGGTTCGGAAAGGTCTTGGTCGGAAAGGAAGGCCGCATGGCTGCCGAGACCCCGGCGGCCGCGAGAGCCGATAGATGCGGCGTCACGCCCCGCTTCAGATAATCGGGCCTGAAGCCGTCAATCGACACCAATATCGTCACTGGCTCCCGTCGCTCGACCTGCGCGGCAGCGGATACCGGCCGTTCGCGAGCCGGCGTGCAGCCGGCCAGCGTTGAGAGGATGAGGAGGCTGGCGAGCGAAGAACGGCGTGAAAACATGTCCCGCCTTACCAGACGGACCATGACGGTAAAGTGACGAGCGCCCTATGCGTCCCCAATATGCGGCGCCATCGCCATCCATGCGCTCCGCTTCGCTTCCCGCGACATGCTGGCAAAGGCGCCGCTGGAGGAGGGAAGGTCGATCAGCGCCAACCCCGGCCGCATCCCGATCTGCCGTCGCCCGTGCAGGGCCGCCGTCCTGCCGTTGAACGCCACCGCCTCCAGTGCTGGAAGCCTGTCGATGAAAGCGGCCAGGTCACGCAGTTCCGCGCCCCGGATCGCGCTGTCCAGGCTTCCCTCCCGGTCGGCGCTCTCGATCACGTCCCACAGGCCCACGCGCCGGGCCTTCAATCGTTTCAGCCGCATGGCGTAGGGCTGGCCGCGCAGATCCTCGCCCAATACGTCGCCCATCAGCGCCCAGAAGGCATTGCCACGATGAGCATAATATTCGCCCTGCCTGATCGAAGCATCGCCCGGCAGGCTTCCCAGTATCAGCAGCCGCGTGCTTTCATCGACGCTGGGCGGAAAGGCCGCCTTGCGCCTGGCGGGCATTTGTCCCGGCCGCAGCATCAGTCGTCAGACATTGAAGCGGAACAGCATGATGTCGCCATCCTGCGTCACATATTCCTTGCCTTCGGAGCGCCACTTGCCCGCTTCCTTTGCCCCGGCCTCCCCGTTGAACTGGACATAGTCCGCATAGGCCATGGTTTCGGCGCGGATGAATCCCTTTTCGAAATCGGTATGGATCGCGCCGGCCGCCTGGGGCGCTTTCGATCCCTTGGCCACAGTCCAGGCGCGTGCCTCCTTGGGGCCCACGGTGAAGAAGGTGATGAGGCCCAGCAGTTCGTAACCCGCGCGGATGATGCGCGCCAGGCCCGCTTCCTCCAGCCCCAGGGCTTCCAGATATTCAGCGCGCTCCTCCACCGGCATGGTGATGAGTTCCGCTTCGATCGCGGCCGATACGATCACCGCCTTCGCGCCTTCGGCGGCAGCCTTCTCGAACACCCGCGCCGAATGGGCATTGCCTGCGGCCGCGCTCTCCTCCTCGACATTGCAGACATAGAGGACGGGCTTGGCGGTCAACAGTTGCGCCTGGCGAAAGATGCGCTCCTCCTCATCGTCGGCCGGCTGGGTCAGCCGCGCCGGCTTGCCGTCCCGCAGCAGGTCCAGCGCCTTGCCCAGCACGGAAGCCGCCGCCTTTGCCTCCTTGTCGCCCTGCGCAGCCTTCTTGGCGAAATTGGGGACGCGCTTCTCCAGGCTCTCCAGATCAGACAGCATCAACTCGGTCTCGACCGTATCGGCATCGGCGATCGGATCGACCTTCCCCTCGACATGGGTGATGTCGTCATCCTCGAAGCAGCGCAGCACATGGACGATGGCGTCGACCTCGCGGATATTGGCCAGGAACTGGTTGCCCAGCCCTTCGCCCTTGGACGCACCGCGCACCAGACCGGCAATATCGACGAAGGCGAGCTGCGTCTCGATGATCTTGGCCGAACCGCCGATCTTCGCGATGGTCTGCAGGCGCTGGTCGGGTACCGCGACCTGACCGACATTGGGCTCGATCGTGCAGAAGGGATAGTTCGCGGCCTGCGCAGCCTGCGTCTCCGTCAGCGCATTGAAGAGGGTGGACTTGCCCACATTGGGAAGCCCGACGATACCGCAACGAAAACCCATGATAATGCCTTCACGTCAAAACCGATGGCCGCGCCGATAGCGCTTTCGCCGCGGCTTGGCCAGAGCGCGTGCAGAGCCTGTGACGATGTCAGCGGCGGAAGAACAGCGTGACGGACGCGACGTGATTGATGCGCCGGTTGCCGCCTCGCTGGTCGATCAACTGGTTGAGATAGCCGATCTCCGCCGTCGATGCGCCGCCCAGTCCAATCTCGGCCCCGGCAAAGCTGCGCAACTGGTCGAACCCGCCCTTAGCGCCCCAGTCCGTGCTGTTGAGCGCCACAAAGCCCTCGCCATAGATGAGCGCGTTGACAGCCGTCCTGCCCAGCGGCTTTTCGTAACGCAGCATCTCCCGCAGGCGCCACCCCATGTCTCCGCCGTCGGAGCGCCAGCGCTGTTCCAGCCGCGTGCGTGATGAAAGTTCCCCGCCCCAGGGCTTGCCGATCGCCCAATTGGCCTGCTGGAAGCTGCGCTCCTCATTCACGTCACGACCGTCCCTTACCGGCAGCACGACATGGGCATAGCCCTGATAAACGGTGACGCTGGACGAGAGCTTCCAGCCCAGGGCGCCGCGCAGGAGGGTCTGATCGGCCCGCGATATGCCGTCCCCGATGCGCGGCTGAATCTCCGCAAAATAGACGAGTTTCCCGGATATCGGCCCCATGGCGGTGAGGTTCAGCCAGAACTGCTCATCCTGAACGGTCCGGGCGTTGGCGGGCATGGCGGTGGCGAACAGGGCCGAGAAGAGAGAAGGGAGCAGGCGCCGCATCAAATCCTCGAAAAAAGGAAACATGCCGCTCCTGGTGGATATTCCCGCAAAGGCAGGGACACGAAGAGCGCCGGTCATTGCCCGCGCTCTAATGGCCCATTATTTCTCCGTGATTTCCAGAAGGTAAGCTTTGGCGGCTGGCCTCAGGTAATGACGCTCGGCCGCTCCATGCCGGTGAAGCCCGATATATCGGCAACCTCCTGTGCTGCCTTCACCAGCGGCGCGAGCGCTTCGCCCGTCTCCAGCGCCAGATCGCCGTCCTTGCCCACAAAGCGTTCTATATAGACGCGCAGGGTGGCGCCCTCGGTCCCCGTTCCGGACAGGCGGAACACCACCCGCGAGCCATCGTCGAACAGGACGCGCACGCCCTGGTTGCGGCTGACGGACTGGTCGGTAGGATCGCTATAGGCAAAGTCGTCGGCGCTCATCACCGTGCCGCCGCTGTTCGTCGTGCCCGGCAGCGTTCCCAGCCCGTCCCGCAGCGCCACCATCAGCGCGTCGGCCCTGTCCTTCGCGATCGCTTCATAATCATGTCGCGCATAATAGTTGCGGCCAAAGGCGGCCCAATGCTCCGCCATGATCTGGGCGACGCTCTGTCGCCGGGCGGCCAGGATGTTGAGCCACAGCAGCACCGCCCAGATGCCGTCCTTCTCACGCACATGATCGGAGCCGGTGCCGGCGCTTTCCTCGCCGCAGATGGTGGCCATGCCGGCATCCAGCAGATTGCCGAAAAATTTCCACCCAGTCGGCGTCTCATAGAGCGGGATACCCAGCTTTTCCGCGACGCGATCGGCCGCGCCGCTGGTCGGCATGGACCGTGCAATGCCCTTGAGGCCCGTCGCATAGCCGGGTGCCAGATGCGCATTGGCCGCCAGCACGGCGAGCGAATCCGAAGGCGTGACGTAGCAATGTCGCCCGATGATCAGGTTGCGGTCGCCGTCACCATCCGAAGCCGCGCCGAAATCCGGTGCGTCCGGCCCCATCATCCGGTCGTACAATTCCCTGGCGTGAACCAGATTGGGATCGGGATGATGATGGCCGAAGTCGGGAAGGGGGGTTGCGTTGCGCACCGTGCCCGCTGGCGCGCCGAGCCGCTTCTCGAAAATCTCCACCGCATAGGGGCCCGTCACCGCGCTCATCGAGTCGAAGGAGAGGGTGAAGCCTTCCGCAATCATTGCCCGGATCGCGCCAAAGTCGAACAGCTTTTCCATCAGATCGGCATAGCTGGCGACCGGATCGACCACCTCGACCGTCATGCCGCCCAGGGTGGCGATGCCCAACGTATCGATGTCGACATCGTCCGCCTCCCATATCCGATAGCTGTCTATGGCAAGCGTTCGGGCATGAATGGCGTCGGTCACCTTTTCAGGCGCCGGGCCGCCGTTCGAGACATTATATTTGATCCCGAAATCCTCGTCCGGCCCGCCGGGATTATGGCTGGCCGACAGCACCAATCCGCCAAAAGCGCCCGACGAGCGGATCAGATGCGACGCCGCCGGGGTCGAAAGGATGCCGCCGCGTCCCACCAGCACCCGGCCGAACCCGTTGGCCGCAGCCATCTTCAGGACGATCTGGATGACCTCTCGATTGAGGTAGCGGCCATCGCCGCCGACGACCAGAGCGTGGCCTTCGAAACCTTCCAGGCTATCGAACACCGACTGGACGAAATTTTCCGCATAATGAGGCTGCTGGAAAATCCGCACTTTCTTGCGCAGGCCGGATGTGCCCGGCTTCTGATCGCTGAAAGGCTTCGTCGCGATGGTCTGTATCACCCGGATCCCCTTGGAGAGTGGAAAGTCAGGCTTACTCTATGGCGCGGGAGTGCGACATTCCGCAATCCACTCCGGCCATTTTACCGCGAGGGCAGGGCGGGCGGGCGCGCATCGCTGCCATTCGCCGCTCTGGTTCGGGACTGCGGAAGGGCAGGGCGGTGCCTAATCCGCCAATCGCAGCGCGACTTCATTCATGAACCGCGCATCGTCTCCCTGCGCCAGCCATGCCGCCTCGGCCCCGATCGCGCCCAGCATGTCGGCCAGCGCATCCATTTCGCTCTTGTGATAGTTGCCTAGCACATAGCCGTGCACCCGGTCCTTGTGACCCGGATGGCCAATGCCGATCCGCACGCGCCGAAACTCCGCCCCGATATGCGCGTCGGTCGAGCGCAGGCCATTGTGTCCCGCATTGCCACCGCCGCGCTTCACCTTGACCTTCATCGGCGCCAGATCGAGTTCGTCGTGAAAGACGGTCACATCCTGCGGCGCCAGCTTGTAGAAGCGCATCGCCTCGCCTACCGATCGCCCGCTCTCGTTCATGAAGGTCGCGGGTTTCAGCAGGATGATCTTCTCCGATCCGATGCGTCCTTCCTGCACCCAGCCCTGGAACTGCTTCTTCGGCGGCGAAAACCGATGCATGTCCGCGATCAGGTCGATTGCCATGAAGCCGACATTGTGCCGGTTCATCGCATATTGGGTGCCAGGATTGCCGAGGCCCACCCAGATCTGCATCGCCTGTCTTCTCCCAAGAAAAATCCCGCCCGCCGGTTAGGCGAGCGGGACCGTGATTTCCAGCCCGGAAAGGCTTGGCCGTAAAGCGATCAGGCGCCTTCGGCGGGGGTTTCGTTGTCGCCTTCGGCGCTCTTGAGAGCCGATGGCGCAACGATGGTCGCGACGGTGAAGTCGGTCTCGTCATGCGCGGCCTTGGCGCCCTTGGGCAGCTTCACGGCGCTGATGTGGATCGATTCGCCCACGTCGAGACCGGTCAGGTCGACAACGACGTCATCGGGAATTTCGGCCGCATCGACGATCAGTTCGATCTCATGCGCGACGATGTTGAGCACGCCGCCCCGCTTCAGGCCCGGCGAAGCCTCTTCATTCTTGAAGATGACCGGCACATTGACGTGAACGGTGGCATGTTCCGAAACGCGCAGGAAGTCGGCGTGCAGCGGACGGTCGGTCACGGGATGGAATGCAACGTCCTTCGGCAGGGTGCGGACGGACTTGCCGCCGACCTCGACCATGACGACCGAATTGAAGAAGTGGCCGGTGCCGAGCAGCTTGTTGAGGAGCTTTTCCTCGACATGGATCGACTGCGGTTCTTCATTGTTACCATAGATGACGGCGGGTACGCGGCCCTCACGGCGGAGAGCGCGGGAGGCTCCCTTGCCTGCCCGATCGCGTGCCTCTGCCGACAGCGTAAGCTGCTCGCTCATTGCGTGTCTCCAAAAGCAAATTGATGTAGGTGCCCGCCACGCCTCCAGGGATGACCATGCCGGGACCGCGGCCCAATAGCAGAAACATGTGGGAAAGCAAGGGCCGGCACTACTGCACCCGCGTCACCCTGTACCCATCGGTCCGCAACAGGTCGACCAGATTGTCCTTGCCTGCTAGATGCCCCGCACCCACGGCGATGAAGGGACGGCCCTTTAATGTGGCTACCGACTTCACCCAGTTGCGGTTGCGATCGACGAGCACGGCTTGTTCGACCACCGGATCGGGTTCCTCGTTCAGCCTGTCGACCTTCGCCAGCGCCGGCACATCACCCATGATCCAGGCATGGAGGATGCGGTCGAAGAGCGGCCGCATCTCCTTCGCCTCCCGAACCGTGTCGACCAGCAGTCGCTGCTGCGCATCAGCAGGGAGCGTGTCGAAGGCCCGGAATTGCCGCTCGACCGTCTCCAGCCCGCTTATCGGCTTGCCCGCTCCTTCGAACGCCGCAATCAGCACCGGTTCCACGCCATGATCCTGGCTGACATGCAGGGACTGCTGCGCCGCTGCCGATAGGAGCATAGCCGCCGCCCAATTTTCATAGGCCGAGAGGGTCTGGGTACTGGTGCCGCCATCTTTGACGATTGTCTCCAGCGTGGCCCGGTCCTGTTCCGGAACGCGGTTCTCCAACAGTGGCAGTCCCTGGCTCCGCCCCATCTTCTCGAACTGCGCCAGGGTTCGCGCCCGATCGCGTATCTCGGCTGATTCCAGCACCAGCCTGTCGGCCTGTCCGATGGCGTCCCGGATCCGCTGCGTCTGCCATTCGACACCCGCGGGGAGCACATGGATGGTGCCGAACAGCCAGCCGTCGATGCCTTTGCCCTCCACCCGCCAAAGCGCAGGCCCTCCGCCTGGCGGCGGGGCAGGGGGATTTTCCCCACATGCCGACAACAGGCACAGGGCGGCCAGCCCCAGCCAGCATGCCAGAACGCGGATCATCCTATTGCGTCACCCGCGCCGAAGCGACTCCCAGCGCTTTCAACTGCTCCTGCACGCTGCCCTTGCCCGCCAGATGTCCGGCGCCCACGGCAATGAAGACCGTACCCGGCTGATCGAGCCGCTGCCTGATCCACTTGGCCCAATTGGCATTACGCTGGATCAACAGCACGCGGGCCAGTTCCGGCGTCGCCTCCAGCGATTCGTTCATTTCTGCGGCCAGCTTGTCCGGTTCCCCGCCCTGCCAGTGCGCGACAAGGCTGGCGAATTCCCGGTCCATGTCCGGCAGGCCCTCGACGGTGGCTGTCAGGAACTTGACCTGTTGTTCCATCGGCAGGCCGGCGAAATAGCCCAGTTGCTGCTCCACCGTTTCCAGCGCGCCGACCTTCTTGCCGGACGCTTTGGCCGCCGCCGTCAGTACCTTTTCCGCACCGAGATCAGATTTATAGCCCAGCGCTTCCAGCGGTTTGACTGAAAGGGCCATGCCGGCCATCCAGGGATTGAACATCTCGAACGCCTGCCAGGGAAGCCCGTTCGTGCTCATTGCGGCCTGATAGCTGGCGCGATCCGCGGTGCCCAGTCGATCCGACAGCTTCACGCCATCCCGCGCCAGCGCAGCACCGGCCATGGTGGACGCCAGCCCATTGGGATCTTCCGGCTCGACGATCTCCAGGACCAGTTCGTCCGATCGATCGAAGGCGGATTTGACGCCGCCTTTGAACCAGTCGACGCCCGGCTTCATTACATGAACGGTACCGAACAGATAGATGGTTGTGTCGGCATCCTTCACCTCCCACAAGGCCGGCGTCACATAAGTGGAGCGCGCCGTGGCATCGCGGGCCGAGACGGGCTGTTCGAGCGCGCATCCGCCAAGCAGCATCATGGCGGGCGCCAGCCAACGGAAAGAGAGCCATTTCATCGGAGTTGCGGGTCCGTTTCCTGAAGGGTTTTTACTTCCATGCGTGCCGCCGCCCGCCAGGGCAAGCGGATTTACGGTTAAGGCCGCCCTCTTTTCCTTGACCCTGCGTCCTTGCTGCGCCAAGGCGCGCCGCAATCAAACCGTCATTTTTATAGCCATGATTTCTGGGGACCGCCGGTGGCGACAAGCAAAGCGCTTTCCTTTCAGGACCTGATCCTGACCCTGCACGCCTATTGGGGACGGCAGGGCTGCGTGATCCTGCAACCCTATGACATGGAAGTAGGCGCGGGGACTTTTCACCCGGCGACCACGCTGCGCAGCCTTGGCCCCGATGCATGGAACGCCGCCTATGTCCAGCCCAGCCGGCGCCCGACCGACGGCCGCTATGGCGAGAACCCCAACCGGCTCCAGCATTATTACCAGTATCAGGTGATCATGAAGCCGAGCCCGGCCAACCTTCAGGAACTCTATCTGGGATCGCTGGCGGAAATCGGCATCGATCCGCTGGTCCACGACATCCGCTTTGTCGAGGATGATTGGGAAAGCCCCACCTTGGGCGCCTGGGGTCTTGGCTGGGAGGTGTGGTGCGACGGCATGGAAGTCACCCAGTTTACCTATTTCCAGCAGATGGGCGGTTTCGACTGCAAGCCGGTGGCGGGCGAGCTGACCTATGGTCTTGAACGTCTGGCCATGTACATTCAGGGCGTCGACAGTGTGTACGACCTGCGCTTCAACGACGCGGGCGTCACCTATGGCGACGTGTTCCTCGCCAATGAGCAGCAGATGTCGAAATGGAATTTCGAGATCGCCGATACGGAAAAGCTGTTCCGCTGGTTCAAGGATGCAGAGGCCGAGTGCAAGGCGTCGCTGGAGGCTGGCGTTCCGCTCGCCGCCTATGACCAGGCGATCAAGGCGAGCCACGTCTTCAACCTGCTTCAGGCGCGCGGCGTCATCTCGGTGCAGGAACGCGCCAGCTATATCGGCCGCGTGCGCGATCTTGCGAAGGGTGCCTGCGAAAAGTGGATGGAAGTGAACGGGTGGGCCGCGTGATGACCGATTTCCTGCTCGAACTGCGTTGCGAGGAAATTCCGGCGCGGATGCAGTTGAAGGCGTCGGACGACCTCGCCCGCCTCTTCACCGAGGAACTGGCGAAGGCCGGGTTGAAGCCCGAAAGTATCGACAGCTTCGTCACGCCGCGCCGCCTTGCGCTGATCGCTCGCAACCTGCCGCTGGAAACGGCGGCTGTCAGCGAGGAGTTCAAAGGCCCGCGCACCGCTGCTCCGGCACAGGCGCTGGAAGGTTTCCTCCGCAAGACCGGCCTCGCCCAGGACCAGCTTGAGGACCGCGACGGCGTGTGGTTCGCAACCGTCAACAAAGCCGGCCGCGCAACAGCAGAGGTGCTGGCCGAAGCGATTCCCACCATCATCCGCGCCTTTCCCTGGCCCAAGTCCATGCGCTGGGGCACCGCCTCGCAGACCACCGAAAGCCTGCGCTGGGTCCGCCCGCTGCAAGGCATCGTCGCGATCCTTGGCGAGGATCTTGTGGATATGGAGATAGAAGGCGTCCGCAGCGGCTACGCCACGCTCGGCCATCGCTTCCATCATCCTGGTGAGATCACCATAGGCAGCGCGCATGACTATGTCGAAAAGCTGCGCGCCTGCCATGTGATCGTCAGCCACCAGGAACGCCAGTTGATCATCGAGGCGAAGGCCGCCGACGCCGCTGCCGCCCATGGCTATAGCGTGATCGAGGACAAAGGCCTCGTTGCCGAAAATGCAGGGCTCACCGAATGGCCGGTGCCGCTGCTGGGCGATTTCGACGCGGCTTTCCTTGAGGTTCCACCTGAAGTCATTCAGCTAACCCTTCGTATCAACCAGAAATATTTTGTCCTGCGTGATGCGTCGGGCCAGCTCGCGCCTGCCTTCATCTGCACCGCCAATATCGAGGCGAAGGATGGCGGCGCGGCGATCATCGCGGGTAATCGCAAGGTCCTTGCCGCGCGTCTGTCCGATGCACGCTTCTTCTGGGACCAGGATCGCAAGACGAAGCTGGAGGATCACGCCAGGAAGCTGGAACGCATCACCTTTCACGAAAAGCTCGGCACTGTGGCCGACAAGGTGGAACGGGTCGCAAAGCTTGCCCGCTGGCTGGTGGAAGAGGGGATCGTCAAGGGCGCGGACGCCGATCTGGCCGAGCAGGCGGCGCGCCTTGCAAAAGCAGACCTTGTCACCGAGATGGTGGGCGAATTCCCTGAACTGCAGGGCGTGATGGGCGGCTATTACGCGCGGGCCGAAGGGTTGCCTGATGCGGTGGCGGATGCCATCCGCGATCATTACAAGCCGATCGGGCAGGGCGATGAAATCCCCTGTGCGGCTACGACGGTCGCGGTTTCCCTTGCCGACAAGCTGGATACGCTGGTCGCCTTCTTCGCGGCCGGCATGTTCCCGACAGGGTCGAAGGATCCTTTCGCCCTGCGCCGCTCGGCGCTCGCGATCCTCAGCCTGCTGACGGAAAACGGCCTGCGCATGCCGCTGGCGTCGGCCATCTCCTACAGCTTCGATCTCATTCGCCGCTCCTTTCTGAACACGCAGTTGATGACCGAACTTTCCAAGCTTCGGGGCAAGGATATTGCGGGGAATCAGGAGCATCTGGACCGCCTGATGGTCAGCATCATGGCCGGCTTCAATCCAGATCGGGCCTGGACGGATATGGAACGTGACGCGGCGACGGCACTTGTCGGCGAACTGCTCGACTTTTTCGCCGATCGGCTCAAGGTGCAGCAGCGCGAAGCCGGCGTCCGTCATGATCTGATCGATGCGGTGTTTGCCCTGGGCGGCGAGGATGACCTTGTCCGCCTGCTGGCCCGCGTTACCGCTCTCCAATCGCTGGTTGCTACCGATGACGGCACCAACTTGCTCGCGGGATACAAGCGCGCCGCGAACATCCTGAAAAAGGAAGGCGTCAAGACCGCCGACAAGGTTGAACTCACCTATGTCCCCGAGCAGGCGGAGGCGGGCCTGATCGCCGCGCTTGATATCGCCGAACCGCGTGCCACGGCTGCGGTCAGGGCTGAGGATTTCGAAGGGGCCATGGCCGCACTTGCAACATTGCGAGCGCCAATCGACGCATTTTTCGAGGCCGTTACGGTCAATGACGTCGATCCGGCCAAGCGCTCTGCGCGCCTGGCGCTGCTTGCAAGAGTGCGCGAGGCGGTTCATGCGGTCGCGGACTTTTCGAAAATTACGGGCTGAAACCGAAAGATACCCGGACAACCGGGAAAATCAGTGAAGTAAGAGAGCAATTATCGTAAAAGCAGGTGCGTTTGTCGCCTGCTTGTTGTTTAAATTTTGTTGCATCGCACAAATACACGGCAATCAGTGCAGGAGAGCCGCGATTATGTTGACAATGGAAGAGGCCAGCATGAGCACGACCGCTACCCGTTATGTTTATCGTTTCGGCGGTGGCGTCGATGACGGCGGCAAAGGTGACAAGAACCTTCTTGGTGGCAAGGGCGCAAATCTGGACGGCATGGCCGCCATTGGCCTGCCGGTGCCTCCAGGCTTCACCATCACGACCGAAATGTGCACCCGCTATTATCAGGACGGCGGCGTCTATCCTGAAAGCCTGAAGGCCGAAGTCGCCAACGGAATTGTGCATATCGAGGGCATCACCGGCAAGAAATTTGGCGACAAGGCCGACCCGCTGCTCGTGTCCGTCCGCTCCGGCGCGCGCATTTCGATGCCCGGCATGATGGACACGGTGCTGAACCTTGGTCTCAATGATGAAACCGTGCTTGGTCTGGCTGCTACCTCGGGCGACGAGCGGTTCGCCTGGGACAGCTACCGACGGTTCATCCAGATGTATTCCGACGTGGTCCTGGAACTCGACCATGGCGCCTTCGAAGAGGCGCTGGAGATCGCCAAGGAAGACCAGGGATACACGCTCGACACCGAAATGACCGCCGACGATTGGAAGGCGCTCGTTGCGGAATATAAAGGTCTTGTTTCAAAGCTTTGGAACAAGCCTTTCCCGCAGGATGTCAATGACCAGCTATGGGGCGCGATCAGCGCCGTGTTCGGATCGTGGCAGGCTGATCGCGCCAAGGTCTATCGCCGCCTGAACTCGATCCCGCATGATTGGGGCACCGCCGTCAATGTGCAGGCGATGGTGTTCGGCAATATGGGCGATAGCTCGGCCACCGGCGTTGCCTTCACCCGCGACCCGGCCACTGGTGAGAATGCCTATTATGGCGAATATCTGATCAACGCCCAGGGCGAGGACGTGGTGGCGGGCATCCGCACGCCGCAATATCTCACCAAGCAGGCGCGCGAACGGGCAGGGGCCAAGCCGCTGTCGATGGAAGAGGCGATGCCGGAAACCTATGCCGAGCTGGCGCGGGTGTTCCATATCCTCGAAACCCATTATCGCGACATGCAGGACATCGAATTCACGGTGCAGCAGGGCAAGCTCTGGATGCTCCAGACCCGATCGGGCAAGCGCACCGCCAAGGCTGCGCTCAAGATCGCGGTGGACATGGCGAGTGAGGGTCTGATCACGGAGGAAGAAGCCGTGGCCCGCGTTGATCCCGCCGCGCTCGACCAGCTCCTGCACCCGACGCTCGACCCCAAGGCGCCTCGCGATGTGCTGACCAAGGGCCTGCCTGCTTCTCCGGGCGCGGCGTCGGGCGCGATCGTGTTTGACGCCGATACCGCCGAGCGCCGGAATGAACTGGGTGATTCCGTCATCCTCGTCCGCGTCGAAACCAGCCCTGAGGACATTCATGGCATGCATGCGGCCAAGGGCATCCTGACCGCGCGCGGCGGCATGACCAGCCACGCCGCCGTGGTCGCGCGCGGCATGGGCCGTCCCTGCGTCTCCGGTGCGGGCAGCCTGTCGATCGACAATGCCGCCAGGACTTTGCGCATCGATGGCCGGACGCTGAAGGAAGGCGACATCCTCACCATCGATGGTTCAACAGGCGAAGTGATGGCCGGTGAGGTCCCGACCGTGCAGCCCGAACTGGCAGGTGATTTCGGCACGCTGATGGGCTGGGCCGACAAGGTTCGTCGCCTCAAGGTCCGCGCGAATGCCGAAACTCCGCTGGATTGTCAGACAGCCCGGGATTTTGGCGCGGAAGGCGTCGGTCTCTGCCGCACCGAGCATATGTTCTTCGACGCCGCCCGCATCACCGCGGTCCGCGAGATGATCCTCGCCGACACGGAAAAGGGACGCCGGATTGCGCTGGAAAAGCTGTTGCCGGAACAGCGCGACGATTTCGCGCAGATTTTCATGGTGATGGCCGGTCTGCCCGTTACCATCCGCCTGCTCGACCCGCCGTTGCATGAATTCCTGCCGCATGGCGAAGCTGAGTTCGAGGAAGTGGCGAAGGCGGCTGGCGTGGGTGTGGAAGCGCTGAAACGCCGTGCCGCAGAATTGCATGAATTCAACCCGATGCTGGGCCATCGTGGTTGCCGTCTGGGCGTCACTTATCCCGAAATTTATGAGATGCAGGCCCGCGCCATCTTCGAAGCCGCGCTGATCATCAAGCAGCGTAGCGGCGACGCCCCGATCCCGGAGATCATGATCCCGCTCGTGGCCACGAAGAAGGAACTGGAATTGATGAAGGCGATCGTCGACAGCGTCGCCAAGCAGGTTTTCGAGGAACAGGGCGCCAGCGTCGAATATCTGGTCGGCACCATGATCGAGCTGCCCCGCGCTGCACTCAAGGCCGGCGAGATCGCTGAAGTCGGCGAATTCTTCTCCTTCGGCACCAACGACCTGACGCAGACCACGATCGGCATCAGCCGCGATGACGCCGGGCGTTTCCTGACGCAATATGTCGACAAGGGCATATTCGCCCGCGACCCCTTCGTCAGCATCGACGTGGAGGGCGTGGGCGAATTGATCGAGCTTGCCGCCGAGCGCGGCCGCGCCACCCGCGACGGCATCAAGCTCGGCATCTGCGGCGAACATGGCGGCGATCCGGCGTCTATCGCCTTTTGCGAAAAGACGGGTCTCGATTACGTATCGGCCTCGCCTTATCGTGTGCCGATTGCCCGCCTTGCTGCCGCTCAGGCAGCGCTGGCGAACCGGAAGTGACAGGAAAGGGGGCGGTTTTTCGCCCCCTTTCCTTTTAAACTGGCGTGGCGCGATGATCATGGTCCCGTGCACGGCCATGTTCGGTGCGTCCATCTAATAATCGGGCCTGTTCCCGCCATTCCTCACGGGAAATAACGCCGGGTTTGAGGCCGAGGCGTGTTTCCAGCGCGGCTTCTTGCTCTGCGCTGATTGCCGCGATCTGGTCATAGCGGTGGTAGCCGGCTTTATTGAGCGCGATTTCGTCCTGTGGCGTAATGCCGCTTATGCGGCTGAAATCGTCCCGGTCATGCGCGCGCTCAATGGTACCGACGGCAGTGCTTCCATGAACAGGAACGGATTGCCGTTCCAGTTCCGCAATCCTCTGCTGCGCAGCGGTCAGCCGGACATCCCGGTCTTTGGCCGTCTGGGCATGGGCAAGCTGTTCATCGCGCCACCAGCGCTTGTACTTGCCACGCCCGCTCATGATAAGGCCCAGCAGGAGCCCGATCAGCAGCGCAATCGCCAGCAGCGCGATTTCGTTGGGGGTAAAGGTCATTTCAGCATCCTTTCCTGCCCGTCGAACGACCGGCGCCGAACAAGGTTGCGGTTGGACATCTCCAATCGGGCAGCCTGCCAAAAAAGTGCAAAAAGAGCTTGCCCAAATGTCTGGTCGCTTCTATCTGCGCCACTCCAACGCACCCGTAGCTCAGCTGGATAGAGCATCAGACTACGAATCTGAGGGTCGGACGTTCGAATCGTTCCGGGTGCGCCATTTCCCTTGTAATCATCATTACCGCTGGCATCCGGCATGAGTTCGCCGGCACTATGCGTGCTCTGCTGCGGCATCATTTTTTTAATTGGCGACGGGCGTGTTTTGGGCTTGCCAGACTGTCCGGCCCCTTCTATCTGCCCATCCACAACGCACCCGTAGCTCAGCTGGATAGAGCATCAGACTACGAATCTGAGGGTCGGACGTTCGAATCGTTCCGGGTGCGCCATTTCCCTTGAAACGTTAAAGCAGGCGCATTCCCGTCAGGCGTTTGCGATCCGGATCAGGCCTTCCAAGTCGGCATGATCTTCCAACTGCATTGCAATCTGGTCCAGGGCATCATTTACAGATGCCTGATAATCGCCGGACGCAGCCTTGTGACCCAATCGCGCGAGAAAGGCGGAGCGCAGCGCGGTGCTGGCGAACAGGCCGTGGATATAGCTCCCCATCACCGTGCCATCGCCGTTTGATGCGCCGTCCGGACGATCGCCCTCCAGCAGCGCGAACGGGTGCAAGCAATCGGGGCCGTCGGTGCGTCCGACATGCATCTCATAGCCAGAAAAGGCCTGCCCCAGCGCGACTCCGTTCGTTCTTTCCAATATCTTGATCGCTGTGAGCCGGGTTTCCACGTTCAGCAGGCCAAGCCCTTCGACGCTGCCGGGCGATCCCTCGATCCCGTCCGGGTCTTCAATCCTGCGGCCCAGCATCTGGTAACCCCCGCAAATCCCCAATATCGGTCGCCCGCGCCGATGATGGGCGCGAATGTCGATGTCCCATCCCTGATCGCGAACCGCCTGCAGATCGGTGATCGTCGCCTTGGAACCCGGCAGGATGATGAGCGTGGCCTCAGCCGGAATGGGCTGTCCCGGCGGCACCATCATGACCTCCACCCCCGGCTCCAGTTTCAGGGGATCCAGATCGTCGAAGTTGGCGATCCGCGGCAGGATGGGGCAAGCGATCAGCAGCTTTTCGTCCAGTCCCCCCCGCCGGCGTTCGAGCACCACCGCATCCTCGCTGGGCAGGCGGCTGGCCTCGCCAAGCCAGGGAATGACGCCAAAGCCCTGCCAGCCGGTCAAATGCTCGATATGGCGATAGCCATCCTCGAACAGCGCCGGATCGCCCCGGAACTTGTTTATCAGAAAACCTCGGATCATAGCCGCATCGGCGGGATCGATCACGGCCTTGGTTCCGGCGATGGCGGCGATCACGCCGCCGCGGTCGATGTCCCCGACCAGGATCACCGGCACATCGGCTGCCCGGGCGAAGCCCATATTGGCGATGTCGCCCGCCCGTAGGTTCACTTCAGCCGGTGATCCGGCGCCCTCCACGACGACGACGTCGCATTGCGCCTGCAACCGATGATAGCTGGCGAGCACGGCCTCCAGCAATTCTCCGCGCGCCGACCGGAAATTCCCGCTGCCGAGCTTGCCGCGAACCTGGCCGTGGACGACAAGCTGCGACGTCCGGTCGGCCTGAGGCTTCAACAGTACCGGGTTCATGTCCGTATGCGGCTCGACGCCCGCGGCCATGGCCTGAAGCGCCTGCGCGCGCCCGATCTCTCCGCCATCACTGGTGACGGCAGCATTGTTGGACATGTTTTGCGGCTTGAAAGGCCGGACGCTATATCCACGCCGAACCAGTGCCCGGCAAAGGCCGGCCACCAGCAAGGATTTGCCGACGTCCGAGCCTGTTCCCTGAAGCATGATTGCAGCCATGGAGTCGCTCCTGCATGGAGCAGGCGGCAGATACAAGTCTACAGAGAGTTAAAGGGCGCTGCGTCGCAGTTCTACCGCATCCAATATCATGCCGCCGGCCATGAACACGCTGCCGGTGCAGGCCAGGGCAAGCAGATGTCCACCCGTGCCCGGATATTGCTGCATATAGACGAATCCGCGCTCGGTCGCGCCCAGGGCCAGGGCGTAGATCACCAGAAACGCCTCGAACTTCGTCTTGATCGTGAAGAGGCGCTTGATCCGTTCCATTTGGTCCCACCCGGCCTGCTTGCCGTCAGGGAACTAGATCGCCCGAAAGTTGCAAATGGTCAACAAGGGTTAACCATGATTGTTCGATGCGGGCGATCAAACGGGTATCGACAAGATCGTCGGGCACAATGGTTTCGGGCCAGTAATTTCGGACGATGTCGGCAATGCCGTCCAGCTTTGCCTCATCGACCAGGAAGCGGGGATCGATATTCGCCGGATCGGCCACCACGCGCAGGCGAAGGCAGGCGGGACCGCCGCCATTGGCCATGGACTGCCGCACGTCGACGGGGACGAGCCTGCGGATCGGACCGTTGCCCGCCACCATCTGTTCCAGCCATGCCCAGATGGCCGGCATGTCTCGCGCCTCGGTCGGCAGGATCAGCGCCATGCCTGCCCCGGGCGAAGACGAGCCGCCGTCATCGGGCAGGGTCACGAGTTGCGCATTGAAGATATAGCTGCGGATTGCGTCGGAGAGGCTTATGGCACTGGCTGGAACCTCCACGATTTCAACCGACGGCAGCTTGGCGCGGAGATCGGCGTAGAAACGCTCCTTGTCGGCAAAGGCGTGCTCATGGGTGAAAAGCACGCGCTCGTTGGCGACGGCGACGACATCATTGTGGAACGCGCCCGCCGCGATCGCTTCTTCCGACTGCATGACGAACAGGGTGCGATCCGGATCCAGCCGATGCAGCCGGGCGACAGCCTTGCTTGCCTCTATATGCTGGCGAGCGGGAAAGGGGCCGCCCGATTGGCCATAGACGAATATTTCCACTCCCGCTTCGCCATGGCTGTTACACAGGCGCATATGATTGGCCGCGCCCTCGTCGCCAAAGGGGGCGGGGACGGGGCCATGGACGGCAAAGGCCCGGCGGTCGGAAAAGACGAGTCGCAACTGAGCGAGCGTTTGCGGCCATTCATGGCTGCGATGTGGCATGGTGACGAGATTGGCGACGGTCAGATGCGTGCGCCCATCCGCCGTATCGGGAGCGGGTGAGACGGTCGCGGCATTGGCCGCCCACATGGAGGATGCCGACATCGCGGCCGCCCGGATATGCGCCTCCGCATTGCCGACATCAGTCCCCAGCGCCGACAGCCAGGCGCCATCCGGGCGCCATTGGGGCAGGAATAGGCCCTGCGTCAGTCCAAGCCGCAGGTTGGACCGCATCTTTTCTATGCCCTGCAACGCCGCCGCCCTGGGATAGGAGATCGCTCCCGCATTGCGCGCCGACGCTAGATTACCTGGGCTGAGGCCGGCATAATTGTGGCTGGGACCGACCAGGCCGTCGAAATTGATCTCTCTTGCCCTCATGCCCGTTCCGCCATGGTGAATGACTGGCCCGGCTCCAGCCCCAGCAGTTCCGCAGACGCCCGGTCGAGCGAGATGCCGCCATCGTCGCACTCCATCACGAAGGCGTAGGTGCAGCGGAAATCCGCGAGCCGTCCGGTGGTCACCAGCATCTTTTCTCCGCCCTTCTCATGCACGGCCCCCAATCGCGCATCAGACGCGTGGGCTATGGTGCGCAGCGCGTTGATCTGCCCCACCATCGTCGGGCCGCCATCGAATATGTCGACATAACCCGGATTGGTGAAACCTTCCGTCTCCAGCATGCGCATGGCCGCGCGGCCATTGGGATGGGGCATACCGATGACGCCGCGGGCACTGTCGGTCAGCATGGCGGTGTAGATCGGCGTCTTGGGCATCAGGTCGGCAATGAACTGGTTACCGTTCACTGCATTGAACTCGTCCGCTTCCTGAAAGCTCATGCCGAAAAAGCGACCCGCGAGACCATCCCAGAAGGGGGAACCGCCCGCCTCGTCGATGACCCCCCGCAGTTCCGCGATGATCCGTTCCCCAAAGCGCGCCCGATGGTTGCGGATGTAGAGATAGCGGCTGCGCGCCAGCAGCAGGCCAAGGCCCTCGGCGCGCTCGCGGGGGTGCAGGAAGAGGCCGCCAACCTCCGTCGACCCTTCCAGATCGGTGACGAGCGAGAGCATTTCCGCCCTGAAGGTGCGCGACAGTTCCCGGCTATGTTGGGTCAAAACGCCCAGCCGATAGGAATAGAAGGGCCAGCTTTGCCCTACCTTGCTGAAAATCTGGCAAGTGCCGCGGACCTGCCCCGTCTGGCCGTTTTCCAGCACCATGACGATCAGTTCGTCCTCAACCCCCTCGCTTTGCCGGGCCAGCGCCTGTTCCGTACGCTCCAGCTTCGCGACCAGCGACTTTCGGTCGGGCGGCAGATTGGTGAAGCCGCCGCCGGTCAGCTTCGCCATTTCATAGAGGGTCTGCAGATCGTCGGCGCGCGCCGTACGCATGAAAAAACTCACGCCTTCACCCCCGTCCTGAAATGCCCTTGTGCAATACGCAGCAACGTCAGCGCCGATAATTGCGCCCGTTCGGCCAGGCTGTCGACGATCAGATATTCCTTATCGCTGTGAATATCGCCGCCGCGTACACCCATGGTGTCGACCACGGGCACGCCGCAGGCCGCAATATTATTCCCATCGCACACCCCGCCGGTATCGCGCCAGGCAATGGAAATACCCAGATCGGCACCGCATTGCCGGACCAGTCCGAAAAGGGCTTCCGCCTGCGCATCCATCGGCTTGGGCGGCCGGCCGAAGCCGCCATGCAGGTGGAGCATGACTTCGTGCTCCCGCGCGATCATCGCCATGACGTCTTTCAGCAGCAGGTCGGCAGCCTGTTGGTCCGCGAAGGTCTTTGGCCGGAAATTGACGTGCAGAACCGCATGATCGGGCACGACATTATTGGGACTGCCACCCTCGATCCGTGCGGGATTGCAGGAAAAGCCGGCACCGCTCGCCGCCTTCAGCCGCAGCGCCAGGTCGGCCGCGGCGACGATGGCGTTGCGGCCCTCCTGTGGATTGCGGCCAGCGTGCGCGCTGCGCCCGGTGATGACAATAGCAAAATTGCCGCTACCGGCGCGTGCCCCCGCCAGCGTGCCGTCAGGCAATGCCGGTTCATAGGTGAGGGCGGCGAGCTTGCCCGTTGCAACCTGCTGCAACAACGCCGCCGATGAAGGGCTGCCGACCTCCTCATCGCTGTTGATGATGACGTCATAGCCCAACTGCATTACATCCGGTGCGGTTTCCACGGCACGCAAGGCTGCCAGCATGACGGCCAGCCCGCCCTTCATATCCGCCACGCCCGGTCCATTCAGCGTGACCGGATCGATCCATCGCAACGCCTGAAAGCTGTGGTCGGCGGGAAACACCGTATCCATATGGCCGGTGAGCAGGATCTGCACCGGGGCTTCAGGCCTCACCGACAGGCGCAGGTGGCTGCCATGCGCGACCATGGCCAGAGCGCCGTCGGGCCGGACTGTCTCCACCGGCGCTGGATCGACAAGGGAAATGGCGCCAGGAAGGCTGGCAAAGGCGTCGGCGAGCATGGTTGCCATGGCGGCAAGCCCGGGAAGATTGCGCGACCCGCTGTTTACCGCCGCCCATTTTTCAGTCTGGGCGAGCATGGGCGCATCTGCCGCGCTTTCCATGACGCTCTGTTCGAACGACGAAAGACCTCTCATCCTGCGAACCCTATCAGAGCGGAGGGCGCCCCTCCACCCCGCTTCTAAAAGTCGTAGGTAAGGGTCAGGCGGCTCATCGTGTCGGAATCCCGAGCCGACAGCAGCGTTTCCGATTCATATTGCACATTGTAGGAAAAGGCGGCCGACCAGCGTGTTCCGACCTTCGTCACCAGCGAAGTCAGCGAATTGAGCGTGTAGACGTCACTTTCCGCATAGCCGGACGCTGTCTGCTTGAATGTCAGCACCGGCGTCAGTCGCCAGGCGACATCCATCGATGCACGGGCGCCCAACTTGGTTTCCTGTTCACCTGCCACATATCGCGCATGCCGAATCGACGGGCCGGCATCCAGCGCCAGATCGACCGGATCGCTGACAATCAGCTTGTAACCGATACCCGCCGACGCGGTGTATCGCGCGTCATAGCCGATCGACGTGTCCCGTTCGAATTGAGTCAAGCCATAGGCAAAGCCTCTGGGATCGAACTCATAACGCGGCTCATAGCTGGCGGTGTAGCGTTCGCGCGACGTGATCCCGTTGGCGCGACGGTAATCGACGCTGGCGGCCAGCTTGTGCGACCACTGGATTCCGTTGCGTTTGACTGCGGCACTGGCGCTGATGCCGATCTCTCTTGTGGAGCCGGTGGAACGGAATCCGCCCGCTTCGAACTTGCCGGTCCACAAATCGGTAAAGCGCGCTTCTCGGATCACGGCTTCGTGCGTGGCCTTGGTCCGCGCCTTCCAACTGTTGACCATTCGCTGGATTTCGTCGGCGGAACCGGGGTTGGTCTGCTTGGCGATCTTGGCGACGGTCGCGATCTCGGTCTCATTGCCGTTGGCAATCGCGGCTTCCATCATTTCCCGGACCGACGGCGGTAGAAGCACGGGATAATCGGCCAGCGCCGGCGTGGAGAGGAGGAGAGGGAGAGGGGCCAGCCAATAACGCATGCGCCCCTTCATACCGAGACGGCAGAGGATTTTAATCCCTGTTTTCAGATCAGATCCCTGAATTCCTGAAGAATATCCCGATACAGCTTGCGCTTGAAGGGCACGATCAGGTCCGGCAGGCTGTCCGGATCGGTCCATTTCCATTCGCGAAATTCCGGATGCGCCGTCTGGATATCGATATCCTCGTCCGAACCCAGGAAGCGGGCGAGAAACCAATATTGCCGCTGGCCACGATATTTGCCGCCCCACAGCTTGCCGACCAATTCGGGCGGAAGGTCATAAAAATGCTCTTCGCGCGCCTTGGCTATGATCTCGACATGATCGCGGACGATGCCGGTTTCTTCGTTCAGTTCGCGAAGGGCAGCGGTCTTCATGTCTTCACCGTCATCGATGCCACCCTGCGGCATCTGCCAGGCCTCCACCGCATTGTCGATTCGCTGGCCGACGAACACCTTGCCCTCCATGTTGACGAGCATGATACCCACACATGGCCGATAGGCGAGTTCTGATTCATTTGGCATCGACGCCATCATAGTCCCTGGTCGTTAATCCCGAAAAGCCGGATCCGGCTCGTTGATTGTGCAGTGCAAGAATAGGCGGCAAGCGGCCGCACGTCCATGCCGGAAAAAACCCGACGCGGCGATTTGTGCTTTGCTTCGCTTCAAATGGGCGAGGGCTTGGAACAGCAGGCGGGTCATGGCATGGCCGCGTGCATGTCGGATCCCGTCATCCTCTGGTTTCGCCAGGACCTGCGTCTTGCCGATCAGGCCGCACTGGCGGCCGCCGTGCGTGATGGGCCGGTGATTCCCGTCTATGTGCTGGACGATCACGCGCCGCGCCAATGGAAAATGGGCGGCGCATCGCGCTGGTGGCTGCATCACAGCCTGGAAAGCCTGGACAATGATCTTCGGGAAAAGGGATCGCGCCTGATCCTGAGGCAGGGCAGAAGCATCGATCAGATTATCCAGATCGCCGAAGAAACAGGCGCCCGCCGTGTCCACGCACTGCATCATTATGAGCCTTGGTGGCGCAATGCGGAGAAGGCGATCGCCAAAAAGCTGGACCTCTGCCTGCATGACGGCGCATTGCTGCTTCCACCCGGCGCTGTGCGGACCGGCACGGGGACCAGTTACCGGATTTACACGCCGTTTGCCCGCGCGGTGATGGAGCATATGCCGCCGGCCGGGCCGGTTCGGGCACCTTCGCGGATTGATGGGCCACGACATTGGCCCCAGGGTGAGTCGCTGGAGCAGTGGGCGCTTCTACCCACGAAGCCTGATTGGGCTGCCGCCTTTTCGCAGGATTGGACGCCGGGGGAGGCTGGCGCGCGGGCCAATGTCGCCGCATTCCTGGATGAGGTGGCCCAATATGACCATGCCAGAAACCTGCCGTCGCGGGAGGGAAGTTCGCGCCTGTCGCCTCATCTTCATTTCGGGGAAGTCTCACCCGCCCATGTCTGGCACCGGGTTGCCGAAGCGCCCGGCGATGCGACGACTTTCCTCAAGGAACTGATCTGGCGCGACTATGCCCATAACCAGATCTGGGCCATGCCCACCTATGGTTCGGAAAATGCGAGGCCAGCTTTCAATCACCTGCCCTGGCGCGATCTCCGCGAGGCGGGAGGCGACTTCAGCGCCTGGAAGACCGGGCGCACCGGCTATCCCATCGTCGATGCGGGCATGCGGCAGCTTTGGGCCACCGGCTGGATGCATAATCGCGTCCGCATGATCACGGCCAGCTTTCTGATCAAGCATCTGCTGATCGACTGGCGGCATGGCGCGCGCTGGTTCTGGGACACGCTGGTCGATGCGAGCTACGCCAACAACAGCGTCAATTGGCAGTGGGTTGCAGGCAGCGGCGTGGATGCCAATATATTTTCCCGGATCATGGCGCCCTTGACCCAGTCGGAGAAGTTCGATGCCGCGGCCTATATCAGGACCTGGGTGCCGGAACTGGCGCATCTGGAAGATGACATCATTCACGATCCCAACGCCCATGATGCCAGACCGCCCGATTATCCGGCCAAGTGCATCGGTCATCGGGAGGGGCGCGAAAGGGCGCTCGCCGCCTGGCGCGGGATCAAGCCATGATTGCGACGCAGTAGACCATTGGGCAGAGTGAAGGCATGAACGTCATGGAACCCCGCCGCGGCCGGGCGGCAGTGCCGATCAAGCGGCCGCTGGAGCGCCGTGCTCACGGCTGGCCGGATCATCTCGTCGCGCGGCAGTTTCACAAACTGCTCGACCGCATTGATTTGGGGCTGGAGCAGGGGGCTCTGCATGCCATTCTGCCCGACGGCAGCCAGCGCCTGCTGGGTGGTCGTGCGCCGGGGCCGGAATGCGAGGTCCATCTTCGGCTCTGGCGTGCGTTGCTTCGTCTGGCCGCGGGAGGATCGGCGGGCTGGTACCGTGCCTGGGCGCGAGGGGAGTGGACCAGCCCCGACCCGGTTCCGCTGTTCGCCCTGTTCATGGCCAACGCCGCCAGTCTGGGCAATGTCGCCCGGCCGCATGGACCAGCGCGCTGGATCGGCCGATCGCTCCATTGGGCAAGGCGCAACAGCCGCAAGGGATCGCGGCGCAACATCGCCTATCATTATGATCTGGGGAATGACTTTTACCAGCTATGGCTGGACAAGGGCATGCATTATTCCAGCGCCCTTTTTCGCGACCCTGATGATCGGATCGAAAGCCTGGAATGTGCGCAACATCGAAAGGTTGATGCCATTCTCGACAGGCTCGACCTTCGTGAAGGCGATGCGCTGCTGGAAATCGGTTGTGGCTGGGGCGGCTTGGCCGAACAGGCGATGGCGCGTTGTCCGATCCGCTATGATGGCCTCACCCTTTCGGTTGAGCAGGCCGATTTCGCGCGTGACCGCCTGGGGCCGGGCGCGAACATCATATTGCGCGATTATCGTGATGCCCAGGGCCAATATGAGGCCATCGCCAGCGTGGAAATGGTGGAGGCGGTGGGGCAACGCTACTGGCCTGCCTATGTTGAGGCGATCGAGCGGCTGCTCAAACCGGGCGGCCGGGCAGCGATCCAGTATATATTGATCGATGATGCGATATTCGAAGGCTATGCCAGAGGCGCGGATTTCATCCAGACCTATATTTTTCCCGGCGGCATGCTCATGTCGGAAAGCCGGTTTCGGGCGCTGGCCGAGGCGAAAGGCCTGGTGTGGCGCGATGTACGCCGTTTTGGCCTGCATTATGCTGAAACGCTGCGGCGCTGGCGCGAACGCTTTGATCGAGCTGTGGACAAAGGCTGGTTGCCGCCCGGTTTCGACCAGCATTTCGTCGACCTCTGGCGCTATTATCTGATGTATTGCGAAGGCGGCTTTCGCGGTGGAACTATCGACGTGGCGCAGGTTACGCTGGTGAAACCGGATGATGAAACCGGATGAGGTGAGGATTGGCGGATAGCCGGTGCTCTCCGCCGGACATGGCGCGTTACGGCAGAACCATGGCCCAATCCTGCCGGCCCGCCCTCAATCCATGCGGGTCCGAAAACCGCCCGGTGTATCGGCAATCACCAGATCGACGATAGCCTGTCCCACCAGTTCAGGCGCCTTGAGCGCCGACGGATCTTCGCCGGGGAATGCACGTGCCCGCATGGCGGTGCGGGTGGCGCCAGGATCCATGATATGGGTGCGAATGGCAGAGATGTTCTTCACCTCCTCGCCATAGGCTCCCACCAGCGTTTCGAGCGCCGCCTTCGAAGCACCATAGGCGCCCCAATAGGCCCGCGGTTGCGCCCCTACCGAAGAGGTGATCGCCACCACGCGTGCATCGCCGCTCGCCCTCAGCATGCCGTCGAAAGCAGCGATCAAGGCCTGAGGCGCCGCGACGTTGAGCGTGAGCAACCGGGCAAATTCCTTGGCGTCGATGGCCGGGATCGAAGCCAGGCTGCCCAGCGTCGCGGCATTCAGCACCAATATGTCGAGCGCCTGCCACCGGCCGGAAATCGCTTGCGCCAGCCGCCCGATGCTTTCGCCGTCGATCAGGTCGAGGGGCGCGATCGTCGCGCTGCCCCCCGCCCGATGAATGCGCTCCTCCACCTCTTCCAGTCCGCCCGTGGTGCGCGCGGTCAGGATGACATGGGCGCCCGCGGCGGCAAGCGCCTCCGCAGTGGCGGCGCCGATGCCGCGGCTTGCGCCCGTGATGAGGGCGAGCTTACCGGAAAGGGACTGGGACGACATGAATATCCCTCTTGGAATCAGGAAGAAGCGAGCCCCGGAGTGGTAAAGCGCCGGGTCATCGGTATCGAGGTGGGAAAGACGATCAGACCACGCGCTCGGCCAGCAGTTCGAGCTGGTTCTGCACCACAGCTTCATCCTGGTCGGTCAGCGTCGTGGGATAGTCGCCGGTGAAGCAGGCATCGCAATATTGCGGCCGGATGTCGGCGCGCTTCGCTTCACCCAGCGCCTTGTACAAACCATCGATGGATATGAACGACAGGCTGTCGGCATGGATGAAGTCCTGCATCCCGCCGATATCCAGGCGATGCGCCAGCAACTTGGTGCGCTCTGGCGTATCGACGCCATAGAAGCAGCTATGCTTCGTCGGCGGGCTGGCGATGCGCATGTGCACTTCCTTGGCGCCTGCTTCACGCATCATTTGAACGATTTTCAGCGAGGTAGTTCCGCGCACGATGGAATCATCGATCAGGACGATGCGCTTGCCCTCGATCAGCGCGCGATTGGCATTATGCTTCAGCTTTACGCCAAGGTGCCGGACCTTGTCGCCCGGCTGGATGAAGGTACGGCCGATATAATGTGAACGGATGATGCCCAGCTCGAACGGAATGCTCGATTGCTGGGCATAGCCGATCGCCGCCGGCACACCGCTGTCGGGCACGGGAATGACGAAGTCCGCCTCGACCGGGTTTTCGATGGCGAGTTGGGCGCCGATGGCCTTGCGGACTGAATAGACGCTGGATCCGTCAACGACGGAATCGGGGCGGCTGAAATAGACATGTTCGAATATGCAGGGGCGTGCATGCGTGTCGCCAAAGGGACGATGACTGCGTACTTCGCCGTCATGGGTGACGATGACGAGTTCGCCTGGGTCGATCGAACGGACATGTTCCGCGCCCACGACGTCGAACGCCACGGTTTCCGAAGCGAAGATGATCGACTCGCCCAGCTTGCCCATGACCAGCGGACGGATGCCCAGCGGGTCACGGCAGGCGACCATGCCTTCGGGCGTCATCACGATCAGCGAATAGGCGCCCTCGACCTGCTTCAGCGCGTCGATGAACTTGTCGAGCAGCGTCCGGTAAGTGGACGTCGCCACCAGATGGATGATGACCTCCGTATCGGAGGTGGACTGAAAGATGGAACCTCGGCGGATCAATTCGCGACGCAGTTTCATGGCATTGGAGATATTGCCGTTGTGCGCGACGGCGAAACCCCCTGAACTCAATTCCGCGTAAAGCGGCTGGACATTGCGGAGCGATGTCTCGCCTGTAGTGGAATAGCGGACATGGCCGCAGGCGGCGGTACCGGGAAGGGCCCGAATCACTTCGTCCCGATCGAAATTGCCGGCCACATGTCCCATTGCCCGATGGGTATGGAAATCATGGCCGTCCCAGCTGGTTATGCCTGCGGCTTCCTGACCACGATGCTGGAGGGCATGAAGGCCAAGGGCGACCATGGCAGAAGCGGTTTCAGCGTTGAAGACGCCGAAAATGCCGCATTCCTCACGCAGTTTGTCGTCGTCGAACGGGTTGGTCGTAAACATGGGTTCTTGATGGTCCACTGCCGATCCTGTCCGCACCTGTCGGGCGGCTTTCGCGCGCATATAGTGCGTCAGGGACAGTTTGTCGCCTGCCTGTCACAAAAAAGGGGGGAGGTGGTTCCGGCCGGCCGCCGTTTTCGGGCGATGAAATTGGGAAAAAGGCCTACTGGCCTTGAGCCCACGGGGAAGCTAATAGCCTCGTCTCATGCATCGTTTCGCCAATCCTGCACGCTTCCTCAAAATTGCCCGGCCGTTGACCGCCTGGCTGTTCTGGCCGGGGCTTGTCCTGTTGCTGACAGGCGCGGCATGCGGCCTGTTCGTGACGCCCGCGGACTATCTGCAGGGCGATACGGTGCGCATTCTCTATATTCATGTGCCTGCAGCATGGCTGGGGATGGGTGGATGGACCGGGATCGCCATCGCGGCCCTCATGCAACTCGTCTGGCGTCATCCTCTGGCGTCGATCGCGGGCCGCGCCATCGCCATGCCCGGCGCATTCTTCACGGCGATCTGTCTCATCACCGGATCGATCTGGGGGCGGCCGACCTGGGGAACCTGGTGGGAATGGGACGGGCGGATGACATCCATGCTCGTGCTGTTGTTCCTTTATCTGGGCTATATCGCGCTCGCCAACGCCAGCGCGCGACAGGGCAACGGCGGAGTGAGCCCGGTGACCGCCATTTTCGGGCTCGTCGGCGCGATCAATATCCCGATCATCAACCGCTCGGTCGTGTGGTGGAACAGCCTGCATCAGGGGCCCAGCATCACGTTGCGGGGATCAAGCATCGATGGAGCGCTTCTCTGGCCGCTCGGCTTTACCTTGATCGGATTCACCTTGCTTTTCGCCGCGATCGTGTTGATGCGCATGCGCGCCATATTGGCGCAGAACAAGATCGAAGCGCGCATGCAAAGGCTGGCGCGGGGGTGAGGATATGAACCAGTGGGCTTTCGTGATCGGCGCCTATGCGCTCACCTTTCTGGGTACGGGCTTAATCAGCCTGCTCAGCTGGCGGGCGATGCAGGGCGCTGAAAGCAGGGCATCGGCGGACAGGCCATGAAGGCAAAGCATCAAAGGCTGGTCCTTGCCGTGGTGGCGCTCGTCGCGCTCATTGGTGCGGGTCTGCTCGCCGCTTCCGCGCTGAAGGATGAGGCGGCCTATTTCTACGCGCCCTACGACGTGAAGACGAAGGGCGTCGAGCCGGGCAAGGCGATCAGGCTGGGCGGAATGGTGGTGAAGGGGAGCCTGAAGCGCGCCAGCGACGGCGTCACCATCCGTTTCGACGTCACCGATGGCAAGTCCACCGTTCCCGCGAGCTTCAAGGGAATCACCCCCGACCTTTTCCGCGAAGGATCCGGCGTCGTCGCTGAAGGAGCGTTCGATGCCGCCGGCACTTTCCAGGCGACAAACCTGCTGGCCAAGCATGACGAACGTTACATGCCTCGTGAGCTGGAAGGCATGAGCTATGATGAGAAGACCCACAAGATGAAGGTGGATCGGTGAAGCGAGGCGTACATGATCGCTGAAGCCGGCCTGGCCGCATTATGGTTGGCCGCATCGTTGGCGCTGCTGCAACTGGCTCTCGCGGCGATCGGCCTGGCAGGGGGCAAGAGCGATCTGCTCGGCGCGGTCCGTCCCGTGGCGGTGGCGCAGGGCGTGCTGACGGCACTGGCGTTCGCCCTGCTGATAACCCTGTTCCTGCGGTCCGACATGTCGGTCCTGCTGGTCGCCAGCAACAGCCATTCCATGAAACCATGGCTGTACAAATTCGCTGGAACCTGGGGCAATCATGAAGGGTCGATGCTGCTGTGGGTCACGGTGATGGGCGTCGCCGGTTCGGCCGTCGCCCTGTTTGAGCGCGCCTTGCGACGCGACACGCATATGGCGACGTTGGGCGGGCAGGCTGCGATCAGCCTCGGCTTCTATGCATTTCTGCTTTTCGCCTCCAATCCCTTTGCGCGGATCGATCCGCCTGCCCCGGATGGGCAGGGGTTGAACCCGCTGTTGCAGGACCCCGGCCTGGCGTTTCACCCACCGACGCTTTATCTCGGCTATGTCGGCTTGTCCGTCGCCTTCTCCTTTGCGGTCGGCGCCTTGTTGACCCGGCAGGTCGACGCGGCCTTTGCGCGCGCAATGCGGCCCTGGGTGCTGGGCGCATGGATATTGCTGACGCTTGGTATCACGGCAGGCAGCTATTGGGCCTATTATGAGCTGGGCTGGGGTGGCTGGTGGTTCTGGGATCCCGTGGAAAACGCCTCGCTCATGCCGTGGCTGGCGGCGACAGCGCTGCTGCATAGCGTAACGGTGCTGGCAACTCGGGACGCGCTACGGGCCTGGACAGTGATGCTGGCGGTGATCGCCTTCTCCATGTCGATGGTGGGCACGTTCCTCGTCCGGTCGGGCATTTTGACCAGCGTTCATGCCTTTGCCGTCGATCCGGAGCGCGGTACCTTCATCCTGGCGCTTTTGGGCATCTACATTGGTGGTGCGCTGGCGCTGTTCGGCTGGCGCGTGGGCGCAGTCCGCGAGGGTGCGCCGTTCGAACTGGTCAGCCGGGAAACCATGCTGGTCGTCAACAACCTGCTGCTGTCCGTGATTTTAGGGCTGGTGCTGGTCGGCACGCTCTATCCGCTGCTGACTGAGGCCTTTGGGCACAAGGTGTCGGTGGGCGCACCCTATTTCGACCGCATCGCCGGACCCGTGGCGTTGGTGCTGATGATCGCCATGGTGCTGGGGCCGCTGACTCGCTGGCGGCGTGACCGGATGCGGGAGGTGACCCGCCGCATTACCGTTCCAATGGTGGCGGCCGGGCTGGTGTTCCTCGCCCTGGCGGTATTTGCCTGGGGCCGGATCGGCATATTGCCCTTTCTTGGTCTGGTGATCGCTCTGGCCGTCGCGGTGGGCAGCGTCGCACCTCTTTGGAAGCGCAATCTGCGGCGGACGCCACTTTTCACCTGGGGCATGGTGATCGCGCATCTGGGCTGCGCGGTCAGCCTCGTCGGCATGGCTTGCGATTCGGCGTTCACCGTGGAAAAGCTGGTCGCTGCCCGGCCGGGCGATAGGGTGGAGACCGCGGGCTGGACGCTTCGCTTCAGGCAGATCCTGCCGATCGCGGGCGATAACTGGACCGCGCTCCAGGCGGATATGGAAGCCAGTCGAGGCGGTGGGGAGCCGGTCCTCATCCATCCGCAGTCGCGCTTCTTTGCTTCGCCACCGACCACCACGACGGAGGCGGCTCTGCTCACGCGCTGGGACGGGCAGCTTTATGTCGTATTGGGGCAGGAGGCGGACGAAGGCCGCTGGCAGCTTCGCGTCTGGTGGAAGCCGTTCGTGACGCTGATCTGGTTCGGTGGCTTCCTGATCGCCCTTGGCGGAGCGCTGGCGCTGGTCGGACGCGAACGACGCGGATGGCTGCTCAAATGGCGCGCGCGCAAGGCTACGGAGAATGCCGCATGAAAAAGCTGCTGATCTGGCTGCCGCTGGCGCTGTTTCTTGGGTTTTTCGGGCTGTTTGCAAGCGGGCTGCTGCGCCCGGACGATCGGATCATCAGCTCGAAACTGGTGGGCAAGCCATTGCCGGCCTTCGCCCTGCCTGCTGCCGCGAGCGACCGCCCACCGCTGCAAAGCGGGGAGTTTGCGACCGGCAAGCCGCGCCTGCTCAACATCTTCGCGAGCTGGTGCGTGCCTTGCGCGGCCGAAGCGCCGCAGTTGCTGGCGCTCAAGCAGGCCGGTGTGGAAATAGACGCCATCGCCATCCGCGACGCCCGGCCCGATGTCGATGCCTTCCTCAACCGTTACGGCAATCCCTATTCCCGCATTGGGCTGGATGCACGCAGCGAGGTGCAGATCGCCATGGGATCGTCCGGCGTTCCCGAAAGCTTCATCATCGATGGCAAAGGGCGCATCGCATATCAGCATGTCGGCGACATTCGCGAGGATGACGTTCCGATGATCCTCGACCGGCTGAGGAATGCCCAATGAGGATGCTGATCGTCCTCCTGGCGCTGCTGCTGAATGCGCCTGCGCTTGCGCAGTCGGCGCTGCCGCCCGCGCCCTATGCCGACCGGCAGATCGAGGATCCGGCGCTGGAAAGAAAGGCGCGGACGCTGATGGAAACGATTCGCTGCCTTACCTGTCAGAGCCAGTCCATAGCCGACAGCAACGCCAGCATGGCCGGTGACATGCGTTCCCAGATCCGCGAACGCATCATGGCCGGCGAGGAGCCGGAACATATCCGCGCCTGGCTGATCGAACGCTATGGCGACTGGGTGAGCTATGAGCCGACGGCCGATCCGATCCTCTGGCCGCTCTGGGCCGCGCCGCTGATTCTCCTGGGATTGGGGCTGCTGCTGCTGCGCGGGCGGATCAGGCGGAGACGCCGGTCATGATCGGCTGGATCATCGCCATTGGGTTGTTGGCCCTGGTCAGCATCGCGCTGGTCGCAATCGGCCGCATACCGCGGACAGCTTGGGAAATTACGGCCGCTGCGCTGTTGTTGGGACTGGCCGGCTATGCCTGGCAGGGGCGTCCGGGGCTGGCGGGTTCGCCCCGGCAGCCGGCAGCAGAGGGCGCTGTCGCCTTCGACGAAAGACTCGCCGAGCAGCGCCGCGGCCTTGCCGAGCGCTATGGCAAGGCAGGCCCGTGGCTCATGGTCTCGGACGGTCTCGGGCGGCAGGGGAAAACGAAGGAAGCGGCCAATGTGTTGCTGTCCGGCCTGCGCGAGGCGCCAGACGACCCCAATCTTTGGCTGGGATTTGGTAATGCGCTGGTCGCGCATGCGGGCGGCGTGCTCTCTCCCGCTGCCGATTTTGCCTATCGCCGGTCCATGGCGATTGATCCTGAAGGGCCAGCGCCGCGTTATTTCTACGGATTGGCGCTGGCCCGCGCGGGCCAGCTCAAGGAAGCCCGCGCGCTTTGGACGCCACTTGCCGCCAGCGCGCCTGAAGACAGCGAGGTCAAGAAGGAACTCGAAGCCAATATTGCGCGTATCGATGCCATGCTGGCGTCTGGAAGCCAGTAGCCGGTCGCGGCGTCTGCGGCATCATTGCCACCATCCCGCAGCCGTGATAGGGCGCGGCGGTTTGCGGGGGCTTATGGAATGACAAGACGGGCCGCTTCCCCGTTCGGGTATCCAAAGATCATGACAATTCGGCATTTTCTTCATGGCTGACGAGATCGCGGGCACCGCGCGCGCCGATGACGAAAGCGCCCAGGATCACGGCCATGCCGGGCAAAAAGCGACGATGAAGCTGGTCGTCGGCGCGATCGGCATCGTGTTCGGCGACATCGGCACCAGTCCGCTCTACGCATTCCGGGAAACCTTTGCCGGGCATCATCATCTGGATCTCGATCCAGACCATATATTGGGTGTCATCAGCCTCATGTTCTGGTCGATGATGCTGGTTGTGACGCTCAAATATGTGACCGTCATCATGCGTGCCGACAACAAGGGGGAAGGGGGCAGCCTGGCCCTGCTTGCCCTCATCAACGGTCAAACCAGGACTCAGCGATGGTCCCGCGGTATCGTCCTGCTGGGCGTCTTTGCGACGTCACTGTTCTACGGCGATTCGATGATAACACCGGCGGTGTCGGTGCTGTCCGCGGTCGAAGGGCTGGCGGTTTACAACAGCAACCTTGCGCCTCTCATTCTGCCGGCCGCGATCATCATCCTTCTCGGCCTGTTCTGGATACAGGGATTGGGGACCAACCGCGTGGCATCGCTGTTCGGGCCGATCATGATGTTCTATTTCGTCACCATCGCGGTCCTGGGCATCATCAGCATCGTCAGGACACCGGGCATTCTTTATGCCTTCAATCCCTATTGGGCGGTCATGTTCTTCGTCACCGACCCGCTGCCCGCATTCCTGGCATTGGGTGCTGTCGTGCTGGCGGTTACGGGCGCCGAAGCACTTTACGCAGATATGGGCCATTTCGGGCGCAGCCCGATCCGCGTGTCGTGGCTGGCCTTCGTGCTCCCGGCGCTGATGATGAACTATATGGGGCAGGGCGCGCTGCTGTTCCGCGAGGGTACGGCAGCTCTTCATAGCCCCTTCTATTATCTGGCGCCGCAATGGGCGCAATTGCCGCTGGTCGGTCTGGCGACGCTTGCAGCGATCATCGCCAGCCAGGCGGTGATCTCCGGCGCTTTCTCCGTCACGCAGCAGGCGATCCAGCTTGGTTTCATGCCGCGCCTGCGGATCGCGCACACCAATGCCTCGACTGCCGGGCAGATCTACATACCCCTGATCAATTGGGGGCTGATGGTCATGGTGATCCTGCTGGTGCTGGTGTTCCAGACCTCGTCCAATCTTACCGCAGCCTATGGCATCGCGGTCACGGGCGCGATGTTCATCGACAATGTTCTGCTGACGGTGCTGCTCTATCGCCTGTGGAAATGGCCGTGGTATTATTCTGCGCCGCTGTTGACCGTGCTGTTCCTGGTGGACGGCGCCTATCTTGCGGCCAACTTCACGAAGGTGCCGGCCGGCGGCTGGTTCCCGCTGTTAATTGGTTTCGTGATCTTCACCCTGCTCACCACCTGGTCGCGTGGGCGCCGGCTGGTGCAGGATCGTTTGCGCGAAGCCGCCATGCCTATCCCGGTCTTCGTCGCTTCCGCTGCGAACAGCGCGGTTCGCGTGCCCGGGACGGCGGTGTTCATGACCTCCACGCCGGACGGTGTGCCCCACGCCCTGTTGCATAATCTCAAGCACAACAAGGTGCTGCATGAGCGCGTCATCCTTCTGACCGTCAAGATCAGGGACGTGCCGGCCGTCGAGGATGACGGACGCTGCAAGCTGGAGGATCTGGGTCGCGGATTCTTCCGGCTGGTCCTGCAATATGGCTTCATGCAGGAACCCGACGTTCCCGCCGCGCTCAAGAATGTCACGGGCTGCGGTCAGGCGTTCAGGATGATGGACACCAGCTTCTTCCTGGCCCGCCAGACTCTGCTGCCGTCCGCCAAGCCCGGCATGCCGCTATGGCGTGAGAAGATTTTCGCGTGGATGCTGCGCAATGCGGAAAGTGCGATGGAATTTTTCCGCCTGCCGACCAATCGCGTGGTCGAATTGGGTAGTCAGGTCGAAATCTGAAAAAAGGCGCGGCAGAACTGCCGCGCCCCATCGTTCAAAGCGGCGTATCAGGCCGCGTCGCGGTCGGCATTGATTTCAACGAGCTGACCGCCGTTGATCGCAATCTTCTTCGGCTTCATGGCCTCTGGCACTTCGCGGACGAGTTCGATCGTCAGCAGACCATCAGCCAGATCGGCCTTTTCGACCCGCACGAAATCAGCGAGTTCAAAGCGGCGCTCGAAGCTGCGATTGGCGATGCCGACATGCAGGAAACGCGAGCGGTCGCCGCCCTGCGAATCTTCCTTGCGCCCGGTGACCTGAAGCAGGTTCTGTTGGGCAGTGATGTCGATCTCGTCCGTACGGAAGCCTGCGACGGCCAGCGTGACGCGATAGCGATCTTCGGAAATCCGTTCGATGTTGAACGGGGGATAATTGTCGCCCTGGCTCAACCGGGCGTTGTTTTCGATAAGGTCGAAAAGACGGTCGAAGCCGACGGTCGAGCGACGATAGGGGGTAAGATCAAAACCACGCATTGTCATAATCTCCCAAAGAGCAAAATGAACATGCCGGACCCAGAACAAGGCATCCGGCGGTACCATGTCCAACCCCATGTGGCGGCCGGACGGATGGGATATGGTTTGGGAGAAAAGGGTTTCAAGTGGTCGGATAACGGGATTTTCGATGGCAGGACGAAGGTCATGTCAGGCCGCAATCCTCGTTATGCCTGCGTCAGAAAGCGTCCGGATGGCGGGCAGTTCATGTTTGAAAATAAAAGTACCCGGGCCGCGCTGCCACGACCCGGGTACTGATGGACGATTTCTCGTCTCCCCCTTGGCCTGCCTCAACCACTTCTCAGCCCCCTAAGCTTGAAGCGGGATGCAGTATCCCTGAACCACGGCCATTTACCTGTGCTTCACAGCATGTGCTATGGATAGAGCAGGCCGCTGTCACGGGCTATTTCCGGGCGCCGATATTTTCCCTGAGAGGCTGTGGCCCCATTGCAACAATTCGGCAATGCTTGCCGTCGGTCGAGAGCATGCTAGACGGGCTGCCTGTCCCTATCGAGAGGCCATTCGCGCCATCATGATTCTGACCCGATACGAACGCATGATTGCAAAGCGATATCTGCTGCCCGGAAAGGGGGAGGGTTTCATCTTCCTCGTCGCCGGCATCAGCCTGGTCGCGGTGATGCTGGGCGTTGCGGCGCTGATCATCGTGATGAGCGTGATGAACGGTTTTCGCGCGGAACTTTTCGACAAGATTGTCGGCCTCAACGGCCATGCCGTCGTCCAGGGCTATGGCGGGCGGTTGCCTGACTGGAAGGCCATATTGAAGGAAGCGAAGGCGACGCCCGGCGTCACCAGCGCCACGCCCCTGATCGAGCAGCCGCTGCTCGGCAGCTTTCAGGGGCGGGTCGAAGCGGTGCTGGTGCGGGGCATGACCGTGAACGACATCCGCAATAATGCAACACTCAAGGCAAAGGTCGTCGCGGGCAGCCTGAGCGCGCTCACGCCCAATAGCGGCAAGGTGGCGATTGGATCGCGCCTAGCCGAAAATCTGGGCATCCAGTTGGGCGACAATATCACCATCATCAATCCGGCTGGCCGTTCGACGCCCTTCGGCACCGTACCGCGACAGGTTTCCTATCAGGTGGCCGCCATTTTCGAGGTCGGCATCTACGATTATGACAAGGCCTTTGTCGTCATGCCGGTGGAGGATGCGCAGACATTGCTGCTGCTGGGTGACGTTGTCAGCATGATCGAGGTCGAGACGGTGAACGCCGATCAGGTGGCCGCCATATTGGAGCCGCTGGCAGGAAAGGTCGCCGGTCGCGCAATCATCACCGACTGGCGGCAGATGAATGCGTCCCTGTTCGAAGCGCTTGCGGTGGAGCGCGTCGCGATGTTCGTCGTGCTTTCCATCATCGTGCTGGTGGCCGTGTTCAACATCCTCTCCTCCTTGATCATGCTGGTGCGCGCCAAGACGCGCGATATCGCGATCCTGCGTACGATGGGTGCCAGCCGCGGAGGCCTGGTGAAGATCTTCATGACCGTCGGCGTGACGATCGGCGCGCTGGGCATGGCGGCCGGGATGGTGCTGGGATTCACCTTCCTGTTCTTCCGTCAGAGCGTGGTGAACGCCATCCAGTTCCTTACGGGACAGAATCTCTGGGATCCCTCGATCCGCTTTCTCACCGAATTGCCTGCCAAGCCCGATCCTGTGGAGATTGCCACCATCTGTCTAATGGCGCTGATCTTCAGCTTCCTGGCGACGCTTTACCCAGCGTTCAAGGCGGCCAACACCGATCCTGTGCAGGTACTGCGTTATGAATGAAATATTGCAGGTCGCCGGCCTGAAGCGCAGCTTCACCCAGGGCGGCGTTACGATTGAAGTGCTGCGGGGCGTCAACCTGTCTGTAGGGCAGGGTGAGATCGTCGCGCTGCTCGGCCCGTCGGGATCGGGAAAGTCGACGCTGCTCCAGGCGGTCGGACTGTTGGAGGGCGGATTTGACGGGTCGATCCGCATTGCGGGTGAGGAAGCGGCGAAGCTGGACAATGACGGGCGGACGCGGCTGCGGAGGGATGCGCTTGGTTTCGTTTACCAGTTCCACCATCTGCTGCCGGACTTCAACGCAGTGGAGAATGTCATATTGCCGCAGGTGATCCGCGATGCGGAGATGGCGGTAGCCCGCGTCCGCGCAGAATCGCTGCTCGGTTCATTGGGGCTGGGCCATCGGCTGGAGCATCGCCCGAGCCAACTTTCGGGCGGGGAGCAGCAGCGGGTGGCCGTGGCGCGGGCGCTGGCAAATCGGCCGGCACTGGTCCTGGCGGATGAGCCCACCGGCAACCTGGACGAGCGGACCGCCGATGTCGTGCTTGCCGAATTCCTGCGACTGGTGCGCGAGGAAGGCTCCGCAGCGCTGGTGGCGACGCATAATGAACGACTGGCGGAGAAAATGGACCGGGTCGTGCGTCTTCACGAAGGGCAGCTGGAGGAAAGCTCAGGCGTGATGTGACGCCGCATCGCGGATCGTCGCGATGACGATCTGATCGCGTCCCTGGTTCTTGGCGCGAAGCAATGCTGCATCCGCCGTCCGGACCAGCGTTTCCGCACGGCCATGTTCGGGGAAGACCGCAAGGCCGAAGGAGGCGGTGACCGGCCCCAGTTCTTCGCCCTCATGATGGACGCGCAGCGCCTGCAATTTCTGCTGCACCTGCAGGGCGCGGTCGATGGCCTGATCCTGCGCGAAGCTGGGCATCAGCAGCACAAACTCCTCTCCACCCAGGCGGAAGGCGCAATCCTTCTCCCGCAAGGCGTCGTTCAGCACGCCGCCCACGGCGCGAAGTACGGCGTCGCCCGCATCATGGCCATGCGCATCGTTGAACCGCTTGAAATGGTCTATGTCCACCATCAGGCAGGCCAGCGGTGACAGGGAATTTTCGGCGTGGGCCACCTGCTCCTTGAACACCGCATCGAACCGGCGGCGGTTCGCAAGGCCGGTCAACGGATCCGCCATCGCCATCTGCCGCAATGCATCGCGAAGCCGCAGATTGGCGAGTGCCAGGCCGATATTTTCCGCCAGCATTTCCAGATATTTTTCGGTGCGCCCGATCTGTTCGGCTGTCCGATCCTCGGGTTCCTCGACATAGAGTAGCCCGATGCTTTCACCCTGCGCCGACAGCGGGATGCAGATTGTGCGTATCTGCGGAGCCGCGTCGAAATGTTCGCAGGGAATGTCGATCAGCTCGCCGGTCGGTTTGTGTATCTGCCCGCGCCGCAGCGCCCAGCAGGTCGTCGGCGCGAATTCCTGGCCCGACTCACGGGGCGTCAACCAGTCGCACGCCTGCACCATCATGTTGCGTCGCGCGTCGTGAATGTAGAGCCGTCCGGCGAAACCGGGGGCGATCTCCGGGGCGAAACGCCGGACAACCTCGACCAGGTCGCCGGTGCAGTCACAGCCCTGGAGGCGTTGGGTCATGCGTGAGAGCTGGTCGCGCGTGATCCGGTCGGCATCCCGTTCCTGCTCCAGTCTTTGCCTTTCCAGGCCGTTTTCGCGAAAGATGCGGATGGCCTGGGCCATGTCGCCGATCTCGTCCACCTGAGGAAAGTCCGGCGGAACGGCGGCATAATCCTGCGCGGCGAGGCGCGTGACGACATCGCTCAACCGCACCACCGGCCGCAATATGCGCTGTTTCAGGATGAAGTAGAGCACGCACAGGAACAGCAGGGCGGTTGCACCCATCATGATTTCCGACACGAACCGCCATCGGCGGGCCGCTTCGGTAGCCTGACTGACGATATTCTCTGTCCGCTGGTCCAGCATATACTGGAACTTGCCAATCTGGGCGGCGATCCGATCCAGTTCGCGGCCATATTCGTCACCGAAGAGGATGGTGCGCGCGGTTTCCCCGTCGCCCCTCTGGGCAGCGCTGATCGCCGCTTCCTGCTCAGCCGTCAGCGCATCGGCCCAATGCAGTCCCTGCTGCAATGCTGCGAGTTCGCTGACGCTGGCCCCGCGATCGCGCAGATGGGCGATGCGTTGCTCGACAGAACGGAGCATCGCCTTCTCCCGTTGATAGGCGATGATATGCGACGGATCGCCCGTAATCACATAGGCACGGGCCTGTTCGGTTTGCCTGTAGGCGTCTTCCGCCAGCGTGGCGGTCAACTGGTCGAAAATAGCGCGCTGTTCGACGGCAGCCCGTTCCTTCTCCTCCGCGCTGGACGCCATCAGCATGACCGCACCCGAAGCCAGGGTGAGGGCCACGGTGGCGCCATAAGCATAATTGGTGATGGTAGACAGGCGCATGATCATCCCGAGCGATAGCGTTTGCCGGGCGGATGAGATCACCGGCCGGCTCAGACGATCTTGCGACTCAAAAGTTGGAGATATGTTAACCATCGGGCCAGGGTGGCGTGATTTACCCACGACTTTCTGCATCTGGGGGCTGGTGCCGAATCGACGGCAATGCCTAAATGAGCGCATGCCTCATGCCGGTTTCGTTCCCCTTCGCGTCTTTTCATCTTTCACCATGCTGGAAGGGGCGATCGATCCCAAGAAGATCGCCAAACAGGCAAAGGCACTGGGCTTTCCGGCCGCCGCGATCACGGACCGCAACGGCCTTTATGGCTCCATGGCCTTTTCCGACGCCTGCAAGGACGAAGGGGTGCAACCGATCATCGGCGCCATGGTCGGCATTTCGCGGCCCGATCGACCGGCCAATGCGGCGCCGGTTCACGACTGGATCGCGCTTTATGCGCAGGATACGGCCGGCTATGACAATCTCTGCGCGCTTGTGTCGATGGCGCATCTTGACCGTCCGGTTGAGGAAGTGCCGCATATCAGTCTCGACATGCTGGCGGGGCGTACCGACGGCCTGATCGCCCTGACGGCTGGAGCGGAAGGCGCGCTGGCGCGGCTCTTTGCCGAGGATCAACCGGTTGCGGCGCTCGCCTATGCCAAGCGGTTGGAAGCGCTGTTCCCGGACCGGCTCTATATCGAGATATGTCGCCGCTTCGACCCGGTCGAGGGAAAGGCGGAACATGAACTGCTCGACCTTGCCTATGCACGCAACCTGCCGCTGGTCGCGACCAACCCCACCTGCTTTGCCGAGCCGCACTTCCATGAAGCGCATGATGTGATGCTTTGCATCGCCGACAGCGCCTATGTCGAGACGCCCGACCGGCGGACCAGTTCGCCCGACGCCTGGATGAAGCCGGCGGCGGAAATGAAGCGGCTGTTCGAGGATCTGCCCGAAGCACTCGCCAACACCCTGGTGGTCGCACAGCGCTGCGCCGTCGCGGCACCCAAGCGCAAGCCCATATTGCCCAGCCTGGCCGGAGACATAGAAGGCGAAGCGAAGATGCTGCGCGAGCAGGCGACGGCGGGGCTGGAGGCGCGGCTCGCAAAGGCCGGCATCACCGGGGAGGAAGCGCGAAAGCCCTATTTCGACCGGCTTCAGTTCGAAACCGACATCATCATCCAGATGGGCTTCCCCGGCTATTTCCTGATCGTGGCCGACTTCATCAAATGGGCGAAAGATCATGACATTCCGGTGGGGCCGGGACGTGGTTCGGGTGCGGGGTCGGTCGTCGCCTGGGCGCTGACGATCACGGATCTCGATCCGCTGCAACTGGGGTTGCTGTTCGAACGCTTCCTGAACCCGGAACGCGTTTCCATGCCGGACTTCGACATCGACTTCTGCGAAACGCGGCGGGGCGAGGTAATCCGCTACGTCCAGCAGAAATATGGTGCGGACCATGTCGCACAGATCATCACCTTCGGAAAGCTGAAGGCGCGCGCCGTTCTGAAGGATACCGGGCGCGTCCTGCAGATGAGCTATGGCCAGGTCGACCGTCTGGCCAAGCTGGTGCCCAACCATCCGACCGACCCCTGGACGCTGGAGCGCTCCCTGAACGGCGTTGCGGAGTTCAGGGCGGAATATGACAATGACGCGCAGGTCAAACGGCTGATCGATTACGCAATGAAGCTGGAGGGGTTCCCCCGCCACAGTTCGACCCATGCGGCCGGTGTGGTGATCGGCGACAGGCCATTGTCCCAGCTTGTGCCGCTTTACCGAGATCCCCGATCGGACATGCCGGTGACGCAGTTCGACATGAAATATGTCGAGGGCGCGGGGCTGGTGAAATTCGACTTTCTGGGCCTCAAGACGCTGTCCGTCCTGCAGAAGGCGGTACAACTGCTCGCGGGCCGAGGTGTGGCGATCGACCTTGATGCGCTCGGCTGGGATGATCAGGCCGTCTATGAACTGCTTCAGCGGGGCGACACGGTCGGCGTGTTCCAGTTGGAATCGGAGGGCATGCGCAAGACGCTGGCCGCTGTGCGCCCGACCAATTTCGGCGACATCATCGCGCTTGTTTCGCTCTACCGCCCTGGGCCGATGGACAATATCCCGATGTTCGGCCGTCGCAAGAACGGGCAGGAACAGATTGAATATCCCCACATCCTGCTGAAACCGATTCTCGAAGAAACCTATGGCATCTTCGTCTATCAGGAGCAGGTGATGCAGGCCGCGCAGATCCTGGCAGGCTATTCGCTGGGCGACGCCGACCTTCTCCGTCGGGCCATGGGCAAGAAGATCAAGGCGGAGATGGACGCGCAGCGCGCGCGCTTCGTCGAAGGATGCGCACAGAGCGACATCGCGGCCGCGAAGGCAAATGAGCTTTTCGACCTGATCGACAAGTTTGCGGGCTATGGTTTCAACAAGTCGCATGCCGCCGCCTATGCGCTGCTCGCCTATCAGACGGCTTGGCTGAAGGCGCATTTTCCGGCGGAATTCTACGCCGCCTCCATGGCCTTCGACATCCATCTGACGGATAAGCTGACCGTTTTCGTCGATGACATGCGGCGTATGAGGCTGAACTGTCTTGCGCCGGACATCAACCGCAGCCTTGCGGATTTCTCGGTCGAAGCGGTGGAATATGACGGCGACGATCCGCGCCTGGGCTTTGCCGTGCGTTATGCGCTCGGCGGCCTGAAAGGCGTAGGTGAGAAGGCGATGGAGCAACTCGTGGCGGAGCGGGACGCTGGCGGACCGTTCAAGTCCCTGGACGATTTTGCCGATCGGATCGAACCGCGGCTGCTCAATCGACGACAGTTGGAAAGTCTGGCGGCCGCGGGCGCATTTGATGGCGTGCATGCCGACAGGGCGGGTGTCCATGCGGCGGCGGAGACTATCCTCAGTGTTGCCTCCAGCGCTGCAGAGGCGAGGGAAAGCGGGCAGGGCGGCCTGTTTGGAGATGTCGAAACGCCGCATGCCGACGTCCGCATTCCGCCGCATCAGACCTGGTCGACGGCGGATCGCATGGCGCAGGAAAAGGAGGCATTCGGCTTTTATTTCTCCGCGCATCCGGTCGACCGCTACCGGCATCTGGCGGAAGCCCGTGGCGCGAAAAGCTATGGCGCCATATGCACCGAACCTGTGGCGGAGGGCGGGCGCGCCAATGGCGTGATGGCGGCAATGGTCGAGGATGTCCGCTGGCGCGAAACCAAGCGGGGCGCGCGCTATGCTTCCGCCACATTTTCCGACAGCAGCGGTCAGTTTCAGGCAAGCTGCTTCGATGAAGATGCGTGCAGGGCGATCGAGGATATGGTGCGCGAAGGCGATTGCGCGCTGTTGATGGTGGAATTGGACCGTATGCCGGGCGAAGAAACGCCGCGCGTTACGATCCGGGGGGTCGAGCCCTTCCGCCAACTGGCCAACAGTTCGCGGATGGAACTGGTGGTTGATGTGAGCGATGCAGCGGCGATCGACACGCTCGCCCAGCTGCTCGGACGGGCCAAGGGAGGGCGGAGCGAAGTCTTTCTGCGAGCGCCCGTGGGCGGGGGCAGAGCGGTGCGACTGTTCCTTGGCGACGATTATCTGATCGGCGCCGATCAGGTCGACAGCATCGCGACCATAGCAGGTTTGCGCATCGGATCGTTCGAACGCATGGAGCCCAAGGCCGATGGTTATCGCGCCCGCAACCGCCGTTCGGGTTTGCGACTGGTCGCTGGATAGGCGACAGTTCGGGGTGGCGTCCCGCAGTGAAATCTGACGGTTGTCAAAAAAGGCTCATCTGATCGCCCTCCGGCGGTCGGAACAGGTCGGTACGCAACGTCACCCGCTCGCCGGTAAAGCCCGCTCTTCGGCGCGCTTTCTGGAAACGGGCGCGGATCAGGTCGGCCCACACACCGCGTCCGCGCATTCGGCTGCCAAAGTTCGGGTCATTGTCCCGGCCGCCCCTTATGTCGCGAATGATCGCCATCACCTTGGCGGCGCGATCGGGATAATGTTCCTCCAGCCAGGCGCGGAATAGAGGTGCGACTTCATGCGGCAGACGGACGGGAATATAGGTGGCGTCCAGTGCACCGGCTGAGGCGACGCGCTCGATAATATCCTCTATTTCATGATCGGTGATCGCAGGGATGATCGGGGATATGCTGGCCACGACCGGAACGCCCGACTGCGCCAGCGTCCGGATAGCCTCCACGCGCCGGAGCGGATGCGGCGCTCGCGGCTCCAATGTTCGGGCCGTGAGCGGGTTCAGCGAGGTCACCGAAATCATCACCGCGACCAGCCGCTCCTGCGCCAACCGGGTCAACAGATCCAGATCGCGCACTATGCGGTCGGATTTGGTAGTGATATAGACTGGGTGTCGACATTCCCATAATATTTCAAGGCATTGCCTGGTAATCTTCCAATCTCGTTCGATCGGCTGATAAGGATCTGTGTTGGTGCCCATCGCGATCGGGCTGACCAGATGAGACTTTCTGGAAAGCTCCTTGCGGAGAAGTGCCGCAGCATCGGGTTTGGCAAACAGGCGGGTTTCGAAATCGAGGCCCGGGGACAGGTCGTGATAGGCATGGGTCGGACGGGCAAAGCAGTAGATGCAACCATGTTCGCAGCCCCGATAGGCGTTGATCGATTGGCTGAAGGCGATATCGGGAGAATTGTTCCGGCTGATGATGGTGCGAGCGCGTTCGATGGTCACCTCTGTGCGTCGCCTTGGCGGAGCGCCGTCAATCTCGGTCAGGGCATCCAGCCAATCGCCGTCCTCCTTCCGCTCGGGCATGTTGAAGCGACGGCTTTCGCCGTTCGCCGTCGCACCTCTGCCTTTCTCCGTCGCCATGGCTCAATTAGAACATAAAGAGAACATATTGACAAGGCCCCACCCGAAGGTTCATCTAAACCCTTTGAAAAATGGGGGCATCATGCGGAAGATCATCGTCGCGGCAGGTTTGTGGATGGCGGCGCTGGCGTCGCCTTGTCTGGCGGCCGACAAGGAAGCCTGCGGCACAGGACTGATATGCGCGAGTGATCCGCAGACGGTGGTGCAGGCGTTGCAGGCCGCTGGATACAAGGCGTTGCTGAGCAAGAGCAAGCAGACCGGCAATCCGAAGATCGAAAGCGCGGCGAGCGGCTATGATTATTCGATCTTCTTCTACGAATGCGAGCAGACGCGCCATTGCGGCTCGCTGCAATTTCAGGTGAGTTTCGAGGATGACGGCGGCAATACGCCTGAGCTTGCCAATAAATGGAACAAGGACAAGAGATTCGCGCAGATGTCGGTCTGGGACGACGGGTCTCTGGCGGTTGCCTATGATGTGACGACGGTAGGCGGCCTCAACCAGAAGAATTTCGAGGATGTGATCGATTGGTGGACGGTCATGCTGGGCGAGGCGAGCAAATTCTTCAAGGAAAACCCCGCCCCTGATAAATGAGGCCGCGACCTGCGGCGATGTGTCAGCGCTCGGTCAGGCGCGGCATGAGTTCCACGAAGTTGCAGGGCCGGAAACGACTGTCCAATTGGCTGACGAGTATGCCATCCCAGGCATCCTTCACCGCGCCGGTGGATCCGGGCAGAGCGAAGATATAGGTACCCCGAGCCACGCAGGCGGTCGCCCGCGACTGGATGGTCGATGTGCCGATGCTCTGATAGCTGAGCCAGCGGAACAGTTCGCCAAAGCCCGGAATCTCCTTGTCCTGCACCTGTGCCAGCGCTTCGGGGGTAATGTCGCGGCCCGTCACGCCTGTTCCCCCGGTTGTGATGATGCAATCGATCTGCGGATCGTCTATCCAGGCATGCAGGCGCGCAACGATGGCCGAGCGTTCGTCCTTCTCTATATGGCGGTCCGCCAGGATATGACCAGCGCCTGTGATGCGTTCCGCCAGTGTGTCGCCGGAACGGTCGTCGGCAACCGTGCGGCTGTCCGACACTGTCAACAATGCGATCCTGACCGGCAGGAAGGCCCGGCTTTCATCGATCGGCATCAGTCGGAACCGCCCGCGATGCTGGAGGCGATGCTGGCGCTCGCCATCGGCCTCTTCGGCGTCAGGCGCACCAGGCGCGACCCCTTGGTCCCCGGAAATGTCGGCCATAGGCCCTGCGCGATGCCGGCCAGGGAGTCCGCACTGCCCTTCGCCTGAATCTGATACATCCAGTAATTGCGCATCACGATGTTCACATAGGCGCGCGTCTCGTAATAAGGCAGGGATTCGATAAACAGCAGCGGATCGCCATTATCCTTCACTTCGCTGTTCCACCGTTCGACAGGTGCCGGACCGGCATTATAGGCGGCCATAACCTTGGGCAGCAGCCCGCCGGTCGCGCTCATGTCGCGCAGGTTTTCAAGATAGCGCTGGCCATATTCCATATTGGTCGACGGCACGAACAATTGGTCGGACGCGGAAAGGCCCATCAGGTTGCCTGTGCTGGGTAGTACCTGCATCAGCCCCCTGGCGCCCGCGCTGCTCACGACATCCCGCCGGAACCCCGATTCCTGAAGCGTATGGGCATAGATGAGCGCCGGGTCGACGCGCCACCCGCCATCGGGCCGCCAATTGGGTGCGGGAAAGCGCGCGAAACTGCCAGGCTGCTTGCCGGCTGGTCCGTTATGGGCCAGCCAGAGCTGCGTTTCGGGCATGTTGAGCGTGCTCGCCAGCCGGATCAACGCCTCATACTGGCCGGTACCGCCGATCTTCGCCTGATAACGGAGGATCTGGTCGGCCCGTGCCGTTTCCCCAATTGCGGAAAGAGCGATCGCAGCCCGGACATTCGGACTATCCTTGAGCTGCTGCCATTCAGCAGCGCCGAAGCGGGTGGCGGAGGGCACGCCGCCCAGCGGTTCCGCCAGCGTTTCCCGGGCCAAGAGGCCATAGAAGCTTTCTTCAGAACGGGCTGCGGTTTTCAGCAGGTTTTCGACGCGCTCTGGCTCCCCGCAGACCATATAGGCACGTGCAGCCCAATAAGCGCCGGCTGCGCGCATGTCGCTGTTGCCGGCAAGCGCAGCGACATTGCCAAAGGCGGAGGCAGCAGCGCGACAGTCATTCTGTCGCCAGGCTGCAAGTCCTGTCGTCCAATGGGCCTGGACTGTCCAATCACCGCCGCCCCGGCTTTCGAGAGCCTTTGCCGCCATGCGCCGCGCGTTCGCATCATCGCTTTCGATATAATAGGCCCAGGCGACGCGCTGTCGCACTTCGGTCAGGCCCTCCGGCGTCAGCCCGGCCTCTCCGGCACCGAGCACAGCTTCGGCGCCGGCTGGATCGTCATTCTTGATGAACGTCTGAATCTGGCCGACCAGCGCCTGGGCCAGAGGATCTGTCTTCACCGCGGCGACATATTCGCGGCGCGGCGCAGCGCCCAGCCAGACCATTTTCTGCACCTGGGGCAGGGTAGGCAGGATCGTGGCGCCGCGCTTTTGCGCGAGGCGGGAAAGCTGATCAGCCTTGTCCAGCCATGGCGCCTTGTTGATGAGGTCGAGCAATTCGAACAGTTCGACCCTGGGCGAATTCTTTGCGAGATAAAGCTCGGCCAAGGCCACCGGACGGAATGCATCCTGCGCATCGAGCGTCGCGATCATCGCCTTCGCATCGATCCACCGCTGGTCCCGCAAAGCCGCGTAGATGGAACTGTACCGGCCTTTGTCCCCATCGCTCAATTGCAGGGGCGAGGACGACAGATCTCTGTATGTCGCTGGAATGGAGTTAGCCGTATCGGCCTGTGCCGGCATCACTGTAGCTGCCGTGAAGGCCAGCGCTGCGACGCATGACGAAAAGGCGGTGGCGCGGATCACTTAGTCATTTCCTCGATCAGACCTTGCATGACACGCCAGCATTCTGCCTTTGCCGCGGGCTGGCCAAGCAGCAAACGCGGGTGAAATGTGGCGAAGGCGGGTAAAGTGCCGCCATCATGGTTAAATTTCCGTAAACCTGAATCGGCCGTGGGCATCAGCGTGCGGATCGTCCGATCGCCCAACAACAGCAATCTTTGCGGTGAAGCAAACATCACATGTGTGCGCATGCGCGTTGCGGCCAATGCAAGATCCGTCGCCTCTACCATCGCACCTGGCGGGCGGGACAGGAAAAGGGAGGCCAGATGGACGTCCTGCCGATCGAGGCCAATCGCCCGCAGCATGGCGTCGAACAATTGTCCCGCACGATCGCTGAACAGGACTCCTGCCTCTAAATCGGCGGGATCGGGCATGTCGGTAATGACCATGAGCGGCGCATTGACAGGCCCCGCAGGCATGATGGCAGCGCCCGGCCAGCGCCGCTCCGGCTGCGCAGCGCCTTCCGCCAGCCAGGTCATGAAGGCTTCGAAAGACTGGGGCCGGGTCAGGGTGGCACCATCATCCGCAGCGGAAATCCGCGGGCGCGCCGCGTCCTGAACAGGGCGCAGCCAATTCATCGGCTCCTCCCCGACGGCGCAATCAACGCCGGCCAGACTCCACCATGCCATATAGGCATTGGCGGTTTCCGCCAGATTTTCCATCAATAATCCCCGCATCGATTGTCTTGGGCCAGAGGTTGACGCCGTGGTCAAGTTTCTTCATCGCCCTGAATGGCAAAACGTTTGGGTAGCGCGGCGACCGGATCGGGAAGGAAAGCCGGCGCTGTCGACGGAATGGAGGGAATATGAGCGAACGGGATTCGATGCCCTATGACATCGTCATCGTCGGTGGCGGGCCGGCGGGCCTGTCTTCGGCCATCAGGCTGAAGCAACTCGCGAACGAGGCGGGGCAGGAACTGTCGGTATGCGTGCTGGAAAAGGGCTCGGAAATCGGCGCCCATATCCTGTCGGGCGCGGTCGTCGATCCCAAGGCGCTGGATGAACTATTCCCTGAATGGCGCGACATGGGCTGCCCGATGGCAGAGGTGCCGGTCACGGACAATCAGCACTGGTTCCTCAGCAAGGGCGGCAAGGTCAGCATGCCGCACATCATGACGCCGGGCTGGATGCACAACAAGGGCACCTATACCGGATCTCTGGGCAATCTCTGCCGTTGGCTGGCCGAACAGGCCGAGGGGCTGGGCGTTGAAATCTTCCCCGGCTTCGCGGCCGCGGAAATCCTCTACAATGAGGACGGGTCAGTCAAAGGCGTGGCGACCGGCGACATGGGCGTTGACCGGGAGGGCAACCGCAAGCCCGACTATCAGCCTGGGTTGGAATTGCATGCGCGCTACACCTTCTTTGCGGAAGGCGCGCGTGGCCATCTCACCAAGATCCTGAAGCGCCAGTTCGCGCTCGACGCCGACAGCGAGCCGCAGGTCTATGGCCTGGGAATGAAGGAATTGTGGGACATCGACCCCGCCAAGCACAAGCCAGGCCTGGTGATCCATACGCAGGGATGGCCGCTGACCGACGCCTATGGGGGCGGCTTCCTCTATCATCAGGCCAATGGGCAGGTGGCGCTCGGCTTTGTGGTGGGCCTTGGCTATCGTAACCCCTATCTGTATCCCTTCGAGGAATTCCAGCGCTGGAAGCAGCATCCGGAAATCCGCAAATATCTGGAGGGCGGCCGTCGCGTCTCCTATGGCGCGCGGGCGATCAACGAGGGCGGTTGGCAGTCTATTCCCAAGCTCGCCTTCCCGGGCGGCGCGCTGATCGGTTGTTCGGCAGGCTTCGTCAACGTCCCTCGCATCAAGGGCACGCACACAGCGATGAAGTCGGGCATGCTGGCGGCCGAAGCGGCGTTCGCTGCTATTCAGGGTGAGCGGTCGAGCGACGTGCTGGACGATTATGAGGCGAATCTTCGGTCGAGCTGGATCGCGACCGAGCTGCAACTGGTGAAGAACGCGGAGCCTTTGCTGTCGAAGTTCGGCAACACCATCGGTACCGCGCTGGCGGGCATCGACATGTGGATGCGTACGCTGAAGATCGGCCTGCCCTTTACGATGAAGCACAAGCCCGATGCCGAGAAGCTTTGGCGCAAGGACGCGTCGATGAAGATCGACTATCCCAAGCCCGATGGGGTGATCAGCTTCGACCGGCTGTCGTCGGTGTTCCTGTCGAACACCAATCATGAGGAGGATCAGCCGGTTCATCTGCAGCTCAAGGATCCGGCGATTCCGATTTCCTACAACCTGCCCCTATATGACGAACCGGCGCAACGCTATTGTCCCGCGGGCGTCTATGAAGTGGTCGGGGTGGATGAGGGTAATCCGCGCTTCCAGATCAACGCGCAGAATTGCGTTCACTGCAAGACCTGCGATATCAAGGATCCGACCCAGAACATCAACTGGGTCGTGCCAGAGGGCGGTGGAGGGCCGAACTATCCGAATATGTAGGCGTCTGTTTGCTTCGATGATGCTGGTGCTGCCCGCCGCGGCGGGTGCATCGGTGGATCCCGGCAGCGCATTGCATGCCTATATGCGGGGGCGGCTGGCCGATGAGGATGGTGCTCCCGGCCTTGCGCTCAAGAGCTATCGGCAGGCGCTGGCCAGTGACCCGGCCAGCCTGGAGGTCGCAAGGCGCTCCTATTTCCAGGCGGTGATAAGCGGCGACATGGCGCTGGCGCTGCGTTCCGCCGCCGTGCTGGAGAGCGAGGGCATTCTCCCTCGCGACGGCACCCTGCTTCGGATTGCGGACGCGCTGAACCGCAAGGATTGGCCAGGCGCCCGTCTGTTGGTCGACCATATGGTTGCGGAGGGCAATTTCGCCTTTCTCGCGCCGATCATGCGCAGTTGGATTTCGGTGGGGGAAGGGCGTTATGCCGCGCCTGTCATCGATCCTGATGACCGCTTCGCTTCGCTGGCAAGGCGTTATCTGGGCGAGCATCTGGCGCTGCAGGCCCTGGGCAGGGGCGATCTTCAGGCCGCCCAGCCGGCGATCAATCGGGCCCTCGCGCTTCGGACTGCGGACACGGACGAAATGCGGCTGCTTTTCGCCGGGCAGTTGGCGGCGCGAGGCGCGAAGGCGGAGGCGCTTGCGCTTCTGCCTGAAACCCAGGCCAATTTCACGCGGGCGCGCGACGACATCGCCAGCGGCAGGGCTCTCTCGCCCTATGGCAGGGCGCTGACGGCGGGGCAGGGTTTTGCCCGGCTGCTTGCCCGGTTAGCTGTCGATATATCCTCGGATGGCAGTACGGGGTCGCTGGGGATCAGGCTTGCGCGAATCGCCGCCTTTGCCGATCCCAACGGGGCTGTGCCGCGCATCGTCGCCGCAGATCTGCTGAGCCGCGGCGGCTATGTGGCCTATGCCGTCGAGGAAGCCCGGATGGTTCCCGGTGCCGGCTGGTATGGTGCGCTGGCCCAGGCTGAACTGGTCGAGGCGTTGGCGGCGGCGGGCCAGCGGCCGGAGGCGATAGCGCTTGCTCGCAAACTGGCGGCCGTGCCCCATGCGGAGCCGGAGCGCCACGTTCGGTTGGGTCAGTTGCTGATGCAGGAAAAGGACTACCGGGCGGCCGCAGAGGCCTTCCGCACGGCGCAGGCCGGCTATTCGAACGACGCCGTTCCCTGGACGCTGCTGTTGTTCGAAGGTAGCGCGCTGGAACAGGGCGCGCGCTGGGACGAGGCGCGTGCCGTGCTGGAGCGGGCCGCGAGATTGGCGCCCGATGAACCCGCTGTGCTCAACTATCTGGGCTATGCGCAGATCGAGCGGCGGCAGAATATGGACGCGGCGCTGGCGCTGCTGAAGAAAGCGAGCGCGCTGAAGCCGGAGGATGCATCGATCACTGATTCCCTGGGCTGGGCGCAGTTCGTGACGGGTGACATCGATGCCGCGGTGCCAGTTCTGGAGCGGGCAGCGGCCGGAGCGCCGTCGGACGCTACCATCAACGAACATCTGGGTGATGCGCTTTGGGCCGCGGGACGCCGATATGAGGCCCGCTATGCCTGGCGCGCGGCAGCCATCTTCGCTGAGGGAGAGACGGCGCGGCGCCTGGCTGCCAAGACGAGAGAGGGGATGAAGCCCGAATATGCCGCACGCTGAAGCGGAGAATTTTGCCGGCTGCCCGTTTGAGGCCCGCGAACTGGTTGAAACCGCATTTGCCAAGATCAATCTGGCGCTGCATGTCCGCGGGAAACGGGCAGACGGTTATCATGCGCTGGAAAGCCTGTTCGTCTTCACCGAATTGGGTGACCGGCTGACCGGCCGCATATGCGCCGATGGTCAAGTCAGCCTTGAAATAGACGGGCCCTTTGGATCGCTGCTGGATGCCGGCCCGGATAATCTGGTGATCCGCGCCGCCCGCGCGTTGCAGGCGCATCTGGGGGAAGATCTTGGCGCTGATCTGAAATTGACCAAGATTCTGCCCGTCGCGTCGGGAATTGGCGGAGGTTCGGCCGATGCCGCGGCTACACTGCGGTTGCTGACGCGGCTCTGGAACGCTCCCATGCCGCCGGAGGTCCTGGAGCGCATCGCCTTGTCCCTTGGGTCGGATGTACCAGCATGTATCGGCAGCATCCCGCAAATGGTGCGCGGAAGGGGCGAGATATTGCAACCGCAAGCCGTCGAAAACCTCTCCGCGATGCCGATCCTGCTCGTCAATCCCGGCGTCGCCCTGTCGACCGCGCAGGTCTTCGGTCGCTGGGATCAGCGTGATCGAGGACCGCTTGAGGCAATGGGGCTGGAGCAGCTTGTGAGCGAGGGACGCAATGATCTGGAGCAGCCCGCCATTGCCATGGAGCCGGTCATCGCGGATGTGCTGGCGGCGCTGGGTGCCTGCGCCGGATTGCGCCTTGCCCGGATGTCCGGATCGGGCGCGACATGTTTTGCCCTGTTCGATACGGATCGGCGGATGGCGGAGGCGGCGACCGCCCTGCGTGCCGCTCAAAGAGGATGGTGGATTGCGGAGACAAGGATCAGGGCGGCATGAGCGAGGCCTTCACACAGATCGACGACGGCGACCTCAACATCCTGATCATTGCTGATCATGCGTCGGCTCACGTCCCAACGGACATCGATCTGGGAATTGATGCCGCCTTGCTGAGAGATCATATCGCGATCGACATCGGCGTGGCGGAGGTCAGCGCGCTGCTGGCGAGGGAATTGGGCTGCAAGGCGGTGCTGGGTGGCGTTTCGCGCCTCGTCATCGACCTTAATCGGGAAGAGGATGCGCCCGGCCTGCTGCCCGTCATGAGCGACGGCCACGTCATTCCGGGAAACCGTCATGCCGACCTGGCCGAACGGATGATACGCTTCCATCATCCCTATCACCATCATGTGGCGCGGCTGCTCGACGGCATGGCTTCGCCGTTCATCCTGTCGGTCCACAGTTTCACGCCCGGCCTTGCCAGCGATCCCAGCCAGAAGCGCCCCTGGGATATCGGCGTCCTCTATAACCAGGACGGCAGGGCAGCGCGGATCGCCATTCCCATGCTGGAGGAGGCGGGTCTTAATGTGGGTGATCAGTTGCCCTATTCGGGCAAGGTGCTGAATGCCACGATGAACCGCCATGCGGAGGGGAACGGCATTCCCTATCTGGGGATAGAGATGCGACAGGATCTGGTCGGCGATGCTGAGGGGCAAAGGCGATTTGCCGGCATATTGGGGCCCGTGGTCCTGGAATGCCGCAGGCGTTTGGCCTGATGGCCGGCGCGCAGGAATGACAAGGCCCGGCGTCCTGGTGGGCAGTTTCTTCCTGTGCCTGGCGCTGGCCGGATGCGGCCGTCGTTCAGGGGCTGGGGAACAGGCTGGCGAAGGACAGGAAAGGATTTCCTGCGCAATCGGTCCAGGCGTAGGGTGGACAGAGGATTGCCTGGTCGAACAGGATCGCGATCTGCTGACCGTGCGTCACGTGGATGGCGGCTTCCGCCGCTTCCAGATAGTCCATGACGGGCGCGGGGTCGTGCCCGCGGATGGAGCCGAGCAGGCCGCGATTGTGGTCGTCGGCAAGGGCATGATCGAGTTGAGCGTCGGACAGGATCGCTATCGCCTGCCCGCGCGCCTTTCCGAAAGGAAGAGTTGATGCAGAGCCATGCGATCCTGACGGCAGCCGAGATGCGGCAGGCGGAACAGGCCGTCATCGCCGCCGGCGTCCCCGAATATACGCTGATGGAGCGCGCAGGGGCCGCAACTGCAGAGATTATCTGGCGTGCAGGTGGCAAACGCGATCTGCTGGTTCTCTGCGGTCCCGGCAATAATGGTGGCGACGGGTTCGTGATCGCGCGACTCCTTCGGGCGCGTGGCGTGCCGGTGCGCGTTGCTGCTCTTGGCGAAAGCCGGACGGAATCGGGCATGAAGGCGCGCACGGCATGGGGTGGTCCCGTTGAAGCCTTGGTTGATGCCGCGCCGGCGACGCAGATCGTGGACGCATTATTCGGGACAGGCCTGTCGCGTGGATTGGACGCGAAGGTCGCGACGACACTGTGCGCCCTAACCGATCAGGCGAGCTCCAGCTATGCCGTGGACCTGCCGAGCGGCGTGGAGACGGATGGCGGCGCACTTCTGTCCCATGTACCCGTCATGGGGGTCTGTATCGCACTGGGTGCGCTCAAGCCCGCGCATCTGTTGCAGCCGGCGGCCGGATGCTGGCGGCGGCTGGTCTGCGCTGACATCGGCATCGACGTCTCCGGTGCGAAGATGCACCGGCTGGCGCGGCCGCAACTGGATCCGCCGGGCGCTGCCGCGCATAAATATAGCCGTGGGCTGGTGGCAATTGTCGGCGGCGAAATGGCCGGCGCAGGACTGCTCGCGAGCGAGGCGGCTGCGCGCGCAGGGGCGGGCATGGTCCGTCACTTGGTTCAGGAAGTGGCCCATGGCGGTCCGGCCGCCATCATCGCACAGCATACCCGTGAGGCGGACGATGTGGTGAATGCTCTGGATGACGGCCGGTTCAGGGCCGTCCTGGCAGGGCCGGGGCTGGGGCGCGGGAGCGTGGCTGCCGATCGGTTGAAGGCAGCGCTTGCCGCTGGGCATCCCCTCATTCTGGATGCCGACGCATTGGTCCTGCTCGCGGAACAGGGGTTGGACGCCATCCCGCCGAATTCGATCCTGACACCCCATGAGGGGGAATTTGTCCGCCTGTTCGGCGACTTGCCGGGCAGCAAGGTGGAGCGCGCGTTGGCGGCGGCGAAGCGGGCGCGCTCCACGTTGATCTACAAGGGCAGCGATAGTGTCATCGCAGCGCCCGACGGTCGCGCCGTTCTTTCGCCACCGGGTTCCTCCTGGCTATCGACGGCAGGGACGGGAGACGTTCTGGCGGGACTGGTCGCCGCTCGGCTCGCCGTCACGGGAGACGGATTCCGGGCGGCGTGCGAAGCGCTGTGGCTGCATGGTGAGGCGGCAAGGCGGGCGGGAGCGGCCTTCATCGCGGACGATTTGCTTGTGGAACTGCCAGCGGCTATCGCATCCCGCCTGTGACCGATCCTGATACCGAAACCATCGTCCGCGTCGCCGCCAAGGGCGATGGCGTGACCGCCCATGGCCGCCATGTTCCGCTTGCTGCGCCGGGCGACCGGATAGCGGAGGATGGCGGCGTGCTGCGAGGGCCGCATCATGTCGACGCGCCATGCGTGCACTTTCCGGCCTGTGGCGGATGCGAGTTGCAGCATATTGACGACGCAAGCTACGCAGAGTTCGTGGCCGCGCGCGTTACGGGAGCCCTGGCGGGACAGGGCGTGACAGCCGACCTGCTCCTGCCGCCGCATATCTCCCCGCCGAAGGTTCGCCGCCGCGCATCGCTGCGGGCGAGCAGACAGGGACGCAAGGTCGTCGTCGGCTTTGCTGAATCGGGCAGTCACAGGTTGATCGACCTCACGATGTGCGAAGTCCTTGATCCCCGGCTGTTCGCGCTGACGGAGCCGCTGAGGAATCTGTGCGCAGTCATCCTGCCGGAAAAGCAGGCCGCACATGTGCGGATGTCGCTGACCGATCAGGGCGTCGACCTTTTGCTGGAAGGCGTGCGGATTGAAGGGCTTGCCGCCGATGAGGCGCTTCTGGCCTTTGCGCAGAACCATCGACTCGCTCGCGTGACCATCGATGAGGGGGACGGGCCGCAGACCCGATGGGAGCCGGAGCCGGTCACGGTCAGCTTTGGCGGCGTGCCGGTCGCCTTTCCGCCTTTCGCCTTTCTTCAGGCAACACCTGATGGTGAAGCTGCGCTTGCGCAGGAAGCGGGGGCAGCCATGCCGGCGGAGGGGGCCATCGCCGACCTCTTCTGCGGCCTTGGCACATTCGCCCTGGCGCTGGGGGACGGGCGCCCGGTCTATGCGGCGGAGGCTGCGCGTGATCTTGTCCTCTCCCTCAAATCGGCGGCAAATCGCGCGCAGCGCCGGATGGTGGCCGATCATCGCGATCTGTTCAGGCGGCCGTTGACGACTGCGGAGATCGACCGCTTTGCCGGGGTCGTCATCGATCCGCCGCGCGCTGGCGCCAGGGAACAGGTGATGCAGCTTGCCGCGTCGCGCGTGCCGGTCATCGCCTATATCTCCTGCAATCCTGCCAGTTTCGCGCGGGATGCGGCGCACCTGGTCGCGGGTGGCTACCGACTGGAAAGAGTGCGTCCGGTGGGGCAGTTCCGCTGGTCCACTCATGTGGAGCTGGTCGGCATCTTCCGGCGCTGAAAGCATTAGCCCCTCGCCGCGGGGGAGTGCGGCGAGGGGCCTTGCATCCTCTCCTTTAGGGGGAGGCCTTCGCCTCTACCCGAGCTTGATGACAGTTGCGCGACGACGGGCCGGAACCGCATCGACATAGAGGCTGGCCATCGGCTCATCCTCCACTTCGACGACCGCTTCCGACGTGAAGCCGTTGAAGCCGGTGCGCATCGCAGCGCCATAGGCGCCGAGCATGCCGATCTCTATATAATCGCCCGCCTGCACGTCGTCCGGCAGCATGAAGGGGCCGACCATATGGTCCATATCGTCGCAGGTGGGACCATAGAAGGAGAAGCCGGTCAACTCCGCCTCGCTCTCTTCCCCACGCAGCAAGGCCACCGGGAAGCGCCAGCCGATATGAGCCGCGTCGAACAGGGCGCCATAGGCACCGTCATTGATATAGAGTTCGTTGCCCCGACGCCGTTCGACGCGCACGACGACCGAGCTGTATTCGGCGGACAGGGCGCGGCCGGGTTCGCACCACAGTTCGGCCGAATAGCTGATCGGCAGGCTTTCGAACCCGCGGTGGATCGCATCGAAATAATTTTCGAGCGCGACCGGCTCCATGCCCGGATAGATGGACGGGAAGCCGCCGCCGACATCGATGATGTCGACCGTGACCGCCGCATCGACAATGGCGGCGCGCACGCGCTCTATGGCGTCGCTATAGGCCTGCGGGCTCATCGCCTGGCTGCCGACATGGAAGCAGATGCCCAGCGCATCGGCCGCCTGACGCGTCGCCAGCAGCAGTTCGCGGGTCTCGCCCAGCTCGGCGCCGAATTTCGACGCAAGGCTGAGTTCGGAATGTTCGGAAGAAACGCGCAGCCGCACGCACAGCTCAAGATCGGTCGCATCGTTCGTGGCGCGCATGATCTTCGCCAGCTCGTCCAGCGTGTCGAGCGAGAAGGTGCGCACGCCATGGACGTGGTATGCCTCCGCAATCGCTTCCTCTGCCTTCACCGGGTGCATGAAGCACAGCTTGCCTTCGCCTTGCAGCGTCTCCGCCACCAGGCGCACCTCCGCGATGGACGCCACGTCGAAATGCGTGATGCCCGAAGCGAAGAGAGTGTGGATCAGATCGGGAGACGGATTCGCCTTGACCGCATAGAGCGAGCGTCCCGGAAACTTCTCAGAGAAGAAGCGGGCGGCCCGGGCCGCAGCCTGGGGACGAATCAGCGTTACCGGTGCTGCCGGTTTGAGGGCGGTCGCTACCCCCAGCGCGCTATGATGCTTGTGCAACTCAAGGGACCTCCAGTGTAGTCGTTGGCAAAGAAGCTGCCTTGCGGTGGAAGTCCCATGGGGCAGCGGAAGGGCGATATATGCGGCAGGGGTCCCGCTGTAAAGCGCGTGTGTAAAATTTGTTGCGCTGGCGGCTATGAGATGTGCGTCAGGAGAGACGGGACTTGAAATCCTGGTAGGAAAACTGCCGGATTTGCCTGAGTTCGTCGGTTTCGGAGTTCCAGAGCCAGATGGCGGGCAACGGCACGCCATTGAATGTGTTGGTCTTTACCATGGAATAATGGGCCTGATCGAGGAAGGCGATCCGTCGTCCCGGAGTCGCGCCGCCGGGCACGCGATAGTCGCCGATGATGTCCCCGGCGAGGCAGGATGGACCGCCGAGTCGCGTGACGGGCCCATCGGATTGCTCATGCAGCATGGCCGGGCGGTAGGGCGCCTCGATCACGTCGGGCATGTGGCAGGTGGCGGAGATGTCCGTGATCGCGACGGGCATGCCGTTGTCGATCACGTCGAGGATTTCACCGACCAATATGCCCGCGTCCAGCGCCATCGCCTCACCAGGCTCGATATAGAGTTCAAGGCCGGTTCGGGCCTTTGTCGCCTGGAGGAAGGCGATCAGTTCGTCGATCTGGTAATCGGCGCGCGTGACATGGTGCCCGCCGCCGAAGTTCAGCCATTTGAGGCCGCCGACATGAGGCATGATGCGCGATTCGATCGCGGCCCAGGTACGTTGGAGCGGCAGGAAATCCTGCTCGCACAGATTGTGGACATGAAGCCCGTCGACGCCCACCAGATGTTCGGCGCGCAGTTGGTCGATGGGAAAGCCGAGGCGGCTATGGGGTTGGGACGGGTCATATTTGGGCACCTCGCCCTCGGCATGGAGGGGGTTGAGGCGCAGGCCGATGTCGAAGTTCACACCGTTCATTCGAGCATCGTCGATGATCGGGCGCAGGCGTGCGATCTGGCCGGGGCTGTTGAAGATGACATGGTCCGAAATGCGGAGGATTTCGGCCAGATCTTCGGGTTTGTAGGCAGCGCAGTAAGTGGCGACTTCGCCGCGATATTCTTCCCGGCCCAGGCGCGCTTCATAAATGCCGGAGGCGCAGACGCCGTCGAGATACTCGCCGATCACCGGCCCAAGCGACCACATGGAAAAGGCCTTGAGCGCGCCCAGCACCCTGATCCCCGCGCGGTCGCGAATGTCGCGCAGGACCGAGAGGTTGCGGCGCACCGCAGCCTCGTCCACCACGAAGGCGGGCGAAGGGACGCGGTGCAGGTCGAAATGGGCGAAGGCGGCGGGATCGCCGGCTTTGGTTTCCATCTACGTTCCATTCGATGCCGTGTTCCTGCGCAGGCAGGAACCCAGTTCAGACGGCGGGACTGGGCTCCTGCCTTCGCAGGAGCATGTTGATTTAAAAGTCCAGCGGCGCGGCCAGTTCCTTCACCTGCCAGGGCAGGCCGTGCGCGTTCAGCATGTCCATGAAGGGATCGGGATCGAACTGTTCGATGTTGAACACGCCGCCACCTTCGGATTGCGGGGCCTTCCACGCGCCGGTGAGCATCAGCGCGGCACCGATCATCGCCGGGACGCCGGTGGTGTAGCTGACCGCCTGGTTGCCGGTTTCGGCATAGGCGTCCTCATGGTCGCAGACATTGTAGACATAGACCGTCTTCTGGTTTCCGTCCTTCAAGCCGGTGGCGATGTCGCCGATGTTCGTCTTGCCCTTTGTGGTCGGACCCAGGCTGGACGGTTCGGGCAGAACGGCCTTCAGGAACTGGAGCGGGATGATCTCCTGACCGTTGTACATCACGGGATCGATGCGGGTCATGCCGACATTCTGGAGCACTTCCAGATGCTTCAGATAGGCGTCGCCAAAGGTCATCCAGAAGCGGATGCGCTTGATTTCGGGATAGTGTCTGGCGAGGCTTTCCAGTTCCTCATGATACATGAGGTACATGTTCTTTTCGCCGACCTGATCGAAGTCGAAGACCTGCTTGTGCTTGAGCGCCGGGCCCTCGACCCATTTGCCGCCCTCCCAGTGGCGCGACGGCGCGGTGACTTCGCGGATGTTGATTTCCGGATTGAAGTTGGTGGCGAAATGCTGGCCGTGGTCGCCGCCATTGCAGTCGAGAATGTCGAGCGTGTCGATCCGGTCGAGCAGATGCTTCTTGATGTAGGACGCAAAGACGCTGGTCACGCCGGGGTCGAAGCCCGAACCCAGCAGGGCCGTGATGCCGGCTTCCTTGAAACGCTCCTGATAGGCCCATTGCCAGCTATATTCGAACTTGGGCGTGTCGCGCGGTTCGTAATTGGCGGTGTCGAGATAGTCGGTCTTGGTCGCGAGGCAGGCGTCCATGATCGCCAGGTCCTGATAGGGCAAAGCGAGGTTGACGACCAGCCTGGGCTGCACCTTCTCGATAAGGGCAATGGTTTCCTCGACATTGTCGGCGTCGACCTGCGCCACGTCGATGGTGACGCCGGTGCGGGCCTTGACCGATTCGGCGACCTTTTCGCAAGAGACGATGCGGCGGCTGGCGAGCGTGATGTGGCTGAAGATATCAGGGTTCATCGCCATCTTGTGAACCGCGACAGACCCGACGCCGCCCGCGCCAATGACCAGAACCTTGCTCAATTCAACTGCTCCATAGCTGTGCCGCGCCTGACGCGCGAAAGCGCCCATATAGGGGCTGTGCGTGACAGCGCAAAGTCAGTCTGTTCAGAAGCTGGCGCCGTCGACTTTTTTGATTTTGAGCGCGTCGATATCGACGTCCGGCACGCAGCGCAGGTTGATGGCGCGCATCGGGCCATCGGGGGACTTGCCGAGCGCGAAGGGCTGCGTGCCGCAGGTGGCGCAGAATTGATGGGTGATGTTGTGCTTGTAGAATTGATAGTCGGTGAGCTTGTCCGCGCCGCTGTCGAGGGTGAACTGGTCGGCGGGTACGAAGGTCAGCACGAAGCCTTTGCGGCTGCAATGGGAGCAGTTGCAGGTCATGGCTTCGCTGGGCGCGTCGGCGGCGACGGTGAAGGTGACTGCGCCGCAGTGGCAGCTTCCGGTGTAGGGCATGGGGACTCTCCTTTTGAGGGGAGTTTATGGCGTTGAGATGTTTAAGGGAATGACGGAGTTGGGTGGGACAGTCGCTGTTCGACTATGGGAGCTTACGAACGCTCCCCAGATAGTCACGCTTGCCAATCGGGACGCCGCTCATGCGAAGAATGTCATAGGCTGTGGTCACGTGAAAATAGAAATTGGGTTGGGAAAAGCTCATGAAGAAGTCCCTTCCTATGAAATTCCAGAGCAGCTTGTCCCCGATCGTGAATGTCATCGGTTTGTCGCTCAACTTGTCCAAGTCGGCGACGCTGAGCGCCTCAAGCGCCTTCATCGCTTCGCCGACCCTGGCCTTTAGGCCGTCGAAGCTGTCGGGCGGCGGCGTAGTATCCGGCGAAAAATTCCCATGCTGGACGCCATGGATCGCGCCGATTGAGTGGACCGTGCAGCTTTTTACCTGATAGGCAAAGTCGAACATGTCAGGGGCAAGCCTCGCATAGATCAATTGCCCAGCCGGGAGCCCCTGCTCATTGCAATAGGCTTCCGCTTTTTCAAGCAGTCCCAGGACCGACTTCAACAGTTGAAGGCAACCCGGCACGAAGGCATCGTAGAGCGTCATTGTCTATCTCGTCCTTTGCGGAAGGCATGAAACAGGATGGACTATGTGATGGCGCATCTCACCGAGGTCCGCAATTGGTCGCTTTCATCCAACTGCGCCTGACTTCGCTTCGCTCAGCAAGGCTTCAATCCTTCTCCCGCCGAGTGAGAAGGATATGGGGCGTCAGCTTACCAGCCACTTCAATCCCGCCACCGTATCCGCTTCCGCCGCAGGCTTGTCCCGCCTGATCCGGGCGATGCGGGGGAAGCGCATCGCCAGGCCCGATTTGTGGCGTTTGCTCTCATGGATGCTGTCGAAGGCGACCTCCAGCACCAGCGATTTCTCCACCTCGCGCACCGGGCCGAAGCGGTTTGTCGTATTGGTGCGCACGAAGCGGTCGAGCCATTTCAGCTCCTCGTCGGTGAAGCCGCTATAGGCCTTCCCAACCGGCAGCAGTTCGCCATCCTCCGTCCAGCAGCCAAAGGTATAGTCCGAATAGAAGGATGAACGTTTACCGTGGCCGCGCTGGGCATACATCATCACGCAATCGGCGGTCAGGGGATCGCGTTTCCATTTATACCAGAGCGCGGCCTTCCGCCCGGCGACATAGGGGCTGTCGCGGCGTTTGAGCATCACGCCTTCGATGGCGGCGTCGCGGGCGCCTGCGCGGATGTCGGCTAGCTGGGAGAAATCCTGCGCTTCTATGAGGACGGAGATGTCGAAGCGGTGGGGTGCCAGCTGGGGGACGATGATTTCGAGCCTTGCGCGGCGCTGAGCCCAAGGAAGGGCGCGCAGGTCTTCGTCGGCGTCGAGCAACATGTCGTAGAGACGGACGAAGGCGGGATAGTCCTCCATCATCTTCGTCGTGACCGCCTTGCGGCCCAGGCGTTGCTGGAGCGCGTTGAAGCTGGCGGCCTCGCCACCCTGAAATTCGCCTTTGACGAGCAGTTCGCCGTCGAGGACCGCGTGATGGTGGAAGGCTTCGGCTATGTCGGGGAAACTGCCCGTGATGTCGTCGCCTGCGCGGCTGTAGAGGCGCGTCTGCCCGCCCGTGCCGACGATCTGGACGCGAATGCCGTCCCACTTCCATTCGGCGGCATAGTCGGAGAGGTCGACGCTCTCCACCTCCAGCGGGTGGGCGAGCATGAAGGGCCGGAAGAAGGGCGTGCCGGCGGGGTCGGGGCGATCGGAGCGGCCCTCCGCCCAGGCGAACAGTTCGGCATAGGGTGGCGCCAGAGCGTGCCAGCATTCTTCCACATCGTCGACATCCAGGCCGAAGGCCTGGGCGAAGCCGGTCTTGGCGAGGCGGGCCGAAATGCCTACGCGCAGGCCCCCGGTCGCCAGTTTGAGGAGGGCGAAGCGGCCCGGGGCGTCGAGATGGTCCATCATCTTCGCCAATGTCGCGGGCGCGGCGGCCCGGCTGGTGTCATGGAGGCGGTCGACCATGGCGGAAAGGGTGAGGGAGCCGTCATCCACCTCCTGCGGCTGGTCCTGCGCCTTGGGCCAGAGGAGGGCCACGGTTTCGGCGAGGTCGCCGACATAGTCGCGGCTCATGTCGAACAGCACCGGATCGACGCGGGCGCGGGTCATTTCCGCTATGGTAGAGGCCTTGACGGTTTTCAGGTCCAGATTGCCGGTGAGGGCGGCGAGCGCCCAGCCACGGTCCGGGTCGGGGGCGTTGCGCATATAGCTGGCGATCAGGTCCAGCTTGCCGTTGCGGGAGCGGGTGTAGACGAGGCCGTCGAGGAGTTGGGAAAATTGTCTCATCTCACCAGCCGCACGCCTTTCTCTGGAAGATTGGCGATGGCGTCGAAGGGGGCAGTCCAGAGGAGGAGATCGCCAGGCGCATCACCCCTCATCCTCATCTTCGCGGCCGACCAGCGCGAGGGCGCGGGCGCGCATCTGGTGGGTCATGCACCAATGGAGCAGGGCTTCCTCCCGGCCATGGGTGATCCAGGTTTCTGCGGGGGCGACTTCGCGGATGGTGTCGGTCAGCTCGTCCCAGTCGGCATGGTCGGAAATCACCAGCGGCAATTCCACATTGCGTTGCCGGGCGCGCTGGCGGACGCGCATCCAGCCTGACGCCATGGCGGTGATGGGGTCGGGCAGGCGGCGGCTCCAGCGGTCATTGAGGGCGGAGGGTGGTGACAGGATGATGCGGCCGCGCATTTCTCCGGCGGGGAGGCCGGTTGCCGGGCGGAGATCGCCCAGGGGGACGCCGAACTGTTCGTAAAGGGCGCACATCCGCTCCAGTGCGCCATGGATGTGGATCGGGTCGTGATGCCCCCTGGCGCGCAGTTCGCAGATCAGGCGCTGCGCCTTGCCAAGGGCATATGCGCCGACCAGGATGCAGCGTTCCGGATTGGCGTGCAGGGCCGCAAGCAGCCGGTCGACCTCGCTGCCCGTATCGGGATGGCGGAAGACGGGAAGGCCGAATGTCGCTTCGGTGACGAAGATGTCGCACGGCACGGGTTCGAACGCCTTGCAGGTGGGATCGGGGCGGCGCTTGTAATCGCCGGTGACGACGATGCGTTCGCCTGCATGGGACAACAGGATCTGCGCCGAACCCAGCACATGGCCGGCGGGCACATAGCTGATCGTGACCCCGTTCATGCGGATCTCTTCGCCATAGGAGACCGCCGTGCCCGATGCGGTGCCGTAGCGCAGGGCCATGATCGCCAGGGTTTCCCGCGTCGCCCAGACATGGCCGTGCCCGCCGCGCGCATGATCGGCATGGCCATGGGTGACGAGTGCGCGTTCCTGCGGGACGGAAGGATCGATCCAGGCATCCGCGGGGCGGACATAGATGCCGGTGGGGTGTGGTTCGATCCAGTGAGGCATTGCTGAGGAAGAAGGTGGAACGCGCCGCTTGGTTCCGCAAGGGCTTCATATTGTCGTAACCGGATCGTCACGGGGACGACATGCCATTGCCCTAAGCGCGCCGGGACGACCGATGGCGAGGAGGCGCGGCACATGGCATCTACGGCTCACCAGAATGTAATCCGCGCGGTGCACCGGCATCGGCATCTGTCAAGGCAGGGGTTGTTGGAGCGGGCCTTCACCTTCGCCTTCCGGGGCCTTGTCTACGCGCAGATCTGGGAAGATCCGCAGGTCGACATGGAAGCGCTGGCGATCGGGCCGGACAGCCATGTCGTCACCATCGCTTCGGGCGGGTGCAATGTCCTGAGCTATCTGACGGCCAATCCCGCGAGGATCACCGCGGTCGACCTTAACACCGCGCATATCGCGCTCAACCGGTTGAAGCTGGCGGCGGCGCAGGCGCTGCCCGACCATGAGGCGTTCCATCGCTTCTTCGCCAGGGCGGACAGCAAGGAGAATGTGGCGGCTTATCGCGCCTTCGTCGCGCCTGTGCTGGACGATGCGACGCGGCGCTACTGGGAAGGGCGGGATTTCATCGGGCGGCGGCGGATCGGCGGCTTTGCGCGGGGGATCTACCGGCATGGGCTGCTCGGGCGCTTCATCGGTGCGGCACATCTGCTGGCGCGGCTGCATGGCGTCGATCCGCGCCGGATGCTGGACGCGAAGTCGCGCGAGGAGCAGCGGGCGATCTTCGAAACCGAACTGGCGCCGGTGTTCGACAGCGCGTTCATGCGGTGGCTGACGAGCCAGCCTGCTTCGCTCTTCGGCCTTGGCATTCCGCCCGCGCAATATGAGGCGCTGGCCGGGGACGAGCGGATGGACAGCGTGCTGAAGGCGCGGCTGGAGAAGCTGGCCTGCGGTTTCGACCTCAAGGACAATTACTTTGCGGTGCAGGCCTTTGGACGCGGTTATGCCGGCGGGACTGGCCCCTTGCCGCCCTATTTGCAGGCGGCGAACCATGCAGCCGTGGTGGAACGGGCCGGGCGGGTGGACGTCCGGCATGGGAATTTCACCGACTTCCTGGCGTCGCAGCAGGCAGGGTCGGCGGATCGCTACATCCTGCTCGACGCGCAGGACTGGATGGATGATGCGCAGTTGAATGCGCTCTGGGCGCAGATCACGCGGACGGCCAGGCCCGGTGCGCGGGTGCTGTTCCGGACGGCGGGCGAGCCGAGCATCCTGCCGGGCCGGGTCGATGAGGCGTTGCTGGCGCGCTGGGTCTATCGGGCCGGGGAATCACGCGACTATACGGCGCGGGATCGTTCGGCCATCTATGGCGGCGTCCACCTTTATGTGCTGGGCGACGCGTGATGACGGGCGGGCATGGGGGGCTGATGGACAGCGTCTATCGGCGCCAGCGGCATATTTATGACCTTTCCCGCAAATTCTACCTGCTGGGGCGTGATGCTCTGATTGCCGATCTGACCCCGCCGGCCGGTGGGGCGGTGCTGGAGATTGGTTGCGGCACCGGGCGCAACCTGATCGCCGTGGGCAAGGCCTGGCCGGAAGCGCGGCTTTACGGGGTCGACATATCCGAAGCGATGCTGAAGACGGCGCGGAAGGCCGTGATGAAGGCGGGGCTGGCGGATCGCGTCGTGCTGGCGCAGGGCGATGCCTGCGCTTTCGATGCAGGGGCGCTGTTCGGGCGGGAGCGGTTCGAGCGGGTGTTCATCAGCTATGCGCTGTCGATGATACCGGATTGGGAAAGCGCTTTGCGGCAGGCCGCAGGGTGCGTGGCGCCGGGCGGCAAGCTGGAGTTTGTCGATTTCGGGCAACAGGATGGTCTGCCGGGCTTCTGGAGGCGGGCCCTGTTCGGATGGCTCGCCCGATTCCATGTGTCGCCGCGGGCGGGACTGGGGCAGGCGATCGGAAGAGTGGCGGCGGACCTGGGCGGCTTTCCGCATAGCCGGAGCCTGTATCGGGGCTATGCGGTCAGGGGCGGGTTGATCCGGCTGTGAATCTTGGAAGGCGACCGTTCAGGCCGCCTTCCTGAATTCCAGTTCCAGACGATCCCAGATTTCCACCAGGGCATCGACCAGTTCGCGCATCATCGCTTCGCTGTGCGCCGGTCCCGGCGTGAAGCGCAGGCGTTCCGTGCCGCGCGGCACGGTGGGGTAATTGATCGGCTGCACATAGGCGCCATATTCCGCGAGCAAAATGTCGCTGATCCGCTTCGCCTTGACCGGATCGCCCACCATCAGCGGGACGATGTGCGTCACCGATGGCATGACCGGCAGGCCGGCTTCGGCCATCAGGCGCTTCAGGGTCGCGGCGGACGCCTGCTGGCCTTCGCGTTCCTCGCTCGACTGCTTGAGGTGGCGCACGCTGGCCAGCACGCCGGCCACGAGTACCGGGGAGAGGGAGGTGGTGAAGATGAAGCCCGGCGCATAGCTGCGGATCACGTCCACGATCATCTGGTCGGCGGCGATATAGCCGCCCATGACGCCGAACGCCTTGCCCAGCGTGCCTTCGATGATGGTCAGACGATGTGCGACATCATCGCGTTCCGAAATGCCGCCGCCGCGCGGGCCGTACATGCCGACTGCATGAACCTCGTCCAGATAGGTGAGCGCGTTGAATTCGTCCGCCAGGTCGCAGATCGCCGCTATCGGGGCGACGTCGCCGTCCATCGAATAGACGCTTTCAAAGGCAATCAGCTTGGGCACGTCGGGATCTTCGGCGGCGAGAAGTTCGCGCAGATGGTCGACGTCATTGTGGCGGAAGACGCGCTTTTCGCAGCCCGAATTGCGGATGCCCGCGATCATCGAGGCGTGGTTCAGTTCGTCGGAGAAGATGATGCAGCCGGGCAGGATCCGGGCGAGGGTAGAGAGCGTCGCTTCATTCGAGACATAGCCCGAAGTGAACAGCAGCGCGCCTTCCTTGCCGTGCAGGTCGGCGAGTTCCGCCTCCAGATCCACATGATAATGGGTGTTGCCGCCGATATTGCGGGTGCCGCCGGAGCCTGCGCCGACATCGTGCAGCGCCTCTTCCATCGCGGCGACGACCTTGGGATGCTGGCCCATGGCGAGATAGTCGTTGGAGCACCAGACGGTGATGGGCTTTGGCCCATTATGGCCGTGGAAGCAGCGGGCGTTGGGGAAGGCGCCCTTGTTGCGCAGGATGTCGATGAAAACGCGATAACGGCCTTCGCTATGCAGCCGGTCGATCGCCTGCGTGAAGATGTGCTTGTAGTTCACCTGAAAGCCCAGTCCCTATTCCCGCTTCCCCTCTTTCGAGGGGCATTTACCTGCTGTGTCCGCCCATTACCAGTGATAAACGTTCGCAGCCTTAGGGAGAATTACCTATCACACTGATAGAAAGGCTTGCGATTGGACCAAAGGTCCACCCGTTTCAAAGGCCCTCCATCCGCTGCAGCCCATAGCCGGCAAGCGCGGCGCGCAGAGGTTCGACGCCCTGGTCCAGCCGCGTGAACAGCGCTGTTCCGGGGGACGGGACGGACGGCCATTCCTGCCCCACTGTCAGGTAGGCGATGCGGCGCGCAATGCCCTCTCCCCCATGCACGAAGCGGAGCGGGCGCGGCGATGCGGCGGCCAGTTCGGCCTCTACCAGCGGAAAATGCGTGCAGGCGAGGACCACTATGTCCATCCTGTCGCCGCCGGGCTGATCGAGCAGGCCGGCCAGCGCGTCGCGCGCTATGGCGGGATCGAGCGGTTCGCCGCGCAATTTCGCCTCGGCAAGCTGGACCAGCGCGGCCGACCCATGGCGCAGGACCGTGCAATCGGCGCCATGTTCGGCCGCGAGCCGGTCGACATAGGGCTGGCGCACCGTGGCGTCCGTGCCAAGCACGCCAAAGACGCGGCTTTGGGACAGCAGGGCGGCGGGCTTGATCGCCGGCACCGTGCCGACGACGGGAATGTCGAGCGCCGCGCGCACCGCCGGCAGCGCGATGGTGGAGGCGGTGTTGCAGGCGATGACGGCCAGTCGTGGGCGGTATCGTTCCACCAGCCGGCCCAGCAGGGCGGGAACGCGGGCGGCGATTTCCGCCTCGCTCTTGGTTCCATAGGGGAAGCCTGCACTGTCGGCCGCATAGACGACCGGCGCGTTGGGCAGTGCGGCGCGTGCCGGGCCAAGGATGGAAAGCCCGCCGACGCCGGAATCGAAGAACAGCAGGGGTGCATGGGGTGCGACGGTCATTATGCCCGATATGTCGCGACGTCCGGCATTCCTGTCAACGGGCGGCCTGTCAGCGGCTGGGCTGTCAACGGGCGGCCTTTCATCGGGCGGCTGCCCAGGCCGGGTTCCGGTGTGTGCAAGGCGCCCCTCCAAGGGTTGCCCGGCGCGCCGGGAACGCTATGGTCGCGCCGCAACCATAATGGCGAGATCATGACTCCTCCCTGGCTACTTCCCGCATTCGTCCTGCTGATCGGTTATCTGCTGGGTTCCATTCCCTTCGGCCTGCTGCTGACGCGCGTCACCGGCGCGGGCGACCTGCGCAAGATCGGGTCGGGGAATATCGGCGCGACCAATGTGCTGCGGACGGGGCGCAAGGGGCTGGCGGCGGCGACGCTGCTGCTCGACCTGCTGAAGGGCGCGGCGGCGGTGCTGATCGGTTCGGCGCTGATCGAGGGCGGTGGGCCGATGGCGGGCGCCATGGCCTTTATCGGCCATTGCTATCCGGTCTGGCTCCGTTTTGCCGGTGGCAAGGGCGTGGCGACGATGATGGGCGTGGTGACGGCGCTGTACTGGCCGGCGGGAATCGTCTTCGCGGTCGTGTGGCTGGGGGCGCTGTTCGGGACGAAATGGTCCTCCGTCGGCGGCATGTCGGCGGCGGTGAGCGCGCCTGTCGCCATGTGGTGTTTTGGCCGGATCGACCTGGTTCCCGTCGCGCTGGCGCTCGCGCTGATCGTGCTGTGGCGGCATCGGGCGAATATCGCGCGGCTTGCCAGGGGGACGGAGCCGAAGGTCGGTGCTTCGAAAAAGGCTGCGGGCGGGGAATGAGCGAGCAGGAGCGGTTCAACCGCCTGCGCCTGATCCGTTCGCCGCGCATCGGCCCCGTGACATTCCGCCAGTTGATGGCGCGCTTCGGCACGGCGGGCGAGGCCTTGCGCGCCGTGCCGGACATGGCGGCGCGGGGCGGGGGCAAGGCGAGCATCATCGACGCGCAGATCGTCGAACAGGAAATTGCGCGCAGCCGGGCGGCTGGCGCCCGCTACCTCATCATCGGCGATGCCGATTATCCCTTCCTGCTGGACCAGATGGAAGGCGCGCCGCCGGCGCTGATCGTGCGCGGGCATGTGTCGCTGGCGGGGCGCGAATGCGTGGCGATGGTGGGCGCGCGCAATGCCTCCGCCGCGGCATGCCGTTTCGCCCGAACGCTGGCGCAGGAACTGGGGCAGCGAGGCGCCGTGGTGGTTTCGGGGCTGGCGCGGGGAATTGACACCGCCGCGCATCAGGGCGCGCTGGAAAGCGGCACCATCGCCGTCATCGCCTGCGGCATCGACATCGCCTTTCCGCCTGAAAATGCCGAGTTGCAGGAGCGGTTGGCGGAGGAAGGATTGCTGGTCACCGAGCATCCGCCGGGCACGCAGCCCCTGGCGCGGCAGTTTCCGGCGCGCAACAGGATCATCGCCGGGCTGGCGAGGGGCACCGTTGTCGTCGAGGCGGCGCCCAGGTCCGGCTCGCTGATCACGGCGCGGCTGGCGGGCGAGGCGGGGCGGGAGGTCATGGCCGTGCCCGGTTCCCCGATCGATCCCCGCGCCCAGGGGTGCAACCAGCTGATTCGGGAGGGCGCGGTGCTGATCCAGAGCGCCGCCGACGTGATCGAGGCGATCGGCGCCATCGATCCGCGCATGGTTCGCCAGCCGGGAAGCGATTTTTCGGGCGAGCCGCCGTCGGGCGACGTGGCCGATCGGGAGCGGGCGTCGATCGTCGCGCTGCTGGGTCCGGCGCCCGTGCCGGTGGACGAACTGATCCGCTTGTCCGGCCTTGGCCCCGCGGTCGTGCAGACGGTGCTGCTGGAACTGGAGCTTGCAGCGCGGCTGGAGCGGCATGCGGGGGGAAAGGTCAGCCTGTCCTGAGCGCGAGCGTTATGCCGCATGTTCGGATGCCCGCTGCATCGCGGCGGGTTGACGGGGGGCCAAAACAGCTTTCAGACTCGCGCGTGTACGTGAGAGACAATTTGAACCGGGGCATGAATGCAACTTGTCATCGTTGAATCGCCGGCCAAGGCGAAGACCATCGAAAAATATCTGGGCGGCGATTTCCACGTGCTGGCCAGCTATGGGCATATTCGCGACCTGCCGCCGAAGGACGGGTCGGTGGACCCCGACAACGGCTTTGCCATGAGTTGGGAAAATTATGGCGACAAGGGCAAGCAGCTGAAAGCCATAACCGATGAAGCCAGGAAGGCGACGCGCCTGATCCTGGCGACTGACCCTGATCGCGAAGGGGAGGCCATCAGCTGGCATGTGCAGGAGGTGCTGCGCGCCAAGAAGGCGCTGCCGCAGAAGGTCGACCGCGTCACCTTCAACGCGATCACCAAGCAGGCGGTGACGGACGCGATGGCGCAGCCGCGCGCGTTGGACGAGGATCTGATCGACGCCTATCGGGCGCGGCGGGCGCTGGATTATCTGGTGGGCTTTACCCTGTCGCCGGTGCTGTGGCGCAAGTTGCCGGGCGCCAAGTCGGCGGGGCGCGTGCAGTCGGTGGCGTTGCGGCTGGTGGTCGAGCGCGAGCGCGAGATCGAGAGTTTCGTGCCGCAGGAATATTGGTCCGTCGCGGCCGAGATGGAGCAGGGCGGACAGGGCTTCACCGCCCGGCTCGTCAGGTGGCGCGGGGAGAAGATCGACCGGCTGACCATCGGCAGGGAAGGCGACGCCATGGCCGCGAAGGCGGATGTGGAGGCGGGGCGCTTCACCGTCGAGAAGGTCGAGACCAGGCCGGTTTCGCGCAACCCTCCGCCGCCGTTCACGACCTCGACGCTCCAGCAGGAGGCGGCGCGCAAGCTCGGCTTCTCGGCCAGCCATACGATGCGGGTCGCGCAGCAGCTCTATGAGGACGGCGCGATCACCTATATGCGTACCGACGGCGTGCAGATGGACGGCAGCGCCATTTCCGCCGCGCGCAAGGCGATCGCGGAGCGCTATGACGGCGGCTATCTGCCCGAAAAGCCGCGCCAATATCAGACCAAGGCCAAGAATGCCCAGGAAGCGCACGAAGCCATCCGTCCGACCGAATTTGGTCGTGAAAAGGTCGGTTCGGGCGATCATGCGCGGCTTTACGACCTGATCTTCAAGCGGGCGCTGGCAAGCCAGATGGCTTCGGCGCGCATGGAGCGGACCACCGTCGATCTGGTGGATGCGACCGGGCAACATGGGCTGCGCGCCACGGGTCAGGTGGTGATCTTCCCGGGATTCCTGGCGCTCTATGAAGAGGGCCGTGACGATCCTGAGCGCGGCTCCGGCAAACAGGCCTCCGCCGATGCCGAGGAGGATGACAGCAAGCTGCTGCCGCGCATGGTCGCGGGCGACGCGCCGGCGAAGAAGAAAGTGACGGCGGAGCAGCATTTCACCCAGCCGCCGCCGCGTTATTCGGAAGCGTCGCTGGTCAAGAAGCTGGAGGAACTGGGGATCGGGCGTCCGTCCACCTATGCCTCCACGCTTCAGGTGCTCAAGGACCGCGACTATGTGCGGGTGGAGAAGAACCGCTTCTTCGCCGAGGAGAGCGGGCGGCTGGTGACGGCCTTCCTCGAGCGTTTCTTCGAACGCTATGTCTCCTATGACTTCACCGCGGGGCTGGAAGAAGAACTGGACGATATTTCCGGCGGCCGCGCCCAGTGGCAGGCGGTGCTGGAAGCCTTTTGGCGCGACTTCAAGCCGAAGACCGCCGAGGTGATGGAGCAGAAACCGTCCGACATCACGGCGGAGCTGGACAAGTTCCTGGAGCCGATGCTGTTTCCGCCCAGGGCCGACGGCAGCAATCCGCGCGCCTGCCCCATGTGCGGCGACGGGCAGTTGGCGCTGCGTGGCGGACGCTTTGGGGCGTTCATTGCCTGCTCCAACTATCCCGAGTGCAAATATACGCGGAAGTTCGGTCAGCCGGGCGGCAAGGAAGGCGACGAGGATACGGGTCCGGAGGTGCTGGGCAAGCATCCGGAAACCGGGCAGGACATCGTCCGGAAATCCGGTCGTTTCGGCCCCTATATCGAGATGGGCGAGGGGAAGGAGGCCAAGCGCGGTTCCATTCCCAAGGACCTGCCCGATGGCGAGATGACGCTGGATTGGGCCGTGAAGCTGTTAAGCCTGCCCCGCGAGGTCGGGCTGCATCCGGAGACGGGCAAGCCGATCGTGGCCAATATCGGGCGTTTCGGGCCCTATTTGCTGCATGACGGCAAATATGGCCGCCTGTCATCGACCGCCGAGATTTTCGAGGTGGGGATGAACAGCGCCGTCGCCAAGCTGGCCGACGCGGCGAACAAGGGCGGGCGGGGGGCTTCCTCGCGGGAGCCGTTGAAGGTGCTTGGCAAGCATCCGCGCACGGAGGCCGAGATCAAGCTGATGGCGGGGCGCTATGGCCCTTATGTGACCGATGGCACGACCAATGCGACCTTGCCCAAGACGATCGAGCAGGATGCCTTGACGCTGGAGGAGGCGGCGCAGCTGATCGACGCGCGGGCTGCGGCGGCGCCGGCGAAGAAGGGGAAGAAGGCTCCGGCGAAAAAGGGTGCGGCCAAGAAGCCTGCTGCGAAAAAGGCGCCTGCGAAGAAGAAGGTGGCGGCGGAATAGCCACCCTTCAAGCGAGGCGCGACGTACTCCTGCCTGCGCAGGAGCACGTCGCATTATTGGATGGATTCACTCCACCCAATCCAGACCGATGTCGCGGTAGATGAAGCGGTCATCCTCCCAATCCTCCTTCACCTTGACGTGGAGGTAGAGATGGACCTTGACGCCCAGCAGGCTGGCCAGTTCGGCGCGCGCCTTTGATCCGATTTCCTTGAGGCGCTGACCGCCCTTGCCCAGCACGATGGCGCGCTGGCTGGGGCGGCCGACCAGTATCTGCTGGTGGATTTCGACGGAACCGTCCTCGCGCTCGCTATATTTTTCGGTGTCCACTGCGGCGGCATAGGGCAGTTCGGCATGGAGTTGGTGATAGAGCTGCTCGCGGGTGATCTCGGCGGCCAGCATGCGATCGGTGGCGTCGGAAACCTGATCCTCCGGGAAATGCCAGGGGCCTTCCGGCATGGCCCTGGCAAAGGCGGCCTTGAGTTCGGGAAGGCCATCGCCGGTGGCGGCGCTGACGAAAAATGTCTCGGCGATATCGAGCTGCTCGTAGAGCTTCTGGGTGTGGACCAGCAGCTTTTCCTTGATGGCGATATCGACCTTGTTGAGGATCAGCCATTTCTTTTCCGGGCGGGCGGCGAGGGCGGAAATGATCGGTTCCATCTTGGCGCCCAGCCCGGCCTTGCCGTCGACGACCAGCGCGATCAGGTCAGCGCCCTGCGCGCCGCCCCAGGCGGCCTGCACCATGGCGCGGTCCAGCCGGCGTCGGGGCGCGAAGATGCCGGGCGTGTCGACCAGCACCATCTGTGCCGCTCCCTCGATCGCGACGCCCATGACGCGGGTCCGGGTGGTCTGCGCCTTGGGGCTGGTAATCGCCACCTTCTGGCCGACAAGGGCATTTACCAGCGTCGATTTGCCCGCATTGGGGGCGCCGACGATGGCGATTACGCCGCAACGTTGATTGTCGAGATCGATCGTCAAACAAGAACTCCGTTCACCCGGCGCCTTTCGCCGGGCTTCTTTCCTACCGTAAAATCAGGCTTTGGGACAGGATCAGCCGCCCAGCTTTTCCAACAGGGCCCTTGCCGCCGCCGTTTCCGCTTCCTGCTTGGAACCGCCCGATGCGCTTGCCTCGCCCGCGCCCCTGATGCTGACGGTGACCGTGAATTTCAGGGCGTGGTGCGGGCCGGAGCGGTCGGTCATCGCATATTCCGGCGGCTTGCGCTTGTTGGCGGCCGCCCATTCCTGAAGAGCGGATTTGGGGTGTTTGGGCGCGCTCGCCTGGGTATCGACGCGGTCGGCCCAGAGGCGGCGAACCAAGGCGCGGACTTCCTCCAGCCCGCCTTCCAGATAGAGCGCGCCGATCAGCGCCTCCATGACGTCGCCCAGGACATTGTCGCTGTCCGCCGCGCCATCGTCGCGGGCCTGCTTTCCCAGCACCAGATGAGCGGGAACCCCGGCGCTGCGGGCGACGTCGGCACAGGTCTCGCCCGATACCAGGGCGTTGAAGCGGCGGGAGAGCTTGCCTTCCGGTTCGCCGGAAAAGCGGTCATAGAGCCATTCCGCGACCAGCAGGCCGAGTATGCGGTCGCCAAGAAATTCCAGCCGTTCGTAATTCACCGCACTGGCGCTGCCATGGGTCAGCGCCTGATCGAAGGCGGCCGGATCCCGCGGCGTGCGGCCGATCAGGGTCTTGAGCCAGCCTTCGGTGTCCGGTTTCGTCAAAAGCCTTCCCCGATCCGGCTCCAGCGCGCGGCGGTGAACCATGTCCAGGGCAGCAGCCAGTTCGCGCTGCCGTCGGTCGAGAAGACGGAGACCATCGCCTTCCCCACCAGATTTTCCTCCGGCACCAGGCCGATGCCGCCACCTTCGACCGCCGGGAAGCGGCTGTCCGCGCTGCGATCCCGATTGTCGCCCATCATGAAGAGATGGCCTTCCGGCACGACCACCGTGTCGCGGTCGTCGGCCGCGCCGTCCGGCACCAGGTCAAGCACATTGTAGCTTTTGCCGCCCGGCAGCGTCTCCCGATATTGGGGATAGCGGCACTGGCGCCCGCCATCGGGTGCGGCTTCCTCGAACTTCGGGCGGTAGCAGGGGGAGGGACTGCCTTCCTTTTCCGCCGCGTCGACCATATTGGGGGTGACGGGTATGACGAGGTCGGCCACCTTCTGCTTGGGAATCGCCTGGCCGTTCAGATAGACGGTGCCGCCGCGTACCGAGATCATGTCGCCGGGCAGGCCGATGACGCGCTTGATATAGTCGTTCTTCTGGTTTGGCGGCGCCTTGAACACCACCACGTCGCCGCGATGGGGCGTGGATGCGAAGATGCGGCCGGGGATCAGCGGGATGCCGAAGGGCAGGGAATAGCGCGAATAGCCATAGGGCCATTTCGCCACCAGCAGATAATCCCCGATCAGCAGGCGCGGCTGCATCGATTCCGACGGGATGTTGAAGGGCGATACGATGAAGCTGCGAAGGACGAAGACGAACACCGCCAGCTTTGCGAGAAACCAGAGGAAATCCCGCGTTTCGGATTTTGCGCTCATGCTTTGGTCGTCTTTTCCTTCATTTCGCCCTGAAAACAGGCCGTCGCGGCTTTTGCGGGTTAGTAAAGCCGCCGTCAAGCGCGCTAGAGCGCGTCGCGTCAAATCCGACTCATCCAGCGCGTTCTATTCTTTTGATGTCGCATCGTTTTTGCGCAAAACCGGTTCCCGCTTCTGCGCACGATGCTCCAGGATGGATCGCCATTCAGCGCTGACGGCCCGCACATGATGATTTGCCGCGCTTCCGATGTTCCTATGCTGCACGAAAAACCGCCATTTTTCGGTTCGTCATCCTATGAAAGGCAACCCTTTTCGACGACCGGGCGATCGTCACCCGATAGACCCTTGCCGCCTGATTTTTCCTGCTTGACGGTGCAATAGCGGAACGACTTGGCTAGGATGGCAAGAATCGACAGGTGCAGCGTCGGTGTCGACCAACAGCGAAACAAGAGGATATTCCCAATGCCCAGCCCTGCACTGGCAGCGCTTTCGGCTCTTCCCCAGGCTGATCTGAAGTCCATCTTCACGACCGATCCCGACCGGTTGAGCAAGTTCACCCTGACGCACGGGCCGATCCGCTTCGACTGGTCGAAGACGCACCTGACCGACGAATTGTTCGACGGTTTCCTGAAGCTGGCGGAGGAACAGGGCTTTGCCGCGCAGCGTGACGCCCTGTTCGCGGGCGAGGCGGTGAACAACACGGAAGGGCGCGCCGCCGAACATCCCGCCGAGCGGGGCGAGGGCAATGCGGACAGCGTGGCGCGGGCCAAGATGTTCCATGCGCGGATGCGCGCGCTGATCGATGCGATCGAGGGCGAGGCGCTGGGGCCGATCCGGCACATCCTGCACATCGGCATCGGCGGATCGGCGCTGGGCCCCGACCTGATCATCGACGCCTTGGGCGGGGACGGCGCGCGCTACGATGTCGCGATCGTCTCCAATGTGGACGGCACCGCCATGGAACGGGCGATTTCGCGTTTCGACCCGGAAGCGACGCTGATCGCCGTGGCCTCCAAGACCTTCACCACGACCGAAACCATGCTGAACGCGGCGAGCGCGATCAACTGGATGGTCGAGGCGGGCGTGGAAGACCCTTATGGCCGGGTGATCGCGCTGACGGCGGCGCCGGACCGGGCGATCGAATGGGGCGTGGATGAAACCCGCGTGCTGCCCTTTGCCGAAAGCGTGGGCGGGCGTTATTCGCTGTGGTCGTCCATCGGTTTTCCGGCGGCGCTGGCGTTGGGCTGGGACGCTTTCGAGAGCCTGCTGGAAGGGGCGGCGGCGATGGACCGGCATTTCCGCCTGTCCGATCCCAAGGCCAATGCGCCTTTGATCGCGGCCTTTGTCGACCAATATTATGCACGGGTGCTGGGTTGCCAGACGCGCGCGCTGTTCGCCTATGACGAGCGGTTGCGGCTGCTGCCCTCCTATCTCCAGCAACTGGAAATGGAGAGCAACGGCAAGAGCGTGACGCGGGACGGCCAGCCGGTGGACGGTCCCACGGCGCCGATCACCTGGGGCGGCGTCGGCACGGACGCGCAGCATGCGGTGTTCCAGTTGCTGCACCAGGGTACGATCCTGACGCCGGTCGAATTCATCGCCTCGATCGAGCCGGGCCATGCGCTTGATCCCGCGCATCACCGCGCGCTGCTGGTGAACTGCTTTGCCCAGGGCGCGGCCCTGATGCGGGGCAAGGACAATGCGGCCGATCCGGCACGGGCCTATCCCGGCAATCGTCCTTCGACCACGATCCTGCTGAATGACGTGACGCCGGAGGTGCTGGGCGCCCTCATCGCCTTCTACGAGCATCGGACCTTTGCCAATGCGGTGCTGATGGGGATCAATCCCTTCGACCAGTTCGGGGTGGAACTGGGCAAGGAGATTGCCAGGTCCATCGAGGCGGAGGGGCCGAGGGGGTTCGATCCCTCGACCATGGCGCTGATCGACATCGCGCTGGGCGGTGTTTGACGATCGGGTCTTTCCGGTTTCGGGAAGCAAGAAGCATTTGTAACTCCGCTGGCGAAGCTCCATATGCGGGCCCAGTCCAGCGGAGGGATGAATGAGCAATTACGACTTCGACCTTTTCGTCATCGGTGCGGGATCGGGAGGGGTCAGGGCGTCTCGGGTGGCCGCAGCACATGGCGCAAAGGTCGCCGTGGCCGAGGAATATCGCGTCGGCGGCACCTGCGTCATTCGCGGCTGCGTGCCCAAGAAGCTGCTCATCTATGGCGCGCATTTTGCCGAGGACCTGAAGGATGCGCGGCGTTTCGGCTGGAACGTGCCCGATTGCGGTTTCGAATGGACGACGCTGCGCGACAATGTGCTGGCGGATGTCGACCGGCTGGAGGGGCTCTACAGGAACACGCTCGACAGCCACAAGGTCGAGCTGATCGCGGAACGCGCCACGATCACCGGGCCGCATGGCGTGAAGCTCGCCAGCGGGCGGCAGGTGAGCGCGAAACATATCCTCATTTCCACCGGCGCCTGGCCCATCATTCCCGATATCGAGGGCGCGGAGCATGGCGTGACGTCCAACGAGGTGTTCCATCTGGAGGAATGCCCCAAGCGGATCGTGATCGTCGGCGGCGGCTATATCGCCAATGAATTTGCCGGCATCTTCCACCAGTTCGGCAGCCATGTGACGATCGTCAACCGATCAGGCACGCTGCTGCGCGGCTATGACGAGCAGATCCGCGACCGATTGCTCCAGATCTCGACGATGAAGGGGATTAATTTCCGCTTCAATGCGGAGATGGAGAAGATCGAGAAGAATGAGGACGGCACTTTATGCGTCCGGTTCAGGAACGGCGATCCGGTCGCCTGCGACCTGCTGGTCTTCGCGACCGGGCGCAAGCCGCATGTCGATGGGCTGGGCCTGGAAAATGCCGGGGTCGAGTTGAACGACAAGGGCGCGATCAAGGTCGATGAATATAGCCGCACGAGCTGCGAGAGCATCTATGCGGTGGGCGACGTCACCGACCGGATGCAACTGACGCCGGTGGCGATCCGCGAGGGGCATGCCTTTGCGGACACGGTGTTCGGGGACAATCCGCGCACGGTCGATTACAGCTGCATCCCCTCCGCCGTGTTCAGCCATCCGCCGCTGGCCGGCGTCGGCCTGACCGAAGCGCAGGCGAAGAACAAGCTGGGCACGGTGAAGGTCTACACGTCCGACTTCCGGCCGATGAAGAACGTGCTGGCCGGGCGGGACGAGCGGGCGCTCTACAAGATGGTGGTGGATGCGACGACCAATCGCGTGGTCGGGCTGCACATGATCGGGCCGGATGCGCCGGAGATATTGCAGGCAGCTGCGATTGCGGTGAAGGCGGGCCTTACCAAGCAGCAGTTCGACGACACGGTCGCCCTGCATCCGAGCATGGCCGAGGAACTGGTGCTGCTGAAATAGGATCGGGAGCGGAGGACGGGCTGCCCGGACGGGTTCAGCCCTCCGCCACGAAGGTCAGGACCAGCGCGTCGCGCCAGGCCGGTTGCGCCGGATCGACGCCATGGATCTCAGTGACGCCGTGCAGGATGCGGTGGTCGTCGATCAGTACGGCATCGCCCGCCTGCGCCAGGGTGAATTCGCCCAGCGGCGTGCCGTCTGGAGAGCCGATCCGGGTCACGCCCTCGCCGACATTGCGGCGGTCGACCAGCATCACGAACACCCAGTCCACGCCGTCGCGGTGCATGCCCTCCGGCGTCGGGCGGCCGGCCTCCGCCAGGCTTGCCTCGATGCGGAACTGATGCATTTCGACATGCTGCGGCCCGGCGAGCGGGAAGCTGCGCGCGCAGAAGGCGAAGATGGAACGCATCGCGCCATTGTCGATCGTGGCCTGTTCCACGGGATCGAACCAGCGCTGCACGTCGCCGTTCAGCGGATTATAGTCGCGGCTCTGGAAATGGGGCTGATGCGGTTTGCGCGTGAACCGGCCCTGGTCGTAGGCGAAGGTCGCGTGGCGGCGGCGGCGGTAGCGACCGCCGTCCGCCATGTAGAGGTCGGGACCAAGGTCGTTCCAGCTGCGTACGAGCGCTGCCCAGTGGTCCGCCGCGATCGCGAGCTGTCCGAACAGCCGGGGACCGTCCAGGCGCGCGAAGCCCGCGGCCTCCAGTTGCTGCCGAAGGGCGGTGTCCGCCAATATGTCCGTGTCGCGCATCCATCTTTCCTACCGGAAGGGACGGACGAGCGACAGGGCCAGTTCCCGCATTCAGGATTGCCGCATGTTCCCAGGCTCAGGCGATCGTCGGAACGATCCCGCCCTCCGCCCTTATGGCGGCGCCGTTGGTGACGGCAGCGAGCGGGCTGGCGAGATAGGCGACCATCGATCCGATCTCGTCCGCCTCTATCAAACGGCGGATGAGGGAGAGCGGACGCATCGTCCGGAAGAACTCCGCCTCGCGATCGGCCTCCGGCGCTTCCTTGTTGTCGACTACGGACTGGATGAAATCGACTATCCCTTCCGACCGGGTGGGGCCGGGGAGGACGGAATTGACGGTCACGCCGGTGCCCCGGGTCTGTTCGGCAAGGCCGCGGGCGATGGCGAGCTGGGCCGTCTTGGTCATGCCGTAATGGATCATCTCTCCTGGGATCACCAATGCGCTTTCGCTGGCGATGAAGATGATGCGGCCCCAGTTCCGGTCGAGCATGCGGGGGAAATAATGGCGGGCAAGGCGCGCGCCGCTGACCACATTGACCTCGAAGAAGCGATGCCAGTCCTCATCCGAAATTTCGGTGAAGGGCCTGGCCTCATAGATGCCCAGATTGTTGACGAGGATGTCGATATCGGGCGCGGCCTCGACAAGGGTGGCTGCGCCGGCGGCCGTGGCTGCGTCGGCCAGTATCGGCCGGATCCTGCCCGATTGGGCGAGTTGCGCGGCGGCCTCGTCCAGCTTGTCCTGGTTGCGGCCGGTGATGACGACTTCGACACCTTCTTCGGCAAGGCGTTTGGCTATGGCAAAGCCGATTCCGGCGGTCGATCCGGTGACGAGCGCGGTCTTGCCGCTGAGTTTCAGATCCATGGGGCAACTCCTGTCTTGCGTGGTTGGGCGCAGAGATAGGAGAAGCAGTCATTGATGATTAGAATGATCATCGTCACTATAGAAGTGATTCAGGATCATGAGTGACATATGGATAACCGCTTCGGGGACATAGAGACATTTCTGGCCGTGGCGCAGGAGGGCAGCCTTGCCTCCGCCGCCCGGACATTGCGGCTGACCCCGTCCGCCGTCAGCCGAAGCATCGCGCGGCTGGAGCAGCGTCTTGGCGTCACCTTGCTGCGGCGGACAACGCGATCCCTGGCGCTGACCATGGAAGGCGCGGCCTATCGGGACCGGATGACCGCCCTGATGGCGGAAATGACCGATGTCGAAAGCAGGCTGGGGCAGGAGGACCAGGGACCGCGAGGGCTGTTGCGGGTGAATGCCTCCGTATCCTTCGGCATCCACTGCCTCTTGCCGATCCTGCCCCGGTTTCTGGCGCGGCATCCGGTGGTGACGGTCGATCTGGCGCTATCCGACGCGGTGGTGGACCTGGTGGAGGAGAGGGCCGACATCGCCATCCGGATCGGACCGTTGCGCGACACGCGGTTGCGGGCGAAGAAGCTGGGGCACAGCCGCATGGTGCTGGTCGCCAGTCCCGCCTATCTGGCTGAGCGGGGCACGCCGCGCACGCCCGACGATCTTGAAGGGCATGACTGCCTGCAATTCAGCTTTCGCAGGTCGGTGGACAGCTGGGCGTTCCGGATCGGGGGGCGCACGGTGATGCGGCCGGTACAGGGGCGCTTCTTCGGCAATTCCGGCGAGGTCGTTCGGCAGATGGCGATCGCGGGCGGCGGCATAGCGCGGCACGGGCGGTTCCACGTCGCCGCCGACCTGCGGGAAGGTCGGCTGGTCGAGGTGCTGGGCGATTTCAGCACGGGCGACGGCGAGGATATTCACGCCCTCTATTCCGCTCAGGACCGGCTGGCGGCGCGGCTGAGGGCCTTTCTGGACTTTCTGGAGGAAGAGCTGGAACTGCCGGTTTAGAGCGGGTTTCGATCGGGATTCCCTTTCTTAAGCAGCGATGCCTGGAAATCGCTCTAGCCAATCCAGTAGGGCACGATCTGGCGGTTGTCGGGATCTACGCGGATTGGTCGGTCGGCCGGTGGGAAGGCACGCTGGTCGCAGCTTTGGCGGGGGCAGAGGCGGCAGGTAACGCCTATGGGGGTCGCCGCGCCCTCCACCTCCAGCTGCAGGCCGTCGGCATAGACGAAATTGGCGGCGTGCGCGATTTCGCAGCCCAGCACGACGGCGAAGCGGCGCGGCGTGCGGCTGTAGCTGCCGGAGGGTTTCACCAGCCCCTTCGCCATGGACACATAGCGCACCCCGTCGGGCGTTTCGCCGAGCTGCACGTTGATCCGGTCGGGGACCGCCACCGCTTCATGGACGTTCCAGAGCGGACAGGCGCCGCCGAAGCGGGCGAACTGCAACCGGGTGGCGCTATGGCGCTTGGTGATATTGCCGGCCATGTCGACACGGCAGAAGAAGAAGGGGATGCCCCGCAGGCCGGGCCTTTGCAGCGTCGAGAGGCGATGGCAGGCCTGTTCGAAGCTGACGCCGAAGCGGCGGGCGAGGCGGTCTATGTCATGGCGCACTTCGCGAGCGGCTTCGCGGAAGGGCGCATAGGGCATCAGCAGCGCCCCCGCGGCATAGTTGGCAAGGCCGATGGCGAGCAGGCGGTCCGCGCCGGGGACGGGCAATGCCGCCTTGTTGACGACGTCGGCGATCACGGCCTGCCCCTCCAGCATCGTCAATTGATGGGCGAGCATGAACTTGCGGCTCTCGGTCGGGAGGGCGGCGTTCACGAACAGCCGCTTTTCGCTGCTGGTATAGGAGCGGAGCGCGGAATCCGGCGTTTCCGCGATCAGCGTTTCAATGCCGTGGCGACGGGCGAGCGCCTCCACCAGCATGCCTTCGTCGAGCGTCTGGCCGGCGGTGAAGCTGGCAGCCATGTCCTCCGCCAGGCAGTCCAGGACATGGACGTAATTGCCCGCTTCGTGGAACCAGTCGCGCGCCGCCTCCCAGGGGAGGCGGGCCTGCACCGCATGATCGTTGGCGATGGCCTCCTCGATCATGTTGATGCGTTCATTGGCGCGCATATGGGCGTTGTACAGGTCGACATAGCGCGCCGCGAATTCGGGAAATTGCAGGTGCAGCTTCTCGATCCGTTCAGGCTCCATCGGGACGCCGGGCAGTTCGGGATGGGCAAGGGCGAAGGTGAAGGCGCCAAGAAGCTGCTCCTCCTCCCGGCTGTCGAAGCTGGCCCAGTCGGTGGGAAAGGCGCTGGCGACGGCCGCCTTGACCTTCGCCGTCAGGGGGCGGTCGTCATTCTCAAGCTGACTGAGATAGGATACCGATATGCCGAGCGCATGCGCCATGGTCGACTGGTCCATGCGATGGTCCAGGCGTAGCTGGCGCAGGCGCGGACCTGCGAAGATTCGATTGCCACGAGCCATGGATCGTCCATAATTTGCAAAATCGCGATTTGCAAATTGGCAAAATTGCATTTGCGAAAATGCGGAAAGATTGAAATGGGGCGGACATAGACGTCCGCGACAAGCCGGAGAAAAGCCAGATATGTCGAAGCTCGCCATTATCGAACAGCTCGAAGCCAAGCGGGAGGCCGCCCGTCTGGGTGGCGGACAGCGCCGCATCGACGCGCAACATGCCAAGGGCAAGCTGACCGCGCGAGAACGGCTGGACGTGCTGCTGGACGAGGACAGCTTCGAAGAGCTGGACATGTATGTCGAGCATAACTGCATCGACTTCGGCATGGATGGGCAGCATATCCCCGGCGATGGCGTCGTCACCGGATCGGGCACGATCAACGGCCGGCTGGTTTACGTCTTTTCGCAGGATTTCACCGTCTATGGCGGCGCGGTGTCGGAACGGCACGCGATGAAGATCTGCAAGATCATGGACATGGCGCTGAAGGTCGGTGCCCCTGTCATTGGCCTGAATGACTCGGGCGGCGCGCGCATCCAGGAAGGCGTGGCATCGCTGGCGGGCTATGCGGAGATTTTCCAGCGCAACGTGCTGGCTTCGGGCGTAGTGCCGCAGATCAGCGTGATCATGGGGCCGTGCGCGGGCGGTGCGGTCTATTCGCCTGCCATGACGGACTTCATCTTCATGGTGAAAGACAGCAGCTTCATGTTCGTGACTGGCCCGGACGTGGTCAAGACCGTCACCAACGAGGTGGTGACGCAGGAGGAACTGGGCGGCGCGGTGACGCATACGACCAAGTCCGGCGTGGCGGACGTGGCGTTCGAAAATGACATCGAGGCGTTGCTGGCGGTGCGCGACTTCGTCGATTTCCTGCCGGCGTCCAACAAGGAACCCGTGCCGGAACGGCCGAGTGCGGACCCGTGGGACCGGATCGAGGAAAGCCTGGACACGCTGATCCCGGCCAATGCGAACCAGCCCTATGACATGCATGAGCTGATCCGCAAGGTGGTGGACGAGGGCGATTTCTTCGAGGTGCAGCCGGCGCATGCAGGCAACATCCTCTGCGGCTTCGGGCGGATCGAGGGCAAGACGGTCGGCATCATCGCCAACCAGCCGATGGTGCTGGCGGGTGTGCTGGACATCAACTCGTCCAAGAAGGCCGGGCGGTTCGTGCGCTTCTGCGACGCGTTCGAGATTCCGATCGTCACCTTTGTCGATGTGCCGGGCTTCCTGCCGGGAACGGCGCAGGAGCATAGCGGCATCATCAAGCATGGCGCGAAGCTGCTGTTCGCCTATGCCGAGGCGACCGTGCCGAAGATCACCGTCATCACGCGCAAGGCCTATGGTGGCGCCTATGACGTCATGTCCTCCAAGCATCTGCGCGGCGACCTCAACTATGCCTGGCCGACCGCCGAGATCGCGGTGATGGGCGCGAAGGGCGCGGTGGAGATCATCTTCCGCGGCAAGACGCCGGAAGAGATTGCCGAGAAGACGAAGGAATATGAGGACCGCTTCGCCAATCCCTTCGTGGCGGCGAGCAAGGGCTTCATCGACGAGGTGATCCAGCCGCACTCCACCCGCAAGCGGATCGCTCTGGGCCTGCGCAAGCTGCGCAACAAGAGCCTCGAAAACCCGTGGAAGAAGCACGACAATATTCCGCTCTGAGGAGAGGGCAGTCATGAAACTCGGTCGCTTGAACCATATCGGCGTTGCCACCCCCTCGCTGGAAGCGTCGCTGGCCTATTATCGCGACGTCATGGGCGCGACGCTGACGCACGAGCCGTTCGACCTGCCCGCCCAGGGCGTGAAGGTGTGCTTCGTCGATACGCCGGGCGAAAATGGCACGGCAGGCACACAGATCGAGCTGATCGAGCCTTTGGGCGAGAACAGCCCGATCCACGGCTTCATCGCCAAGAACCCGGCGGGTGGGCAGCATCATATGTGCTATGAAGTGCCCGACATTCATGAAGCCAAGGCCTGGTTCGAAAAGCTGGGCAAGAAGGTGCTCGGCGAACCGCGTATCGGCGCGCATGGGACGCTGATCTTCTTCGTCCACCCCAAGGATATGAACGGGGTGCTCACTGAAATCATGGAAACGCCGAAAGAGGGCGCGCATTGATATGACCGAGAAGCCGACGCTGGACCAGTGGGCCGCCGCCGCCGCCAAGGAGGTGAAGGGCAAGGATCTGAACTGGCATACCCCGGAAGGTATCACGGTGAAGCCGCTCTACACGGCCGAGGACGTGACCGTCGATCCGGGCCTGCCCGGCTTCGCACCGTTCACGCGCGGGGTGCGCGCGTCCATGTATGCGGGGCGCCCCTGGACCATCCGGCAATATGCGGGCTTCTCGACGGCAGAGGAATCCAATGCCTTCTATCGCCGCAATCTGGCGGCGGGGCAGAAGGGCCTCAGCGTCGCCTTCGACCTTGCCACCCATCGCGGCTATGACAGCGACCATCCCCGCGTAGTCGGCGACGTGGGCAAGGCTGGCGTGGCGATCGACACGATCGAGGACATGAAGATCCTGTTCGACGGCATTCCGCTCGACCAGATGTCGGTTTCCATGACCATGAACGGCGCGGTGATCCCGATCCTCGCCTTCTTCATCGTCGCGGGCGAGGAGCAGGGGGTCGAGCGCAAGCTGCTCGACGGGACCATCCAGAACGACATCCTCAAGGAGTTCATGGTCCGCAACACCTATATCTACCCGCCTGAACCGAGCATGCGGATCATTTCGGACATTTTCGGCTATACCAGCCGCGAGATGCCCAAGTTCAACAGCATCTCCATCTCCGGCTATCATATGCAGGAAGCCGGGGCGACGCAGGTGCAGGAACTGGCCTTCACCATCGCGGATGGTGCGGAATATGTGCGCTATGGCGTGGCTTCGGGCCTCGACATCGACAAGTTCGCGGGGCGTTTGAGCTTCTTCTTCGCCATCGGCATGAACTTCTTCATGGAGATCTCCAAGCTGCGCGCTGCCCGCGTGCTGTGGCATCGGGTCATGACGAAGCTGGGCGCGAAGGACGAGCGCAGCAAGATGCTGCGCACCCATTGCCAGACGTCGGGCGTGTCGCTGACCGAGCAGGATCCCTATAACAACGTCATGCGCACCACCATCGAGGCGATGGCGGCGATGCTGGGCGGCACGCAGTCGCTGCACACCAATGCGCTGGACGAGGCGATCGCGCTGCCGACGGATTTTTCGGCCCGCATCGCGCGCAACACGCAGATCGTCATCCAGGAAGAGACCGGCATGTGCAATGTCGTCGATCCGCTGGGCGGCAGCTATTATATCGAGAGCCTGACCCAGCAACTGGTCGACGCGGCGCAGGAGATCATCGACCGCGTCGAGGCCGAGGGCGGCATGGCGAAGGCCGTGGGCGCCGGCTGGCCCAAGGCGATGATCGAGACCGCCGCCGCCGCCCGTCAGGCGCGGGTCGACCTGGGCGAGGACGTGATCGTCGGCGTCAACAAATATCGCCTGGCGAACGAGGACCTGCTGGAAACGCTGGAGGTCGACAACACCAAGGTTCGCGAGGCGCAGATCGCGCGCATCAACCGGGTGAAGGCGGAGCGCGACGAGGCTGCGTGTCAGGCCGCGCTGGATGCGCTGCGTGCAGCGGCGGCCGGGCCGCAGTCGATCGAGAACAACCTCCTTGCCCATGCGGTCGAAGCGGCGCGGGCGCGTGCCACGCTGGGCGAAATCTCCTCCGCCATGGAGGACAGCTTCAATCGTTACGGCACGGTGCCAACGCCGGTGAAGGGCGTCTATGCCGAGCCTTATGCGCAGGACAGCCGCTGGAAACAGGTACTTGACGGGGTGCAGGCCGTCGAGCGGCGCCTCGGTCGCAAGCCGAAGATCCTTATCGCCAAGATGGGGCAGGACGGCCATGACCGGGGCGCCAACGTGATCGCTTCCGCCTTTGGGGACATGGGTTTCGACATCGTGTCGGGTCCGCTGTTCCAGACGCCGGAGGAAACGGTGGTGCTGGCGCTCGACAGCGGCGTCGATGTGGTGGGGGCTTCGTCGCTGGCCGCGGGGCACAAGACGCTGATCCCCGAACTCATCCGGCAGCTTCGGGAAAAGGGTCGGAACGACATCAAAGTGATCGCGGGCGGGGTCATTCCGCCGCAGGATTATGACTTCCTCCGTGACGCGGGCGTTCAGGGGATTTATGGACCGGGCTCCAACGTCGTGGAATGCGCCGCAGATGTGCTGCGCCTCCTCGGCCACAACATGCCCCCGGCGGGGCTGGAGGAAGCCGCATAATGACACCCACTGCCAAAGTCCTTGGCCGCACTGACTGGACCCGCGACGAGATCGCCGCGCTGTTCGACCTGCCCTTCAACGACCTGATGTTCGAGGCGCAGTCGATCCACCGGGCGAATTTTCCGCGCAATGAAGTGCAGTTGTCGACCCTGCTGTCGATCAAGACGGGCGGCTGTCCGGAGGATTGCGGCTATTGCAGCCAGTCGACCGAGGCGGAAAGCGGCCTCAAGGCCACCAAGCTGATGGACGTGCAGGCCGTGCTCCAGGCGGCGGCGCAGGCCAAGGACCATGGTTCGGGCCGTTTCTGCATGGGCGCTGCGTGGCGCAATCCCAAGGAACGGGACATGCCCAAGCTCATCGAGATGGTGAAGGGCGTTCGCCAGATGGGCATGGAAACCTGCATGACGCTGGGCATGCTGTCGTCGACCCAGGCGAAGCAGCTCGCGGATGCGGGGCTGGATTATTATAATCACAATATCGACACTTCGCCGGAAAATTACGCCAACGTCATCACCACCCGGACCTTCGAGGACCGGATCGAGACGCTGGAAAATGTGCGCGATGCAGGCATCAATGTGTGCTGCGGCGGGATCGTCGGCATGGGCGAGACGCGGAGCGACCGGATCGGCTTCCTGCATGCCCTGGCCACCATGCCCCACCCTGAGAGCGTGCCGATCAATGCGCTGGTTCCCGTCGAGGGTACGGTGTTGGGCGACATGCTGAAGGACACGCCGCTCGCGAAGATCGACGAGGTGGAGTTCGTCCGCACCGTCGCCGTGGCGCGTATCGTCATGCCGCAGTCGATGGTGCGGCTCTCGGCAGGTCGCGAAAGCATGAGCGAGGCGTGTCAGGCGCTGTGCTTCATGGCGGGCGCGAACAGCATCTTCACCGGCGACAAGCTGCTGACGGCGGCGAACGCTGGCGACGACAAGGATAGTGCGCTGCTTTCCAAGCTTGGGCTTACGCCGATGATGGCGCAGCCGCATGGGCATCTGGAAGCGGCGGAGTGAGAAAGAGGCTGCCGCTGTTAATCGGCGGCTTCTTCATCTTCATCCTTGTCCTTTGGACTATCCAGACAATCGTTTTCCTTAGAGATCATACATAAAGAGCGGAAGCCGAGGACATAGATGGCAATCACCAAGATCCTGATCGCGAACCGTGGCGAAATTGCGTGCCGCGTCATCCGTACGGCGCGGAAGATGGGCATCAAGACCGTGGCGGTCTATTCGGATGCGGACGCGCGCAGTCCCCATGTGCTGATGGCGGATGAGGCGGTGCATCTCGGCCCGCCGCCTGCTGCCCAGTCCTATCTGCTGGCCGACAAGATTATCGAAGCCTGCAAGGCGACCGGCGCGGACGCGGTGCATCCGGGCTATGGCTTCCTTTCCGAGCGTGAGAGCTTCCGCAAGGCGCTCGACGCTGAGGGCATCATCTTCGTGGGGCCGCCTGCCAATGCCATCGCCGCGATGGGCGACAAGATCGAGTCCAAGAAACTCGCCAAGGCCGCGGGCGTCAATGTGGTTCCGGGCTATGTCGGCGTGATCGAGGATACGGAGCATGCCGTCCTCATCTCCAACGAGATCGGCTATCCGGTGATGATGAAGGCTTCGGCCGGCGGTGGTGGCAAGGGCATGCGCCTTGCCTATAGCGAGCAGGACGTGCGCGAGGGCTTTGAGGCGACCAAGCGTGAAGGTCTCAACAGCTTTGGCGATGATCGCGTGTTCATCGAGAAGTTCATCGAAAGCCCGCGCCATATCGAAATCCAGATACTGGGCGATCAGCACGGCAATATCGTCTACCTCAACGAACGCGAATGTTCGATCCAGCGCCGCCACCAGAAGGTGGTGGAGGAAGCGCCTTCGCCCTTCGTCAGCCCCGAAATGCGCAGGAAGATGGGCGAGCAGTGCGTCGCCCTGGCCCGCGCGGTCGGCTATTTCAGCGCGGGTACGGTCGAACTGATCGTGTCGGGCGCGGACAAGACCGGCGACGGATTCTACTTCCTGGAGATGAACACCCGCCTGCAGGTGGAGCATCCGGTCACGGAAGAAATCACCGGCCTTGACCTGGTCGAGCAGATGATCCGCGTCGCCAATGGCGAGGAACTGTCCTTCCGCCAGGAGGATGTGAAGATCAACGGCTGGGCGATCGAGAACCGCGTCTATGCGGAGGATCCCTATCGCGGCTTCCTGCCTTCGACCGGCCGCCTGATCCGCTACAATCCGCCTGAAACGGGTGCGGACGAAACGGGCGCGCTGGTGCGCGTGGATGACGGCGTGGTCGAAGGCGGCGAGGTCAGCATGTTCTACGACCCGATGATCGCCAAGCTGATCACCTGGGCGCCGACCCGTCTGGAGGCCATCGACAAGCAGATCGCGGCGCTGGACCTGTTCGAGATCGAGGGGCCGGGGCACAATATCGACTTCGTCTCCGCGCTGATGCAGCATGAACGCTTCCGTTCGGGCAACATCACCACCGGCTTCATCGCGGAGGAATATCCGGAGGGGTTCACCGGCGCGCCGGCTTCCGAAACGCTGCTGAAGCGCCTGTCGGCCATCGGCGCCTTCGCCGCCATGGCGCAGGCGGACCGGGCGCGGCGGATCGACGGGCAGTTGGGCAAGCGCCTGTCTCCGCCGACCGATTGGCAGGTGAAGATCGGTGACGCGATCCACGATGTCGTGATCAACGGCGATGACGTCACGGTCGACGGCGAAGCCATGGAACTGGCGCTGGAATATACGCCCGGCGACCGGCTGATCGAGGCGGAGTTCGGCGAGGAGCAACTGGCGGTGAAGATTGCGCCGGTGCGGTCGGGCTTTGTGCTGACCGTCCATGGCGCCAGCCACAAGCTGCGCATCCTGCCCGCCCATGCGGCGGTGCATGCCCGGCACATGATCGAGAAGATCCCGCCAGACCTGTCGCGTTTCCTGATCTGTCCGATGCCCGGCCTTCTGGTCGCGCTGAACGTCCGGGAAGGGGACAAGGTCGAGGCTGGCCAGCCGCTTGCCGTGATCGAGGCGATGAAGATGGAGAATATCCTGCGCGCGCAGAAGGCGGGCGTGATCAAGAGCGTGTCCGCCGCGCAGGGCGAAAGCCTGCCGGTGGATGCGATCATCCTGGAACTGGAATAATCGGGCGGCGCCAAGGGAAAGTCGGGATGCGCCTCTCGACTTTTCCGCCGCCGGCATTGCGAGCGATCGGTTCCGATCGCTTGGAAATCGCTCTGGATTTCTTGCTTTCCGCGATTTCTTAACCAGCGATCGGTTCCGATCGCTTGGAAATCGCTCTAGCATGACCGCATGCATGTGAACCACGATTCCGGGGCGGTGGCCGCCGACCCCATCGGCTTCGACGATTTCCTGAAGGTGGACATCCGCGTCGGCACCATCGTTTCGGCAGAAGCTTATCCGGAGGCGCGCAAGCCCGCCTACAAGCTGCTGATAGATTTCGGGGCTTCCATCGGGCTGAAGAAATCAAGCGCGCAGATCACCGAAAATTATGCGGTCGAGGAACTGGCGGGCCGGCAGGTTGCGGCGGTCGTCAATTTTCCGCCGCGGCAGATCGGGAAATTCATGTCCGAGGTGCTGACTTTGGGTTTCGCGGATGAGGCGGGAGCGGTGATGCTGTTCGCGCCCGACCGGGTGGTGCCGAACGGGTCTCGCCTGTTCTGATCGGTAGGGCATAACCGGCCGGGGCAGATGCGCTGCCGATGCCGATCGCGCTTGCAGGGGTTCGGTGCGGCGGTAGAACGGGCGCAGGGAAATCGCGCAGTCGAACGGGGGTGGAATGAGGGACGATGCGGCCGACGCCGACTATGTGATGGACGCAAGGCGCGACCGGCTGGTAATCACCGCGTCGGCGCTCGGCACATTATTCGAATGGTATGATTTCTACATCTACGGCGTGCTGGCTCCGATCATCGGCAGGACATTCTTCCCGACCGACAATCCGACCGTCGAACTGCTCTATTCTCTCGCGGGGTTCGCCGTCGGCTTCGGCTTCAGGCCGCTGGGCGCCGTGTTGTTCGGCTATCTGGGCGACAGGCTGGGGCGGAAATATACCTTCCTGGCGACGATCATGCTGATGGGGGCAGCAACGGCGGGGGTCGGGCTGACGCCTTCGGCCGCAAGCATTGGCATTGCCGCGCCGATCATCCTCATCATGCTGCGCATCGCGCAGGGACTGGCGCTTGGCGGCGAATATGGCGGCGCCGCCATCTATGTCGCCGAACATGCGCCCCCGCGCCGGCGCGGTTTTTACACCAGCTTCATCCAGGCCGGCGTGATCGGCGGCTTCATCCTTTCCCTGATCGTCGTGATCGGCACGCAATGGATCGTCGGCAAGGCGGTATGGGACGATTGGGGATGGCGGCTGCCCTTCATCTTCTCGCTGGCGTTGCTGGCGATTTCGCTCTGGATGCGGCTGATGCTGCGCGAAAGCCCGGTGTTCGTGGCGATGAAGGCGGGGGGCGCGCAATCCCGCAACCCGCTGAAGGAAGCCTTCACCTATCCCGGCAACAAGCGGCGGATGCTGGTGGCGATGATCGGGATCGCGGCGGGCTTTACCGTCATCGCCTATACGGTGATGTTCCAGGCGCTCTATTTCCTTCAGAACGGGCTGCATGTCGCATCCGGCATGGCGCAGCTCCTCGTTGGCGGCAGTGCTTTTGCGGGCGTGGCGGCGTTTATTTTCTTCGGCTGGCTGTCCGACCGGGTGGGCCGGAAAAAGCCCATCGTCATCGGCTATGCGCTGGTCCTGCTGCTGCTGATGCCGCTTTATCATTTCATGGGCAGAACGGCCAATCCCGCCCTCTATCAGGCGGCGCAGCGCGCGCCGGTGGTCGTGAGCGGGCCTGATTGCAGCTTCGACCCCTTCGCCAAGGTTCAGCCAACCGCCTGCGGCAAGTTGCTCGATCATTTTTCCAAGCGCGGCATCCCGTATGAAAAGCGCGAGGCCGCGGTATCCTCCGTCAGCATCGGTGCGGCGAGTGTCGCCGATATCAGCGCGCAAGGGCTGGATGCGGCGCTGCATGACGCGGGCTATGCCTCCGCGCCCGTGACGCCGGACTGGCCCCGCGCCATGCTGCTTTTCATGGCCCTGTTGCTGCTCTGGACGCTGTCGGGGGCGACCTATGGGCCGGTGGCGGCGTTGCTGTCGGAATATTTTCCGGCGCGGATACGCTATAGCTCGCTGTCTATCCCCTATCATATCGGGACCGGCTATTTCGGCGGGTTCCTGCCGCTGGTCAGCCAGTATATCGTGGCGCGGACGGGGGATCCCTATGCCGGGCTGTGGTATACGATGGCGGTGGTGGCGGCGGCGCTGTTGACCTGCATCATCGCCCTGCCGGAAACGCGCGGGGCACGGATGGATGCCTGATCCCTCGACGCTGGCGTCGCGCAGCGCTATCGGACAGGCGATGGCTGATTTTTCTGCACCGCTGCGCCTGCGCCTGGATGGCGACGCCCTGCTTGCCAATTGGCGCTGGTTGAAGCGGCTGGGCGGCGCAGCGGCATGCGGGGCAGCGATCAAGGCCAATGGATATGGGCTGGGCAGCACGGCGGTCATGCGGCGCTTGCTGGAAGCGGGGTGCCGGGATTTCTTCGTATCCAACTGGGCCGAGGCGGCCGTGCTGGAGCCGTTGGTCGGCGAGGGCGTGTCGCTTTCCGTGCTGCATGGCGTGCGGGAGGAGGACATGACCGTTGCGCTGGCCTCCCGCGCCAGGCCGGTGCTGTGCACGGAAGGGCAGATTGCCCGATGGAGAGCGGCGGACGGCGGGCCGTGCGACGTCATGGTCGACACGGGCATGAACCGGCTGGGGCTGGATTGGCGGGGCGATGTGTCAGCGCAAGTTGCGCGGATGGACATTGTGACGCTGCACAGCCATCTGGCCTCCGCCGACGAGGATACGCCGCTCAGCCAGGACCAGCTCGAACGGTTTTCAGCGCTGCGGAGCCAGGTGAAGGCGGCGCGCTACAGCCTGGCGAACAGCGCGGGGATCTGCCTGGGCGCGGCCTATGCCTTTGATATGACGCGGCCGGGAATAGCGCTCTATGGCGGAGTGCCGCGAGAGGAGGCCGCCGGACATATCAGGCAGGTGGTCTTTCCCGAGGCCCAGGTGCTGCAACGCCGTCGCGTCCGGACTGGCGATACGATCGGCTATAATGCGACCCATCGGGCAGCGACGGAGATGGAGATCGCGGTGGTGAACCTGGGCTATGCGGACGGATATCTGCGCGGATTTTCCGGGCGGGGTTCCATGGCCGTGGGCGACAAAAGCCTGCCGGTGGTGGGGCGGGTGTCGATGGACTTGACCGCTGTCGACGTGTCCGCATTGCCCGACATTGCGGAGGGGGATTGGCTGGGCGTCGATTATGCGCTGGTGGAGGCGGCGGCAGTTTCCGGCTTGTCGCAATATGAGTTGCTGACCGGCCTTGGCGCGCGCTTCGATCGGATCTGGCGCTGACATGAAAAGGGCCGCCGATCCGCAAGGGGATCGGCGGCCCAGCCATTATTCCATCACTGGCTCAGGGCCGTTCGACGCACATGGCGACGCCCATGCCGCCGCCGATGCAGAGGGTCGCAAGGCCCTTCTTCGCGTCGCGCTTCTGCATCTCGTAGAGCAGGGTGGTGAGAACGCGGGCGCCGGACGCGCCGATCGGATGGCCGATGGCGATCGCCCCGCCGTTCACATTGACCTTTTCAGCATCCCAGCCCAGTTCCTGGCCGACGGCCAGCGCCTGCGCGGCGAAGGCTTCGTTGGCTTCGATGAGATCGAGATCCGCGAGCGACCAGCCAGCCTTGGCCAGCGCCTGGCGGCTTGCCGGGGCCGGGCCGATGCCCATGACCGAGGGATCGACGCCGCAGGTCGCGAAACCGGCGATGCGCGCCAGGACGGGCGCGTTGCGCCTTGCCGCTTCGTCGGCGCTCATCAGCACGAGGGCGGCGGCGCCGTCGTTGATGCCGCTGGCATTGGCGGCGGTGACGGTACCGTCCTTCTTGAATGCGGGACGCAGGGCCTGCATCGCATCCAGCGTGGCACCGGCGCGGATATATTCGTCGGCGTCGACGATGGTGTCGCCCTTGCGTCCCTTGACGGTCACGGCGGCAATCTCATCCTGGAAGCGGCCCGATGCGCGGGCGGCCTCCGCCTTGTTCTGGCTGCTGACGGCGAATGCGTCCTGCGCTTCGCGGCTGATCTGATATTTTTCGGCCAGGTTTTCGGCCGTGATGCCCATATGATAATTGTTGAAGGCGTCGGTCAGGCCGTCATGCGTCATCGTGTCGATGAAGGAGATCGGTCCCATTTTCGCGCCGGCGCGCAGATATTGGGCGTGCGGCGCGAGGGACATGCTTTCCTGGCCGCCCGCGACCATGATGCGCGCATCGCCCGCCCGGATCGCCTGTGCCGCCAGGGCAACGGCGCGCAGGCCCGAACCGCAGAGCTGGTTGAGGCCGATGGCGGTCCGCTCGACCGGGATGCCGGCGTTGACGGCGGCCTGACGGGCGGGGTTCTGGCCCTGGCCGGCGGTCAGCACCTGGCCCAGGATGACTTCGTCCACTTCCTCCGGCGCGACGCCGGCCTGTGCAAGTGCCGCGACGATGGCGGTGCGGCCCAGTTCATGCGCAGGAGTCGATCCGAACGCGCCCATGAAGCTGCCGACGGCGGTACGCTTGGCAGCGGTGATGACGATGTCTGACAAAGTCTGATCCTCAATTCCAGGGGGTGATGTTTTCGCGGCTGCACATATCATCATCCGCCATGGCTGGAAAGCCATTGGGACAGCGGCTCCCACAGCAATGCCCGGGCCGCGCCGCCCACGATCATGCCGACATGGCCAAGCATCAAGCTTATGTTCTCTGCCATCTGTGGCGCGGCGGCGGCGGGGACGATGCGGTCGGTTGTGGAACGGATCGAAAGCGTGGGACAGGAGAGCCGGCCGGGATCGATCGCCAGCCCGTCGACATGCCATTCGCCCCGCCCGCTCGCATTCGCAGCGTAGAACCCCTCGAAAAGATCACGACCCGCAGCAAAGCTGAGCGGCGGGCCGCCATTGGCCCAGTCCTCCACCGCGAGAAAGGCCTGTTCTTCATGAGAATGGGGCGCCATGTCGGCGAAGGCGGCATATTTGCGAATCGTCCGGCCAGGATCCATCGCCCAGAAGCCGGATTGCAGCACCTCCATCGGTACATAGCCCAGTCGCTCGCACATCGGCCTGGAGCTCTGCCAGAGCGACCCGATCTCCTGAAGTTCGGCGGCCGGGAAGCCGTCGAAATTCCAAGGGGCCGCGATCGTCGCCAGCGCCCGTGCCGGTTGCAGTGCCGCTGCGGCGATCGCCAGATTTCCACCAAGGCAATATCCGACGATGATCGGTGTTCGCTGCAGGCTGCCCAGCATCGGCAGCAGGCGCTCCGTCACGTGCCGGTCGAGGCCCAGCGCGCCATCGTCCGCGGCCGGCGTGCCCCAGTCGACCAGATAGGCATCATGTCCTGCTGCAGCCATGTGGCGCAGCATGGAGCGGCTGGCCGAGAGGTCCAGCACCTGCGGCGGGTTGATCAGCGAAGGCACGAACACCACCGGATGGCGCCCGTTTTCCGTCCCATATCGAAGCAGCCTGGCGCTGCCCGCGCGGGCGACGACGGGAACCGGAGCGGGCGGGGGAGGGCGGTCAGCCTCCTGATATCTCCGCAAGCCCTGGAAAGCCCGTTTGCGCAGTTCGGCATCGCTCTCCGTTTCGCGCCATAAAATATTGAGAAAAAGGGGTAAGGGCCGCGGTCCATGTTGCGGCGCGGCATTCGCTTGTGCTATTGCGGAAAATACAGGTGTGGGAGAGGTATCCATGGCCAAATCTAAGACCGCGAACGAATCCGAACCGGTCGTTATCAAGAAGTACGCTAACAGGCGGCTCTATAACACAGAAACGTCGAGCTACATCACGCTGGATCTTTTGTCGCAGATGACTCGTGAGGGGCGCGAGTTCGTTGTCGTCGATGCGAAGACCGGAGAGGACATCACGCATAATGTCCTGACGCAGATCATCATGGAGGAGGAGCAGAGGGGCAAGAACATGCTGCCCGTCAACTTCCTGCGCCAGTTGATCGCCATGTACGGCGATTCCATGCAATCCATGGTGCCGCAATATCTGGAAGCGTCGATGGACGCGTTCCGCAAGAACCAGCAGCAATTTCAGGAAGCCATGAAGGGCGCCTTCGGAGGAGGCCCGCTGGCCGAGATCGCCAAGCGCAACATGCAGATGTTCGAAGCGGCGGCGAGCGCCTTTGGCACCGGCATGCCGGGGATGCCCGGAATGCCGGGCATGACGGCGCCTGCGCCGGCAACGGCTGCCGATGAGAGCAAGGATGACGAGATTGCCCAGCTCAAGGCGCAACTGGCGGCGCTGAATGCGAAGATCGACAAGCTGAGTTGAGATCTTGGCAAAGGCCGACAGACTTGAGCGACTGGACGTCCGTCGCGAGGAAATGGAAGCGGAGTATCGTGACGCGCTGATCGCGGCGCTCCGCGAGACGGCAAGCGGCCGCTGGGGCTTGTTCGGCCATAATGACGATCGCTGGGCGCGGGCAAATGCCCAGCCGGCGATCGATCGCCTGGAAGAGCTGGCCGACGACATCGATCGGCTTCGCAGCCAATTGAGCCTCGACGTCTTCGCACTGCACCGGGAATTTCTGGCGGCTCGAGGCAAGCCCGCTGCCGATGCCGTCGGCGAACCCAAACAAGCGAAGGCCTGGCTGGAACAATTGGGCGCGGGCGCCTGATCCGGGATTGCTTGCTCGCCTGACATCCGCCTCTTCTGCGGGTCGCCCTGCTCTTCTGGGGGTCGACATTGGCGGCGCGGTTCGCCTATGGCGCGCCATCCACTCGAATTTAAGGTCGATCCCGTGAAGCACGCCCTTTCCGTTACCCGCGATCAGGATTTCGCCGCCTGGTATCAGGCCGTCATTTCCGAAGCCGACATGGCCGAGGAAAGCGGCGTGCGCGGGTGCATGGTCATCCGGCCATGGGGTTATGGCATATGGGAACGGATGCAGAAGCTGCTGGACGAGCGCATCAAGGCGACCGGCCACGAAAACTGCTATTTTCCGCTGTTCATCCCGCTTTCCTATTTCGAGAAGGAGGCGGAGCATGTCGACGGCTTTGCCAAGGAAATGGCGGTCGTCACGCATCACCGGCTGATCCAGAAGGACGGGAAGATGATCCCGGACCCCGAAGCCAGGCTGGAGGAGCCGCTGGTGGTTCGCCCGACTTCGGAGACGGTGATCGGCGCGGCATTTTCCCGCTGGGTGCAGAGCTGGCGCGATTTGCCGGTGCTGATCAACCAATGGGCCAATGTCGTCCGCTGGGAAATGCGCACCCGCATGTTCCTGCGCACCGCCGAATTCCTCTGGCAGGAGGGGCATACGGCGCATGCCACCGTCGATGAGGCGATGGAAGAGACGCTCAAGATGCTGGAAGTCTATCGCAGCTTTGCCGAAGAATGCGTCGCCTTGCCCGTGATTGCGGGCGAGAAGCCGGAAAATGAGCGCTTTCCCGGTGCCGTGGCGACCTATTCCATCGAGGCGATGATGCAGGACGGAAAGGCGTTGCAGGCGGGAACGTCGCATTTCCTGGGCACGACCTTCTCATCGGCGCAGAACATCAAGTTCCAGAATGCCGAGGGGCAGCAGGAACTGGCGCAGACGACAAGCTGGGGCGTTTCCACGCGGATGATCGGCGGGCTGATCATGGTGCATGGCGACGATGACGGGCTGCGCGTGCCACCGCGGGTGGCGCCCTATCAGATCGTCGTCGTGCCCATGCTGCGCGATACGGACGAGGATGCGGCGATCCTGGAATATTGCAGCAATCTGGTGACGGAACTCAACAAGCAGGATGTGTTCCGCGAACCGGTGCGCGCGCTGCTGGACCGGCGGCCCGCCAAGGCCGCGAACAAGCGCTGGAGCTGGGTCAAGAAGGGCGCGCCGATCGTGATCGAGGTCGGCGGTCGTGACATGGCGGGTGGCAATGTGTCCGTCATTCGGCGTGATCGGCTCTATCGTGAGGATGGGAAGCTCGATAGCCGGATCGTGGCCAAGGATGATTTCCTGGGCAGTGTGGCCGGGATGATCGAGGAGATCCAGCAGACGCTGTTCGCGGACGCGCAGGCGCGGCTGCTGGGGAATATCGACAAGTCGGTGACGTCGCTCGATGGGCTCAAGGCCTATTTCGGGGCGAGCAGGAAGCCGGGTTGGGCGCTGGTGCAGTGGGCCAAGCCGACCGGGGCTGCGCTCGACAAGGTGGTTGAGTGGTTGAAGGGCGAGAAGCTGACGCTGCGCAATATTCCCTCTGATGCGGAAGCGGCCGACGGCGTTTGCGTGTTTACCGGCGAGAAGGCGGTGGAGCGGGTGCTGGTGGGGCGCAGCTACTGACTTTTAATCGGTAGGTGAAGTCGGGACCGGTCCCGACTTCACGTGATTGACAGAGGCGTCTGAATAACATGCACCATGTTCCTGCGCAGGCAGGAACATGGTGTCAGTAAGGGCCAGGTTCGCCCTTACAGCACATATTTGCTGAGGTCGGTGTTGCGCGCGATCGCGCGCAACTGCTTTTCCACATAGGCGGCGTCGACCAGCAGCGTTTCGCCCTGGCGGTCCTCCGCGTCGAAGCTCACATCCTCCAGCAGTTTTTCCATCACCGTCTGGAGGCGGCGGGCGCCGATATTCTCGACCTCGCTGTTCACTTCGGCGGCGATTTTGGCCACGGCGCGGATGCCGTCGGGCGTCAGGTCGATGGTGACGCCTTCGGTTGCCAGCAATGCGCGATATTGCGCAACAAGGCTGGCCTTGGTGTCGGACAGGATCGACACGAAATCATCCTCGGTCAGGCCCTTCAACTCCACCCGGATCGGCAGGCGGCCCTGCAGTTCCGGCAGCAGGTCGCTGGGCTTTGCGACATGGAAGGCGCCGCTGGCGATGAACAATATATGGTCAGTCTTGAGCGGACCATATTTGGTCGAGACCGTCGTGCCCTCGATCAGCGGGAGCAGGTCGCGCTGCACGCCCTCGCGGCTGACGGAGCCGCCGCGCACGTCGCTGACGGCGATCTTGTCGATCTCGTCGATGAAGACGATGCCGTTCTGCTCCGCGCTGGTGATGGCGACGCGGGCGACATCGTCCTGGTCCAGGCGCTTGTCCTGCTCCTCCTCGACCAGCTTGTCCCAGGCGTCCACCACGCGCAGCTTGCGCCGCTTCTTCTGCTGCTGCCCGAAGGCCTTGGACATCATGTCGCTGAGGTTGATCATGCCGATCTGGCCGCCCATGCCGGGGATTTCCATGGGCATGGAGGGGCTGTCGGCGACTTCCACCTCGACCTCGACATCGTTCATCTGGTTGTTCTCGATCCGCTGGCGAAAGGAGAGGCGCGTGGCCTCGCTCGCTTCCTTGCCGGTGAGCGCGTCGAGCAGGCGGGACATGGCGGCTTCGGACGCGGCTTCGCGCACCGCTTCGCGACGGCGATCCTTCTCCAGACGCACGGCTTCCTCGACCAGGTCGCGCACGATCTGTTCGACGTCGCGGCCGACATAGCCCACTTCGGTGAACTTGGTGGCCTCCACCTTGACGAAGGGCGCGTCGGCGAGCTTGGCGAGGCGCCGGCTGATCTCCGTCTTGCCGCAGCCGGTGGGCCCGATCATCAGGATGTTCTTGGGCGTCACCTCTTCGCGCAGGTCGGCGGGAAGGCGCTGGCGACGCCAACGGTTGCGCAGCGCGACCGCAACGGCGCGCTTGGCGTCGGCCTGGCCGATGATATGCGCGTCGAGGGCGGAAACAATGGCTTTGGGGGTCAGATTGTCGTTCATCTTCATCTCACTCCCCTTCCGCATGCGGGAGGGGCCGGGGGTGGGGGCGACTGCCTCAGCAATCGCGTGCAGCGGTTCGGGACAGGCTGGAGGCTCGTCTTGCCCGCGGGAGGCGCGCCATTATGTGGCAGATGCCAGTTCTTCGACCACAAGCTGGTCGTTGGTGTAGACGCAGATTTCCGCCGCCACCTGCATCGCCTTGCGCGCAAGTGTTTCGGCGTCTTCCTCATATTCCACCAGCGCACGCGCGGCCGCGAGAGCGAAATTGCCGCCCGAACCGATGGCTGCCACGGTGCCCTTGGGATGGGACACCGGTTCCAGCACATCGCCATTGCCCGTCAGGATCAGCGTCACGTCCTTGTCAGCGACGATCATCATCGCCTCCAGGTTGCGGAGATATTTGTCGGTTCGCCAATCCTTCGCCAGTTCGACGGCGGCGCGCATCAACTGTCCGTTGTGACGCTCCAGCTTGGCCTCTAGCCGCTCGAACAGGGTGAAGGCGTCCGCCGTGGCACCGGCGAACCCGCCGATCACCGAGCCGTCGTGAAGACGACGGACCTTGCGGGCATTGGGCTTCATCACCGTCTGGCCCATGGAAACCTGGCCGTCGCCGGCCACGATCACCTTTCCGTTCTTGCGTACCGACATGATCGTCGTGCCATGCCAGACTGGCATGGATTGGGAGCGTTGGTCGTTCATGGCCGGCATATGGGAGCGATGGCGACGACGCGCAAGCATCGCCTGCACAAGCGCTGAATCGTGTCATTTTCTGGACAGATTTATTTCAATTCGTTCAGGAACCAACCTGGCGCAATTGACATTGTGCAACGCAGCAACAATCATTCAGCCATGTTGCAGAGAGGCAAGACCATGACCCTCCGGGCCAGAGCGCAGGAAAAGGTCGAGCGGGCGGGAATATCCAACTATTCCTTCGATCAGGATGTGCTGGTGATGTGCGGCGTGCGCTACACCATCGCGGCCTGCGACTGCGGTGAGCCGGAATGCGACGGCGTCCGGCTGGAGAAGGATGCGGCCGTCGCCAGCCGCATCCTCCAGTAAATGGGCCGGCTTCGGTAAACGAGCCGGTTGCCCGATCAATTAATGGCTTTTTCCCCGGCGCGACCGACGGATTCGATGTCGCGACCCGCACCCTTGACGGTGTTGCAAGCGGCCAGCGAGGTAAGAAGCAGCCCGGCAATGACGAGGGCGACGGTTTGACGCATGAACATGCACTCCTTTTGAAAGCGTATCGACTATAACGCGGATGGCGTGAATAAGTCCATTTTCGGAAAATTGCTTGTTGCACTGCTTGACAGGCGGCGCGGTGGATGCCAATGGCCGCCTCCTCCTTGAAAGGGGGCGCGTAGCTCAGCGGTAGAGCACACCCTTCACACGGGTGGGGTCACAGGTTCAATCCCTGTCGCGCCCACCATGACCTGCCTGGGCGCGGTCATGGTTTTTCCAGGAAATATTATTTCCCAACATTGATCTTTTCATCCGCTTGACGCTAATTTCGCGCCCATGTGCTGCTGCTTCGTCGCGGCTCAAGCAAGGGATGAAAATGTCGCCATATCTGAAATGCGGTGCGGCTGTCGGCGTGCTGCTGCTCTCCGTGATATCCGCCCAGGCGCAGGAAAAGCTGACGCTGGAGCGGGTGTTTGCCAGTCCCGACCTGTCCGGTCCACAGCCTAGAGCGCTGAAGCTGTCCCCTGACGGCAGGCTGGTGACGCTGTTGAAACCCCGGCCCGATGAAAAGGAGCGGCTTGATCTCTGGGCGGTGGACAGCTCCACGGGTGCGGAGCGGATGCTGGTCGATTCCAGGAAGACCGGCAGCGGCGCGGAGCTTTCGGAGGCGGAGAAGATGCAGCGGGAGCGGGATCGCTCCGTTGCGGGCAGTACCGGCATCGTCAGCTATGACTGGTCGCCGGACGGCAAGTCCATCCTCGTGCCGGTCGACGGGGACCTCTATCTGGCGGCGCTGGACGGGAAGGTGACCCGGCTCACCGACACGCCGGATGGCGAGTTGAACGCGGTGGTCAGTCCAAAGGGCGGCTATGTCTCCTTCGTGCGTGGCGGCAATTTCTTCGTCCAGCCGATGGGCGGGACGGAAAGGCAGTTGACGCAGGGCGCCAGTGGCACGGTAAGCTGGGGCGTGGCCGAGTTTGTCGCGCAGGAGGAAATGGACCGGCGCACAGGCTATTGGTGGTCGCCGGACGACAGGCTGATCGCGGTCGCGCGCGTGGATGAAGGGCCCGTCGGCGTGGTCACCCGTACCGCCATCGGCGGCGAGGGCACCAAAGTATATGAGCAGCGCTATCCGGCAGCCGGAACGCCCAATGCATTGGTCGACCTCTATGTGATGAAGCCGGAGGGCGGCACGCCGGTGAAGGTCGATCTCGGCGCGGAAAAGGACATTTATCTCGCCCGCGTCGATTGGTCGAAGGACGGCAAGACGCTTTACGTCCAGCGCGAGAGCCGGGACCAGAAGACGCTGGACCTGCTGGCGGTCGATCCGGCGACGGGAAAGGCGCGGGTGATCCTGACCGAAAGGGCGAAGAGCTGGATCAACCTCAGCAATAATTTCACGCCGCTGCGGGACGGCAGCTTCCTGTGGTGGTCGGAAAAGACCGGCCACGGGCATCTCTACCATGTGCGGGGCAGCCAGTGGACGGCGCTCACCAGCGGCAATTGGGAGGTGCGCGACGTGGTGAGCGTGGATGAGGGCGCGAAGGGGGGCGGGGGCACCGTCTATTTCACCGGCAACAGAGAGACGCCGCTGGAACAGCAGCTCTATGCCGCGCCGATCGCCAAGGCGGGACCGTTGCGGCAATTGACCTCGGCCGGGTGGTGGAACGACGCCGTGATGGATGGCGCGGCCAGCCGGATCGTGGTTTCCCGAAGCAATACCGATCAACCGCGCGAGGTCTATCTCGCCGATAATTCAGGCAAGCGGCTGCAATGGCTGTCGGAAAATGCGATCAAGGGCGACCATCCCTATGCGCCCTATCTTGCCAGCCATGTGAAGACGAAATTCGGGACCATCAGGGCTGCGGACGGATCGACGCTCTACACCCGGATCATGACGCCGCCCCTGAAGGCCGGAAAGCGCTATCCGGTCTTCATGCTGCATTATGGCGGGCCTGGCACCGGGCGGCAGGTCACCAATTCCTGGGGTTCGCCCATCTACCAATATCTGGTGGACCAGGGCTGGATCGTCTTCGTTCTGGACAATCGCGGCACGCCCGACCGCGGCAAGGCGTTCGAGGACCAGATCTACCACGCCATGGGAACGGTTGAGGTGGAGGACCAGCTTGCGGGCGTGAACTGGCTCAAGAGCCAGCCCTATGTCGATCCCAGGCGGATCGCGACCTATGGCTGGTCCTATGGCGGCTATATGTCGCTCAAGCTGCTGGAAAAGGCGCCTGGGGTCTTCTCGGCGGCGGTGGCGGGCGCGCCGGTCACGAAATGGGAGCTGTACGACACCCATTATACCGAGCGCTATCTCGGCCAGCCGCAGGAGAAGCCCAGCGCCTATCCCGGCTCCGGCGCGGTGGAGGAGGCGGTCAAGATCAGCGATCCACTATTGCTGATCCACGGCATGTCGGACGATAATGTGGTGTTCGACAATTCGACCGCCTTGATGGCCAGGATGCAGGGGGCGGCCGTGCCGTTCGAGATGATGGTCTATCCGGGCCAGACACATCGTGTGGGCGGGCCGGGGATCAGCGTCCATCTGTGGCGGACGATCGAGAATTTTCTCGCGCGGCATGGGGTGGGGCCGGAAACGCCTGGCAAATAACTGTTTCCTGTTCCTGCCTTCGCAGGAGCACGGAACCTCAATAGGATGCGTAGTGCCAAGAAGCCCGGCTTTGACGCAATAAACGGCTTGTCACTGGACAAATGGTGCAATGCCGCTATGGCGCGCACTCCGCAATGCAAGCATCGAGTGGAGTGTCAAGTCATGGGTTACAAGGTCGTCGTCGTGGGAGCCACCGGAAATGTGGGCCGCGAGATGCTGACCATTCTCGCCGAGCGCGAGTTCCCGATTGACGAGATCGCGGCGGTAGCCTCGCCCCGGTCGCAGGGCGCCGAAATTGATTTCGGTGACACCGGCAAGACGCTCAAATGCAAGAATATCGAGCATTTCGATTTCACCGGCTGGGATATCGCCCTGTTCGCCGCGGGTTCCGGCCCGACGGCCGAATATGCGCCCAAGGCGGCGGCCGCAGGATGCGTGGTGATCGACAATTCGTCGCTCTACCGCATGGACCCGGACGTGCCGCTGATCGTGCCCGAGGTGAATCCGGATGCGATCGACGGCTATAAGCGTAAGAACATCATCGCGAACCCGAACTGCTCGACCGCGCAGATGGTCGTGGCATTGAAGCCCCTGCATGACGCCGCGACGATCAAGCGCGTGGTCGTCGCCACCTACCAGTCGGTTTCCGGCGCGGGCAAGGCGGGCATGGACGAACTGTTCGAACAGTCGCGCAACATCTTCGTGGGCGATCCGGCCGAGCCGAAGAAGTTCACCAAGCAGATCGCCTTCAACGTGATCCCGCACATCGACGTCTTCCTGGACGATGGTTCGACCAAGGAAGAATGGAAGATGGTCGCGGAGACGAAGAAGATCCTTGATCCCAAGGTGAAGGTCACGGCGACCTGCGTGCGCGTGCCCGTGTTCGTCGGCCATAGCGAGGCGCTGAACATCGAGTTCGAGAAGGAAATCTCGGCCAAGGAAGCGCAGGACATCCTGCGCGAGGCGCCCGGCGTGATGCTCGTCGACAAGCGCGAGGATGGCGGTTACGTCACCCCTGTCGAATGCGTGGGCGACTATGCAACCTTCATCAGCCGCGTGCGCGAGGATTCGACCATCGAAAACGGTCTGAACCTCTGGTGCGTCAGCGACAATCTGCGCAAGGGCGCCGCGCTCAACGCGGTGCAGATTGCGGAACTGCTGGGCCGCCGGCACCTGAAGAAGGGCTGAGGCGCCCGATGATCTCCGGCGCTGTGGGGGTCTGGAAATCCGTTCCAGTCCAGCAGCGCCGGATGATCATGATGCTGGTCGCGGCCATTCTGGCCGCGAATGTCGACCAGCCCTATCCCGAACTCGCGCCGCTCCAGCATGGCCCGACCATGTTGCTGGCTCTCGCCGCGCCATGGCTGCTGCATCGCTGGCCCCTGTCGAACGGGTCGGCGGGATGCGTCCTGCTGTTCCTGCTGCTGCACACGCTGGGCGGACGCTATATCTATTCCTATGTGCCCTATGACGCCTGGGCGCGGGCGATCAGCGGGCATGATGTTTCAGACACGTTCGGGCTGGCGCGCAACGGTTATGACCGGCTGGTCCATTTCGCATTCGGCGCCCTGCTGACCGCGCCTTTCGCGGAGCTGGCGCGGCGTCATGGCGCGATGCGGCCGGGTTGGAGCCTGGTATTCGCCTTTGCCTTTGTGGGGTTCGTAGGCGCCATCTACGAGATTTTCGAATGGTTGCTGAGCGTGTTCGCTGCCGGGCAGACCGCGGACTGGTATAATGGCCAGCAAGGCGACATATGGGACCCGCAGAAGGACATGGGAGCCGCGCAGATCGGCAGCGCGTTGGCGCTTCTCTGGCTTTGCGCCACTCGACAAGGGTGGGGCGAGGCCATATCGCCGGACCCGCATTCATCCCCGGACCCGCATTCATCCAAGGAGTAGCCCAGTGTCCGACCTGCCCGTCGAAAAGTTGGAAATCAAAGGCCTGGGTGGGCTTCCCCTTGCCGTGCACATGGTGGGGGCGGGCCGTGACTTGGTGCTGATCCACGGCTATTTCTCCAATGCCTACACCAACTGGATACGCTATGGCCATGCCGCGAAGCTGGTGGAAGCGGGCTTTCGCCTCATCATGCCCGACCTGCGCGGCCATGGCGAAAGCGGCAAGCCGCATGATCCCGTCGCCTATCCGCCGGACGCATTGACGGAGGATGGGCTGGCGCTGATCGAGCAGCTCGGGCTGACCGACTATGATCTGGGCGGCTATTCGCTGGGCGCCCGGACGACGGTGCGGATGCTGGCGCGGGGCGCGACGCCGCGCAAGGTGATCCTGGCCGGCATGGGGCTGCGTGGCCTGGTGCAGACGCTGGACAATGGCGGCTATTATCGCAACGTCCTGACCAATCTGGGTAGCTTTGAGCGCGGCACGTCGGAATGGATGACGGAGGCCTTCCTCAAGACCACCAAGGGCGATCCGGTCGCGATGCTGAACATCCTCAACACCTTCGTCGATACGCCGAGGGAGGTCATCGCCGGGTTCCAGCAGCCCGTCGAGGTGATTTGCGGGGCCGACGACCGGGACAATGGCGTCGCGCAGGAACTGGCGAAACTGCTGCCCAACGGGCGCTATGTCGAGGTTCCGGGGAACCACATGAATGCGGTGACCCGGAAGGAACTGGGGCAGGCGATGGTGGATTTCCTGACGGCCTGAAGCGCAGGAGCCGGTGCTTACCGAAAGGGCGGCTCGTTGAAGGCGCGCAGCTTGCGGCTGTGCAGCTTCGGCCCCTCCTGCCGCAGCAGTTCGCAGGTCATCAGGCCCACCCGCAAATGGCCCGCAATGGCTTCCTCATAGAAGCGGTTGGCCTGCCCCGGCAATTTCAGTTCGCCATGGATCGGCTTGTCCGAAACGCAGAGCAGCGTTCCATAAGGCACCCGAAACCGATAGCCCTGCGCGGCGATCGTCGCCGACTCCATGTCTATGCCGACCGCACGCGAGAGGCTGAAGCGCAGCGCCGAACTGGAGTAGCGCAGTTCCCAGTTGCGGTCGTCGGTCGTGACGACCGTGCCCGTGCGCAGGCGGCGCTTGAAATCCTCCCGGTCGTCACCGCCCAGCACGGCTTCGGCCGCCTTCGCCAGCGCCACCTGGACCTCCGCAATGGCGGGAACAGGGATTTCCGGCGGCAGCATCTCATCCAGCACATGATCATCGCGCAGATAGGCGTGCGCCAGCACATAGTCGCCGATCCGCTGGCTGGGGCGCAGGCCGCCGCAATGGCCGATCATCAGCCAGGCTTCCGGACGCACCACGGCCAGATGATCGCAGATGGTCTTTGCATTGGACGGGCCGACGCCGATATTGACCAGCGTGATCCCGCTGCGATCGGGCGCGATCAGGTGATAGGCGGGCATCTGGTGCCGGCGCCATGCGCTGTCCGCGATCATCCGGGCGGGATCGGCGGTTTCCGGCGTCACATAGACTCCGCCTGCCCCGGACAGCGCGGTGTAGCGGTTTCCCTCCCGCTGCAATTCGGCACAGGCCCAGGCCACGAATTCGTCCACATAGCGATGATAGTTGGTGAACAGGATGTAGCGCTGCACATGCTCCGCCGGCGTGCCGGTATAATGTTTGAGCCGCGCCAGCGAGAAATCAGTGCGCAGTCCATCGAACAGGGCAAGCGGCCTTTCGCCCGCGCTGTCCTGCATGAACAGGCCGTCGGCGATCTCATCCCCGATTTCCGCCAGTTCGGTGGCCGGGAAGTGGCGCGCGAGTTCGGTCGGCGGCGTGCCGTCCAGCGCGCTCATGTCCAGGCCGTCCAGGACATAGGGAAAGGGAATCTGCTGCTCGCTGATCCCGGTTTCGACCGTCACGCCATAATCGCGGACGAGAAGGTCGATCTGTTCGGCCAGATAATCGCCGAACATGGCGGGACGGGTGACGGTCGTCACATAGCGGCCAGGCCTGGACAGCCGCGCGAAGGAACGGCCGGGGGGCGGCGCGTCCGACTCGCCATGATGGGTGATCCGCAATTCCGGATAGCAGAAACGTCCATCCGTCCGGGCTTCGGGAACCGGAACGCTGCCGTCGCTGGCGTAGGCACGCATGGCCTGGCGGAGATTTTCGATGGAATTCCGATAGATTTCGTCGAGCTCAGCGACGATCGCACTGCCGATGCTTTTTGTCATCGAACCTTGGTAACGCACTAATGTGACCGAAGAAAGATGCGCGCCCGATCAGAGGCGCGCATCCTGCAAGATTCAGATCTGATCGAGCATATATTCGGCCGACGAGACCTTGTAGTCGCCCGGCGCCTCGACATTCAGTTCCGCGACGACGCCGTCTTTGACGATCATGGAGAAACGCTGACCGCGCGTGCCCATGCCGAACTTGCTGCCGTCCATGGTAAGGCCGACTGCCTGTGCGAAATCCGCATTGCCGTCCGCCAGCATCGTCACCTTGCCATCGGCGTTGGCGGACTTGCCCCAGGCGCCCATGACGAAAGCGTCGTTGACGGCGGTGCAGGCGATCTCATCGACGCCCTTGCCCTTCAGTTCTTCCGCCTTCTCTACGAAGCCGGGCAGATGCCGCGCGGAACAGGTGGGCGTGAAGGCTCCCGGCACGGAAAAAAGCGCGACGGTGCGGCCGGCGAAGAAATCGTCCGAAGCGACCTGCTCGGGGCCGTTTTCGGTCATCTTGACGAAAGTGGTGCTGGGGACGCGTTCGCCCTTCGAAATGGTCATCGTCTGCCTCCTGGCCTTGTTTGGGTCGGCGGCACGTTGGGCTTGGAGGCCGGTCTGTCAAGGGGTTGCGCGGAATATGGCGCACTGCCCCTTCCAAGCGATGGCTCGCCATTGGCAAAGGCGGCAAGGCGCGTATATTTGACGGATGACCCCAACACGCTCCTATGCCGGTCAATTCCTGCTCGCCCTGCCGGGGATGGAGGACATGCGGTTCGATCATTCCGTCATCGCCATGTGCGTGCATGATGAGGGCGGATCGCTGGGCATTGCCGTCAGCGACGAGATTGACGGCGTCAGCCTGCACGATCTGCTGGAGAGCTTTGACATCGAGCCGCGCAATGTCCCGGATGTACCCGTGCTGCGCGGCGGGCCAGTGGAACCCCGGCGCGGCTTCGTCCTGCATTCGCTCGACTGGGGTGGGCATGACATGGTGGCCGTGGGCGAGGAATGGGGCCTGTCCGGCTCGCTCGAAATCCTGAAGGCGATTGCGGAAGGGAAGGGGCCGAGTCGCTATCTGGTCGCCCTGGGCTATGCTGGCTGGGGCGCGGGACAACTGGACGAGGAAATGAACGGCGAAAGCTGGTTTCCGACCAGCTGCACCGCCGAGCTTCTGTTCGACGTCCCTGCGGCGCGGAAATGGTCCGCCGCCTATGCCTCTGCCGGAGTCGACGCCTCCCATCTGGTCAGCGGTGCGGGATCGGCCTGACCCGCAGGTCGGATCGCGGCCGTAAGCATGGCGGCTGCGATGGCTTGTTTCTCCATCGTAGCTGAACCCTTTGTGGTGAAATTCAGCTAAGCTTCGTCGTTGATGGTCCGTCAAGGACGGGTGCAGGCTCGTCCTCTGCCGCTACGATCGGCCCGCATCGGTCGGACATGCCTTGGGACATCACCACCGCATTGGCGGCAGAGGATTCTTCGTCTCAGGAGCCGGTGAAGGTCGCGTTGCGCGGCCCGGCGGAATAGACATAAAGAAAACTTTATATTGAGTTGCCATGGACGGCGGCGATTGGTAAAGCCCAGCCCATCGCCGCCGTTCGTTCATTCGGGCGGCGGCCTCAATCTTAACGATATGGAGACAGGCTCGTGGCCACCGCACCCGCCACCCAGGCGCAGGATTATGTGATCCGCGACATCAGCCTTGCCGCTTTCGGCCGCAAGGAAATCGAAATCGCGGAAACCGAAATGCCGGGCCTGATGGCCCTGCGCGCCGAATTCGGCGCCGCCAAGCCGCTGAAGGGCGCGCGCATCACGGGGTCGCTGCACATGACGATCCAGACCGCCGTGCTGATCGAGACGCTGGCGGAACTGGGCGCTGAAATCCGCTGGGCATCGTGCAACATCTTTTCCACCCAGGATCATGCCGCCGCCGCCATCGCGGCGCGGGGCATCCCGGTGTTCGCCGTGAAGGGCGAGACGCTGGAGGAATATTGGGACTATGTCATCCGCATCTTCGATTGGGGTGACACGGTCTGCAACATGATCCTGGACGATGGCGGGGACGCCACCATGTTCGCGCTGTGGGGCGCCCGCGTCGAGGCCGGGGAAGAGCTGTTCACGCCCGGCAACGAAGAAGAGGAAATTTTCGTCGCCACGCTGAAGCGCTTCCTTGCGGAGCGTCCGGGTTATCTGACGGAGACGGTCAAGGCCATCAAGGGCGTGTCGGAAGAGACCACCACGGGAGTCCACCGCCTTTATGAGCTGGCGAAGAAGGGCAAGCTGCCTTTCCCGGCGATCAACGTCAATGACAGCGTCACCAAGTCGAAATTCGACAATCTCTATGGCTGCAAGGAATCGCTGGTCGACGCGATCCGCCGCGCCACCGACGTCATGCTGGCCGGCAAGGTTGCCGTGGTCGCCGGTTTCGGCGACGTGGGCAAGGGTTCCGCCGCTTCGCTCCGCAACGGCGGCGCGCGCGTGCTGGTCACCGAAATCGATCCGATCTGCGCATTGCAGGCGGCGATGGAGGGCTATGAAGTCGTCACGATGGAAGAGGCGGCCAGCCGCGCGGACATTTTCGTCACCGCGACCGGCAATGAGGACGTCATCACCGTCGATCACATGCGCGCGATGAAGAACATGGCGATCGTCTGCAACATCGGCCATTTCGACAGCGAGATCCAGATCGCGGGCCTCAACAACATGAAGTGGACCGAGATCAAGCCGCAGGTCGACGAGGTGGAGTTTGCCGACGGGAAGAAGATCATCGTCCTGGCCAAGGGTCGGCTGGTGAACCTTGGCTGCGCCACCGGCCATCCGAGCTTCGTCATGTCCTCTTCCTTCACCAACCAGGTGTTGGCGCAGATCGAGCTTTGGACCAAGTCGGGCGAATATAAGAACGAAGTCTATGTGCTGCCCAAGCATCTGGACGAAAAGGTCGCGGCGCTTCACCTGGAGAAGCTGGGCGTGAAGCTGTCGAAGCTGACGCCCAAGCAGGCCGCCTATATCGGCGTGACGCAGGAAGGTCCGTTCAAGCCGGATCATTACCGCTACTGATCCAGAGCATTTTTCAACTTGGCCGTTTTCGGCCAGTTCGAAAGCGCTTTGCGGGGACGGGAAGGGGAGGCGTTGACCTCCCCTTTTTTGCGAGCGGTCTCGGCCTCAGTACAGCGACGAAGGGGACGAAAAATGCCTTTCTGTCGTACCGCTGTCGTCCTTCGGTTTGTGGATCAGCGGCACTCCGCCTGATGCAGATCGCTCAAGCGGTTGGATGTTGCTCGAATTTCAGATGTCCTTCCGCCGCCACTTCGGCCGCATCTATCCGCGCGACACGGGCTGCCGGCGGACCTTGGCCGGCCAGGGCAATGAACCGCTCGACCGCATCATCCTGCCCTTCGATCAACGCCTCGACGCTGCCGTCGATACGATTGCGGACCCATCCCGCAAGGCCGAGCCGACGGGCGGCCTCGACCGCCCAACCGCGGTAGAATACGCCCTGCACCTTTCCATGGATCGTCAGGTGCCGGGCGACAGTTCCCATCAATGCACCCGCTTGATCCAGGTCTGGCCGTCGCGGCTTTCGACCTTGAAATTCTTGATCGAGCGGACGAGGTCGGACAGCCGCTTGAACCCATAGTTGCGGGTGTCGAAGCTGGAGCGGTTGCCCGCAAGCTGGCCGACTTCGCTGAGGCGGGCAAAACCCTGATCGTCGCGTTTGACGGCGTTATAGGCGTCGATCAGCAGCTTGACGAGATCGGGCGCGACCTCGGTGGCGTCGGGGGAGGCGGGTTCCTCCATCGATTCCAGCTCAACGGGCGTCTCTCTTGTGCTGGTAAGCGCGCCGACATCGATGAAGCGGGTGCAGGCGCTGCGGAACGCCTGCGGCGTCTTGTCAGTGCCGAAGCCGTAGACCGGCAGGCCTTCCTGCCGGATGCGCGTGACCAGCGGCGTGAAATCGCTGTCGCTCGACATCAGGCCGAAGCCCGTGACGCGGCCCGACGCCATGAGATCCATGGCGTCGATCGTCATCTTCATGTCCGTCGCATTCTTGCCCCTGGTCAGGTCGAACTGCTGCTGCGTTTCGATCGCCTGCGTCACGGCCTGCCGCGCCCAACCCTTCAGCGCGGGCTTGCTCCAATTGCCGTAGGCGCGCCTTATGTTGACCGTGCCCAGTTCCGCCAGAACGGTCAGCACCGGATCGAAATGATCGGCAGAGACATTGTCTGCATCGATCAGCAGGGCGATATTGCCGCTGGGGATCGATGCGACCATCAGCCTTCCAGCGCCGCCGGGCTGAACTGTCCGCTCGCTTCGTCCAGCAGGTGAAGCTGGCCGTCGGCAATCGCGAAGAAGGCACCGACCAGCCTGATCTCGCCGGTTCGTTCCTTGGCGCGGACGCAGGGAAAGCTGCGCAGGTTGGCCAGGCTGACCTTGACGCCTTCCTGTTCCATGGCCCGTTCCGCGTCGCGGCTGCGGTCATCGCCGAAGCGTTCCACCACCTTCTCCCGCGCTTCGTCGAGCAGTTCGATCCAATTGTGGATGAAGCCGCCCTCGCCGGGGGGCGCATCTTTCAGCGAATGGCTGAGAGCCGCCTTGCAACCGCCGCATTTGCCATGGCCCATGACGACGATCTCTCCGACCTTCAGCACCTGAACGGCGAATTCCAGCGCCGCGGACACGCCGTGGCGGCCGGGGTTGGTTTCGAAGGGCGGGACCAGCGCAGCCACGTTGCGGACCACGAAAATCTCGCCAGGGCTGGTGTCGAATATCTGCGCGGGATCGACTCGGCTGTCGGAACAGGCGATCACCATGACGCGCGGGCTTTGCCCTTCGTTGAGTTCGTCCCATCGTCCCCGCTGCATCGTCCAGCCCGTATTCCGGAAACGGCGATAGCCGGCGAGCATGTCAGCAAAATCGGTCATGCGCCGGTCTGTGCCGAACAATGATGGGGCTGGCAAGAGCGCTCTCGCATCGCTATCTGGGGCGCATGACCGATATCGTCCCGATCCCCGCGCCCGCCGCGCGGCCCGAACGCACCCGCAAGCCCGACTGGATTCGCGTCAAGGCGCCGACCAGCCCCGGCTATAACGAGACGCGCAAGCTGATGCGGGAAAAGGGACTTGCGACGGTGTGCGAGGAAGCAGCCTGCCCGAACATCGGGGAATGCTGGACCAAGAAGCATGCGACCGTGATGATCCTGGGCGATGTGTGCACGCGGGCCTGCGCCTTCTGCAACGTCAAGACCGGCATGCCGCGCAAGGTGGATCCCAACGAGCCGCAGAACCTGGCCGACGCCTGCGCGGAAATGGGGCTGGAGCATATCGTCATCACCTCCGTCGATCGCGACGACCTGCCCGATGGCGGCGCGTCGCAGTTCGTGAAGGTGATCGAGGCGTTGCGCCGCACGACGCCGGACACGACCATTGAAATCCTCACCCCTGATTTCCGCAACAAGCATGAACGCGCGGTCGAGATGATCGTGGCTGCGCGGCCCGACGTCTATAACCATAATCTGGAGACGGTGCCGCGTTTGTACCCCACCATCCGGCCCGGCGCGCGCTATTATGCGTCCTTGCGGTTGCTGGAGACGGTGAAGAAGCTCGATCCGTCAATCTTCACCAAATCCGGCATCATGCTGGGGCTGGGGGAGGAACGGCTGGAAGTCCACCAGGTGATGGACGACATGCGATCGGCCGATATCGATTTCCTCACCATGGGCCAGTATCTCCAGCCCACGCCCAAACATGCCAAGGTGATGGAGTTCGTCACCCCGGCGGCGTTCAACGCCTATGCGGCGATTGCGCGGGCCAAGGGCTTCCTGCAGGTGGCATCCAGCCCGCTTACGCGATCCAGCTATCATGCGGGCAAGGATTTTGCCGAGATGCGCGCGGCCAGAGAGGCCCAACTGGCGAAGGCAGCCCGATAAGCCGATGCCCAAGCATAACGAAACGAGGCCGCTTCCCTATACGCCTGAACAGATGTTCGACCTTGTGGCGAATGTCGAGGCCTATCCCGAATTCCTGCCCTGGGTAAGCGCGATCCGGGTCCGGTCCGACAGCGATTCGGAAATGGTCGCGGACATGATCGTCGGCTTCAAGGGGATCAAGGAGAGCTTCACGTCCCGCGTGCACAAGCACCGGCCGGATCATGTGCGGGTCGATTATCTCGACGGGCCGCTCAAGCATCTCCACAATGAATGGAACTTCCGCGATGACGGCAAGGGCGGGGTGCTGGTGGATTTCGAGGTCGAGTTCGAATTCAAGAACAGGCTGTTCGAGATGCTGGCGGGGCAGATGTTCGACAAGGCGCTGCGCAAGATGATCGGTGCGTTCGAGACCCGCGCGGCGGAGCTTTACGGCGCCGGCGAGTCGGGCAGCAATAGTTCGAGCGCGCAGAGCGCCGCCTGAAGGCGGACGCCGCCCCGGCCCGTATCCCCGAAATAATGCATGTCGGCGACGATCTTGTCGGGGCTGGCGCCGCGTTCGGCGCGGGCGAAAACGACGGTGCCGACGGGTTTCTGTTCCGATCCGCCGCCGGGACCGGCTATGCCCGTGATCGCGACGGCGACATTGGCGTGGCTCTTGTTGAGCGCGCCCTGAGCCATCGCCCAGGCAGTGGCGATGGAAACGGCGCCGAAAGTTTCAATGACATCTTGAGAAACCTTGAGCAGTTCGCTTTTCATATCATTAGAATAAGTGATAAATCCAGCTTCGAAGACTTCTGACGAGCCGGCTATCTCGGTCAGCGCGGCGGACACCAGTCCGCCCGTGCAGCTTTCCGCCACGGCAATGGTACGACCGGCGCGCCGGTTGGCGCTGATGACGCGCTCGGCCAGGTCGACCAGCTGCGCGGGAAGGATGTTATCGGGCATGGAGTCAGATTAGCGCGGGGAGGGAGAGGGTGGCAACAGCCTGTGCGGCGATACCTTCCCGGCGTCCAGCGAAGCCCAGCTGTTCCGTGGTGGTCGCCTTCACGCTGACCCGATCCAGGGAAATACTCAGGATTTCGGCGATCCGGTTGCGCATGGCGTCACGGTGGGGCCCGATTTTCGGCGCCTCGCAGATCAGCGTCAGGTCGACATGCTCGATAAAGCCGTCCCGTTTTGCGACGCGTCCCGCCGCATATTCCAGGAAGCGGGACGAGGCCGCGCCGCGCCATTGAGGGTCGGAAGGCGGAAAATGGCTGCCTATGTCGCCCTCCGCCAGGGCGCCGAGCAGGGCATCGACAAGGGCGTGGATCGCCACATCCGCGTCGCTGTGCCCGGCCAGGCCCCGATCGTGCGGAATGCGTATGCCGCACAGCCAGAGCTCCTCTTCGGGCGCAAGTCGGTGGACATCATAGCCCATGCCCGTCCGCACGCTTCGAGCAGCGCCCAGTCGGGCTTCGGCGCGCGCAAAATCTTCAGCATAGGTCAATTTTTCCAGCCTTTCATCGCCCGCGACCAGCATGACGTCATGACCCGATTGCCGCACCATCTGGGCATCATCGGTTGCTTCCTGTGTACTGTCCCATAGCCGGTGCGCAGCCAGCAAGGCGTCGAAGCGAAAGGCCTGGGGCGTCTGGACACGGAACAGGCCATTGCGGTCGACGACCTCAGCGGCATTGTCCTGCTCGCTCCTGACCAATGTGTCTGCGACCGGCAAAACAGGGATCGCACCGATTGCCCCTTCCAAAGCGGCAAGCAGCCGATCGATCACCGGCGCAGGAAGAAAGGGGCGGGCCGCGTCATGAACGAATATGCGCGCCGCGCCGCCGGCGGAGGCGATATGCTCCAGGCCGGCGCGCACCGACCCACGACGGCTGTCGGCGCCCTGAACGATTGCCCCGACGGCACGATTTCCCAGCATGGCCCGCACATCGTCTTCCTGCCCCGCACCCACCACCAGCACGATGGAATCGATAGCCGGATGGCGTGCCAGCGCGTCGACGGCATGGATGAGAACCGGCTTGCCGCCGATCGGCCGGAATTGCTTGGGGATGTCGCCGCCCGCGCGGCTGCCCTGTCCTGCTGCAACCAGCAGGGCGACGGTTCGGTCTGTCATGGCCGCGCCTGTACCGCAGTGCCGGAGCGACCGCCAGCCCCGCTTCGCTTGCCGAGGATGCGGATTTCCGCTAAGGGCTGCCTGTTTTTTAGGCAGTGACGGAACGATGCAGAGGCTTTCCCCGATTTCCATAGGTCCGGTGACGATTGACATGCCGGTCGTGCTGGCGCCCATGACGGGCGTGACGGACATGCCGTTCCGCACGCTGGTGCGCCGCTATGGCTCCGGCCTGAACGTGACGGAGATGATCGCCACGGCGGCCATGATCCGCGAGACCCGCCAGTCGCTGCAGAAGGCGGCATGGCATCCGCTGGAGGAACCCGTTTCCATGCAGCTTGCCGGCTGCTCGCCCACGGAAATGGCGGAAGCGGCGAAGCTCAACGCCGATCGCGGCGCCGCGATCATCGATATCAACATGGGCTGCCCGGTGAAAAAGGTGGTGAACGGCGATGCCGGCAGCGCCCTGATGCGTGATCTACCGCTCGCCGCGTCGCTGATCGACGCCACCGTCAAGGCTGTCGACGTGCCCGTCACGGTCAAGATGCGCATGGGTTGGGACCATGCCAGCCTCAACGCGCCCGAACTGGCCCGGATCGCAGAGGATCTGGGTGCGAAGCTGATCACGGTCCACGGCCGTACGCGCTGCCAGATGTACAAGGGGTCGGCGGACTGGGCCTTTGTCCGCAGCGTGAAGGAAGCGGTGTCGCTGCCCGTCATCGTCAATGGGGACATCTGCTCCATCGACGATGCCGAGACAGCGCTGGAGCAGAGCAGCGCCGATGGCGTGATGATCGGGCGGGGCGCCTATGGCCGGCCCTGGCTGATCGGTCAGGTGATGCACTGGTTCCGCACGGGCGAGCGCCTGGCCGATCCCTTGCTGGACGAGCAATATCGCGTGATTACGGAACATTATCGCGCGATGTTGGAGCATTATGACAGTCACACTGGCGTAAACATGGCCCGCAAGCATATCGGCTGGTACACCAAGGGGCTGCCGGGCTCTGCCGAGTTCCGCAACGCCGTGAACCAGGAGCCGGACGGTGATGTCGTGCTGGACATGCTTGCGCGCTTCTACGAACCGCTGATTGCCGACGAGGGTCTGGTAGAGACACGCAAGGCGGCATGACGGCGGACATGACCACCATCCCATCGCTTCGACCGCAGCGGGATGGGCCATCGCTTTCCGAACTCATGACTGCGCTGCCGGTCGCAACTTTGGTGGTGCGGCCGGACAACAGCATCGCCGACGCCAATGTCCGCGCCGAAACGCTGCTCAACATGGCGCGTTCAGCCATAGTCGGAAGCGATATAGCGCGGACCATCCGCATGGCGGAGATGGGGGCGCGCTTCGACATCTGGCATAGCAACAAGCCGATCGCGGCCTATGACATTCGCGTGCATGCCGGACGCACGGCGGAGATGGAAGTCGACCTGATGATCGCGCCTATCGTGGATCATGAAGGCTGGCGCGTGGTATCGGTCCACACCCAGAGCCAGGCGCGCAAGATCGGCCATCGCGGCACGGCGGGAGGCGCGCGCTCGGCCATCGGCGCAGCGGCGATCCTGGCCCATGAGATCAAGAATCCCCTGTCGGGCATAAGGGGCGCGGCTCAATTGCTGGAATCGGGCAATGGCGGGCGCGACGCCGCTTTGACGCAACTCATCTGCAATGAGGTGGATCGGATCGCCGCGTTGATCGACCGGATGCAGGATTTCACCACCGACCGGACCCTGGAATGCCGCAGCGGCAACATCTACCCGCTGATCGACCGGGCGGCGAATATCGCCGCCGCCGGATTTGCAAGAAATATAAAGATCATAAAGAGTTATGATCCATCCCTGCCATTTGCCAATATCAACGAGGACGCGCTGGTGCAGGTGATGATCAACCTGCTCAAAAATGCTGCGGAAGCGCTGGAGCATTGCAAGAAGCCGCGCATTCGCGTGGAAACGGCGTTTCGCCACGGTGTGTCGGTGGTTGTCGGCAAGGGGAAGGGCAGCGCGGTGCTGCCCATCGAAATCCTGGTCGTCGACAATGGTCCCGGGGTGCCGGAGCATATATTGGACCACCTGTTCAATCCCTTCATCACCGGCAGGCGGGACGGGACGGGACTGGGGCTGGCGCTGGTGGACAAGCTGGTGCGCGACATGAGCGGGTTCGTGCAATATTCGCGCGATCATCAGGCAGGGGAATCGACCTTCCGAATCCTGCTGCCGATGGGGACTGGATGAAGACGGCAGGGTGATGGCGGTGACAGGCTCGATCTTGATGGTGGATGACGATCCGGCGATCTGCCTCGTCGTCGGTGAGGCCCTGCGGCGGCAGGGATACAGGGTGAAGACGGCGGCATCGATCCGGGAGCGCAGCGTCCTGCTGGAAAGCTTTTCGCCTGATGTCCTGATCACGGACGTCATGTTGCCGGACGGTGACGGGCTGGACGGCATTGCGGACATATTGGAGCGGCGCCCCGCGCTGAGCATCATCATCCTGTCGGCGCAGAACACGCTGAACACGGCGATCCGCGCCACGGAAAAGGGCGCGTTCGAATATCTGCCCAAGCCCTTCGATCTGAACGAGCTCACGCGCGCGGTGTCCGATGCGATCGGATCGGGCAAGGGAGCTGCCGAGGAAGCGACCGATAGCGGGTTGCCGCATGACGGACTGCCGCTGGTGGGGCGCTCCCCGGCGATGCAGGAGGTCTATCGGACCATCGCCCGAGTCCTGTCGAACGACCTCAGCATATTGGTGCTGGGGGAATCCGGCACGGGCAAGGAACTGGTGGCCGAGGCGATCCACAGCCTGGGTCAGCGGCGGACACGACCCTTTGTGGCGATCAACATGGCCGCCATTCCGCGCGAATTGATCGAGGCGGAACTGTTTGGTTATGAAAAGGGCGCCTTCACCGGAGCCCATGCCCGCACCGCCGGCAAATTCGAGCAGGCGCAGGGCGGCACGCTGTTCCTGGACGAGATCGGCGACATGCCGATGGAGGCGCAGACGCGGCTGCTACGCGTTTTGCAGTCGGGCGAAGTCACGACCGTGGGCGGCTCCAAACCGGTGAAGGTGAATGTTCGCATCATCGCAGCCACCAACAAGGACCTGCCCAGGCTGATCGAGGAGAATCGCTTCCGGCAGGATCTCTATTATCGGCTGAACGTGGTTCCCATCGCGTTGCCGGCACTGCGCGAGCGGCGGGAAGATGTGATCCTGCTTGCTCGCCACTTCCTTGATCGCGCGGCGCAGGAGGGGCTGCCGCGCAAGGCGCTGTCCGACGATGCCGCGCAATTGCTGATGGCCTATCATTGGCCCGGAAATGTGCGGGAGCTGCAGAATATCATGCAGCGGCTGGCGGTGTTGAGCCGCGAGAATGTGATCACGGCCGACCTGCTGCGCAACAGCCTGCCGCTGGATGCCGTTCCGGCCGATTATGCCGCGCCCGGCGATCTGCTGGGCCAGGCGGTGCGGGAATGGGCAAAGCGGCAACTGGGCATCGGCCTTACCCAGCCGAACCGAAGCCTGCATGATGACCTGCTGGCCGTGGTGGAGCCAATCCTGTTCCAGGAAACGCTGGCCAGCGTCGATGGAAATCAGATCCGCGCCGCCGGGCTGCTCGGCATCAACCGGAACACGCTGCGCAAGAAGCTGACCGATTACGGCCTCGATCCCTTGCAGCTTCGGATCGCCGATTAAGGCATCGGCCGACGGTCCGGTCGCCGGCGACGAAGCGAAAGCGCTTTTCGACCGGAAGCCATTTGTTCATCAATTACTGTGTTTGATCGGGCACATTAATGTTGTAACCAAGCCACTATGGAAGGCGCAGTAACTCTTCCGGCGCGGGGCCGGGCATGGAAAAGGCGTTTTCCGCTTTTCCTGCGCCGTCGGCTTGCCGCGGTGGTGGAGGCTGTGACGCTCGTCCTGTTTCTGGGCATGGCGGGGATCACCTATTTCCTGCTGAGCGGGCAGGGGCAGTCCTACACATTGCTGACGCCGCCCATAGTGGCGCTGCTGCTGGTGGCGAACCTGGTGCCAGCCATTGCGCTGCTCGTGCTGCTGGGGCGGCGGGTGGCGAAGCGGCGCGCGGCTCAGTCAGCGATCGGCAGCGACGGTCAGTTGCACGTTCGGCTGGTGGCGATCTTCTCCATCGTCGCCAGCGTGCCGATGCTGCTGGTCGTGATCTTCGCCTCCCTGCTCTTTCAATATGGCGTGCAATTCTGGTTTTCCGACAGTGCACGGGGCATGTTGCAGAACGCCAGCGATCTGGCGCGGGGCTATTATGAGCAGAACCTGCGCGACGTGCGCGACGAAACCGTCACCATGGCGAGCGACCTGCGCGATTATCTGGCTCAGTCGAAGGTTTCCAGTCCACGCTTTGCAGAGGGCTATATCTACCAGGTGGTCACGCGGAAGCTGAACCGCTCGGCGATCATCGAGATCGGGAAGGACGGCGTGGCGCGCACGGCGGCTACGGTCGATCCGGAAAGCCGGCCGGTTTCGGAAATGCTGACCCCCGATGTGGTGAAGCGGCTGGCCTCCGGCGAGGATGTGGTGGTTGCGGCGAAGCCCAACCAGATCGAAGCGGTGACGCTGCTCTACCCCAATGCGAAAATCTATCTCTACGCCACCCGCGATTCCGGATCGACGGCCTTCAGCAATGTGGAACGGGCGCAGAAGGTGTTGTCGGATTACGACATATTTGCCGCACAGTCCCGCGCGCTGCAGTTGCGGTTCAACATATTGCTGTTCGTGGGGTCGCTGCTGCTGGTCGGCGTGGCTGTGTATATCGCGCTCAAGGTCGCAGACTGGATGGTGCGGCCGGTGAACGAACTGGTGATGGCGGCACGGCGAATCACGGCGGGCGACCTGTCGGCCCGCGTGACCAGTCCCCAGAGCCGGGACGAGATCGGCACGCTGGCCGCGGCCTTCAACCGCATGACCCAGCGCCTGGAGGCGCAGACCGGGGCGCTGGTAGCGGCGAACAGCCAGCTTGACGAGCGGCGCGCCTTTATCGAGGCGATCCTGTCGGGCGTGTCGGCCGGCGTGTTGTCGGTGGATCGCGAAGGTATCATCCTGCTGCTCAACAGCTCGGCGGCGGCCCTGCTGGTGAGGGAGGGGGACGATCCGGTAGGGCGGCCGTTGACCGAAATTTCCCCCGAACTGGCGTCGCTCATCGCGTCCGAGGATGGTGCCGGCATCGTTCAGATCCGCGCCCATGGCGATGTACGGACGCTGGCGGTCAAGGTGTCGGAGGACGCATCGCGCCACATTCTGACATTCGACGATATCACCCAGCAGCTTTCCGATCAGCGCCGCGCCGCCTGGTCCGACGTGGCGCGGCGCATCGCGCATGAGATCAAGAATCCGCTCACCCCGATCCAGCTCGCCGCTGAACGGTTGCAGCGCCGCTATGCCGAGGAAGTGACGAGCGACAGGGCCACCTTCACCCGCCTGACCGGCACGATCGTGCGCCAGGTCGGTGACCTGCGTCGTATCGTGGATGAATTCTCCTCCTTCGCGCGCATGCCAAAGCCGGTGTTCCGGCGCGAGCGGATCGACGATATCGCTCGCCATGCGCTGTTCCTGCATGAAGTCGCCCATCCCGACATTCGCTTCCAATATCATTCGACGGACAGCGATGCGGAATTGGTATGCGATCGCCGGCAACTGGGGCAGGCGCTCACCAATATCGTCAAAAATGCCGTTGAGGCGATCGAGCCCAAGACCGTCTCGGACGGCGATGACTGGCGTGGCCAGGTCTCCATGAGTGTGGAGCATGATGGCGGCAATCTGCTGATTGCGGTGCAGGATAATGGCATTGGCCTGCCCCCGGAACGCGAACGCATTTTAGAGCCATATATGACGACCCGGACCAAGGGCACGGGCCTGGGCCTGGCGATCGTGAAGAAGATTGTCGAGGAACATATGGGTGAAATCCGCTTCGACGATGCCGACGGTGGGGGCGCTCGTGTGGCCCTGCGCTTTCCGGTGGCGGCGCTCGAAAAATTGGAAGAGGGGCAGGTCATTGCCTTGTCCCATGGCAAAACGACTGGAAAAGTGACGGCCAATGGCGCTTGATATTCTGATAGTCGACGATGAAGAGGACATTCGCGATCTGGTGGCGGGTGTCCTGGAGGATGAGGGTTTCGCCACGCGCACGGCCGCGAACAGCGACAGCGCGATCGAGGCGCTGGATGCGCGGCGCCCTTCGCTGGTGCTGCTGGACGTCTGGTTGCAGGGTTCCAGGCTTGATGGCCTGGAACTGCTGGACGAGATAAAGCGGCGGGATGCGACCATTCCGGTGCTGATGATCTCCGGCCACGGCAATATCGACACCGCCGTCGCCGCCATTCGCAAGGGGGCAGCGGATTTCATCGAAAAGCCTTTCGAGGCGGACCGGCTTCTGCATCTCGTATCGCGGGCAACCGAAACCGAACGGCTGCGGCGCGAGAACCAGGTGCTGCGGGCGCGTTTCGGGCAGGATGATGAGCTTACCGGCACATCGGCGGCGATCAATGCCGTTCGTGCCACCATCAAGAAAGTCGCGGGTACGGGCAGCAGGGTGCTGATTTCCGGACCCGCCGGGGTGGGCAAGGAAGTCGCCGCGCGCATGCTGCACAGCTGGAGCGGACGGGCCGATGCCCCCTTCATCATCGTCGCCGCGGCGCGGATGGACCCGGATCGCGTCGAGGAAGAACTGTTCGGCGTCGAAGATCCGAGCGGACTGGTGCGTCCGGGCTATCTGGAGCAGGCGCATGGCGGTACGCTCTACCTGGACGAGATCGCGGACATGCCGCTCACGACGCAGGCGAAGATCCTGCGCGTGCTGACCGACCAGAGCTTCACCCGCGTCAGCGGCCAGCGGCAGGTCAAGGTGGACGTGCGCGTCATTTCCTCGACCGCGCTCAACCTGGCGAGCGAGATCGAGGAGCGGCGTTTCCGCGAGGACCTCTTCTATCGGCTCAACGTCGTGCCGCTGGTCATTCCGCCTCTGGCCGAGCGGCGGGACGATATTCCTCCGCTGGTCGAACATTATCTCGCGCGTTTCGCGGCGGAACGCCGGGTTCCGTCGCCGGAGATCGCCAGCGACGCCATGGCCGCGCTCCAGGCCAATGAATGGCCGGGCAATGTCCGCCAGCTTCGCAATGTCATCGAACGCACCATGATCCTGGCTCCGGGCGAGCGGATCGGAAGGATCGAACTGGACATGCTGCCGCCCGAACTCACCAGCAATGGTGGTTCGGAAGGCATGGGTCAGTCCGCGATCATGGGCGCGCCCCTTCGGGAGGCGCGGGAAAGTTTCGAGCGCGAATATCTGCGCATCCAGATCCGGCGCTTTTCGGGCAATATTTCCCGCACCGCAACCTTCATCGGCATGGAACGTTCGGCGCTTCACCGGAAGTTGAAGCTGCTGGGTATTACGGATGGGAAGGACGGTTGAGGCAAAGGGAAGCCACTGGAGCCAAACTGGGCATGGACGGCTCTTCGCAATTGCGGTAGACTTGCCTCGCTTCCGACAGGCGGAGGCGAGCAAGACATCCTGCTTAAGGGTGCGAGCGCGGGTAACGTCCCGCCAATAAAGGACTGGTGAAGACCATGGCCGACAAAGTGAACAACCTTCAAGACATCTTCCTGAACAGCCTGCGCAAGAGCAAGACGCCGGTGACCATGTTCCTGGTCAAGGGCGTTAAATTGCAGGGCATCATTACCTGGTTCGACAATTTTTCCGTCCTGCTGCGGCGCGACGGGCAGTCGCAACTGGTATACAAGCATGCGATATCGACCGTCATGCCTGCCCAATCCATGGACCTTACCGATCTGCGCAAGGCGAGTGACGGCAACGGCAAGTCGAAGCTGCTCCAGGAAATCTTCCTGAGCGCGGTGCGCAAGTCGGGCAGCCCGGTGACCATGTTCCTGGTGAACGGCGTCATGTTGCAGGGCGAAATCGCCGCCTTCGATCTTTTCTGCATGCTGCTGGAACGGGACGGCATGGTCCAGCTCGTTTACAAGCATGCCATTTCCACCGTGCAGCCGCTGCACGCGCTCGACCTCACCGGCGAGGGTGAGGGCGAGGATTGAACGCTTTTTCTTGTCTCTGCCGGGTTTCCCGTGAAGCCGGCAGAGGCGGGAAGCGTTAAGCCGTCATGGCCGTTTTCAACCGAGATTCAGCTGACGAAGTATCGCGTGGTGCACGCGCCATTGTTGTGCGCGCCGATGTCCATGGTCCGGAACGGCGTGACAGCGATGCGCGGCTGGACGAGGCGAGGGGGCTTGCCCTGGCTATCGGCATCGACGTGTGCGCAGCGCAGGCCTTCCGTGTGCGCGATCGAAAGCCGGCGACCCTGTTTGGTAGCGGACAGGTGGATCAGATCGCGACGCTGGCGCGGGCGGAAGATGCCGAACTGGTCATTGTCGACAATGCGCTCAGCCCCGTGCAGCAGAGCAATCTGGAAAAGGCGACCGAGACGAAGGTCATCGACCGGACCGGCCTGATCCTGGAAATTTTCGGTGAGCGTGCGGCGACCAATGAGGGGCGTCTGCAGGTCGAACTGGCGCATCTGGACTATCAGGCAGGACGGCTGGTGCGCAGTTGGACCCACCTGGAGCGGCAGCGGGGCGGTTTCGGCTTTCTTGGCGGTCCCGGTGAAACGCAGATCGAAGCGGACCGTCGGATGATCCGCGATCGCATGGCGAAGATCAGGCGCGAACTGGATCAGGTGACGAAGACGCGCGGCCTGCATCGGGCACGGCGGCAACGTGCGCCCTGGCCCGTGATCGCGCTGGTGGGTTATACCAATGCGGGCAAGTCAACGCTGTTCAACCGCCTGACCGGGGCTGACGTCATGGCGGAGGATTTGCTGTTCGCGACGCTTGACCCCACCATGCGTCAGATTGCCCTGCCGGGACTGGACAAGGCCATTCTTTCCGACACTGTGGGGTTCGTTTCTGACCTGCCGACGCAGTTGATCGCCGCATTTCGCGCCACGCTGGAAGAGGTGCTGTCGGCCGATCTGATCATCCATGTCCGCGATATTGCACATCCCGACAGCGAAGCGCAGCGCGACGACGTGATGGACGTATTGGCCGAGCTTGGCGTCGCGGGGGAAGGGGCGCTTGACGCGAGCGAGAGTGGTGATCCGCCGCCCATTATCGAAGCGTGGAACAAGCTGGACCTGCTGGACGAAGAGGCTGCGCTACTGGCGCGCGAGACCGCTGCGCGGCGGGACGATGTGGTGATCCTGTCCGCTTTGACCGGGGAGGGGGTCGACGACCTTCAGCGGGCCATCAGCAGCCGGCTGACCGCCGGTGCGCGAGTGCACCAGTTGCATGTGCCCCTTTCTGACGGCGCGGCCATGGCGTGGTTGCACGAACATGGCGAAGTGATTGGAAGCAAGGCCGATGGCGCGGACATGCTGGTGGATGTCCGCCTGTCCGATTCCGCATTGGCGCGGTTCCTCAAGCGTCTTGGGAAATAGCCTTTCGGGTTACCGGCCTGTCGCCGGGAAACCACTCTATTTCGCCTGTCGTAACCGCTCCTTTGCCTGCAGCCACAAGCCTTCCTTCTTATCGAGGGAAAGGGCGACGAAATCGTCGCCGGCCAAGGCTTCCATGATGCGGAAGCGCTTGTCGAACTTGCCGCTCGCCGCGCGCAGGGCAACCTCCGGATCGACTTTCAGATGGCGGGCGAGGTTGACCACGGCAAAGAGAAGATCGCCCACTTCCTCCTCTCGTTCGGATTGGGAAGTCGCCTCCCGCACTTCGTCCAGTTCTTCCTCGATCTTGGCCATGACACCGCCAAGATCAGGCCAGTCGAACCCTGTTCGGGCGGCGCGGTTCTGGAGCTTTTCAGCGCGGAGCAGGGCTGGAAGGGCTGTGGCGACGCCCGCCAGCGCGCTCGGATCAGATTCCTTTTCGGCACGCTCGGCCGCCTTGATGGCTTCCCATTGGGCGTGGCCGTCCTTCCTGTCTGTTCCTTCGCCGAAGACATGGGGATGGCGGCGGATCATCTTTTCCGTGATACCGTCGATGACCTCCTGCAATGTGAAATGACCCGCCTGTTCCGCCATGCGGCTGTGGAACGCCACCTGCAGCAGCAGATCGCCAAGTTCATCGCGCAGGGCCGCCATGTCGTCACGTTCTATGGCGTCGGCGACTTCGTAAGCTTCCTCGATCGTATAGGGCGCGATGCTGGCAAAATCCTGTTCGATATCCCAGGGGCAACCCGTTTCCGGATCGCGCAAACGCGCCATGACATTGGCGAGCGGCATGATGTCGGCGGGATTCGCCTTGCTGTTGGATGACATGCGGTACTCTGGATTGAGGAGATCTATGGCAGGGATAGATTGTCGGGACGCAGAAGGCCAGCTTGTCGAGTAGCTATCAAAGTCCGATAATAAGGATTATGTTAAATTTAACGGGCTGGACACTCAGTCTTCCAATATCAGGCTGTGCCGCTGCGTGTCGCGCATGCGTATGTAAACGATCAGCGAAATACCGATCATCACCGTCACATAGATATAGAAGGCCTGCTCCACACCGAGCTTCTTGAACCAGAGCGCGACTAATTCCGCCGTGCCGCCGAACATGGTATTGGCCAGCGCATAAGGCAGCGCCACGCCCAGTGCCCGGATATGCGCTGGAAACAGTTCCGCCTTCACGACGGCGTTGATCGAGGTGTAGCCGGTTACGATCACCAGCCCGGCCATCACCAGCAGCCCGGCCATCCATGGGTCCTTGGTCACGGCCAGCGTCGCGAAGATGGGATAAGTGCAGGTGACGCCCAGCAGACCAAAGCCGATCATGAGCGGCTTGCGCCCGATACGGTCGGAAAGAGCGCCGCCGAGAGGCTGGATCAGCATGAAAACAAAGAGCGTTATCCCATTGATCTGGGATGCTGCTTCACGGCTGATGCCGCTGGTGTTGACGAGGAATTTCTGCATGTAGATGGAATAGGCGTAGAAGGCGATCGTGCCGCCCGCGGTCAGCAACATGACTGTCAGCGTCTCTTTCGGATGCCGGGTTACCAGTTCCACGAAACCCGATCTGGGCGCACCCTCTGCCTGGGCTTTGGCGAAGCTCTGCGTTTCGGCCAGGCCGCGCCGCAGCCAGAAGACGATGATCGCCAGCGCCCCGCCAATCAGGAAAGGAATGCGCCAGCCCCACGCATCCAGTTCAGCCTCGGTCAGCATGGCCTGAAGCGCCAACAGGACGCAGATGGCGACAAGCTGGCCGGCTATCAGCGTGACATATTGAAAGCTGGAGAAAAAGCCGCGGTGATTGCGCCCCGCCATTTCGGACAAATAGGTCGCGCTGGCGCCATATTCGCCGCCGATTGACAATCCCTGCATCAGGCGCGCCAGCACAAGCAGTAGCGGCGCGCCAACCCCGATACTGTCATAGGATGGCGTGACCGCGATCAGCAGCGAACCGGCGCACATCAGCGCCACGGACAAGGTCAGGCCGCTCTTGCGACCATGGCGATCGGCATAGACGCCCATCAGCCAGGCGCCGATGGGGCGCATCAGGAAGCCGACCGCGAAAATGCCGGCGGCGCTCAGCAACTGAGCGGTGCGGTCTTCGCTGGGGAAGAAATGCTGGGCGAAATAGAGGGTGAAGGCCGAATAGGCATACCAGTCATACCATTCCACCAGATTGCCCGTGGAACCGCCGATCACGGCTTTCAGGCGCTGTCGCTGATCGGGCGCGGCTATGTATGACGTCATGGTGTCAGCACCATCTCTCCATTCTGGACGGACCAGCTTTTCAGCCGTGACAGCATGTTCATCCCGATCACATTGACATCGCCAAAAGCCGGGGAAACGACAATGTCGAGATCGCTGGCGCGGATTGGGCCGACGACCAGCGTGGCGATTGTCGAGCGCTTGGCGTCGATCTTGCCGTTGGCGGTCATCATGCTGACGCCGGACGCATTCAGGTCGAAATTGAGGCCGGCGGCGCGCGCCGCCTCCACTGACAATGCGGTCACGCTGGCCCCGCTGTCGATCAGAAAGCGTGTCGGGTTCCCGTTGACCATTCCCTCGACCCAATAATGGCCGTCGGGCGCAACGGGTATTCGCAGTGCCTGCCCCTCCACGCGCGCGGTGGGCAAGGCTGTCGGCATATCATTGGTCGCCAGTGCGGGAGATCCGCCCCCTTCCCCCTTGATACGGCTGGCAAACAGGCCGTATTTCTCGCCAGCCTTGAACAGTCCAAGCAGCGCCGCGAAGATGACGATCCATAGCATGGCCATACGCAAGAGGCCGCCCATCGGCGCCCGCCGCGCGAGCAAGGCCGATCCGACCAGGACCAACGCCAGCACGTACCAGAGACTGGACATTGCCTGATCGCCACCCATTTCCCTGCCCCTTATGATGCGCCCAGTTCGGCCACCAGCCCGTCATAACCCGGTTCGACGCCCGCCGGGAGTGTTCGGCAAAGCGACGCATAATCCATGCTCTGGTCCATATGGATCAATATGGCGCGGCGCGGTCGCACGGCCTGTACGGCATCCAGGGTAAGCGCCAGATGCGCGTGGGTTGGATGCGGCCGTTCCCGCAAGGCGTCGACCACCCAGATGTCCAGCGCATCGTACAGTGCCATCATATCAGTCGTTATATCATGAAAATCAGTAGCATAGCCAATGGAATGGCCATCATACGTGAAACGGAATCCGGTGGAGAATATCTCGCCATGGGGCTGGTCGGTGCAGGCGATGCTGATGTCCCCGATGCGCAGGCCATCCGGCAGCGGATGCGGTTCGATCGTCGGATGATAGCCATGACGCCCTTCGAAGGCATAACCGAAGCGCTCCCGGAGCAAGCGAAGCGTCTGCGGGCGCGCATAGCCGGGGACAGGCGTGCCGCGATGGTGGTAAAGCTGACGGACATCGTCCAGGCCGTGGCTGTGGTCGGCATGGTCATGCGTCCACAGGATCGCGTCGATATGGATCACGTCGGCCGCGAGCAACTGCGCACGCATGTCCGGTGATGTGTCGATCAACAACCGGGTCGTGGGGCTTTCGATCAGGATCGATGCCCGGGTGCGGCGGTTCCTGGGCTCCTGCGGATCACAGGCGCCCCAATCATTGCCGATGCGAGGCACGCCCGAGGAGGTGCCGCTTCCCAGGATGGTGAGCTTGAGGCTCATGCTGCCTTGCTGAAAAGCGTACGGAAATTGGCTGCTGTTGCCTCAGCCAGTTGCTCGACGCTTTCGCCCCGTAAATTCGCCAGAAAACGGGCAGTGTCGGCCACGAAGGCGGGTTCGCACGGCTTGCCGCGATGGGGCACGGGCGCGAGGAAAGGAGCGTCGGTTTCGATCAGCAGCCTTTCGAGCGGCAGACGGGCAGCCGTTTCCTGAAGATCCCTGGCGTTCTTGAAGGTCACGATACCCGAAATGCTGATGTAGAAACCCAGTTCCATCGCTGCATCGGCAAAGGCGCCGCTGGCGGTAAAACAATGGATGACCCCGCCATAGGTCCCCTTCCCCATTTCATCGCGCATGATGGCCAGCGTGTCCTCCTCCGCATCGCGGGTGTGGACGATCAGCGGCAGGCCGGTTTCGCGAGAGGCGGCGATATGGGACCGGAAGCTGCGTTGCTGCCGCTCGCGATCGCTATGGTCGTAATAATAATCCAGGCCGGTCTCGCCTATGCCGACGATGCGTGGATGGGCCGCCCGTTCGACCAGCTTCGCGGTGTCGACATGTGGATGCTCGTCCGCTTCATGGGGGTGAATGCCGACGGTCGCCCACACATCCGTTTCGCGCAAGGCCGTTGCCAGCACATCGTCCCATTCGCTTTCGCGCGTGGCAATGTTGAGCATCAGGTCGACTCCAGCGCCCCTCGCCCGTTCGAGCACATTATGCTGATCGTCGATCAACCCCTTGTAATTCAAGTGACAATGGCTGTCTATGAACATGACGTCACGCCTCTTCAGCGGGCAGTTCGAGGCGCGGGAAGAGCGGCTTGGGCGTGCTCAGGGCAAAGCCGGACGCACGAAGCTGCGTATACCAGTCGCTGCCGATGGCAGAATAGTTCCTGCCATTCTCGGCTGTCCCCATCTGCTCGAGCAGGGCGGAGGCGCTTGCGGGAATGATCGGCTGGACGATGATGGCAAGGTCGGCGATCGCTTCGTAAAGGGTGGCGAGCACCGCCTCCATCCTGGCAGGATCGGTCTTGCGGAGCGTCCAGGGCGCCTGGGCATCGATATAGGCGTTGCAGGCAAACACCGCGCGCATCCACGCTTCGATGGCTGTCGAGGGCGCAAGGTCCGCCATAGCGGCCTGGAAGGTCCGGGCCGCTTCCCCGACCGTTGCAAGAAGATCGCGATCGACCTCCTGCGCTGCGGGTTCGGGCAGGCGACCCTCCAGATTCTTGGCAATGAAGCTCAGCGTTCGCTGGGCGAGATTGCCGAAGCTGTTGGCGAGGTCGCTGTTCGAACGGGCGACGATCGCCTCCGCGCTGTAGCTGCCGTCATTGCCGAAGGTGACTTCCGACAGCAGGAAATAGCGGAGCTGATCCACGCCGAAGCGTTCGGCCAATTCCATCGGATCGGCCACATTGCCGAGCGACTTCGACATCTTCTCTCCCCGGTTGAGGAGGAAGCCGTGACCGAAGACCTGCCTGGGCAAGGGCAGCCGCGCACTCATCAGGAAGGCTGGCCAGTAAACGGTATGAAAACGCACGATATCCTTGCCGATGACATGCGTGATATCGCCACCTTCCGACCAGTAGCGGGCCATGCGGTCCGCATCATCGGGATAGCCGCAGCCCGTGAGATAGTTGGTGAGCGCGTCCACCCACACATACATGACATGGCCGTCGCTGCCGGGCACCTTGACGCCCCAGTCGAAGCTGGTGCGCGACACGCTGAGGTCGGACAGGCCACCCTCCACGAAGCGCATTATCTCATTGCGGCGGCTGTCAGGCTGGATGAAATCCGGCTGGCTGGTGTAAAGTTCCAGCAATTTCTGCTGATAGGCGGACAGGCGGAAGAACCAGCTTTCCTCCACCGTCCATTCGACAGGCGTGCCCTGGGGCGAGAGCTTCTGCCCGCCCTCTCCTTCGACCAGTTCCTTTTCGTCGTAAAAGGCTTCATCGCGGACGGAATACCAGCCTTCATAGCGGCCGAGATAGAGATCGCCATTGGCCTCCATCGCCTGCCAGATCGCCTGGCTTGCGCGGTGATGATCCGGCTCGCTGGTGCGAATGAAGCGATCATAGCTGATGTTGAGACCATCATTCATAGCCTTGAAATATCCTGACATTTCGTCAGCGAGTGCGCGCGGCTCCATGTCCCTGTTGCGCGCGGTCTGGGCCATTTTCAGGCCATGTTCGTCCGTTCCGGTCTGAAAGAAGACGTCGCGGCCCATCATACGCTGGAAACGGGCGATCGCATCCGTTGCGATCACTTCATAGGCATGGCCGATATGCGGGCGGCCATTGGGGTAGCTGATGGCTGTCGTGATGGTATAGGGCTTGGACATGCGCCCTCCCTAGCGGGTGTTAGTCCCGGCGCAAAGCCGCTTTTCAGCGGGCAAGGGCGGCGACATGCCCGGCAAGTTCGAAAACCACGGCCCCCGGTTCAAGCGACAGGATGACGGCTCCCCCGGCAAGCTGGCGTGCTGCTTCCCAATGGTCCAGCGCCTTGCCGAGATCGCTCCCCTTGCGTTGGCGCGCCGCCGCCGCGATGAAGGCCGGCGCCCGCTCAAGAAACGCCTCATAACGGGGCCGGGCGCTCTTTGACGCCAGCATCCTGGCCAGCATTAGTCGCTGGCGGTTGCCAGGGTCGCCGCCAGCGGCAATGGCGGCCAACGAATTTTCGATGTCCACTATGTTGAGGCCCGCATAGCGTAACGCTTTGCCGGGAGACCCCTCACCTGCCTGGATCAGCGCGGTCAGTTCATCCGGAGAAAGACTGTCGTCCGTCGCGCGCAAAATGCTGCGCATGGCCTCTTCGTTCAACATGTCGAAGCGCAGGGTACGGCAGCGGGAGCGGATAGTCGGAAGCAGCCGGCCGGGCGCATGACTGACCAGCAGGAACAGCATATCGGCCGGCGGCTCTTCCAGATTCTTGAGCAGCGCATTTGCCGCGCCGCGCTCCAGATCGTCGGCACTGTCGATGACCACGATCCGCCGTGACGACATGGAGGGCGCCGACTGGATCAGGCGCTGGAGGCTCCGGATCTGATCGACCGTGATGTTGCGGGCGGTGCCGCTTTCCTTTTCCAGGCAGAACAGCTCGGCATAGTCGGGATGGGCATCCGCCTCGAACAGGCGGCGGGTCGGATGATCCTGCGGCACGTCCAGCCCATCAGCCGTGATGGGCGGCCCTGCCGCCTCCGCCAGCAGGCGCAGCGCCATGGCGCGGGCGAAGCTTGCCTTGCCAATGCCCCACGGGCCAGCAAGGATCCAGCCGTGGTGCAGACGACCGCTCCGCGCGGCATCGAGCAGCGTGCGGGCCTGCGCGTCATGGCCGATGAGTGACGTCATGGCAGCAGGTCCTGCAACGCCTGAAGCAGCCGTGCCGTCACTGCCCCGGCGTCTCCCGAAGCGTCGACGGCAAGGAAGCGCGCCGGTTCCTGTTGGGCGAACCGATGAAAGGCTGTTGCCACGGCGAGATGAAAATCCCGGTCGCGTCCCCCGATCCTGTCGGCCGCATCTCCATCGCGAGAACGGGCACGCGCGCTCGCTTCCTCCTCTGGCAAGGTGAGGAAGAGGGTCCGGTCGGGCAGGAAACCGTTGCTGCCAATCCGGTGAAGCGCCAATATATCCGCATCCGTCAGCTCGCTTGCGCCCTGATAGGCGCGGCTGCTGTCCAGAAAGCGGTCGGAAAGCACCCATGCGCCCCGCTCCAGCGCCGGACGGATCGTCTTTTCCACATGATCGGCACGGGCAGCAGCGAACAACAGCGCTTCGGCGCGGGGGCTCCAGCGGTCGGCTCCCCCGGTCAGCAACAGGGCGCGAATGGCCTCCGCCCCTTCGCTGCCGCCCGGCTCGCGCGTTTCCACGACTTCCACGCCGCGCGCGCGCAGGGCGGCGGCAAGGGCCCGCAACTGGGTCGACTTGCCTGCACCTTCCCCGCCTTCCAGCGAGATGAAGCGGCCCCGCGTCGTCCCTGCGGCCGTCACCCGAAGAAGGACTTCAGCCCGTTCCACAGTCGACCGAAAATGCCGGCTTCAGCGACATCCTCACCCGCGACCAGTGGCAGGATCTGGGGCGGCGTGTCAGGCGTGGAGACGATCAGCTGCGCAATCCTCTGCCCCTTGGTGATGGGCGCCTTGATCGGGCCGGTATAGGCGACCTTGACCGAGATGTTGGACGAAGCGGCGCGCGGCAATGTCACCGCCATATCCTGCGCCGCGACCAATGGAACGCTGGTTGCGCTGCCGAGCTGCACCTCGGCGGTTTCGACGGTCTGTCCCTTCTTGAAGAGCGGCTGCGCCTTCCACGCGCGGAAGCCCCAGTCCATGAAGCGCACCGACTCCTCGATCCGCTGGTTGTAGGTGCCCAGCCCTGCCACGACCATGACCAGGCGGCGTCCCTCCTGTTCCGCCGATCCGGTGAAGCCGAAGCCGGCTTCTTCGGTGTGTCCGGTCTTGAGACCATCGGCTCCGGCGACCTTGCCCAATATGGGATTGCGATTGCCCTGCTCGATATCCGCGCCGCCCATCGTCTTGCCCCAGGTGAAGCTGCGCGTGGCGTAGAATTTCTTGTAGAGGTTGGGCGTTTCCTCGATCGTCGCTTCGGCCAGCGCCGCAAGGTCGGCCGCGGTCACATAAGTCACACCTTCGTCCGGCCAGCCATTGCTCGTGCCGAAATTGCTGTTCTTGAGGCCGAGGCGCTTGGCTTCCTGGTTCATCAGGGCGACGAAGGCCTGCTCTGTCCCGGCAATGCCCTCCGCCAGCACGACGCAGGCATCATTGCCCGAAAGCGTGACGATGCCGTGGAGAAGATTTTCCACCGACACCTGCTCGCCCGGCGACAGGAACATGGTCGATCCCGCCTGCGGGCCATGCCATCGCTGCCAGGTTTCCGGGCGGACGGTGAATTTCTGGTCGAGTTTCAGATCGCCCTTCTGGATCAGGCGAAAAGCGACATGGGCCGTCATCATCTTCGCCATGGAGGCGGGCGGCATCCGCGTCTCGCCCCCCTTGTCGTAAAGCACGGCGCCCGACGAGAGATCCTTCATATAGGCGATCGGCGCCTCGCTGCTATAGGGTGGCGCGGCGGCGGTCAGCGGCGTGGACAGCAACCCGACGAACAGGAGGGCGGCGATGGACTTCTTCATGCGGGATGCCTTTGGACTGGTGGATTCTTCGAATGCCTAGCGCATTCAATAGCCATGGCAGAACCAATATCAAGGCGCTCTATTGCTTCACCGCATCGGCCAGCAGGCCAACGGACAAGGCATAGAAATTCGAACAGTTATAGTCGAGGATCGCCCGGTAGTTGCTGGTCAGAAGATAGGCGGTCTTGCCCGGACCATCGGGCTCCAGCAATGTCGCCATCACCCGGTCGGCGGGCCAGCCGGCGCCGCTGGGCACGATTCCCATGCGCCGCCATTCGGCCATGCTGAGCCAGCGGCTATGGCGGCTGAAGACGCGGGGGCAACGGACCGCAGTGGTGCGCGCGGCGAGGCCGGAACGGTCCAATCCGACCGGAACGGACACGGCAATGCCCCAAGGCTCGCCGCGTCGCCATCCGGCCTGAACGAAATAATTGGCGATGGATGCCAGGGCGTCGGCTTCGCTGTTCCAGATATCGACCCGGCCATCGCCATCGCCATCCTTGCCCAGCCGCAGATAGACGCTCGGCAGGAATTGGGGATAGCCGGTCGCGCCAGCCCAACTGCCCACCAGGCGGCTGCGCGGCACGCCATCATCGAGCATCTTCAGCGTCGCCAGCAGTTCCGGTTCAAACAATGTCCGGCGACGCCCCTCATAGGACAAGGTCGCAAGCGAGCGGATCAGGTCGAAATCGCCGGTATAGGCGCCGTAATTGGTTTCGTGGCCGTAGATGGCGACCATGATCTCTTCCGGCACACCGGTTTCCGCTTCTATCCGGGCAAGGCGGGCGCGATTGGCCAGATATGCGGTCCGGCCCCGGCTGATGCGTGCCGCATCGACATGCTGGCGGCGATAGGGCTCGAAATTCGGGATCGGGGCATAGGTGCCGCCGCCGGGTTGATTTTGGTCGAGCTGGACTACGCGCGGATTGGGCGTCAGCCCCGGAAAGACACTGTCCAGAGTCGAATCCCGGATGCCCATCGCTCGGGTCTTGGGGCGCAGGGATTCAAGATAGGCGCGAAAGCCGACATTCTCCTGCGCGCTGACGCTGTCCGCCGTCAGACCGCCCGCCACGACGGCAGCAAGTCCCAGCAACAGCGACAGGATCGACGAACGCATTGAAGAATCTCCTTAAGCTCTTTTGTTGCACAGGGATGGCGCGGCGTGAATCCCCTTATTGGCACTTGACGACATTGGCAGGATCAAACCGCCTTCACGCCATTTTACGCTTGGCAAGGCCGTCGGGTTCGCTAGGAAGCGTGACGACGGACAGGTGGCCGAGTGGTTTAAGGCAGCGGTCTTGAAAACCGCCGTGGGTTTACGCTCACCGTGGGTTCGAATCCCACCCTGTCCGCCATCCAGTTTGATCCGCGTTAAGGCGACGCGATTTTCTTCATGCTAGAAGCGGCCGATAATCATCGGAGGTGACAATGTCTGCCGATACCGACGCACGTTATCTGTTCCGGCGTGCAAGAGAGGAAGCCGCGAAAGCCGATGCCGCTGCAAAGCGGAGTGCGGCATCGCAGGAAATTGCCGCCCATCGTGAACTCGCGCTGCGCTATCGGGTACGGGCGCTTGCCATGTCCTGTGCCGATCAGGTTCTCCATGATGCGCTGGGGCGGGAACCCTGATCATCGGTTCTTGCTGGTTGATGACGGTCAGACGTTTCGCGTTCCGGGATGCGGAATAAAAATGCGCCCCCGGGCAAGGGAATGCCGGGAGCGCGATCTGTTTGCTGTCGGGCATCCAAATCCATTTCCGCTTAGCAAGAATGGACGTTCATCGCAATCTATCCAAAGGTAGATCGCCACCTTTCCGTAACGTCAATCGGCGGTCACGGGTGGGCAATCCTTCGAGCCGAAAGGCGGCCTGAACCATGCAAATGGCGATAGCACCGCACCTTCGTCATCAGGCTGAAAATGCGCGCGAGCCAATGTGATGACCCGGCGCGGGACGCTGCCAAGGCGCGCGTGGAACCATTCACCAGCGATCGGGACCGATCGCGGCAGGTGATTCCCGAAAAACATAAGGCCAGAAGCGTGACCTGCCCCTGTCAGGTCACAACCCTTCTAGTTGAGCGCACCGTGGCAATGCTTGTATTTCTGGCCCGATCCGCAGGGGCATGGCGCGTTGCGGCTGATGTCCAGATTGGCGAACTCGCCAGCCGGTCCTCCTGCGGCGGGACGAGGCAGGGTCGTCGTGATGCCGCTGATCTGACCACCGTCGAAGTCTCCGCTATTATCCTCGCCCGAAAACGGGTCGATATGCGTCGTGATGAAGTCGGGCAGTATCGGCAGGTCGAATTCCGGCAGCGGCTCCTCCATGCGGAACTGGACGCGGGCGATGGAGCCGGTCACATCCTCGCGGATATTGCCGAGCATGCGTTCAAACAGGGCGAAGGCTTCCTGCTTATATTCATTGATCGGCGTTTTCTGGGCATAAGCGCGCAAATGGACAACCTGGCGCAGCGCGTCGAGGGTCGACAGATGCTCCTTCCAATGATGGTCCAGACTTTGCAGCAGGATCGACTTTTCGATCATATGCCAGCTCTCGGGATCAAGTTCCCTGACCTTCTCGGCCACGGCCGCGTCGGCCAACGTTCTGAGCCGTTCCTCGATCATCTCCGGATCGACATGGTCCTCGGCCAGCCAGGCGTCGAAATCGGGTTCGAGGTTCAGCACCTCGGCCGATCGAACCTTCAACCGATCGATATCCCATTGTTCGGGATAGGTACCCTGCGGGCATGATGCGCCGACAAGATCATTGACCGTTTCATGCCGCATGTCGGCAACGACATCATCAACCGTATCCGCATCCATGATGTCGCTGCGCTGTTCGTAAATGACCTTGCGCTGATCGTTCATCACATCGTCATATTCGACGACCTGCTTGCGGATGTCGTAGTTGCGGGCTTCCACCTTCTTCTGGGCAGTCTCGATCGCCTTGCTGAGCCATTTGGACGGGGGCAGCGCCTCGCCATCCTCCAGGTTGGAGCGGATCATCTTGGCGAACATCGTGTCCGGGCCGAAGATGCGCATCAGGTCGTCGTCGAGGCTCAGATAGAAGCGCGAAAGGCCGGGGTCACCCTGACGGCCCGAACGGCCGCGAAGCTGGTTGTCGATGCGGCGGCTTTCATGCCGTTCCGTGCCCAGCACGAAAAGGCCGCCAGCCGCGAGCACTTCCTGCTTTTCGGCCTCGATCTCTGCATCGATCCGCGCGATGGCGGCTTCCCGCTCCGGCCCTTCGGGCATGTCGCGCAGTTCGTCCTCGACGCGGAATTCAAGGTTGCCGCCCAATTTGATGTCGGTACCGCGACCGGCCATGTTGGTGGCGATGGTGACGGCGCCCTTGCGGCCTGCCTGCGCCACGATATGCGCTTCGCTTTCATGGAAGCGGGCGTTGAGGACGGCGTGCTTCACGCCTTCCTGCGTCAGGAATTCGGAGAGCATTTCCGATTTTTCGATCGAAACCGTGCCGACAAGGACAGGCTGGCCCTGCTCCGCATGGACCTTGATGGTCTTGGCGATTCCGCGGAACTTGTCTTCCAGATTCTTGTAGAAGCTGTCTTCCTCGTCGACACGTTGCACCGGCCGGTTGGTCGGGATGGTGACGACGTTCATCTTGTAGATTTCGTAGAATTCGGTGGCTTCGGTCGCGGCCGTGCCGGTCATGCCGCCCAGTTTCGGGTACATGCGGAAATAATTCTGGAAGGTGATGGAGGCGAGTGTCTGGTTTTCCGGCTCGATATTCACCGCTTCCTTGGCTTCCACCGCCTGGTGCAGACCGTCCGACCAGCGGCGGCCATCCATCATGCGGCCGGTGAACTCGTCGATGATGATGACCTTGCCATCCTTGACGATGTAATCGATGTCGCGGCGGAACATCACGTTCGCACGCAGCGCCTGATTGACATGGTGGACGACGGCGGTGTTTTCGAAATCATAGAGGTTGGCACCTTGCAGCAGCCCAGCCCCTTCCAGCATGCGCTCGATCTTCTCGGTCCCGTCCTCGGTCAGCGTGACGGTGCGCTGCTTCTCGTCCTTCTCATAATCGCTCTCGTCCAGCTGCTTCACGATGGCATCGACGGAGACATAGAGTTCCGACTTGTCATCGGTCGGGCCGGATATGATCAGCGGCGTGCGCGCTTCGTCGATGAGGATCGAGTCCACCTCGTCGACGATGGCGAAGTTGAAAGGCCGCTGTACCATCGACGCGCGGTCATATTTCATGTTGTCGCGCAGGTAATCGAAGCCGAGCTCGTTATTCGTCGCATAGGTAATGTCGGCACTGTACGCCTCGCGGCGCTGGTCCTCCGACAGGTTCGGCACGATGACGCCGGTGGTAAGGCCCAGGAAGCGATAGACCTGTCCCATCCATTCGCAGTCGCGGCTGGCCAGATAGTCGTTCACGGTGACGACGTGGACGCCCTTCCCTTCCAGCGCGTTCAGATAGGTGGCGAGCGTCGCGACCAGCGTCTTGCCCTCGCCCGTGCGCATTTCGGCGATCTCGCCGCGATGAAGCACGATTCCGCCCACCATCTGCACGTCATAATGGCGCTGGCCCAAGGTCCGCTTGGCGGCTTCCCGCACCGTGGCGAAGGCTTCGGGCAGCAGGCCGTCAAGCGTTTCACCCTGTGCCAGCCGCTCCCGGAACCGCACGGTCTGCGCCGCCAGTTCCTCGTCACTCATGGCCGAAATGGTGGGTTCGAAAGAGGCGATCTGTTCGACGGTCTTGCCCAGCGACTTCACATAGCGGTCGTTGGAGGAGCCGAAAATAGACTTGGCGAGTGCGCCGAACATGCAAATTCCTGACAAAAGGGGACGCGCACGCCTTTTGGGGCGATGCACGCGGACATGCGCGGCGATTTAGGACGCGCACAGGCGTTAGTCAATCAGAGCGGGCATGCCGGATAGCATCGGAAAGCTCCATGTCCGCCCATCTCTCCGTTGACGGACGGGCATATTGCGCTAAGCGACGGGCATGACAGAACGTTCGCCCCTCGCCCCCGCTGCCTTTCCTGAACTTCCGCCCATTGCGGGCGTCACCGCGCGCGTCGCCAGGGCGCGATACAAGAATTGGGACAGGTGCGACCTCACCTATGTCGAACTGAGCGAAGGCACGGCCGTGGCGGGCGTCACGACGCAGAGCAAATGCCCCTCTCCTGAAGTCGAATGGTGCCGGGACGCCATTCCACTGGGTTCCGCGCGGGCGCTGGTGGTGAATGCGGGCAATGCCAATGCCTTTACCGGCCACCGGGGCCGTGCAGCGGTGGAGGCGATCGCCGCCAAGGTCGCGAACCATCTGGATTGCCAGCCTTCCAGCGTCTTCATCTCCTCGACCGGGGTAATCGGTGTTCCTTTGCCGGTGGACAAGGCGGAGGCAGGGCTGGAGGCCGCCTTTGTCGCCGCGCCCTGCGGCTGGGAAGAGGCAGCGACCACCATCGGCACGACCGACACCTATGCCAAGGGCGCCCGCGCCTCTGCCATGATTGGCGGCACGCGGGTCGAACTGGTCGGGATTATCAAGGGTTCGGGGATGATCGCTCCCGACATGGCGACGATGCTGGGCTATATCTTCACGGACGCCGCCATCGACGCCAAATTGCTGCAGCAGATGCTGTCCGCCGCCAACCGGAAGAGCTTTTCCTGCATCACGGTCGACAGCGACACGTCGACCAGCGATACGGTGCTGGCCTTCGCAACGGGCAAGGCGGGCAACACGCCGCTCCTCTCGATGGAGGATGGCGGGGCGGACGCCTTTGCCGCGGCGCTCGACGATCTTTGCCGCCAACTGGCGCATCTGGTGGTGCGCGACGGCGAAGGCGCGACGAAATTCGTTCAGATCACCGTCGAGGGAGCGGAAAGCGACGCGAGCGCCCACCGCATCGCGCTTTCCATCGCCAACTCGCCGCTCGTGAAGACCGCCATTGCGGGCGAAGACGCCAATTGGGGTCGCGTGGTGATGGCGATCGGCAAGGCAGGCGAGCCGGCCGATCGGGACAAGCTCTCCATCCGCTTCGGCGCGACGCAGGTCGCATCGGGCGGACGGGCGGTGGAGGGCTATGACGAGGCGCCGGTGACGGCCCATCTCAAGGGGCAGGACATAGTGATCGGCGTCGACCTGGGGCTGGGCGATGGTCGGGCCACGGTTTGGACCTGTGACCTGACTCACGGCTATATCTCGATCAATGCGGATTATCGCAGTTGAAAAAGGACGGGCCGGATGCCCACGGAATTGCATGAACCCGTCGTCGCGCTGATGCGCGAGGTGGCTCGTGACGTGGTGATGCCGCGCTACCAGAATCTCGCCAGCCACGAAGTGGCCGAGAAAGCGGCCGATGACTTCGTCACCATCGCCGACAAGGAAAGCGAACTCCGGCTGGCGGAGGGGCTTTCCGCCATCCTGCCCGAAGCAGGCGTCATCGGGGAAGAAGCATGCGCCGCCGATCCCGCCATGCTGGACCGCGCGGGCGAAGGGCTCAACTGGATCATAGACCCCATTGACGGGACCGGGAACTTCGCCGCGGGAAAACCGCCCTTCGGCATCATGGTCGCGCTGGCGGATGCAGGCACGATTTTGGCGGGTTGGATATTGGACCCGCTGACCGGACGCATGTGCCACGCCATATTGGGCGCTGGCAGCCATATCGACGGTCAGCAGGTCCATGCACGCGAAAGCGGCGAAGCGCTGCCGATTGCTGCGCTTGCCGTCTATTTCATGACGGAGGAGGAGCGCGCCGACGTCAGGCGCCGGTCGGAGGCGATCTTCCAGCTGGTGGACATTCCCCGTTGCGCTGCCGAGCAATATCCGCGCCTTGTGCTGGGGCAGAATGACGTATCGGTCTTTGCCCGCACCTTGCCCTGGGATCATGCGGCCGGGACGCTGTTCGTGAACGAAGCGGGTGGGCTGTGCCAGCGGCTGGACGGTTCACCCTATGTCGTGGGTGATCTGCGACGCGGGTTGCTCGGGGCTTCATCCCCTCGCCTCTGGGATCTGGCGGCAGACCGGCTGTTCCGTTGATGGAGTGAGGCGCGGGGAGCGCGATCGCGGAACGCCAGCTTCCAGAACGAAAAATGCTCCCGCAAATGCGGGAGCACCAAAGGGAAAGGCCGTTTCAGGCCTTTCCGGACATCATCAAAGGACGCTTTCGATCCAACCCTTGAGCGCGCTCTTGGGCGCCGCGCCCACCTTGGTGGCGGCGGCTTCGCCATTTTTGAAGAGGATCATCGTCGGAATGCCCCGCACGCCATAGCGGCCGGGCGCATCGGGATTTTCGTCGATATTGATCTTCGCGATGGTGACCCTGTCAGACAGTTCGTCCGAAATTTCTTCCAGCGCCGGGCCGATCATCTTGCACGGGCCGCACCATTCCGCCCAGAAATCGACAAGCACGGGCTTGTCCGCATTGATGACGTCCTGCTGGAAGCTGAGGTCGGTGACTGCCTTGGTAGCCATTTAGATATCTCCTTCGATTGCGGAATATTTAGGATGATGACGCATCCGGCTCAACGGTCGGAAGCGGCAAATTCTCCTGCGTGGGCGGAAAGCCCGGCTTGTGCCGTTCCAGCAGCTCAGGCGGCAGCGTGATGAGCCTTGGCGCAGAAGTGTATAGCAGGCCGGCCTCTATCCTGCGGCCGGGAAATATCACCTGAAGCGCAGCGGAATAGGCCGCCATCTGCCGGATATGGGCCAATGGTACCTCTTCGATCCCCAGGGGTGATATGCGGCCGGTCTTGAAATCGACCAGCTGCACGACATCGTCACTGATGCGCAGCCTGTCCACGGTCCCGGCGATCACCGCTTCCCCCACCACGGCGGCGATCGGGGCCTCAGCCAGCGCATCGGCATGGAACAGCGGCGCGAATCGCGGATCTTCAATGATCCGCATGGCCTGTTCGATGACGTCATGCCGCTGCGCCGGATCGCCAAGGCCCTGCTGCGCCAGCCAGTTGCCGGCACGTGCACGGCGGCTGTCCGGCGGCACGTCGGCCAGCCGTTCGAACAGCCGGTGCAGCCAGCGCCCTCGTTCGGCTGCGTCCCGCATGGCCGGGGTCGGCGGCGGATAGGGCACATCATCCTCGATGGCGGCGGAGGGCGCCAGGGGACGTGGCGGCCGGGCCTCCACAGGCGCGCGGCGGCGAAGCCAGTCCGGTTCGACATGCGCTGTCCGGCTTTCGGGAACGCGTTGCTCCGCCGCCTTTGGAGGGAGCATTTCCCTGCCACGCCAGCGGCGGCGCGCGCCCCACAGCGGATCGGCCTCCCACTCCGCCTCCAGCGAAATCAGCGCGCCTTCGACGGCGGCGTACCAGCTTTCGGGCTTGACCTCGCCCTTGGCGCGCGGACCGAGCGAACCCGCGACCACCAGCCTTTCCTCCGCCCGTGTGAGGGCAACATAGAGCAGACGCCAATGTTCGGCGCGCTCGACGGCACTGGCTTCCTCGGCCAGTTGGCCGATCGCTCCCTGCCGCTCGCTCTTTCGGGGGGCGATGATCGGCAGGCCATTCCACTCCAGCGAATCGGCCCGGTTGCCCGCGTCCGGATCAAGGCAGGCGTCGGCAAGAATGACGATGGGCGCCTGCAATCCCTTCGCCCCATGAACCGTGAGCAGGCGGAGCGAATCCCCCTGCGTGGCCGCGTCGCGCACGATCTCGACCTCTCCCCGGTCGAACCAGTCGATGAAGCGCTGAAGCGAGGGGTGATCATCATTCTCGAAGGCGAGCGCGGCGTTCAGCAATTCCTCTATCGGATCGGCCGCCTCCGAACCCAGTCTTTCGATCAGGCGACGACGGCCATCCATCGGGCCGGACAAGACCTCCTCCAGATAGCGATAAGGGGTGGTGAAGTCCGCCTGCGCCAGCAACTGCCGCAAGGGGTGCAGCAGTGTGTCGTCCAGCGTTCCCGTCAGATGCTGCCACAGTCCGACGCGGCGGCCGACAAGGCGGCCCATCAGTTCGTCCTGCGTCCAGCCGACCAGCGGCGATACCAGCAGCGCCGCGAGGTTCAGGTCATCCTCCGGCTGAACCGCGAAGCGCAACGCGGCGAGCAGGTCACGCACGGCAAGCGGCTGGTTCAGGCGAAGGCGGTCAATGCCTGCAACCGCCACCTTCTCTTCATAGAGCCGCGCCACGATCAACCGCGCCAGTTCGGAGCGGCGGCGGACCAGGATCATGATGTCGCCCGCCGTTACCGGGCGGCCCCGGCTCTCCAGCATCAGCCCGTCATCGATCCACTGCCTGATCTGGCGGGCGATGCTCTGGGCCAGCACCCGTTCCTGGTCGGCGGCCCAATCCTCCTCCCCCTCCGCCTCGTCGGACAGCCCGGCGATGACAGGTTTCCAGAGCAGTACTTCGCCGGGAAAGCGGTTGGCGCTGATGTGCTGGACCTCGCCCGGCTCCAGGCCGAAGCGCTCGGCCCGCAGGGTCGCTATGGTGCGGTCGACCACATCCAATATAGCGGGTGTCGAGCGGAAGCTGTGCTGAAGCGAGAGGTCGTGGAACATCTGGCTTGCATCTTCCGCATGGCGTTGGAAGACGATCTGCGCGGCGCGGAAGGCTTCGGGACTGGTGCCTTGAAATCCGAAGATCGCCTGCTTGAAATCACCCACCGTGAAGAGGGTGCGAACCCTGTCGCCCTTCGCGCCTTCGCCCGCGAAAAATTCCGCCGCCAATGCGCCGACAATCTGCCATTGGCTGATATTGGTATCCTGCGCCTCGTCCACCAATATGTGATCGATCCGCTGGTCCAGCTTGTAGCGGATCCAGTCGGCGATGCCGGGCTGGGACAGAAGGCGGGCCGCATTGGCGATCAGGTCGTCGAAATCGACGGCGCCGGCAAGGCGCTTGGCTTCGGCATAGGCTCTTGCGTAGACGCGCCCGGCATGCAACGCCCTGGCGAGCAGGGCGGCATAGGCTGCCCGAACGCGCAGGCCCAGCAGTTCGGAACAGCATTCGTGCATCCGCGCAATCGCATCACCATAGCCATCCACTGACGGCGCCCAACCCTTGGCGGTGGAAAGCAGATCGCCATCGGCCTTCGCCCAGACCGCGTGGAGATCGACCAGTCCGGTGGCGCGCGCCGTCGGATCGAGAGCCCGCCAGCGCGCTATCCTGTCGCAGCGTTCGAGCGCACGCCCCGTGCCCCAATCCGCATTGGCCTGAGCGATCCAGCCGAGCGTCCGCATGTCGAACAGATCGTCCGCGCATCGTTCGGCAATGTGGGCTTCAATGTCTCCTTCGGGCAGGTTCAGTTCCCGCAGCAGCCATGGCGCGATATCTTCCGGTAGGGTTTCGAGCGCATCCAGCCGGGCCGCGCAGCGCAGCAGGAAATTTTCCGCGCCGCCCTCCCCCATGCGCAGGCTCAGCGCCTGCAACGCTTCCATCAGGATGTCGTCGCCCTGCTCCTGCGCCACCACCACCATATCGGCCAGGGTCTGGCGCGCCAGCATCGCCTGCTCGCGCTGGTCGAGCGGGCGGAAACCGGGGGGCAGGTCGGCCTCCAGCGGGAAGGTGGTGAGCAATTGCTGGCAGAAGCCGTGGATCGTCTGGATGCGGAGGCCGCCGCCGGTCGATTCCAATACTTCGGCGAACAGGCGGCGGGCGCGGTCGCGGGCTTCCGGTCCCGACTCTTCGCCCAGCGCCTCCAGGTCATGAAAAAGGTCGGCCTCGTCCATGAGCACCCAGGCGGCGAGGCGATCATGGATGCGATCCGCCATTTCCGCGGCACCCGCCTTGGTGAAGGTGAGGCACAGGATATTTTCCGGCCGCACTCCCTGGAGCAGCAGACGGAAGACGCGGGCGGTCAGCACATGGGTCTTGCCCGTGCCGGCCGAAGCGGACAACCACACATGCGCATCAGGTGCGGCGGCCTGCGCCTGCGCACCAGCCAGCGGTTGCAGTGCCCCAGGCTTTCTAGCCATCGTCCCGGCCATACCATTCCTCCAGCCGCATGAGCTGGTCATAATCACCATAGCTGGCGACTTCCGGATTTACCTGGGCGTCGAAGGGCGCCGATCCGTTGAGCCAGGCGGCGGCGATGCCCTCGAACTGGGCATGCACCCCGGACGTGAAATCGGCGGTGATGATCTTGTCCCGCTTGCCCAGCGGATCGACCGGGCTTTCCCGATAGCCGAACGCCTCCCCCTTCCTGGCCAGCGACCAATATTCGAAACTCCCGACGACAGGCGCGGCGTCGGTGCCGGGAAAGCCGCCATGTTCCGCGATCAGGCCCAGCAGGCCGAGTTGCAGCGCATAGCCCGCCTTCACCTGCCGCGCGCTGGGCGGCTTGCCGGTCTTGTAATCCATAATGCCCAGCTTGCCGTCCGGAAGCAGGTCGATCCGGTCGGCCTTGCCGGTCAGCGTCACTCCGGCAATCTCCGCCCGGCCTTCGGTCTCGACCGAGAGGATCCTGCGCCCGGCGGCAAGGTCGCTCGCGACTTCAGCGGCGATCCATCTTATGGCTTCGATAAGGCGCGGTTGCCAGAGAGCCCTGAGCAAGGGATGGACATCGGGCCGGTCGAACATCGCCCGGGCCCGCGCCTCCAGATCGGACAGCTTGCCATTGCCCTCCTCCGCCCATCGCTGAAGGATCTCATGGACGGCTGTCCCGCGCCAGGCGGGGCCGGCATCGGCATCCACCGGGTCGAGCCGCGCCAGGCGCAGGATGCGCTTGGCATAGAAGGCGTAGGGATCAGCCTTCAACCGATCGACATCGGTGACGGGAATGACCTTCGGTCGCACGGACAAAGGCGGCACCGGGGCCGGGCGCGCTGCGGGCCTGTGTTCCTCTGCCCGGTCGATCGCCTGCGCCAGTGCGGCATAGCGGCCGGTATTCTTCCATTGCGGCCCGGCCATGGCCTTCAGCCGCAGCCAGAAGCGGGAGGCGACCGCCGGACCGCCCGCCCCGCGACGGGCGCGCGTGATCAGCACCTGCGGCGCGCCCAGGGCGCTGGCGAAGTCATGGGCGGCAAGGCCGATGCGGTTTTCGAGGCCCGGCAGTCCTATTTCCCGACGGATGCGCGGCGCGAGCCATGGATCGGGCGCGGGCAGGCCCGGCCAGGTACCCTCGTTGAGACCGGCCAATATCATGAGGTCGGTCTGCACCAGCCGCGCTTCGATGAGACCGAGGATGCTGATCCGGGGATGGCCACCCTGCGGCGGGCGAACCGACAGGCCGCCCAGAAGATGGTCGAAAAGGGCAGGCAGCCCCCGTATGTCGGCCTGACGCGGTCCTTCGCTCGCCGCCTCCTCCATTTCCGCAAAGAGATCGGCGGCGGCGTGACCCTGATGCCCGGCCCAGACCGTATCATGGGAGAGACGACCGGCATGCTCGCGAATTGCCGCCAATTGGCCCGCAAGATCCGGCGCGGCCATGAAGGCCTGCTCCAGCGGTTCGAGCAGTTCTCGGGCTTCTGCCCACCATAGCCGCGTACGGTCGCGCAAGGCCCGCTGCCGGTCTTCGCCCTCCCGTTCGGCCAGCAACAGGTCGAGCCCATGAATGCCCGCCTGCGGCCTTGGCCCGCGCAGCAACAGGTCAAGCCCACGCACGCCCTCCAGCCAGGCAAGCCGCCCCTCCCCCCGCATGACGAGCGGATGTTTGAGCAGGGTCAGCAGCGCAACAGGAGCAAAGCGCTCCGCCAGCGCCTCCGCCATCGCGATCAGCAGCGTTCCGGGCGGCAGGCGCGAGAGCGGCTGCCCGGCGGAATCGTCCGCCTCTATGCCCCAGCGGCGCAAATGGGCGGACACGCGGGTCGCCAATTGCCGGTCGGGCGTCACCAGCGCCGCCGTGCGTCCCGGCGTCTCGACCGCCTCGCGCAAGGCAATGGCGATGGCCTGCGCCTCTTCGCCCGGCGTCGCGACCTCCAGCGTCTCGACGCCGGCGAGCAGGCGGTCAGCGGTCCTGAGGTCTCGCCAACGGCTGGTCAGCCGGGGCGGCAGCATGGCGTTTGAGATGTTGCGTCCCCGGACAGCGCGGGCGTCATGCTCGCTGCCCCAGCGCCAGAGCGCCACGTCATCGCGCGTGGCGCTCATCCGGTCGAGCAGGCGTTTCAGCGCATATTGCGGATGGCTCTCAAGCCCACCGGGCCCGATACCGGTTGCGCTGCCGGCCGTGCTGCCGGTCGGGGTATCGGCATCCGATGGACCAATGGCGTTCCAGGCGTCGGCGTCCATCTCCTGATCCAGCCCGGCAAAGACAACCGCCCCCTTGGGCAGCATGGCAATCCGCCGGAGCAGCATGGCCACTGCAGGCGCCGTGGTGGACATTCCCGCCGCAATGACGAAGCCATCGGGCGGCGCCTTGGCCCAGCGCGCCGTCATGCGGTCCAGCAGGCGATTGCGTCGATCCGCGAGGTCGATGCACCCCAATCGCGCCAGTTCCTGCGGCCATTGCGCCAGCAATATGCCGAACAACCTGAGCGATGTCTGCCAATGCTGCGACAGGTCGTCCGACAGGCCAAGCTCTGCCAGCGCGCGCACGGGGACGCGCTCCACCTGCATCTGGTCGAGGACCGCGCCAAGCGCCTGGGCCAGCTTCAATGCCTGCCCCGCATCGATCGGGTGTGCCGATGCCTGCTGCACCATGCGCGCCAGGATCATCTGGCGGCGCATCGGCGCTATGGCGGGAGGGATCGGGTCATCCTCCCCCAACGGATCGAGCGCGCCACCCACCTGCTCGCCCAGATCGGGATCGCCCAGCGCGACGAGACGCGGCAACAACAGCCCGCCCCCCGATTTACGGACAAAGGCATCGCTCACCGACCGGATGGCGCGATTGTTGGGCAGCAGGATCATGCCCTGCGCCAGCCGTACCAGATCATTGCCGTGCCGGGCCAGGATGCCCGTGACCAACGCGTCGGAAAAGGCGCGATGCGCGGGGATATTGAACAATGCGGGGCGGGTGCGTTCACCCATGGGCCAGCATCGACTCCACGATGGGAATGGCCTGCGGCGTGCCGACGTCGAACCAGAGCCCCTGGTGCGAGACACCGTAGAGGCGGCCCGACTCTATCGCCCGGTTCCAGAAGACATTGGTGGAAAAGACATCGGACGGCGGATCTACCAGCAGCGTGGGAGACATGATCTGGACGCCGGTGAAGACAAAGGGCGCGACATGGGCAGTCTTGCGCCGCGTCAGTCGCCCATTCGCGTCCATGTGAAAATCGCCCGGTCCCCGATGGCAATGGGCGCGGGCGAGCGGCACCAGCAGCAGCAGCGCGTCCATTCGATCCGGGTTCCAGATCCTGCGCATCATGCCCAGCGTTTCCTGCGGCCCATCGATCCACAGATTGTCGCTGTTGGCACAGAAAAATGGCGCGTCGCCCAACTGCGCCTTCGCGTGGATCAGCCCGCCGCCCGTCTCCAGCAGCTTCCCGCGTTCGTCCGAAATGGCGATCTGCATGCCTTCATTATGCGCCGCCAGATGCGCTTCGACCGTATCGGCCAGATAATGGACATTGACTACGAGCTTCCGGATGCCGCCAGCCGCCAGCCGGTCCAGTGCATGGTCCATCAGCGGCTTGCCGGCCACCCTGACCAGCGGCTTGGGGCGGGTCGCCGTCAACGGCCGCATGCGCTTGCCCAGTCCGGCCGCCATCAGCATCGCGGTGTCGATCATGCCGGGACATGGTCCTCTAGCGCATGGTGACGCTTGTCGGGGGGGACGTTCGCGGCGAACCATTCCGCCACGGGCGCCAGCGCCGGATGGGCGAGGTCGCGTTCCAGCAAGTCCCACATGCGCGGCAGATAGGACAGGTAACGCGGCTTCCCATCGCGCTTCCACAGCCGGGTGAATATGCCGATGATCTTCGCGTTGCGCTGCGCGCCCAGCACGGCATAGGCGGTGTCAAAGTCAGCCGGCGGATTGGCGATGGCGCGATAATGGTCCAGCATCGCCGCCTCCAGCGTGGGCGGCACGTCGCGCCGCGCATCCTGCAGCAGCGAGACGAGATCATAGGCCGGGTGCCCCGCAAGGGCATCCTGAAAGTCGAGCAGGCCCAACCCGTGCGATGCCGTCCCGTCGATCAGCATGATATTTTCGGCATGGTAATCACGCAGCACCGTGACCACCGGGCTGGACGATTGCTCGACGATCGGAAGGACCATGTCCCATGCCCGGACATAGCCCTCCTCATCCACCTGCAGGCCGACGGCGGGACAATAATATTGGGTGAGCAACCCGGCCTCCCGTTGATAGACGGCACGGTCATAGGGCGGCACGTCAGCGGCAGGCAGTCGATGAAGCGCGGCGAGCAGGTCCACGGCCCGGCGATACACATCCCGTTCCGCCTCCGGCTGATCCTCGACATGCTCCTTCACGCGCAGATCGCCGAAATCCTCGATCAGGACCAGGCCTTCCTCCAGGTCGCGCGCCAGTATCCGGGGCGCTGCGAAGCCATTTTCCGTCAGATGTTCGGCTATCGCGATGAAGGGGCGCGGATCCTCATGCGGCGGCGGCGCGTCCATCAGCACGGCGCGGCGCGCGCCGTCGATCACCCGAAAATACCGCCGGAAGGAGGCATCGCCGGCGAGGGGAACGACGGCGGCCTGACCCCACCCCACCTGCGCGAGGAAGGCGGGAGCGGCAACGGGCGGGATCATATCTGTGACCATCGCTCCGTCCAAGCGTCCGGCACGTCCGCTGTCAAGCGCCGAGCGCCGTCGGGTTCCGTGCCGATGTGGAAACGCAGCGCGCCGGGCCAGACCCCGATGCCCATCCGTTCCGGCCATTCGACGATCAGCAGGCTGTCCATCAGATAGTCGTCAAGCGCCAGTTCCTGCGCCTCCTCCGGCCCGTCCAGCCGGTAGAGATCGACATGGGCGACAGGCAGCCTCACATCGGGAATATCATAGGGCTGGACAATGGCGAAGCTGGGGCTCGGTGCTTCCTCTTCCAACCCCAGTCCTTCCAAAATCCCGCGGGCGAGCGTTGTCTTGCCCGCGCCCAATCCGCCTTCCAGCGCAATGACATCCCCAATGCGGACCAGCGCTGCCAGCCGATGCCCGAACGCCAGCATGTCGACCTCCGCGGCCAGCAGGATACCGGCTTCAGCCACGGGGCAGCTCGATCACGACCATCGTTCCCTGCCCCGGCTCCGACACCAGTTGCAAGGTGCCGCCATGGGCCTCTGCCAATTGTTTGGCGAGCGGAAGGCCGATCCCCGCCTTGCCGCCGTTGCGCGCCTGTTCGGTCCGGGAAGACGCGTCGAAGATCGTTGCCTGCCGCTTGATACTGATGCCCGGACCATTGTCGGATACGACAAGGCGCGCCTTGTCCTCGCCGCCATCGCCGTGCAGCAGCACGCGCCCCCCCCGGGCGCAATAACGCACTGCATTTTCCAGAAGATGATCCAGCACCTGGCCGATCCTTCGCTTGTCGCCCTGCACGGTGCCCAGGCTGGACTGGAGCGACGTGGCAAGGTCGATCCCCTTGGCCGTCGCATCGCCCTTGATCCGCGTGACAGCGTCGCGCGCTTCCGCCGCAAGATCCACCGTCGCCTTTTCGATGGGCAGCATCCCGGCCTCGCCCTGCGTCAGGTCAAGCACATTGTCGATCAGCATGGAGAGGCGACTGGTGCTTTGCAGGATGCCATCGACATAGTCCTTGGCGGAATCGCTCAGTTCGCCCGCATAGCCCGCACTCATCATCTCCGCGAAACCAGCGATGGTGGTGAGCGGCGTGCGCAATTCATAGCTCATATTGGTGACGAAGGCTGTCTTCACCTTGTCCGCCTGCTCCAGCGCGTCATTGCGGTCGCGGAGCACCTGTTCCACCCGGCGGCTGTCGGTGACGTCGAGCATGGTGAACAGCGCATTGCCGTCGGGCAGCGGGATCGCCGCGAATTCGAAAATGCGCCCATCCGCAAAACCGACATGGCCGACGCGCTGCTTGCGCTCCACCGTGGCGGCGCGCACCAGTTCGCGGACGAGGTTCGCCTGCTGCGGCTTGGCTAGGCGCGACTGGACGGCGCGCATCAGTTCGTCGATCCGGGGATGTTTGGCCAGCAAATCCTCCGGCACCTCCCAGATCGACCGGAAACGACTGTTCCAAAGGTGCAGTCGTCCGTCCGAGGAAAAGACCCCGATCGATTCGAACAGATTGTCGAAAGTCGCTGTACGGACGCGCAGCAGAGTGTCGCGGGCGCTCGACAACTGAACCTGCTCTGTCCGATCCTCGAATATCAGCAGCAGACCGCCATCGGGCAAAGGCTGCCCATAGACGCGCAAATGGGTGCCGTCCGCCAGCAGCCAGTTTTCCTCTCGCGGATCGGGGGAGAGGAACCAGTCGCGCCGTTCCGCGCGCCAGGCCGGAAAATCCCTGTTCTCGGGCAGCCGCCGTGCTTCCCGCATCTGGTCCAGAACCCGCTCGAACGGCGGATTATCGGCCAGCCGTTCCTGATCCAGTCCGAACAGACTCATGAAGGGCTGGTTCCAGAAGCGCAGCGCACGATCGGACCCGAAGCGCGCCACCCCTGCGGACAGCCGGTCCAGCAGGTCGCGCTGCGCCGCCTCCAGCCGCCGATGTTCGACGCGGGCCTGCTCCAGCTCATTCTGGTCCATGGCAAAGCCCGCGACGCCCGCCGCGCCGAGCGGAACGTCGACCACCCGCATCGTCCGCCTTTCGCCGTCGATAGTCGCGGGGACCAGACGTTCGACCGGCGCGCCGTCGGCCAGGGTCTGCGCCGCGGCAGCCTGCGGCGTGACGCCGCCCACCGTCTCCACCAGTTCAGTGCCGTTGGCGATGACCTCCCGCGCGCTTTCACCGTCCACTGCCCGGACATAGGCCGTGTTGACCAGGCTGAGCCGCATGTCGGCGGCGCGATGCCACATGGGAAAGGGCGCCGCCTCGACCAGCCCCGCCAGCGCCTCCAGCGCCTCGCGAAGCTGCTCCACCTTGCCCTTCAGCGCCTGGATCTCCGCCTGGCTGTCGGTCGCGTCGAAGATCCACAGGACGACGCCGCCGCTCTCGGCCAGCACCGGCCCTGCAGGCGCACCACGGACCAGCAGCAGGCGCGACGAATCGGCGCCCTTCACCGGCAGCGCAAAGCTGCGCCCGGCACGCTGGGCCGCAGCGATCTCCTGCGCCAGGGCGGCCGCATCACCGGGTTCCAGACCGCCGTCCGGCGCGGTGAATTCGGAAACGAAAGTGGGCACCCTATCCTTGCCCAGCCATTTGGCGAGCCGGTCGGCCGCCTCCAGCCGCCCATCCGGGTGGATGACGATGGGCGCGGCCGGCGCCGAAGCGAGCAGGACAGACAGCCTGTCGAGCTTTCCCTGCGCCTGCATGCCTTCGCGGCGCCGACGCTGACCACTGGACAGAGCCCAGACCGCAGCACCCAGCCACAAGGCCAGCACGACGCCCAGGATCACGCCGGAAAGAGGGGTCAACGCCATTAGACCTGCTTCACCCTCATTGCCTGATATCTGCCCTGTCCATTGTTCTGAGGGGACTAACCCAAGTCCGATGCAGCGTGAAGCACCGAGATGGAAAGAATCGCGCTTTGCAACGCGCCGCGACCACAAGCCCGACGGAAGCGCCGGCACCCGGCCCGCAACACGCCGCCCAACGCTGCTGAAGCACGTCGCCGGGCACGAAAAAAAGGCCGATCCAAAAAGGACCGGCCGGAAAGTTTTAGGAGAGGATGCCTGAAAGGCCTTTCCTATGTGCAGTGCAGCACATTATTTTGCAAGTGCGAAAATGAAGCCCGTCATTGCAATGATTGCAATCCCTTGATCATCTCCGCACCGCATGGCGAAAATCAGCGCGTCAGCTTCTTATATGCGAGGCGCGTGGGACGATCCGCCGCATCGCCCAGACGGCGGCGCTTGTCCTCTTCATACATTTCGAAATTGCCCTCGAACCATTCAACATGGCTGTCGCCTTCGAAGGCCAGGATATGAGTCGCCAGGCGGTCCAGGAAGAAGCGATCGTGGCTGATCACCACGGCGCATCCCGCGAAATTCTCGATGGCTTCCTCCAGCGCCGCCAGCGTTTCCACGTCAAGGTCGTTGGTCGGTTCGTCGAGCAGCAGCACGTTGCCGCCCTTTTTCAGCATCTTGGCGATGTGCACGCGATTGCGCTCACCGCCGGATAGCTTGCCGACATTCTTTTGCTGGTCCTGCCCCTTGAAGTTGAAGGCGCCGACATAGGCGCGCGTCGACATGTCGTGGCCGTTCACCTTCACATAATCGAGCCCGTCCGACACTTCCTCCCAGACATTTTTCGACGCATCGAGGTGATCGCGGCTCTGGTCGACATAGCCCAGGCGCACGGTCGAACCGATGTCGATTTCGCCCGAATCGGGCTGTTCCTGTCCGGTAATCAGCTTGAACAGGGTCGACTTGCCCGCACCGTTCGGCCCGATCACGCCGACAATGCCGCCCGGCGGCAGCATGAAGGAGAGGTTTTCGAACAGCAGCTTGTCGCCATAAGCCTTGCTGATGTTCTTCGCCTCGATCACCTTGCCGCCCAGGCGCTCCGGCACCTGGATGACGATCTGGGCCTTGCCGGGGGTACGGTTCTCCTGGCTGGCGACCAGTTCCTCGAACTTCTTGATACGCGCCTTGGACTTGGTCTGGCGCCCCTTGGTGCCGGCCCTGATCCATTCCAGTTCGTCGTTGATCGCCTTCTGGCGACCTGTCGCTTCCCGGTCTTCCTGTTCCAGGCGCTTGGACTTCTTCTCCAGATAGGTGGAGTAGTTGCCTTCGTAGGGGAAATATTTGCCGCGATCGAGCTCGAGGATCCAGCCGACCACATTGTCCAGGAAGTAGCGGTCGTGGGTGATCATCAGCACCGCGCCGGCATATTCCTTCAGGTGATTTTCCAGCCATTCGACGCTCTCGGCATCAAGGTGGTTGGTCGGTTCGTCGAGCAGCAGGATGTCCGGCTTCTGGATCAGCAGGCGGGTCAGCGCGATGCGGCGCTTTTCACCGCCCGACAGGCTGTCGACCGGCCAGTCCGAAGGCGGGCAGCGCAGTGCTTCCATCGCGATCTCCAACTGGTTGTCGAGCGTCCAGCCGTCGACCGCGTCGATCTGTTCCTGCAACGTGCCCATTTCCTCCATCAGCGCGTCGAAATCGACGTCCTCCGGCGGATCGGCCATGATCATGCTGATCTCGTTGAAACGGTCCAGCTTGTCGGCGACTTCCCGCGCGCCGTCCTTGACGTTTTCCAGCACCGTCTTGCTGGGGTCGAGCTGCGGCTCCTGCGGCAGGTAACCGACAGTGATATTCTCGCCAGGCCAAGCCTCGCCGCTGAAATCAGTGTCGATGCCGGCCATGATCTTCATCAGCGTCGACTTGCCCGCGCCGTTGGGGCCGACGATGCCGATCTTCGCCCCGCGATAGAATTGCAGGTTGATCTGGTTGAGCACCGGCTTGGCGGCGCCGGGAAAGCTCTTGGTCATGCTCTTCATGACGAAGGCGTATTGGGAGGAGGCAGACATGGCTTGAAGCAGCTCCGAAGGAATTATGTGAAAATTTGCGGCGGAGTTAGCGGAGGCAGAACGCGTTGGCAAATGGGGGATGCCCCGCTAAGCCTGATCCATGCATAAAATCCGATCGGGCACGCTGGCCGCCCTTATCCTGGGCGGCATCCTTACACCCTCCCCGCTCCTTGCCGCCTCCGGTGCCGATGCGATTCGAACCGCTGCCCTGGCGGACGAGATCGCGATGGACTTCACCGAAGGCCTGACCACGGAGGTCGGCCCCCGCCCCGCCGGTACGCCCCAGGAGGCGCGCGCGCGCGATTGGGCCGTGGTGAAGCTTAAAAGCCTGGGCTTCTCGAACGTCCGCGCAGAGCCCTACACCATGCCGGTATGGCTGCGTGGACATGACGAAGCCCGGGTGATCGCGCCCTTCCCCCAAGCCCTGGTCCTCGCCGCCCTGGGCAACAGCGCGTCGACCCCGGACAAGGGGATTGAGGGCGACATCGCCTATTTCCCGACGCTCGCCGATCTGGAGGCGGTTCCTGACGGCAGCCTCAAAGGCAAGATCGCCTTTGTCAGTCATGCGATGCATGCGACGCAGGACGGCAGTTCCTATGGCTATTTCGGTGCAACCCGTCGGCAGGGGCCCAGCGTCGCCTCCAAAAAGGGCGCCATCGCCATCCTGATCCGATCGATCGGCACAGACAATCACCGCCAGCCGCATAGCGGCGTCCAGATGTGGGCGGACGGCGTAAAGCCCATCCCCGCAGCCGCGCTAAGCGTGCCGGATGCGGACCAACTCGTCCGGATCGTCTCGCGGGGACAGGCCGTGCGGCTTCATCTCACGCTCACCTCGAAGATGCTCAAGGACCAGCCCTCGGGCAATGTCCTCGCTGAAATCCCCGGCAGCGATCCCAAGGCCGGCATCGTCGTCGCCGCATGTCATCTCGACAGCTGGGACCAGGGAACGGGGGCAATCGACGATGGCGCGGGCTGCGGCATCGTCGCGGCCGCCGCGCTCCAGGCGAGCAAGACAGGACCGCTCCGCCGCACCATCCGCGTGCTGATGGCCGGCGCAGAGGAAGTGGGCGGAAATGGCGGGCGCGCCTATTTCGACGCGCATGGCAAGGAAGCGCATGCCATGGCGATGGAATCGGATTTCGGCGCGGATCGCGTGTGGCGCGTGGATTTCAAGCTGCCGCAGGGTCAGGACGCGCTTGCCCGCCGTGTCATCGCCGGACTGGCTCCGCTCGGCATCGGCGCCAGCCGGTTGCCCGCTGGCGGCGGCTCCGACATTGAACCCCTGGTGAAGGCGGGCGTTCCCGTGATCGACCTCCAGCAGGACGGCACCCGCTATTTCGACATCCATCACACACCGGACGACACGTTGGACAAGATCGACCCGGCGCAGCTTCGGCAGAATGTCGCGGCATGGGCAGTTGCACTTTTCGAAATCGCAAATGCGCCGGAATCGCTAGGAAGTAACTGAACTTTTATTGTAGACAACACCCTGTCGCGTGATTCTGTCGCTTCACCGACGCAGAAAAGCATTGATTTGTGCAGCGCACACGTTAATGCGGGTCGCTCGCGTAGGTCACGTTTTTTGGCGTGACGACGCGGCAAAATGCTATGGGAGCCGTACACAATGAAGAAGATCGCTGTTGTTTTCGCTTCGGCCGGCCTGATGGCCCTCGCCGCTTGCGGTGAGAAGCCGGCCAACGAGACCGCGAACGCTTCGAACGCTGTTGTTGAGAACGTTGTCGAAAACGCCACCAACGCTGCTGACAACGCCGCGAATGCCGCTGACAACGCCGCCAACGCTGCGAACGTCGCTGGCAACGCCGCCAACGCCAAATAATCTTCGCTTCCGCGAGATTTTCGAAAGGGCGGATCGTCTTGGCGATCCGCCCTTTTTCTATGCCAACGGAAATGAAGGCAAAAGCGCGATTGACGGGCGGCCTGCTTCACCGCTAAGGCCCGCGGGCGCCGGGGAGTAGCGCAGTCTGGTAGCGCGCCTGCTTTGGGAGCAGGATGTCGCAGGTTCGAATCCTGTCTCCCCGACCATTACCCGAATATATTGTGGATGCCGGTCATGCCGGTTGTTCAGTTCAATGGAATAGAAGCCACAGGACGATGATGACGGGAATGGGCACGCCCAGCAGCCACAGCAGAATGCCCTTGCCCATATAGTCGGTCCTCCGTCGTCTGGCTTTGCATGCTGAACGACAGGGGAAGCTCCGAAGTTCCCGTTCCTAAAGGCACGCCCTTCTGGCGGCGCCCCGGCTTATCCTTGCGTCCGGTGCCGGAACAGCCGACCGCCCGGAACAGCCGCCTGCAAAGCAAAAACCATCACTGCCAACCCTGGGTCGGCAGCGATGGCTCATGATACCGGCATTCACGCCGGACAGGCGATATCAGAGCGCGTAGTCGATCTGCGCCCAGAACTTCCTGGTGTCGGCATCGCCGGCATAGCTGGCGATCCCCTTGCGATCATATTCGGCATATTTGACGAGCGCGCTCAAATGCTTGTTCAGCTTCAGCGTTATCTGCGCATTATATTCGTCGCTATAATGGATCGACAGCCGGTCGCTGCTGAAATGATGGTAGATGAAGGAGGCGACGAGCGGCCCGGCCTTGCCGACCTTCGGCACGGTATAGGCGATGCCGGCATAATAATCCTGAAGGCCGGTGCCGGGTGTAGTCAGGAACTTGTCGGCCCAGCCGTTGAACTTGTGAAGCGTTGCGAAGGGTGTCTGAAAGGCAAAGCCGCCCGCGATACCGGTCGCGCCCGCATCCGATCCCAACAGTTCATAGCCGGCCGTCAGCTTGAACGCCGCAACATCCAACCCCAGTTCCGCCGTGGCATAGTCCGCCGAATAGTCGACTGGATTGATCGCATAGTTGCTCTGCCGCGCATAGCTGGCGAGGTAGCTGAGCTTCACCTTCTTCGTCAGCGGCTGCGCGCCCATGAAGCGGACGCCATATGTCTGGCTACTATTGCGCCTCAGCGCGGCCACGGCCTCATCCTCGTCCACCAGATAGGCAAAGCCGGTCAGCGTCCCAAGCTTGGTCTTGTAGGAGATGTTCGCGAAAATATCGTCGCCGTCGATCTGCGTCGGCCGGTTGACGGAGCCGAACTTGCCCCCGTCAATGCCCCAGATGGTGCGCGCCGAAATGGCGTAGCTCAGGTCGATCTTCAGGTTTTTCACGCCCATATATTCGACGCGCACGGCATCGAATGTCTGCTCATTCTGCCGCCATGCGACGGAGCCGACGAAACGCTGGTCGTCCAGGTTGATCCGCTGGCGCCCCACGGTCACGATCAGCGGCTTGGTGCGATACTGGATCTGCACCCGGTTGGCCTCGACATTTTCCGGATCGGGGACGATGGGGTAGAGCGTCTTGCCGTTGACGCCGCTGTTATAATCCTCATCGATCGCCAGCGTGCCTTCCCCTTCGACCAGCAGCGCCCAGGGGCCCTTCGAAATCTCGCCCCCCGCACGCAGTCGCATTGTCACGGCATTGGCATCCCGGCTGCTGCTGAGCGGCGCCGGGCCGGCCTGATCGACCGTCTCATAGCGCAGGCGCGCTTCCACGATCGGTTTGAACACGACCTCCTGCGCCTGCGCAGCGGCCGCGGACAGACCGATTATCGGTGCCGACGCCGACAACAGGAAATAAACCTTCTTCATAAATCCCCCTTCATTTGCTCCCGATGGCTATTCTGGGCCTTTTCAGGGCAGCCTCTCCAAACCCGATTGTTCCTTTGATTTCAGGCCGCGAGCGTCGCCGGATTGCGATAGCGCTCATGCAGGAAGTGGATCACCGCCGAACGCGCTTCGGCATATTCGACGGTATCTATGGCCTCCAGCCGGTTCCGGGGACGCGCCAGCGACACCGTGAGATCCTCACCGATGCGGGCGGCCGGGCCGTTGGTCATCATGACGACCCTGTCCGCCAGCAAGACCGCCTCATCGACATCATGGGTGATCATCAACACGGTATTGTTCAGCCGTGCCTGCAAATTCATCACCACATCCTGCAACGCCGCCCGCGTCAGCGCGTCCAGCGCGCCGAACGGTTCGTCCATCAGCAGCACGCGGGGGTTCATTGCGATAGCGCGGGCGATGCCGACGCGCTGCTTCATGCCGCCGGACAGTTCGCCGGGCCGCTTGCCCGCCGCGTGGGCCATCTGGACCAGTTCCAGATTATGGATCACCCAATCCTTGCGCTCGGCCTTGCTCTTGCCGCCCGCCGTCTTGTCGACCGCCAGGCGCACATTCTCCTCGACCGTGAGCCACGGCAGCAGGCTGTGGTCCTGGAAGACCACCGCGCGATCCGGCCCGGGCACATCGACCAGTTCGCCGTCGAGGAAGATCGCGCCTCGCGTTGGTTTGACCAGCCCCGCCACGGCGTTGAGCAAGGTCGACTTGCCGCAGCCCGAATGGCCGATCAGGGCGACGAACTGTCCCTTGTCCACCTCCAGGTCGATCCCGTCGAGCGCACAAAAGCGCCCCGCCCTGGTCGGAAATTCGACGCTGATGCCCTCTAGTGCGAGATAACTGCGCTGTTTCATGCCAATCCCCCTTTTCAGCCCGCGCGGCCGATGATGCGGCCCGCAAGCGCGACCATCCGGTCGAGCGCGAAGCCCACCATGCCGATCCAGATCAGCGCGACGATGGTGTCGGTGAGGAGCGAGCTGTTGTAGCTGTCCCAGATGAAGAAGCCGACGCCAGTGCCGCCCTGCACCATTTCCGCAGCAACGATGGCGAGCCAGCTCATGCCGACGCCGATCCGCAGGCCGGTGAACATGTGTGGCACGGTGGCGGGCAGCATGATGCGGGCGAAATATTCGACCGGATTGAGCGCCAGTACCTTGGCCACGTTGCGATAGGCCGCCGGAATGGTCTGCACCCCCACCGCCGTGTTCAGGATGATCGGCCAGATCGCGGTGATGAAGATCAGGAAGATCGCGGACGGCTGCGCCTGCTGGAAAATGGCAAGGCTGATCGGCAGCCAGGCCAGCGGCGGCACGGTGCGCAGCACCTGGAACAGCGGGTCGAGCGCTCGGAAGGCAAACACGCTCTGTCCGATCAATATGCCCAGCGCTACGCCGATCACCGCCGCGATGCTGTAGCCGATCAGCACGCGGCCGAGGCTGGTCAGCACATGGCCGGCAATGCCGACATCGCCGCCGTCCTGGATGCTGAGATGGGTAAGGCCGATCTCCACGCCCTTGAACGGGTGAACGATGACGTCATGGCTCTCCTGCCAGACCTTGAGCGGACTGGGAAAAGTCGCATCCAGCGATCCGCAGAGCAATTGCCAGAAGGCCAGCAGGGCACCGACCATCAGCAGCGTCGGCGTGACGTTTGCGGCGACTGACCTGAGGCTGCGGATCAATGGATGAACCGGCGCCGCAACGGGTTCGAAGCTCCGGCGCGCAATGGCTTCCTCGGGATAGGGCAGGATGACCCCCAATTCGGTGGCGGACCCGCCGGTCGAAGCCGACGGTCCATTGGTCTTGCCGGGCGATGCCGATGCCATGCTGATCTCCTTCATCAGGCGCGCTTGATCGCCAGGCTGGCGAGGTAGGCCTTGGGGTTGGCGGGGTCGAAGGTCTTGCCGTCGAAGAACTTCTCGACGCCGCGGCTGTCGCTGGCGGGGCCCTTGCCGCCCAGCATGGCCGCTGCCTTCCGCCAGATGTCGGATCGGTTGACCTTTCCGATCACCCCCTTGGTGTCGAGGGACACGGGCAGCTTCCCCCAGCGCTGGTTTTCGGTGAGGAACCACAGATCGTGGCTCTTGTACGGGAAGGAGGCATAGCCCGCGAAGAACTTCATCTTGAAGGCCGCGTTCGGGAATTTGCGTCCATCCCCCATGTTGAAATTGCCCTGCAGGCGGTCGGCAATGTCGGTGATCGGGCACTTCAGATAATCGCGCCCGGCAATCGTTCCGGCAAGGCGCGTGATGTTGCCGGGATTGTCCGCCCAACGCTGCGCCTCGATGATCGCCGCCGTGATCGCGACGGCGGCCCTGGGATATTTCGCGACCCAGTCGGACCGCATGGCGAAGCTCTTTTCCGGGTGGTTCATCCACATCTGCCCGGTCGAAACCGCCGTGTAGCCCAGTTGCTGCGCGACGAGCTGGTCGTTCCACGGCTCGCCCACGCAGAAGGCGTCCATCGTGTCTGCCTTCATGTTAGCGACCATCTGCGGCGGCGGCACGGTGATCAGCTCGACATCCTTGTCAGGATCGATCCCCCCGGCCGCCAGCCAATAGCGCAGCCACAGGTCATGAGTGCCGCCTGGGAAGGTCATGGCCATGGTGATCTTCTTGCCCGCCGCCTTGCGCTGCGCGATCACGCCCTTCATCTTGCCGGCGTTCTGGTCCGCCTTGGCGCCCAGATATTCCTTGGAAACGGAAATCGCCTGGCCGTTGACGTTGAGGCGGGCGAGGATGCTCATCGGCGTCGCCTTGCCGATTGCGCCCAGCGTCAACAGATAGGGCATGGGCGTCAGGATATGCGCCCCGTCGATGCCGCCGGCGGCGGAACCCAGAACCAGATTGTCACGCGTCGCGCCCCAACTCGCCTGCTTCGCCACCTGCACGTCAGGCATGCCATATTTGGCGAAGAAGCCCAGCTCCTTGGCGATGATCAGCGGCGCAGCATCGGTCAGCGCGATGAAGCCCAGCTTGGCGCCGGTGACTTCCGGTCCCGCACCTGCGGCGAATGCCCCTGATGGAAAGGCCTGCTGCACAGCAGCAAGCACCGCCGCCGTTCCGCTGGTCTTCAGCAGCCCACGGCGACTGACGCCATCCTGATTATCCCCCTCTGCCATTCCCCAATGTCCTTTCCTTGTTGATCGTGATCGCTGGAGGCGGCACGCGACTGGTCATCGTCGGAAAAGATCCAGCACACGAAAATCGATGTCGAAAGCCGCCCTGCAGCACCTATGCCGCCGGTGAAAAACCAATAAAAAAGCCGCCGGAACGAAGGTCATCTGACCCTGTCCAGGCGGCATCTTTGCCATGTCGGTTTTTCAGAAACCGGGCCGACCCCCAGCCGTCATCGGTGGGTTCAGCCTGAATGCCGAAGCGCCCCTGCCTCGACCGTTATGAAGCTGTCACTGATTCGCCTGAGTCGCAAGCAAAATTTTGCATTGCACAAATTGCAACTTCTTCGCAGCCTTCTGCATCGGGCACCATGTCCCGTCAACGCGGCGAGATTAGTCCGGTCGCGGCTTCGACAGGCATCGCGGAGCAAACACCGGCGCGACATCCTTTGCGATCTTCACAACGTCCTGCGAAGCCGCTCATCCGAGCACCGCGTCGCCCAGATGGGCGTGGAAATGGGAGCGGCACCGCACTGACTGTCACCGTGACGGCGGGGCGAAGGCCCGCCTGGGTGTCAAGGAAGGTCCTCTGTCCGCGCGGGGAGCAGACGGAATGCCTGTCCTGCGGGCGCGCGAGATACGGCCCTGACGCCATTTTCCCGCAGTAACCCACCGATTGCCAGAGCGCGCCGTTCCGAAAGATTGGGTTTGTCGGTATCCGTTTCAGGCAGCGCCGGAACGGAGAGCGCCTGCATATTCCACCGCCGCGCGGCCCATGCCGACGTCAGCACCGCCTGTCGAGCCACGCTGTCGAGCGTGTCGCTATTATCCGCAAAGCTTATGATCGGCAGGTCGGACTGCGGCGGGATGATCGCCAGCTCCCAACCTTCGACCTGCGCCGAAGCACGCGCCTCCAGCGCTCGATAGGTCGCAAGCGTCGCACCAGGGAGCGGAGCCGCCGCTACGCTGGCCCGGTGGTGATCGCGATCCACGGTGACCTGATCGGTCGAGACGCCCGCGGACAGGGCGAGCGACTGGATGACCATATTGACGCGTGTGGTTTCCAGAGCCGCCGTCTCGCTGGCCTGGCGCAATTCTTCGCGCTGGGCATCGACGGCGCCCGCGCCAGGTTCCAGCAGGACCCGATCCAGCCGCAGGCGGACCGGTCTTCCCAGGCGCTGCTCCAGCTCGGATTGCAGGATGTCATTGGCCTTCGCCTGATTGCGCGGCGTGATCACCACGGCTCGCACCAGGAGCGGATGGGCATCAAAGTCCAGATCAAGCTGTGTGATGCGCGCGTTCGAACCGAAGCGATCCGAAAGATAGGAGCGCGCCTGATTGGTCGTCACGGCTTCGGTCGCTATCCGTTTCAGGGAAATGCCCAACGGGATCGCCATGGCCGCAAAGACGAACAGCAATATGATGGTCTGCGTCCAGCTCTGCTGACTGGATAGATGGTGACCAAAGCCATAATAGCGGGCCATCACGGTGGCCGACAGGGCGATCGTGACGAAGTTGGTGACGAACAGCGCGACGGCGCCGCCCAGAACCGGCATATTCCAGGTAGCAAGGCCATAGCCGACCACGGCCAGGGGCGGCATCAGGGCAGTTGCAATGGCAACCCCGACAATCGTGTCCCCGCGACCGCGGATGATCGCGAAGGTGCCTGCGAGCGCTGCAAAAAGGGCGACGGCAAGATCGAAAAGATTGGGACGGGTGCGCGCGATGATTTCGGCGGTCGGCGCCTGAAGCGGCGAAAGCGCGACGATCAGCGCCGTGAAGAGCACAGCCGCGATGCTTCCTACGGCGAGCGCGATGAGCGAGCGGCGCATCTCCCCAAAGTCGAACAGTGCAAGGCTGAAACCCAGCCCCAATATGGGGCTCATCAGCGGCGAGATCAGCATGGCGCCTATGACAACCGCCGGCGACGACAGAAGCAATCCGAGAACCGCAATCCCGGCCGACATCATTGTCATGAAGGCATAGCGGGGCGACCAAGCGCTATCGCCGAAAATCCGTTCCAGCACCCGCTCATGCTCGACCCGCCCTACGACCGCACGACGCCACCAACGATAAAGAGCGACCCGTTCCAGCCGCTCATCGGCAAATTGTGCGAGGCCTTGCAATTGCGCTGTCATGAAGTCCCCTTACGCGCCGTTTCCGGCATGGAGCAACTATAACGTCCGCCGCATTCAAAACCAGATTCAGACCCAGAGTTGCTATTTTTCTCACTATATGGCCCGGTTTTCTTGGACATTTCATGGCAAGGGCCGTTATCGGGTTTCACCATGCTGATGCTTGATGCCTTCGACCGCCCCCGCTCGGCGCTGCGCGAATTTCTCAGGACCGAGGCGGCCGGGGGTATCCTTCTGATCCTCGCGGCGCTGCTCGCGATGATCCTTGCCAACAGCAGATGGGCAGAGGTCTATTTCGAAAGTCTGCACGTCCATCTGGGCCCGCTGTCGTTGCTCCATTGGATCAATGACGCATTGATGGCGCTGTTCTTCCTGCTCGTCGGCCTGGAGATCAAGCGGGAGTTCATAGATGGAAGCCTGTCGAACTGGAGCGACCGCTGGCTGCCCGTAATCGCGGCGGCGGCAGGAATGGCGATCCCTGCCATAACCTATTTGCTGATTGCCGGTCGTACGCCGGGACTCGCCAACGGATGGGCGATCCCGGCCGCGACCGACATCGCCTTTGCCATTGGTGTGCTCGCCCTGCTCGGCAAGCGCGCGCCAACGTCGCTCAAGCTGCTGCTGACCACCGTTGCCATCGTCGACGACATGGGCGCGGTTCTGATTATCGCGCTTGCCTACACCAAGGGGATCAGCGGGTTGGCGTTGCTGGTCGGCGCGCTTCTTTTCTGCGCGATGCTGATCCTCAACCGGTCGGGCGTGAAGAAGCTCTGGCCCTATATGGTGCTGGCCGTGGCCTTGTGGCTGGCGGTATTCTTGTCGGGGGTCCATGCGACGATAGCCGGGGTTCTGGCGGCGCTGGCCATTCCCATCCGCACGTCGCCAGGGGCCCCGGACGACGCAGAATCGCCGCTTCATCGCCTTGAGCACCGGCTGCACCCCTGGGTCGCATTTGCGATCGTGCCCCTGTTCGGCTTCGCCAATGCCGGCGTATCGCTGGCCGGCGTCGGCATGGAGCAGATCATGGGGCCACTGCCACTCGGCATCGGTGCCGGACTGTTTCTGGGCAAGCAGATCGGAATATTCGCCAGCATCCGGGGGGCGGTAGCCCTGGGAATAGCAGACCGGCCGGCAGGCGCTACCTGGCTGCAGGTCTATGGCCTCGCTCTCATCTGCGGCATCGGCTTCACGATGAGCCTCTTCATCGGCGGCCTTGCGTTCAGCGATCCGCTTCTGTCCGACGAGGTCAAGATTGGGGTTCTGGGCGGATCGGTACTTTCTGCGGTCGCCGGTTTTCTGCTCCTGCGGCTCGCGCCCGGATCGCCGCGCAAAGAAGGCAGCATGGCCGATGCGTAATTCCTTGCGCCTGCGCGCCCGCCTGCGCCTCTACGGCCTGCGGCCGACCGTCTGGCGCAGGCGAGCAGCCTTCTTGGGCGGGGCAATATTGATCGGCCTTGTCGCGCTGACATTCGCGCGTCTGGCCGACGAGGCCAATCATGTCTTCCTGTCCGTCGTGGCGCGCTGGTGGTGGGCGCCGCTGCTGATCACGCCGGCGGGCTTTGCCGGGCTGGTCTGGGCGACGAGGCGGTTCGCACCGGCCGCCACCGGTTCCGGCATACCCCAGACGATCGCAGCGACCCGCAATCCGGAGCGGGGCATGGATCGGCTGGTTTCCGCGCGAACCGCGATCGCCAAATTCATTCTCACGATCTGCACTTTGCTGCTGGGCGCGTCGGTAGGCCGAGAGGGGCCGACGGTGCAGATCGCAGCTTCCATCATGGGATATGCGCACCGTTTCCTGGCGATCCCGGTACGGGCTTCGGTCTATATCGCCGGCGGCGCGGCGGGCGTCGCTGCGGCGTTCAACACGCCTTTGGCGGGCGTCGCCTTCGCCATCGAGGAACTGGCCGCAGCCTATGAGCAGAGGATGACCCTCCTGGTGATGGCGGCAGTGCTGATCGCCGGCATGGTCAGCCTGGGCCTTGCCGGGGATTATGTCTACTTCGGCGCCATGCAGCAGACGCTGAGTGTGCGTGAAGCACTGGTGGCCGCACCTATTGCCGGTGTGCTCGGCGGCCTGCTCGGTTCGTTTTTTTCCCGCGCCATGCTGGCGGTAGGAAACACGTCCTGGCGGCCGCTGGCATGGATGAGCCGGCGACCCATCATATTCGCCGGATGTTGCGGCTGCATCGTCGCTGTCACCGGCGTCCTGACGGGCCTCACCTGGGGCACTGGTTATTCCACGGCGCACGCGATCATCACCGGTTCGGACGTCCCGATCTGGTTCGGCGCGGCCAAGCTCCTGACGACACTTGCGACGGCGGTATCGGGCCTTCCCGGCGGTATCTTCGCCCCCTCGCTCTCGGTCGGTGCGGGCGTTGGAGATGTGCTTCGAAGCATTTTTCCGACCTATCCACCCGGAGCGATCGTCCTGCTTGGGATGGTAGCCTATTTCACGGGTGTGGTGCGGGCGCCCCTTACGGCTGTCATCATCATTTCGGAAACAACCGCAAGCCGGGGCCTCATGATGCCGCTCCTGGCCTCCGCGCTGGTAGCCGATTTTGTGGCTCCCTTTGTCTGCCGCAAGCGGCTTTACCACCAGATGTCGCTGCGTTTCATTGAGACTGGCGGTGGGGGCACCCGCTGAGAGCTGATGCCCTCGCCGACAGAAGACAAGTGAGGATGGCTTCAGCAGCGCCCAAAAAATAGCTGGAGAGCACAACCGCCATGTAAAAGCTGGAAAAGGTGAACCGGTTGGGCGGATCCCACTGACCGAGCCACAGCCGAAAAGCAAGGCTTCCCAGAACCAGCAGCAGAATGATGAGAAGCCGGGGGAAAAAAGACTCCCACGTTAGCCGAAGCATAAGGCGGACCATATTCAATTTCCCGAAGGCATCCCAATGCTCCAACCACCCTCCGAATGCAATATGCGGTTGGCTAGGTTGGCCGAAGATGATCGATCCGCTTTGCCGCGCAGGACAAGAGCTACAGGGCAATCTTGCCTCACCCCCGGTCCGTCAATTGTTCTGCTGACATCTGCTTTTTCCAAGCTTGCGCTGAGCGAGGCATGGGCGCAATGCCCTCGTCGGCCCGGATTGGACCGACCACGGAACCTATGGTGACAATGCGGCGAAACTGGCAAGCACTCTTCAGGTCGTTCACCATCAGGCAACGGCGACGCCTGCGCGAAAGCGAGGCGGCCTTCATCCTGTTGGCCGTCATAGCGGGCACCGCGGCGGGACTGACGACCAATGCTCAGCAATGGCTGGCCCATGGTTTACAGCGCATATTTTATGGCGTGACGGTGAATCGACTGAGCGCGTTGGAAACGATCCACCACCCCTGGCGCTTGCTGGCGCTGCCATTGGGCGGGCTGATGTTGATGGCTTTCGCCCTGCTGTTGAGGGGACGTAAAAGGGAGCCGATCGACGTGGTCGAGGCGAATGCCCTTCATGGGGGACGCATTCCGGCGACCGACAATCTTGTGATCGCCACCCAGACGATCATTTCCAACGGCATGGGCGCGTCGGTGGGGCTGGAGGCGGCCTTTGCCCAGTTGGGCGGCGGCGTTGCATCATTACTGGGTCAATGGCTAAAACTGAGGCGCAATGATCTGCGCACTTTGGTGGGCGCAGGCGCAGGGGCGGCCATCGGGGCTGCGTTCGGCGCTCCGCTGACCGGTGCCTTCTATGCCTTCGAGATCGTCATCGGCCATTATACGCCCTCGGCGATCGCGCCTGTAATCGCGGCCGCTCTGGCGGGCGTTTCCGTGTCACGGGCGATGGGGGTGGAGCCTTGGCTGATCGCAACAACTGCCGACAGGGTGATCTCCACAGCGGATTATATGTTGTTCGCCCTGCTGGGCATATTATGCGCCTTGTTGGGGATCATGATCATGCGGCTCGTCACCTTCGCAGAGGCGCGGGCGCAGGGTTGGCGGAGGCTGGGGCGATGGAGACCTTTGGTCGGCGGTCTGCTCCTGATACCTCTCGCTCTGGGCTCGCCGCAAACGCTGTCAGCAGGGCATGGAGCGTTGCATCTGGACCTTGTCCTGCAACCTGCACTCGGACTGCTGCTGCTCATATTGGCACTCAAGATCGCCGCATCGGTGATTTCCTTAAGCTTCGGCTTCCGGGGCGGCCTGTTCTTCGCATCGCTTTTCCTGGGCGCCCTTGTAGGGCAGATTTTCGCTGGCGCGGTCAATGCGTCGGCAATTGGGTTCTCGCTCAATCCCCGAGATGCAGCCTTGGTAGGCATGGCGGGGCTGAGCGTGTCGATCGTCGGCGGCCCAATGACCCTGGCCTTGCTGATGCTCGAGACGACCCATGATTTCGGTCTGATGGCTGTCGTGCTGACCGCTTCCTTGCTGTCGAGCGCGATGACCCGGGAGTTTTTCGGCTATTCCTTCTCGACCTGGAGACTTCACCTGCGCGGTTCAAGCATTCGCAGTCCGCGCGATATCGGCTGGGTGCGAAACCTGACGGCCGCGCGCATGATGCGTCGCGACTGGATTTCGGTGGACGAGAATTGCACCGTGGCCCAGTTTCGGAGCAGAGTGCCGCTCGGCTCCGCGAGCAAGGCCGTGATTGTGAACCAGGACGGCCAATATTGTGGAATCGTACCGACGCCCTCAGCCTATGCGCCAGAGATTGAGGAAGATACGCGAATAACCGAGCTTGCAGTGCTGCGCGAGGCTACGCTCAGTCCGGATACCGACATACAGAAGATTTTGCACCTGTTCGACCAATGGGTGGCTGACGAACTGGTGGTGGTCGATGCGTCCGGCAAGGTCTTGGGTTTATTGACCGAAAAGCATGCAAGACGGCGATATTTCGAGGAAATCGAGACATCGCAACGGGCTCTGTTCGGAGAGATTTGATGTTGCAGGCACGCTCTTGGCACAGCGCTTAGGCTAGCCAAACTCATGTTCAATATCGCTCACCCCTATCTCTCCCTGATCGCATCGATTGCAGTCGGCCTGCTTGTAGGGATGGAGCGCGGCTGGACGCAGCGAGATTTCGGCAAGGGGCGCAGGGTCGCGGGCTTTCGTACCTTCGGGCTGATCGGTTTGCTTGGTGGGCTCGGTGGCCTTTCCCCCGACTTGGTCGCCGCTGCCCTTGCCCTGGGAGTCTCGGCTGTGCTGACGGTCGGCTACAACCGAAGCGCCGATCAGGATCATTTGTCTGCCACGACTACGCTGGCGGGCCTGCTGACCTTTGGAGCGGGCTTTTGCGCGACGCGCCTCTCGCCCGCCCTGGGCTTGGCCATAGGTGCGGCGATCTTTGCGATGCTGAGCGCACGGCAATCGATGCACACTCTGCTCCGGGGAATGGATGAGAGCGAGATCGAGGGCGTGTCCCGCTTCCTGCTGGTATCCCTCATCATTCTGCCGTTGCTGCCGGATGCCTCTTACGGTCCTTACGACGCCTGGAACCCCAGGAAAATCTGGATGGTCGTCGTCTTCGTAATGGGGCTGTCCTTCGCCGGCTATGCCATCTCGAGGCGCTTTGGCCGCGACCGCGGCGTGTTGCTGGTGGCGCTCACCGGGGCCATTGTGTCCTCCACCGCCGTCACCGCAGACTATGCCAGGCGGCTGCGCGACGAACCCGATGGCCGAGGATTATTGACGGCCGGAATTGCGGTGGCATCCATCGTGATGTTCGTCAGGGTGCAGTTGGTGGCACTCGTTCTCGTTCCCCGCGCCTTACCGTCTCTGGTACTGACCATGGCGCCGGCGACGCTTGTAGCCGTCGCCTTCGCCCTGACTGCCTGGCGTGCCCAGGGCAAGGGTGGCAACGGCGTAGCCGTCGCCAATCCCCTGGGCTTCACCCCCGCGCTCATGCTGGCCGCCCTTGTCGCGGGATTGTCGCTTGCCGCGCGTTGGGCCTTGGAACATTTCGGCCAAAAGGGCATGGCATTCGTTCTCACCCTTACCGGCGTGTCGGACGTCGATGCAGCCGTGATGACCATGGCCGGGCTCCCCCCGCATGCAATCGACGATCAAACCGCCGGATTCATACTCGGAGGCGCGGTTCTAGCCAACACTCTGGCGAAAGGCGTCATGACGGTGGTCATCGGTTGGGGGCAAGGCGGCATGAGGGCCGCGATACCACTATTCGCCGCTCTTGCAGCGGCGGCAGCGAGCCTTGCAGTCTGGATTGTCATCGGCTGACCGTCCACGCCACGCCTATTACAGGAAGGAACGGCCATGCATGGAACGCCGTCGCCACACAGTTGCGTCAACCCGCGGCCTTCAATGCCTCCCCTCAGCCCTTCTCCAGATACCGTTCAAGAAGCTTCAGCCGATCCACAATGGAAAAGAAGAAAGCGGTGGACCAGCCGATCAGAATAATGCCGTTCGCACCCTCTATCACGCTCAGAATTCGGCTACCGACCGGCAAAACAACATCGCCATAGCCGATGGTCACATAGGTCGAGGTGGAAAAATACAGCGAATGCTCCAGATTGGGAAATGCATCCAATAGCAGGTAAAGAGCCGCCCAGAGCCAGATTTCCACGGCATGTAACGCGAAAAGCCCAAATGCAGCGAGCAGGATCGCTATTCCATTCACAAAAGAAGCGATGAGCAACTGCGATGCGTGGCGGTGGCGCCGCAGGATCGCCAGCAATCCCGCCAGTCCCACCAAATGAATCAGCACGGTCGTCGCCACCATGGCAGTCGCGATCGCCAATTGCGTCGTCAAACTCATCCTACTTCGATCCCTCTCGGATAGTCCGCGAGGAGCCAGCATCCTCGCTTCGGGAGAGGGCTTGTTCGAGAGCCGTCAGAAACGGTGCCTGGCTCCTGAGTATTTTGACGCGCGCCTCGGCTAGCGAAAACCAAGCGGCGTGATCGATCTCGGGAAAGGAACCTATGATGCCACTTCGGGGCGGCCATTCGACTTCGAACGCATTGCTGGCAAGATCGGCGGGATCAAGGTCACCCTCGACGGCGTAAGCCTCCACCCATTTCCCGCCAGCCTGACGCAGGCGTGCGAGTGGCCACGGATTGCCGGCAGGCCGCGCACCGACTTCCTCCTCGAACTCCCGCAGTGCGGCGTTGTGAAGGGCCTCCCCCGGCAAGGCGCCGCCCTTGGCGATCTGCCATGCCCCCTCATCCTTTCGCTGCCAGTAAGGCCCTCCTGGATGAACGAGAAAAACCTGGAGGGCCCCACCGTGCCATCGATACGGAAGCAGCCCTGCACTTTCTTGCGCTACCATCATATTCGCTGCTTTCAATGTCCTGTTGCAGGGAGTCGCTCCGCTTCACGTCATCATGGCCGCGGCGTGCCTGGAAGCCATACGGAAAAGCCCCAATATCGCGGTCCAGGTCATTTGCGCGATGCTGTGCGAAAGGTGTGGCGTCGGCCGCCGATTCACGATCGGATATGCGGCCAGCCACCGGCAATCCACGCCAGGAAAGGCAAAGCCATGAAAATAGCTTCCGGCACAATCCTGTTGATCGTCGACGGCGCGAAGATGCTGTTGCTGAAGAACGAAGGGAGCGCCGTCTGCCCAGAACTGAAGGTTCTGGTGCATCGCACGATCGATAATCCAGCCAATCGCGAGCAGCGCACCGATGCGCCAGGTGTTAGTTATTCGAGTGCGGGCCCGGAGCGCAGTACCTATGAGGAAGCGGATTTACACCAGCAGAAGGAAGATCGGTTCGCGGTGGAAGCCGCCGGCGCTCTCGCCGAATTGGCTGTCAAGGAAGATGGGGACATCATTGTCGTAGCGCCTCCCTCCACCCTGTCCACCCTGCGCCACCATTATGACCGTGCGACACAGGACAAGCTCGTAGCCGAAATCGACAAGAATCTGGCCGGGCACCCAACCTCCCACATTGCCGAACTGGTTGGTGCCTGGACGCCGTCACAGTAACCGCGCCCCATGTCCCATCCCTGGAAACGCCCCTGCCCCTTCGATTCGGGGCAGCTAGGCGAGAAGTCCGGCTGCATCACGGTGAATTTATATCACTGAAGACGCTACGCTTCACGCGGTCCATGAGCCGTTGCCGCCCGGATTGATTGGAACCACCTGTACGCTCCGCCGAAAGCATTCGTCGTTCGCATCGGCAATCACAGGGCCATGCCGTTTTTCGCGGGCAGCACGGAGCATATGCACCGGGCGGCTCATGCCGCCCGGCAGAAAGGATGCAATCTGCCGCCTTCTTCTGCCCTTGAGCATATTCATCCAACACGGCCCCCGCTCCAGGCCAGGTCATACCCCACGGCACCGGAATAAACCTGGAAGCGTTCCGTAACGGTGATGATAGTAACATCGACGCGCAAGGCCTTCGCCAAGGCAAGACCATGGTCGTTGGTGGGCCCGGCAGGACTCGAACCCGCAACCTAGCCGTTATGAGCGGCCAGCTCTAACCATTGAGCTACAGGCCCCACCTTGTTGCCCGGATAGGCAGCATCAGGCGACTTGGCAAGCCTGTCCTCGCTCCGGAACAGCCTTCAGAAACACATCCAGCGTCGCGGGGCGAACATTCCGACGGTCCAGGTGATCCAGCACCGCGTCCCACCAGCGATAAAAGGCCGTCCTGTCCCCCTCGTTCCGGACATAGGGCGTGTGCCCCGGTTCCAGCGTCGGGGAATGAAAACTGAAATTCAGCACTGGCGAACCTTCTTCAATCAGGGCATCGATCGCGGCGATCGCCTCCTGCGCGCTGATGCCTTCAGGCGTCAGCGGAATGCGGCTCAACATTCCCGTTCGCGCCAGGGCGCCGGACAGCGGACCGGCTCCTTGCGCCAGTCGGTACAGCCGTTCGCCACCGCGCCTCAGCAAGCCGGCAAAGGCGGTGGACAGCGGCAATTCGACCAGGCTCCGGCCCGGCCCGGCCCAATAGGGATATTGCGGCAGCCCCTGGAAATCGGGCCCATATTGGCCGCTATAGTCGAACCGGCTGCGGACCGAACTGTCGATCCGGAACCCGGCCTCCTCCAGCAGGCGGGCGCTATGGCGGCCCACGCCATAACGGCCGGCTCGATAGACGATCGGCCTCGCGCCGAAACGCTCCGCGAGCCGCAGGCACAAGGCTTCCAGCTTCGCCCTTTCCACCGCCTCGGGCAGAAAGCCGACATAGCTGTTGGCCGCCGTCACCTCCTCGATGTGCGGCGGATTGACCCAGGGATGAAGATGCGCCCCCACATCGGCCGCGCCATCGGCCAGCCAGCGTCCCATCATTGCCGCCGCCGCATCGCTGTCGACCACCGGATAGTCGGTCACGTAAATCGGCTTGATCCCGGCCGCCGCAAAATAGGCCTGCCCGCGCTCCATCCCTTCCAACGCCGTCACGCCATGCCCCGTCCGGCGGAAGGGCGCGTTCCAGTCAAACTCCTCCTCCGTGTCGACGAACAGCATGAAGCGCGTGCCGAAAGCCGGATCGAGCGTGATCCTGTCTTCCGGCGCAGGCGCGTGGAGCAGATTGCCGTCATGGGAAAGCGAGGTCATGCCACCACCGCTACCCGGATTTGGTTGCGATAGGGTTTCCCTCAGGCGCGCGTCAGGCGCTGCCGACGGCATCCTCTGTTTCCGCCATGGCCGGCACGGCGAGCAGGAAGCGGCCCGGTTCGATGTCCAGAGCGCCGCCGCATCCCGTCGCCAGACTGCGGATCAGGCGCAGCGAAAAACCAAGGCCCAGCAACGGCCCGTCTGCCCAATTGCCGTCCGGCATATAGCCGGGGTCGAGCAACCGCTCCTCCTCCATACCCTCCAGCGTCGAGGGCCTGTCGATGGCCAGTACCACGCGCCCTTCCGCGCCGCCTGGCTGATGCCAGCATGTGCCGGTCAGCGCTTCCCCGGCTGGCGCCACGGAAATCAGCGTGCGCATCAGATGCTGGATCATGCGCTCGCCCTGCACCGGGTCGATCTGCACCATCGGCAGCCCCCGCGCCATCGCGATGTCAATCCGGGCACCGTCGCCCTGTTCGCGAAAGCGCGTCGAGACCTGCGTCACCAGAAGCGCGGGATCAACGGCGCGCGGCGCTCCATTGCCGTCCTCGCCACGCGACACGCGGGCCGCAAGGTCCAGATCATCGAAGGCGGTCAGCAGATGCCGCGCATCCACAGCGATCTTACCCGCCATATCCTGATATTCAGGACCCGCCGGACCGAACAGTTCCTGCTCGATGATCTCGGCAAAGCCCAATATGGCATTCAGCGGCGTCCTCAGTTCGTGCACCAGTTGCCGGATCGAATCGGCGGACAGCCCGGCGATCGACACAGACTCTGCACGCGGTTCGGCGGCCACTTCGTGAAGATAGGGGCGCCTCGCCTGTCCACGATAGCCCTGGAAACGCCCTGATCGCGGATCGAAAAAGGGTGCGGCCGACAGCCGCCATTCACCGGCCATCGTGCCGCCCACGATCGTATAGCGGCCGTTCTGAAAACCGCTGCGCCGCATGAAGGCGCCCGCGACATGGCCATCCGGCCCGCTGCCCCCTTCCAGCGCCGTTTCATTGAGCGCAAGGCCGATCAGCGCCGCCCGCGGGCCCTGATCGACCCATACGATCGACCCGGATGCATCCGTTTCGAAGGCGAAGGTGCGCGGCCCGGTCATGGCGGCCCGTTGCGGCGCTTCGTCCAGATCACCTGTGCGCCGTGCATTGGTGAAGCGCGCGATGCGGTCGACCAGATTACGGATCTGGCTGCGGTCCTCCGCCGCCTCCTCGACCGGCTCGGCCTGTGGCTGCTCCTCTATCGGATCGGCAGGGACGATCATCGCCTCGGTCAGCAGCATGTCGTCCTGCTCCGCCGCGACATGGCTGGTCAGCACCAGATCGGTCGCGCCGAAAGCCTCAAGTCCCTGCACCGTCGCCGATCCAAGGTCGCGCCGCGACCGCAGCACGCCGCGTGCCGTAGGCGTCAGGCGCGGCAACATCTCCACCCAGGCTGCATCGGGGAGGCGCGCGCGGGACATGGCGGCTGCCGCAATCGCCGGGCGATCATTGGCGAAGAATTCCACCAAGGCGGGTGACCGCAACCGCCCGCCCAATTCCACGACGGTCGCAATGCGCTGCGTTTCCGACAATTTCGGCAGCAGTCCGGTCAACCGCTCCAGCAGTGCCGCCCGCTCCGTGTCGGACATGATCGAACGGTCATGCCGGTCATTTTGCGCCAGCAGATCCACGCATTGCCGCCACAGCGTCACGGCCCCCAGGCCGCTACGCCCTTCCGCGGCGAGAACCGTCTGCATGAGATCGTTGAAGCGCACCCAAATTCCCCAATTCCGGCCCCGGCGCAGCGCTGAAAAAACCTTCCGCCGAGGGTATCGTTACACAGGAATAATGCTTCCCGCTGCAAAGGGGAAGGGCCGCGGAAGGGTTCTTATGCGAACGTTGCATAGTGGGACAATTGCATTGTCCTGAAATATTATTATGGTAACGCGATATTAACAGGCAAGGAAATAAGCGGAATAATGGCCGGCCCCAATATTGACGACATCGATCTCCAGATCCTTGGCGAACTGCAGGACGACGGCAGGATGACCAATGTGGAGCTGGCTCGCAAGGTGGGCCTGACGGCCCCCCCATGCCTCCGTCGCGTGCGGGCGTTGGAGGAAAGTGGCGCCATCAGTTCCTACCATGCCGTGGTGAACCCGTCGATGCTGGGCTACACCATCACCGTCTTCGCAATGGTCAGCCTCAAGAGCCAGGCCGAAGCGGACCTGAAGGCATTCGAGGATCATGTCGCGACCCTGCCCGAGGTCCGCGAATGCTATATGCTCAACGGTGAAATCGACTTCATCCTGAAGGTGGTGGCCAAGGATCTGCAAAGTTTCCAGCAGTTCCTGACGTCGAAACTGACGCCGGCGCCCAATGTCGTGAGCGTGAAGACGTCGCTCACCATCCGCACCTCCAAGAACCTGCCCGGCGTACCGCTTCCGGTTTGACTGGCTGGGGGGAGAAAGCGGGAACCCGGCTTTCGCCCATGATGATGCTACAGAAGCGAGAGCGCGTGACCTGCGTCATCCGACGCAGCGCGCTCCCGGCCCCAGCCCCGACCTCGCCGCGATTTTTCCCTCAGCCCGCCGACGGAACGACGACCGGCTTCGCTGCCGTCTTCCTGCTCTGCTGATCGACCCAGACTGACCAGAAGCCGGCGACATTCGCCCAATTGCCCGTCGTCGCCTGACCAAGCGCCGCCTTTGCGCCCGCCAGATCGCCCGACCTTGCCAGCGCCACGCCAAGCCGCGCATTCGCCTTTGCGGCATCAACGCCCCCCTTGCTCAGGGCGAGCCGATATTGCTCCACCGCCTGCGGAAACTGCGCGAGCGAAAAATAGGTGTCGCCGACCGCCATGGCCGCCGACCCGTCCTTCGCCGCTGCCGCCTTCTTCGCAGCAGCGGGCAGACCGGCTATTTCCTTGGCCGCCTTGGGCGTCGCGCCCTTCAGCAATTGCGCGGTCACCGCCTGTGTCGGAGTCAGCTTGCCGGCCGAGCGACCGGCCTCGATGATCGCCTTGGTCTCCGCGCTATAGCCGGTCTTTTCGGCCAGTTGGGCATAGGCCTGGTAATCGCGCTCGCTGGCCATGGCGCCATTGGCGGCCTGAAGACGGTAAAGGTCGAGTTGCACCTGCGAATCCATGCCGGGCGCCGTCAGGTAATTGGCCAGGGCCGACCGCCACTCGCCCGCCGAATCATAGTGGGTCAGGCGCTCCCGATACAGCGCGCCCACCTCAGCCCAGTCCCCGGCCTGATAGGCCATGGAGATCGCTCTGTCATACCAGGCCGCCGGGATCGGCTGCCCCGCCGCCCGCTGCCGCGCCAGGGCCTGCTGCACAAAGCCGCGCGCATCCTTCGTCCTGTTGCGCCGGATGGCGATGTCGGCGCGCAGCATGGTGGCGTCGATGGGATCGTAACCCAGCGTCTTGGCGTAATCGAGCTGCGCCGTCGCATCGTCATAATTGCCGACGATATAGGACAGGTAGCCCGCAACATAGCGCAGGCGCGGCATGTCGCCCTTGGGCACCGAGGACGTCTTGAACATATCGTTCAGCGCCACGCGCTGCGCCTGCCGGTCGACCTTCAGCACCGCAAGCTCGAAGCGCAGGCCGGCCGCGACATAGGCTTCGAAGTCGCTGACCGGCATCAGGCCCGAAATCTGGGCCTGGGCAGTGGAGACATCACCGGCCTTGATCGCACTGTCCGCTGCCTGGGTGGCGGCGCGGAAACTGTCCGACATCTCGATTGCCGGGCCGACATTGGGCTTTTTCGCGATGACAGGCGTGGCCGTCAGCAAGGCGGCTCCCGTGAACATCCCACAGGTCAGAATCGAAAGTCTCGTCACGGCCATGGCAGCCATCCCCCTTGTTGCCTGGCTTCGGCCAGACGATCATGATGTTCGAAGGCGAAAAGGCGCACCACCCGCCGGGCAGTGCGCCTCTGTCAGGCGAGGATCAGGCCTTGGTACCCAGATAGGCCAGCCACAGATCGGCGATCTGCTTGCGCGAACCGGCCTGCACCGACTGGAAAGCGGCCTTGGCCGACGCATTGTCGCCGCTCAGCGCCTTGGCAATGCCCATGCGCGTGTTGATCTCGTCCGCGTCGACGCCGCCCTTCTGCTTGGCGAGTTCGAACATCGCCACCGCCTTGGCATAGTCGCCATAGCCCAGATAGGCGTCGGCCGTGGCTGCCGCGATCTTGCCGTTCGCTGCCTTGCGCGCATCGGCTTCCGCACTGCCCAGCGATCCCTTGTCGCCCGCGATCTTGGCGACGGCCGGCTGATACAGGTCGCCGCCCTGGCTGGCGCTCAGCACACCCTTGCTCCGGCCGGCATCGATGGCGGTCTTCACTTCGCCGTAAATGCCGGTCTTGGACGCCATTTCCGCATATTCCAGATAGTCCTGAGAGACCACCAGACCGCCGGACGTCGCCATCAGACGCATCACGTCCAGATTCTCGCGGTTGGAAATGTTGGGATTGGCCTGCTGGAACAGGCGGATCAGCGTGCGCAGATTCTCACCGCTGGGTGCCGCCTGATAGGCCGACTTCGCCCATTCGGTGACTTCCGGCAGCTTCGCGTTCGCAGCGCGGCTGACCCCGATCTGATACCATTGCGCCGGCACCTGGCCACCGGCGGCCTTGGTGGCGTCCGCTGCCGCCTTCAGCGCGGCGAGGCCCTGCTGGTTGAGGCCGCGCTGCGGCTCGACCGAGGAATTGGCGGTGCCTGCCTTGCCGAAATAGGCCTGCGCCAACGCGACGTTCACCACGTCTGGCTTGTAGCCGGCCTGCAAGGCGGCCCGCGCATGGGTGATGGCAAGGTCGTAATTCTTCATCTGCAACGCCTGATCGGCGGCAATCGCATTGAACTGGCCCACCTGTTCCGGCGGCGTAAGGCCGCTGTCCAGCATCTGCGTCAGCGCCTCGCCCTGCATCGCGGCATCCTTGCTGGCGATGGAGGTGTTCAGCTTGACGGCGCCGATCTGATATTTGTCGTCGTTCGACTTCGCCTTGCTGTCGGCGTCGGCCAGCGCTGCCTTGGCGGCGGCGAAGTCCTGCTTCCCGGCCGCCTGCTGCGCTGCCTGCAAGGCCTTGATCACGTCGGGCGAGACGTTCAGCTTGGGCGCGCCGCCCTTCTTCTCGTCCTTCTTGGCCGCGAATGCCGGGGCCGAAACGGCGCCGCCAGCCAGCGCAAGAGTCAGCGCGAGCGCCACGGGGGTAACAAAACGCATGTTCATCTTCTCCTCTGCGCCCGGGGGACAGGCGGCTTTCGTTTGACGCCGATTAGGGGTCGGCGCGTGAATAACCATTGAACGACCTATATGCACCAGTTAACCGCCTGTCAGCCCCCCGGAAACGATCTGGCGCACCCTGCACGCATCTCATGCCATTGCGCGTGCGCGCGCGAGGGGTGACAGATTTGTTTCGCTCCGCTAGTGATGCGGCAGCACAATTCATCCATCCAAAAAGAGAATCGCTTTGACCGACGAGACTGCCCTCGCCGACCCCTCGGATATCAGCCCCATCTCCATCGTGGAGGAGATGAAGGCAAGCTATCTCGACTATGCCATGTCGGTGATCGTCGCCCGCGCCCTGCCGGACGTGCGCGACGGTCTGAAGCCGGTGCATCGCCGCATTCTCTTCTCGGCCCATGAATCGGGCTTCACCTACAACAAGCCCTATCGCAAGTCGGCGCGCATCGTCGGTGACGTGATCGGTAAATATCACCCCCACGGCGATAGCGCGATCTATGACGCCCTGGCGCGCATGACGCAGGACTGGTCGATGCGCGTGCCGCTGATCGACGGCCAGGGGAACTTCGGTTCCATGGACCCCGATCCACCAGCGGCCATGCGTTATACCGAAGCGCGCCTGGCCAAGGTGACGAACGCCCTGCTCGACGATCTCGACAAGGACACCGTCGATTTCCAGCCCAATTATGACGCCTCGGAAAGCGAACCGCAGGTCCTGCCGGCGCGCTTCCCTAATTTGCTGGTCAACGGCGCGGGCGGCATCGCAGTCGGCATGGCGACCAACATTCCGCCGCACAATCTGGGCGAGGTGATCCGCGCCTGTTTGGCCTATATCGACAATCCCGGCATCACTATCGACGAACTGATCCAGATCGTCCCCGGCCCTGATTTCCCGACTGCCCCGCTGATCCTGGGCCAATCGGGCGCCCGCAGCGCCTATCACACCGGACGCGGCTCGATCATGATGCGCTCGCGCTACAAGATCGAGGAAGGACGCGGCGATCGCCAGTCGATCGTCCTGACCGCAATCCCCTATCAGGTCGGCAAGAACGGCCTTGTGGAAAAAATCGCCGAAGCCGCCAAGGACAAGCGGATCGAAGGCATCAGCGACATTCGCGACGAATCGAACCGCGAAGGCGTCCGCATCGTCATGGACCTGAAGCGCGACGCCACGCCCGAAGTCGTGCTCAACCAGCTCTGGCGCAACACCCCCGCCCAGTCGAGCTTCCCGGCCAATATGCTCGCCATTCGCGGCGGCCGCCCGGAACTGCTCAACATTCGCGACATCATAGAAGCCTTCATCCGCTTCCGCGAAGAAGTCATCACCCGCCGCACCAAGTACGAACTCAACAAGGCCCGCGACCGCGCCCATATCTTGCTGGGCCTGGTCATCGCGGTGACGAACCTCGATGAAGTGGTCCGCATCATCCGCGGTTCGGCCAGCCCTGCGGAAGCCCGCGAGACCCTGCTCGCCCGCGAATGGCCGGTGGCGGAGATCGCGCCTTATCTCAAGCTGGTCGAGGCGATCGAGACCGAAGCATCGGGCGACACCTACCGCCTCAGCGACGTCCAGGTCCGCGCCATCCTCGACCTGCGCCTGCATCGCCTGACTGCGCTCGGACGCGACGAGATCGGCAATGAATTGGCCGAACTCGCCGCCGCCATCGCGGAATATCTCGCTATATTGGGTGACCGGGTGAAGCTCTACGCCGTCATGCGCGAGGAGTTCGAGGCGATCGAACGCGACTTCGCCACCCCGCGCCTGTCGGAAATCACCGCCGCCGCCGACGGCATCGAGGATGAAGACCTGATCGAGCGCGAGGAGATGGTCGTCACCGTCACCGTGCAGGGCTATATCAAGCGGACCCCGCTCGAAAGCTTCCGCGCGCAGGCGCGTGGTGGCAAGGGCCGCTCCGGCATGGCGACCAAGGATGAGGACGCGATCACCGAACTGTTCGTGACCTCCACGCACACGCCGGTCCTCTTCTTTTCCACCGCCGGCAAGGTCTATCGCCTCAAGGTCTGGCGCTTGCCCGAAGGCGGCCCGGCCACGCGTGGCCGTCCAATGGTGAACCTGCTGCCGCTCAGCCCCGGCGAGACGATCCAGACCGTCCTGCCGCTGCCCGAGGATGAGGAAAGCTGGAAGGATCTGCACGTCATGTTCGCCACCGCGAACGGCACGGTCCGCCGCAACAGCATGGACGCCTTCGCCAACGTGCCCAGCAACGGCAAGCTCGCCATGCGCTTCGACGATGACAGCGACGACCGCCTGATCGGCGTCGCCCTGCTGACCGAAGAGGATGACGTCCTCCTCGCCACCCGCCAGGGCAAGGCCATCCGTTTCCAGGCGACCGACGTGCGCGAATTCCAGAGCCGCACCTCCACAGGCGTGCGCGGCATGACGCTCAGGAAGGATGACGAGGTGATCTCGCTTTCCATTCTGCATCGCGCCGGCATCAAGGATCAGGAAGAGCGCGACGATTATCTCCGCTTCGCCCCCTGGAAGCCGGAGAAGGATGGCGAACCCCAGATGGATGCGGAACGCTTCTCTGAACTCGCCGCGAAGGAACAGTTCATCCTTACGGTCTGCGCCAACGGCTATGGCAAGCTGTCCTCCGCCTATGACTATCGTCGAACCGGACGCGGTGGGCAGGGCATCACCAATATCGACAATATCGGTCGCAACGGTCCCGTCGTCGCCAGCTTCCCCGCGCGCCACGGCGATCACCTGATGCTTGTCACCGATCAGGCGAAGCTGATCCGCATGGGACTGGAAAGCCTGCGCGTCATCGGCCGCAGCTCGGCGGGCGTTCGCCTTTTCAACGTGTCCGACAACGAACATGTCGTCAGCGCGGCGAAGATCGAGGAAAGCGATGAGGAGGCGGAGGTCAGCACCCCGGCCGGCCTCGAGGTCGACCCGCAGGTCAGCCCCGAAACCGACCCGGACCTGACCGAGGAATGACCGACCTCTTCGCATACAAGATCCTGACGAAGGATCAGTATGACCAGCTCAAGGCCGACGGCACGTTCAAGGGCGCGCCCGTCGACCTTGCGGACGGCTATATCCACATGTCCACCCGCCAGCAGGCCGCCGAAACCGCCGCCAAACATTTCGCCGGGCAGGACCATCTGGTGATGGTCATGGTCGATCTCGCTCCCTTCGGCGACACCCTCAAATGGGAGGAATCACGCGGCGGCGCCCTCTTCCCGCACCTCTATGGCGACCTTCCCCTGAACGCCGTGGCGGGTAAGGTGATCCTACGCCTGGACGAACAGGGCAGGCACCAGTTTCCAGCCGGCTTCTGATCCCTGCCTCCGCGCAACGCAGAAAGGCGCAATCCTTCATCCTGCATCATTCCCGCCTAACAAGGGCGGGAATGACGAAACTGAATGGGCGCTCCCTCGACGGATCACGGCGCGTCATCGGGAAGCAGGCATGCAATTAATGCCGTCGACGGTCATTGCCGCCACCTGTCCGGTAGTTTAGAGGGGCCGCCATCATGACGTACTTGGGGGAGTACAATGGTGCAAAAGCAGACATATGCCGTCGCGAAGGATGTGTTGACGTTCCTTCAACAACAGTGGCTCGTAGCGACACCAAGAAATTACGCATTGGGCTATGCGCTAAAGACCGATACGGATTCAGCCTTGGTGCGAGCCATGAACGCCATTATCGATGGCGGCGTTCGCATGAGTCAGCAGCAGGCGGATGACCTTTTCATTCAGTTCGTGGGCCATGTCGGGGTGGCTAATGCCATCGAGGCCGACAAGGGCCAGGACCTGGCACGGCATCATGCCATACGCTTGGGCGAGATCGCGCAAAGCGCGGCCGCCGCGACGGGGGAATTCAACCGGGAACTGAGCGCGGGCTACGACAGGCTGGATGGGGAGACATCGGATCTTGCGCCGATCGTCGCGAGCATGATCGAGCGATCCTTGAGGGCCGAGAACGAGCTTGCGGCAGCGGCTCGCGAAGTCGAGGCGCTCCGGCGCGAGCTGGATGTCGCTCGCCACGACGCGACGAAAGACGCGTTGACCGGTCTTCACAACCGAAGAGCGCTCGACATGGAATTGGAGCGTTTGATCGCATCCGAAGGGCCCTATCTCGTCGCGATCTGCGACATCGACCGGTTCAAGTCGGTGAACGATCGTTATGGCCATGCTGTTGGAGATCGCGTCATCAAGACGGTCGCCGCCTCACTTTCGGAGGGCTGCGCACCACATATGGTCGGTCGATGGGGCGGAGAGGAGTTTCTGGTCATCCTGCCCGATCTGGACCTGGAGGACGGCGTAGCGCTCGTTGACAAGGCGCGTCGAGACCTGGGGCAACGTCCTTTCAATTTGCGCGAGACCGACGAGCCGATGGGCGCCATAACCTTCTCTGCGGGTGTCGCCATGATTGGCAGGGATGAAGCGGATAATGTGGCCGTGCTTGCCCGGGCCGACGCGGCACTCTATCGCGCAAAGGATCAGGGCCGGAATCTGGTGCTTTCTGGCTGACTGGGATCCGATTCCAGTTATTTTGCCCGTTCCATTCGAACGACGCGCCTATCCCTCGTCCAATAGTCATAGCCGTCTCATCTGATCCGTCGCGCCGCCCGCGGCTGATCCCGCTCCACCACGCCCGCGATGCCAGGAGAAAGGGTGGCGGGATGAAAGCGGTTCTCACACCCTGCCGCACCGGCTAAAGCGCCTTCATGTCCCGACTCGCCATCAAGATTTGCGGCCTTTCGACGCCCGACACGATCGGCGCGGCCATGCGGGCGGGCGCCACCCATCTTGGCTTCGTCCATTTTCCGAAAAGCCCCCGGCATGTCGAAGCGGACCAGTTGCGATCGCTGGCCGCGCCCGTCCCGTCCCATATCGGGCGCGTCGCCGTGCTGGTCGATCCAACCGACGAAACACTCTCTGATCTGAGCGCCACCGGCACCCTCACCGCCTTCCAGCTCCATGGCAAGGAGACGCCCGAACGCGCCGCCGCCATTCGCACACGCTTCGGCATTCCCGTCTGGAAAGCCATTTCGGTCAAGACCGGCGCGGATATCGCCGCCGCGGGGATTTACGCCGACGCTGTCGATTTCCTCCTGTTCGACGCCAAGACGCCCGATGGTGCTGCGCTGCCCGGCGGCATGGGCCTGCGCTTTGACTGGACATTGCTGCGTGGCGCCTCCCCCTCCCTGCCCTGGGGGCTTTCGGGCGGACTTGGCATCGACAATGTGGCCGAGGCCATCCGCATCACCGGCGCCCCGCTGGTCGACATTTCCTCCGGGGTCGAAAGCGCGCCGGGCATCAAGAGTGTGGACAAGATCATGGCCTTCTGCAATGCGGCATCGGCATGTTGACGCAGAGCATAAATTCAGAACGCATCAGCCTTCGATGGCGTTGATCACTTGGCCCAAGTGATCCAACCCATGCCCGAAGAGATGGAAATGATGACCGATAATATCACCCTGCCCAACAGCCTGCGTTCACAGCCCGATGCCTCCGGCCATTTCGGCACCTTTGGCGGCCGTTATGTGGCCGAAACCCTAATGCCGCTCATTCTGGAGCTGGAGAAGGTTTACAAGGAAGCGAAGCAGGATCCGGCCTTCGATGCCGAATTCACCGAATTGCTGCGCAGCTATGTCGGCCGCCCGAACCCGCTTTACTATGCGGGGCGCCTGACCGAAGCGCTGCGCGCCGATGCCGGCCCCGGCAAGGGCGCAAAAATCTACCTGAAGCGCGAGGAACTCAACCATACCGGCGCGCACAAGATCAACAATTGCATCGGGCAGGCGCTTCTCGCCCGTCGCATGGGCAAGAAGAAGGTCATTGCCGAAACCGGCGCGGGCCAGCACGGCGTCGCCACCGCCACCGTCGCCGCGCTGTTCGGGATGGAATGCAAGATCTTCATGGGCGCAAAGGACGTGGAGCGGCAGAAGCCCAACGTCTTCCGCATGAAACTGCTGGGCGCGGAAGTGATCCCCGTCATTTCCGGATCGCAGACGCTGAAGGATTCGATGAACGATGCCCTGCGTCACTGGGTGTCGAACGTCCACGACACCTTCTATATCATCGGCACGGCGGCCGGGCCGCATCCCTACCCTGAACTGGTGCGCGATTTCCAGTCGATCATCGGCCGGGAAGCACGCGAACAGATATTGGAACTGGAAGGCCGCCTGCCTGATCTGCTGATCGCGCCGGTCGGCGGCGGCTCCAACGCCATCGGCCTTTTTCACCCCTTCCTCGACGATGCGGAGGTCAAGATGATCGGCGTCGAAGCGGCGGGCGAAGGCCTGCATGGGAAGCATGCGGCAAGTCTGGCGGGCGGCAAGTCCGGCATATTGCACGGCAACCGCACCTATCTGCTCCAGGACGAGGACGGGCAGATCACCGAAGCGCACAGCGTGTCCGCCGGTCTCGACTATCCCGGCATCGGACCTGAACATAGCTGGCTGCACGAAATCGGCCGCGTGCAATATATGCCGATCACCGACGACGAGGCACTGGCCAGCTTCCAGAAACTCTCCGCGCTGGAGGGCATCATTCCGGCGCTGGAATCCGCGCACGCCATCGCCAGCGTGGAAAAGGTCGCGCCCACTCTCGACGCGGAGCAGATCATCATCGTCAATCTTTCGGGGCGAGGCGACAAGGACATCTTCACGGTGGCGAGCGCCCTGGGGGTCGAGATATGAGCGCCGATCGTCTCTCCGCCCGCTTCGCCGCATGCAAGTCGCAGGGCCGCGCCGCGCTCGTCACCTTCGTGACCGCGGGCGATCCGACCGTGGCTGACACGCCCGCCATCCTCGACGCCCTGGTGGAAGGGGGCGCGGACATCATCGAACTCGGCATGCCGTTCACGGATCCGATGGCTGACGGGCCGGCGATCGAGCTCGCCAATCTGCGCAGCCTGGGCTCCGGCACGAAGACGAAGGACATCTTCGCCCTCGCTACTGCCTTCCGCGATCGACATCCCGACACGCCGCTGGTCCTGATGGGCTATGCAAATCCGATGCTGGTGCGCGGCGCGGCCTGGTTTGCGGACCAGTGCAAAGCCGCGGGCGTCGACGGCGTCATCTGCGTCGATGTCCCGCCGGAGGAAGATGCCGAAATCGGCCCCGCCCTGCGCGCCCAGGGCATTCACCTGATCCGCCTTGCAACGCCAACGACTGACGCCGCAAGGCTGCCCACCGTGCTGAACGGCGCCAGCGGTTTCCTATACCATGTCGCCGTCGCCGGGATCACCGGCAAGCAGCAGGCCGCCCAGACCGCTGTCGAACAGGCGGTGGCCAGGCTGAAGGCCGCCACCGACCTGCCCATCGCCGTGGGCTTCGGCGTCCGCTCCGCTGAACAGGCCGCCGCGATCGGACGGGTTGCCGATGGCGTGGTGGTGGGTTCCGCCATCGTCGACATCATCGGTTCGCATGGTGATGCCGCCGCGCCCTTCGTCAAGGATTTCATCGCCGCCCTTCGCGCCGCGCTGAACGCCAACAGCCCTCATTTCCGGGAGACCGCCGCATGAGCTGGATCAACCGCGTCCGCAACGCACTGCCCTTCATGGCGAAGAAGGAAACCACCGCCGAAACGCTGTGGCACAAATGCCCTTCCTGCGCCGAGATGATCTTCATCAAGGAATGGGAGGATAATCTCTCCGTCTGCCCGCGCTGTGACCATCATGGCCGCATCGGACCTGCGGAGCGGTTCGAACAGATACTCGATGCCGGCTTCATCCTGCTGCCAACGCCGCAGGTGCAGGAAGATCCGCTCAAGTTCCGCGATTCCAAACGCTATCCCGACCGCATAAAGGCCGCCCGCGCCGCGACCGGCGACCAGGACGCGCTGATCAACGCCCGTGGGGCCATTGACGATGTGCCGCTCGTCATGGGGGTTCAGAATTTCGCCTATATGGGCGGCTCCATGGGCATGGGCGTGGGCGCCGCCTTCATCCAGGGCATCAACGAGGCCATCGCCCGCAAATGCCCCTATGTGATCTTCACCGCCGCAGGCGGGGCGCGCATGCAGGAGGGCATCCTCTCGCTCATGCAGATGCCGCGCTCGACCGTGGCCATCCGGAAACTCCACGCCGCGGGCCTGCCCTATATCGTGGTGCTGACCGATCCGACGACCGGCGGCGTCACCGCCAGCTATGCCATGCTGGGCGACATCCAGATAGCGGAACCCAATGCGCTCATCGGCTTCGCGGGCCAGCGCGTCATCGAAAGCACGATCCGCGAAAAGCTGCCCGACGGATTCCAGCGCGCTGAATATCTGCTGGAACACGGCATGCTGGACATGGTCGTCCACCGCAGTGACCTGCGCGACACGCTTGCCCGGGTGATCGGCTACCTCGCCCCCCGCGCCGCTGCCTGACGCTGCCTGAGACCAGAGCCGATGGCCGACCACGCCGTTTCCGACGATCCGGCTGTTCAGGCACAGCTTGACCGCCTGGCCACCCTGTCGCCCGGCGCCGACATATTGGGGCTGGAACGCATCGCCCGCCTGCTGGACCGCATCGGCAACCCGCATCGCGCCCTGCCGCCGGTCTTCCATGTTGCCGGCACCAACGGCAAGGGTTCGACCTGCGCCTTCCTCCGCGCTGCGCTGGAGGCGGACGGCAGGAAGGTCCATGTCTTCACCTCTCCCCATCTGGTCCGCTTCAACGAACGCATCCGCATTGGCGGCAAGCTGATCTCCGACGAAGCGCTGGCCCATTATCTCTCCCGCGTGCTCGACGTGGCGGAAGGGATCGGCGCCAGCTTCTTTGAGGTCACCACCGCCGCAGCCTTCCTCGCCTTTTCCGAACATCCCGCCGACGCCTGCATCGTGGAAGTGGGCCTTGGCGGCCGCCTTGACGCCACCAATATCATCGAACGACCCGTGATCTGCGGCATCGCGCAGCTCGGCCTCGACCATCAGAGCTTCCTTGGCGCCACGATCAGGGAGATTGCCGCCGAAAAGGCCGGCATCGCCAAACCCGGTGCGCCGCTGGTGACGCAGCGCTATGCCGACGCGCTCTTCCCCGTGATGCTGGAAGCCGCGGCCCGCAACCGGACCCAATGGTTTGCCATGGGCGAGAGCTGGGACGCGGCGGCCTATCGGGATCGCCTCCATTATCGCGATGATCAGGGACGGCTCGACACCCCCCTGCCGCGCCTGCCCGGCGCGCACCAGATCCACAATGCCGCGCTCGCCTTCGCCATGCTGCGGCACCAGAATGTCATACCCGTAGGCGAGGCCGCCTTGAAGGCAGCGCCGCTCTGGGCGCATTGGCCAGCCCGCCTGCAAAGGCTGGACCATGGTCCGCTGCTCGCCCCCCTGCCCGAAAGCACCGAAGCCTGGCTGGATGGCGGCCACAATGCCAGTGCGGGTGAGGCGATCAGCGCCTTCTTCACCAGCGAAAGGCTTGAGGAGCAGAAGCTCCAGCTGATGATCGGCATGTTGTCGAACAAGGATCTGGAGGCCTACCTCCGTCCTTTTGCCGGTCGGATCGCGCATATCCATGCCCTGCCGGTACCTGGCCATGACCATCATCCACCGGAACGATTCGCCGCCATTGCCGATCGCTGGGGCATTGGCTGCACCGCTCATGCCATGCCGGAAGACGCCATTGCGGCCATTGCCGCTGGACCGGACCACGCCTCAAAATTGCTGATTTCCGGCTCGCTCTACCTCGCCGGTGAAATTTTGCGACTGAACGGGCAATTTCCCGACTGATTTTACTTGCGATTGACTCGCAATAGCGTAGCTTTGCCATCTGACGACAAGGCAGAAGGTAGTGACGCATGGTCCATGGAGACTCCCCCTCTCTCGATAATCTCCGGCCGCTTCCCGGCGGCTATGGCAACCGGCTTTTCCTCTACGTGATGCGCCGCATCGCGACGGCCGGCGTCAACGATGCCCATGCCGCCAATGCCATGCTCGGCGCCTTCGGCCGCAGCTATCGTCGGCCGCTGGTGCTGATGCGCGCGATGATGCTCGAATTGGCCCGGACCTCCAGCCGCAAGATATTGATCGCGCCCTGCTGCTGTTCGCGGATGACAAGCGACGAGGCGCTGATGATGCAGGCGATCGGCAGCGCCCTGCGCGATCCCCGATCGGCCTATGACGATGTGGCGGCACTGCTGGGCAACGACCATGCACTGGGCGCCCTCACCTGCCTTCAGGCCGTGGCGCAGGCGCATCGCGACCTGGGGCGTCCTCTCGGACTTTATGGGGCGGTTTAGAGACTGTCTGGAAATACGCTGCTTCGCGCGTTTTCAAACAGATGCCGAGCACATCGGTTCAGCCATCCTGCGTGGCCGCCGTGCCGACGCTGGCATCGATCAGTCCCGCGCGCATCATCAGCCAGAACAGGACGATGCCCGGCACCGCCAGGGCGGTGGTCAGCAGGTAGAAGTCGACATAGCCGAACCGTTCGATCATTCCACCCGCGGTCGTCCCGGTCAGGAACCGTCCCACAATGCTCGCCGCCGCCGAAATCAGCGCATATTGCGCGGCCGTGAAGCGCAGGTCACAGAGCGCCGAGAAATAGGCGACCACAGTCACCCCGCCGATCCCGCTCGCAAAATTTTCGAAGCCAATGGCACCGGCCATACCCCAATTGCTCTTGCCCAGCGCCGCCAGCAGCGCGAAGCTGAAATTGGACACGCCCATCAGCAGCAGGCTGACCAGCACAGACCGCTTCATCCCCATGCGCGCATAGAGCACGCCGCCGACGAAAATCCCGATCAGATAGGCCCAGAAGCCGATGCCAACATCGTAAATGGCGATCTCGTCATTGGTGTAGCCCATATCGTCAAACAGCAGGCGAAAGGTCAGATTGGCGAGCGTGTCCCCGATCTTGTGCAGCAGGATGAACAGCAGCACCAGCCAGGCGCCGCGCCGCCGGAAGAATTCCACGAGCGGCCCGGCGATCGACTGCCATATTTCGTCCAGCCCCCGCCGCGCCGTCGGTTCGCGGTGCCGCTCCGGTTCGCCGAGTGCGAGCCCGGTCAGCATGGCGGGTAGCGCGAATATGGCGCAGGCCATATAGGCGCCATGCCAGCCGATCCGCGCCGCCAGCACCAGCGCAAGCGCGCCCGCTGCAACCGATCCGATGCGCCAGCCATATTGCGACATGCCTGACCCCACCCCCAATTGCTCCGGCCGCAATGTCTCGATCCGATAGGCATCGATGACGATGTCGAAGGTGGCACCCGCAACGCCGACCAGGATCGCGGCATAGGCCGTCTGCAGCAGGCCGCTGGCGGGGTCGACCAATGCCAGGTTGATGACCGCCGCCATCACGAGCAATCCCGCGAGCAGCAGCCAGCTCACGCGTTGCCCCAGGCGACCTATGACCGGCAGCCGAACCCCGTCGACGACCCAGGCCCACAGCCATTTGAGATTATAGACGAGGAAAGCGAGGGTGAACGCCGTCACCGCCTTCTTGTCGATGCCGTCCTGCGCCAGCCGGGTGGTCAGCGTGGCGCCGATCATCGCATAGGGAAAGCCCGACGATATACCGAGAAAAAAGGCACCCAAGGGCGCCTTCTGCATATAGGGCTTCACCGCATCCAGCCAGCTTGTCGAGCCCTTCGCCATGTCGGTCATAAATTGATGCGCCCCCGGACGATGATAGTCCGGGCCACCATATGGGCAAATGTCAGTGTGGCAAGCCGTCCGCCCATCTTATATCGGCGATCGGATCAGACAGCATCCCCGAACAGGTGCAGGCCATCGGGCAAGCGAGGCAGAATCTTGCCCCGCAGCAGAGCATCCACGACATTGATCGCCGCCAACAGATCGCGCGGCGCATATGGCTTTGCCAGGCATCCCAGTGCCAAGCCTCGCGCGTCGACAGGGCAGGCGCCCGTCACGAACAGCACCGCAACTCCTCGACCTGCGGCAAAGCGCGCCAGGTCGATGCCGCTCTTCTCGCCATGAAGGGTCACGTCCGCGATCACCAGATCGACGCTTTCCTCCTCCATGACACTGACGGCATGGGCATATTCGTCGACGGTCGCGGCGACGCGATAGCCCGCCATTTCCAGCACATGTTCATTGTCGAAGGCAACCAGCGGTTCATCCTCGACCACCAGCACGCTGCGAATGGCCTTGCGGCGCTCCCGCGCTCCGGCTTCCCCTTTTACCAGCCCGAAAAACATTTGCCGATACGCCCCATTTGCGCCATTCAACCGACCAACGTGCAGCGCCCCGCAGGGGTTTCGCATCGTCCTGGCGCATGGGCGCAAGGACAGCACCATTCGTCAATTTCCTGGCTTCTCCAATATGGGGAGGCCATCCCGTTTTGAAAAGGAACTCTTCTGTGGAACCGCCGAAAAAATCTGGGCCGCCGCGTCGGCCGGGCTCCGGTGGTCCCAGACGTCCGAATGACGCCAAACCGGTGCCAGGGTCCCGCCCGGCTCGCCCGCCCTTCAAGAAGGCCAGGACGGCGCCCGCAAAACCGGCCAATCCCCATCCCGCCCGCGCCGCAGCCGTCGCTAGCGGCAAGAACGAGCCGCAGCGCATCGCCAAATTGCTCGCCCGCGCAGGCATTGCGTCCAGGCGGGAGATTGAGCGGATGATCGAGGAAGGACGGATCACGCTGAACGGGGAGACAGTGTCCACGCCCGCCACGCTCCTGACCTCGCTTCACGGCGTCGCCGTCGACGGCAACCCGGTCGCCGCGCCGGCACCCGCGCGCATGTTCCTCTTTCACAAACCATCGGGTTTCCTGACGACAGAGCGCGATCCTCGCGGGCGGCCCACCATTTACGACAAGCTGCCGGCCGACCTTCCCCGCGTCATGCCGATCGGACGGCTCGACATGACGACCGAAGGCCTGCTGTTGCTCACCACCGATGGAGAGTTCAAGCGGCAGATGGAGCTGCCCTCGACCGGCGTGCCGCGCACCTATCGCGCCCGCGCTTTCGGAGAGGTCAGCCAGAACCAGCTTGAGGATCTGTTCGACGGGCTGGAGATCGACGGCATCCGCTATGGCCAGATAGAGGCCAATCTGGAACGCCGCACCGGGCGCAACCAGTGGATCGAAATGACGCTGACCGAAGGCAAGAATCGCGAAGTCCGCCGCGTGCTCGAACATCTGGGGCTTCAGGTGAACCGGCTGATCCGCACCAGCTATGGCCCCTTCCACCTGGGCGAACTCGCATCCGGCGCGGTCGAGGAGGTGCGCCAGCACGACCTGGTCCTGTTCCGCAAGAGCCTGAAGGACGCGAAATGAGGATCGTCGCAGGCCAGTGGCGCGGCCGCCCCCTCGTCGCGCCCCGCGGCGACGCGACGCGACCCACGGCGGATCGCACCCGCGAGACCCTCTTTTCCATGCTGCTGAGCCGGATCGGCTCCTTCGAGGGGTTGAGCGTCGGCGATTTTTTTGCCGGCTCGGGCGCCCTGGGTTTCGAAGCGCTTTCACGCGGCGCGGCAAGCTGCGTCTTTGTGGAACAGGACCGTGCCGCGCTCGATGCGATCCGCGCCAATGGCGACAAGCTTGGCATCCGTCCCGACATTCGCCAGAGCAGCGTCCTGTCGCTTGGCCCGGCGAGCAAGCCGCTGGACCTTATCTTCATGGACCCGCCTTATCAAAGCGGGGCGGGCATGGTGGCGCTGGACAAGCTCAGCCGCCTGGGCTGGACCGGCCCCGCCACATGGATCAGCATCGAGACCGACCGCCGGGAAGATGTCGAGGTCAAGGGCTTCGCCACCGACGCGGTCCGGGACGTCGGCAAAGCCCGGCTGACGCTGCTACGCGCAACGGACCAGGCGGAATAATCCGCCCCTCCGATCGGCCCCGGTCCTCGCGGAAGCCCTTCACGCCGGATCACGCCGCTTCGGCATCCTCATAAGCCTGTGCCTCCTTGCCGATCAGGATATTGGCCAAGAACCAATAGGCCTGCCCCCAGGCGTCCAGCACGGCATCGGTCGCCACCTCCTCGCCCAGCACATCGCGGATGGCGGGCAGCAGCGCTTCGGCCACCTTGGGGTAATGTTCCGCCTTGACCCCCGTTTCGACATGGCGCTGCACCATCCGCGCGACGGCGCCGTCCAGAGCCTGCAACCTGTCGATATTCTCGGCATAGCCCAGGATCGCCGCAGCCAGCCGCTTGGGCTGCTCCCCGCTTTCCTGCGCCGCCTGATCGAACATATCCCTGATCGACGCATCCATGAACAGACGGGCGTACATGGCCGTCGTGATCTCCACGCCATGCTTGCGCAAGGCAGGGGCAGTCGCTTTCACGATGGCAATGGTGTCGTTGGTCAATTGGGTCATGGATGCACCTTTGTCGAGCAGTTACAAAGGTGCATCTACTATGCATGTTTTAAGATGTAAACAGGATATATGTTCAAGACCCGTCCTATGGCCTATAAGCGTGGATGCCATGCAGTTGACCCGCCACACCGACTATGCCCTGCGCGTTCTCATCCATCTCGCGGTCGCACCAGGCGGCCGCGCCACCATCCCGGAGATCGCTGACGCCTACGGCCTGTCCCGCAACCATCTGATGAAGGTGGTGCATCATCTCGCCCAAGGCAGCTTTCTGAAGACCCAGAGGGGACGTGGCGGAGGCTTCACCCTGGCGCGTCCGGCAGAGACTATCGGCCTGGGCGAAGTCGTCCGCCATAGCGAGCCTGACATGAAAATGGCCGACTGTGAGGGTTGCGCGCTACGTCAGGCCTGTGGCCTGTCGGGCATATTGCGGGCCGCCACCACAGCCTTCCTGTCTGTGCTCGACCAGCATAGCCTTGCCGATGCGGCGCGGGACCGGGCCGGGCTTGCGGCCATCATCGCCGCCCTGCCCGGCCCGAAAGCCGTCAGCGCCGCTTGCGCATAGATTTGGGCGCTTCGCTTCTGTTGATGCAGCTATCCTGCACGGTCTTGCTGCACAGCGGATAATCCTTCTGTTCAGTTGGCGGAGGAGTCATGTTGCCGCCGACCGTAGCGGGGTTGGCAGACGTGCCGACCGGAGCGGAGGGATCATGCGGCACGCCGGCGGGCGCCGGCTGCATGCCCGTCTCAGGAGGCACGGCACCCATCGGCTGGCCAGCATTGGGATCAGCGGCGGGCGGCGGTGTAGCCGGTGTCGCCGGACTGGCGGAAGCCGCTCCGGGGTCGGCCGGCGTGGCGGGTGTGGCAGGCGTCGCGCCCTGTTCGGGCGGAGGCGGCGCACCGGTCGCTGGCGGCTGCGTCGAAGCAGGCATGTCCTGCGCGATCGCCATACCAGTGACGCCAGTGCAAAAGGCCAGCATGGCCGCACCAGCCAACAGGATCGATTTCATCGGGATCATCCTTTCCTTGTTCTCACCCCGTTCTGCCATTCGGGCTGGACAAAGAACCGGATGCATTACGCCTGCGTTCCTGCGATGGCGACGAACCGTTGCGATCGCGCCGTCAGACGATGCCCCAATGACGCTCCCCGGTGGGGCCTCAATGCTCCGGATAGCGTTCGAACTTGGGCAATTCATGCGCACCCGCCATCCACGGCGCAGCCTCGGCGAATTGCACATGGATGGTGGGCGGCAGAACGGACTGGTCGTCCAGCGTTGCCGTCTGGATGTCGACCATCCCCGGAAAGAAAGCAGAGTTGCGATAGAACAACCCCGTGCCGCAGGTTCCGCAAAATTCCCGCGTCACATTTTCGGAGGACTGGTAGCTCACGGCTTTGCCCGTCACAGTCACCATATCTTCGCGAAACAGAGCCCAGCCGACCATCGGCGCTCCGGCGCTTTTCCGGCAATCCGAACAATGGCACAGCGCGCTATGGACTGGTTCCCCCCGCGCTTCATACTGGATAGCCCCACATTGGCATCGCCCAGAGACCATGGCCTTTCTCCTTGCATGATTCGCCTTTTGTTCTCATAGAAGGAACGGTAGCGCAAGGGGCCCGCTCTTGCCGCTTCCCGCCCAGCATCCTAGTTGACAGCTCATGACCCTGCCCGCTCCCTCGCCCGATGATCCCCCCTATCTTCAGGGGCTGAACGAACCCCAGCGGGAAGCCGTGCTCACGACCGAGGGGCCGGTGCTGGTCCTCGCCGGCGCAGGCACGGGCAAGACGGCGGCGCTCACCGCCCGCCTCGCCCATCTGATCGCCACCAGGCAGGCCTATCCCTCCGAAATCCTCGCTGTCACCTTCACCAACAAGGCGGCGCGGGAAATGCGGGAACGGGTCGGTCGCATGATCGGCCCCGCAATAGAGGGCATGCCGTGGCTCGGCACGTTCCACGCGATCGCCGCAAAGATGCTGCGCCGCCATGCCGAACTGGTCGGCCTGCAATCCAATTTCACCATCCTCGACACGGACGATCAGCTTCGCCTGATGAAGCAACTCATCCAGGCCGAGGGTATCGATGAGAAGCGCTGGCCCGCCCGCCAGCTCGCCGGCCTTATCGACCAGTGGAAGAACAAGGGCCTGACCCCGGAGGAAATCGGCGCCGGCGAGAGCGAGGGCTATGCCAACGGAAAGGGGCAGAAGCTCTACGCCGCCTACCAGGCGCGCCTGCGCGATGTGAATGCCTGCGATTTCGGGGACTTGCTGCTGCATGTTCTGACGATTCTGAAACGCCACCGCGACGTTCTGGAAAGCTATCAGCAGCGTTTCCGCTACATCATGGTGGACGAATATCAGGACACCAACTCCAGCCAATATCTCTGGCTCCGCCTGCTGGCGCAGACGCGCAAGAATATCTGCTGCGTGGGCGATGACGACCAGTCCATCTATTCATGGCGCGGCGCGGAAGTCGCCAATATCCTTCGGTTCGAAAGGGATTTTCCGGGCGCGAAGATCGTCAGGCTGGAACAGAATTACCGATCGACACCCCATATATTGGGCGCTGCCTCAGGGGTCATCGCGGAAAATGGCAATCGCCTGGGAAAGACGCTCTGGACGGACATCGACGTGGGCGAAAAGGTCCGGGTCATCGGCGTATGGGACGGACCGGAGGAAGCGCGGCGCGTAGGCGAAGAAATCGAATCGATAGAGCGCGGAGGCGGGTCGCTGGACGAGGTCGCCATCCTCGTCCGCGCCCAGCACCAGACTCGCGAGTTCGAAGACCGCTTCATACAGATCGGCCTGCCCTATCGCATCGTCGGCGGCTTCCGCTTCTATGAACGTGCCGAGATTCGCGACGCGCTTGCCTATCTTCGCCTGGTCAACCAGCCTGCCGATGATCTGGCCTTCGAACGGATCGTCAACGTTCCCAAACGCGGCCTGGGCGACAAGGCGGTGGAAAAGCTGCATCGGCTTGCCCGCGCAGAGGGCATACCGCTCGCCCTCGCCGCTGCGCGGATACTCGACACGGATGAGATGACGCCGCAGGCCCGGCGCAGCCTGGGCGCCTTCATCGGCGATCTCGCCCGCTGGCGCGACCGCGCGGCGCAACTGCCTCATGCCGAGCTGGCGCGGCAGATATTGGACGAAAGCGGCTACACCGCCATGCTCCAGGCCGAACGCACCGCCGAAAGCGCGGGACGGCTGGAAAATCTGAGCGAACTGACCCGCGCCATGGAGGAATATGAGACGCTGGGCGCCTTCCTTGAGCATGTCAGCCTCGTCATGGACAATGAGGCGCAGCAGGACGAGCGCAAGGTCACGATCATGACCATCCACGCCGCCAAGGGGCTGGAGTTCGATACGGTCTTCCTGGCAGGGTGGGAGGAGGGAATTTTCCCCTCCCAGCGCGCGCTGGACGAAGGCGGCCTCAACAGTCTGGAGGAGGAGCGTCGCCTCGCCTATGTCGCTATCACGCGGGCGCGGAAATCCTGCATCATCCTCCACGCCGCCAACCGCCGCATCTATGGCCAGTGGACCAGCTCCATCCCTTCGCGCTTCGTCGGGGAACTGCCTCCCGAACATGTGGAGGAGGAGAGCAGCATGGCTGGCGGCGCCTCGCTCTGGCGCGCCAACTGGTCCGAACGTGCAGATCCCTTCGCCAATGTCCAACGGGGATCCGGCCGCGGTCCGGGCTGGCAGCGCGCCCAGCAGGGCGGGCAATTCACCACCGAACCCATCCGGATCGTGGAAGCGCGCACATCAGCCGTCTCGCTCGGCAACAAGGGTCGCGACGACATGAGCATCGGCCTGCGCGTCTTCCACCAGAAATTCGGCTATGGCACCGTGGCGCAGATCGAAGGCAACAAGCTGGAGATCGACTTCGAGACGGCCGGACGCAAGCGGGTGATGGACAGCTTCGTCCAGCCGGCTTGATTTTCAACATGCGTTTCCGGAATGGTTCAAAACAATGGGCATCAAATGCTCCGGCTCTCGCACCCCCCCGACAATATAGCCGGACATAAGATCACCGGTCCGTAACCCTGCATTTTTGCCTTTCAAAAGAAATCCGTATATTCCAATAAGATATACGGCAACAGCAACCGAGTCCGCGCCAGAGGCTCCGACGGCTTCCTGATCTCCGCGCAACGAAACTGGCCCCCAGGCGGTTTCAACTTCGCGCAGATGCCAGCTTAACCGTCCTCGTGTTCCGCCGGCGCTACTGCGAAAGGAGGATAGTACTTCTCCCCAGGCCGTTGCCCCGACAGGGATCGCCAACCTCCCGTCAACGCAGACAGGTGCTTCCACTCGAAGCCTGAACCTGTCCCCCGGCTTCGCCCCTCTGCTGCCTACGGCATCCACCACCGAAAGTTGCACAATGGTGCCGTCGATCCAGCGGGGAGCATCGGCTCTGTTCTGCGACACGCCTGGCAAAGGCGAAGCGAGGATCTGTGCATCTACTGCCGAGACCATGCAACTCGCGCTGAGCCATGCGCTCAAGACGAAACGCATCTTCATTGTGGCACCCCGTTGCGGAACTCCGTCTCGCCCCCGTCGGACATGGGTTGTTGCGTCGTTGCCAATGCCGATTGCGCCAACATGTCGCCGGCCGGCGCGCCCATGATGAATGGAAGATCCTCATCTAGAATGGCGGTGAACGCAGTTCCGCGAGGGATGCGGGCGCTTGTGCCGGTCATGATGAAACCCAATGGCCAGGAAGTCATGACAGCGCCTACAACTACCGCCGTACCCGTTACTCCCTTGTCGTTGATTCCGCCCGTCAAACGGACGCGGCGTCCGCTCATATTAAGGTGGACGGCGCGAACTTCGACAAAGCCCGACTTGCCCCACATGCCTTTGTTGCGAGCTTCAATGATCTCTCCTTCGCCGCGCGTTCCAGCGGGAATGACCACCAGCGGACCAATCATTACAGGAGCGACTGTTTCAATCGGAAATCTTTGACCGGAATAGGATTGCTTCTTCTTGGTGGTCAGGTCGGCCAAAATGCGAACCGCAAACTTGGTGCCGACCGGCACATATTGGACGCTGGCGACACCCGCGGAGCTTGTCATCGGGGCCTGAGCCTGCGCCGGGATTACTCCAATCGAAGTCGACCATAAAATCGTAGCGAGTAGTTTCGGCACGTTCTTCCCCCCTTCACGAACTGAACTTGCCGCGACACTACTGCCTTGTTTTATTTACGCTTCTTCGCATTTAGCATTAGCTCGAAAAATTCAGCAGCTAATCCAAATGGCTAGCTGACGATGATCGCGAGTCAGCCGGCTCCGCTAAGCCTTGCACTGCATATCGCGACAGGCGGCAGCATCTGCGATGCAGACGACGAAATAAGGCTCAACCGTAACCCAGCAGCAACAGCATCCTCAAAAAGCGTCCTATTTGTCCAACAGGGGATATTTTCGCCTGTCCTATTCCGTCCCGACCGACCTACCAGACGCCGTCTTTGAAATGTCCGGCATATCAGACCCCCGCGGATACGCGCGCCCAGGCACGCGCGCGCATACACTGTGAACTTCGGCGGAAAATCAAGGAAATCGGCCGCAATCAGCAGCCTCCCGCCCGACAGGATCGAGCGACCTGCCGATGGCAAGGCATTTCGGATGATAGGAAAATTTGGTGGAGCCTAGCGGGATCGAACCGCTGACCTCCTGCATGCCATGCAGGCGCTCTCCCAGCTGAGCTAAGGCCCCATCGTTTGCGGCATCATACCGCATCCCAATGGATCAGGCCATGTCCGGCGTCAAAGCCGTCGGCCTTATGTCTGGACGTCCCGTGCCCAAATCACCAGGAGCGTTGATCGAAGTCATTTGCAACCTCGACACACCCCTTGCTTGCGCTCGGGAGTTTTTCGGAAAAATGTCCCTAGGGACATTTCATTTCCCGAAAAACTGGTGGAGCCTAGCGGGATCGAACCGCTGACCTCCTGCATGCCATGCAGGCGCTCTCCCAGCTGAGCTAAGGCCCCGTTTCCAGTGTCGGCGCCGTTTGGGTCCGGCGCCTCGGAGGCCGCTGCCATTAGGTGGCAGCGAACTCCTTGGCAAGCACAAAATTCAATTAATTGTCGTCGTCGCCATCGTCCCCGCCGGCATCGACGCCCAGGTCGTCGTCGCCGCCCAGATCGACGTCATTGTCCGGCGAATCGCCGTCATCATCCACGTCCAGATCCAGGTCCAGATCGTCGTCGGCCGTCTCCATTTCACCGTCGGCGGTTTCGATGACCTTCTTGGGCGCTTCCTCATAGGGCAACGGCTGTTTCGACTTCAGCACGGGTTCCGGTTCCCAGGCGGTGCCGCAGTTGATGCAGGTGACCGGGTCATCCTTGCCCAGGTCGTAGAAGCGCGTGGCGCATTTCGGGCAGGTACGCTTCGTGCCCCATTCAGCCTTGACCATGTCCGGCCTTATCCTTCTCTTGCGAGTGCTCAAAACAGAAATTACGCGGCACGACAGGGTCGCCCGCGAAGAGACGGCGCCTTGCCATAGCGAGGCCGCGCTGTCAAAAGCCGGGCGCATTTTTTCAAGTTTTGCAGACGGATTGACCCGTGACCGCTTTTTCCGACCAGCCGACCCCGATGACCTTCACCGCCTCCCCCGCCCTTTCCGGTTCGATCCACGTGCCGGGCGACAAGAGCATTTCGCACCGATCGCTGATGCTTTCGGCGCTGGCCGTGGGCGAAAGCCGGGTCGAAGGACTGCTGGAGGGAGAGGATGTGCTGGCCACCGCGGCCGCCATGCGGGCCATGGGTGCGGACATCAGCAAGGATGCGGACGGCATCTGGCATATCCACGGCGTCGGCGTCGGCGGCCTGCTTCAACCGGACGGCCCGCTCGACATGGGCAATAGCGGCACCTCCACCCGCCTGTTGATGGGTCTTGTCGCCAGCCACGCCATCACCGCGACCTTCGTGGGCGACGCCTCGCTCAGCAAGCGCCCCATGGCGCGCGTCACCGATCCGCTGTCCCGCATGGGCGCGAGTTTCACAAGCAGCCCCGGCGACCGCCTGCCGCTCACGATGCGCGGCGCCTGCCCGGCCGTACCGCTCGACTACCGCCTCCCCGTCGCGTCGGCGCAGGTGAAGTCGGCCATCCTGCTTGCCGGGCTCAACACGCCCGGCATCACCCGCATCGTGGAGCCGGTCCCTACCCGCGACCATAGCGAGAAAATGCTCAAGGGCTTCGGCGCAGACCTTGAGGTCGAGGTGGAAGCGGACGGCACGCGCATCATCACGCTCAGGGGCGAAGCGGAACTTCTCCCGCAATCGATCACCGTTCCCGGCGATCCTTCCTCGGCCGCCTTCCCGATGGTCGCCGCGCTTCTTGTTCCGGGATCGAAGGTCACGATCGCCAATGTCGGCCTCAACGCAACCCGCGCAGGCCTTGTCGATCTGCTGCGGGAAATGGGCGGCGACATCATTGTCGAAAATCCGCGCCAGGTCGGCGGGGAGCCGGTGGGCGACCTCGTGATCACCGCCTCGGCACTCAAGGGGGTGGAGCCGGATCCGGCGCGGGCGCCGTCGATGATCGATGAATATCCCGTCGCCTTCATCGCCGCCGCCCTGGCCGAAGGACGCAGCATATTCCGCGGACTGGAGGAACTGCGCGTCAAGGAATCTGACCGTATCGCGACCATGGCGGCGGGGCTGCGTGCCATCGGCGTGCAGGTCGAGGAACTGGAGGACGGCATCGTCATAGAGGGCAGCAATGGCACGCTCCTGCCCGGCGGCGGTCCGATCGCCACGAAGCTGGACCACCGCATCGCCATGAGCTTCGCGATTGCGGGCCTTGTCTCCAGCAATGGTGTAACCATAGATGACATGCGCCCCGTCGCGACCAGCTTCCCGGGTTTCACCACCCTGCTGCAATCGCTCGGCGCGCTGACATGACCTTCGATCTCGCCAGCATCATCGGGTTGATCGGCAGTGGCATGATGGTCTTTGCCTATGCCTACAGCAACATGGCGAAGACGCTGAACTTCATCCTGTTCAACCTGCTGAACCTGGTCGGCGCACTGCTGCTGATCTATTCGCTGACCATCCATTTCAACATCGCGTCCTTGGCGCTGGAGATCGTGTGGTCCATCATCGCGCTCATCGGCCTTGCCAAGGCATGGCGGAAAGGCAAAGCATCATGATCATCGCCGTCGACGGTCCAGCCGCTTCCGGCAAGGGCACCATCGCCAAGGCGCTCGGCCGTCATTATGGCCTGCCCGTCCTTGACACCGGCCTGCTCTATCGCGCTGTCGGGCTCGCCGTCTTGAAGCGAAGCGGTGATCCCGATCACGAAGCGGACGCTCTCGCTGCCTGCGATTTCGACGCCGCCATGCTGAACGATCCTGCTCTGCGCAGCGAGGCCGTCGGTTCGCTCGCCTCCCGCGTCTCGATCCATCAGAGCGTGCGTCAGGCCCTCGTCAATCGGCAGCGCGAATTCGCGACCCAACCCGGCGGCGCGATCCTGGATGGCCGGGATATCGCCACCATCATCGCGCCCGATGCCGAAGCCAAGATCTTCGTCACCGCCAGCGTCCATGTTCGCGCCCAGCGGCGCTATCAGGACGCGCTCGACCATGGCGGCCATCCCGACATGGATAGCCTGATCGCGGACATCCAGGCGCGCGACACCCGCGACATGAGCCGCGACCATGCGCCGCTCCGTATGGCCGATGGAGCGGACTTGCTCGACACCAGCAATTTGACTATAGACGCCGCCGTCCGGCAGGCCATTGCACTGGTGGACGCCCAGTTGGAACGTCGGCGACAGGCCTGACGCGATGCCGGGTGCCGGGAGTTCCCAGGCGCCCTTTTCGCTTATCCACCAGGCGTCGACTCGTCAGGTCTTACGGATGTTCGCGCGGGTATTCGGCCCCGCGGACGATTTGGCCTGAAAGACCACCGGATACAACCGGTAGGCCAGCAATGAAGAATGAAGGAAACTACCATGGCCTCTACGGCATTCCCCTCGCGCGACGATTTCGCCGCGCTTCTCAATGATTCTCTCGGTGGCGAGGACGGCGGCTTCGAAGGTCGCGTCGTCAAGGGCACCGTTACCGGCATCGAAAACGACATGGCTCTGATCGACGTCGGCCTGAAGTCGGAAGGCCGCGTGCCGCTGCGCGAATTCGCCGCGCCAGGCCAGAAGGCTGACCTGAAGGTCGGCGACGAGGTCGAAGTCTATGTCGACCGCGTCGAAAATGCCCATGGCGAAGCCATGCTGTCGCGCGACCGCGCGCGCCGCGAAGCCGCCTGGGACAAGCTCGAAGCCGAGTTCACCGAAAATGCTCGGGTCGAAGGCGTCATCTTTGGCCGCGTCAAGGGCGGCTTCACCGTCGACCTCGACGGCGCCGTGGCGTTCCTTCCCGGTTCGCAGGTCGATATTCGCCCCGTGCGCGACGTCACCCCGCTGATGGATATTCCGCAGCCCTTCCAGATCCTGAAGATGGACCGCCGCCGCGGCAATATCGTCGTGTCGCGCCGCGCCATTCTGGAAGAAACCCGCGCCGAACAGCGCAGCGGCCTCATCCAGACGCTGGCCGAAGGTCAGATCATCGAGGGCGTCGTCAAGAACATCACCGATTATGGTGCGTTCGTTGACCTGGGCGGCATCGACGGCCTGCTGCACGTCACCGACCTGTCGTACAAGCGCATCAACCACCCGAACGAGATGATCAACATCGGCGATACCGTCCGCGTGCAGATCATCCGCATCAACCGCGACACCCAGCGCATCAGCCTTGGCATGAAGCAGTTGGAAAGCGATCCTTGGGAAGGTGCTGCCGCCAAATATCCGGTGGGCGCCAAGCTGTCGGGCCGGGTCACGAACATCACCGAATATGGTGCGTTCGTCGAACTGGAAGCCGGCATCGAAGGTCTGGTCCACGTTTCGGAAATGTCCTGGACCAAGAAGAACGTCCACCCCGGCAAGATCGTTTCGACCAGCCAGGAAGTCGAAGTTCTGGTCCTCGAAGTCGATCCCGAAAAGCGCCGTATCTCGCTCGGCCTCAAGCAGGCCCAGAACAACCCCTGGGACAGCTTTGCCGAACGTCACCCGATCGGTTCGACCGTCGAGGGCGAAGTCAAGAACGCGACCGAATTCGGTCTGTTCATCGGGCTGGACGGCGACGTGGACGGCATGGTCCACATGTCGGACATCGCCTGGGGCATTTCGGGCGAAGACGCCCTGGCTCTGCACCGCAAGGGCGAGACGGTTCAGGCCGTCGTTCTCGACATCGACGTCGAGAAGGAGCGCATCAGCCTTGGCATGAAGCAGCTTGAGCGTGGCGGCCCGGCTGCTGGTGGCACGACCGCCGCTGCCGCTGGTCTCAACAAGAACCAGACGATCACTGTCACGGTTCTGGAAGTCCGCGACGGCGGCCTGGAAGTCCAGGCGGGCGAGGACGGCGCGACCGGCTTCATCAAGCGCAGCGACCTGGGTCGCGATCGCGATGAGCAGCGTTCGGAACGCTTCCAGATCGGCCAGAAGTTCGATGCGATGGTCACTGGTTTCGACCGTGCGAAGAAGCCGACCTTCTCCGTCAAGGCCCTTCAGATCGCAGAAGAGAAGCAGGCCGTGGCGCAGTACGGCTCGTCCGACAGCGGCGCGTCGCTGGGCGACATTCTGGGCGAAGCGCTGAAGGCCAAGAGCGAAGGCTAAGCGCACATTCGATATGTAACTTAAGTAATATGGCCCGCCGGAACTTAACTCCGGCGGGCTTTTTATTTTCCCAAAATGAGATTGACATACCGATATTGGCCGATTGTCAGAAGGTCGCGGATTCATTATAAATAAACCGGGAACCAGAAGGGGGAGTCTGGAGGACCAATGATACGCTCGGAACTCATTCAGAAATTGGCTGAGGAAAATCCAAACCTCAACCTCCAGGAAGTGGAAAGGATCGTCGATCTTTTCTTCAAGGAAATAGTCGATCGCCTGTCCAGCGGCGGGCGAGTGGAACTTCGTGGTTTCGGCGCCTTCACGACCAGAGCGCGCGACGCACGGACCGGCCGCAATCCGCGGACCGGCGAACAGGTGCCGGTAGATGCCAAACGCGTTCCCTATTTCAAACCTGGAAAAGAGATGCGGGAGCGCCTGAACGGCAAAGCTGCTCTCTGACCAAACCATGTCCTTGACCTGCGCGCCGTTAGCCTTCAGGGGTGGCGGCCTCAAGCGGACGTGGCGAAATCGGTAGACGCAGCGGACTTAAAATCCGCCTCCCCCTGGGAATGCGGGTTCAAGTCCCGCCGTCCGCACCAGCACTGATTTTGCTGGCTTTTTCGAAGGCTGGCGTTCACCTTTTTGCGTCACGTTCCGACAGCATTCCGACAAGGCTGCGTGCGCTCACGAACCGTTCTGGCCAAGAGTAGCGGCAATCCAGGCATCCACGGCCTCCGCCACAATGGGCGCGTCGAGGCCCATCCCGCCGGCTTCGATGGCGACATCATGTCCCGGCCGTCATGATATTTCGTGGTCAGCAGTTCCACTCGAGCGCTGGATCGATAGCCTTCCCGGTCAGTAAATCCATCGATACTTCCTGCGTCAGGCAGACCATGTCCCGCCTGTCATCATTCGGCATTTTTCCGGCTTGCGGTGCTTAGCGCTGGATATCCGCGGCATTTGTCGCGATGATCCGCCATGGCCGGCGCGATCAATCCTCAGAGTTTCAGCGATTCCCTTGTCATCCTGGGCGCTGCGGGGGTCGTGATCCCCGGCTTTGCTCGGCTTCGGATCAGTCCCGTCATAGGCTTCATCCTTGTCGGGCTCGCGGTCGGACCGTCTGGGCTGGGTGCATTGGTCGGCCAATATCCCTGGCTTTACCATGTCACGATTTCGAACAGGGCAGCGATTGAGCCCTTTGCCGAACTGGGCGTCATCCTGCTGCTTTTTTCCATTGGGCTGGAACTCAGTTTCCGTCGCCTTTGGACCATGCGCACGCAAGTGTTCGGCGTGGGCGCGGCAGAATTGATCGGCGGCGGCACACTGATCGCACTTGGCCTTTATCTCCTTGGGCAGGCGCCAGCAGGTGCCTTTGGCCTTGGCCTTGCGCTCGCGCTGTCATCCACGGCCGTCGTTCTGCCGATGGTCGGCACCCAAAGCGCGGTTGGACGCGCGGCTTTTTCCATGCTCCTCTTCGAGGATCTGGCCCTCGTCCCCATCATCTTCATGTTGGGCGCCCTGGCTCCCTCCGTAGCTGCCAGTCCGGATGGCCCGTGGACCGAACTGGCGGACACGCTGCTCAAAAGCGGTATCACCATCGCCGTCATGCTGGTTCTGGGACGGCTCTGCCTTCCGCACATCTTCAGCCAGGCCGCCCGTACGAAAAGCCCGGAAGTATTCCTGGCCGCCAGCCTGCTGGTCGTCATCGTCTCCAGCATGGCCACGTCCATCGCTGGCCTCTCCCCGATCGTCGGCGCGCTGCTTGCCGGGCTGCTGATCGCGGAAACCGATTATCACGGCGAAGTCGAGGTCATGACGGCGCCGTTCAAAGGACTGGCGCTCGGCGTATTCCTGATTACCGTCGGCATGGGCCTGGACGTACGCGTCATCCTCGCCAACTGGCCTACGCTCATTCTGGCGGTGATCGGCGTCGTCCTCGCCAAAACGATCGTAACTGCTGCCCTGCTCTACCTCTCCGGCGCAAGAAAAGGCGTCGCGCTGGAAGTCGGCGTGCTGATGTCCAGCCCGTCGGAAACCACATTGATCGTGCTGTCCGCCGCCGCCGCGGCGCAGTTGATCCTCCCGTCTACCGCCGCCTTCTGGCAGATCGTGACCGCGATCGGGCTGACCATAACGCCGCTGCTTGCGCGGCTCGGGCACGATGTTGCCCGACGGTTGGAGATGGCGCTGGGCGAAGAAACGCCGGAATTCACCGAAGACCATATCCAGGCGGCGGCGGTCGTGATCGGCTTTGGACGCGTGGGACGCATGGTCTGCGACCTCCTCAACCTGCACAAGCAGCGCTTCATTGTCGTGGAATCCGACCCGGATGTCGTCGCGGAGGCGCGTCGCGGCGGATATCCTATATTGTTCGGTGACGTATCGCGCGCCGAAATGCTCGACAAGCTTCGTCTCGGCCATGCGCGGGCGCTGATCCTGACGATGGACGACCCCGTCCTTTCCGTGCGCGTTACAAAGCGCGTCAGGGGATGGGTGCCCGACCTGCCGATCATCGCGCGTGCGCGGGATACCGATCATGCAGCGCAGCTTTATCGCGCCGGGGCGAGCGATGCCGTTCCGGAAACGCTCGAAAGCTCTCTTCAGCTAGCGGAAACCGCGCTGGTTGACCTGGGCGTCGCAATGGGGCCAGTAATCGCATCGATCCACCAGACCAGGGAGGATTTGCGCATGGGTATCAAGGATGCGGCCCAGCTCGAAACCGCGCCCAAGCTGCGGAGGCTGAGGGCAGATGAGGTGCCTTAATCCGGCGCCGGGGGTGGACTGAAGACGGACCAGCCTGTTTGCCTGGCCAGTTCTTCGAGCGCCAGCGTGCCAAGCTTGCTGTTCCCATTGTCGTTCAGGCCGGGTGACCACACTGCTATGGAGGCGCGACCGGGCACGATCGCCAATATGCCGCCGCCCACGCCTGACTTGCCCGGAATGCCGACGCGGAAAGCGAAATCGCCCGAAGCGTCATAATGGCCGCAGGTCAACATCAGGGCGTTGATCCGTTTTGCCCTGTTCGACGAGACAACCCGGCCGCCTTCGGGGTGCCGACCATCAAGCATCAGGTAACGACCGGCGAGCGCAAGCTGGCGACAGCTCATCTCGATCGCGCATTGATGAAAATAGGTGCCGAGTACCAGATCGACCGGATGACGGATATTGCCGAAGGCGCGCATGTAATTCGCCAGCGCCATGTTGCGAAAACCCGTCGCTGTCTCCGACGCGGCAACGGTCTCATTGATCGCGATGCTGTCGTCATTTGCCAGAAAGCGAACGAAGCGCAGCATTTCGCCAATGGCCACGCGAGGTTGATGGCCGCCCAGATTGACGTCCGCGACGACCACAGCGCCAGCGTTGATGAAGGGGTTTCGGGGAATGCCTTGTTCCTGCTCCAGTTGAACGATCGAATTGAAGGCATTGCCGGACGGTTCCCGTCCGACCCGCTGCCAGAGCTGATCGCCTATTTTGCCAAGCGCCAGGGTCAAGGCGAACACTTTTGAGATGGACTGGATCGAAAAGGCGGTTTCGGAATCGCCACCTTCGATCAGTCGGCCGTCCGCCGTCGCAACCGCTATGCCGAACTGGCCGGGATCGATTTTGGCAAGTTCCGGGATATAGCTGGCAACGACGCCGTGGTCTTCCTGCTCCGCCATATGGGCAACGATGTCGGCCAGGATCGCGGGTAGGTCCATGAGGAAAGCGGCGTCCATTTGCTACGGGGCTCGGCGGAACAGATTACACAATGACGAGCAAGAGCATGCCATTTTTCGGCATGCTGCCGTGGCGCATGAAAAGACAATGCGCGTCGCCATCTTCCATAAAGGACAAAACCGCACTGCTTTCTGCGAAGGAGCACGGTTCGCCAGGAATTGTCCGCCTTTCGCTTGTGAGGACCGGACCTGTCGGTTGGTTACGCCGGCACGCTGGCCAGCGCCGCCTTGACGGATTCTATCGCCGTCTGCGCCTTGTCCCCGTCCGGCCCGCCGCCCTGGGCCATGTCGGGACGACCGCCGCCGCCCTTTCCGCCAAGCGCTTCAACACCGGCGCGAACCAGGTCCACGGCGCTTATCGTGGCCGTGAGATCGTCCGTGACGCCCACGGCGATGCTGGCGCGCCCATCGACCACTGCCAGCACCGCGGAAACTCCGCTGCCCAGCGCCGCCTTGTTCTGATCCACCAATCCGCGCAATTCCTTGGGGTCCAGCCCTTCGATCACCTGACCGATGAAATTGATCGCGCCGACCTTTTCAGGACCAGCCGCCTGGGCACCCGCCCCGCCAGCTCCTGCCCCGCCGAGCGCCAGCGCCTTCTTCGCTTCGGCCAGTTCGCGTTCGAGCCTGCGGCTCTGTTCGACCAGCGCAGTGATGCGGGCGGGGACTTCCTCGGGCGTGGTTCTGAGCGCGGCGGCGGACTGGCGCAAGCGATCCTCGCGGTCGGACAGCCAGAGGCGCGCAGCCTCCCCCGTCAGGGCCTCGATACGGCGAACGCCGCTTGACACGGCCGATTCCGAGATGATCTTGAAGATCGCGATGTCGCCCGTCGCGCGGACGTGCGTGCCGCCGCAAAGTTCGACCGAATAGCTGTTCGCGTCCCCCCTGCCCATGGAAAGCACACGGACTTCGTCCCCATATTTTTCCCCGAACAGCGCCATCGCGCCGGCCGCAATGGCATCGTCCGGGGTCATCAGACGTGTGGTCACCGCTTCATTGTGGCGGATTTGCTCATTCACCTGGGATTCGATCGTCGCGATCTGGCCATGGGTCAAAGCCTCTGGGTGCGAGAAGTCGAAGCGGAGGCGATCCGGCGCAACCAGGCTACCCTTTTGCGTGACATGCGCGCCAAGCTGGTTGCGCAATGCCGCATGCAGCAGGTGGGTGGCGCTGTGATTGGCGCGAATCCGGTCGCGACGGCTGACGTCAACGCTGAGATGCACCGTATCGCCCAGCTTGACGCTGCCCGCGCCGATCTTCGCACGGTGGGCATGGAGCCGGCCAAGCGGCTTGGCGGTGTCCTCGACATCCGCGACGAGTCCGGATTGCGAACTGATCGTGCCCGCATCGCCCATCTGGCCGCCGCTTTCGCCGTAAAATGGCGTCTGGTTGGTGATGATCGTCACCGTCTCACCCGCGGTCGCGCTGTCGAAGTTCACACCGTCCTTGACGATGGCAAGCACCTCGCCCTCGCCCTCGGTCGAACTGTAGCCGATGAACTCGGTATTGCCCGCCTTTTCGGCGATGTCGAACCAGATTTCGTCCGACGCCTTTTCGCCCGAGCCCTTCCACGCCGCGCGCGCAGCGGCCTTCTGCTCGGCCATGGCGGCGTCGAAGCCGGCGCGGTCGACGGTCAGGCCGCGCGAGCGCAGCGCGTCTTCCGTGAGGTCATAGGGGAAGCCATAGGTGTCATAGAGCTTGAACGCGGTTTCACCGGGCAAGGTGTCGCCTTCGGCCAGATCGCCGGTTGCTTCGTCGAGCAGTTTCAGGCCCTTTTCCAGGGTCTGGCGGAATCGGGTCTCCTCACGCAGCAGCGTTTCCTCGATCAGTGGCTGCGCGCGGACCAGTTCCTGATAGGCGCCGCCCATTTCGGAGACGAGGCTGCCGACGAGCCGGTGCATCAACGGCTCCTTCGCGCCGATGATGTGGGCGTGGCGCATGGCTCGGCGCATGATGCGGCGCAGGACGTAGCCGCGGCCCTCATTGGCGGGCAGCACGCCGTCCGCGATCAGGAAGCTGGTCGAACGAAGGTGATCAGCGATGACGCGATGGCTGGCCTTGAACGCACCATCGGTGGCGGTCTTCGTCAGCGCGCCCGATTCCTCGATCAGTGCCCGGAACGTGTCGGTGTCATAATTGTCATGGACGCCTTGCAGCACCGCCGCGATACGTTCCAGACCCATGCCGGTGTCGATGCTGGGCTTGGGCAGTTCGCTGACGATCTCGTTCGCTTCCTGCTCATATTGCATGAAGACGAGGTTCCAGATTTCGACGAAGCGGTCGCCATCTTCTTCGGGCGATCCGGGCGGGCCGCCCCAGATATGGTCGCCATGGTCGTAGAAGATTTCCGAGCAGGGACCGCAGGGGCCGCTGTCGCCCATTGCCCAGAAATTATCCTTGGTGGGGATACGGATGATCCGCTCCTCCGGCAGGCCGGCGATCTTCTTCCAGAGGTCAAAGGCCTCGTCGTCGGTATGATAGACGGTCGCCGTCAGCCTTTCCGGCGACAGGCCCCATTCCTTCGTCAGCAGGGTCCAGGCATGGGTGATCGCCTGTTCCTTGAAATAATCGCCGAAGCTGAAATTCCCCAGCATTTCGAAGAAGGTGTGGTGGCGCGCGGTGTAGCCGACATTGTCGAGGTCATTATGCTTGCCGCCGGCGCGGACCGACTTCTGACTGGATGTTGCGGTCGAATAAGGCCGCGATTCCAGCCCTGTGAAGACATTCTTGAACGGCACCATGCCCGCATTGACGAACATCAGCGTCGGGTCGTTGTGCGGCACCAGAGGCGCGGACGGAACGATGGTGTGGCCGTTGGCCCCGAAATAGTCGAGGAAGGAGCGGCGAATGTCGTTGGTCGAAGTCATTCGGGCGATTTAGTGGGAAGCGCTCCAACGCACAAGCGGGGCTTTTCGTCGTTTATGGGAATATCGCTTGATGGGGCGGGGATTGGGATGGGCGGCAGCGCCGAACGTCCCGCCCCTCAGCACGAGACATGCTCCCAGCGCGAGGCTTGGGAGGCAGGCAGTCGAAGGCTGATGGGGGAATGAGCGGACGTCGCACATTCCCCACCAGACGATTGCAGGATTACTGCGCCTTGACCAGGGCGCGGTATTTGTGGAGCAGCGGCTCGGTATAGCCGTTGGGCTGGGCGACGCCCTCGAAGACCAGTGCGCGGGCGGCTTGCCAGGCGAGGCTTTCCGGATTGCCGCTCATCGGGCTGTAAAGCGGGTCGCCCGCATTCTGGGCATCGACCTTGGCCGCCATGCGGGTGAACGCCGCATCGACCTGTTCGGCCGTGCAGACGCCATGGAGCAGCCAGTTCGCCATATGTTGCGACGAGATGCGCAGCGTCGCGCGGTCTTCCATCAGGCCGATGTCGTGGATGTCGGGAACCTTCGAGCAGCCGACCCCCTGATCGACCCAGCGGACGACATAGCCGAGAATGCCCTGGGCGTTATTGTCCAGTTCCTGGGCAACCTCCTCCTCCGACCAGTTGCGGCCCGGCTGCGCGACCGGGATGGTCAGCAGCTTGTCGAGGGCGGCGACGGGTTCGGCCGCACGTTCCGCCTGGCGGGCGTAGACGTCGATCCGGTGATAATGGGTCGCGTGCAGCGTCGCCGCCGTGGGCGACGGCACCCAGGCGGTGTTGGCGCCGCTCTTGGGATGGCCGACCTTCTGCTCCAGCATGTCGGCCATGCGGTCCGGCGCGGCCCACATGCCCTTGCCGATCTGGGCGCGGCCCGAAAGACCGCAGGCAAGGCCGGTCTGGACATTGCGATCCTCATAGGCCGTGATCCAGTCGCTGGTCTTCATCTCGCCCTTGCGGATCATGGGACCGGCGCGCATCGACGTATGCATCTCGTCGCCGGTACGGTCGAGGAAGCCGGTATTAATGAAGACGATGCGGTCCTTCACCGCCTCTATGCAAGCGGCCAGATTGGCGGAGGTGCGGCGTTCCTCGTCCATGACGCCGACCTTCAGCGTGTGGCGGCCGAGACCCAGAAGGTCTTCGATCGCATCGAACAGGCGGTTGGTGAAGCCGACCTCCTCCGGACCGTGCATCTTGGGCTTGACGATATAGACGCTGCCCGTGCGGCTGTTGCCGCCCTCCTTGCTGAGGTCGTGCATGGCGATCAGCGTGGTGACGATGCCGTCGAGAATGCCTTCAGGCGCTTCCTGGCCATTGGACAGCAGGACGGCGGGCGTCGTCATCAGATGGCCGACATTGCGCACGAAGAGCAGGCTGCGGCCCGGCAGGGTGAAGGTGCTGCCGTCGGGCGCGGTGTAGCTGCGGTCCGGGTTGAGGGCGCGGGTCATCTGCGCGCCGTTCTTCTCGAACGTCTCGACAAGGTCGCCCTGCATCAGGCCAAGCCAGTTGGAATAGGCGGCGACCTTGTCCTCCGCATCGACGGCAGCGACCGAGTCTTCGAGATCGCAGATGGTCGTGAGCGCGGACTCCAGGATAACGTCCGCTATGCCCGCAGGATCGGTCTGGCCGATGGGGTGCGCGCGGTCGAAGACGACTTCGATGTGCAGGCCATTATGGCGGAAGAGACGGCCCTTCTCACTGCGGCCGAGATATTGGCCGGGGTCGGCCAGATTGATGTCTTCGCTGGCAAGGTCCGCCCAGGAGCCGGAGGCGAGCGGGACGGCTTCGTCGAGGAAGGCCTTCGCCCAGGCGATGACCTGCGCGCCGCGCGCGGCGTCATAGCCCTTGCCCGCGGCTGCGCCGGGAATGGCGTCCGTGCCGTAGAGCGCGTCATAGAGGCTGCCCCAGCGCGCATTGGCGGCATTCAGCAGGAAACGGGCATTGAGGATCGGGACGACGAGCTGAGGCCCAGCCAGGCGCGCAACCTCGTCATCGACATTCTCGCTGCCGATCTGGAACGGCGCGGGTTCGGGGACGAGATAGCCGATCTCGCGCAGGAAGCCCTGATAGGCGGCGGCATCGATGGGCTGGCCCGCCCTTTCCTGATGCCATGCATCGATCTGGGCCTGGATCGAGTCGCGTTTGGCCAGCAGGGCGGCATTTTCCGGAGCGAATTGCGCGAAGATCGCGGCAACGCCACGCCAGAAGGCGTCGGCGTCGATCCCGGTGTTGGGGAGCGCGCGTTCCTCGATGAAGCTGGCAAGTGCTTGCGCGACCTGGAGGCCTGCGCGATCGGTCATGCTGGTCATGGAATGATCTCCTTTTGACGCGGGAACATAGACGCGTCGCATTATGTTCGGTAGACGATATTATTCGAATTCAGATTTTCCTCTGGTGAAACAAATGATGGACCCCGATTACGACCTTTTCGCGACCATCGTCGAGGAAGGCGGCATGGCATCGGCGGGAAGAAGGCTGAATGTCTCGCCCGCCATGGTGTCGAAGCGGCTGGTCCGGCTGGAGGACAGGCTGGGGACGCGGCTGATCCATCGAACGACGCGGCGGCTGGCACTGACCCCGGCGGGCGAGCGACTGCACGAGGATCTGCGGGCGATCATGGCCGCGCTTGACGAGGCGGAACGACGCGTATCCGGCGCTTCGGCAGAGGCGGCTGGGACATTGCGCGTGTCGGCGCCCACATCCTTCGGGCGGATGCATGTCGCGCCCTATCTGGGCCGGTTTCTGGAAGCCCATCCCAAGGTGCGCATGCAGATCGATCTGTCGGACGATTATGCCGACCTGGTGGCGACGCGCGCTGACGTGGCCATCCGCATCACGGCGGATCCGGGGTCCGGCCTTGCCGCCCGGCGACTGGCGACCAACAGGCGCGTGCTGTGCGCGGCGCCGCGCTATCTGGACCGTTTCGGCGTGCCCGAGACTGCGGCCGACCTGCGCCGGCATCGCCTCTTGGCGGCGGAAGGGCAATTGCCCTGGCGGCTGCTGGGGCCGAGGGGGCCGGTCTCGATCGAAGGGACCAGCCATGTGCGCACCAACAGCAGCGAAATGGTGCGGGAACTGGCGCTTTCGGGCGTGGGCATCGCGTTGCGTTCGCTCTGGGACGTCAGCGACGCGCTGGAGCATGGGGATATTCGACAGATCATGCCGGATCATGAGGGATCTGTGGACGTCGGCCTTTATGCTGTTCATCTGCCGCAGAATAATCCGCCGCTCGCCATCGCGGCCTTCGTAGATTTCCTGGTCGGGCTCTATGCTCCCAGCCCGCCATGGGAACGGTCGGGCATTGCTCCGGCTGAAAACCGGCTTTAAGGGGCCTTTCATGGACGAAAACACCCGGCGCGCCGCCTTAGACTATCACCGCTATCCTCAACCCGGAAAGCTGAGGATCGAACCGACCAAGCGCATGGTCAACCAGCGCGACCTGGCGCTGGCCTATTCGCCCGGCGTCGCCGCGCCCTGCGTCGACATTGCCGAAGATCCCGACAAGGCGATGGACTATACCGCGCGGGGCAATCTGGTCGCGGTGATCTCCAACGGCACGGCGGTGCTCGGCCTGGGTTCCATCGGCGCACTGGCATCCAAGCCGGTGATGGAGGGCAAGGCGGTCCTCTTCAAGAAATTCGCCGATATCGACGTGTTCGACATAGAGGTCGACACCACGGACCCGGAGAAGTTCGTCGAGGCCGTCGCCCTGCTGGAGCCGACCTTCGGCGGCATCAACCTGGAGGATATCAAGGCGCCCGAATGTTTCGCCATCGAGGCGGAACTGAAGAAGCGGATGAAGATCCCGGTCTTCCACGATGACCAGCATGGCACGGCCATCGTGGTTGCGGCGGCCGTCCGCAACGCGCTGGTATTGCAGGGCAAGACGCTGGCCGATGCCAAGCTGGTGACGTCCGGCGCGGGCGCGGCGGCGCTGGCCTGCGTCGACCTCCTGGTGTCCATGGGCCTGCCAATCGAGAATGTGACGCTGACCGACAAGGACGGCGTGATCCATTCGGGGCGCGAGGGCATGTTGCCGAACATGGCCCGCTATGCCCGCACCACTAATGCGCGGACGTTGCCCGACGTGCTGCCTGGCGCGAACCTGTTCCTGGGCCTGTCGGCGCCGGGCGTGCTGAAGCCCGAATGGTTGCCGTTGATGGCGCCTAATCCGCTGATCTTCGCGCTCGCCAATCCGGAGCCGGAAATCCGCCCGGAAGTGGCACGGGAGGCACGGCCTGACGCCATTATCGCCACGGGACGGTCGGACTATCCCAACCAGGTCAACAACGTCCTCTGCTTCCCCTACATCTTCCGGGGCGCGCTGGATGCGCGGGCGACAGAGATCAACGAGGCGATGAAGGTCGCCGCCGCCGACGCCATCGCCAACCTCGCCCGGATGCCCGCCCACGACAGCGTCGCCCAGGCCTATGGCGGACGCAAGCTGGTCTTCGGTCCTGATTACATCATCCCCACCCCCTTCGACCCGCGCCTGATCGCGGAGATCGCCTGCGCCGTCGCCAAGGCAGCGATGGACAGCGGCGTCGCCAAGAAGCAGCTCGACCTGGAAGCCTATAAGCGCCAGCTCATGCAGCAGAATACGCGCTCTGCCCAGCTGATGCTGCCGGTGTTCGAGGCGGCGCGGGGAACGCAGCGGCGCATCGCCTATGGCGAGGGCGAGGATGAGCGCGTGCTGCGCGCCATTCAGGATGCACTGGAAGAAGGCATCGTACGCCCGGTCATCGTCGCGCGCAGGCGGATATTGAACCAGAAACTGCCGAACCTTGGACTGAGCTTCGAACTGGACCGGGATGTCGAGGTGGTCGATCCCGAAACCGACCATCTGCTGATGGGCGAACTGGTGGAGGCCTATCGCGCCGTCGCGGCGCGTCGCGGTGTTTCGTCGGCAGAGGTGGTGCGCCATGTCTATCGCCGGCCCAGCGTGACGGCGGCCATGCTGCTGCGCACCGGGCGGGTGGATGCCGCTCTGGTGGGCGGCAACAGCGAATATTGGGGCGAGGTCGAGCATGTGCTGCGCATCATCGATCGCACGCCCGGCAACAGCCGGGTCTATGCGCTGTCGGGGCTGATCCTGGACGCGGGCGCGCTGTTCATCACCGACACCCATATGGTGCCCGATCCAACGCCCGAGCAGATCGCGGAAATGGCGCTGCTCGGCGCGACGGAACTCAGGCATTTCGGCCTGACGCCGCGGGTGGCTCTGCTGTCCCACTCCAATTTCGGCGCCTCCCATTCGCCCAGTGCGCGCAAGATGCGCGAAGCGATCAAGCTGGTGAAGAAGGCCGCGCCCGACCTGATGGTCGACGGAGAGATGCATGCCGATGCAGCGCTCAGCCAGGGACTGCGCGAGCGGCTGATCCCGGATTCGCGGTTCGAGGGGCCCGCCAACCTGCTGGTCATGCCCAATCTCGACGCGGCGAACATCACATTGACGGCGCTGTCGGCTTCGTCCAGTTCGCCCACGGTAGGCCCGATGCTGGTGGGGCTGAAGCAGCCTATCCATGTATTGACCCCCGGCGTGACGGCGCGCGGTATATTGAACCTGACCGCCATCGCGGCGGCGGAGGTCGAGCGGGAAGGCTGAAGCCTTAACCTTTGTCTGCCATGGCTTGGCCGGCAATGGACCGGTACCGCCCCAAGGGTGGAGCCGGTTCCCGTCGATCCCTGCCGGAAACGGTCGGGAGAATGCGCCCTTCCGGGCGGGATGACGATGATCGGGTAGTGGCAGGTTCATGGCGGGACAGGTTTCGACTGGAGTCAAGCTGGCGATCGGGGGCGGCGCAGCGGCGGTAATGCTGGTGCTGGGGCTTTCCCTCGGCCGCGGGCGCGACCTGCCTCCGCCTGAAACTGAAAGCGCTCCCACAAAAGAGCCAAAGCCAGTCAAGGCGGCCAAGGCGGCCGAACGCACCCGTGCCCAGCCCGTAGCGGTCGATCCCCAGGCGCTCATGGTCAAACGGGTGCTGGCCATAGACGGCCCCTTCCGCCACGGCGATTATGTCTGGAACGAAAGCGGCGCGCCCGCGACGGGACGGATCATCATCACCGTCGATCTCAAGGCGCAGACCTTGTCGGTCTTCCGCGCAGGCTATGAGATCGGATCGGCGGTCATCCTTTATGGCGCGGATGACAAGCCCAGTCCGCTGGGCGCGTTTCCTGTCATCGAAAAGGACGCCGATCATTATTCGCGAACCTACAACAATGCGCCCATGCCCTACACGCTGCGGTTGACCAGCGACGGCGTCGCGATCCATGGCAGCGACGTTCGTTGGGGCTATGCCACCCATGGCTGCATCGGCGTACCCAAGCCCTTTGCGAAAAGGCTGTTCGGCGTGACGAAGCTGGGCGACCTGGTCGTCATCACCAATGGCAGGATGCTGGATACCAGCCATGCCAAACCCGCCGCCTGAGTTGCGCGGGCCATCATTGCACCTGCAATAAAGTCACGCTCCACGCGGCTTGATTTTCGCAGATAACGTTATCATGTGCGGGCCTCATTCCCATCGCATCGCAACATGGAGCAGCCAATGGCGCAGGCCAGCCGTCCCCCTTCTTCCGGCTCCGTTCACCCCGCGCTCGTCATTCTTGCGCTCTCCATGGGTGCCTTCGCCATTGGCACGACCGAATTTGCAGCGATGAGCCTGCTGCCCTTCTTTGCGAGCGATCTGCGCATCAGCGAACCGATGGCCGGTCATGCGATCAGCGCCTACGCGCTGGGCGTGGTGGTCGGCGCGCCGGTGATCGCAGTGCTGGGCGCAAGGCTGCCACGGCGAACACTGCTGATCGGGCTGATGGCGCTGTTCGCCATCGGCAATGGATTGAGCGCCCTGTCGCCTGATTATGCCACCATGCTGCTGTTCCGCTTCCTGAGCGGCCTGCCCCATGGCGCATATTTCGGCGTGGCGGCGCTGGTGGCGGCGTCGCTGGTGCCGAGCGACCGGCGTGCATTGGCGGTGGCGCGCGTGATGACCGGGCTGACCGTCGCGACCGTGATCGGCGTGCCGGTTGCAAACTGGATGGGACAGGCGCTTGGATGGCGTTGGGGTTTCGGCATCGTGGCGGTGCTGGCAATGATCACCATGTCGCTGGTCGCATTATATGCGCCGCGCGACGCGGGCGATCCGCAAGCCAGTCCGATGCGGGAGTTGGGCGCCCTCAGGAAGCCCCAGGTGCTACTGACGCTGCTGACCGGCGCCATCGGCTTTGGCGGGCTGTTCGCTGTCTATACCTATTTGGCCTCCACCATGATTTCGGTGACCCATGTGTCGGAGCGGTTCGTGCCGATCGTGCTGGCGGTCTTTGGCATCGGCATGACGATCGGCAATCTGGGGGCGGCGTGGGCAGCGGACCGGGCGCAGGGCAGAACCGGGATCATCGTGCTGCTGTGGAGTGCGGCGTCCCTTGCCCTTTTCCCGTTGATGGCTGGAAATATCTGGAGCCTAATGCTGGTGATCTTCATGATCGGCTGCGGCGGGGGATTGGGCAGCGTGCTGCAGACGCGGCTGATGGATGTGGCGGACGATGCGCAGACGCTGGCGGCGGCAGCGCATCACAGCGCCTTCAACATCGCCAATGCGCTGGGACCATGGCTGGGTGGGCTGGCGATATCGGCAGGCTATGGCCTGACCTCGACCGGGTGGATCGGTGCGGGCCTCTCCCTGGGTGGCCTTGCGATCTTCCTTCTGGCGCTTGACCTGCGCCGGAGGTCTTTGTCCTTGGTGGCCGTGGCCTGCGAGTGAGCCGAGCCGGCTTCTACTTTTCCGGGGACGCTCTAATCAGCTTCGCATAGCTGCCCGCCACGGCTGTCACGCGCGTTGAGGGCCGAGGCGGCATCGCTCGCCACGCGAGGGAAGCTGACGCCTTCCAGCGAGCCGCGTCCCCTGCAGAGTTCCGTGCATTTCATGTCGACCACGCCGGGCAATGACAGCTGATCGCCGTCATATTGGGCGACCACGATGCAATGATCGCTGCGGGAAAAGCTGAGTATCAGCTTGTCGCCTGCCTTTCGCGCCGTGCCTTCGCCCGCGCAACTCTGGTCCTCCCCGAAGGTCGCTTCCAGGCCGAAGCGATAATCGCCATTCTTTGCCGGGATTACGCAGAGCGCATCGCGTCCAGCTTCATGTTTTCGCTGGTAGAGGCCGACGGGCGGCACTTTGGCGGCGTCCGCGATTACGCCGGTTTCGATGGCGGCGCGCTCCAGGCCCGAACTGGTCTGAATTCCGGTATCCCGCGGCCCTGGCGCGGAGCCCGCCTGACGCTGGCACGCCGCGAGCAGGAGCAACAGGGCAAGACTAGTTCGGCGCATCGACAGGTGCCAGGCCTTTCGGACCGATGCGGCGGAAGAAACAGGAACGCGCGCCGGTGTGGCAGGTGGGACCGGCAGGCGCGGCCTTTACCCAGACGGCGTCCTGATCGCAATCGATGCGGAGATCGCGCACCTGGAGCATATGGCCGGACGTCTCGCCCTTTTTCCACAGCGCCTGGCGGCTGCGCGACCAGAAATGCGCGAGGCCGGTATCGCGGGTGAGTTGCAGCGCTTCGGCATTCATATGCGCGACCATCAGCAGCTCGCCACTTTCCACATCGGTCACGACGGCAGTGATCAGGCCGTCCCTGTCATATTTCGGATTGAGGGTCAGGCCCTTGTCGCGCGCTTCGTCCATGAGCGGGCTATAGAGGGCTGCAACGCCCGTGCGAAGCCCTGAATGATGGAGAGGCGGGAGACGGACAACTCTTCGACCAGCCCGACGCAAATGGAAGAAGCCGTGTCTGCCCAATAGGGCTTCCAAGAGGAGAATGGGGCGATCGACGGGATCCGAACCCGCGACCTCCGGTACCACAAACCGGCGCTCTAACCAACTGAGCTACGATCGCCACAGGGGCTGTGCCCCTTGAGAGAAGGCCACATATGCGGCCCATCCCGCGCCGTCAAGCGACCTCATGGCGAAAAATCAGCGACGCCGAAATAAAAAGAAAAAGGGGCGAAGAGCCTGACGCTCTCCACCCCTTTTCATGCCCCGGAAAATCAGCGCGCATGGGAACCATCGCCCCTGCTGCGTTAAATCCGGCAATCTCTCCAACAGAAACTTCCGCCAACCGCGATGCCGGCTTGGAATCAAAATGGGACGCCCACGAGGAAGCGCCCCTTGAACCCTTTAGTTAACCGAATCCTTCAGGCCCTTGCCGGCCTTGAACTTCGGCTGGGCCGAAGCCTTGATCGTCATCGTCTCGCCCGTGCGCGGGTTACGGCCGGTCGAGGCCTTGCGCTGAGAAACGGAGAAAGTGCCGAAACCGACAAGGCGGACTTCGTCCCCCTTCTTCAGGGCTCCGGTGATGGCGTCGAAAACGCCCTCGACAGCCTTGCTTGCATCGCTTTTTGAAAGGCCGCTGCTTTCAGCGACTGCGCTGATAAGATCCTGCTTGTTCATGCCTTGGGAACCCCCTTCTAGCTGTTTGGATAGTTTAGGAATCGCGGCGTAGGCGGCGCAATAAGGCCCAGCTTTCGGGCCTTGTCAAAGGGAAAGCGGCGTCAGCAGCCAGTCTGGCGAGATTTTATGGTAAATCCCCGCCGATCAGCCCGCCCAGGCCGCTTTCCTGATCCATATCAATGCCGAATGGAGGCTTCCCCATCCCGCCCCTGCGCCGGACTCGGCTGGGCGGCGAGATCATCCTCCTCGGTCCAGGCGATCGCCTCCGGCTTGCTCATCAGGGCGCGGGCCAGCACCTCGTCCACATGGGATACGGGGACGATCTCCAGCCCTTCCTTGATATTGGCGGGAATCTCCGCGAGATCCTTCTCGTTCTCCGCCGGGATGAGCACCGTCTTGATGCCGCCGCGCAACGCCGCCAGGAGCTTTTCCTTGAGGCCGCCAATGGGCAGTACCCGGCCACGCAGGGTCACTTCGCCGGTCATCGCCACATCCTTGTGCACCGGAATGCCCGTCAGCGTCGACACGATGGTCGTCACCATGCCGATGCCGGCCGATGGGCCATCCTTGGGCACCGCCCCTTCGGGAAGGTGGATGTGGATGTCCTTGCGCGTGAAGATGCTGGGCTTGATCCCATAACCGGGCGAACGCGCCTTCACATAGGAGAAGGCGGCCTGAACCGACTCGTTCATGACCTCGCCCAGCTTGCCTGTGGTCTTGATCGCGCCCTTGCCCGGCACGGTCACGGCTTCGATGGTCAGCAGTTCGCCGCCCACCTCCGTCCAGGCGAGGCCGGTCACGGCGCCGATCTGATGCTCTTCCTCGCCCACGCCGTGGCGGAACTTCCGCACGCCGGCATAATCAGCGAGATTCTCCGGCGTGATCGTCACCTTGTCATAGACGCCTTCAAGGATCTTGCGCAGTGCCTTGCGGGCGAGACGCGCCACTTCCCGTTCCAGGGTGCGGACGCCGGCTTCGCGCGTGTAATAGCGGATGAGGTCGCGCACCGCCTCTTCACTGACGTCCAGCTCGCCTTCCTTGAGGCCGTGGGCGTCGATCTGCTTGGGCAGCAGGTGCCGCTGCGCGATCTCTACCTTCTCATCCTCGGTATAGCCCTCGAGGCGGATGATCTCCATGCGATCGAGCAAAGGTTGCGGCAAATTCAAGGAGTTGGCCGTCGTCACGAACATCACGTCCGAAAGATCGACGTCGATTTCCAGATAATGATCCTGGAACTTGCTGTTCTGCTCGGGGTCGAGCACCTCCAGCAGTGCGGAAGCCGGATCGCCGCGGAAATCCTGTCCCAGCTTGTCGATCTCGTCCAGCAGGAAGAGCGGGTTCATCGTCCCGGCCTTCTTGAGGTTGGTCACGATCTTGCCCGGCAGCGAGCCGATATAGGTGCGGCGGTGACCCCGGATTTCCGCCTCGTCACGTACGCCGCCCAGCGACTGGCGCACGAATTCGCGGCCAGTGGCCTTGGCGATGCTGCGGCCGAGCGAGGTCTTGCCGACACCCGGAGGGCCAACGAGGCAGAGGATCGGGCCTTTCAGCTTGTTCGTGCGCGCCTGCACGGCGAGATATTCGATGATCCGGTCCTTGACCTTCTCCAGCGCGAAATGATCCTCGTCCAGGATCGCCTGCGCCTTTTTGAGGTCGGTCTTGACCTTCCCCTTCTTGCCCCACGGCAGGCCCAGCAGCACGTCGAGATAATTGCGCACGACCGTCGCTTCGGCTGACATGGGCTGCATGCCCTTCAGCTTCTTGAGCTCCGCCGTCGCCTTGTTCCGGGCTTCCTTGCTGAGCTTAGCCTTGGCGATCTTCTCGGTCAGTTCGGCGAGTTCGTCACCCTCCTCGCCATCGCCATTGCCCAGTTCGCGCTGGATCGCCTTCAGCTGTTCGTTGAGATAATATTCGCGCTGGGTCTTCTCCATCTGCCGCTTCACGCGGCCGCGGATTTTCTTCTCGACCTGAAGCACGCCCAGTTCGCCCTCCATGAAGGCGAAGACCATTTCGAGGCGCTTGACCGGATCCGCCTCGACCAGCAGCGACTGCTTGTCGGCGACCTTGACGTTGATGTTGGCGGCAACGGCGTCGGCCAGACGACCCGCATCCTCGATCTCACGAAGTTGCACGGGCGTTTCCGCCGGCAGCTTCTTGTTGAGCTTGGCATAGTTTTCGAACTGTTCGGCGACCGACCGCATCAGCGCGGCGGCTTCCGGACCTTCGGCGGCGATTTCTTCAACCGCGGTCACGTCGGCGATCAAATGGCCACCGGCCTGCGCCATGCCGTCCAGGCGGGCACGCTGCTTGCCCTCCACCAGCACGCGGACCGTACCGTCGGGCAGCTTCAGCAATTGCAGCACCACGGCGATGACGCCGGTGTCGTAGAGCGAATCCTGCCCCGGATCATCCTCCGCCGGGTCGAGCTGGGACACGAGGAAGATTTCCTTGTCGCCTTCCATCGCGGATTCGAGCGCGGCCACGCTCTTGTCGCGGCCCACGAACAGCGGCACGATCATCTGCGGGAAGACGACGATGTCACGCAGGGGAAGCAGGGGATATTGCGTAGTCATTCACTCTCCGGGGTGAGAATCCACCCAGTCATGCGGTTCATCGCCTTTATGGGGACGATCACCGCATGGTTCAATCACGCGTTATGGGATCGCAATCATGAATAAAGGCTGATCCCCGGCATCGCTGCGATCAGAAAGGCAGTTTGAAGCCGGGCGGCAGAGGCAGGCCGGCGGTCATCTTGCCCATTTCGGCGCTGGAGACTTCGTCCGCCTTCTTGCGCGCATCGTTGAACGCGGCGGTGATGAGATCTTCCAACATCTGCTTTTCCGATACGGCAAGCAGGCTGTCGTCGATGGCGACGCCCAATATGCGCCCCTTGGCCGAAGCGCGGACCTTCACCAGCCCGCCGCCGGCGCTGCCCTCGACTTCCAGCTTGTCGAGATTTTCCTGGGCGCGTTGCAGTTCCTCCTGCACGCGGTTCGCCATGCCCAATATTTCGTTCAGATCCTTCATCGCTCTGCGCTCCATTGTTCGAGCTCATTGCCAAGCTCGGCATCGGGGAAAGCGGCGAGCGCCGCCTTGACCACCGGGGTTTCCATGATTTCTGCGCGGGCGTCCGCCGCCTTGCGCATGTCCTGTTCCTGCAGCGTCGGCGCGGCGGGACCGTCGACCGCGCTGACGCGCCAGGCCGTGCCGGTCACCTCGCGCAGCGCCGGGTTCAGGCGGGCGAGGAAGTCGGACGGCAGGGAGGGCGTCGGGACGTAATCCAGTTCCGGCGCGGCATAACGGACAAGGCCGATGCAATCGTGCAGTTCCTGCGCCAATTGCCCCTTGCCCCGTTGCCAGAAGGCCTCGATCAGATCCTCAAAACTGCCTGGCAGCTTCGCGGCGGGCGAGCCGACAGGGCCGACAACCGGCGCCTGACCCGGATCAGCAGCAGCGGACGCGCCAGTGCGGAGCAGGCGTGCGATCTCTCCCGGATCGGGCATGGTTGCGGCATGCATCACCCGCAGCAGCGCCATTTCACAGCTTTCGATCGGCAGGGTGGCGCTGGCGACCTCGTCATGGCCCTTCAGCAGCAACTGCCAGAGGCGGTGAAGCTGCGCGAAGCCGAGTTGCGACGCCCAATCGGCCAAAGCCTCGCGCTCCTCCGCCGACTGGCCCGGACTGGCGATGTCGCGGCCAGCCTTCACCAGCGTAACCGCATGAACCAGTTCCAGCAGGCCGCGCATCAGCGAAAGCGGCTCGACCCCCAGCGCATATTGGTCACGCACCGCGCCCAGCAGCGCGCCGGTGTCCCCCTCCAGCAGCAGGCCCAGGAGACGGCGCGTGGCCCCCCGGTCCGAAAGACCCAGCATGTCGCGGACCTGCAGGGCTGTGACGAGCGGGGCGCCGTCACCCATTTCGGCATGGGCGATGGCCTGATCCAGGATCGACAGGCCATCCCGCGCGGAACCCTCGGCAGCCTGGGCGATCAGCGCCAGCGCATCGGGTTCGGCGGCGACCGATTCCGCCTCCACCACATGGGCGAAATGGGCGGCCAGCAGTTCGGCGGGGATTCGGCGCAGGTCGAAACGCTGGCATCGCGACAGCACCGTCACCGGCACCTTGTTCACCTCCGTCGTGGCGAAGAGGAATTTCACATGCGCCGGCGGCTCCTCCAGCGTCTTCAGAAGCGCGTTGAAGGCGTTCTTCGAGAGCATATGGACTTCGTCGATGATGTAGATCTTGTAGCGGGCCGAGACCGCGGCGTAGCGCACGGCCTCTATGATCTCCCGCACATCGTCGACGCCGGTATGGCTGGCGGCGTCCATTTCGACCACGTCGATATGGCGACCTTCCGCAATCGCCCTGCATGGCTCACAGACGCCGCAGGGATCGATGGTGGGGCCGCCCTGCCCGTCGGGGCCGATGCAGTTCAGCGCCTTGGCAATCAGGCGCGCGGTCGAGGTTTTCCCCACGCCGCGCACGCCGGTCATCAGGAAGGCGTGGGCCAGGCGTCCACGCCGGATCGCGTTGCCGAGCGTTTGCACCATCGCGTCCTGCCCGATCAGTTCCCGGAAATTGCGCGGGCGGTATTTGCGCGCGAGCACGCGATAGGGCTGGGGGGAATCGGACATTTCGACGTTCTAACCGTTCGCGCCGGGCTTGTCGAAGCGCTGTCCTGACTTCGTGGAAAGAAAAGAACAGGGCTTTGACAAGCCCGGGCCGAACGGAATTTGGATGGAGGTGGGAGCCGGAACGACCCGCAGCGAAATCACTGTGGCTGCTTCCGTCAGGACCTGACCAGGTTCGCGACGACTACGCCCGCCCGACTCCCGGCGCGGCATATGGCGAAAGGTGGAAGGGATGGCAAGGGGTGGCGCAATCGTTGCAGCTTCCAAATGAGACATGTTCCTGCCTTTGCAGGAGCAGGATGGTTCCTGAAACGATGGTCGCGCGCCTTCTCGCCGGCTTATTCCAATCCCGTCTTCTGCGCCTTCCCCACAAAATCAAGCGCGGCGCGCGCCGTTTCGGCGATGGCGGCTTCGGCGGCCTTCGCATCCACCGTCGGGTGATCGAGATAGATGGCGAGGATATATTCTTCGCCCGACGGCGCCTTCACCAGCGCCACGTCATTATAGGCGGTGCCGCAGCTTCCGGTCTTGCTGCCCGAGGTCCAGCCCTTGGGCAGGCCTGCCTTGATCCGATTGGCCCCGGTTGTGCTGGCATCGAGCCAGCCGCGCAGCTTTTCGGCACTGGCCGGCGCGAGGTCGCGAAAGATCAGGCGGCCCATCAGGCCGGCCATGGCGGCCGGACTGGTCGTATCGCGCTCGTCGCCCTCGACATTCTGATTGAGCGACGGCTCGTTACGATCGAGCCGGGTCACCATGTCGCCATGGGCGCGGATGAAACGGGTCAGGCCTTCCGGCCCGCCGACCATGGGCAGCAACAGGTTGGCCGCGCTGTTGTCACTGACCTCGACCGCTGCCGCCGCCAGTTCCTCCATCGACATGCGGCCGCGCTTGAGGTTCGCCTTCACGACAGGGGCATAATCCAGAAGATCGGCCTTGCTGAAGCTGATCTGTCCCTCCAGCCCGAACTTGCCGCCTTCCGCGCCGGTCAGCACGGCAGCGGCGAGCGGTGCCTTGAAGGTCGAACACATGGCGAAGCGCTCGTGCGGGTTGAAGCCCAGCATCAACGCGCCCTTGCTGTCCACCAGCGCCACGCCCAGCCGGCCGCCGGTCGCGCTCTCAATCTCCTTGGGATTGCGGACAGACGCCAGCGCGGATTCGCTTATTATATAGCGAGGGGCGGGCGGCAGGAGCGATGGTCGCGGGGTTTCCTGCTGCGCGGACGCCGGCGCGGCGAGCAGCAGAACCGCAGGGATCAAGCGTTTTGGCAAGCTCACATTCCCTGCATATTGTAGGATTCGCCCGGAATGCGGACCGTCAGGCTGTCGAGCTTTTCGTCCAGTACGATCTGGCAGGACAGCCGGCTGGTGCGGGTAGCGGCGGCGGCAAGGTCCAGCATGTCTTCCTCATCCTCGCTCGCCCGCTTGAGCTTCGGAAAATCTGCGGCGTCGACGATGACATGGCATGTCGAGCAGGCCATCTGCCCCTCGCAAGTGCCTTCGAGCGGCTGGCCTGCGGCCTGCGCGACCTCCAGCAGCACGGCGCCCGTCGGCGCTTCGACCTCCTGCTTATGCTCTCCATCGGCGCTGACGAAGACGACCCTGGTCATGATATGCGTTCCCCGCTTTATGGTGTCACATGGGGCGCAAACGGTTTTCCGCTTTTCCGCACCATGCCTCAAGGCGCCCATATTTGGGCTGCCCTGTTCATTGTTTCCGCAGCATCCTCCAATTCGGTCAGCGTCGTGTACCGGCCAAAGCCGATCCGCACCGATCCGCGCGCCTCCGCATCTGAAAGGCCGAGTGCGCGCAGAACATGGCTAGGCCGCCCGGACCCACTTGCGCAAGCGCTGCCGAGCGAAAAAGCGACATCACGGCATTCCGACAACAGCCGCGCACCGTCGACTCCTGAACGACGGAGGTTCAGATTGCCATGATAGCGCAAATTTTCGCTGCCGTTGAGCGTCCATTGGGAGAAGAGATCGCGAGCAGCGGTCCAGAGCGATTCCACATGAAGGCGGTCGCTTTCCGCCCGTTCACGCATCAGCCGCGCAGCGACGCCGAAGCCGGCGCACAGGGCCGGCGAAAGGGTACCCGAACGCAGGCCACCCTCCTGCCCGCCGCCGTGGATGATGGGCGCCAGGGCCACGTCGTCGCGCAGCCAGAGCGCACCGACGCCCTTGGGCCCATGGATCTTGTGGGCGCTGATCGCGATCATGTCGCATCGGGATGGGACAGGCACCCGGCCATAGCCCTGAACGGCGTCGCAGAGAAACAGCGCGCCAGCCGTGCGCGCAAGGTCCGCGAGTTCGGCGACAGGCTGGATAACGCCGATCTCGTTGTTGACCAGCATGGCCGCGACGAGCGCCGTGCCGGGCCGGATCGCCCTGGCTGCCTCTTCAAGGTCGACGATGCCGTCATGGCGAACCGGCAGGATCGTGACGTCCCGCCCGGTCCTGCGCAGCGCGTCGACCGTGTCGAGGACAGCGGCATGTTCGGTCGCGATGGTGACGATGCCGCCCGCCGGTGCGCCCTGAATGCCCAGGTTTAGCGCTTCCGTCGCGCCGGAGGTGAAGATCAGGCGCCCGCCCTCCGGCAGCAGCCTCAGGATTTCCGCGCGGGCCAGCTCCACCTGCGCGGTGGCCGCCCGGCCCAGCCGGTGGGGGCTGTGCGGATTGGCGAACTGGCCGCGGAGCAGCGGAACCATCGCGTCGAAAGCTTCGGGCGCGAGAGGCGTCGTCGCCTGATAATCGAGATAGATCGTCATCGCGCCCGCGCCGCCATCGATGTCCAGGCCGCGGCGAAGCGATCCACCTCCGCCTCGCCGGTATCCGGGCCGAAGCTGACGCGGACGACTTCGCCCGCCTGCGCATCGTCCCATCCCATGGCGTGGAGGACATGGCTGGTCTTGAGCGAGCCCGAAGAACAGGCGCTGCCCGCCGAAACGGAAATGCCCGCAAGGTCGAACTGGATGAGTTGGGCGCGAGCGGACAGGCCGGGCATGCGGTAGCTGGCGATGGCAGGGATGCGCGGGGCGTCGCGAGCGACGATCTCGCCGCCGGATGCCTCGATGGCGGCGTCCAGCCTGGCGCGAAGGGTCGCCGCTTTGGGCAGCCAGTCCTCGCGCGCCTCCAGCGCCGCCGCCATGGCGAGGATGGCGGGCAGGTTTTCGGTGCCGGGGCGATAGCCCTGTTCCTGGCCGCCGCTGGGATGGATCAGGGCAAGATCCTTGATCAGCAGCGCGCCTATGCCCGGAGGGCCGCCGAATTTATGCGCGCTGATCGCGATCATGTCGGCATCGGGGAGGGGAAGCTTGCCCGCGCTCTGGGCGCAGTCCGCGAAGAGGAGCGCGCCTTCACGGTCGAGCGCGTCGAGAGGCTGGATGACGCCGGTCTCATTGTTGACGTGCTGGATGGCGAGGATGATCTTGCGCCCTTCATCCCCGTGCCGGCGGGAAAGACGAAGAAGCCCATTCGCGTCCACCTGCAACCGTTCGGCATGCGGGGTGACGCGCAGGACCGAATCATGCTCCACCGGCGAGTTCAGGACTCGGTCCGCCTTGACGCGGCCGAGCGCGATGGCGATCGCTTCGCTCGCGCCGGAGGTGAAGATGATGTGCCCGCCCCATCCCAGCGCGGCTCCGATGCGCCGCCGCGCATCCTCCAGCGCGGCACGGGCGGCGCGGCCATCGCCATGCGGGCTGGATGGATTGGACCAGTTCGCCAGCGCCTCGACCATCACTGCCCTCGCCTGGGGCAGGATCGGCGTGGTGGCGGCATGATCCAGATAGAGACGGTTGGAAGCCACGGATCTGGGAAGACTCATTGATTGCGGAAATGGTGGCGACTTCTATATAGGCGGTCTGTCGCGCAGCGCCAGCGCTGGCTGCTGCGCCCCCTCCATTCGCGGCCCGCCCTGTTTTGGGTCGGGCTGCCCAGAACCATAACAGGTGCCATGCCCGACGTTATTTTCCCCGGACCCGAAGGCCGTCTCGAAGGCCGCTTCAGCCCCCCGCCCCGCCCCCGCGCGCCGGTCGCGATGATCCTTCATCCGCATCCCCAGGGCGGCGGCACGATGAACGACCGCATCACCCAGGCGCTCTACAAGACCTTTGTGCGGCGCGGCTTCGCGACGTTGCGCTTCAACTTCCGGGGCGTGGGACGCAGCCAGGGCACGTTCGACAACGGCATTGGCGAATTGTCGGATGCCGCCGCCGCGCTCGACTGGGTGCAGAGCTTCCATCCGGAGGCCCAGACCACCTGGATCGCCGGATTTTCCTTCGGCGCGTGGATCGGCATGCAACTGTTGATGCGCCGTCCGGAAATTCGGGGCTTCATCTCGGTCGCGCCGCCGGCCAACATGTATGACTTCTCCTTCCTGGCGCCCTGCCCCTCCTCCGGCATCATCGTGCAGGGGACGGCGGACGAGGTCGTGACGGCAAGCGCGGTGCAGAAGCTGGTCGACAAGCTGCGCACGCAGAAGGGCATCACCATCCATCATGACGAAATCCGTGGCGCAAACCACTTTTTCGAGCATGAGCTGGAGCAGCTCATGAAGTCGGTCGACAACTATCTCGACATGCGCCTGTCGCCCGATTCGCCCATTCGGTGAGCCCGGCCCGATGCTGAAGTTTCAGGGGCTGCTCCGGCGGCCCCTTTTCTTTTCGCGCCTTGGGTCAGGCCCTGCAACGGTCCCGCACGCGAGAGGGAAGCTGGCGCTGAGAAGTTGGGGTTGAGGTGGCAGAGGAATTTTGCGCTTGGCCTGATGGTCTGTGCGATCTAGCCGCCAAGCGCGATGAGTGAGCAGAAGAATGAATCCCGGCTGATCTGGAGCCGTTATTACAGCGCCTTCGTTCCCGCTCCGGCGGGGCCGGGTTTTCTGGATCGGTTGAAGGCGGCGAGCGGCGCCATTGGCGGCATCGCCATTACCGGCCTGCTGTGCGGGCTGATGCTGGGTAACGGGATCGCCCACCCGCTGCTGGTTGCGCCCATGGGCGCCTCGGCCGTGCTGCTCTTTGCCGTGCCGGCCAGTCCGCTGGCCCAGCCATGGTCGGTCTTTGGCGGCAATGTGGTGTCGGCCCTGGCCGGGATCACCGTGGCGAAACTGATACCCGATCCCACCATCGCCGCCGCATTGGCCGTGGGTTGCGCAATTGGTGCGATGTCGCTCTTCCGGTGCCTTCATCCTCCGGGTGGAGCGGTAGCACTGTCGACGGTGCTGGGCGCCACCCACGGGGCGCCCGGCTATATGTTCGCTTTTGTGCCAGTAGCGGTGAACACCGCGTTGCTGGTGACGGTGGCGATCATCTTCCATCGGATAGCCGGACATAATTATCCGCATATCGTGCCGAAGGCGTCCAGCGCCCATGGCACCAGCGATCCTGTGCCGGTCCTGCGCACGCCGTCGGAACAGGACGTCGAGGAGGCGTTGCACGCCTATGGCGAGACATTGGACGTGGATGCGGCCGATTTGCAGATGGTTCTGCATGACGCGGAAATGCGCGCCGCCGAACGGGCGCATGGCCGGCTGACATGCGGAGAGATCATGTCGCGGGACGTCATCTCCGTCCAAGAAGACCGGCCGGTGGCCGAGGCGCGGGAACTGCTCCACCTGAGGCAGCTATTGTCCTTGCCGGTGCTGGACAGATCCGGGCGCGTGCAGGGCGTGGTCGGACCCCTGGACCTGGCGCGCCAGGGGGAGCGGGTGCGCGACATCGCCTCTGCGCCCTACGTGGTGCATGCCGATACGCCGGTGGCGGCGCTGCTGCGGCCCCTGACCGGCGGAGCGCGGCGCGAGGCGATTGTGGTGGACGACGACCGGATGCTGTGCGGCCTGATTACCCAGACTGATTTGCTGACCGCGGTGGCACTTCGCGCCTAGCGACCATGTCCCGGCAGCGACAGGTCCGGCCCCGGAATGGCGGAAATGGCGACATTGGCGAACATCACCAGCCCGGCCAGGATCATCAGCGTGCCACGCTTGCGGTCGCCCCGCTTCGCGATGGCGTATATGCCGCCGCCGGTCAGCGCCATGCCCGCGAGCATCAATATCGATAAAATCGTGCCAGCCATGAAGCAGGCCATAGGTGGGCGGGTGGACTGTGGCAATATCGCGGATCAGCCCCTATGAGGCGCGGGAACGAATCACCTTTTGCGTGACAGGACGAATTTGCCGTGAAAATCGCTATCGCCTCCGACCATGCCGCCGTCGATCTGAAGGCGGAACTTGCCGATTGGCTGCGCGCTGAAGGGCATGAGGTCGACGATCTGGGTCCGGCGACTGCGGACCGGGTGGATTATCCCGACTTTGGTTACAAGCTCGCGACGGCGGTGGCTTCGGGTGCTGCCGAACGCGGCATCGCGCTGTGCGGATCGGGCATCGGCATTTCCATTGCCGTGAATCGCAACCCCGCCTGTCGCTGCGCGCTGGTGTCGGAGCCGCTGTCGGCCGCGCTCAGCCGCGAGCATAATGACGCCAACGTCCTGGCCATGGGCGCGCGCCTGACCGGCGTGGACATGGCCAAGGCCTGCGTCTCCGCCTTTCTTTCCACCGATTTCGGCGGTGGCCGCCATGCCGGCCGTGTCGAGAAACTCTCCCAGCCCGCGCTTTAAGGAGCCTGCCCTATGAGCACCGCCGCCCTCACCCAGCCCGCCCTGTCGGACATTCGTTCCGAAGGCTATTTCACGCGCAACCTTGCCGAAGCCGATCCGGCGGTCTTCGCGGGCGTCACCAGGGAACTGAAGCGCGAGCAGAACCAGATCGAGCTGATCGCTTCGGAAAATATCGTGTCCAGGGCGGTGCTGGAGGCGCAGGGCAGCGTCTTCACCAACAAATATGCCGAAGGCTATCCGGGCAAGCGCTATTATCAGGGCTGCGCGCCTTCCGATGAAGTCGAGCAGCTGGCCATCGACCGGGCGAAGGAAATCTTCAATTGCGGCTTCGTCAATGTGCAGCCCCATTCGGGCGCTCAGGCGAACGGCGCGGTGATGCTGGCGCTGACGAAGCCGGGCGACACCATCATGGGCCTGTCGCTGGATGCCGGCGGGCACCTGACCCATGGCGCCAAGCCCGCGCTGTCGGGCAAATGGTACAATGCCGTGCAATATGGCGTGCGCGAGGATACTCACCTCATCGACTATGACGCGCTGGAGGCGCAGGCGATCGAGGCCAAGCCGACGCTGATCATCGCGGGCGGTTCGGCCTATCCCCGCCACCTCGACTTCGCCCGCTTCCGCGCGATCGCGGACAAGGTCGGCGCACTGCTGATGGTGGATATGGCCCATTTTGCAGGCTTGGTGGCCGGCGGTGCGCATCCGACGCCCTTCGGCCACGCCCATGTCGTGACCACCACCACGCACAAGACGCTGCGTGGCCCGCGTGGCGGCATGATCCTGACCGATGACGAGGCCATTGCGAAGAAGATCAATTCGGCGGTGTTCCCCGGCCTTCAGGGCGGGCCGCTGATGCATGTGATCGCGGCGAAGGCGGTCGCCTTCGGCGAAGCGCTGCGGCCTGAATTCAGGACCTACGCCCAGGCGATCGTCACCAATGCGAAGGCGCTGGCCTCAAAGCTGGAGCAGCGCGGCCTGGCGGTCGTTTCCGGCGGCACCGACACGCACCTCGCCCTGATCGACCTGCGCCCCTATGGCATTTCGGGCAAGGATGCGGACGAGGCGCTGGAGCGCAGCTTCATCACCTGCAACAAGAATGGTGTGCCGGGCGACCCGCTGCCGCCGACCAAGACCAGCGGTATACGGGTCGGTTCCCCTGCGGGAACGACGCGCGGGTTCGGCGTTGCGGAGTTCGAGGCGATTGGCGACATGATCGCGGATGTTCTGGAAGGGCTGCGCGATCATGGCGAGCATGGCGATGCCGCCGTGGAAGCCATTGTCCGCGAGCGCGTTTCCGCCCTCTGCGCCCGCTTCCCGATCTACGAAGGGTAAGCGCCCTTGCGTTGCCCCTTCTGCGCCCATGACGACAGCCAGGTGAAGGACAGCCGCCCGACGGAGGATGGCGCCGCCATCCGCCGCCGGCGTCAGTGCGAGGCCTGCGGTGCGCGCTTCACCACCTTCGAGCGGATTCAGCTTCGCGATATCTGGGTGGTGAAGAGCGAGGGGCGCAAGGAAGCCTTCGACCGCGACAAGCTGGCGCGCTCCATCGGCATCGCCTCCCGAAAACGGCCGATCGATCCAAGCCGGCTGGAGAAGCTGATTTCCGGCATCCAGCGGCAACTGGAGACTTCGGGCGACGGCGAGGTTCCTGCACGCGCCATCGGGGAGATGGTGATGGAAGGGCTGAAACGCCTCGACAGCGTCGCCTATATCCGCTTCGCCAGCGTGTACAAGGACTTCACCGATGCGCGGGATTTCGAGGATTTCGCCTCCACGGTGAAGGAGGTGGGGAGTGATTGAGGCTCTGGCCGACTCTCCCCCTCCCCCTGTCATCGTGCTCGTTCGCCCGCAGCTTGGCGAGAATATCGGCAAGGCGGCGCGGGCCATGCTGAATTTCGGGCTGACCGAAATGCGGCTGGTGTCGCCTCGCGACGGTTGGCCCAATCCCGATGCCGGGCCGTCTGCGGCAGGCGCCGATGCGGTGTTGGACCAGGCGGAGGTGTTCGAGACGCTGGCCGACGCCGTGGCCGATTGCGCGCATGTCTATGCGACGACCGTGCGCAAGCGGGGCGTGACCAAGCCTGTTGTGACGCCCGAAGAGGCGGCACGGGAAATCCACGGCGCCGCGGGACGATCCGCTTTCGTCTTTGGGCCTGAGCGATCGGGGCTGGAGACCGAGGATGTGGCGCTGGCGCGGAAGATATTGACGGTGCCGATCAATCCGGAATTCGGATCGCTCAACCTGGCGCAGGCGGTGATCCTGTGCGCCTATGAGTGGTCGAAACAGGCTTTGCTGGAGCAGCCGACCGTGGTCGATCTGGGCGAGCCGGCGCCGCAGGCGGAGCTGGAGGGGATGATCGCGCAGTTCGAGACGCTGCTGGAAGGGGCCGGCTATTTCTTCCCGCCGGACCGGGCGCCTGCGACCAAGCGAACCCTGCGGAACCTGCTGACCAAGCCCGGCTGGAACCATCTTGAGGTTCGGACCTTGCGCGGCGTCCTGTCCGCACTGGGCCATCCCCGCGCGCGCTGAACTACGTTGCGATTCTAGCTCCTGAGCCGATCGAACTCGTTCATTTCATAAGCGATCGACGCTTCGACCAACGTTTCCCACAGCGCCCCGACCACATCGGCGGGGATGCCGAGACGCTCTGCTTCGGCCTGTGCATTGGCTATGACCTCCGCCTTGCGCGCTTCGTCACGGACGGCGCCGCGATCCGGCTTGATGCGGGCAGCGGCGCGCATATGAGCGAAACGGCGGGCAAGCAGGGCGACAAGCTGGCGGTCGAGTTCATCCACGCCCGCGCGGACTTCGGCCATGGTCGTGTAGCTTTCGGGGTTCATGGCCCGCTCACCTAAGGCCGGAACGCCAGGCTGTCGAGGGTTGACATGCCCCGCGCCCTTCGCCATAGGCGCCGCTTCGCGATTGGCTCCGCATCCCGGTGAAGCGGTGGCCCTGCCCCTGAAATACGGATCGCAGGCGATACCGGGAACAACGTTGAAGCAATTGTCTAGGACCATATCATGTCGAAGCGTTCAAGCGCAAAGTACAAACTCGACCGCCGCATGGGCGAGAACATCTGGGGCCGCCCGAAGAGCCCGGTCAACAAGCGTGAATATGGCCCCGGCCAGCACGGCCAGCGCCGCAAGGGCAAGATGTCCGACTATGGCATTCAGCTGCGCGCCAAGCAGAAGCTGAAGGGCTATTATGGCGACATCACCGAAAAGCAGTTCAAGAAGAACTACACCGAAGCCGCGCGCATGAAGGGCGACACCGGCCAGAACCTGATCGGCCTGCTGGAGCGCCGTCTGGACGCCGTCGTCTATCGCGCCAAGTTCGCCCCGACCATCTGGTCGTCGCGCCAGCTGGTTTCGCATGGCCACGTCTATGTGAACGGCGTGAAGTGCAACATCGCGTCGCGCCTGGTGAAGCCGGGCGATGAGATCACCCTGGGCAAGAAGGCGCAGGAAATGGCGCTGGTCCTGGAAGCCCAGAGCCTGCCCGAGCGTGACATCCCCGACTATGTCGTCGCGGATGGCGCTGCCAAGGTCACCTATGTCCGCGTGCCGACGCTGGACGAAGTGCCCTATCCGGTGAAGATGGAACCCAATCTGGTCGTCGAATTCTATTCGCGCTGATCCGGTTTCGCTTCCGGCGAGACATTCAGGAAGGCGGTCCTTCGGGGCCGCCTTTTTTATTTGCCCGCCCGGCTTGTTGGAGCGCTCCGTTTGTTTGCCCATCCAGCTTGTTTGCCCTCCCCGCTTGTTTGATGGCCGGCCAACTGGCATCAACGGCGCATTCGCAGTCTTTTCAAAGGCCTTGCCATGCGCGCGCTTTTCCTCACCTCTCTCATCGCCCTTGCCAGTGGGGGCGCGGCGATGGCGGCCTCCTCCGTCGGCGGTCCTTCGATCGAGACGATGAAGGAAGTGGTCAAGGAGATATCCTCCGACGCCTATGAAGGCCGCGCGCCGGGAACGGTGGGGGAGGAGAAGACCCTCGCCTATCTGGTGCAGCGTTTCGAGGCCCTGGGGCTGAAGCCCGGCAACAAGGGAAGCTGGTTCCAGGACGTGCCCCTGGTCGAGATCGACGCGAAGAATGTGTCGCCGCTGCGCTTCACCGGCGGAAAGACGGCAGTTTCGGCCAGTTACGGGCCTGAAATGGTGATCGCCACCTACCGCACCGGCCAGCCGCACATCGATGTGAAGGACAGCCCGGTCGTCTTCGTCGGCTATGGCATCAATGCGCCGGAAAAGAAGTGGAACGATTATGCCGGCATCAATGTGAAGGGCAAGACGGTCGTCATCCTGGTGAACGATCCCGATTACCAGACCCCGACGCTGCGCGGCCCGTTCAACGGGCGGGCGATGACCTATTATGGCCGCTGGACCTACAAGTTCGAGGAGGCCGCCCGGCAGGGCGCGGCGGCGGCGATCATCGTGCATGATACCGTGCCCGCCGCCTATGGCTGGAATGTCGTACAGTCGAGCTGGACCGGCGCCCAGCATGTCGCCGACAGCGCCAATGGCAATGCCAACCAGTCGGCCGCCATAGGATGGATCCAGAAGGACAAGGCCGCGGCGCTGATGGCAAGTGCGGGCCTGAACCTCGACACGCTGATGGCGGCGGCGAGGAAGCGTGGCTTCAGGGCGGTTCCGCTCAGGAATGTGAAGGCCAGCGTCTCGTTCGACAATGCCATCCGCAAACATAGCTCGAAAAATGTCGTGGCGCTGCTCCCCGGCAAGGCCCGACCTGACGAATATGTCCTCTATGCGGCGCATTGGGATCATCTGGGCCATTGCGAGGCAGCGCCCGACGGCGACGACATCTGCAACGGGGCCATCGACAATGCGACCGGGACGGCGGCGCTGGTGGCTCTGGCAGAAGCCAATGTGAAGGCCGGACCGACCGACCGCAGCCAGGTTTTCCTGGCCGTGACGGCCGAGGAATCGGGCCTGCTGGGGTCAGCCTATTATGGCGATCATCCCGTGTTTCCGCTCAGCCGGACGGTCGGCGGGGTCAATATGGACGCGCTCAGCATGGCGGGCCTTGCGAAGAATGTCGTGGTGATCGGCAAGGGCAAGTCACAGCTCGATGCCTATCTCGACCGCGCGCTGGCGGCGCAAAAACGGGTGGCCAGCCTGGAGCCGACGCCGGAAAAGGGCTTTTACTATCGCTCCGACCATTTCAGCTTCGCCAAGCATGGCGTGCCGATGCTCTATTTCGAAGGCGGCCAGGATCTGGTGAAGGGCGGCCCCGCGGCGGGCGCCAGGGCCGCGAAGGATTATGAGGAGCATCATTATCACGGCCCCAAGGATGAATATGATCCCAAATGGGATTGGAGCGGGGTGAAGGCGGACCTGAAGCTCTATTATGATGTGGGGCGTGCGCTGGCGAATACGACCGATTGGCCCAATTGGATGCCGGGCGACGAGTTCCGGGCAATCCGCGACAGGAGCCGAGCGGGGAAATAACGGTTTTCCTCCATTTTTTACAAAATGTCGCGCCGAAGTTCACACCATATGCGCGCGCGTGCCTGCGCGCGCGTATGCGTGACGAAACAATCTGTCGGACGTTTCAAAGAGCGATGCCGCGATAGTCTGGCCGACACCGAGTAGGACAGGTCGGATTACGTTCCGTTGAAGAAATAGGATGTTTTTTGAACCCATTGTTGCCGATTGGGCACGCATCATGAGCGGGATGTCATGGTTGATCTTCCCGCGGCTGTCGACCAGTTGCGGACCTATTTCCGTTCAGGCACAACGCCCCAATGAAGACGTTAGTGATTGGAATAATGTTGTTAGCCGGTGCGTTTGACACGCCGCCGGTCTTGGTAAAGCCGGAAGTCGCTGCGGCAAAGGTCGCAGAATGCGGCTTCAGAAAGGTCCATTCGAAATTCGACGACACACTTCAAGAAGAAGTGGTCGAAGTTCTGGACGAAGCCCCAATCTCAGATAACCAGCTACAATGTGCGGCCCGCGCCTCACTTGCTACAAGCTATTACGTCACGTTTGTTCCGCCTGTAGAGCAGGCGTATCAGTCAATATACTGGGACTTATCGCGCAAACAGGCAAAGATTGATGCGCGGGCATGGCTGGATAAGAGAGGGTTGCTTTCAGGCCTGCCAACATATGACGCCAATAGCACTGACGAAGTAGCGTTCGCTCACTCTCTTGAGCAACTTTGCGGGCCAAAGGCTGCGGGAGTTCTTCAGCCGTTAAATGGTATGGCGACATTCAAAGCCAGCATACTGGCTTCTGGCGCGCTGGATGAAGAAACACTCTGGTGCCTTACCAACGCCGCTGAGGTTTCTGGTTATCCGTTGGGCTTCATAGGCAACGAAACAAATCGTCAAGACCGTTAAAAATCGGAGATTTGCGTATTTGGTAGGCGTCAGCTTATGCGGGCTGGTGATCCGAAAGCCGACATTCCGCCATCCACCCATTTCCGCAAACGCTGTCGTGTTCCTTCAACGGGTCCCCTTCCCACCCAAATAGGCCGTTCTTCATAATGCCTCTGGAATGCGTAACGCGATCCTGTAGAGGGCGCGGAGGACAGCTTGCAATCAGGAGCCAGGCCGATGACTTTCCGTATGCCCGCCGAATGGGCGCCGCACGAGTGGAGCTGGATCGGCTTTCCCACCTCTGCCGAGGAATGGCCCGGCGCGTTCGAGGGTGCGCGGCGGCAGATCGCTGATTTTGCCAGCGCGCTGCATGCCGGCGGCAAGGGCGAGGAGGTGCGGTTGGTCTGCGCCAATGAGGGCGATGCGGAGGCCGCTCGCACCCTGGTGGCGCCTGGGGTTGCCGTTGTCGTGCACAGACTGGGCGATGTGTGGCTTCGCGATACGGCACCCATCGCGGTGATGCGGGGCCGGGAAAGGGCGCTGGTGGACTTCGGCTTCAACGGCTGGGGCGGCAAATATCGGATGCCGGGCGACGAGGATATAGGCGCGCGGCTGGCGGCGACGACGGGATTGCCCACATCGACCCAGAATTGGGTGTTCGAAGGAGGCGCGGTCGACACCGATGGCACGGGCCTGTTCGTGACGACCGAGCAATGCCTGCTCAACCCCAATCGCAACCCCGAACTGGACCGGGGAAAGATCGAAACCCTGCTGGCGGGATCGCTGGGGCTGTCCGACATGCTGTGGCTGGGCGACGGCCTGCTCAACGACCATACCGACGGGCATGTCGACAATCTGGCCCGCTTCGTGGCGCCAGGGGTGCTCGCCCTGCCCGAAGCGAGCACGGAGGATGATCCCAATGCGGCCGTCTATGCCGATGCGTGGGCGCGGGCCAGGGCGTTCGGGGTCGACATCGCCTCCATCCCCTCCCCCGGCCGGGTGATCGTGGATGGGGAGGCCATTCCGGCGAGCTACATGAATTTCTTTGTCGGCAATGCCGCCGTCATCGTGCCCATTTATGGCCAGCCCAATGACCAGGCGGCTCTCGATGCCCTCAAACCCTTCTTCCCTGATCGGGAGATTGTCGGGTTGCCCAGCGATGCGATCCTGTCGGGCGGCGGCAGCTTCCATTGTTGCAGCCAGCAGATGCCGTCGGCCTGAATGAGCGCGATGCTGGCGCTGCGGGCGCTCCTTTCCGGGATCATCATCGCCATCGTGTCGGTGGTGTCGCGGCGGTATCCGGGGCTGGGCGCGCTGATCGCGTCGTTGCCGCTGATTTCGGTGCTGGGGATGATATGGCTGTGGAACGACAGGCCGGACGTGGAGAATATGGCCCGCCATGCGGAGGCCACATTCTATTTCGTCATCCCTTCCCTGCCCATGTTCCTGCTGATCCCCATGCTGCTGCGCCGCGGCGTTTCCTTCGCGCCCGCGCTGATCGCGGGTTGCGCGGTCACGATCCTGCTCTATCTCCTGACCGTCGCCATTGCGGCCCGCATGGGCATTCGTCTTTAGGGTATAACCGATGACCAAGATTACCGTTGCCGCGCTCCAGCTCGCCTTTTCCGACGATCGGGCGGACAATATCGAAATGGTCGCGGGCCATGTGGTCAAGGCAGCGGCGCGCGGCGCGAAGATCGTCCTGCCGCCCGAACTGTTCGAAGGCCACTATTTCTGCAAGGTCGAGGAGGAGGAGCTCTTCGCCAGGGCCCTGCCCCTGGACGAGCATCCCGCCGTGCAGGAAATGCGCAAGGTGGCGAAGGCGGAGGGCGTCTATATCCCCGCCAGCTTCTTCGAGCGCGACGGCCATCATCATTACAATTCGCTCGCCATGATCGACGATGAGGGCGAGATCATGGGCGTTTATCGCAAGAGCCACATTCCCGACGGGCCGGGTTATGAGGAGAAATATTATTTCCGCCCCGGCAATAGCGGGTTCAAGGTGTGGAACACGAAATATGGCGTCGTCGGCGTCGGCATCTGCTGGGACCAATGGTATCCGGAAACAGCGCGGGTGATGGCGTTGATGGGGGCGGAGATGCTCTTCTATCCGACGGCCATCGGGTCCGAACCTTATGACGCCGATCTCGACACCAGCCGCATGTGGCGTCGGGCGATGATCGGCCATGCGGTGAGCAACTGCATGCCCGTGATCGCCGCCAATCGCATCGGCGAGGAGGATGGCCAGAAATTCTACGGCCACAGCTTCATCACCGACGAGTGGGGCGATTTTGCCGCGGAAGCCGACGGCAAGGACAATGGCGCGCTGGTGGCGACGCTGGACCTGGCGCAGGCACGCCAGCATCGTGCCGGCATGGGCTTCTTCCGCGACCGGCGGCCGGAGCTTTATGCGCGGATCGCGCAGGACATATAGGCTGCGGCGGCTGGGGCGATTTCCTGACCGGCGATCGGTTTCGGCCGAATGGAAGTCGGGCTAGCCCGCCGCCAGTTCCACCGCCCTTTCGAACACCGCCTCCAACATGTCGGCGGTCAGGCGGCCGGTGTTCTGATTATATCGCGAACAGTGGTAGCTATCGATGACGATCCTGCCGCTGGGCATGCGATGCTCCGCCAGATGAGCGAAGCGCGCCTTGGGGAGCTTGCCACCCAGCGCCTTCACCACGGACTGGTGCGCGATCTGGCCCAGGGCAACGAAGACGTGCGCATGGGGCAAGGCCGCGACGGCGGGCTTCAGGAAGGCCCGGCAGTTGCGGATTTCATCCGGCAGCGGCTTGTTCTGCGGCGGCAGGCATTTGACGGCATTGAGAATGATGACGTTGCGCAGCGTCAGGCCGTCATCGGGCCGCGCATCATAAACACCCTCGGCAAGCCCGAATTTGCCCAGCGTGGCGAACAGCAGGTCGCCGGCATCATCCCCGGTAAAAGGGCGCCCCGTCCGGTTGGCGCCCATCTTGCCGGGCGCAAGTCCGACGACCGCGATCCGGCCGAGCGGATCGCCGAAGAGCGGGACCGGCGCATTCCACCAGCCTGGATGATCGACGCGATTCTGCTGCCGGAGAGCGGCCAGTCGCGGACAAAGCGGGCAATCATGCGGCGCTTCACTTTGCGGGATAGGACTTTTCAGCGTCATGGCGACGGGATAGGCGCTGCTCCATGGCCAAGACAAGCGCTCGTCATCTTTACGCCCTCGCTTTGGGATCGAACCGGGCTCTTTCGGCGCGGATGACTCCCGCGCGCCTGCTGGACGAGGCGGTTCGCCGGATCGCGGCGTTGGGCCAGGTTCTCGACGTCGCACCCGTCATGCGGACCCCGCCGATCGGTCCGTCGCGGCGGATCTTCGCCAATGGCGCGCTGCTGGTGGAGAGCCGCCTGCCGCCCGACGAGATGCTGTCGCAATTGCAGGCGATAGAATGCATGCTTGGCCGGCGGCGGTTCAGACGCTGGGGGCCAAGGCGCCTGGACATCGACATCATTCTCTGGTCCGGCGGTCGCTGGAACAGCCGGTCGCTGCACATACCGCATCCAGACTTTCGCAGCCGCGATTTCGTGCTGGAACCGCTGCACGCCATCGTGCCTGGATGGCGCGACCCTGTATCGCGGCTTTCGATCCGCCATTTGCGCTTCCGCTTGCGAAAAGCGATTTCTGGAGGTTGACCAGCCGCACCGCCGCCTCTAGTGCGTGCGGACCTCAGGACATGAGGGCCCTTAGCTCAGTCGGTAGAGCAACTGACTTTTAATCAGTAGGTCGCTGGTTCGAATCCAGCAGGGCTCACCATCCCGCTGATCTTCGATGTCTCGTCAATCGACGGCGTGGATCAGCAGTGCGGCGAAGCACCAGATCTCGATTGAAACCAGCAGGCCGAACAATATGCCGAACATGGCATGCGGCTTTAGCGCATCGTCCATCTGCCTTCTCCCTTTCTTTCTGCAAGATGAACGACTTAACCACCGATCTGGTTCCAGTAACGGATCAGCGCGGCATTGTCTGGTTCCAGCGCGTAATCGATTTCGGCTTTTGCAGCCTCATGCGCTTTGCGTCGGCAGGCTGTTCGGGCCGCTGGGCTGTCCAGCCAGGATGGGCAGTACGGTTCGCGCAGGAACGTGCACGGTGCCGAAGTCGTGGGGCACATCATCGCCATTGATGAAGACGCTGAAGCCCGAACTGCGGAACCGCATCGCCAGACAGCGGCGGTCAGGCTGCTCCCATTGCGAGACGGTCATCGGCTGGCCCTGCTCGTCCAGCCATTCCACGTCGGCTTCGGACAGCCAGTCGGTACGATGCAAATCCGGCGTCGCTGCGCGCAGGGCGGCAAGGGCGAAGGCATGTGCCTCGATCTCCCGGTCCCGTCCCTGCCAGTCGATCCAGCCGATCGCATTATCCTGCGCATAGGCATTGTTGTTGCCATGCTGCGTCCGTCCGAACTCGTCGCCGGCGGTCAGCATGATCGCACCGCGCGAGCAGAACAGCGTGCCGAGCAGCGCCATGATATCGCGTCGCCGCGCGGCCCGGACGTCCGGATCGGCGCTCTCACCCTCGGTCCCGTTGTTCCAGCTGAAATTCTCGCCATGGCCGTCGCGGTTCTGTTCGCCATTGGCTTCATTGCGGCGATGTTCATAGGCGGTCACATCCGCCAGCGTGAAGCCGTCATGAGCAGCCAGGAAATTGACGGTGCGCGTTGCCGGAGCGGCGTGGAATATGTCGGACGATCCCGCAAGTCGCGTCGCCAGTGCGCCGATCATGCCGTCATCCCCGCGCCAGAAGCGGCGCAGATCGTCCCGATAGCGATCATTCCATTCCAGCCAGTTCTCCCCGAACCGCCCGAGTTGATAACCGCCTGGACCGATGTCCCACGGTTCCGCGACAAGGATGCGATCGGAGAGGAGCGGATCGCCGCGCATCGCCGCCAGCAAGGGCGCGTCGCTGTCGAAACCCGCAGGCAGCCGCCCGAGAGCGGGAGCAAGGTCGAAACGAAAGCCATCGACGCCCGCCACGGTGACGAAATGACGCAGCGAATCCAGGATCAGCCGCTGCGCGACGGGATGGTTGCAGTCGATGCTGTTCCCCGTGCCCGTATCGTTGATCAGGCGGCCGTCCGGTTCGTGCCGGAAATAGCTGCGCGCATCCAGGCCCCTGAGCGACAGGGTAGGCCCCAGACGGTCGCTTTCCCCGTCATGATTATAGACCATGTCCAGGATAACGCCGATCCCCGCGGCATGCAGCGCAGCCACCACGCCGCGCAATTCCGCCATGCCGCCGGGTGCCAGCCGGGGATCGAGCGCGAAATAGCTGACCGGATTATAGCCCCAGGCGTTGTGCAGCCCCAGCGGCCCCAGATGCCGCTCATCGATCCAGGCATTGATCGGCATCAGTTCGATGGCGGAAACGTGCAGGCGGCGCAGATGCTCGACCACTGCGGGGTGGCCAAGGGCGGCTATGGTGCCGCGCTGCGCCTCCGGAACGTCGGGATGCAGCATGGTGAAGCCGCGGACCTGCACTTCATAGATCAGCCCGCCGGGCCGGAAGATCGGCGGTTCTGGAGCGACCCCGGGCAAGGGCGCGGTCACCACCCCCCTGGGCATCAGGACCGCTGTGTCCCGGCCCTCGTGGCGCGGCGCTGCCAGCATCGGGTCATAGGTGAACGGCCGGTCGATGGCGATGGCATAGGGATCGAGCAACAGCTTGGCCGGATCGAACCACAGACCAGTATCGGGATCATAGGGACCATCGGCACGCAGCCCATAGCGCGCGCCGTCCCCCACGCCGGGCGCATCGATGAACCAGCCCCCCGCATCGTCCCTTGCCATGGGCAGGCGTTGCTCGCGATCTCCGGCGTCGAACAGGCACAGCCAGAGCTGGTGCGCATCGGGCGCATGGACGCGGAAACGGGTTCCATGCCCGTGCAGGTCCGGACCCAGCGCCTCAGCGCTCATGCCCTGGTCTGGATCAGTGCGTGGAACAGCGCCGCGTAGCGCGCCGCGCTGCGGGTCCAGGAAAAGTCGGCGTGCATGCCGGCACGCTGCATCGCCTGCCATGTCGGCCGCTGCGCATGGAGCCGGATGGCGCGAGCTATGGCTCCGTGCAGGGCGAGCGGGTCGGACGGGGGGAAGACGATGCCGGTGGCCACTCCCGCGCCGACGGCAGCTTCATTGGCATCGATCACCGTGTCGGCCAGGCCGCCGACCCGAGCCACCACCGGCACGCAGCCATAGCGAAGGCCGTAAAGCTGGGTCAGGCCACAGGGTTCGAAGCGGGATGGGATCAATATGGCGTCGCCCCCCGCCTGCATCAGGTGCGACATCGGCTCGTCATAGCCGATCCGCGCGCCCACCCGCCCGCGATGCCGATCCGCCGCCGCCAGGAACGCGCCCTCCAGCACATGATCGCCCGATCCCAGAAGCGCAAGCTTGCCACCCAGCCCCACCAGATGGTCGATGGCATCCATGACCATGTCCATCCCCTTTTGCCAGGTAAGGCGGCTGACGATGATGAAGATCGGCGCGTCGTCGCGGTCTAGGCCGAACTGCGCTTCCAGGGCCCGTCGGCTGGCGCTGCGCCCGCCCAGGGCCCGCGCGCTGAACGGCCTGGCGATCAGGGGATCGGCGGCGGGATCCCATATGGCGGCATCCACGCCGTTCAATATGCCGTGCAGCCTGTCGGAGCGCCCGTTGATCAGGCCATCCAGTCCCATGCCATGCACCGGGGAGCGGATTTCGTCGGCATAGGTGGGGCTGACGGTGGTGATCGCGTCGGCCGAGACAAGCCCGGCCTTCAGATAGCCGGTGCCGCCATAATATTCGACGCCGTCGACGCCCCAGGCTTCGGGCGGCAGGCCGAGCTGCGGAAAGACGTCCGCGCCGAAGCGCCCCTGGAAGGCCAGATTGTGGATTGTCACCACGCTGGGCACCGCATGGGCCGGCCCGAAGCGCATATAGGCTGCGGTCATCGCCCCCTGCCAGTCATGCGCATGGACGAGGTCGGGTCGCCAGCCCTTCACCCCCTCGGCCGCTATGTCCGCCCCTGCGCGGGACAGGGCGGCGAAGCGTTTCCAATTGTCTGGCCATTCGCCCCCGGCCGAATCGCCATAGGGGCCGCCCTCCCGCGCGAAAAAGTCGGGGGCGTCCAGCACCAACAGGTCCAGTTCGCCCAGCTTCGCCGCCAGTACCGCCGCCGATGCGCCGAACAGCGCGTCATAGCGGCGCAGCGGCTTTGCCTTGCCGAGGCGCGACAGAACAGCCGGATAGCCGGGCACCAACGTCCTGACCTCCACGCCCTGCGCCGCCAGCGCGCCGGGCAATGCGCCGGCCACATCGGCCAATCCGCCGGTCTTCACCAGCGGATAGACTTCGGACGCCACCGAAAGCACCCGCATGGCCCCTGCCCTGCTTTCCCCTGCCTTGCCCAAGATCAGTCCACCAGCCGTTCGATCATATATTGGGTGATCAGCGTCACGCCGCTGTCCGTTCGTCGGAAACGTTGCGCGTCATGTTCGGGATGCTCTCCGACGATCAGGCCCGGCGGGATGATGACGCCCGAATCCAGCACGCATTTGTGCAGCCGCGCACCCCGGCCGATCACGCAATTGGGCATGACGACGCTTTCCGTCACGGACGAGAAACTGTGCGTCCGCACGCCCGTGAAGAGCAGGCTGTGATGCAGCGAGGATCCCGATACGATGCATCCCCCCGCGATCAGGGACGATGTGGCGGAACCGCGCCGCCCCTCTTCATTATGGACGAATTTCGCCGGCGGCGTGACTTCGGAATAGGTCCAGAGCGGCCAGCTATGGTCATAGAGGTCGAGCGAGGGCACCACATCGGTGAGGTCGATATTCGCCTGCCAATAGGCGTCGATCGTTCCGACGTCGCGCCAATAGGGCACGGGTTCGCTTTCCGCGCGGACGCAACTGTTGGAGAAACGATGCGCCACGGCTTTCCCGTGGCGGACGATATGCGGGATGATGTCACCCCCGAAATCGCGCTTGCTGTCCGGATCGTCCGCGTCGCGTCGCAGTTCCTCGATCAGCAGGGCGGTACGGAAGACATAGATGCCCATGGACGCCAGCGCCATGCCGGGACTGCCGGGAATATGCGGCGGGTTCTTCGGCTTTTCCACAAAGGCGGTGATCACGTCCTGCTCGTCCACATGCATGACGCCGAAGCCGCTGGCTTCCTTCACCGGCACCTCCATGCAACCGACAGTGACGTCCGCGCCGCTGTCGACATGCTGCTGGAGCATCAGTTCATAATCCATCTTGTACACATGGTCGCCCGCCAGGATGACCATATATTCCGGCGCATAGCTTTCGATGATGTCGATATTCTGGAAGACCGCGTCGGCCGTGCCTTCATACCATTGGCTTTCCGACACGCGCTGGCTGGCGGGCAGGATGTCGAAGCTTTCATTGCGTTCCGTGCGAAAGAAGTTCCAGCCGCGCTGGAGATGCCGGATCAGCGAATGCGCCTTGTACTGCGTCGCGACGCCGATGCGCCTGATGCCGCTGTTGAGCGCATTGGACAGGGCGAAATCGATGATCCTGGCCTTGCCGCCGAAATGCACTGCGGGCTTTGCGCGCCGGTCGGTCAGTTCGGCAAGGCGACTGCCCCTGCCCCCGGCCAGTACATATGCCATGGCGTCACGGGCGATCGGCTGGTTCCTTGGTTGCATCGCCCTCTTCTCCTTCATGCTCGCGAGCGTTGATATTCCGCCCGTTCGTTTCAATATTCCAGTTCCAGCATCAACGTTGCAAGCGGTGGAATGGTGACATTGGCCCACCCCTCTTCATCAGCGACGACAATTCCCATATTTCCCGCGCCGCTGCCCCCATAGTCGACGGCGTCGCTGTTGACGATTTCCCGCCAGCGGCCGCCGGAGGGAAGGCGCATCCTGTATCCGTGGCGCAATGTGGGCGTGAAGTGGCTGATGACGACGATGGGCGCCACGCCGGGCGCGCGTCGCACCCAGGCGAAGACCGAGTCCGCCGCCGCATCGACCAGGACCCAGTCGAACCCCTCCGGCTCGCAATCGCGGGCATGCAGCGCAGGACGGGAGCGGTAGAGGCGGTTGAGGTCGCTCAGCAGCAACTGCACGCCCCGATGCGGCGCGTGATCGAGCAAATGCCAGTCCAGCGCCCGCGCCTCGCTCCATTCATCGCGCTGGGCGAATTCCTGCCCCATGAACAGCAGCTTCTTGCCCGGATAGCCCCACATCATCGTGTAATAGGCGCGCAGGGTCGCGAATTTCTGCCAGTCGTCCCCCGGCATCTTGTGCAGCAGGGAAGCCTTGCCATGCACCACCTCGTCATGGCTCAGCGCCAGCACGAAATTCTCCGTAAAGGCGTAGAGCAGGCCGAAGGTGATGTCGTCATGGTGATGGGCGCGGTGCACCGGATCACGCGCCAGATAGCGCAGCGTGTCGTGCATGAAGCCCATATTCCATTTGAAGCCGAAGCCCAGGCCCCCTTCATGGACGGGATGCGACACCTTGGGCCAGCTCGTCGATTCCTCGGCGATGGTCATGACGCCGCCATGGGTGCCGTAGAGCGCCTTGTTCATCTGCCGCAGGAAATCGACCGCCTCCACATTCTCCCGTCCGCCCTGGCTGTTGGGGATCCATTCCCCTTCCTTGCGGGAATAGTCGAGATAGAGCATCGAGGCGACGGCATCGACCCGCAGCCCGTCGACATGGTAGCGCTCCGCCCAGAAGAGGGCGTTGTTGACCAGATATTGCGCCACCTCCCGCCGGCCGAAATTGTAGATCGCCGTGTTCCAGTCGGGATGGAATCCCTTGCGCGGATCGGCATGTTCATAAAGGGCGGTGCCGTCGAAACGGGCCAGCCCATGGGCGTCGGTGGGGAAATGGGCGGGCACCCAGTCGAGGATGACGCCCACGCCCGCACGATGCGCGCCATCGACGAAGCGGGCAAAGCCCTCCGGATCGCCAAAGCGCGCGGTCGGCGCGTATAGCCCGGTGGTCTGGTATCCCCAGCTCGGATCATAGGGAAATTCGCTGATCGGCAGGAATTCGATATGGGTAAAGCCCATGCCGACCACATAGGGGATCAACCGTTGGGCAAGGGCATCCCAGCAAAGGAAATTGCCGTCATCGTCGCGCTGCCAGGAACCGGCGTGCACCTCATAGACGGAAACGGGCTCGCGACGCGGATCGGCCTTTTGCCAATAGTCGCGGTGGCGTTCGTCGCCCCAGTCATGGTCCGGGGCGGCCGCCACGACGGAAGCGGTGGCGGGCCGCAATTCGGAGCGGAAGGCGAAGGGGTCGGCCTTCAGCGGCAGGACATTGCCGTCGGGCCCGACAATCTCATATTTATAGGCGCTGCCGACGCCCAGTTCGGGCAGGAAGATTTCCCATATGCCCGCATCCTGGCGACGCCGCATCGGCGCCCGGCGTCCGTCCCAGCGATTGAAGTCGCCCACCACCGACACACGCTGCGCATTGGGTGCCCAGACCGCGAAATGCGTGCCCTCCACCCCTTCATGGGTCATGATATGGGCACCCATCTTGTCGAACAGCCGCGCGTGAGACCCTTCGGCAAAATAATAATCGTCCATCGGCCCCAGTACCGGGCCAAAGCTGTAGGGATCGATCAGCGCATGTTCGCCGCCATCGGCATAGGTCGCCCGGTAACGCAGCGGCTGGCGCTTGCGGATGGCGATCCTGCCGAAGAACAGCCCTTCCGGATGGAGCCGGTCCAACGTGCCGACCGCCTTGCCGTCCAGTCTGCAGGCCTCGACGCGCACCGCGTCCGGCAGGAAGACGCAGGCGGTGAAACCCTTTGCCGCCGGATGGACGCCAAGCGTGGCGAAGGGATCGTCCTCCCGCCCCTCCAGCAGGCGGGCGATCTGTTCCGGGTTCGGGCCCACGCTAGATCCGGCCTCGCTTCAAACCGGCACCTTCCAGATGTCCGTCGCATATTCCCTGATCGTACGGTCCGACGAGAACCAGCCCATGCGGGCGACATTGTGGATCGCCCTGCGCGCCCATAGCGCCTGGTCCTGCCATATTCCGTCCACCCGGCGCTGCGCGGCGGAATAGCTGTCGAAGTCGGCCGCGACCATGAACCAGTCATGATCATGGATGCCCTGCACCAGATCCTTGTACCGTCCCGGATCGTCGGGGGAAAAGACGCCGCTCGCGATCGCATCCAGCGCCTGGCCCAGTTCGCGGCTCTGGCCGATCACCTCGCGCGGGTCGTAGCCCTGGGCGCGCCGTTCGTTCACCTGCGCGGCGGTGAGGCCGAAGATCACGATATTCTCCTCCCCCACATGGTCGCGCATTTCGACATTGGCGCCGTCCAGCGTGCCGATGGTGAGCGCGCCGTTGACGGCGAACTTCATGTTGCCGGTGCCCGACGCCTCCATGCCCGCAGTCGAAATCTGTTCGGACAGGTCCGCCGCCGGAATCATCATTTCCGCCAGCGACACATTGTAGTTGGGCACGAATTGCACCTTCAGCAGGCCATTCACCGCCGGGTCGTGATTGACCGCCCGCGCAACATCGCCCGCCAGTTTGATGATCAGCTTGGCATTGTGATAGCTGGGCGCCGCCTTGCCGCCGAACAGCTTGACGCGCGGCACCCAATGCCGCTCCGGATGCGACCGTATCTGGTCGTAGAGCGACACCGCCTCGATGATGTTGAGCAACTGCCGCTTATATTCATGGATGCGCTTGATCTGGATGTCGAACATGGCCGAAGGATCGATCCGGGCATTGACCCGCTGGCGCAGCAGATCGGCCAGCGCCACCTTGTTGGCGCGCTTGACGCCCAGGAATTTCTCCTGGAACGCGCTGTCGTCGGCGAAGCGGTCCAGCTCGCGCAGCGCTTCGGGATCGTCCATGAAGCGGTCCCCGATCGCTTCCCTGATCAGTTCGAACAGCCCGTGATTGCACTGCATCAGCCAGCGGCGGAAGGTGACGCCATTGGTCTTGTTGTTGATCCGCGTCGGGTAGAGCCGGTGGAAATCGGCAAAAACCGTTTCCTTCATCAATTCGGTATGCAGCGCCGACACGCCGTTGACGCTGTGCGATCCGGCAAAGGCCAGATTGCCCATGCGCACCCGCCGCTCTCCCCCCTCGTCGATCAGGGAGATGGTGCCGATGGCCCGGTCGTCGAACTGGCCCGCGCCATCTTCGGCCTTCAGGCGTCGCGCCTCCCCCAGCAGCCGGCTGTTCACTGCATAGACGATCTGCATGTGCCGGGGCAGCAGCCGTTCGAACAGCGGTACCGGCCAGCTTTCCAGCGCTTCGGGCAGCAGCGTGTGATTGGTGTAGCTGAACGTCCGGCGGGTGATGTCCCACGCCTCGTCGAAGTCGAGGCCGTAATCGTCGAGGAGGAGCCGCATCAGTTCCGCGACGGCAACCGCCGGATGGGTGTCGTTCAGCTGGATCGCCGCCTTGTTCGGCAGGGTGCGTATATCGCCGAAATATTGGATATGCCGCCGGACGATGTCCTGCAGGGATGCGGAAGAGAAGAAATATTCCTGCCGCAGCCGCAATTCCTGACCCGCCGGGGAACTGTCGGCCGGGTAGAGCACGCGCGTGAGCGCCTCCGCCCGATTGCTTTCCGTCAGCGCGCCCAGATGGTCGCCAGCGTTGAAGCGGTCGAGCAGGATCGGATCGATCGGCTGGGCTTCCCACAGGCGAAGCGTGTTGACCCGCTTGCCCCGCCAGCCCGCGATCGGCGTGTCATAAGGCGTGGCGATGACCCGCTCGGCCGGGCGCCAGCGCATCTGGTGGGGACCGGCATCCTCATTTTCCGACGGATCGACCCGGCCGCCAAAGCCGATCTCATAGCTCGCCTCGCGCCGTTCAAATTCCCAGGGATTGCCATGGGTCAGCCAGGTTTCGGGCAGTTCCACCTGCCAGCCGTCCGAAATTTCCTGCCGAAACATGCCGTTCACATAGCGTATGCCATAGCCATAGGCGGGCACGTCCACTGTCGCCATGCTCTCCATGAAGCAGGCCGCGAGCCGGCCAAGGCCGCCATTGCCCAGGGCGGCGTCGGGTTCCAGCGCGGCGATGATGTCGATGTCGACGCCCAGCGACGCCAAGGCCGCCTGCATGTCGTCCAGCATTTCCATGTTGGACGCCGCGTCGCGCATCAGCCGTCCGATCAGGAATTCCAGGCTCAGATAATAGACCCGCCGTCCCTGCTCCTGATAGGTTTTCTCCGTGGAGGCGATCCAGGCGTCGATTACCCGGTCGCGAATGGCGAGGATCACCGCATGCAGCCAGTCATGCGGCTTGGCTGCCGTCGCGTTCTTGCCGATCCGGTAGGTGAGCCGCTCGACGATCTCATGGGCAAGGACCTGTGGGTCGACCTGCCGCGGAGCGGGCTTGGGAAGGGTGGTTTGGCCTTTCAGGTTCATAAATGTGCCCCTTTCGCCTTTGAGTCCAGGCGCGATGATGGCACGCCGTCCCGAGGCGCGCCACCAGCAAATTTTGCAGCGCAGCAATTAATCGGTGCGGCTTTCGGCGATGGCACGGCGAACACCCTGCCTCAACTCGCGACGGACCGGATGGATGCTCGAGGGAAAATGCTGGGTCATGAATATGGCGATCAGCCGCTCGACCGGATCGATGAAGAAGAAGGTGGAGAACACCCCGCCCCAATAATATTCCTGCGTCCGAAGGTCCGTCGCGAAGCCCAGGCCGAAACCGACGCCCGCATAATCCGCTTCGCTGAACATGGAGGAGGACAGGCTGGCCAGGTCGCCGCCGCCGGGCAGATGATTGGCGTGCATCGTCGCGACCGTTTCCGGTTTCAGCAGCCGCACGCCGTCCAGTTCGCCGCCGCGCAGCAGCATCCGCGCGAAGCGGTGGTAATCAGCCACGGAGGATAGGAGGCCGCCGCCGCCCGAACGTAGCCTGAGCGGCCTGCGCCATCCGCTGCGCGCGCCCCGGTCGTAGAGCGAAAGCGTGCCGTCCGGTGCCCACTGCCACGCGTCCGTCATCCGCTCGACCCGGTCCTCCGGCAGTTCGAAGAATGTGTCGGGCATGCCCAGCGGATCGAAGATGCGCTCGCGAAAATAGCGCTCCAGGTCAAGGCCGCTCAGCCGTTCGACCACGATGCCCAGCACATCGGTGGAAACCGAATAGTTCCATCGGTCACCAGGCGAAAATTCCAGCGGCAGCGCGGCGAGGGTCGCAATGAAGTCGTCGGAACTGCGCTTCTGCTGGAACTCGTCCAGGCCAAGATCGCGATAGCGCGCGTCAATGGCCGTCTGCCGCTGCAATCCATAGGTCAGGCCAGAGGTGTGCCGCAACAGGTCGATCATCAGTATCGGTCGCCGCATCCGCCCGATTCCATCGGCGCCGACGGCGAGGTCGGCAAATTCCGGCAGCACCTTCACCACCGGATCGTCCAGCGCGACCAGCCCCTGTTCCACCAGCATCATGAAGGCGACCGATGTCACCGGTTTGGTCATGGAGGCGATGCGGTAAAGCGCGTCGTCGCCCAGCGGCTCGCCGGTGGCGCGCGCCGCGCCGCTGCGGACGGAGACGATCGGCTGCTCGTCACGCGACACGAGCAACTGCATATGGGGCAGCTTGCCGGGCGCGACATAGCGATCATGGACAAAATCGGCCAGCGCCTGCAATTTTCCGGCATTCATGCCGGCCGCTCGCGCCGCCGCCACGTCCACCTGCCCGATTAGCTGCATCGATCCTCCTGCCGACCTGACCATCCAGGACGGATCGACATTCAGTCCTGGCGGCCTGCAAATGGCGGCTTTCCGTGCTTCCGGTGCTCACCTACTGGAAGCAGGCTGCGCGCCGGGTCACGAAAAATCACCATTTTCGGCTCGTCATCACCTGAATGTCGATCCGTCCTAGAACAGGCATGGCCGCGGGTAAATGGCAAGATCCCATGGACCGCTTGCCCGTTGCAACGCCCTCATCGGCCCTTTATGGCAACCGCCTGATCCCACTGGACGCACGTTCTTCATGGCTACCGGCCTCTCCGCCATCTTCCTGAACAATCGCCCTGCTCTGCTGCGGTTTTTGCGCGCGCGCGGCGCGGGCGATGAGTCCGAGGATCTGTTGCAGGACATGTGGATGAAGCTGGAGGAGAAGGATCTCGGCCCGATCGCCGATCCCCTGCCCTATCTCTACCGCATGGCGAACAACCTGATGCTCGATCGCTATCGGTCCGCCACGCGGCGGGAGCGGCGCGAACAGGATTGGGCGGAGGGTGCAGGCGGCGTGATGGCCGATCCGTCGGAGGATATCGCCGTCGATGAAAGGTTGGTCCTGAACGAACGGCTGGAGGAGGCCCGCGCCGTGCTGCGGTCCCTGGGGCCGCGGGTCGAGATGGTGTTCCGTCGCTTCCGTCTGGAGGGCGTGGGACAACGGCTGATCGCGGAGGAACTGGGCGTCAGCCTGACCACCGTGGAGAAGGACCTGCAGAAAGCCTATCGCGCGATGATCGCCCTCAAGCAGAAACTGGATACGGAATGAGGATGGCGGTGGCGTCTGGTTCAGATGAGGGGCTGAAATGAACGGGGCTAAGGCCATGATGAACGAGGAGGCGCTCGGATGGGTCATCCGGACGCGCGATCCCGAATTTGCCGATTGGGAAGCCTTCACCGCCTGGCTGGAGGCCGATCCCGCGCATGCGCCTGCCTATGACGCGCTGATGGCGGCGGACGCCGACCTGGTGCGGATCATTCCTGCAGAGCCGGTCGTCATCGCCGCGCCTGCCAATGATGCGGGCACGCGTGGCTGGCGCTGGCCGAGATCGCTGATCGGCGGCGGCGCAGTGGCCGCGGCGCTGGTCGCGGCGCTGTCTATCGGCATGTGGAACCGCAGCGACATCTACACCGTCACGACCCGGCCCGGCGAAACGCGCACCGTCGCGCTGGATGAAGGCACGCATATCGAACTGAACGGTGGCACCACCATGCGTTTCGATCGCCATGACGCGCGTTTCGCGGCACTCGACAGCGGCGAGGCCGCTTTCACCGTGCGGCATGACCCGGCCGACCCCTTCCGCGTCACAGTGGGCAACGCGCTGTTCGAGGATGCAGGCACCGTCTTCAACATCGTCCGGACCGGCACAGCGACGCGCATCGGCGTGTCGGAGGGCGAGGTCATCTACAATCCGAAGGCGGAGGCGATCGCGCTCCCCGCCGGTCGCGCCCTGACCGATGACGAAAACGGCCTGCGCGTCATGGATATCGCGACCGATGCCGTGGCAAGCTGGCGCCAGGGCCGGCTGAGCTATGCCAATGCCCCGGTAACGCAGATCAGCGCCGACATCGCCCGTTCATTGGGCGTCCGGCTTACCGCCACGCCCGGCGCGGGAGCCATGCGCTTCACCGGCACGATCCGCCTGGACCGGGATCCGGCGCGGTTCTTTGGTCAGGCGGCGCCACTGATGGGCCTTAGCGCCGTCAGGGAAGGCGACGGCTGGCTGTTGAAGGAGGGGGATGGCCCGCCACGCTGACGTCCTGATCGTCACCGCCCTCGCCATGATGGCCGCTTCGCCCGCGCGGGCGGCGGATAGACAGCAAATCAGCATCGCCCCCGGACATTTGGGCGAGGCGGCGATAGCGCTCGGCCGTCAGACCGGAGCCAGCATCGGCATGTCCGACCAGTCGCTGGCCGGCATCGCCACGCCGGCCGTGGCAGGCCGCCTCTCGGTCGAAGCTGCGCTGAAGCGGCTGATCAAAGGCAGCGATGCCAGCATCCGGCGGATCGACGCGACCACATGGCGGATCGTGCGGACTGCCACCGCGCGCGAACAGGGCTGCCCCCACATAGCCCGGCCCGTTGCGCAGGCCGCGCCCGAACCTGCCGACATCATCGTCACCGCGTCCAAGCGCGACACCCCGCTGCCCCGCTATGCCGGCATGGTCGATGTGGTGGGCGATGACGCCTTCACCGCCGCCGAGGCGGCCGGGGGCACCGCCAGCCTGATCTTCCGCGTGGCGAGCCTCAGTTCCACCCATGCCGGCGAAGGCCGCAACAAGCTGTTCATCCGCGCCATCGCCGACAGCGGCGTTGCCGGCCCCACGCAGGCGACGTCGGGCCAGTATCTGGGCGACATGCGGCTCAACTATGCGGCGCCCGACCCTGACCTGCGGCTCTATGACATGCAGGGGGTGGAAGTGCTGGAGGGCCCGCAGGGCACACTCTATGGCGCGGGTTCGCTGGGTGGCATCGTGCGCATGATACCCAATGCGCCCGATCTGGTGCGCACCGGCGGGCAGGCTTCCGCCGGCCTCAGCGCCACGCAACATGGCGCGCCCGGCGGGGACCTGTCCGCGACGATCAACCTGCCGATCCTGACGGAGAAGATCGCGCTGCGCGTCGTTGGGTACGGCGTGCAGGATGGCGGCTATATCGACGACGTCCTGCGCAACAGGCATGACGTCAACCGCATCCGCACCTATGGCGGTCGCGCCGCATTGCGTTTCGCGCCGAACGAGGACTGGACCATGGACCTCACCGGCGTTTTCCAGCGCATCAAGGGCGACGATGCCCAATATGCAGAAAAGGATATCGGCGAACTCGAGCGCGCATCCGCCGTCGCCCAGCCCTATTCGTCCAGCTATGCGCTCGCCAATCTGCGCATCGAAAGGCAGTGGGACAATCTGCGTTTCATCTCGTCCACCGGCTTCGTCCACAACGTCCTGACGGAAAGCTATGACGCGACGCAATATGACCCGTTCGGAGCCGATGCACCCGCCGCCCTGTTCCGGCAAAGGAACAAGGTCGATATCTTCTCGACCGAAAACCGCATTGTCCGCGATCTGGACAATGGTCTGGGCTGGATATTGGGCGCGTCCTATCTGGAAAGCACGTCGGACATCCATCGTTCGCTGACATCCTACAGCGCGGACATCATGCAGCCGCAGGTCATTCCCGGTGTGCCGATGTACGGGCGCGGCATGCCGGCGACGTCGACCGGCGTGCATAACCGCATCCGCGAGGCGACGCTGTTCGGCGAGGCATCCTTCGAACCCGTGCGCGGCCTGATCGCCACGGTCGGTGGCCGGCTGACCAACAGCCGCCTGACCGGCGAGGCGCTCGATCCCATAGCCCTCCTGTCCCTCGCCGCCATTGCGAGGGCCGAGGCGCAGGCGAACCGGAACGAAACGATCTTCCTCCCCTCCTTCTCCCTGCTGACCGACGCCTGGCGGGGAACCACCATCTACGCCCGTTTCCAGCAGGGATTCCGCCCTGGGGGGCTGGCGGTCGACGACCAGCATATCCAGCGTTTCCGCAACGACCGCGCCTCCACGCTGGAACTGGGCTTTCGCCGGGGCATTCCTGGGGTCGACAGGATCGCGCTGACCGGCAATCTCGCCTATACGAGGTGGAAGGACATCCAGGCCGACGTCACCGATCGCATCGGCATCCCGACCACCGACAATATCGGGGACGGACGCATCTATACGGTGGAGGGGCGCGTCGTCGTCCGCCCCATCCCGCGCCTGACGCTGGACGGCAGCATCATCTTCAACGACAGCCGGCTCAACCGTCCGGCGCAGTTCGTGCGGCTGCTGTCCTACGAAGGGCAGTCGCTGAGCCTGCCCAATGTCGCCAATCTGGGCGGGCGCATCGGCGTCGACTACCGCGCGCGTGTGGGAGACGAGATGCAACTCCATCTCAGCGGATCGGCCCGCTATGTCGGCAAGTCGCGCCTGGGCGTCGGACCGATATTGGGACGCGAACAGGGCAATTATGTGGACACGGCGTTCAACGCCGCGCTGACCCGCGGACCCATGCAATGGTCGCTATCTCTCACCAACCTGTTCGACAGCAGCGGCAACCGCTTCTCGCTGGGCACGCCGTTCGACATCAGCGGCGATTATGTGACGCCCCAGCGTCCCCGGACGGTCCGGCTGGGGATGGATTTCGCCTTCTGATCCTGCGTCTCATTATTTTTAGGTGACGGACCGGCCGGTCCGGCGCCGTCTCCCCCGCATGCGCGCTCATCGACAAGAGGCGCGGCACGCAGAGGAGACATCATGCGCAATCTACTGGCCTGTACGGCCATCGCTTCCGTTCTGGCCGCTCTTGCAGTGGCCGATGCGGCGGCGGAAACCACCATAGGTTCCTCCACCACGACGGCGGTCAGGACAGCCACCGCCGCCAACGGCGCCCCCGATGACGTGACGGTCAGTTCCGCAGGATCGGTCACCCTGACCAGCGGCACCGCCATCACCCAGGACAGCAACAACAATGTCAGCAATGCAGGTACGCTGAAGATTTCGAACGCGGACGGCGCGACCGGCATTCTTTCGATCGCGGGCGTGAGCGGCAACATCGGCAACAGCGGCACGATCACCCTGGACGAGGATTATACGGCCACCGACACCGACAATGACGGCGATCTGGACGGCCCCTTCGCCAAGGGTTCGAACCGCTACGGCATCTGGGTCCAGTCCGGCGCGGCGCATATCGGCAATATCGACAGCAGCGGAACCATCACGGTGGAGGGCAACCAGTCGGCCGGGATCCGCATCGATGCGCCGCTGACCGGCAATCTGTCGACCAGCGGCTCCACCAGCGTGCTGGGCGACAATGGTTATGGCGTGCTGGCCAATGCGGTCACGGGCAATGTCACGATCCGCGGAACGACCACGGTCACGGGCGCCAACAGCATTGGCGTGGCCCTGCAGGGGGACGTGAACGGAGCGGTCAAGATCCAGGGCACGATCACCAGCACCGGCTACCGCTACACGACGCGGCCCAGTGACATTTCCAAACTGGACCCCGACGATCTGCTTCAGGGTGGATCGGCGGTGACGATCGCCGGCAATGTGACCGGCGGCGTCATCTTCGACATCCCGCCCACGCTCGACAGCACGAAACCGGACGTCGACAATGACGGCCTGCCCGACGCTACCGAAGGGTCCGCCAATATCATCACCTATGGCTCGGCCGCTGCGGTGCAGATCGGCTCGGCCACGGCGGCCACGACCATCGGCGCGGTGGCAGCCGACAGTTCCGGCTATGGCCTGATCGTCAAGGGAACGATCATCGGACAAGGCGTCTATGATGGCGTGAACGCCAACGGCCTGGTCATTGGCGGGCTGGGCGGCAATGTCACGCTGACCAAGGGATTGCTGGTGTCGGGATCGGTCGGCGCGGTATCCTATGACAGCAATGCCACGGCCATTCGCCTGGGCAGCGGCACCATGGCGGATACCATCCAGATCGGCGGCACGGTGGGCGCGTCGGGTTCGAAACTTGCCGGCACCTCCGCCCGCGCGCTGGTGATCGATGCAGGCGCGACGAGCCGCGCCATCGTCAACAGCGGCACCATCTCCGCCAGCGCGATCAGCAGCACGGACGGCGCGGCCATCGCCATCCTCGATGCGTCGGGCACGGTATCCTCCCTGTCCAACAGCGGTGCGATTTCGGCAACGGGGGGCAAGAGCGGATCGAACGTCGCCATCGATATGACCGCCAACAGCAGCGGCGTTACCCTGACGCAGTCGCTTGCCTCGGCGACCGCGACGGCGCCGAAGATCACCGGGGACGTGCGGCTGGGGTCGGGCAATGATGTCATGACCGTGTCGGCAGGCAGCATCGCGGGCAATGTCGACCTGGGCGGGGGCAGCAACAGCCTGGCGCTGTCCGGTTCCTCCACCCTGGCGGGCAATGTGGCCATGGGCGGAAATGGTTCCAGCCTGGCGCTCTCCGGAAGTTCGCAGATCAACGGCGGCGTGGATTTCGGCGGGGGTCCATCGACGCTGACCCTCTCCGGCACCGCGGCCCTGAATGGCGCCATCAGCAATGCCGGCAATACCGCAGTCGTCGTGAACGGCGGCATGCTCAACGCCAGCAACAATGGTCCCGTCGCGCTTGCCTCGCTAGCCGTCGGCGCATCATCCGTCATCGGCGTGACGGTCGACACGGCCAATGGCACCAATACGCTCTACAATGTCGCCGGAGCCGCAACCTTCGCCAGCGGATCGCAGGTGAAGGCGACCCTGACCCGCGTTGCCGGGTCCGAAGGCAATTATGTCATCGTCCGCGCCGGATCGCTGAACGGCACGCCTGCCCTCTCCAGCACGACGCTGATCCCCTATATGTTCAAGGGCGGCATCACCAGCAATGCGGCCACGGGGGAAGTGACCCTGTCGATCGCCGCCAAGACCGTGTCCGATCTGGGCCTGACCGGATCACAGGCGCGCGCCTATGACGCGATCTTCAACGCGCTGGACAAAGACAGCGCCTTTGCCAGCAACTATCTTGCCATTACCGACGGCGACACGCTGAAGGCCAATCTGCAGCAGATGCTGCCCGACCATGCCGGCGGCACGTTCGAGGCGGTGACCGCCGGTTCGCGCGCCACCGCCCGCATCCTGGCCGATCCGGGCGGCATCTATCGCACGGCTGACGGCAATCTGGGTTTCTGGCTGCAACAGGTCGCGTTCGGCAGCTCCAAGAGCGTGGGCGACACGGCGTCCTATGACATCAATGGATGGGGTGCGAGCCTTGGCGCGGAATATCTGACGGGGATCGGCGCGCTGGGCGCATCCATCGCCTATATTCACGGCAGCGATTCGTCCGGCAGCAACGACAATGTGGTCGATTCGGATCAGTTCGAACTGGCGGCACACTGGCGCGGCGATTTCGGGCCGTTCCAGACCTATGCCCGTGTTTCGGCCGCCCATATCGACTTTCGCGGCGGTCGCCACTTTGCATCCGGCGACCTCGTCCGCACGGCGAACGGCGACTGGTCGGGCAAGCTCTATTCGGCGACGTTGGGCGGGTCCTATGAAATGCGCTTCAATCGCTTCACCCTGCGGCCGGCGGCCGGCATCGACTATTACAGGCTGAAAGAAGGCGGCTATAGCGAAACGGGCGGCGGCGACGCGTTCGACCTGATCGTCGACAGCCGCACCAGCGACGAGCTGACCGCCAGCGGCAATGTCACCGTCGGCTACGACTTCGGCAGCCGCAACCGCGAGGACGGCTGGATGCGGTTCGAGCTGGAGGGCGGGCGTCGGCAGATCATCGGCGGATCGCTGGGCGACACGACCGCGCATTATGTCGGCGGCGAGGACTTCACCCTGATCGCGGACAAGCGCACCAGCGGCTGGACCGGGCGCGCGCGCCTGATCGGCGGCACCGAGAGTTTCCGCGTCGGCGGCGAATTCGGAGCGGAACAACAACAAAATCACGTCGCCCTGTCCCTGCGGGCGACGGTTAACTTCATCCTGTGACGTCCTAGCAGTGAATTGGCGGGCCACACCCCACAGACCCTCCGGGCCCGCCGATCCGCCATGACCTAAGCCGTCTTCCCAACGGTGTCATGGCCCTAAAGGAAGGGGCGCTGCCTTCCCCCGGCAGCGCCCCTTTTATTGTCCCGCCTTCAGGGCCGGATCGCGAAATCGAAGATTCGCGCGCCGCCCGTGCCCCCGCCCCACATGCCGGGCCCGGAGCCGGCACTGACGGAATAGAGAAAGCCATATTCGCCCGTGCCCAGATCCACCCTCGGCATGACCTTGAAGACGCCGGGCGCCACCTGCTCATAATCGAAGGCGATGCGGTCCTTGTCCATCACGCCCGATTTGGCGCCGCCCAGATTCATGCTGCCGACGCGGGTTTCGCGACGGTCCTTCTTCACATCGAACTGGATCAGGCTGAATTCATTGGGCGAGGTGATCGCCGTCGCCGGCCCTGCCAGCCAGAGAGACGGCGCCCCTGCCTGCGACAGGCTGCGATTGGCCTCATCGAAATAGAAGTAGAAGATGGGCCGCGCCTTGCCCGAGACGATGCGGGCGCTGACATTTGGAATGACCGCCTTGATGCTGAGGGAGGCGATGCCGCCGGTGAAGGCATAGCCCAGGATGCCGCCGGTCTTGCTCTGGTTGGAAATGGTAGGATCGATCCGGGCCATGCGGGCAGGCTCGGCGGCGTCGACCAGCATGTAGATGCCGGAGGGATGCGGCACGAGCGGATCGGGCGAGTCCGCCGACATCGCCGCCTTGGCGGAGGTGATGCCCTGCGATCCCGCCTCGATCATCGCGGCGATAACGGGGCCGGAAACGCCGCTCTTCTTGAGCGCGATCAGGTCATCGGTGGAGAGCCTGTACTGGGCCGGCGAAGCCTTGATCTTCGCGATCACGGCTTCATCCCCCAGGCCCGCCGAAACCAGCGCGACGACGCTGTCATTGTTGAGCGTTTCCGCCCGCGCCGCGACGGTCGCGACGCATGCCGCGAGGCACAGCCCCGCGACGAAAATCCCCCTGTTCATATCCACCCCCCATTGAAGGCCGGCATCCCCATGCCGGCCCTAGAAACAGATCAGCCCAATGCCTTCCTGACGAGTTCATTGACGACCTGCGGATTGGCCTTGCCCTGCATGGCCTTCATCGTCTGGCCGACAAAGAAGCCGAACAGCGCCTCCTTGCCCGCCTTATATTGTTCGACCTTGTCGCCATTATCGGCAAGAACCCTGGCCACCGCCGCTTCGATCGCGCCGGTGTCGCTCGTCTGCTTCAGGCCCTTTTCCTCGACGATCTTCGGCGCGCTCTCGCCGGTTTCGAGCATGATCTCGAACACCTGCTTGGCAATGGTGCCGCTGATCGTGCCGTCGGCGATGAGGGCCAGCAGTTCCGCGCCCTCTTCCGGGTTGACGGGACTTTCCTCCAGCGTCTTGCCCAGGCGGTTGAGCGCACCGTAAAGTTCCGACAGCAGCCAGTTGGCCGAAGCCTTGGCGACCTCGCCCTCGCTCTTCTTCTGGATGCGCGCGCCCTCTGCCAGCAGCGCCTCGAACCAGCGCGCGGTGTCGGCGTCGGCGGTCAGCGTGGCGGCATTATAGGCGGACAGGCCCAGCGCCTGCTCATAGCGCTGACGCTTGGCGTCGGGCAGTTCCGGCAGCGACTGGCGGCATTCCTCCAGAAAGGCGTCGTCCAGTTCCAGCGGCAACAGGTCCGGATCGGGGAAATAGCGATAGTCATGCGCGTCTTCCTTCGACCGCATGGAGCGCGTCTCATTCCGGTCCGGATCGTAGAGGCGGGTTTCCTGCACCACCTTGCCGCCGGCCTCCAGCACGTCGACCTGACGGCTGGCCTCATGTTCGACGACAGCCATGACGAAACGGACGGAATTGACGTTCTTCGTCTCGGTGCGGGTGCCAAAGGGTTCGCCCGGCTTGCGGACGGACACATTGACGTCGGCGCGCATCGACCCCTGGTCCATATTGCCGTCGCACGACCCGACATAGCGCAGGATCGTCCTGAGCTTCGACAGATAAGCGCCTGCCTCTGCGGGAGACCGCATGTCGGGCTTCGACACGATCTCCATCAGCGCCACGCCGGAACGGTTGAGGTCGACATAGGAGCGCGTCGGATGCTGGTCATGCATCAGCTTGCCGGCGTCCTGCTCGACATGGATGCGCTCGATGCCGATGGTCTTGGTGCTGCTGTCGGGGTTCTTCTCGTCCAGCGTGATCTCGATCTCACCCTCGCCCACCAGCGGGTGGTAGAGCTGGCTGATCTGGTAGCCCTGCGGCAGGTCGGCGTAGAAATAATTCTTGCGATCGAAGCGGGACCATTTGTTGATCTGCGCCCTGATCGCCATGCCGGTGCGCACCGCCTGACGGATGCACTCGCGGTTCGGCACGGGCAGCATGCCGGGCATGGCCGCGTCGACAAGGCTAACCTGAGTGTTCGGTTCCGCGCCGAAAGCAGTCGCCGCGCCGGAAAAGAGTTTGGCGTTGCTTGTAATCTGCGCATGGACCTCAAGGCCAATCACGACCTCCCACAAACCCGTAGCGCCCTGAACGCGAAATATCGTCTCAGTCATTTTCTTGTCCTCAAGTGTTCCTGCGAAAACAGGAACCCAGGGTGAGTGCAGAGCCCAGGAGGCCCTGGGCTCCTGCTTTCGCAGGAGCACGGTTTCGTTACCACCACTTCTCCGGCCGCGCCGTGAAGCCTGCGCGTTCCTCGATGGCGAGGCCAGCGTTCAGCACGGTCTGCTCGTCCAGCGCCTTGCCAATAACCTGCAAGCCCAAGGGCAGCCCTTGCGCGTCCAGCCCGCCCGGCACCGCCATGGCAGGCAGACCCGCCAGCGACGCAGGCACGGTGAAGACGTCGTTCAGATACATGGCGAGCGGATCAGCCTGCTTCTCGCCCAGCGCGAAGGACGCGCTCGGCGCGGTGGGCGTCAGCAGCAGGTCGCACCTTTCGAAAGCCTGTTCGAAATCGCGCGCGATCAGCGCCCGGACCTTCTGCGCCTGCGTATAATAGGCGTCGTAGAAGCCCGCCGACAGCACATAGGTGCCGATCATGATGCGGCGCTTGACCTCCGGCCCAAAGCCCAAGGCACGCGTCGCAGCATACATGTCCTGCAGGCCCGCCCCATCGGGCAGGTCGCGCTGGCCATAGCGCACGCCGTCATAGCGGGCGAGGTTCGAAGAAGCCTCGGCGGGCGCGATGATATAATAGGTCGGCAGCGCATATTTGGTATGCGGCAGCGACACCTCCACCACCTCGGCGCCCGCGTCCTTCAGCCATTCGATGCCGCGATCCCACATGGCGGAGATTTCCGCGTTCAGACCGTCAGGCCGATATTCCTTGGGGATGCCGACCTTCTTGCCGCGCAGATCGCTGGAAAGTCCCGCTTCCCACTGCGGCACAGCCAGATCGAGCGAGGTCGAATCCTTGGGATCGAAGCCCGCCATCGTCTCCAGCAGGATCGCATTGTCGCGCACCGTCCGCGCCATCGGCCCAGCCTGGTCGAGCGAGGAGGCGAAGGCCACGATGCCCCAGCGCGAGCAGCGACCGTAGGTCGGCTTGATGCCCGAAATGCCCGTGAAGGCCGCCGGCTGGCGGATCGAGCCGCCCGTGTCGGTCCCGGTCGCCGCAGGGCAGAGCCGCGCAGAGATCGCGGCGGAGGAGCCGCCCGAGGAACCGCCCGGCGCCAGCGCGGCATTGTCGCCGCCGCCGCGCCGCCAGGGCGAGATCACATTGCCGTAATAGCTTGTCTCGTTCGACGAACCCATGGCGAACTGGTCGAGATTGAGCTTGCCCAGCATGCCCGCGCCCGCGTCCCACAGCTTCTTCGATACGGTGGATTCATAGGTCGGCGTGAAGCCTTCCAGCATGTGGCTGGCAGCGGTCGTCTGCACGCCCTCTGTGCAGAAGAGGTCCTTCATGCCGATCGGCACGCCCGAAAGCGGCTTCAAAGCCTCGCCCGCAGCCTTCGCCCTGTCGGCGGCGTCGGCGGCCTCCAGGGCCTTTTCCGGGGTCTCGACGATGAAGGCATTCAGCGCCTTGGCGGCGGCGACATTGGCGTTGAACGCCTCTGCCACTTCGCGCGCGGAAAAGTCACCGCCACGGAAGCCGTCGCGGATTTCCGCCACCGTCAGATCAGTCAGCGCGCTTTTGTCTGTAGGATTTGACATTATTCGATCACCTTCGGCACCGCGAAGAAGCCATGTTCGGCCTGCGGCGCATTGGCCAGCACCCGGTCGCGGACATTGCCGTCGGTGACGACATCCTCGCGCAGGCGCAGCGTGTTGGGAATGACGGCGGTCATCGGCTCCACGCCGGTCACGTCCACCTCGCCCAGTTGCTCCACCCAGCCAAGGATGTTGTTGAGTTCGGGCACCATCGCCTCGGCTTCGGCATCCGTCACCGAAATGCGCGAAAGGCTGGCGATCTTCTTTACGGTCTGAAGGTCTATCGACATGCGCCGCCGCTACCATCGGCACCTTCATGCTTCAAGTCCTTGCGCGCATGTTGCGCTTGCGCCAGACAGGAAAGCATCTGCACAGCATCCCGATGGAGAGCGCCGATTGGCCCGCAAATTTCTCTATGTCGTAGCCGGCCTGATCGTGCTGGTCATCGCGGCATTGCTGGCCTATCGCATCTGGGGCATGCAGATGATCCGGGCGGTCATGGTCCCGCGGGAGGCCTTTGCGCAGATTCAGCCCTTGCCGGCCAACGCCTATGACGATGCCGGCATGTGGATCGCGCGGCCGGACATCAGGAAGGACAATCCCGCCGCCTGGCTGCCGGAGGGGGTGAAGGACGCGCCCGCCAGCGACAAGGCTGCGGTCTTCTTCATCCACCCGACATCCTACATCACGACGCTGGGCGACGCGCATTGGAACATGCACCTGGACGACCAGGATTCGCTCGCGACGGCGCGGCGCTTCGTGCAGAATCAAGCGAGCGCCTTCAACGCGGTGGGCGCCATCTGGGCGCCGCGCTACCGCCAGGCCAATTATGGCGCCTTCCTGACCGACAAGCCCGCGGGCGACCAGTCGCTCGCCGCGGCCTATCGCGACGTCGCCCAGGCCTTCGCCGCCTTTCTCAAGGCCAATCCGCAGGGGCCGCTGATCCTCGCCGCGCATAGCCAGGGTTCGTTCCATCTGCTGAGGCTGCTGCGCGAGCAGGTGGCGGGAAAGCCGGTCGCTGACCGCATCGCCGCCGTCTATGCCGTGGGCTGGCCGATTTCGGTCGAGGCCGACCTGCCGGCGCTTGGCCTTCCCGCATGCGCGCGGCGGCGGCAGTCGCATTGCATCGTGAGTTGGCAAAGCTATGCCGAACCGGCCGATCCATCGGCCGCGATCGAGAGTTTCGAGCGCAAGCCCAGCTTCACCGGCCGGCCGCACAAGGGCACGCATATGCTCTGCACCAATCCGATCACCGGCGCCTTCAATGGCGCGGCCCCCGCCAGCGCCAATCGCGGCACGCTGGATGCGCGGGACGCCGGCAAGCCCACCCGGCTGGTCGCCGGCGTCGTCCCGGCGCGCTGCGACACCAGTGGCGTGCTGATGATCGGGGAACCGGTGGACATGGGTCCGTTCACCTTGCCGGGCAATAATTATCACGTCTATGACTATGCGCTGTTTTGGGCCGATGTGCGCGAGGATGCGAAACAGCGGCTGGCCGCCTTTCTGAAGAAGTAAACATGTCCATTGTCACTGCCGACCGCGCGGTTTTCCGCGAAGCCCTGCCCCATGGCGGCCGCCTGATCGGGCTGGATGTCGGCACCAAGACGATCGGCCTTGCGCTCTGCGATGCGGAATGGTCCATCGCCAGCCCGGCCCATACGGTCAGCCGCGGCAAGTTCACCAAGGACAAGATCGCGCTGGCGGCTTTCATGGAGCAGCAGTTGGTGAGGGGCGTCGTGATCGGCCTGCCGCTCAACCTGGACGGCAGCGAATCCCCGCGCAGCCAGGCCAGCCGCGCCTTTGCCCGAAACATCGCGGACATGGGCCTGCCGATCCTGCTGTGGGACGAGCGCTGGTCGACGCAGGCGGTGACGCGGACGCTGCTGGAGGCGGATGCCAGCCGTGCGCGGCGGGAGGAATTGGTGGACAAGCTCGCCGCGAGCTATATTTTGCAGGGCGCGATCGACGGGCTGATGTCCGGGTTCTGACGCCCTGCCCTACTCCTCGAAGCCCTACTCTTCGAAGGCGGAGATGATCGGGCAAGGCCCCTCCTGGGAGGCATGGCAGGCACCGGCCAGTCGCCGCAGACTGTCCCTTGCCGCTTCCAGTTCCGCGATCTTCCTGTCCAGCGCCGCCAGCCGCTCCGCCGCCAGTTCACGCGCCCGTGCGCGATCCTGACCGGCGTCCAGCCGCAGCAACTCACCGATCTGATCCAGGGTGAAGCCGGCCGCCTGTGCCGCGCGGATGAACTTCAAACGCCGCACATCGTCCTCGCCATAGCGTCGCACGCCACCGGCAAGGCCGCCGCCCTCCGGCCGGTCGGGCGTGTCCAGCAGGCCGCGACGCTGATAAAAGCGTATGGTCTCGACGCCCACGCCGCCCGCGCGCGCCAGACCGGAAATCGTCATCACCATGCTTGACTCCGGACCATGGTACGGACCCCATATGGGATGCGAAGCGAAACTCTCCAGAGAAAGCGATGCGATGACCACAGCCGCCGCCGAAGCTCCGCGCAAAGCAGAGCTTTATCGCATGGTGATGCCCGACCACATCTGCCCCTTCGGCCTCAAGGCCCGCTGGCTGCTGAAGCGAAAAGGCTATGCTGTCGATGATCACTGGCTGACCAGCCGTGCCGAAACCGACGCCTTCAAGGCCGCGCACAATGTCGCGACGACGCCGCAGATCTTCATCGACGGGCAAAGGATCGGCGGCCATGACGACCTTCGCCGTTTTTTCGGCCTGAAGGTCGCCGACCCGCAGGCGAAAAGCTATACGCCCGTCCTCGTCGTCTTCGCGGTGGCGGGCTTGCTCGCGCTCGTGACCAACTGGCTGACCGCCCTGCCCCTGCTCGGCATCATGACGGCGGAACGCTTCATCGCGATCGCCATGATGCTGCTCGCCATGCTGAAATTGCAGGATGTGGATCGCTTTGCGACGATGTTCCTGAACTACGACCTGCTTGCCCGCCGCCTTGTCCCCTATGGATATGTCTATCCGTTCCTTGAACTGGGCGCAGGCACGCTGATGCTGGCGCGAGCGCTCGACTGGCTGTCGATCCCCGTGGCGCTGTTCATCGGCGGGATCGGCGCGGTTTCGGTGTTCAAGGCGGTCTATCTCGAAAAGCGCGAACTCAAATGCGCCTGCGTCGGCGGCAGCAGCAATGTGCCGCTGGGCTTCGTGTCCCTGACGGAAAATGTCATGATGGTAGCCATGGCGCTGTGGATGCTGGCCGCGCATTGAGCAAAAACGAAAAATAGAGCGATTTCCAAGCGATCGGAACCGATCGCTGGTCAGGAAATCGCGGAAAACAAGGAATCTGGAGCGGCGCTCAACCGTGCGGTGGCGGATCAGAGGACTTCTGATGAGGCCCTGCTTCTGCCTTCGCTCCAGGATATCGAGGCGATCAGGCCTCTACCCACTCGGCCGAAGCGATGCCCTGCGCATAGAGCAGCACGGAGAGGTCGCCATGCACGATTTCGGCCGCCGCCGCTTCCCGCGTCCTGGGCTTGGCATGATAGGCGACGCCCAGCCCGGCCCCCTGGATCATCGGTATATCATTGGCGCCGTCGCCCACGGCGAGTGTCAGCGGCCGATCGATCCCGTCGTTGATCGCCGCCTCCAGCTCCATCCGTTTGCGCGCAGCGTCCACGATCGGAAGCGTCACCGTGCCCAGCAGGGCGCCGTTGGCGATCTCCAGCACATTGGCGACGGCGTCGTCGAAGCCAATCTCCTCCGCCACCGGGCCAGTGAAGCGCGTGAACCCGCCCGATACGAGCAGCGTCCTCGCCCCCCTCTGCTTCATCGTGCGCACCAGCGCTTTTGCGCCCGGCATGATCTTCACCCGCTCGGTCCGGCATTGGTCGATGGCCGCGTCCGCCAGTCCCTTGAGCAGGGCGACCCGCTCATGCAGCGCGCCGGCAAAGTCGAGTTCGCCGCGCATTGCCCGCTCCGTAATCTCCGCGATCTGCGCCTTGATCCCGGCATAGTCGGCCAGTTCGTCAATGCATTCGACGGTGATCATGGTGGAGTCCATGTCCGCGATCAGCAGCTTCTTCTCACGCCCCTCGGCGGGCTGGACGATCACGTCCGCCCGCTCGCCAACCCCGGTGAGCGCAGCGCGCGCGGCAATCGGATCAAGGCCGAAGAAGATGTCGGCCGCCTTGCCCTCGTCCAGCCACTTGCTATCGACAGGCGCGCAACCCACCGTGGCGAGCCGGCCGGCCGCCTCGGCAATATCCTCCTGACTCAAGGCACCACTTGCCACTAAGGTCGCAACGAACATGGAAACTCCTGACTCAAGGATGGGCGAATCCCGCCCGCGCGTCGCGCTTATTGCCGGGCCAACCGCCAGCGGCAAGAGTGCGCTCGCGGTTCGGCTGGCCCGGATGGCGAACGGCATCGTCATCAATGCGGACGCGAGCCAGGTCTATGCCGACCTTCGGATCCTTTCGGCCCGGCCGGACGAGGAGGAAATGGCGGGCGTTCCACATCGGCTGTTCGGCCATATCGACGGCGCGGAAGCCTGCACCGCCGCGCGCTGGGCGGCTGAGGCGCGCGACGAGATCGGCAAGGCGCATGCGGCGGGGCGCCTGCCCATATTGGTGGGCGGCACCGGCCTTTATCTGCGCACCCTGCTGGACGGTATCGCCCCGGTGCCGGACATCGATCCTGCCATACGCGCTGCCGTGCGCGCTATGCCGGTCGCCGAGGCGCATGCCGCGCTGGCAAGGGAGGATCCCGAGGCGGCCGCCCGCCTCGCCGCCGCAGACACCACTCGCGTCGGCCGCGCGCTGGAGGTGGTGCGATCGACCGGCAAGCCCCTGTCAGAATGGCAACGGCACAAGAGCGGCGGCATAGGCAGGGACATCGCCCTGGCGCCCATGGTCCTGCTGCCCCCGCGCGACTGGCTGATCGACCGCTGCGACCTGCGGTTCGGGCAGATGGTGGACCATGGCGCCGTCGGGGAGGTGGAGGCGCTGCTGGCGCGCAAGCTCTCGGCCGAGCTTCCCGTCATGCGGGCCATCGGCGTCCCGGAGATCGCGGCCTGGCTGGCGGGGGAAATCGACCGCGAAACCATGGTCGAGCGCGGCCGGATCGCGACGCGACAATATGCGAAGCGGCAATATACCTGGTTTTCCCGCCAGCCTCCCGCCGATTGGCCCCGCATCGCCGCGATCATTGATAATCATTTAATGGATGAATTAGTAATAAAATTACAACAATAACTATTGACTAGCCATTTTATGTCCAATAGACGCAGCCGCCTTGCCATCGCTCCGCTTCTGGAGCAGAGGGCGCAACATTTATCCGACGGAAGGATCTATCGTGGCCGAAAAGAGCGGCGCGGACATATTGGTTGAGTGCCTGATCGACCTGGGGGTCGAAGTCGTGTTCGGTTATCCGGGCGGCGCGGTTCTGCCCATCTATGACGCACTCTACAATCATCCGAAGATCCGCCACGTTCTCGTTCGCCACGAACAGGGCGCAACCCACATGGCGGAGGGTTATGCCCGCTCCACCGGCAAGCCCGGCGTTGTCCTCGTCACCTCCGGCCCCGGCGCGACCAATGCGGTCACCGGCATCACCGATGCGCTGATGGATTCGATCCCGATGGTCGTCATCACCGGCCAGGTTCCGACGCAGCTCATCGGCACGGACGCTTTCCAGGAAGCGGATACGGTCGGCATCACCCGCCACTGCACCAAGCACAATTATCTGGTGAAATCGCCCGGCAAGCTGGCGAGCGTCGTCCATGAGGCGTTCCATATCGCCACTACCGGCCGGCCCGGCCCGGTCGTCATCGACATTCCGAAGAATGTCCAGATCGCGACCGCGCCATACCGGAAGCCGGAGAGTTTCGAACATGCCAGCTATCGCCCGCAGACCAAGGCGGACCCGGTCGCGATCGCGAGCGCGGTGGAGATGCTGGCGGCTGCCGAGCGTCCGATCTTCTACACCGGGGGCGGCGTCGTCAATTCCGGTCCCGAAGCATCGACCCTGCTGCGCGAGATCGCGGCGCTGACCGGCGCGCCCGTCACCTCGACGCTGATGGGCCTGGGCGCCTTCCCCGCTTCGTCCCCGCAATGGCTGGGAATGCTGGGCATGCACGGCACCTATGAAGCCAATTGGGCGATGAACAAGGCGGACCTGATCCTTTGCGTCGGCGCCCGTTTCGACGACCGCGTGACCGGGCGGCTGGACGCGTTCGCGCCGCATTCCAAGAAGATTCATATCGATATCGACCGCAGTTCCATCAACAAGACCGTCGAGGTCGACCTTCCCGTCATCGCGGACGTCGGCAGTGCCCTGGCGGACATGATCGCCCTCTGGAAGGAACGCGGGCACAAGGCGGCCGATCTGGGCGAATGGTGGGCGCGGATCGACGGCTGGCGCGCCCGCAACAGCCTCGCCTATCCGGAAAGCCGGGAAGAGATCATGCCGCAGGAGGCGATCGCCCAGCTCTACAAGGCTTCGCGGTCGGCGAAGGATGTCATCATCACCACCGAAGTCGGCCAGCACCAGATGTGGGCGGCCCAGCATTTCGGTTTCGACGCGCCGAACAAGTGGCTGACATCCGGCGGCCTGGGCACCATGGGCTACGGCTTCCCGGCCGCCATCGGCGCGCAGGTGGGCAACCCGGACAGTCTGGTCGTCTGTGTTGCCGGCGATGCCTCCATCCAGATGAACATCCAGGAGATGGGGACGGCCAGCCAGTATCGCCTGCCGGTCAAGATATTCATCCTCAACAATGAATATATGGGCATGGTTCGCCAGTGGCAGGAACTGACCTATGAAAGCCGCTATTCCAACAGCTATTCCGACAGCCTGCCCGACTTCGTGAAGCTGGCCGAGGCCTATGGCTGGACCGGCATCCGCATCGAGGGGCCGCAGGAACTGGCGGCGGGCATTGCCCAGATGATCGACACGCCCGGCCCGGTGATCGTGGACTGCCGCGTGGCGAAGCTCAGCAACTGCTTCCCGATGATCCCGTCGGGCGCGGCACATACCGACATGCTGCTCGACCCCAGCCAGGTCGAGGGCATCATGTCGGACGAGGCGAAGGCGCTGGTGTGAGTATGGCGGCGTGACGCAGCATCTGAAGCTCCGCATCCATGTCAGCGAACCCTTCGATTTCGAAAGGATCGCGGGCACGCCGGACCTCACGGGCTGGACGGTGGACCATGCCGATCCGGAAAATGAGGATTGGGAAGTCCATCTGGACGCGGGTTTCGATTTTCATGAGCGCCATATCGGCCGCCTGCTGGTCAGCCCCCGCTATGTGGGCGAGCATCTGGCGCGGATGTTCGACGCGATCGCGGGCTTCCCGGTAAGGATGGCCCATCGCGACGACGGCGCATGGCACTACGCCTTCACGGGCATGATTTCAGAGCGCCATGAGCGCGAAGAACCGGATAACGGAAACATCTGATGCACATTCAGGAAGAGATTAGCGAGCGGCATGTCCTGTCGCTGACGGTTTCGAACGAGGCGGGCATATTGGCGCGCATCGCGGGCCTGTTCACCGCGCGTGGCTATAATATCGACAGCCTGACCGTGGCGGACATCACCCCCGATCATGCGATCAGCCGCATCACCATCGTCACCAGCGGCCCGCCCAAGGTGATTGACCAGATCATTGCCCAGCTCGAACGGCTGGTGCCGGTGCACAAGGTGACCGACCTCACCGACAACGGCCCCTTCGTCGAGCGCGAACTGGCGCTGGTCAAGGTCGCCGGCGTGGGAGAGGACCGGATCGAGGCGCTTCGCCTGGCCGATGTCTTCCGTGCCAAGGTGGTCGACACCACCATAGAGAGCTTCATCTTCGAGATCACCGGCACGACCGACAAGATCGACAATTTCATCGGCCTGATGCGGCAGATCGGGCTGGTCGAGGTTGGCCGCACGGGCGTCGTCGGCCTGATCCGTGGCAAGGAGCCAAACTAAAGCATCGTGCGCGGTTTTTTGCGCCCAGGGATGCGACAACAGACAACTGGAGCGCGGCGCGCTCCAAATAGATTAGCCCCTCTCCCGCCGGGAGAGGGAGGGGCCCATGCGAAGCATGGGAGGGTGAGGGTGAGATCAGCACATCCCCGCCCGGTGGTTCCCCCTCACCAACTCCGACTGGGGCCATGGGGTCCAAGTCTTCGTATCCTCTCCCTCCAGGGAGAGGGTTAGGATATGAAAAGGAACGTCAAATGAAGGTTTATTACGATCGCGATGCCGATATCGGCCTGGTCAAGGGCAAGAAGGTCGCCATCCTGGGTTATGGCAGCCAGGGCCACGCCCATGCGCAGAACCTGCGCGATTCCGGCGTTGCCGAAATCGCCATCGCGCTGCGCCCCGGTTCGCCCAGCGCGACGAAGGCGGAAGGCGCGGGCTTCAAGGTGCTGCCCAACGCCGAAGCGGCTGCCTGGGCCGACATACTCATGATCCTGGCGCCCGACGAGCATCAGGCCGCCGTCTATGCCGCGGACATCCACGCCAATCTGCGTCCTGGCGCGGCCCTGGCCTTCGCGCACGGCCTCAATGTCCATTTCGGCCTGATCGAGCCGCGCAAGGACGTGGACGTCATCATGATCGCGCCCAAGGGCCCGGGCCACACCGTCCGCGGCGAATATCTGCGCGGCGGCGGCGTGCCCTGCCTGATCGCCGTTCATCAGGACGCGACCGGCAATGCCCATGACATCGCCCTTTCCTATGCCTCGGGCGTTGGCGGCGGCCGTTCCGGCATCATCGAAACCAACTTCCGCGAGGAATGCGAAACCGACCTGTTCGGCGAGCAGGCCGTGCTTTGCGGCGGCACCACCGCGCTGGTCCAGGCCGGTTTCGAAACGCTGGTCGAAGCGGGCTATTCTCCCGAAATGGCCTATTTCGAATGCCTCCACGAACTGAAGCTGATCGTCGACCTGATGTATGAGGGCGGGATCGCCACCATGCGCTACTCGATCTCGAACACTGCCGAATATGGCGACATCAAGACCGGCCCGCGCATCATCACCGAGGAAACGAAGAAGGAAATGAAGCGCGTCCTGGCCGACATCCAGTCGGGCCGCTTCGTCAAGGACTTCGTGCTCGACAACCGCGCCGGCCAGCCCGAACTCAAGATGAGCCGCGTCATCGCGCAGCGCCATCCGATCGAGGAAACCGGCGCCAAGCTGCGCGCCATGATGCCCTGGATCAGCGCCAACAAGCTGGTGGACAAGGACAAGAACTAAGGCATCGTGCGCAAAAGTGGCAACCGATTTTGCGCTTGAAACGATGCTGCAACAGAAAGCTGGAGCGCGCGGCCTGCGTCAGATTTGACGCAGCGCGCTCCAAGCCCCGTCCGCCATTCCGACAGCGGGATGGCAGGTAGACGATCCGGTAACCCTTTGTTTCCGGTTACGGCTCTGGAACAATCGAGGGACGTCGCTTATCGTAGCGGCGTCCCTTGATCGCTTCTGGAGATTGTCCTTCATGCGTAAATATCTGATCCCCGCCGCCGCCCTTCTCGCCGTGGCCGGCGGCAGCGCCGTCATCGCCCAGCAGATGCCGCCCGCCCCCGGCGCGAAGGATGCCACCCGCGTGACCGGCGGCACCTATACGATCGACCCGGGCCACACCCAGATCCTCTTCGCCTATGACCATATGGGCTTCACCAACAATCTGGGCGTCATTGCCGGACCGAGCGGCACGCTGACGCTCGATCCCAAAAATCCCGCAGCGGCCAAGGTTTCGGTCGAAGTTCCGGTGGCGAACCTCAAGACCGGCATCGCTGAACTCGACGCGCATCTGATGAAGCCCGACTTCTTCGATTCCGAAAAATTCGCCAAGGCGACCTTCGTGTCGACCGGGGTAAAGGTGCAGGGCACCTCGGCGGAGATCAGCGGCAACCTGACCATCAAGGGCATCACCAAGCCGGTGACGCTGGACACCGAATTCTACGGCGCGGGCAAGGGGCCGGCGCAGATGGGCGGCAAGGAGAATGTCGGCTTCATCGCCACCACCGCGATCAAGCGCAGTGATTTCGGCATGGGCTATGGCGTGCCGATGGTCGGCGATGCGGTGGAACTGAAGATCGTCGCCGCTTTTCAAAAATAAGCGTTGGCCAGAAATAAACACTGGCCAGCAATAAACATAGTACGCTTGCCCCCTCCCGCCGACGGACGGGGCAAGCGCCTGCCCCTTGCGCTCGCCGGCCGATTCAGGCTATGGCGTGTCCATCATGCAGCGCGCGCTTCTTCCCCTGCTACGACTTACACGCCCTTAGGCGTGGTATTTGTGCTGCTCTTCGCTTGAATGACGCGGCAATCCGCCTAAGGGCATAATCAAGCAGATAGTCGTACCACCGGGCAGGCTGCGGTCGCCCGTATGCAGAGAAGCCATTTTCGTCATGATGCTGACTGATCCCTCGCTGAAATACCGCCCCTTCGCCCAGGTGGACCTGCCCAACCGTCAGTGGCCGGGCGCTGTCATCACCTCGCCCCCGCGCTGGCTGTCGACCGACATGCGCGACGGCAACCAGTCACTGATCGATCCCATGAACGCCGAAAAGAAGCGCCGCTTCTTCGACCTGCTGGTCAAAGTGGGCGTCAAGGAGATCGAGGTCGGCTTCCCCAGCGCAGGCGCGACAGAGTTCGACTTCATATCGGGCCTGGTCCGCGAGGGCGCGATCCCCGATGACGTCTTCCCCCAGGTGCTCACGCAGGCGCGCGAAGACCTGATCGCTACCACCTTCGAATCCCTGCGCGGCGCGAAGAAGGCCATCGTCCACGTCTACAACGCCGTATCCCCGGCCTGGCGCAACATCGTGTTCCAGATGGACCGTCCGCAGATCCGGGAAATCGCGATCAATGCGGCCAAGCTGCTGCGCGACAATGCGGCCAGGCAGCCCGATACCGACTGGCATTTTGAATATTCGCCCGAAACCTTCTCCACGGCCGAACTGGATTTCAGCCTGGAATGTTGCGAGGCCGTGATGGAAATCCTGCGGCCGACGCCCGATCGCCCGCTGATCCTGAACCTGCCCGCCACGGTCGAGGCGGCGACGCCTAATATCTACGCCGACCAGATCGAGTGGATCTGCCGCCATATCAGCAAGCGCGATAGCGTCGTCATTTCGCTGCACACCCATAATGACCGGGGCACCGGCGTGGCGGCGGCGGAACTGGGGCTGATGGCGGGGGCCGACCGCGTCGAGGGTTGCCTGTTCGGCAATGGCGAACGTACCGGAAATTGCGACCTGGTGACCGTGGCGCTCAACATGTACACGCAGGGCATCAATCCGGGGCTGGACTTTTCCGATATCGACGAGGTGATCCAGACCGTCGAATATTGCAACCAGCTGCCCGTCCACCCGCGCCATCCCTATGCCGGCGAACTGGTGTTCACCGCCTTTTCCGGCAGTCATCAGGACGCGATCAAAAAGGGTTTCGCCGCGCAGGAAGCGCGCAACGACCAGATCTGGGACGTGCCCTATCTGCCGATCGACCCCAAGGATCTGGGCCGCGATTACGAGGCGGTGATCCGCGTCAATTCGCAGTCGGGCAAGGGCGGCGTCGCATGGGTGCTGCAACAGGACAAGGGGCTGAAGCTGCCCAAGCGGATGCAGGCCGATTTTTCCAAGGTGGTTCAGTCGCTGGCAGACGAAAGCAGCCGCGAATTGAATGCCGGCGACATCTGGGCCGCGTTCGAGGATCATTACCGCCTGTCGGGCGAGCAGCCCTACAGGTTGATCGACTATAATGAGACCGGCCATGCGGGCGACCGCATCTTCACCGGCAAGATCGCGCACAAGGGAGGCGAGCGATCGATTTCCGGGCGCGGCAATGGCCTGATCTCCTCCGTGCTGGCGGCGCTGCGGGACGAATTGGGCGTCGATCTGGAGGTCGCCGACTATAGCGAGCATGCCATCGGCGCCGGTACGGATGTCGCGGCGGCCGCCTATGTCGAATGCCGCACCCCGGACGGCCGGACGATCTTCGGCATCGGCACGGATACCGACGTGGCTACGGCTTCGGTCCAGGCCGTGCTTTCAGCCGCCAACAGCGTTGCGGTGGGGCGCTAAGGGGCCTCACCATCCGCATGGCCAGCGGAAGGGATGGATTAGAGCGATTTCCAAGCGATCGGCACCGATCGCTGGTTAAGAAATCGCGGAAAACAAGGAAGCCAGAGCGGCGATCTGATTCAATCAGATCGAAACCCGCTCTGGTGGAAGGCTGCTATTGGGCGAGGGCCTTCACCATCCGCTCCCACTGATCGAGCGCCTGCGGAATTCCCGCCACCGGCACGCGCTCGTTCAGCCCATGGGCAAAGCCGTCCTCGCCCCGCTGGAACAGGCTGGATACACCATAGCTCGGCACGCCGAGCGCCCGGAAATAGAGGCTGTCCGTCGCTCCCGCCGACATGGAGGGGATGACCGGAATGTGAGGGTAGCGGGCCGACACCGCTGCCTTCACCGCCTTCAGCACATCCTCCCGCAGGGGTGAGGCGTCGCTCGCCTGCGGGTGGTCCAGCGTGGTGATGGTCGCGCCGGGATCATCTATGGCCTGCGTCAGTTCCGCCTTCGCGACTTCGACGGCGATGCCCGGAAAGATGCGGCAGTTCACATCGACCTTCGCACTTTGCGGCAGGGCGTTTCGCGCATGGCCCGCCTGCGCCATGGTGGCGACGCAGGTCGTCCGCACCTGCCCCACAAATTCGGGATAATCGGACAGCAGGTCCGCCGCTTTCGGGTCGCCTGTCTCGGCATAACGCCGCATCGCCGCGCCAACCGCGCCGCCGATCCTGTCCGCCGAAAGAGCCAATGATGCCCTGGTGAGTTCATTGCGCATCGGCGCGAAGCGATAGGCGGCGATCCGGTCGATCGCCCGCGCCAGGCGATAGATCGGATTGCCGGGCGTGGGCGCGCTGCTGTGACCGCCGGCATCGGTGAAGGCGATCTCGAAATCCGCATAGCTCTTTTCACCTGCCTGCAACTGGTAGAGCACGGCCTGTCCATCCTCGTCCAGCAACCCGCCGCCGCCGTCGCCGTTCAGCAGCATTTCGGCATGCTTATATTTCTCCGCCAGTGCGCGGCTGGTGCGCATATGGCTTTCCTCGTCGCCAGACAGAAGGAGGGTGACCGTCCGGCGCGGCCGCCACCCGGACTTGCGCAAACCAGCCAGCGTCGCCACCATCATGGCGACGTCATATTTATTGTCCTCCGCGCCCCGTCCGAAAATATAGCCATCCTCCTCGACCGGCACGAAGGGGTCGCGCGCCCAGTCCGCCGGATCGACGGCCACCACATCCATATGGCCGATCAGCAGCAGGGGGCGGAGCTGAGGATCGCTGCCCCGGATGGTCGCGGCAAGGCTGGCCGTCTCGCCCAGCGGGGTGATCTCCACGTCGCCTGCCACAAAACCCGCCCGCTGCAGCACCGATGCATAATAAGCGGCGAGGCGGGGAACCTGACCCTCCCCCTCCACCGTGCGGAAAGCGATGGACCTGACCAGCATATCCTTGGCCAATGCCGGATCTCCGGCGGCCTGCGCAGCCGGCGGCAGGAACAGGACCGGCGCGGTGAAAGCCGTCAGAACCGCCCACCATTTCCTCAAATCGCATCTCCTGCTGGATCGGGGCTCATTCTGTGGCATAGTGGATCGCGGCGGCCAATCCGTTTGCTGTCCAGTCGCGGAAAGAGGACATCCTTATCCGCGTTCACCCCCATAAAGAATTGTTTGCGCGCATTTGGCAGCGTCGATCACCATATCGCGCGCCGATCGCCCGAAGGAATAAGGCCATGGCCATCAACTATCGCAGTTTCGGATTCCAGGTCATGGCTGGCATGGCCGTCGGCCTGTTGCTGGGCCTCATGGCGCGCGCCATGGGCGCTGGACCGGATGGCGACCTCAACTGGCTGGCCGCAGCACTCAAGACCACGGGGTCGATCTTTATTTCCTTGCTGAAGGCCGTGGTGCCGCCGCTGGTGTTCGCCGCCATTGTCGCCTCCGTGGCCAATCTGCGCGCGCTCGACAATGCAGCGCGGCTGGCGGGGCAGACCCTGCTCTGGTTCGCGATCACGGCACTGATCGCGGTCGTCATCGGCCTCGCCATCGGCTTGATCGTCCAGCCGGGATCGGGACTCCACGGACAGGCGCTCGCCATCGGCAAGCCCGACTCCATCGGCGGCTGGCTCGATTTCCTCAAGGGGCTGGTGCCCGGCAACAGTTTCGCTCTCTCGGCCAGCACCAAACTGAACGACGAGGGCGCATCCACCGCCCTTTCCTTCAATATCCTCCAATTGCTGGTCCTCTCCATCGCCATCGGCCTCGCCACATTGAAGGTCGGGGAGAAGGCGGAGCCCTTCCTGGCCTTTGTCCGTTCCCTGCTGGCCGTGGTCCGCGCGATCCTGGGCTGGATCATCCGTCTGACGCCGATCGGTTCCGCCGCACTGATCGGCAGCGCCATCGCCACCTATGGCTGGAGCGCCCTTGCCCAGCTCGGTGGTTTTGCCGGGGCCGTCTATCTGGGCCTCGCGCTGGTGCTGCTGGTCGTATATCCGCTGCTGCTGGCGGCAAACGGGCTCAGGCCCCTGCCCTTCTTCGCCAAGGCATGGCCCGCGATCCAGCTCGGCTTCGTCTCGCGATCCTCGGTCGGGACGCTGCCGGTCACCGAAACCGTGACGGAACGCATGGGCGTGGAGAAAGTCTATGCCGCCTTCGCCATTCCGCTGGCATCGACGACCAAGATGGACGGATGCGCCTCCATCTATCCGGCTCTGGCGGCGATCTTCGTGGCGGGCTTCTACGGCATTCCCCTTCATGCGGCGGATTATGCGTTGATCGTCTTCGTCTCCGTCGTCGGATCGGCCGCGACGGCTGGCCTGACCGGCGCGATCGTGATGCTGACGCTGACGCTTTCCACGCTCGGCCTGCCGCTGGAGGGCGCGGGGTTGCTGCTTGCCATCGACCCGATCCTCGACATGGGCCGCACCGCCGTCAATGTCGCGGGACAGGTGCTGGTCGCCACGATCGTCGCCAAGCGGGAGGGGATATTGGACGAAGCCGCTTATTATAGCGACGCTTCATCCGCTCAGGCGCTCGGCTCTTCCATGGCATGAGTACCGACGAGGCCGGTCATTTTGCGCTCCGCTTTTGGCACCGTTTCGCCTAAACGCCCCTCGACTACAGATCGATCGGAACAGAAGCAAAGTGGCAGGACATCAGGTTCACATCATCGGCGGCGGGCTTGCGGGGACGGAGGCGGCGTGGCAACTGGCCCAGGCCGGCGTGAAGGTCCGCCTGTCCGAAATGCGGGGATCGGGCGACATGACGCCCGCGCATCAGACCGATGGCCTTGCCGAACTGGTCTGCTCCAACAGTTTCCGGTCCGACGACGCGGACAGGAACGCCGTGGGCCTGCTGCATCAGGAGATGCGGCGGCTGGGCTCGATCATCATGGCGCAGGCTGAACCGGCCAAGGTTCCCGCCGGGTCGGCTCTGGCGGTGGATCGCCATATCTTTTCCGAAGGCGTCACCCGCACATTGGCGGATAATCCGAATGTGGAGATCGTGCGCGAGCGCGTCGACGCGCTGCCGAGCGAAGGCATGACCATCGTCGCCACCGGGCCGCTCACCGCCCCCGCCCTGGCCGCCAGCATCGGGCAGGCGGCGGGCATCGACCATCTCGCCTTTTTCGACGCGATCGCGCCGGTCGTGCACTTCGACAGCATCGACATGGACAAATGCTGGATGGCCAATCGCTGGGACAAGATCGGCCCCGGCGGCGGCGAAGGGAAGGACTATATCAACTGCCCCATGAACAAGGAGCAGTATCAGGCCTTCGTCCAGGGCCTGCTCGACGGCGAGAAGACCGACTTCAAGGAATGGGAAAAGGACACGCCCTATTTCGAGGGCTGCATGCCAATCGAGGTCATGGCGTCGCGTGGCCCGGAAACATTGCGCCACGGACCGATGAAGCCGATGGGCCTTGACGATCCGCGCACCGGCCGCTGGCCCTATGCGGTGGTGCAACTGCGGCAGGACAATGCATCGGGCACGTTGTGGAACATGGTCGGATTCCAGACCAAGCTGAAGCATGGCGCGCAGATCGATCTGTTCCGCACCATCCCCGGCCTGGAAAAGGCGGAGTTTGCCCGTCTTGGCGGGCTTCACCGCAACACCTTCATCCAGAGTCCCAAGCTGCTCGACGCCACATTGCGCTTGAAAAGCGCGCCGCATATCCGCTTTGCGGGGCAGGTCACGGGTTGCGAGGGCTATGTCGAAAGCGCGGCGATCGGGCTGCTCGCGGGACGATTCGCCGCGGCCGAGATATTGGGCCGGCCGCTCCCGCCATTGCCGCCGCAAACCGCGCTGGGCGCGCTGCTCGGTCATGTGACCGGCAATGTCGAGACGGCGGATTATCAGCCGATGAACGTCAATTTCGGCCTCTTCCCGCCGCTGGAAGACGTGAAGAAGAAGCAGCGCAAGGAAGCCATGACCGCCCGCGCCCGCGCCGCGCTGGGCGGCTGGCTGGGCGAACTTCAGCAGGCCTGAGCGTTGCGCGGCGCCTGACGCGTCAGCATTTGCATTTCGGGGTGGCGGTTCGTTTGGGCGCGGTAGTCGCGAATTCCGCCGGCGTCAGCTTGCCGTCACCATTGCCGTCCGCCCCGGCAAAGCGATCCGAGGTCGCCACCGCCCACTCCTCGAAGGAGAGGAGATTGTCATTGTCCCGGTCGAGCGCCTTGAACGCCTTGACGCGGCTGCCCATCATCTCGACGCGGGTGATGACGCCATCGCGATTGCGGTCATAGCGGCCAAATCGCTTCTGCTCGCGGCTTTGCGGCGACGCTTCGCCGGGCATGGGCGGCGCATCGCCCGAAGCGTCCGGATCACCCTCCGGCAGGACATCGACGGCGGGCGGCGGCGGCGATCCGACCAGGAGCTGGGGCACGGGTTCATTGTTCGCCCGCCCCTGCCACCAGAACAGCCCGCCTGCCGTCATCAGTAATGCGGCCATCACGCTCACCAAAACCCGTCCCAACAGATCCCCCCTATCGCCCGAACAACCCGATGCGCACCAATCGCCAATAGTGCGCAGGGGTCAATCCCGCAGGTGCGCGGCGGCCTTTCTCAATGTCATGACGGGCAAGGTGATAGGCGATCTGCAGCGGACGCCATTGTTTCGTCCAGGGTAAGCTGCCGCCACTTATATAGGTCCGTGCCAGATCGATCGCCTTGCCGGCGACGTCCGGGTCCGCATGATGTCCGGACAGGTCCCAGAGCGCCCATGCCGCCCCGGCGCGATCGAGCCATGGCGGAATATCCTCCTGCCCCGCCAGTGCGCGAAACAGGCCGCTCCCCCGGCCCTCCGCATAGCCGGAAAGATCAAGCTCTCCGATCAACGCTTCCCAGCCGTCCAGCCATTGCGCCAGTCCGTGGGGCGGCAAGGCGGCCAATTGCCGCATCGCGTCGATCAGCGGTTCACCCTGTCCCTTGACCCCGTTTTCATCCGTCAAGGCGTCGTTCCACCAGGCCAGGCGCATCTGGCCGATGATCGGCTCGCTCGTCGTCGCCACCAGTCGCGCGAAACGAGCGTCCAGTGCCCAGACCAGCCGATGCCGGGCAGCGCCAGGCCCTGCATAGGCGCTCAGCAGCGACGGCAAGGGCGCGAGATCGTCGCTCACGGCATGCATCCGACCAGATCGATGAAAGGGGAATGGGCCGACATCATCAGCCTTTCAGGACCGACGGACGGCGTCGGCATTCATGGCCCCGACAAGCGACGACAGAATGCAAGGCGTCGATGGGGAGCGACACACGCCGCTCCCCATCTCCACTTTACCGATAACACACCTTCTTCGCCGCCGCGACGACGCGGGCCGCGTCGATCAGCGCCGCCTTTTCAAGGTTCGCCGCATAGGGCAGCGGCACGTCCTCGTTCGTGACGCGCTGCACCGGGGCGTCCAGATCGTCGAAGCCCTGCTCCATGACCACGGCCGCGATTTCCGAAGAGATCGAACAGACAGGCCAGCCCTCTTCGACCACGACGAGTCGGTTGGTCTTCTTGAGGCTTTCCAGCACGGTCGCCGTGTCGAGCGGACGCAGCGTACGCAGGTCGATGACCTCCGCGTCGATGCCTTCACCTGCCAGCGCTTCGGCAGCTTCCAGAGCGATGCCCACGCCAATCGAATAGCTTACCAGCGTCACGTCGCTGCCCTCGCGGACAATGCGCGCCTTGCCGATCGGCAGGACATAATCGTCCACCTGCGGCACATCGAAGCTGCGGCCGTAGACCAGCTCATTCTCCAGGAACACGACCGGGTCTTCCGAACGGATCGCCGCCTTGAGAAGGCCCTTGGCATCGGCCGAGTCATAGGGCGCGATCACGATCAGGCCGGGCACCGCCGCATACCAGGGAGCATAATTCTGGCTATGCTGCGCGGCGACGCGGCTGGCCGCGCCATTGGGACCACGGAACACGATCGGACAGCGCATCTGGCCACCCGACATGTAATTGGTCTTCGCCGCAGAGTTGATGATGTGATCGATCGCCTGCATCGCGAAGTTGAAGGTCATGAACTCGATAACCGGCTTCAGACCGCCCATGGCCGCGCCCGCGCCAATGCCGGCAAAGCCATATTCGGTAATGGGCGTGTCGATCACCCGCCTGTCGCCAAATTCTTCCAGCAGGCCCTGGGTGACCTTGTAGGCGCCCTGATATTCGGCGACTTCCTCACCCATGACGAAGACGCGCTCGTCACGGCGCATTTCCTCGGCCATGGCGTCGCGCAACGCTTCGCGAACAGTAGTTTTAAGATATTCGGTGCCGTCGGGAAGCGCCGGATCCTTGACGGTGGCCTTCGGTTCGGCAGCGGGCCTGGCCGCGACAGGCGCCAGAGCGGCTTCCGCCTTGGGCGCTTCCGCCCTGGGTGCCGGAGCCGCCTCGCCGCCTTCACCCGCCATCGTCGCGATAACGGTGCCGACCTTCACCCCCTCGGTGCCTTCGGCGATCATGATCTGGCCGATCTTGCCTTCATCAACAGCTTCGAATTCCATCGTGGCCTTGTCGGTCTCGATCTCGGCGAGGATATCGCCGGAACGGACTTCGTCACCTTCCTTCACCAGCCATTTCGCCAGCGTGCCTTCCTCCATGGTCGGCGAAAGCGCCGGCATCTTGATTTCGATACCCATTAATATTGCTCCACCAGCACGTCGGTATAAAGTTCGTGCATTTCCGGTTCGGGAGAGGTTTCAGCGAAGTCCGCAGCGTCGCTGACGATCTTGCGAATGTCCTGATCGATCTTCTTGAGCTCGTCTTCGCCCACGCCGGCTTCGGTGAGATATTTCTTGACGCCCTCGATCGGGTCCGACTTGTCGCGCATCGACTGCACTTCCTCGCGCGACCGGTATTTGGCCGGGTCGGACATGGAATGGCCGCGATAACGGTAGGTCTTCATTTCGAGCAGGATCGGCCCGTTGCCACCCTGGACCCATTTCAGCGCTTCTTCCGTTGCGCCCCGTACCGCGAGCACGTCCATGCCGTTCACCTGGATGCCCGGGATGCGGAAGCTTTCACCCCGACGGTAGAGCTGGTCTTCCGCCGAGGAGCGGTTGACGCTGGTTCCCATGGCATATTGGTTATTCTCGATCACGAAGATGATCGGCAACTTCCACAATTCGGCCATGTTGAACGATTCATAGACCTGGCCCTGATTGGCAGCGCCGTCGCCGAAATAGGCGACGCAGACGCCACCGTCATTATTGTACTTATGCGCAAAACCCAGGCCCGCGCCCAGCGATACCTGCGCGCCGACGATGCCGTGGCCGCCGTAGAATTTATGCTCGACGCTGAACATGTGCATCGAACCGCCCTTGCCGCGCGAAATGCCGGCTTCCCGTCCGGTCAGTTCCGCCATGATGACATTGGGATCGATGCCATAGGCCAGCATGTGGCCATGGTCGCGATAGCCGGTGATAACGCTGTCTTTGCCCGGCTGGAGCGCTGACTGGATGCCTACGGCAACCGCTTCCTGCCCGATATAGAGGTGGCAGAAGCCGCCGATCAGCCCAAGACCGTAAAGCTGGCCCGCCTTTTCCTCGAAACGGCGGATCAGCACCATTTGCCGGTAAAATTCGAGCAACTCCTCCTTGGTGGCTTCATAATCCTGGGGAGCGTCAGGGCGAGGCCGGTTGTGGTCCGCGCCGGCGGCGGGTGCAGCCGCCTTTGCCTTTGCGCGTGAAGGACGCGGCGTCGTTGGTTTCGCCAAGGTTCTTATCCTTTTGCGTGGGTGGGGATGGAAGGAAGGGCGATATAGCGGGAGTCCGCCCCGAATTGCAACGCGGCTTGGCACTCAAAAGCGCGGCAAAGCGATCAATCAGCCGTCCGGACCGTCAGTTGAGCGGAACGATCACTTCATCATGATGAACGACGCCCAGCTCCCGCCGGATCAGTTCGTCGGAAAGATCGGGATCGACGCGCCGGGGATCGAGCAGGTCGACCCGGTTCTTCAATTCCTGCCGGTGGGCCTGAACCTGCTTCAGTTCATCCTGCGCATGGTTCAATTGTCGCTTGTAATCGCCCCAGGCCAGAACGCCGTTGGAGCCAAGCACCACATAGCCCGCGAAGAAAAGAAGAAGAAGAACCGCAATCGCCGGGCCAAAAGCCGAGAAAAGCAACATGCGGAGTTTCGCGATATGCGCCATGGACCAGTTGAATCACAGGGACGAACCGGCCGCAAGCAAAATCTGCGTTGCTTGCGGCCGGTCGCCGAATTTATATTCAGCGGAAGATCGAACGCCCGGCATAACGCGCAATATCGCCCAGCTCTTCTTCGATCCGGATGAGCTGGTTATATTTGGCAAGCCGGTCGGAACGGGCGAGCGATCCGGTCTTTATCTGGCCGCAATTGGTGGCCACGGCGAGATCGGCGATGGTCGCGTCCTCGGTCTCGCCCGAACGGTGCGACATCACGGCGGTGTAGCGCGCCCGGTGCGCCATGTCGACGGCGGCCAGCGTTTCGGTCAGCGAACCGATCTGGTTCACCTTCACCAGCAGCGAGTTCGCCAAGCCCTTGCCGATGCCCATTTCCAGCCGCTTCGGGTTGGTCACGAACAAATCGTCGCCCACCAGCTGCACCTTGTTGCCGATCTTGTCGGTCAGCGCCTTCCAGCCTTCGAAATCATCTTCGCTCATGCCGTCCTCGATCGACTTGATCGGATAGTCGGCGCACAGGGCGGCAAGATAATCGGCCATTTCGACCGGGCTGAGCGACAGGCCCTCGCCCGAAATCTCATATTTGCCGTTCCTGAAGAACTCGGTCGCTGCGCAGTCCAGCGCCAGCACGACATCGTCGCCCGGCTTGTAGCCCGCCTTTTCAACCGACAGCATGATGAAGTCGAGCGCGTCGCGGGTCGAGGCGATGTTGGGCGCGAAACCGCCCTCGTCGCCGACCGAAGTGGCCAGCCCCTTGTCGTGCAGGCCCTTCTTGAGCGTATGGAAGATTTCCGAACCGATCCGCACGGCGTCCGCGATGCTTTCCGCACCGACCGGCATGATCATGAATTCCTGGAAATCGATCGGATTGTCGGCATGTTCGCCGCCGTTGATGATGTTCATCATCGGCACCGGCAGCACATGCGCATTGACGCCGCCGACATAGCGATAGAGCGGCAGGCCGCGCGCGTCGGCGGCGGCCTTCGCCACGGCCAGGCTGACGCCCAATATCGCATTGGCGCCCAGGTTCGACTTGTTCTCCGTCCCGTCGAGCGCGATCATCGCCGCATCGACTTCGGCCTGATCCTCTGCATCCAGGCCGATGATCTGCTCGGCAATCTGGTCATTGACGGCAGCGACAGCGGCGAGCACGCCCTTGCCGAGATATCTGGCGGGGTCGCCATCACGTTTTTCCACCGCTTCATAGGCGCCGGTCGACGCGCCCGACGGCACGGCGGCACGGCCGAAGCTGCCATCCTCCAGCATCACGTCGACCTCGACGGTCGGATTGCCGCGGCTGTCCAGAATCTGGCGGGCATGAATATCGAGAATGGCGGTCATGGTCGCTCCTTGGAGTGGCTCTGGGGACTGGCTCTGGTCGCTTTTCGCGCCCCGCTTAGCCACCACCTCCCCGCTTGGCAATGCGGGGGCTTGCAAGGACTCGAAAAATGCCGATGCTCAAAATAGTAACGGCAACGGAACTGTGGGCGGTGGCGAAGCATTAGAAGCAGAGCCGCCCGCCCGCCTCGCAATCGCGCCGTATTTCAAAGGGAGACACAGGACGATGGCCGACACCCCCGAAACCCCGCCCGCCAAGCGCGTCAAGAAGGCCAGTCCCGCCAAGGCGCCAAAGGCCAAGCCCGCCAAGCCCGCCCTGTCCGGAACGCTGGTGAAGGCCGCGCCCGCAAAGGCCGCCGCCCCGCGCAAGGCCGTAGCAGCCAAGCCGGGCAATGGCACGGCCGCGCATGGCTGGACCGCGCAGATCGCGCCCATAAAGGCCCAGGCCGAAAAGGCCGCAAGGGCCGCCGCCGACAAGCTGAACACCGTCGACTGGAAATCGCATATCGACCCGCTCAAGGACCAGGCGTCGAAGACCGCCAAATCGGCTGCCGGCGTCGCCAAGGACAAGACCGGATCGGCCATGCAGAGCCTGGCCAAGCTGATTTCCGACACGGCGGGCACCGTCGATGCCAAGCTTGGCCCGCAATATGGCGACTATGCCCGCCAGGCGGCCGAATCAGTGGCCGGCGCGGCCAAGACGCTGGACAGCAAGGATGTCGACCAGTTGATGACCGAAGCGCGGGACTTCGTGCGCAAGAGCCCGGCCGTCGCGATCGGCGCGGCTGCGGTGGTCGGATTCGTGCTGATGCGCCTTGCCAAGGGATCGGACGAAGACGCCTGATCGCGTCCTGCCCGATTGACCGACGATAAGGCCCCGGTGCCGGGGCGGAGGATATGTTGACCCAAGAGCCCCTGCAGACCGATGCACAGGACGAGTCCGTGCGCGACGTCTTCGCGCGCCTGTACAGCGACGGCCGGGCCTATGCGGAGGCGGAGGTCGAACGGCAGAAGCTGCGTGCCGGCATTGCCGGAGCGGGGATTCGCGATGCGCTGATCTTCGCTTTGGTGGGCATCATGCTTGTCTTCGCGGCCATCGTCGCCGGTCTGGTGGGTGTCATATTGGCACTGGCGCCGCTTGTCGGCCCCGGCTGGGCGACAGGCGCCGTATTCAGCGGCGCGCTGGTCATCGCCCTGATATTGCTATTGTTCGCAAAGGGGCGCATCGACCGGATGAGGAAGGCCATCAAGCCATGACGCGCGAAGACGCCTATCGTGATGCAGTCGCGCGTGCCGACGCGCGCCGCGCCGCGCTGGTTTCCAGCGCCCTTGCCGCCAGGGCGCGGATCGCGCCCGCCCGGCTCAAGCAGGATGCAAAGGCCAGGGCGACGGCAACGATGATGGACGGGGCCGCCTATGCCGCCGCCAAGGTTCAGCAACGACCAGCGGCGACGGCTGCCGCGGCCGGCGCCCTTGCCCTCTATTTGCTGCGCCGTCCGCTCGCGGCACTTTTCCGGCGCATATACGTTCGGACAGGCAATCGCACAGAAGAGACTTCGGAGACTGACAATGGCTGACATCCGCGCTCAACTCACCCGCGCCCGCGAAGCGGCGAACGACATCGCCGGGACCGCGTCCGGCCGGTTCCGCGATACGGCGGATCGGGCCAGGGAAAGCGCCGGCGACCTTATCCAGACCAGCCGCGAAAAGGCCGGCGACGCCTATGCGGACGCACGGGACAGATCGCAGCGGATTGCGGCGCGCGCCAATGAGATCGTGCAGGAACATCCCGTCGCCGCCGTCGCGGGCGCCGTCGCGGCAGGTGCCGTCATCGCATGGATGTTTCCCAAGAGCCGGACAGCGATGAAGGCACTGCCCGGCCTGGCCACCAGTGCCGGGGCAAAGGTGCTGGACGCGGCGCTCGCCGCCAGGGCCATGGCCGCTGAAAATGCGGAGACCCTGCGCGCGAGTGCGGGAGATGCGCTGCACAATGCGGCCGAAGGGACAAAGGACGCCGCCTCCTCGGCACGCGACACCATTGCCTCAGCCGAACTGGGCGCAAAGGCATCCCGTCTTGCCGACGATGTGATGGCGCTGGTCGCCGCCAAGGTCGACGCGTTCAGCGAGGCCGTGAAGGCGCGGTTGCCGAAAAGCTGAACGCGCCGCCGCCACCAAAAGCATGCTGATCCGGCCCCCTGCCCCCTTTGACGGGTGCGGGCGGCCTGCTACGGTACAGGTTCCCCGAACAGGAGAACAGAAGATACCATGAGCAAGCTGCACCTTGTGATGGGCGGTCGCGTCAAAGATCCTCAGACGCTGGAATTCGAAGATCTTGGCTCCATCGAGCTGGTCGGCGTGTACCCCGATTATGCCGCCGCCGAAAATGCCTGGCGCGGCGCCGCCCAGCGAACGGTCGATGACGCCGAAATGCGCTATGTGATCGTCCATCTGCACCGGCTGCTGGAGCCGGATCTGCCCAGCGGATAAAATTCAGGACAGGGGCTGGGGACGTTTGCGGAAACGCCAGCGAAGCAGCGGCCGCGTCAGCACCAGCCCCACCAGAAAGCCGCCAATATGCGCGGCAACCGCAATCTGCCCAAGGTCACCGAGCCCCTGCGCCGTGGCGAGGCCGATCATGAGCTGGATCGCGATCCAGCTTGCTGCCAGCCACAGCAGGCGAACCAGATTCGCCGACATCGGCCCCACGCGGCGAACCTTCTGCTGGCTGTAGAGCAATGCATAGGTCGCGATGACCGCTGATATCGCGCCGCTGGCGCCGACCATCGGATTGGTGGAATGCGGATCGATCGCCCATTGCAGCGCCGTCGCGCCATAGGCGCCCGCGACATAGAGCAGCAGCGTCGCGCCCTTGTCCAGAACATGCTCCACCTGTCGTCCGCAAAAGACGAACATGAACAGGTTGAACCCGATATGCAGCCAGTTGGCGTGGACAAGCGTGCAACTGATCGGGGTCAGCCAGACCGGGACGGCCGACATGCCGGCCAGCAGCGCGCCGTCCTCCACCCGGGCCGGGATGAATCCGGCCATGATCGCGGCATTATCGACCTGCCCTGTGAGATAAATCAGCAGAAACGCGACGAAAGTTATCGCCGCGATCCCGTTCGTCATGCGACCAGCAGGCAGTTTCACGGATGGATCAAATGAAATCGATCTTGTTGACCAGGTAGAATTTGTCGCCGGAGGGCACCGACACTTCGACCTCCTCGCCGATCTGGCGGCCGATCAGCGCACGTCCCAGCGGGCTGTTATAGCTGATCATGCCGAGCTTGGCATCCGCCTCGGCCTGGCCCACGATCTGGTATTTGACCGGCTTGTCATCCTCATCGAGCAGCGTGACGGTCGCGCCGAACACGACCTTGTCTCCCGAAAGCGTCCGGGGATCGATGATCTGGGCGCGCGACAGCTTGTCTTCCAGATCGGCAATGGTGGCTTCGACCTGCCCCTGACGCTCCTTGGCGGCATGATATTCGGCATTTTCCGACAAATCGCCGTGCGCGCGCGCTTCTTCGATGGCGTCCACGATCAATGGCCGCTCGGCCTTCAATTCGCGGAGCTGCTCGTTGAGCTTGTCATAGCCCATCTGCAGCATCGGCATCTTCTCGACGGTCGCCATTCTTGCAAATCCTTCGTCAAAACTTCCCTTTGGCGGCCCCCAACTTGGGGCCACCCGCAGCATGCTTCCTTGTGCAGGGGATCAGGCTTGCGACAGTGGATAATAGGACTGGAGCGAACGCACTTCAAGGGCATGGCCCTGAAGAGCCTCGATCGCATTGGCCGCCGCGACGCTGGCCGCCGCCGTGGTGAAGCTGGCGACCTTGGCGCGCAGGGCGCTGGTGCGGATCGCCTTGCTGTCCTTGAGCGATTGCCAGCCCTCCGTCGTGTTGAAGATCAGGTCGACATCGCCGTCGGTGATCTTGTCTACGATATGGGGACGGCCTTCGGCCACCTTGTTCACTGGCTGCACGGCGATGCCCTGCTCTTCCAGATAGCGGGCGGTGCCGCCGGTCGCGATGATGGTGAAGCCCAGCGCCGCCATTTTCTGCACGGCGGGCAGGATCACCGGCTTGTCGCTGTCCTTGACCGACACGAACACCGTCCCGCTCTTGGGCAGGATGGTCCCCGCGCCGAGCTGCGCCTTGGCGAAGGCGGTCGCGAAATCGCTGTCGATGCCCATGACTTCGCCGGTGCTCTTCATTTCCGGGGAAAGGACGGGATCGACGCCGGGGAAGCGGGCGAAGGGGAAGACGGCTTCCTTGACCGCAATGTGCGAAATCGCGTTGCGGTCGATCTTCGGCAGATCCTTCAGCTTCTCGCCCGCCATCACCCGGCTCGCGATCTTGGCGATGGGCGTGCCGATGGCCTTGGCGACGAAGGGCACGGTCCGGCTGGCGCGGGGGTTGACCTCGATCAGATAGACCGTCTGCCCCTCCGGCCCATCCTTGACCGCGAACTGGATGTTCATCAGGCCACGCACCGACAGCGCGCGGGCGAGGACATCGGCCTGGCGCTCTATTTCCGCGATGATGTCGTCCGACAGGCTGTAGGGCGGCAAGGAGCAGGCGGAGTCACCGGAATGGACGCCTGCTTCCTCGATATGCTGCAGCACGCCGGCAACCACCACGTCATCGCCGTCGCAGAGCGCGTCCACATCCACCTCTACCGCGTCGCGCAGATATTGGTCGATCAGCACCGGGGAGTCGCCCGACACTTGAACGGCGGTGGCGATATATTCTTCCAGTTGCGCCTGGCCGTCGACGATCTCCATGGCGCGGCCGCCCAGGACATAGGACGGGCGCATCAGGACCGGATATCCGATGCGGTTGGCGACGGCGATGGCTTCTTCCCGGCTGCGGGCGATGCCATTGGCGGGCTGCTTGAGCTTCAGCCTGTCGATCAGCGCGGCGAAGCGCTCGCGGTCTTCCGCCAGGTCGATGGCGTCGGGCGAGGTGCCCAGGATCGGCACGCCCGCATCCTCCAGCGCCTGCGCCAGCTTGAGCGGCGTTTGCCCGCCGAACTGGACGATGACGCCGGCCAGCGTGCCGTTCGACATCTCGACGCTCAGTATTTCCAGCACGTCCTCGGCCGTCAGCGGCTCGAAATAGAGGCGGTCGGAGGTGTCATAGTCGGTCGACACCGTTTCCGGGTTGCAGTTGACCATGATCGTTTCATAACCCGCCTCCGCCAGCGCAAAGCAGGCGTGGACGCAGCAATAGTCGAACTCGATCCCCTGGCCGATCCGGTTGGGACCACCGCCCAGGATGACGACCTTCCTGCGATCGGACGGCTGCGCCTCATTCTCCGCCTCGCCAAAGATCGGCGCTTCATAGGTGGAGTACATATAAGGCGTCTTCGCCTCGAACTCGGCGGCGCAGGTGTCGATCCGCTTGAAAACCGGGCGCACGCCCAGCTTGTGGCGCAGGGCACGGACTTCATCCTCGGTGACGCCACCGGTCATTGCCTTGACCGCGTCATGGATCAGGCCCGAACCGCGAGCGATGCCCCGCTCCATCCCGCGCAGATTGGCGGACTTGAGCGCCAGATAGGCCAAGCGCTTGTCGGAAAAGCCCATGGCCTTGAGGCGGCGCATCCCGTCGGCATCCTGCGGCAGGCCATTGGACAGGATTTCCGCTTCGGCGTCGATGATTTCCTTGATCCGCTCCAGGAACCAGGGGTCGAACTTCGCGATATTGTGGATTTCGGCGACGGTCAGGCCCTCGCGCAGCGCCTGCGCGGCGACCAGCAGGCGATCGGGCGTCGGCTGGGCCAGCGCGGCGATGATGTCGTCCTTGGGCGCGCCGACCAGATGGTCGACCTCGTTGAAGCCGCAAAGCCCGGTTTCCAGGCCGCGCAGCGCCTTCTGCATCGATTCATGGATGTTGCGGCCGATCGCCATCACCTCACCCACCGACTTCATCGCGGTGCCGAGCAGCGGTTCGCTCCCCTTGAACTTTTCAAAGGCGAAGCGCGGGATCTTGGTCACGACATAGTCGATCGTCGGTTCGAAGCTGGCGGGCGTCGCGCCGGTAATGTCGTTCTCGATCTCGTCCAGCGTATAGCCGACGGCAAGCTTGGCCGCGACCTTGGCGATCGGGAAGCCGGTCGCCTTCGACGCCAGCGCCGAGGAGCGCGAGACGCGCGGGTTCATCTCGATGACGATCAGGCGGCCGTCCTTCGGATTGACTGCGAACTGTACGTTCGAACCGCCTGTTTCAACACCGATTTCACGCAGCACCGCGATACTCGCGTTGCGCATGATCTGATATTCCTTGTCGGTCAGGGTCAGCGCCGGCGCGACCGTGATGGAGTCGCCCGTGTGGACGCCCATCGGATCGACATTTTCGATGGAGCAGATGATGATGGCATTGTCATTGCGATCCCGCACGACCTCCATCTCATATTCCTTCCAGCCGAGCAGCGACTCTTCGATCAGCACTTCGGTGGTCGGGGACGCATCGAGGCCAGCGGCCACGATCTGCTTGAACTCGTCCTTGTTGTAGGCGACGCCGCCGCCGGTGCCGCCAAGCGTGAAGCTGGGCCGGATGATGGATGGAAGCCCCGTGAATTCAAGGGCTTCGAGCGCTTCTTCCATAGTATGTGCGATACGCGACCGGGCGGATTCCAGGCCGATCTTGTCCATCGCATCGCGGAATTTCAGGCGATCCTCGGCCTTGTCGATGGCTTGCGCGTCGGCGCCGATCATCTTGACGCCGAACTTCTCCAGCGTGCCGTCGTTGAACAGGGCAAGCGCCGTGTTGAGCGCGGTCTGGCCGCCCATGGTCGGCAGCACCGCGTCGGGGCGTTCCTTCTCGATGATCTTCGCCACGATTTCGGGCGTGATCGGTTCGACATAGGTGGCGTCGGCAAATTCCGGGTCGGTCATGATAGTGGCCGGGTTGGAATTGACCAGGATGATGCGATAGCCCTCTTCCTTGAGCGCCTTCACCGCTTGCGTGCCCGAATAGTCGAACTCGCAAGCCTGGCCGATGATGATCGGGCCAGCGCCGATGATGAGGATGGAGGAGATGTCGGTGCGTTTGGGCATTATTTGGCCTGAAATATTTGGGAGACGATTGCGCCAAGCAAGGCATCAGCCAGCTTAGCAATGGCGGGATTACCGTATTTTTCAATTAATTCACCCAAGCCGCGAACAACGGTTAGGTAAACCAAATAGGCCTTAAATTCGCCGGCTCGAATAAGCTCGATACCCGCTCGAAGTTGACCGAGAATACGCTCGCGTAAACCTGGCTGCTCCGGATTGCCGTTGTCTGCCTCAAGCGCTTCAATAACCGGCGCAAATGAAGCAACGGCCTCGTCTACCTGATTATGACTAAATGTCACAACTCGATCGGAGGCGGGAGCGCCATTACCCAGATTCTGTTGATTTAACCAATCATCGCCATTCATAGCGTACCGGCTAATAAAGGAATCGGGATCAGCTAGCTGCTCTTCCACATACTTGTAGCCCTCCGGTTTAATCGTGGACGAACCGCTATTACTCCAGCGCGACACAAATGATCGCTCTACTAGATCATCAAGCGCTAACTCTACGCGCTTAGCGCTAATGGCGATTGAGAACAGCTTCGCAATTTCATCCTTCAGCAGTCTTTCGTCAGCTTTTTGAGCATGGACGAAAAGCTGGAACAGGACTGCTTCGTTTAGCGCTTGCTGTGGAATAAAATTGATCAATGCACGCCCCCCGTCCGGGCCTCGCAGCCCCAGCCGTCATATTCGACGCCGCACAGGATTTCGATCTGGAGGCATTTCTTCGTCAGCGCGCGGATCGACTGCTCATCGACCGGCTGCACGCATTCGAGGAAGAGGAATAGGTCGCCATCCTCATCTTCCTCGCGGTCCAGTTCGACGAAGCCGAATTGGCTGGCGATGGTGAGAACGCGCTCGAAATCCTTTTCGCTGCCCTTGAAGCTGACATCGACCGGGCGCGCCAAACGCGCCACGTCGCCATTGGCGGCGAGATTGGCGAGGACGGACTTGTCCGCCTCCCACTCGGCGGCAAGGCGGGCTTCGTCAACCGGGGGCAGGTTGAGGCTCATTTAAGCCCCTCGACGAAGCGCTGGAACAGATAGAAGCTGTCCTGCGGGCCGGGCGAGGCTTCGGGGTGGTACTGGACCGAGAAGGCTTTCTTATCCGTGAGTTCGATGCCGCAATTGCTGCCATCGAAGAGCGACACATGGGTCGCCTTCACATTGGCGGGCAGCGTGTCGCTGTCCACCGCGAAGCCGTGGTTCATCGAGGTGATCTCGACCAGGCCGTCCGACAGGCGCTTGACCGGATGGTTGGCGCCGCGATGGCCCTGATGCATCTTGATGGTCTTCGCGCCAGCGGCGAGCGCCAGCATCTGATGGCCAAGGCAGATGCCGAAGACGGGCTTGTCGGCTTCGAGTACTTGTCTGATCACCGGCACGGCATATTCGCCGGTCGCGGCCGGGTCGCCGGGACCGTTGGAGAGGAACACGCCGTCGGGTTGCTGCTCCATCACCTGCTCATAGGTGGCGGTCGCGGGCAGCACGGTGACGCGGGCGCCTGCCTTCACAAGGTTGCGGAAGATGTTGTTCTTCGCGCCATAATCAATGGCGACGACATGGGGGCGGTCATCCGCCGCTTCATCCTTGCCATAGCCGAAGCCCAGCTTCCACACGCCGTCCTTCCAGAGGCGGCTTTCCTTGGCGCTGACCTCGATGGCGAGGTCCATGCCTTCAAGGCCCGGCCAGGCCGCAGCCTTGGCGGTGAGCGCTTCAAGGTCGAAATTGCCTTCGGGATCATGGGCGATGACGACGTTGGGCGCGCCCTTCACGCGGATCATGCGGGTGAGCGCGCGGGTGTCGACGCCAGCAAGCCCGATGCGGCCCTTTTCCTTCATCCACTGGTCGAAGGGCTCGACATTGCGGAAGTTGCTGGGTTCCGTGACATCCTGCCGCACGACGCAGCCCAGCGCGTGGGGCAGGTCCGCCTCCACATCGTCCAGATTGGTGCCGACATTGCCGATATGCGGGAAGGTGAAAGTGACGATCTGCCCCGCATAGCTGGGGTCGGTCATCACTTCCTGATATCCGGTCATCGCCGTGTTGAAGCAAAGCTCACCCACGGCATCGCCAGTCGCACCGAAGCCGCGGCCGAAGACGGCGGAGCCATCGGCGAAAACCAATACCCCTGTCGCTCCTTTGGGCACAATGAGGGTCTTGGCGTCAGCCATGGTCGTATCGTCCTTTATGCTTTTGCTAGGAACCCGTCTTAAGCGGGTTAAACGGCCGGTCACCTATGCGCTGAACCATGGCTGGTCAACCACTGTAAAAAATCTCTTTTGCCGTTATATCTGATCCTTTCCGAAAGAGGCAGGATTCATTCGCATGATTCGCGACACCATCAAGAGCGCTCAGGTCACCGCCATGAAGGCAGGCGAGAAGGATCGGCTGGCCGCCGTGCGCCTGATCCTGGCGAAGCTGAAGGATCGCGACATCGAACTGCGCACCGCGTCCAGCGTGCCGGATGACGACACCATCGTGGTCGAGGTCCTGCAGAAGATGGCGAAGCAACGCCGCGAATCCATCGACATGTTCCGAAGCGGCGGCCGCGACGAGCTGGCCGCGAAGGAGCAGGCGGAACTGGACGTGATCGAGAGCTTCCTGCCGCAGCAACTCGGCGAGGACGAGACAAAGGCCGCGATCGAGGCGATCAAGGCGGAAGTGGGTGCGGCCAGCGTCAAGGACATGGGCAAGGTCATGGCCGTGCTCAAGGAACGGCACGGGTCGGTGATCGACATGAGCAAGGCGAGCGGGCTAGTGAAGGCAGCGCTGGGCTGAGGTCGCATCCCCAGGGTCTTCAAGCCTCCGTTCTGGAAGGCTCCATTCCGGAAGATGGTCTCAAGCGGGAGGATGTAAGTTAAGCATGAGCCTGTCGCCCGCCTTCCTCGATGAATTGCGCGTGCGCACCTCGCTTTCCACCCTGATCGGTCGGACGGTGAAGGTGCAGAAGGCGGGCCGCGAATACAAGGCCTGCTGCCCCTTCCATAATGAGAAGACGCCCAGCTTCACCATCAATGACGAAAAGGGCTTTTATCACTGCTTCGGCTGCGGCGCGCACGGTGATGCGATCCGGTGGATGACCGATCATCGCGGCCTGCCGTTCATGGAGGCGGTGAAGGAACTGGCGCAGACGGCCGGGATGGACGTTCCCGCCCCTGATCCCCGCGCGGCGAAACGGGCAGAGCAGGCGCGGGGACTGCATGACGTCATGGCCGCCGCGCAGGGCTTTTTCGAGGAGCAGCTTGGCGGAATAGAGGGCGCGGAAGCACGATCCTACCTCCAGAAGCGCGGCATCGGCGCAGCGACCGCCAGGACTTTCGGCTTCGGCTTTTCTCCCGACGGACGGGGACGGCTCAAGACAGCGCTCAAGGAATTTGGCGAGCCGCTGCTGATAGAGGCCGGCTTGCTCATCGATCCGGATGGTGCCGAACCGGATGGCGGGAATGCCCGAAAACGCGAAAGCTACGATCGCTTCCGGGGCCGGCTGATGCTGCCGATCCGGGACATTCGCGGCCGGGTGATCGCTTTTGGCGGGCGCATATTGGGCGCGGGCGAGCCCAAATATCTGAACTCCCCCGACACGCCGCTCTTCGACAAGGGGCGCACGCTCTACAATATCGACCGGGCCTCTCCCGCCAGCCGGCATAGCGGCCGGATCATCGTCGTGGAGGGCTATATGGACGTGATCGCCCTCGCCCAGGCCGGCTTTGAGGAATCGGTGGCCCCGCTGGGCACGGCACTGACCGAGCATCAGATCGAGCGCCTGTGGAAGATGGCCGATGTGCCGATCCTCTGCTTCGACGGCGATGCGGCAGGCCAGAAGGCGGCGATCCGGGCAGCGATGCGCGCCCTGCCCCTGCTGCGGCCAGGCATGAGCCTGGCCTTCGCGACGCTTCCCGCCGGTCAGGATCCGGACGACCTCATCCGCGCGGAGGGGCCAGCGGCGATGGAAGCGGTGCTGGCTGCGGCCGAACCGCTGATCGAGCGGTTGTGGACCCATGAACAGGGCGCCGCGCCGCTGGATACACCGGAACAGCGCGCCGCGCTAAAGCAGCGTCTCTCCGCGATTACAGACGCCATCGCCCACCCCGACGTGCGGGCGCATTATATCCATGCCTTTCGCGAACGGCATGACGCGCTGTTCTTCGCGCGGGCGGCATTCCAGCCCCGCCACCAGCGCGGTGGCGGCGCCCGATCCGGCTGGCAGCGGGACCGTCGGGGCAATTGGAAGCCCCCCCTTCCCCCCGCGGGAAGCGAGGCAAGGGCGATCGGCGCAAGCGGCATGGAACAACGGCTTTTGCGTGCCGTACTGGCCAGCCTGCTGCGGCATCCCGATCAGATTGCGCTACATCGAGAGACGCTTATCGGGCTTCGCGTGGCCGACTCCGCATTGGCGGAATTGCTGAATGCGATGATCACGGCCTCGTTCAGCAAAGAAACAGTTGAAACCGATGGCCTCCTTACCATATTGGGGCAAGGTGAAGTGTATAATATGGCAAAAGGGATGCTCCGGGCCGACACGTTCACATTCACCCCCCATAAAAGCAAGGCCGACTCGGATCGCGCGCGGCGCGACCTGGATGAGGCCATTCGGGTGATGGCGCAGGGACCGGAATTGGAGGCGGCGTTGGCACATGCCACCCGGCGGGCGAGAGAAGACCTCAACGAGGACAGCTTTGCCGAACAGCAAAGGGTCCACAAGTTGAAGCTGGATCATGATCGCCGCCTGGCGGAACTGGCGCAGTCCGAAGATATTATATGATATGGATCGCTCCCTTCACGGGCGCGGCGGAGTTAAGGCGAATAAATGGCGAGCAAGGCGAACGGCAAGGGTGCGGGTGAGGATACGGATACCGGCGATGCGCCGCTGCTGGATCTGAACGAGGCGTCGGTCAAGAAGCTGATCGCCCGCGCGAAGAAGCGTGGCTACATCACCTATGACGAGCTGAACGACGCGCTGCCGCAGGACCAGATGTCCTCCGAGCAGATCGAGGACATCATGTCCGCGCTCAACGAAATGGGCGTGAACATCGTCGAGAATGAGGAAGCCAGCGAGGACGGCGAGGATCAGCGCGACGACAGCGATGATGACAGCGCCGACGACAGCGCAGAAGACGACGGCTCGCCGCGCCCCGTAACGGAAAAGAAGAAGGAAACGGTCGACCGCACCGACGACCCCGTGCGCATGTACCTGCGCGAAATGGGGGCGGTGGAACTGCTCAGCCGCGAGGGCGAGATCGCCATCGCCAAGCGGATCGAGGCGGGTCGCGACACGATGATCCTGGGCCTGTGCGAAAGCCCGACCACCTTCAACGCGATCATCGAATGGTCGACCGCGCTCAACAATGGCGAGATGCAGTTGCGCGAGATCCTCGATCTCGACGCGATGCTGTCCAAGGATCCCGCTCCGGAAAATCTGGAGGAAGGCGCCGAGGACGACGACGGGGAGATCAGCGAGAAGACCGCTGGCCCCAGCTTCAAGGAAGAGGAAGAGCCGGAGGAGGAATCCGCCGATTCCGACGAGGATGAGGACGGCCTGACCGAACGCCGTGCCCGCCGGATGGAGGAGGAGGAAGAGGAGGACAACACCCTCTCCCTCGCCCAGATGGAAGAGACGCTCAAGCCGATGGCGCTGGAGAAATTCGCGACCATCACGGAGATTTTCCGCGCCTTTTCCAAGGCGCAGGAATCGCGCATGGCCGCCATGGCCAGCGGGGAAACGCTCAGCCAGAAGGCGGAGGACGACTATCAGGATCTGCGCGAACAGCTCACCGCCGAGGTCGAGAGCGTCCAGTTCCACCAGCAGAAGATCGAATATCTGGTCGACCAGCTCTATGCCTATAACCGGCGCCTGACCGCGCTGGGCGGGCAGATGCTGCGCCTTGCCGAGCGGCACAAGGTAAGCCGCAAGGATTTCCTCGACCGCTATGTGAACCATGAACTGGACGATGGCTGGCTCGACAAGGTGTCGGGGCTGGACAAGAAATGGGCCGCCTTCGCCGCCGCCGAGGGTCGCGCCGTGGAGCGCATCCGCGTCGAGGTGAGCGAGATCGCCCAGGCGACGGGCATGTCGCTTTCGGAATTCCGCCGCATCGTCAACATGGTGCAGAAGGGCGAACGCGAAGCGCGCATCGCCAAGAAGGAAATGGTCGAGGCGAACCTGCGCCTCGTCATCTCCATCGCCAAGAAATATACGAACCGCGGCCTGCAATTCCTTGATCTTATTCAGGAAGGCAATATCGGCCTGATGAAAGCGGTCGACAAGTTCGAATATCGGCGCGGCTACAAGTTCAGCACCTATGCGACCTGGTGGATCCGTCAGGCGATCACCCGATCGATTGCGGACCAGGCGCGAACCATCCGCATCCCCGTCCACATGATCGAAACGATCAACAAGCTGGTGCGGACCAGCCGCCAGTTCCTGCATGAACAGGGCCGCGAACCCACTCCGGAGGAGATGGCCGAGCGGCTGTCCATGCCGCTGGAGAAGGTGCGCAAGGTGATGAAGATCGCCAAGGAGCCGATCTCGCTGGAAACGCCGATTGGTGATGAGGAAGACAGCCATCTGGGCGACTTCATCGAGGACAAGAATGCGATCATCCCCGTGGATGCCGCCATTCAGGCGAATCTCAAGGAAACCGTCACGCGCGTTCTGGCATCGCTGACCCCGCGCGAGGAACGCGTGCTGCGCATGCGCTTTGGCATCGGCATGAACACCGACCATACGCTGGAAGAGGTCGGACAGCAGTTCAGCGTCACCCGCGAACGCATCCGCCAGATCGAGGCGAAGGCGCTGCGCAAGCTCAAGCACCCGAGCCGCAGCCGCAAGATGCGCAGCTTCCTGGACCAATAGAGGCGCTTCGGCAGGCCGAGGCCGCAGCGCGGCAGGATGATCGAAAAAGGGCGGCTTCGGGTCGCCCTTTTTTACTGGCGTAAACTCCTCTTTTACCTCGACTCTCTACCGTCGCGGAATGTGGCTCCGCTGGTTGGCCGGCGTGTGCAGGGGAAGATGATGAGCGAAGCAGCACCGCGCTATCAATTTGGCGATGTATCGCAGATCCTGGATGCCGTGGTCGCCGCCGACGGCACGGCCGGACATGGCTATGCCAGCGGCGCGCGGGCGAGTTTCGGCGCGAATGCCACGATGTCGCTGCCCGACCTGGCCGACGCAGCCTATTATCTCTGCCTGCTCCATGGCCGTCATCCCGGCGTGATCGACCATGCCGCCACCCGATCCGCAGACAATGCGGCGCGCAACTGGCTGATCCAGGCGGCCGACGCCTTTGCACGGGAACGGGCCTATCTGACCCAGGTGACTGTCGCCGTCGGTCCCGCGCCCAGCACGGCGGGACAGAGCGATTGCGAAACCGTCGTCAGCCAGCAGCGCCATGCCCTCGACATGCTGGCCCAGTCGGACCGGCGGGGCTGCGCCATGGGCGCGGCGATCGCGCTGGTGCTCGACTGGCGGGCGGTGCGGCACGTTCTGGACATCGCGGCGATTCGCGTCGGGCTCGAACCCCATGTCTGCGATCTTCCCGGCCGGGCGGCGACTCTGGAGGTCGCCAGGGAAATCGGCGGCGACGACGCCGTCGACCGTGCCATCCTGTTCGGAACACGCCAGTTGCTCAACCAGCATCGCGGGCTGTGGGATGTGCTTCAGGCCCGCGCAGGAATACGCGCCGGCAAGGATCAGGCCGTGACTGGCCGATAAAGGCTTTGCGCTCCACCCCTGCTTTGCCATAGTTGGCCCGGCACAAGCAGGGTGAGAAGCAGCAATATGCGGTTTGAAGGCACGCAGGATTATGTCGCCACCGACGATCTGAAGGTCGCCGTCAACGCCGCGGTGCTGCTTCGCCGTCCGCTGTTGGTGAAGGGCGAACCGGGCACCGGCAAGACCGTGCTGGCGCAGGAAATCGCCAGGGCCCTGGGCGCTCCGCTGATCGAATGGAACGTCAAGTCGACGACCAAGGCGCATCAGGGGCTGTACGAATATGATGCCGTCGCCCGGTTGCGCGATGGCCAGCTCGGCGATCCGCGCGTTCACGACATCGGCAATTATATCCGCAAGGGAAAGCTGTGGGAGGCATTCACCTCCCCTACCCTGCCGGTCCTGCTGATCGACGAGATCGACAAGGCCGACATCGAATTCCCCAACGACCTGCTGCAGGAACTCGATCGCATGGCCTTCCACGTCTACGAGACGGGGGAAACGGTCGCTGCCAGGGAGCGGCCGGTGGTGGTGATCACCTCCAATAATGAGAAGGAACTGCCCGATGCCTTCCTGCGCCGCTGCTTCTTCCACTATATCAAATTCCCCGACCGGGAGACGATGCAGGCGATCATCGACGTCCATTTCCCCGGCATCCAGAAGGTCCTGGTCAAGCGCGCGATGGAAATCTTCTACGAATTGAGGGAAGTCCCCGGTCTCAAGAAGAAGCCATCGACCAGCGAACTGCTCGACTGGCTGAAGCTGATCCTGGCGGAGGACATGCCGCTCGACATATTGCAGGACCGCGATCCCACCAAGGCGATCCCGCCACTCCACGGCGCCCTGCTCAAGAATGAGCAGGACATCATGATGTTCGAACGGCTTGCCTTCATGGCCCGGCGACAGGGCCGGTAAGGATGCCCCCCTTCAACTGAAAGGCCCGACCCATGGCTCATCAAGCTGGATGCCTGTGCGGACAGGTACGGATCGACATCGATGCGGAACCCATGGCGGCGCGCATGTGCTGGTGCCGGCTTTGCCAGTATCTGGGCGCCGGATCAGGAACGGTGAATGTCTGCTTCCCTTCCGACAAGCTGACGGTGACCGGAGAGGTGCGCTGGCATCACAGCATGGCGGACAGCGGCAATGCCATGCGGCGCGGCTTCTGTCCCGAATGCGGCACGCCGCTTTTCAGCCTGGCCGAATCGCGTCCCCACCTCACCTTCATTCGGGCTGGCGCGCTTGACGATCCTGAACTTCTGGGACCGCAGGCGGTGATCTGGACCGATGCGGCGCCCGATTGGGCGCATCTGGACCCGGAATTGCCCCATTATCCGGCACAAATGCCGCCCGTGACCTGAAAGGCCGCTTGCGCCGCCGATGCATTTCGGCTCAACTTCCCCCGACGTTCAAAGCCGCGCCAAGACGGCCATGAATCGGAGGAAGGATGCCAATGCCCAAGCGTGCGTGGTCCCTTTTATCGGCGGTGCTGGCCCTGTCAGCGCCCGCATTCGCGCGCGCGGCCGAGGAAAGGGAAGCCTGGACACCCACTGCCACCGCGCTGCGCGCCGATGCAGCGGGGATCAGCATGCCGCAGACAGTGGCCGGGCTGTCCCTCTCCAAGAGCGGGGAGGTTTCCAACGGCGGCAAGGGGATCGACAATTACGCCCAATATCTGTCCGAAGACGGCGCGGTCCAGGCGACGCTCTATGTCTATCTGCCCAGCTATGCCGACGCGTCGCTGGCCGCCTATATGACGGACAAGGCGGTGATGGAGCGCTTTGGCGCAAGGACGCACCGCACCGATTATTCCAGCGTCGCCGTTGCGGGGCGCGCCAATGCCGCCATTCGCGCCGTCTATGACGATGCCGCCGACGGTGCGCTCACCACAGCGGCGGCATTCCTGCACGCCGGGCGCTGGATCGTGAAGCTGCGCGTCACGGGACCGACCGAACGGCGGAGGGAAGTCCTCGCAGGCCTGGACGGCATGCTGGCGGGTCTCCGCTTCGATGCGCCCGCATCCATCCATGCCACAAAACCGGCGAGGCTGACGGCGTGCCCGGCCGTCGACGCGGCCGAAGCGCGGCTGACCCATCAGACATCTGCCCAACCCGTCGATAATTCCCTGCCCCGCGAAGGGCAGGCGGATCTTTGCGTCCGCGGGAAGGCCGAAACCGCCAATGGCAGCTACGACATCCTGCAACAGGCCGGCATTGCCGACGGCGCGATCATCGTGCCGGTGGACGATTCGGGCACGGTAATGACATTTGATCCCGCCACGACCGGCAGCGGCTATCAGCTTTCGATCCACTCGGTGGGCCAGACCGATCTCTACGGCATTTACGACAAGGTGCCGAGTGCGCGGCAGATTGCCCAGATACTGGATGGAAAGGATCCGCAAACCGCGCAGGCCGGGGCAACCGCAGCCTACACCGCCAGCGGCCAGATGACGGTGCGGACGGCGGACGCAAAGCTGCATTAGGGCGGGCTTCCGGGCGGCCGGGTAGAAATGCGGAGTGGCAGGATAGCCGATCAGATCAGATAGCCGACCTCATAAAGGCCCCAGCGCCGGCCGCCGAACATCAGCGGCACGAAGACGCTGCGCAGCGCCCGGTAACGTCCCTCGCCCAGATCCTGGCGATAGGTGAACAGGAAAAAATCCCCTTCTCCATCCAGGGCGCGGCGCGTCTGGCTGTCCATGAAAATCTGCCGGTTGCGCGCATGCTCCATGTTCCATCGCGCCTCGCCGGGCCGCTGCGGCTGGCTGCGCGCGCTGATATGGGTTGGCAGATAACCATTCATGTCGATCAGGCAACAACCGACGATGGCGCTGTCCTGCGCCGTGCGACGATCCAGGACGGGTTGCACGAAGCGGTCGGCAAAGGCGGTGAAGCCATTTTCATATTGCGCCGGTTCTGAACCGGGAGCCGGCCGATAGGCGGTATCGAACAGGCCGGCCATGTCCAGCGCGCCTTCCGCCAACGCCCGTTCGATCAGCGCCTGCACCTCCTCCGCCCCTTCTTCGGCGAACCCGATATAGCGGCTGTTGCGCGTGACGTGCCCGCCATGCGCCGCCGTGTTGAGCATCGCGTTCGCCATGCCCTCCAGGCTCTCCAGATGGCTGCGCGCCGTCGCCACGCGCGTCGCGCTCTCCGTCGCGGACTGGCTGAAACGGGCCAGCCCCTGCCGCAACGCCGCCACATCGCCATCCGCCTCATCCGTGCAAGTGGCGATCGTGTCGGAACGTTGCCCGAATTGCGTCACCAGCGAAGCGATTTCCGCCATGCTGACGCGCAGAGTATCGATATGCGAACCGACGTCGCGGCCACGCAGGATATTGGCCTCGACCCCGCCGATCAGTCGCCGGGCGTCATGGTCGAGCTGCCCCAGCTTGTCCCCCACGGAAGCGGCGGACTCGCCCGCCTGCCCCGCCAGCCGACGGATTTCGTCCGCCACCACGGCAAAGCCCTGCGTCGCCTCGCCTCCGCGGGCCGCCTCGATCGCTGCGTTCACGCCGAGCAGGCGGGTCTGCCGCGCGATCGCGCCCAGTTGCCCGGAAATATCGCCCACGGTCTCTATAACGCTCAGAAATTGCCGCAAATGCCCTTCAAGGCCAGTCACATTCTCGATCAGCTCCGTGACCTGGCCCAGGGAACGGCCAATCGCCTCATGCCCCTGGGCGATGATCTGGCCCGCGCGACGGGCCGTCAGGCTGAGCTCCTGCGCAGCCAGCACGCTTTCATTCTGGCTGACGGCCAGCGCCTGCATCGTTGATTGCAGTTCACCCAGATGCGCCGAGTCCTCATGAATGCGGCGGGTAAGCTCCCCCAGAAAGCCTGCCGTTTCGCTGCATTGCAACGCAATGTCGCCCGATCGCTCCCCCAGGTCGGTCAACAAATCTCCGTTTTCCAATGGTCACTGCCCCATTCCACCCAATATGGATACTGCCCTGTTAACGATGCAATGCAACACTTAACATTCCGACAACGTCCGCTGCTTGCATGATCCGCCAAGCTGGCGGACAAGGGCGCCATCATGATGCTCAACTTTCTCGATGCGCTGCGCGCTGCCGGCATTCCCGCCAGCATCAAGGAACATCTGCTGCTGCTGGAGGCGCTGGACCGGGACGTGATCGGACAGCGCCCGGAGGATTTCTATTATCTCGCGCGCGCCACCTATGTGAAGGACGAGGGGCTGATAGACCGCTTCGACCAGGTATTCGCCCGCGTGTTCAAAGGCGTGCTGGACAGCGAAGCGGTGGAGGCGGACATCCCGGAGGACTGGCTGCGGCTGGTGGCGGAAAAATTCCTAAGTCCGCAGGAAATGGAGGAGATCAGGTCGCTGGGAAGCTGGGACGAGATCATGGAAACGCTGAAGAAGCGGCTGGAGGAGCAGAAGGGGCGTCACCAGGGCGGCAACAAGTGGATCGGCACCGGCGGCACATCCCCCTTCGGCCATGGCGGCTATAATCCCGAGGGCGTGCGGATCGGTGGCGAGGGCCGGCACAAGCGCGCCATCAAGGTCTGGGAAAAGCGCGAATTCGCCAATCTGGACAATCAAAGGGAACTGGGCACCCGCAACATCAAGGTTGCGCTGCGGCGGCTGCGCCGCTTCGCGCGGGAGGGCGCGGCCGACGAACTGGACCTGGACGAGACGATCCGGGGAACGGCGCGGCAGGGCTGGCTCGACATCCGCATGCGGCCAGAGCGGCACAATGCAGTGAAACTGCTGCTGTTCCTGGACGTGGGCGGATCGATGGACCCGTTCATCATGCTTTGCGAGGAGCTGTTCTCGGCGGCGACGAGCGAATTCAGGAACATGGAGTTCTTCTACTTCCACAACTGCCTTTATGAGGGCGTGTGGAAGGACAACCGCCGCCGCTTTTCCGAACGCACGCCGACCTGGGATATCCTCCACAAATATGGGCATGACTATAAGGTGATCTTCGTCGGCGACGCGGCGATGAGCCCCTATGAGATCAGCCATCCCGGCGGCTCGGTCGAACATATGAACGACGAACCGGGCGCAACCTGGCTGAGCCGCGTGCTGCATACCTATCCGGCGGCCGTTTGGCTGAACCCCGCGCAGGAGGCGCACTGGGGTTATAATCAGTCGACCCGGATGATCCGCGAGATCATGAACGGGCGCATGTATCCGCTGACGATCGAGGGGATAGACGACGCCATGCGGGAACTGACCCGCAAGCGGTGATCCGCCGGCTCGCCCGGTATTGCCGAGGCGACGGAAAACAGCCCTGGGCGGAAGAATTTACGCCGGTTCGAAGAGCACGCCGCCCGTCATCGGCTGCGGCGCGCCGGTCGTGCCGGGGAAGCTGATGGGCAGGCCCTTCATATGGCGTACGGCCATATAGGCGAAACCCTGCGCCTCCAGCGCGTCGCCGTCCCATCCCAGTTCGTCCACGGGCCGCACATCCGCGCCGGTATAGGCCCCCAGCATTCGCATCAGCGTCGCATTGCGGCGTCCTCCGCCAGCGGCATAGATGCGCGTCGGCCGTTCGACGAGATGCTCCATCCCCCGCGCAACGGCTGCGGCGGAAAAGGCCGTCAGGGTCGCCGCGCCATCCGCAAGCGACAGCCCGCGCACCGCGTCGATGGTGAACGCCTCGCGGTCTATGCTCTTGGGCGGAGCGACGGCGAACCACGGGTCGGACAGCATGCGGGCCAGCCGCGCCTCGTCGACCTGGCCGCTGGCCGCGGTCGCGCCATCCTCGTCGAAGCTGCGGTCGCCATGGGTCTGCATCCAATTGTCGATGAGGCCGCTTGCCATGCCGGTGTCGAAGGCAAAAATCTCCCCGTCGGAGGCAATGGCGGTAAGGTTGGCGACCCCGCCCAGGTTCAGCACGGCGAGCGGCTTCGCCAGATCATGGGCCAGCGCACGATGATATACGGGGAGCAGCGGAGCACCCTGCCCGCCTGCCGCGACATCGGCGCTGCGCAGGTTCGCGACGACAGGGATGCCGAATGCCCCCGCCAGGGCGGCGCCGTCGCCGATCTGCCAGGTCCAGCGCCATTCGGGACGATGGGCCACGGTATGGCCATGGAAGCCGATGACGGCAATGTCCTGCGTCACATGGCCGCTGCGGGCCAGCAGGTCCGATATCGCCTCGACATGAAGCTCCGTCAGTTCCTCCTCGACCGCGTGGATGAGCGGTTCGAAACCCGGCCTCTCCATCGTCATGGCGCGCTGACAGGCTTCGGCAAGGCGAAGGCGGAAGCCCTCGCCATAGGACATGGCGTGGAAAGCGACGCCCTTGCCGGCGCCCTCGCCATCGGTTTCTATCAACGCGGCGTCTATGCCGTCGCGCGATGTTCCCGACATCAGGCCTATTGCGAGCATCGATGATCCTGCCTCTTTTACACTATTCCTCTCAATGCTACAGGGCCGCGCCATGAGCAACTACCAGTCCGATCTGCTCCGCCTGCTCGAAGCGCGCGGCTATATCCACCAACTGACCGATGCGGAGGGCCTGGACGCCCTGGCCGCCAGACAGATCGTGCCGGGCTATATCGGGTTCGATCCCACGGCGCCCTCGCTGCATGTCGGTCACCTGGTGTCGATCATGATGCTCCGCCAATTGCAGAAGGCCGGGCACAAGCCCATCGTCCTGATGGGCGGGGGCACCGGCAAGATCGGCGATCCCAGCTTCAAGGACGAGGCCCGCAAACTGCTGACCACAGACACGATCGCGCAGAATGTCGGGAGCATCAAAAGCGTGTTCGAACGCTTCCTGACATTCGGCGACGGGCCGACCGACGCGATCATGGCCGACAATGCCGATTGGCTGGACCGCCTGGAATATATCCCGTTCCTGCGCGACATCGGCCAGCATTTCTCGGTCAACCGGATGCTGAGCTTCGATTCGGTGAAGCTGCGACTGGACCGGGAACAGTCGCTGAGTTTCCTGGAGTTCAACTATATGATCCTCCAGGCCTATGATTTTCTGGAACTGTCGCGCCGTTCGGCCTGCCGGTTGCAGATGGGCGGATCGGACCAGTGGGGCAACATCGTCAACGGCGTCGAACTGGCACGCCGGGTGGACGGTACGCATGTGTTCGGGTTGACCACCCCGCTGCTGACCAATGCCGACGGCACGAAGATGGGCAAGACCGTGGGCGGCGCCGTCTGGCTCAATGAGGACCAGCTTTCGCATTATGATTACTGGCAGTTCTGGCGCAACACGGCCGATGCCGACGTTGCCAGCCGGCTGCGCCTGTTCACCGATCTGCCGATGGACGAAGTGGAGCGGCTGGCCGCCCTGCAGGGAGCCGAAATCAACGAGGCGAAGAAGATCCTGGCGAACGAGGCGACGACCCTTTGCCGCGGTGCCGAAGCCGCCGCCGCGGCCGCGGAGACGGCCCGGCGAACCTTTGAAGAGGGCGCATCGGACGCCAATCTGCCCAGCGTCAGCCTGGGCGCGGACGGGCTGAACATCCTGCAGGGGACGACAGCGCTGGGCTTTGCCGCTTCCAACAAGGAAGTGCGGCGAAAGCTGGCCGAGGGCGCGATCCGCGTCAATGGCGAGGTGGTGAGCGATCCCGCCCTGTCGCTGAAGGCCGGTGACAAGGTCAGCTTCGGCGCGAAACGGCACGGGCTGGTAACCCCCTGAAATCGAAAAAGGCTTTAGGCGGCCTTAACCACAATAGGTAAGGAAGAGGCCATCTTCCCTACCTATCCTGTTTCCATGCCTTCAGTGTTCGCCAGCCTTTCCCATCTGAACGAGCGGGGTCCCGCGGTCAGCCAGCGGCGCGTGCAGCGAGATCTGGTCGATATGGTCAGCCATATCACGGCAAAGGGCCGCAGCCATGGTGTGCGGATCATCAACATCTCTGCCCTGGGCCTGATGTGCCGGACAGAGGCGCCGCTGACCATTGGCGAGCGGGTAACGATATGGCTGCCCGTGGTGAAGAACCAGGCCGCGGAAGTGCGCTGGTCGGAAGAAGGGCGGATCGGCGTGGAGTTCCTGCAGCGGATCGAGCCGGAGGTCTATGACGCCATGCTCGCCCTCATACCGCCGCGCCAGACGGCCTGGTAAACGCCTTACCCAGATCATCCCCCGCCTCCAGCCGCTGACGCGATCGCACCAGCGCCTGCGGCATTTGCGTGCGCAGGAAATTCATCATCGCCTCTCGCACCTCGCAGCGCAGGTCAAAGGCTATGCCGGCGTTGCGGGCGCTCAGAAGGCCGCGCAGTTCCAGCGCATCGGCGCGCTGGTCGGTCACCTGCATGATGGCGACGCGGCCATCCCAGCGGCTGTTGGCCTGGACCGCCTCGATGAATCTCGCCCGTATCGCCTCTATGTCCGCGGCAGGATCGACATAAAGGAAGACGGTGCCGAGCAGGTCGGAGGTTTTCGTCGTCCAGTTCTGGAAGGGCTTTTCGAGGAAATAGGATATCGGCACGATCATCCGCCGGTCGTCCCAGATGCGGACGACGACATAGGTCAGCTTGATATCCTCGATCCGGCCCCATTCACCCTCGACGATGACGACATCATCCAGCCGGATCGGTTCGGAAAAGGCCATCTGTATGCCCGCGATCAGATTCTTGAGCGCGGGCTGCGCGGCGGCGCCGACGGCCAGCCCCGCCAGCCCCGCAGATGCCATCAGCGTAACGCCGATGCTCCGTACGCCGGGAATGGCGATCAGCATCAGCGAGAGGATCAGGAAGCCGACGATGAACTGCGTCACGCGGTAGAGGATACGGATTCGGGTATGCTGCCGCCGCGCCTTGAGATTGTCCGCCACGCTGATGTCGCTGCGGCGCTCCAGGATGATGCGCCCCGCCCGCATCAGGGAAAAGATCAGCCATCCCATGAGCAGGATGAACAGCATCCTGGAACCGATGGACCAGATCGCCTCCACATTCGGGGTGAAGGTCAGCGGCTGGACGCCCGCCGACAAGGTCATCAGGACGATCAGCCAGCGCGTAGGGTGGTAGAGGGCGGGCAGGATCACCGGCTCCATCCGCATCCGGTGGACGATGCGGGTCGCCAGCCAATAGGCCAGCCAATGGAGCAGGAAGGCGACGACGACCGACAGGCCGATCGAGATCGCCGCCATCGACGTGACATGGTGCAGGCTGATGTCGGATTGCATGGCGATGCAACGACAGGGCGGCGGGATGGTTTCGCAACTGCGGCAAGACGTTGTTTTCACAATATGTGCCGCGCCGTCCTGTCCTGTTCCTGGCCCTGTTCCTGAAGGCAGGAGCAGGGACTCTACCCGCTGCGAAGCAGGCCCACCGCCGCGTCGCGTTCGAAAAGATAGAGGCAGGTTCGGGCTGCCTGCCCGCGTGCTTCGCTCAGGCCGCCATCCCTGTCGATCAGCAGATGGGCGTCGTCCCGAGCCGGGTCCAGCAGGGCGGAGAGATGCTCCGGCGTAGCGAGCTTCAACTGCTGCTCGCCCGACTGGCGCGTGCCCAATATTTCGCCCGCGCCCCGCAGGCGCAGGTCTTCCTCGGCTATGCGGAACCCATCATTGGTTTCCCGCATCAGGGCAAGGCGCGCCCTCGCTGTTTCACTCAGCGCATTGCCGCGCAGGAGAATGCACACCGATTGATTCTGCCCCCGCCCGACGCGCCCGCGTAGCTGGTGAAGCTGGGCAAGGCCGAAGCGGTCGGCCCCTTCGATGATGATGAGGTTGCTGTTGGGAACATCGACGCCGACCTCGATCACCGTGGTCGCCACCAGGATTTTCGTGCGGGCCGAAGCGAAGGACTCCATCGCGGCGTCCTTTTCCGGCCCCTTCATCCGGCCATGCACGATGGCGACGCGTTCGCCAAAGCGCATCCGCAGCGTTTCCGCCCGCGCCTCTGCGGCGGCAAGGTCGCTATTCTCGCTTTCCTCGACCAGCGGGCAGACCCAATAGGCCTGCCCCCCGCCCTCCACATGGCGGGCCAGCGCCTCGACCACTTCGTCGAGACGTCCGGAGGACATGACGACGGTCTGGATCGGTTGCCGGCCCGGCGGCATCTCGTCCAGGCGCGACACGTCCATCTCGCCATAATAAGTGAGCGTCAGGGTGCGCGGGATCGGCGTGGCGGTCATCACCAGCAGATGCGGCGTGCGCTCCGCCTTGGCCGCCAGCATCATGCGCTGCGCGACGCCGAAGCGATGCTGCTCGTCGATCACCGCCAGGGCGAGGTTCCTGTAACGCACCGCATCCTGGAAAATGGCATGGGTGCCGACCAGAATGTCGATGCTGCCGTCGGCCAGCCCCATGAGGGTGGATTCGCGCGCCTTGCCCTTTTCCCGCCCGGTGAGGATGGCGATGTTCACCGGCAGGCCCGACGCCATCCTGCGCAGCGTTTCATAATGCTGGCGGGCCAGGATTTCGGTGGGAGCGAGGAGCGCGCCCTGGGCTCCCGCCTCCACCGTGTTGAGCAGGGCCATCAGCGCCACCAGCGTCTTGCCGGATCCTACGTCGCCCTGCAGCAGGCGGAGCATGGGGACAGGCTGGGCCATGTCCCCCTCGATTTCTCCGAAGGCGCGGCGCTGCGCGCCCGTCGGCGCGAAGGGCAGTTGCAGCATGGCGCGCAGTCGGCCGTCGCCGGCGATCGGCACGCCCCTGCGCTTGCGGGAGGACTGGCGGACCAGCATCAACGCAAGCTGGCCGGCGAAGATCTCGTCATAGGCAAGGCGCTCGCGGGCCATGGCGTCGCTGGGGTCGGCGTGGATGCGGGTGAGCGCTTCGCGCCATGTGGGCCAGCCCCTTTGCGCAAGGAGGCTGGGTTCGATCCATTCGGGGAGGTCAGGCGCGCGGGTCAGCGCCTGCGCCACCAGGTCGCGCAGGCGGTTGTTGCTGAGGCCTTCGGAGAGGCCGTAGACCGGCTCGCGCGCCGGGATGGTATCGGCTTCCTCCGGCGGGAGGACATGGTCGGGGTGGACGATCTGAAGATTGTCGCCATAGGCCTCCAGCTTGCCGGAGACGAATTTGGGTTCGTTGAGCGGCAGCAGCTTGCGCGGCCATGCGCTGTTGCGGCCGAAATAGACCAGCGCGACGCTGTTGCCGTGCTTGTCCCGCGCGATCACGCGGAATGGAGCGCGGGCGCTGCCGGAAGCTCGGTAATCGGTCGGCGTCAGTTCAATGCCGATGACCCGGCCGGAGTCGGAGAGGATCAGTTCATCCACCATGCGGCGGTCGATGAAGCTGACCGGCAGGTGGAATGCCACGTCCACGGCGCGAGCCAGCCCCAGCCGCTCCAGAGGTCGGGCGAGCGCGGGGCCGACGCCCTTCAGGGCTTCGATTTCGGTGAAGAGTGGGTTGAGGATATCGGGTCGCATGGCTATCTGAGGCGGTCTAGAGCATTTTCGAGCCGGACGGTACGTCTGGCGGCCCGGAAAATGCGCAAACAGAAAAACTCCAGCCGGGATGGTGGTTCAAACATCCGATCGGCGAATTTGTCATGTCCGCGCAAGGAACAAATTGTGAACGAAGACCCCCGCATCCGCCGCCTGCAATTCCGGGCCTGGCATCGTGGCATCAAGGAAGCGGACCTGGCGGTGGGCGGGTTCTTCGACCGCTACCATGGCGAATGGGGCGAAGCGGAACTCGACTGGTTCGAGCGGTTTATCGAGGAACAGGATGCCGACATCATGGCCTGGGCCCTGGGGACGCTGCCGCTGCCGGACGAGTGGCGCGGGCCGATGTGGGACAGGTTCGTGAAGATGGATTTCGTGGAGATCGGCAGGAAGTAATCCCCTCCGACCTGACCTGACCTGACTTGCCCTCCCTGACCCCTCCCGTCTCCGGGCGGGCTACTGAGTAGCGAATGACCGACCTTCTCAAAATCCTCAAAGCATCCTCACCCATCACCCTTTCGGGCGTGCCTGCCGGTTTCCAGCCCTGGTTGCTGGCCGACATTGCGCGGGCGGCGCCTTCCCGCGCCCTGTTCGTCGCGCCTGACGAGCAACTCATGCGGGCGGTGGCGGACACGGCGCATTATTTCGCGCCGGAGATCGAGATTGTCGAGATTCCGGCCTGGGACTGCCTGCCCTATGACCGGGCCAGTCCTTCGCTGCGGACAGCGTCGGCGCGGCTGGCGGGGCTTCATGCCTTGCAGGCCAGGCCCAGGGGGCCGCAACTCGTCCTGACCACGCTCAACGCCCTCACCCAGCGCACCCTCACCCCGTTCCGCGTGCGGCAACTGGTGGCGAAGCTCGCGCCCAAGGAACGGATCGCGATCTCGCGGCTGGCCGAAATGTTGCAGGCGAACGGCTATGTGCGCACCGACACCGTGCACGATCGCGGCGAATTCGCCATTCGCGGCGGCATTGTCGACCTGTTTCCGGGCGGCGAGGAACAGCCGCTCCGGCTTGATTTCTTCGGGGACGAGATAGAAACGGTCCGCCGCTTCGATCCTGCCGATCAGCGGACGAGCGGGAGTGTCGAGGGCTTCACCCTGCTGCCCGCGTCGGAGGCGTTGCTGGACGAGGAGACGATCAAGCGTTTCCGCGGCCGCTATCGCGAGATTTTCGGCGCCACGGCCACTGGCGACCCGCTCTACCAGGCGGTGAGCGACGGACGGCGACTGCAGGGCATGGAGCATTGGCTGCCGCTGTTCGAGGAACGGCTGGTGCCCCTGACCGATCATCTGGGCGACGACAGCCTTATCCTGCTGGACCACGGCGTCGCCGGCGCGGCAGAGGCGCGGTTCGAGGCGATCAGGGACTATCATGCCAATCGTGCGGCGGCGAAATCCTCCGATCCGGGGGCCTATCGGCCGCTGGAGCCCAAGGCACTTTATCTAGAGGCGGAGGAATGGGCCGCCCTCGCGCACGACTGGCCGATGCACGCCACCACGCCCTTCCATGAACCGGAAAGCGCTTCCGTCATCGACTTCGCCGTGGACGGCCCGCGCGACTTCGCACCGGAGAGGGCGCAGAACGCCAACGTCTATGAGGCGGTGGGCAAGCATATCGCCTCGCTTCAGCGGGCGAAGAAGAAGGTGGTGATCGCCAGCTATTCGGGCGGCGCGCGGGAACGGCTTTCCGGGCTGCTGGCCGACCATGGGCTGAAACGGATCGCCGCGGCGGACAGTTGGCAGGAGTCTCTGGGCCTCGCCGCCGGGGGCAGCACGGTGCTCACCGTCCTGCCGCTCGACCATGGCTTCACCGCCCCGGATGTCGCGGTGCTGACCGAGCAGGACATGCTGGGCGACCGGCTGGTGCGGCGGGCCCGGCGGAAGAAGAGCGCGGACGCCTTCCTGGCCGAACTGGCGACGCTCTCGCCGGGCGACCTGGTCGTGCATATGGACCATGGCATCGGCCGCTATGAGGGGCTGACCCAGATTCCCGTCGCCAAGGCGGCGCATGATTGCGTCGCGCTGGAATATGCCGGCGGCGACAAGCTCTATGTGCCGGTCGAGAATCTGGAGGTTCTCTCCCGCTACGGCTCCGAAAGCGAAGGCGTCAGCCTCGACAGGCTGGGCGGAGAGGCCTGGCAGCGGCGCAAGGCGCGGATGAAGGAACGCATCCGCGAGATCGCCGGGGAATTGCTCAAGACCGCGGCGGAGCGCGCCCTGCGGCCCGCGACCGTGGCGGAACCCGACAGCGCCGGCTATCCCGCCTTTGTCGATCGCTTCCCCTATCAGGAAACCGACGATCAGGATCGGGCGATCAGCGATGTGATCGAGGATCTGGGCGCGGGCAGGCCGATGGACCGGCTGGTCTGCGGCGATGTCGGATTCGGCAAGACGGAGGTCGCGCTGCGGGCCGCCTTCGTCGCGGCGATGGCGGGGATGCAGGTTGTGGTGATCTGCCCGACCACCCTGCTCGCCCGCCAGCATCACATGAATTTCGAGGAGCGTTTCCGGGGCTTCCCGGTTAAGATCGGCCGCCTCTCCCGGCTGGTCCCGGACAAGGAGGCGAAGGCGGTGAAGGCCGGTCTGGCGGACGGCACCGTCGACATCGTCGTGGGCACCCACGCGCTGCTGGCCAAGGGGCTGGAATTCAAGCGGCTGGGCCTTGTCATCGTGGACGAGGAACAGCGGTTCGGCGTGACCCACAAGGAACGGCTCAAGTCGCTCAAGACCGACGTCCACGTGCTGACGCTGACCGCGACGCCCATACCGCGCACCCTGCAGATGGCCATGTCTGGCCTCCGGGAACTGTCGGTCATCCAGACGCCGCCGGTGGATCGCCTGGCGGTGCGGACCTACATCATGCCCTGGGACGGCGTGGTGGTACGCGAGGCGCTGCTGCGCGAACATTATCGCGGCGGCCAGAGCTTCTTCGTCGTGCCGCGCATTTCCGACCTGACGGAGATCGAGGAATTTCTCCGCACCGAAGTGCCGGAGGTGCGCCCGGTCGTCGCCCATGGACAGATGAGCGCGACGGAGGTGGAGGAACGCATGTCGGCCTTCTACGACAAGCGCTATGACGTGCTGCTCTCGACCACCATCGTCGAGAGCGGGCTCGACATCCCCTCCGCCAACACGCTCATCATCCATCGCGCCGACCGCTTCGGCCTGGCACAGCTCTACCAGCTTCGCGGACGCGTCGGACGCGCAAAGACCCGCGCCTATGCCTATTTCACCACGCCTGCCAACCGGGTGATCACCGAAACGGCGGAAAAGCGGCTGAAGGTCCTGTCAGACCTCGACACGCTGGGCGCCGGCTTCCAGCTCGCGTCCCACGATCTCGACATACGCGGCGCGGGCAATCTGGTCGGCGACGAGCAGTCCGGCCACATCAAGGAGGTGGGGTTCGAACTGTACCAGTCGATGCTGGAGGACGCGATCCTGGAGGCGAAGGCCGGCGGCGCGGGGCTGGACAAGGCGCGCGAGAGCTTCTCGCCGCAGATCACCGTCGATGCGCCCATCCTCATTCCGGAGGATTATGTGCCCGACCTCGACCTGCGCATGGGGCTCTACCGCCGCCTCAACGAAGTCGAGGACCGGCAGGGGCTGGAGGCCTTCGCCGCCGAACTGATCGACCGTTTCGGCAAGCTGCCCGCGCCGACGCAGAATCTGTTCAAGATCATCGAGATCAAGCAGAATTGCGTCACCGCCAACATCGCGAAAATCGATGTCGGGCCAAAGGGCGCGCTGGTCAGCTTCTTCGAGGACCGCTTCCCCAGGCCGGAGGGGCTGGTCGCCTATATCCAGCGGCTGAACGGCGTGGCCCGGCTGCGGCCCGACAGCAAGGTGGTCGTGAACAGGGCCTGGGCCGATCCGGCCGCCCGCCTCAACGGTGCGTTGCAGCTTTCCAAGGGGCTGGCGAAGGCGGCGAACTAGAGCGATTTCCAAGCGATCGGAACCGATCGCTGGTTAAGAAATCGCGGCAAACAAGGAATCCGGAGCGGTATCGACATTCAGCCAGCACCCCTTTGTCATCCGCCAGACAACAGCCAGCAACAGTCGCAACCTAGATCCCGCTCTGACGACCGGACAGCAAAGTCCGGCGTCGAGCAGGAGATAGACATGAGTTTGACCCTTATTGCCCTGGCCGCGGCAGCGGCCACGCACAGCGTGCAGATCGACCATGGCGGAACGCCGGTCGATGCGACCTACAGCGCCCGCGCCGAATTCCGCACCAGGACCATAGGCGCCCGAACCCCGAACCGCGCGGACGCGCAGCGGTGCCAATGGACCGCCACCATCCTGGTCGACCGGGCGCTCAGCCATGGACCTGCGCTCAGCCGCACGGTTTCCAGCGACAAGCAGTTTACGGGCAGCGAGCATGGCGCCTGCACGCCCGGCCGCCAATCGGGCGAGCGCAATCTGGCGCGCCATGAAGGCGAGATCCGCGCGCACCTGGTCGCGGTTGCGCAGGCGGACCACGCACCGCTACTGGCCGAGCTTGATGCCGTTCGCAATCTTGCCTCCAATTAAAAGGAAGGCTGCGCTGGCCTGCGCCTTTCTGGCCTCTGCCGGCGCCAGCCCCGCCTTCGCGCAATATGCCGATGGCGTATCTGGCACGATGGAGGCCGCCAGCGAGGAACGGCGCCGGGGGCTGAGCTGGAGCGACGGCGACCCGGTGCTGCGCGGCACCCTCTCGGTACCCGTGGCGGAAGGGCTGAGCCTCGACGGCGTGGCCGTCTCGCTATGGGGCAGCGATCGGCATGGCGGAGCCGACGCTGTCGTCGACCTGGGTGCCACCTATGCGCGGCAGATCGGCGGATGGCGGCTGTCCGCCGAAGGTCGCTATCATCTTTTCCCCGGAAGTGCCGACCAGGCTTATGGCGAAATCGGCGCAGGCGCGGCTTTCCTGATTGGTCCGGCCAGCATCGATTTCAACGGCAGCTATGCCCCGCGGCAGTCGTCCATCGGCGGCGACAATCTCTATCTGTCCGCGTCGGCGACCATGGGGTTGCCCGGCACGCCCTTGACCATCTCGGCGCGGATCGGCCGGTCTTCGGGCGATGTGCAAGACCCGGCCCGTGCCATGCGGCTGCGCCCCGATGGCACCTATTGGGATTATGGCGTGGGCGTCGATTATATGAAGGATCGCTGGTTCGCCGGGCTACGCTATGCCGACAGCAGCATCGCAGGCCCAGCCAGCCGGCATGCGGGCGCAAGCCTGATCGCACGGATAGGACTGAGCCTTTAGCCTGCAACCGTGGCACGCCCCTTACGGTTTGAGCGCCAGCGCCACCAGATCGGCGGAGGACACCCCCGCCGAACGCAGGAAACCCTGATAATAATCGCAGCCTTCGCGCGTAAGGAGATCAAGCTGCTGCTCGGTTTCCACCCCCTCGGCGATCACCCGCAGACCCAGCGACTTCGCCATATGGATGACGCCGCGAACGACGATCCGGTCGCGGGACGTCCCGGCGATGTCCTGCGCCAGGCCGCTGTCGATCTTCAGATAATCAAGCGGCAGGCTCTTGAGATAGGCGAGGCTGGAATAGCCGGTGCCGAAATCGTCCACCGCCACCGCCAGCCCTTCTGCGCGCAACGCCGTCAGCAACGCCGTGGCATTTTCGACATCCTCGATCAGGCCGCTTTCGGTGATCTCCACCGTCAGGCGCGACCGGGGAAAACCGCTCATGTCGACCAGGTTCAGGAATTGCGGCATGAAGCCGGGCTGGGCGATGTCCTCCGCCGTGACGTTGATCGACAGGCGCAGGTGGGACAGGGCGTGCGGCCAGGCGGCGGCCTGGCGCAGCGCTTCGGCCTGGATATGCGCCGAAAGCGGCAGCATATAGTCGGAACGCTCCGCCGTGGCGAACAGCATCCCCGCGCCCAGCGCGCCATATTGCGGGTGGTTCCAGCGCGCCAGCGCCTCTACCCCGATCATATGCTCGCCATCGACGGGATATTGCGGCTGGAACAATATGCCGATCTCCCCGCGATGAAGGGCAAGGCGCAAGTCGGTTTCCAACTGGTCGGCATCCACCTGGCGGCTGCGCTTTTCCGAAGAGAAGATGCGGATGCCCTCCCCGCCCCCGACCCGGGCATCGGCCAGGGCAGTTCCGGCGCGACGGATCAGCCGGGTGGCGTCATCGTCGGGGCGCGACTGGGCAATACCGCAGCGCGCCGTCAGACGGATCAGATGGTCCCCCGCGCTGAACGGCCGGCCAATGGCGCCGATCAGTTGGCGGGCCAGGAAGGTCGCCTTGTCCGCGGTGGCCGCCTCTCCGGTCAGGCCGATCAGGAATTCCGTCCCGGCGATGCGCGCGACCATGGTGCCGGCCGCCATATCGATGGTCATCCGCTCTATGCGGCGGGCGATTCGGCCCAGCAAGGCATCGCCCACGACCTGGCCATAGGCGGCGTTCATCCGGTCGAACTGGCTGATCGACAACAGCAGCACCGTCGTCGCCAATCCCTGCCGCCGCTCCAGCCAGTCGAGCGCCGCCTGGCGCGAACGCAGGCCGGTCAGGTCGTCACGGCCGGTCGCCTCATGGCCATGCGCATCGGAAAGCCATTCCACGTCCGCCGCAACGACGCCGTCGATCAACCGAAGATGATGAACCAGCCTGTCACCGGGCCGGCCCGGCGCCGCGTGGGCGAACGCCTCCGGACGACCCGACCGCATCATGCCGCGCAGCGCCGCGATCACGGACCGGCGTTCCGACCGGGGCAGGCACCGGATAAAGCCCGCCGGATCGACGCTCTGCCCCTCGACGCCAAGATGGCGGGCGAGATTGTCGCTGAGGCGGATCCGGTTCCCGTCCCGCTCCCAGAACAGGGCGTCGCCGCGCCGGATGCGTTGCGCCCGCCGGCTATGGGTGGTGCCGCCGACGAGCCGGTCGACCAGGCGCTGCGCCGAAGCCAGCGTCGCGCCCAGTTCGGCAGGCGTGAAGGGGGCCGCGAGATAATGCGTCGCCCCCGCCTCCAGCATGGCCGGCACGGCGGGAAGGTCATGCGCGTCCACCAACACGACCAGCGCACCCCCGCCCGCGTCCACCGCCGGCACCAGCGACGCGATCAGGCGAAGGTCGCCGTCCCGCGCGCCACGCATGTCGGTCAGCGCTATGCGGGCATCGCTGTGCAGGAAACGCTGCGCCGCATCGGTGGCGCGCCGCGCTGCGATCACGCGCCAGCCGGCCGACTGCGCGAGCTGCGACAGTCCATCGCGGTCGCCCGGCGAGAGAATGTAGAGGCTGCGCTGTCCGTCCAGTGCGGTCTCGCCGCTCACATCTTGCTCCTTGGGACGATCCACCAGCTCTTCCCTATGCTCTATCGGTTAGCGACCTGTTTACGCTCCCGCAACCAGTGACGCTTGCACGGGGCAGGTCCATCGCCTAACTTGCATATATGAAGACGACTGATCTTACGCGTGCGGCTCTGACCGATGCACTTGGCCGCCGGATCAGCTATTTGCGGATTTCGGTGACGGATCGCTGCGACCTGCGCTGCCGCTACTGCATGTCGGAACGGATGACCTTCCTTCCCAAGGACCAGGTGCTGACGCTGGAGGAGATCGGGCTGCTGGCCGACCTCTTCATCTCGCGGGGCGTTCGCAGGATTCGGCTGACCGGCGGCGAACCGCTGGTGCGCCGGGACATTGTCGACCTTGTCCGCCGCATCGGCCGCCATGTGGGCGAGGGTCTGGACGAACTGACGCTCACCACCAACGGCACGCGGCTCGCGCAGCATGCCGAGGCGCTGGCCCAAGCGGGCGTCAGGCGGATCAACGTCAGCCTGGACAGCCGCGACCCTTCGCGCTTCGCCCATGTCACTCGCAATGGCGACATCCGGCTCGTGTTCGAAGGACTGGAAGCCGCGCGGGCGGCCGGGCTGGCGATCAAGATCAACATGGTCGCGCTCAAGGGCCTCAATGAGGATGAAATCCTCCCGATGCTGCATTGGTGCGACGAACAGGGCTTCGACCTGACGCTGATCGAAACGATGCCGCTTGGCGAAACCGGGGAAGACCGCACCGATCATTATCTGCCCCTGACGGAGGTGGCCGACTCGATCCGCCAGCATCATGCCCTGACGCCGATACCGCATCGCACCGGCGGTCCGGCCCGCTACCATGCTGTGGAGGGGCTGAAGGCAAGGCTGGGGCTGATCACGCCGCTCACTCATAATTTCTGCGCCGATTGCAATCGCATGCGCATGACCTGCGAGGGCAAGATTTTCATGTGCCTGGGCCATGAAGATCATGTCGACCTGAAATCGGCCTTCCGGCAGGGCGGACTGCCGGCGGTCGAGCCGCTGATAGACCGCGCCCTTCGCCTGAAGCCGGCGGCGCATGATTTCCGCATCGGCGCTGGTGCTGCGCCGGCGGTGCGAAGACATATGAGCGTGACCGGCGGATGACCGAAGAGGTCCGGCGCGCCCTGGTCGCCTCCTCCAGTCCAGCAGCCAAGGCGGCGGAGGAAAGGTTGCGCGCCGCTTATGATTTCGTCCCGGTCGAGCAGGCGGACATGATCATCGCGCTCGGCGGCGACGGCTACATGCTCCAGACGCTGCACTCCATGCTGGAGGGGCGGCACATCCTGCCGGTCTTCGGCATGAATCTCGGCACGGTCGGCTTCCTGATGAACGAATGGCGGCTCGAACGGCTGGAACAGCGGATCGAGGCGGCGAAGCCGTTCAAGGTCAATCCCCTCCGCATGATCGTCGACACGGTGGATGGAGAGCGCTTTTCCATACCCGCGATCAACGAAGTGTCCCTGCTGCGCGAAACGCGCCAGACCGCCAAGCTGGAGGTCAAGGTCAACGATCGCACCGTCCTGCCCGAACTGGTGTGCGACGGCGTGCTGGTTGCTACGCCGGCCGGATCGACGGCCTATAATCTTTCCGCCCATGGGCCCATCCTGCCGCTGGGATCGGCGCTGGTGGCGCTGACGCCGATCAGCCCCTTTCGCCCCCGGCGCTGGCGCGGCGCGATCCTGCCTGAAAATACCGCGATCCAGTTCACCGTGCTCGATCCGGTGAAGCGGCCGGTCAGCGCCGTCGCCGATCAGCGCGAGGTTCGCGACGTGGCGCAGGTGGAGGTGAAGATTGATCGCGCGACGCCGCTGACCCTGCTGTTCGACCCGGAACATACGCTGGACGACCGGATCGCGGCCGAACAGTTCATCGCGTAAAAATTCCGTCATTTGCCGCTTGCCATTGCGGGAAAGCCGCTGCTATAGGCGCGGCCTGCCCGGCGAAGGCCGGGTTGCTCCCCGATAGCTCAGCGGTAGAGCATTCGACTGTTAATCGAATGGCCGTAGGTTCGAATCCTACTCGGGGAGCCACTTTTCAACCGGCGATCGAGCCGGAAAATCCACCATGATCCGACAGGCTGGCCGCCCCTCTTCACGGTACATCAAGCCACCGGTCCATTTTTTCGGGCGGACGGCTTTTGCCACCCTTGCCATTTCACGAAAGCCACTGCATATGCGCGGCCTGCCCGACGAAAGTCGGGTTGCTCCCCGATAGCTCAGCGGTAGAGCATTCGACTGTTAATCGAATGGCCGTAGGTTCGAATCCTACTCGGGGAGCCACTTTCCTTCCGGTGCCGAAGCCGTAGTCCGGCGGATCGTCATCCCGCCCCCGACAGCCTCCGTTCAGCCGCGCTGATCCGCCGCCAGGGCGCGCACCACCTTCTGGTCGACCGCCCCGAAATGGTCGCCGACCGCCTGCATCTGCACGCGATCGCCGAACCGCAGGAAAGACGTCGCAGGGGCGCCAGAAGCGATCATTTCAATGGCGCGGCGTTCGGAAATGCAGGCCGAACCAACCCTGTCATAACTGGCATTGGAAACAGTGCCCGAACCAATGATGGTCCCCGCGACGAGATCTCGGGTCCGCGCGGCATGGGCAACAAGTTCATGGAAACCAAAGGCCATCTCGCCCCCGTCGGGATTGCCGAACCACTGGCCGTTGACATGGACCTCCAGCGGCAGGTGCACCCTCCCGTTCTTCCACGCGTCGCCCAGTTCATCCGGCGTGACGGCAAAGGGAGCGGCGGAACAGGCCGGCTTGGCCTGTACCCAGCCAAAGCCGGTCTTCATCTCGACAGGCGCGATGGCCCGCAGCGACCAGTCATTGGTGAGGATGACGAGCCTTATATGCTTCATCGCCTCCTGCGCGGTGATGCCCATCGGCACCGCATCGGTGATGACGCCGAACTCGCCCTCGAAATCGATGCCATCCGCCTCGCTGGGCAAGGGCACATCGGCGTGGCCCGGCAGGAAACGGTCGGACAGGCCCTGATACATCAGTGGCCGGTCAGTCTCGATCGGCGGCAGGTCGAAGGCGCGCTGCATAAGCTCGCCATGCTGCGGAAATGCCGATCCATCGAGCCATTGCCAGGAACGCGGCAGGGGAGCCAGCAGCGCTGCGGGATCCAGCACCTCTCCCTCCCCCGCTTCCAGCCGGGCCGCCAGCCCCCGCATCGCCCGTTCGGTCTCCCCCCAATGCTCCATCGCCGCAAGGAGGCTCGCAAAGCGCCCACCAACCGGCAGCAGGCGATCGCCACCGGCCGATATCACCACAAGTTCGCCATCCGCCTGACCGTTGGCCCGCGTTGCAACCCTCATGCGGACTGTTCCCCCTTGATCATCATTTGCAGCTTCCGGCGCGCCCGCGTCCCGCCGGAGTCTATGCCCAGCGAAAGCGGCTTTGCCGTCCAGAAATCCTCACCCTCCAGATTCTCGTAGGCGGCCTTGATGATCGGCTTGTCCTCCTCGTCAAATGCCTGGGCGAAAAGCGCCTTGAGAAACGCGTCCGTCTCTGGCGAGTCCAGATCATGCATGCGCGCGGAGGCCCAGAAATAATGCGCCGTCGTCGCGCTCGCAGGCGTCAGCACGTGCGCCTGATACGCAACCACCCCCGTCTCGCGCAGTCCGCCCGACGGACAGGAACCGATCTCCAGCAGCATTGTCGCGGGCGCGTTCCACCGCATCTCCAGCCAGTGGTCGGTAATCATGTCGGGGGGATAGATGCCCATCGTGTGGCTCGGGGCGGGCACGCCGGGCATCCACCAGTTGGATCGCAGCGTGTCGCCTTCGTCGATCACCTCGTGACGGCCGGCAAATATGACGCCACCCCCGGCAAAGGACCCCTTGTGCACGAACTCGATATGCGAAAGGTCCATCAGATTGTCGGTGCCGAACTCATAGGGCGCCTCCAGCAGCGTATAGCCGCGCACGACGCGCACGGTGTCGCTGTCCTCGACCAGGCCAAGGTCCGGTATCATCGCGGGATCGGCGGATTGCGGCTCGCCACCCCATAGCCAGATCGCGCCATGACGTTCGTCGCACAGCCACGCGTCGATGCGGGCGGCGGCCGGAATATTCTCCGAAAAGGGGTTGCGGACGCAGCCGCCCGATCCATTGAAGGTCAGGCCGTGATAGGAGCAAACCAGCGCGTCGCCGTGCACCTCTCCCAGGCTCAATGGCGCGAAACGATGGGGACACCGGTCCGCCACCGCGCTGACGGCGCCCGCGTCCGTCCGGAACAGGGCAATCCGGCGGTCACGGATGCGGCGGCTGATCACCTGGCCGGGACCAAGTTCCTCGCTCCACCCGGCCATGTACCAGACGTTGCGCAGATACTCGGCCATGGCCTTCACTCCTCGAAAATGGCGACGGCGCGGGTCCAGCCGGCCGAGGCGCCCTTGATCTTGTGCGGGAAGCAGCTGACGGTGAAGCCATCGGGTGGCAACACCTCCAGATTGTGCAGCTTTTCAAGGTGGCAATAGCCGATGTCGCGGCCCGCCTTATGCCCTTCCCAGATCAGCGAGGTATCGCCGGTTTCCTTCACCTTTTCCGCCGTGTGGACGAAGGGCGCGTCCCACGACCATGCGTCGGTCCCTGTCACCCGCACGCCCCGGCTGGTCAGGTAGATGGTGGCCTCATAGCCCATGCCGCAGCCCCGGCTGACATAGTCCGGATCGCCCAGCGCCTTGCCCGCAGCCGTGTTGATCATCACGATTTCCAGCGGCTTCAGCTCATGTCCGATGCGCTTGAGCTCCGCCTCCACATCCGCCGCCGTGACCACATAACCGTCGGGAAAATGACGAAAGTCCAGCTTGACCCCTGGCTGGAAACACCATTCCAGCGGCACCTCGTCGATGGTCAGGGCCGGTTTGCCGCCATCCTGCGTCGGATGGAAATGCCAGGGCGCATCAAGATGGGTGCCGTTATGAGTGGTCAGCCTGACTGATTCCACCGCCGCAAAACCCTCGCCCCCCGGCGTTTGCTCCGCCGTCACGCCCGGAAAGAAAAAACCAAGCTCCTGCATGGTTTCGCCATGCTTCTGATAGGTGATCTCCGGCCGCAGGAACGGCGGATCGCTCACCACCTCATTGCACAATGTGATCGACAGATCGACGAAGCGGCGCGTCATGCCGTATGTCCTCCCAGCGTTTCGGCAAACCAGTCGGCAATGCAATCACGGCCATAGCTCATATTGTCCGCGCCGACATGCTCCACCCCGCCCTCGCGCGCGGTGAAGATCACCTTCTCGCGCCGGGGGGAGTTCACGAGCTGCCCATAGAGATCGTCGGCATAGCTGGCGCTGATCTGCCGGTCCTGCGCGCCATGGGTGACGAGGAAGGGCACCTTGATGCGGTCCATATGGCCGTTGAGGTTCATGCCCTGCGACTTTTCCAGAAATTCGTCCATATCGCCCGCGCCAAAGGCCCACATGACATGCGCCCAGTAATGCGGCACCGGATTCTCGCCCTCGCGCTTCATCCGCTTGTCCTGCACCTCGCGCCAGTTGTGGTTGGCGCCCCAGACCGCGCCGGAGGCGAAGCGGGGTTCATAGGCGACCGCGCGGGGCGCGAAATGGCCGCCCAGCGAAATGCCGGTCATGCCGATGCGCCTGGGATCGACGTCGGGCTGCTGCTCCAGCCAGTCCACCGCCTTGCTCGCCCAGCTTTCGCTATGCGGCTCGATGGGCAGGTTCTGCAGGCGAAGCGCCTCACCGCTGCCCGGCTGATCGACGCAGAGCGTCGAAACCCCGCGCCGCGCCAGAGCCTCCGGCAACCGCGACCAATAGAGCAGTTCCTTGCAGCTATCGAGGCCGTTGCAATAGACGACCACCGGATGCGGCCCATCCCCCGGCGCGCGGGTGTAGAGCGCTGGCATGGTCCCCCTCTCCAGCGGAATGTCCACCCGTTCCCGGTTGATCCTGCCCAGGACCGTCGAGCGGTCGAAGGTCTCCCGCGCCTTGGCATAGGTGGCCTGGCGTCCCGGATGACCATGCCCTTGCATCCGCTCCGCATTCAGGAGGTAGAGCGCGGCGCGTTCCAGCTTGTTCGATGCCGAAAAGGCCCGTCCCTTCGCCTCATCCTCGGCGGCGAGGTCAATCAGCTTGTCGCCCATCGCCGCCCATTGCGCCATGAATTGCGGCGTCCCCGCATCCGCGCCGCTCGCGGCCGCGTCCCGGATCGGCTGGCACATGTCCACGATCTCGCCGATCTGGCCGCCGCTCTCCATTGCGATGGCGACCGACAGGTTCCAGATATAGTTGGGGAAATATTCGAACAGAGCCATGCGATCAGGCCTCCACCGCCACGAACAGCCCCGGATTGGGCGTAGGATGCGGCAGGGTCTGCGGCCCGCCAACGCCAATGCCCCATTGGTCCATGACCATCGGCGCGGGCGTGTAGACGGTCGGTTCCCGCGTCTCGAAATCCACCTCTTCCAGCTCCGACGTATATTCCGTGACAAAACCGTTCGGCGTCACGAAATAGCTGAACGTGTTGTTGCCGGCCGTGTGCCGCCCCGGACCCCAGCCGATGTCGACATTCTTCAGCTTCAACCGATGCACGCCGCGCATCATGTCGTCGATCGAAAGCATGTCATAGGCCACATGGTTGAGGCACGGCGGCCCCGGAAGAATGGCGATGCGGTGGTGCGCCGAATTGCAGCGCAGGAAACACATGAAATCGCCCAGCCAGTCGGATATTTTGAAGCCCAGCACGTCGGTGAAGAATTTGACCAGCGCCGGATGGTCCGGCGAATGCAGCACGATATGGCTGATCTTGACCGGCAACCCTTCCCAGCGCGTCAGTTCGCGCTTCGGCCCGGTTTCGACATCGCTCGAAATCTCGAACTGAAGGCCGTCGGGCGAGAAGAAGCGAAAACCATAGCCGCCGCCCGGCGTCGTCAGGTCGCGCGGTTCATGCACGATCTTCGCGCCCGCCGCCGCCACCTTGCCGCACAGGGCATCGACATCGGCACGACTCTCCGCGGCGAGGGCGATGACATCGACCCGGTTTTCGTCCGCCGGCCGCAACCGCACGACATGATGCTCGCCATGGCCGGGCGCCTTGAACCAGGCAAGACCATCGTCGGAGGGAACGGGATCAAGCCCGAAGACTTCGCCATAATAGCGGCGTTCGGCCTCGATATCGGTGACGCCATAACCAATATAGCGGATTTCAGTGACGCGGCTCATTGCCGGCTTCCTTGTTGCATGAGGGATTTCACAGCGGCTGAGATACGACGGCGAACATTTCAGCCGTCGCCTTGTGGTTGTCCACCAGCGGGCCCTTGCCCAACTGGCCGTAACAGATGGCCAGGCTGCTCTCGACGATATAACGGCAACGCTCATGGCGGCGATCGCGATAGGCCTTCAAGGCCGCCTCGACATTGTCGTGCTTCCCAAGCTCGTCGACGAGGACGATCGCATCCTCGATCGCCATGCCCGCCCCCTGCCCCAGATGCGGCGTCGTGGCATGGACCGCATCGCCCAGCAAGCCCACGCGTCCCCTGCTCCACGGACCATGAACCATCATGCCTTCAAGGGGGCGGTAAACGACGCCATCATCGTCGGTGATCTGTTCGGCCAGGGCGCGGATCGCCGGCGCGCAATTGGCGAGCTTGCCGCGCATCGCCGTCGCCAGCCCCTGGCGCGGATAGCGCGGATTGTCCGGCTCGGGCGTGGTGACATACATATACATAAGTTCCGGCCCGATCGGCACCAGTCCCACCCCGATAGGGCCGTTATAGGCCCGCAACGCATCCAGATCGGTATCGCGCGGCAGATTATATCGCCATACCGCCTGCCCGGTGAACACCGGGCGCTCCGCGCCGGGCAGGATGAGGTCGCGGACCTGCGAATAGACGCCGTCCGCGCCGATCACCAGGTCGAATGCGCCCGCCGAACCATCGGAAAAGGTCACATGGACTTGCGCACCATCATCCGAGAGGCTCTCCACTGTCACGCCGAGTCGGATTTGCGCACCCAGCCCCTTGGCGCTGTTCCCCAGCACGCTCTGCAGGGCGCGCCGGCCAATCCCGACATTCGCCGGCTTGCCCTCGACCAGCCGGGGCGACGGAATACGCGCCACCCGGGTTCCGTCCGGGGCAAAAACCTCGACGGCGTCGAAACCGCAGGCCGCATCAAGGAAATTCTCCAGCACGCCAAGCTGATCCATGGCCCGCAAGACATTGGATTGCTGGATGATGCCGACGCCATAGACCGACCATTCAGGATCGCGCTCGATCACCAGCACGTCATGGCCGGCGCGGCGTGCCGCAATCGCGGCGGACAGGCCGCCAATGCCCGCTCCGACGATCAGCATGTTCAATTTTTGCATTCCAGGCTCTCCGTGAAGGCGTCGCACGGACCGATGCCGCCACCGCCGCACCCTCCCCGCAGGCAGACCTTCTTCCAGGTCACTGCCGCACGCCGTCTTTTCTATTGCCCAAAAGCTAGCCGGAAACGGATCATCCTCAAAAATAATTCTTTTTATAGCCTTCTATCGATTTCATGGATTTTGAGGGGCGGCCTCCATCAGCGTCGCGATCAACCAGCGCAGACCCGCATCGTCAGCCCGTGCCCTGTGATATTGCACCATTTCCCGCATGCCCGGCATGTCGAACGGCAGCGGCGCCGATTTGATCGGATAATGGAGCGAAGCCCTCTCCGCCAATCGTCGATGCATGACAGCCAGACGAGCCGTTCCGACCAAAAATTCAGGAATGAGGGTGAAGGAGGAAACGCGGATCTCGATCCGCCGCTCTATTCCTCGCGACCGCATGAAGGATTCGGCAAAGGACGCGCGGTTGACGCGCCCGATCTCCACGGCGACATGGCCGGCGGCCTGAAACTGGTCCATGTCGATCGCGCCTGCGAACATCGGGTTTTCGTTCCAGCCGGCTACGACATGTTCTTCCTCGAACAACAGTTCGGCGGGATGATCCCCGCTGATATAGATTTCAGGCGCCAGCAGCATGTCGGTCTCGCCCCGGTCGAGCTCCGCCGTGGCCTCGTCACTCAGGGGGACAAGTTGTATCCGCAAATTGGGCGCCACCAATTCCATCTTCGGCAGCAGCGGCGCGATCAGCACGCTGGACAGAAAGTCCGACACGCAAAGCTTGAACGTCCTGTTGCTCGTGGCCGGATCGAAATAGGGGGACGTGCTGATGAGCGAATCGACGTCGCCCAGCAAAGCCGTGATCGCCGGCAGCAGTCGCATCGCATGGGGCGTCGGCAACATCCGCTTGCCATGCGGAACCAGCAGCGGATCACCGAAGAACACCCTGAGCCGCGACAGGGCGGCGCTGATGGCAGGCTGGCTGAGATTGAGCTGCTCGGCCGCGCGCGTGACGCTCTGCGCCTCCAGCAACGCGTTGAGGCAGACCAGAAGGTTCAGATCCAGACCCTTGTACCGCATTGTCGCTCCATTTTATTCATAACCAAATTTGTTACATAACAATAAAAACTAATCATTTCCATTATGACAACTCCCCTGCAAGGATGAAAATAACGATAGTCAAGAACATCTGGGGAGAGAGAAATGCTGTGCAGAACCTTGTTCCGCTCATCAGTCGCAATCACCGCGCTGGCGCTGGCAAGTCCGGTTGTCGCGCAGGAAGGAAGCGATGCCCGGCCTGATCCTGCCGCCTCCGGCAACGGCCTTTCCGATATCATCGTCACCGCGCAGCGCCGCGAGGAAAATCTCCAGCGCGCCGCCCTCGCGGTCAGCGCCGTGAACGGCGATGTGCTGGTCAACCAGAGCGTCACGCGGGCCGATGACCTGACCCGCCTCGTGCCCGCGCTGCAAGTGGCGCCGGCTTCCTCCTTTACCCAGATCTACCTTCGCGGCATCGGCACCTTCGGGGCGAACGCCTTTGCCGAACAGGGTGTCGCCTTCAACCTCGACGGCGTCTATCTGTCCCGTCCGGCGGCACCGGCCGCCCTCTTCTATGACCTGGAGCGGTTGGAGGTGCTGAAAGGGCCGCAGGGCACGCTCTATGGCCGCAACGCATCGGGCGGCGCCGTCAACGTCATCACCGCCAAGCCGAAGCTGGGGGAAACCTCCGGCTTCCTGACCGGCGAATATGGCAATTACGACACCTTCAAGACCTCCGGCGCCATCAACCTGCCGCTGGGCGACCAGGCCGCCCTGCGCATTTCGGGCCAGCGCGCCAGGCATGACGGCTATATGAGCGACGGTTATGACGACGAAGACAGCTGGGCGCTGCGCGGCCAGCTGCGCTTCGATACAGGCGGCGGGTTCAATGCCAATCTGATGGTCGATTATGGCCATGTCGGCGGCATGGGATCGGGCGGCACGATCATGCCTCTGCTGGCCGGCAAGAAGCGGCTGGGTCCAAGCGACCCGGCCGTGATCGCTGCCTATCTGGCGAGCCCACCCACACTCCCGGTGCCTCAGATCATCGCCCGCGACGATGGCTATCAGGACAATGAATATTATGGCGCGATCGCGACCCTCAACGCCGATCTGGGCTTTGCGGAACTGACGGTCATTCCCGCCTGGCGCAGGACAAATCTGGATTTCCTCGGCTACGCGTCCAGCTTCCTTATCGACGTGACCGAGAAATCGGACCAGATGTCGCTGGAAACCCGCCTCGCCAATCAGAGCGACAGGCTGAAATGGGTGCTCGGCTCCTATTATTTCGTGGAGGACGTGTCGGCGCGCCAGTTCTTCGACCAGGGCAGCAACGGCACGCGCATCAACTCGGAACTGGAAACAAACAGCTATGCGGTATTCGGCGAGGCGACCTATTCGCTGACCGACCGTTTCCGCCTGACCGGCGGCTTGCGCTATACCCATGACAACAAGAAGCAGGATACGGAAGCGCACACCTATCCCTTTGTCGGCTTCGTGCCGCCCGCCTTCCCCAACTTCACGCCAATCATCCTCGACCTGCGCACCGACGCCACGTCCGACGTGAATTTCAGCAAGGTGACATGGAAGGCCGGCGTGGAATATGACGTCGCCGACCGCTCGCTGCTTTACGCGACGGTCTCCACGGGCTTCAAATCAGGCGTGCTTTTCTCTGCGCTGGGGCGGAATTTTTCCCGCCCCGAACGGCTGACCGCCTACACCATCGGCAGCAAGAACCGGTTCCTGGACAACCGGCTGCAACTCAATGTCGAGGCCTTCTACTGGGATTACAAGGACCAGCAGATTTCGCATCTGGCGCCGGTCCAGGTCGCCATGACGCCGGGCGGCCCGATATATGGCCCTGTTTTCGCGACGGAGAATGCGGGCGCGGCGACCCTCTACGGCGCGGAACTGGAAATGCTGTGGAAGGTCATGCGCGACGGCGTCCTGTCGCTCAACGTCCAGTATCTCCACACCAAATATGACGACCTCAACTATCAGGCCTATTCGACCAGCGGCCCCGCACCGGTGATCGGTTGCGCGGTGACGCCATCGTCGCTGACAGGAGCCTCGCCCGCCGCGCGCATCTACAATGTCGATTGCTCCGGCCGTCCGCTGGTGAATGCGCCGAAATGGGTGGTGAACGCCGGCTATGAACATAGTTTCGACCTTGGTGGCACCGGCCGGATCAGGGCGGGCGTCGATACCCGCATCGAAAGCTCGCGCTATCTGTCGCTGGATTATCTGTCGCTGGGCCGGCAGGGCAGCTACATGATGTCCAACGCGCGCCTCACCTATGAAACGGCCTCGGGCAAGCTGGCGGTGACCGCGTTCGTGAACAATATCGAAAATAGGCTGGTATTCGCCAATTCGGTTCAAAGCCCCGCCAAGTCGGGCGTGATCTACAATCAGATCCGTCCACCGCGCACCTATGGCATCCGCGGTACGGTACGCTTCTGATCGCGTCGCGGGGCGGGTTGGCACCCCCGTCCCGCGCGCTTCTCTCGGCATGGGGCAACGGGTTCGCAACAGCAGACTGGCGGAACAACCGGCATAGACCGGGCCAGCAATATACAGGTCAGCAAATGGAGGACATCATGGCAGGGACCGGACCGACCTTTCCAGGCGTCAGCATGGATCGTCGCGCCCTGCTAGCGGCTGGCGGCGCGACCGTGGCGGGGGCATTGGCCACGCGCGCCGCCGCCGCCCCCCCCTCCCCCCTGCGCCTGATCGCCGTCGAAGAGGCATGGGCCTGCCCGGAGTGGATGGAGGCGATGGCGACGCTGCCGGCGCGCGGGCTGGAGGAGGATGAGGTCCGCGCCTTCCAGATGCTGGCGCATATCGGGGACATTCATGCGCGCCTCCTGGACATGCATATGCGTCAGACGGCAATGGACGAAAATGCCGTGGACATGCACGTGCTCAGCCTGACCGCGCCGGGCGTGCAATCGTTCGACAATGCGTCCGCGCTTCGGCTCGCGCGGCTGACGAATGACCGGCTGGCGCGGATCGTCGCGGACCAGCCCCGCCGCTATGCGGCGCTTGCCTCCGTTCCTCCCCAGGACGTGCCGGGCGCGATCATGGAAATCCGCCGCGCCCGGCGCGAACTGGGGCTGAACGGCATCATCATCAATTCGCACACGCGCGGCGAATATCTGGACGACCGCAAATATTGGCCATTGTTCGAAGCCGCGGCCGAAACCGGCGCGCCGGTCTACATCCACCCGCGCACGCCCAATCCGACCATGGCGCCGCTGTTTCGCGATTATAATCTGTGGGGCGCGATCTACGGATATGGCGCGGAAACCGGGCTTCATGTGATCCGCCTGATCTCCAGCGGCCTGTTCGACGCCTATCCCGACCTCAAGGTCGTGATAGGCCATATGGGCGAGGGATTGCCTTACTGGTTCTACCGCATCGACCATATGCACCATAATATGGTGACGCTGGCCAAACCACCGCTCCGGCCGGTGCTCAGGAAAATGCCCAGCGAATATTTCAGGTCCAATATCTCGATCACCACCAGCGGTGTGAACTGGCACCAGGCCCTGGCCTTCGCGGAGGAGATCGTCGGCGCGGACAACATCATGTTCGCAATCGACTACCCCTATGAACGAACGGAACCGGCGGTTGCGTTCATCCGCTCCGCCCCCCTTCCTCCCGACAAGCTGGAGCGGATCGCCCATCGAAATGCCGAGAGGATTTTCGGCATCAAACCGGCCTCCTGAAAAGATTTGCGGGCGGACACCATGGGTGCCGCCCGCAAATCATATCCCTTTGGTCGCCGACTTTTTTTTCAGCGTGACGCGTATTGGCGGCCCCTGGTCGCCAACGCCCAGCGCTGCGGCGTTGCGTCGGCCACATTTTCGCGCACGAAGCACTGGCCGCGCCGCGCCTGGATCGCGCGGCAAAGCGCAACCGCCTCCGCACGTGCGTCGAAACCGCCGACCGCCAACCGCGCGAAAGTGGCGCCGTTCACCGTGATCTGGCTGGTAACGACCGGCAAATTCGCCAGCACGCCGTTGCGGCGAGCCATGGAGAACCATTTTTCCTTGGCAATGGCCGCATTGTCATAGGCGCCAAGCTGGACCACCCAATGACCATCGTCCTTTCCGCTGAAGCGGAAGGCAGCCTGCTGGAACCGTGCGGCCGCCGTGGCACGGACGGGCGCCATCCCTCGCGAAACCTCGCGAACCGGTGCGACGATCGCCTGGATCATCGGTGCCGGCGCCTCGGATATAACCGGGGAAGGCGCGGGTGCCGGATCGGCGGCGGCGATTTCGACTGGCGCGGCCTCGACGGCCTGCTCGGCCGGAGCGGCTTCGGCGGACCGGACTTCGGCGGACTGGACTGGCGACGACTCAACGGGTGCCGACACCGGCGCCGCCAGCGCAAGGGCAACCGGCTGCCCGGCGTCCGCGCCGTCGATCGTCACGCCCATCAGGGCGGCGACCCGCTGTTGCGAAAGGCCCGGCGCGGCGGTCTGCGCCCATTGGGTGATGCGCTGGTTGGCGGCAAGCGGATCAAGGTCGAAGCCCGCCATCATGCGCGCATCCTTCCATCGTCCGGCCAGCGCATAGGCATAGGCCAGGTTCTGGCGGGTGCGGGCATTGGCCGACGGATCATGGATCATCTCGGACAGGATGCGCACGCCCTCCGGCGCGTCGCCCGCCATCGCCATGGCCAGGCCATAATCGGCGGCGGGCAGGACGTCGGCATGGCTTGCGAGCAGGTCGCGCGCGGCGCGATCCTTGCCCAGCCCTACCTGCACCAGCGCAAGGGTGATGATGGTCCGCGCATCGCCATTGCCCAGCGTCATCGCGTCAGACAGAGCGGTTTCCGCCGATGCGAAGCGACCGTCAGCGACATAGGCGCGACCCAGCAACTGGCGGTAGCGGGCATCCTGCGGCGCCGCCTGCACGGCCGCCTCGGCCAGGTCGACCGCGCGGGCACCCTCGCGATCCGCCAGCGCCTTCTCGACGCCGGCCGCAAGACGGTCGGGCTGTTGCGGCGCGACGGCGGCGGTGCGGAACGCCGCCCCGGTGCATCCCACCATGGTCGTGCCGATCATCATCGACGCGACCGCTGCTTTGGCGAAGGCGTTGCGCTTCATCGCTTCCCAACCCTTAATTGTCGCCGCGGGCGCGCGGCAGTTGCTGGGCCAGCCGGTCGACGTCCGGCAGGCTGCCAAGATAGGCGTCCAGTGCTTCGGTCACCATCTGCTGCGCGGACCGGCCGACAATGGCGCTGGCCAGACGCAGCTTCAGATGGCGGTCGGCATCCAGCCGCAGGGTGAAGGCGGCCTTGCGCCCCTTCGCCACGGCGGAGGCGCGGGGCTTTTTCCCGGCCTTTTCGACCTTGGCGGGCACAGCCGCTTCGGCAATGCGTTCGGCCAGCTCCTCGCGTTCGGTGACCACGGCGGGCACCGGCGCCACGGCGGGAACCGCCGTCATGGGCGTCAAGCCGGCAACGGAGCGGGCTTCGGACGGCGCCGGTTCCGGCTGCGTCACGTCAAAGCCCATGTCGTTCCAGCCCAGATCCTCCTGCAGCGCCGTCGCTCCGGCGGTCATGCCGAAGACGGGGCGGCGCATGGCGGGCGAGGCGGCGCCCTTGCGCGCCAGCAGGCCGGAAGTCAGCGAAGCGAGAGGTTTCGGTTCGACCATGATGCTCCCCTTCCCTTATTGCGAGACCCGGCGGCCGAAGCCACCGCTTGTCGGACGGGCCGTCCCCGCCGCGCCGACCGCATTGTGCGGAACGGAAAAGACGGTACGACGGAAATTCTTTTCCAGCCGGTCGGACACATAGGTCCAAAGCTGCACGACTTCGCTGGCGGATCGACCATTGGGATCGACCTCCATCACCGTGCGGCCATCGATCATCGATGCGGCGAAATCCGTGCGGTGGTGCAGCGTGACCGGCGCGACGGTGCCGTGCTGCGACAGCGCGACTGCCGCTTCGGATGTGATGCGCGCCTTGGGCGTGGCGGCGTTGACCACGAAGATCAGGGGCTTTCCCGCCCTTTCGCACAGGTCCACCGTGGCGCCCACGGCACGCAGGTCATGCGGGCTCGGACGGGTTGGAACGACGATCAGTTCGGCGACGGAAATGACGCTCTGGATCGCCATGGTGATGGCCGGCGGCGTATCGATGACGGCCAGCTTGAAGCCCTGCTGGCGAAGGATTTCAAGGTCCGCCGCCAGACGCGCGACCGTGGTCTGGGCAAAGGCGGGATATTCGGCCTCGCGCTCGTTCCACCAGTCGGCCAGCGAACCCTGCGGATCGATGTCGATCAGCACGACCGGACCAGCGCCAGCCATCTGCGCCTGAACGGCCAGATGCCCTGACAGGGTCGTCTTGCCAGAGCCCCCCTTTTGCGATGCCAATGCCAAAATGCGCACGCAACTTCCCCCAGAAAACCAATGCATGGCAGGATTGCCACAGGCCCGCCTAAGAATTGGTTAATCCGCGTGGAAGCCTGACAGCCGGTAAAAAGGCGATGTTCTTAATGCTAAGTCGCTATTAACCTTGACGTGGCATAGACCGGGCAGGAACCCTTGGGAGCATGAGCATGAAGCATATCTGTGGCGTGCTGGCCGCCGGCGCGGTGTTGATCCTGGCGCAGCCAGCGCTGGCCGACGTCAAGGCAGGCGTCGATGCCTGGCAGCAGGGCGACTATGCCAAGGCCGTCGCCATATGGCAGCCGCTGGCGCAGTCCGGCGATCCCGACGCGCAGTTCAACATGGGCCAGGCCTACAAGCTGGGCCGTGGAGTGAAGACCGATCCGTCCGCCGCGATCGACTGGTACGGCAAGGCCGCAAGGCAGGGCCATGCGCGGGCCGAGGACAATCTGGGGCTGCTGATGTTCCAGCAGGGTGACCGGGCTGGCGCCCTCCCCTATCTTCAGCGCGCCGCCGAGCGGGGCGAGCCGCGCGCGCAATATATCGTCGGCACGGCCCTGTTCAACGGAGACCTGACCGCGAAGAACTGGGTGCGCGCCTATGCGCTGATGACGCGGGCGTCCGAATCCGGCCTGGCCCAGGCAACAGCCAGCCTCCGCCAGATGGACAAATATATTCCGCAGGATCAGCGCGACCAGGCCGTCGCCATGGCCCGCTCCATCGGCCAGCAGAACAGCAGCCTGGCGGCGGATGAGCCTCGCCGGCCCGCGCCGGTCATGCGGGAAGCTCCCGCCCCGGTGCGGAGCGCGCAACTGCCGCCCTCCGCTTCGTCCGCACCCAGGACGGCCGAACCGGCCCCCCGGCCCGCACCCGCGAAGACAGCCGCAGCCAAGCCCCCGGAAGCCAGGCCGGCCGCCTCCAAGCCCGCGCTCCCCAAGCCCGCAAGCGGCGGCTGGCGCGTGCAGATCGGCGCCTTCAGCGCGGAAGCGCGCGCCCGCACGCTCTGGACGCAACTCAGCGCGAAGGTGGGCGGCCTGTCCGGCTATCAGCCCTATATCATGACCAGCGGCGGCGTGACCCGCCTGCAGGCGGGTCCCCTGGCGAGCAGCGCGGACGCCACCCGGCTGTGCAGCGCGATCAAGGCGGCCGGCGCGGAGTGCATGCCAAAGAAGATGTAATTCTTGCTACGACTTGGAATTTTATTTCAACCATGCGATAATGGAAACTCAGCACGGAGCGTCCCATGTCGGTGGAAAATCTGTCGGTGATCAATGCGCTGGTCGAGGGGTTTCTTGGCCCCGAACCGGCCCGGGCGGCGCTGGCCGCGCTCGATCTGGACAGCCGCCTGACCGAACAGAGCGGCCCCCATGTTTCCCGCGCCGCCTTCGCCATGGCGATGAACGTCGCGCTGTTCCACGATCTTCTCCAGCGCGTGCCGAGCGGGGCGGCCTATGTCGCGGACCGGCTGGCGCGCGGCGGCAGGGTGGTGTTCGACCATGGCGCGCTGCGCACCGTAAGGCTGGTCGAGGGTGCGACCGGGCAATTGCCGCCGGGCGAGGAGGCCTTCACCCGCATATTGCTGCCCCTGGGCTATGAGATGGCGGCGGTCTACCCGCTCGACCGGCTGCGGATGACGGGCCGGGCCTATCGCCATGTCGACCTGCCCGAATCGATCCCGCAATTCTTCCTGTCGGAACTGCATGCCGACCGCTTCGACCCGGAATTTGCCGAAGCCGCGGCGCGGGTGTTCGGCACGTCCCGCGATCCGCTGACGCCGGAAGCGCAGGCCGTGCTGGAAAAATTCGCGGACAAACGCCCCGTCACGCGGGCGGAGGCGGCCGCCGCCCTGCCCGCGATCGTGGCCGCCTTCGACCGACAGCACCAGCCGCCAAGCATGGAGGATTATGAACTGCTGCTCTCCCGATCCCATGAGGCGGGCTGGATCGCGACGGAGGGCAATGCCTTCAACCATGCGACGGACCGGGTGGCGGACGTCGCTGCTTTGGCGGAACGGCTGAAGACGCAGGACTGGCCGATCAAGGAGCGGCTGGAGATCTCGATCACCGGGCGGGTGCGGCAGACCGCCCTGCGCGCCGACACGATCGAACGGCTCTTTGCCGGCAACGAACTGCGCCGCGTTCCCGGCTCATTCTACGAATTCATCAGCCGCGACATCGATCCGGAAACCGGCAGGCTGGACCTTGCCTTCGACACCGGCAACGCCACCGGCATCTTCGCCATGACCAGCGCGGCGGACGAGGGACGCCCGCAACAGGGTTGATCGGCGGGCGCGCTTGAGGCAACGGGTTCGCCGAATTTGCGGGGAGATGCACGTTGACTGATCCGGTTGTCCCATCCTGGGTGCTGACCCTGGCCTGCGCCGACCGGGTCGGCATCGTCGCGGCCGTCAGCCAGTTCCTGGCGGAACGTGGCGGCTTCATCACCGACAGCCAGCAATATGCCGACCGGGAGGCAGGCCGCTTCTTCATGCGCGTCGCGTTCGAGGCGACGGACCAGCGCATGGGCGACACCGACCGGCTGCGCGGCGAATTCGGCGATATCGGCACCCGTTTCGCGATGGACTGGCGGTTGACCAGCGCCGATGAAAAGCCGCGCATGCTGATCGCCGTGTCCAAGGGGTCGCACTGCCTGGCGGACCTGCTGCACCGATGGCAGACGGGAACACTGGCGGTCGACATCATGGGCGTGGTGTCCAACCATCCCGACATGCGCCGGATCACCGAATGGCACGGCATCCCCTATCATGAGCTGCCCCCCAATGGCGACAAGGCCGCGCAGGAGGAGGCGCTGTTCAACCTGTTCGAACGGACGCGCTCGGAATATCTGATCCTCGCCCGCTATATGCAGGTGCTCTCGGGCGAACTGGTCGAAAGGCTCGCCGGGCGCTGCGTCAACATCCACCACAGCTTCCTCCCCGGTTTCAAGGGCGCGCGCCCCTATCACCGCGCGCATGAGCGGGGCGTGAAGCTGATCGGCGCCACTGCCCATTTCGTTACCGCCGACCTCGACGAAGGGCCGATCATCGAACAGGCGGTGGAACGCGTGGACCATCGCGCGACGGCGGAGGACATGATCCGCATCGGACGCGACATCGAAGCGCAGGTGCTCGCCCGCGCCGTGACATGGCTGGCGGATCGCCGCGTCCTGCAGAATGGCGGCAAGACGGTGGTGTTTCGCTAGGCTGTTATGCCCCCACCGTGCTCCTGCGAAGGCAGGAGCACGGCAGACATGGGGTACCCTGCGTTTTTTTGATCGGAAGGCAGGTCGTGAATCGCCCGATCCCGCCTCCCCCCTATCAAGCCAGCTTCCGCGCCCGTTCCCGCCACGCCTCGGCCAGCACCGGCATGTCCGCCAGCGCCCGCACGGCGTCCGGCTCACCCTTGTGCCCGCCCCCGATCAGCAGCCGGAACACTCGTGCGATCGACCATTGGGGCAGGGGCCGCTCCAGCAATTCCATCATCACGCCGGCCTCCGCCTCTCCCTCCCGCAGCACGCGGAAATAGATGCCGCAGCGGGCGGTCTTCACGATCGTCGCCATGACGTCGCGCGCGCCGAAACGATGGTCGAGCTTCCAGCAGGGCTGCCGCCCATGGCTCGCCTCGACCACTGCGCTGCCCAGCGAAAAGCGGTCACCCAGGCAGACCTCCTCCTCCGTCATCCCGCGGGAGGCGATATTCTCGCCAAAGGCGCCCGGCTTCTCCAGCAAGGGATGGCCGGGCTTGCGCTCGCGCCACCAGCCATAATGGTCCTGCGGATAAAGGTGGATCGCCTTGTCCCACCCGCCATGATGCACGGGGTCGGCCACGCTGTCGCCCGCCAGGCCCAGCCAGCCGATCCGCACCGCGCCCGACACCGGCTGCTTCGCGATCGCGCTGTAATCGCCATCGCGGAAGGGAACGGGTATCCCCGTCAGCAGCGCGTCGACAGTCATGAAGGAAGCGGTCATGCCTCCCCATGCCACGGAAGCAACCGTGAGGAAAAGGCCGCCTGATGGAAAAAGGATTCAGCCGGGGGAAAGCTCCGAACCCAGCTTCAGCACTTCGGAACCGCTGTCGGTGGTCACCAGATAGGCGGGATTGCGGCTGGACCCGTTACGCCTGATGACCGCGCCTTCTATCCGGCACTCCACCTGCCGCTCGAACCGCTCCGCTATTCTCCCACGGCCGACGCCCTGCCCCCAATTCCACTTGACCCTCGCTCCTTTTCGAAAGCTTTCGGTCATCAAGCATCTCTCCTTCGGGGAACAACCACGACGGCCGGCCGTCATCGCTGCCGCTACTGTGGTGGATTTGAAATACGCCTCATTATGGCGGCCAGGTGGGGAGCGTATTTCAAATCCAAAGACCACAGTAGAATCATATAGTTGCTAGTGACCCTGATAAATCTGAAGTTCGTTCAACGCCCACCCAGCAGTGTGACGAACTTCAGATTCGGGTCACTAAGCAAAAATCCCGAATGCCGCGCTGGTTCCCTTGGGTTTTGCGCTTGCCTGGGTTAAGGGCGGCGGATGGATGTCACGGGGCTTCGCGTCGCACTCTTCAGCGGCAATTACAACTATGTGCGCGATGGCGCGAACCAAGCGCTCAATCGCTTCGTCGGCTACCTGCTGCGGCAGGGAGCGAATGTGCGCGTCTATTCACCCACCACCGATACGCCGGCCTTCGAACCGGCGGGCGATCTGGTCAGCACTCCTTCCTTTCCGGTTCCGGGCCGCCGCGAATACCAGGTTCCCTACCGCATGTCGGGCGCGGTGCGCCGCGACCTCAGGGCCTTTCGTCCGAACCTGGTCCACGTCTCCAGCCCCGATCCGCTCGGCCATCGCGCCGTCGCCTGGGCGCGCCGCCACGGACTGCCGGCGGTCGCCTCCGTCCACACACGCTTTGAAACCTATCCGCGCTATTATGGCCTCGCCTTTCTGGAGCCGGTGATCGAATCGCTGCTTCGCCGTTTCTACCGCCGCTGCGACGCCATCGTCGCGCCGTCCGAGTCGATGGCGCAGCTCCTGCGCGAACAGCGGATGAGCTATGATGTCGGCATCTGGACGCGCGGCATCGACCGCGAAATCTTCCATCCCGGCCGCCGCGACATGGCCTGGCGCCAGTCGCTCGGCATCGCCGACGATGAACCGGTGATCGGCTTCATCGGCCGCCTGGTGATGGAAAAGGGCCTCGACGTCTTTTCCGACACGATCGATCATCTGGCGGCGAAGAATGTGCGGCACAAGGTGCTGATAATCGGCGAAGGGCCGGCGCGGGAATGGTTCGCGAACCGCCTGCCGAACGCCGTCTTCACCGGATTCCAGAAGGGCCCCGACCTGGGCCGCGCCGTCGCAGGCATGGACATGCTGTTCAACCCCAGCGTCACGGAAACCTTCGGCAACGTCACGCTGGAGGCGATGGCCTGCGGCCTGCCCACCGTCGCCGCCCGCGCCACCGGCAGCGAGAGCCTGGTCGCGGACGGGATCACAGGCCGGCTGATCCGGCCGGGCGCCATCACCGCCTTCGCCAACGCGCTGACCGTCTATTGCACCGATTCCGCTGCCCGCGCCGCCGCCGGTGCCGCCGCCATGGCGCAGGCGGAACATTATGGCTGGGATCAGGTGAACCAGGCGCTGGTCGACACCTATCTGCGCATCATCCGCCAGCGCGAACATGGCGCGCTGGTCCGGTCGAGCCCTGTTCCCTGAAAGCAAAAGCCTGACTATATCCGGGGCAATGGCCGATCTTTTCGCTCCCCACGATCTCCCCCCTGTTCCAGCCGACGCGCCGCTGGCCGACAAGCTGCGGCCCCGCACCCTGGCGGAGGTCGTCGGCCAGGATCATCTGACCGGGCCGGAGGGCGCGATCGGCCGCATGGTCGCCGCCGGCCGCCTCTCCTCGATCATCCTCTGGGGCCCGCCGGGCACGGGCAAGACCACCATCTCACGCCTGCTGGCGGATGCCGTCGGCATGCGTTTCGAACCGATCTCCGCCGTCTTCTCCGGCGTTGCCGACCTCAAGAAGGTCTTTGCCGCCGCGAAGGAACATGCCCGGCGGGGCGAGAAAACCCTGCTCTTCGTGGATGAGATCCACCGCTTCAACCGGGCGCAGCAGGACAGCTTCCTCCCCTTTGTGGAGGACGGCACGGTGACCCTGGTCGGCGCGACCACCGAAAATCCCAGCTTCGAACTCAACGCCGCACTGCTCTCCCGCGCACAGGTGCTGATCCTGCGCCGCCTGGATGCGCCCGCGCTGGAACAGTTGCTGGAACGCGCCGAAACGGTGATGGAACGCGCCCTGCCGCTCGACACCGCCGCCAGGGACGCCCTGCTCGCCAGCGCCGACGGCGATGGACGCTTCCTGCTCAATCAGGTCGAGACCCTCTATTCCATCGACATTCCGCAGCCGCTCGATCCGGCGGGCCTTTCGGCCCTGCTCCACCGCCGCGTCGCGGTCTATGACAAGGATCGGGAGGGCCATTACAACCTCATCTCCGCCCTTCACAAATCCCTGCGCGGTTCCGATCCGCAGGCCGCGCTCTATTATCTGGCGCGCATGCTGACCGCGGGTGAGGAGCCGCTCTATGTCCTGCGCCGCCTCGTCCGCTTCGCCGTGGAGGATATCGGCCTTGCCGACCCGCAGGCGCTCGTCCAGTGCCTCGCCGCCAAGGACAGCTACGACTTCCTCGGCTCGCCCGAAGGCGAACTCGCCATCGTCCAGGCCTGCCTCTATTGCGCCACCGCGCCCAAATCCAACGCCGCCTACAGTGCCATGAAATCCGCCTGGAGGTCCGCCCGCGACACCGGCTCGCTCATGCCGCCGCAGAATATCCTGAACGCCCCGACCAAGCTCATGAAAGACGTGGGCTACGGCAAGGGCTATCACTATGACCATGACGCGGCCGACGGCTTTTCCGGCGACGATTACTGGCCCGAAGAGATGCAGCCCCAGACCTTCTACGCCCCCACCGAACGCGGCTTCGAGGCGCGCATTGCCGAACGCATGGCCTATTGGGACCGCTTGAGGACCGAACGCCGCCAGAAATGACGCCCCGTTTCACCCGCTACGCTGTCATCGACTGGTCCGGCGCAAAGGGATCGCGCCACAAGGGGATTGCCGTCGCCCTGTGCGAAGCCGGCGATGCGGCACCCCGGCTCCAGCATCCCGACGGCGGCGGCGTCTGGTCGCGCCGCGCCGTCGCGGACTGGCTTGTCCGAACCGCGCGGGAGGCCCCGACCCTGTTCGGCTTCGATTTCAGCTTCGCCCCGCCCTATGTCGCGCGCCAGAGCTATCTGCCCGGCGACATCGTGCCCACCACCGCTCCGGCCTTCTGGGCCTATGTCGACAGCATTTGCGCGGATGAGGATCTGGGCGCCGCCAGCCTGCTCGAACACACCCACCGGCGGCATTTCTATTTTGGCAAGGTCGACGGCATCAAGGCGGACTATATGCACAACCGCGCCTGCGAGGCGCACTATAATGCCCAGGGCGGCGGCAAGCCCTCCACCGTCTATGACGCCATCGGCGCGGCGCAGGTCGCCAAGGCGAGTTTTTCGGGGATGCGCCTGCTCCACCACGTCCATCCCCATGTCCCGGTCTGGCCGTTCGACCCGCCGCCGCCAAAGGGCTCCCTGATCGTGGAGATCTACACCAGCATCGCCGCCCGCGCCGCCGGACGCCCCAAGGGAAAGGCCAAGATGCGCGACCTCCCCGCGCTGAACGACGCGCTCCTCGCCGTCGGATCGCAACCGCACAGGGGCCTCCCGCCTGACGACCATGGCGCCGACGCGATCCTGACCGCCGCCTGGCTGCGACGCATGGCCCCGCGCCCCGGCCTGTGGAACCCGCCGCCTCTCGACGAAAAAATCGCCGCAACAGAGGGCTGGACGTTCGGCATCATCTGATAGTAAGGCGCTCCCCGTCCGAAACGGATATGCCGGATTAGCACAGCGGTAGTGCAGCGGTTTTGTAAACCGAAGGTCGGGGGTTCGATCCCCTCATCCGGCACCATATTCCCCTCGCGCCCGCGACGCGACGGTCGCCACCCCAACGCACTCCAGCTTTCAACCGATCCTGCCGCCGCTTCACGCGATGCCCCGGATCGCCCGCCGCGCCAGAAAAATAGCCCGAAAAGCAAAATGGGGGCCGGCATTTCTGCCGGTCCCCACTTCCGTCGTGTCTCTCGATCCGCTTCTCTTTCAAGATGCGATCATCGGACTCGGCGCGCGATAGGTCCGCCGCAAGGGCTTTGCTATCGTGTCGGCTCCGTTTGTCCGGCCGGTCGGCCGTTTTCCCGCAGCCTGTCCTCTTTATTCGATGCCCGACGTTCACTTTCGCGCGTGCACAGCATCGTCTATTGAGGCTCATCGGATTTCCGCATTTTCCTTCCGGTCCATGCTTCTTTCCCGACGCTCGAAAATTCCTTCAAGTCGCTGATTTCTCACCGACTTTGGCATCCAGATTTCTCTGTCTCCCGGTCTTTCCGATAGGGAGATCGTCTCACCAAAAGCGAGTCGCTCAAAGCGGAATCTTGCACCCTGAAGACCGTGTCACGCTAAAGCTGTGGATAAATGTGGATAAATTTTCCAGAAGGCTCGGCGGCCATGCGATCAGCCTCGCGGCGCCGGCGCTACCCCCCGAAAATTCTGATCGCCGAACCAGGCCGCGCCCTGGCGACGTCCAGCCCTCTACACGCGGTCAGATCAACCAGCAGATCGATGCCGTCCCCGCTTCATCGGTGCCGCCCATCGCCTCGTCTCAAAATTTATTGCTTCAGAAACAACATGCTGCGCCGTTGTCGCAGGTTCATGCAACCTCCATCAATATGCGCGGGTTGAACGATCAAAACACGCCTTTTTGGAGGAGAAAAAATGCGTAAAGCCCTTATGGCACTGGCCGCCGTCTCGCTGGCCATTCCCGCTTCCATGGCGATCCCGACCGAGGGCGCCAATGCCCGCCGTCATTATGAATATCGCGAATGGCGCGGTCGCGACGGCCGCATGTACTGCCGCAAGTCCAATGGCACGACCGGCCTCATCGTCGGCGGCGTGGGCGGCGCGCTGGTCGGCCGCGCGATCGACACCCGCGGCGACCGCGCCACCGGCACGATCCTGGGCGCCGCGGGCGGCGCGCTGCTGGGCAAGGAAATCGACAGCAAGCGTCGCTGCCGCTGAGATATGCGAAAAAAGGGGGGCGGCTTCCGATCGGAAACCGCCCCCCTTTTTAATCCGAAATGCCTGGGGCTTATTCGGCCGAGGCGCCGCGCGCGTCTTCGACCTTGAACGTCACGGCCTGACCGCCGGACATGCCCGACACGCGGCCATTCTTCACCGCAAGGTTGAAGGCAACGGCATCGGGGTAACGACGGCCCGAAATCACCCTGCCGGTCTTGGTGTCCTTGACGGCATATACATAGGTATAGCCCTCATGCGTGAACTTCTGCTTGGCAGCGTCTTCGGCATGGGCCGGGCCGTTGGCGGCGCCGGCGGCCAACAGGGCGGAAAGAACAAACTTGGACAGCATTCGCATGGGTAAACTCCTTGTGAATGCCGATCAAACACCTCTGGAATATTCTTTTCTGTTGACGTCGATTTATGGAGCGCCGCCAAAGGAGCACAATCGCAAACAAGGGCGGAACGATTGCGTTTCCCGCAATCGCCTTTCAACCCTTTGGCCTTTCAACTCTTTGACAGGGCGACGATATGCCTGAACTCCGCCTCTGTAAGCGGGGATACGGAAAGCCGCGACTGGCGGATCATCGCCATATTGGCCAGCGCCGGATCGGCCTTCATCGTCTTCAACGTGACCGGCTTGGCGAGCTTTTCCTTCGGCCCGACATGCACCGCCATCCACTTGCCCGTTTCGTCCGTGCTGTCTGGCGCCGCCTCCTCGACGATCTCCATGATGCCGACCGCCTCGACCCCGATATTGCTGTGGTAGAAGATGGAAAGGTCGCCCTTGCGCATCGCCCTCATATGGCCCTGCGCGGCATGATTGCGCACGCCGTCCCACTCGGCCTTCCCCTTCTTGACCAGATCGTCATAGGAAAAGACATCGGGTTCCGATTTCATCAGCCAATAGTTCATGGCTTCTCCTTGCATCAGCCGCCAAGGACGATCAAGGATGCTCGCATGGCCAGCATGGCGCCCGACGGCGCGCCGGCTCTATCCAGTTGAGTTTCGGAGAATAACGTGTCGCAAACGGTGCCCGGACAAGTGCCCGTCCTGTCCATGGGCAATATGGACAAGGCCGACTTCGCCGCGGCTTTCGGCGGTTCCTTCCAGCGCTTCGGCTTCGCCATGGTGAAGGATCATGGCATGGACCAGGCGCTGATAGACAGGGGCTGGGCACTGGTCCGCCGGTTTTTCGCCCTGCCGGAGGGGGTGAAGCGCCGCTACGATGCCGCCAATAATGGGGGTCAGCGCGGCTACACGGCCTTTGGCGTGGAAATCGCCAGGGGCGAGAGCGAGAATGATCTCAAGGAATTCTGGCATGTCGGACGCGACCTGCCCGCGGGCGATCCGCTGGCGCAAAGCATGCCGCCCAATGTCTGGCCGGACGAACTGCCGGAATTCCACGCGACATTCGCGCCTCTCTATGCCGAATTCGACCGCGTCGGCGGGGAACTGCTGTCCGCCATCGCCCTGTTTCTGGGGCTGGAGGAGCAGTGGTTTGAAAGGCCGGTCGAAAACGGCAATTCAATCCTGCGCCTGCTCCATTATCCGCCCGTCTCTGCGGAAGCGCCGGGCATCCGCGCCGGCGCGCATGAGGATATCAACCTCATCACCCTGCTCCTGGGCGCGGAGGAAGGCGGGCTGGAGCTCAGGGATCGCGACGGCAACTGGCTGCCCGTGGTCCCGCCGCCCGGCGCCCTTGCCATCAATGTGGGCGACATGCTCCAGCGGCTGACCAACCATTATCTCCCTTCGACCAGCCACCGCGTCGTCAACCCGCCGCCGGAACGGCGCGGCCATTCGCGCTATTCCATGCCCTTCTTCCTGCACCTGCGACCGGATTTCCTGATCGACGCGCTGCCCCAATGCGTGGATGCGGACCACCCCCGCCGCGACCCGCCGATCACCGCGCACGACTATCTGTCGGAACGGTTGCGCGAAATCGGCCTGATCAAGGGGTAAGGGCAGCGATTCAGGAAAACCTGGGCCGGGAAAACCCGATGGAACAGGCTATCTGCGCCCGCGCGCCATGGTGATCCCGATCTCCTCGCCCTTCTCGCTCAGGGCCAGCTTGACGATCTTGACCTCGACATGGGTCACCTTGTCATCCTGCAGGAAGATCGTCTCGATGATATGGTCGGCCACCGCCTCGATCAGCGTGAAATGCTGCCCCTCCGGCAGAGCGGTGGTCGCGGCATGTTTCAGGTCCATGTAATTTTTGGACCGCGACAGCGGCGTGTCGGGATCATAATGATCCGCGATCTTCAACCGCGCCCTGATCGATATGCGCAGCGGTTGCGGCAGGTGCGTCTCCTCCGAATAGATGCCGGTCAGGACATCCACGTCCAGATTATTCACCTCCAACGTCAGAAAATCGTCAAATACGCTGTTCATAGCTCGCCACATTCGGGCCCTCCCTGCCGCGGGCGGGCCCCAGTTTAGACTTTTATTTTGCCAGCCACGCGCTAAAGCCCGCCGCTCTCGGCGCGTCCATGCGCCATTGAGGACGGATCGGCAAGACGTGTCTGTGATAGTGCCCCTCAAGATGATGTCGCATGACGCGGTTGAGCGGTTGCTGGATGCGGCCTTCGGCCCTGACCGGCACGGGCGCACCGCCTATATGATTCGCGACGGCATGCCATGGCTTCCCGAACTCTCCTTCGGCATGAGGGATGAGGACGGCGGGCTCATCGGTTCGCTGCAAAGCTGGCCCGTCGCGCTCGTCCATGCCGACGGCGGCCGGACGCCGCTCATCATGGTCGGCCCGGTCGCCGTCGATCCGGCGGTGCAGGGCACCGGGCACGGCCGCGCGATGATGGACGCCGTCGTCGCGGCCGCCCGCGCACAGAACAGCGCCCCGCTGATGATGATCGGCGATCCGGAATATTATGGCCGCTTCTGGGGCTTTTCGGCGGAAGGGACCGGCGGCTGGAACTGCCCCGGCCCGTTCGAGCCGCGCCGCCTGCTGGCGCTGTCGGTCGACGGCCGGCCCATAGGGGGCACGGGCATGCTGGGTCCGCGCGCCATTGCCCGCGCCTGAAATTTCCCTTTTGCCTTCGCCTTCAAGCGCCCCTATCTCGGCCCCATGCCGATGGAGCCGCCCCCTGATCTTTCCAGCCTGTCGCTGACCGACGTCGCCCGCCTGCTGGCGGAAAAGCGTCTGCCGCCGGTCGAGAAATGGAATCCGGACCATTGCGGCGACAGCGACATGCGCATCGCCCGCGACGGCACCTGGTTCCACCAGGGTTCGCCCATCGGGCGGGAAGCCATGGTCCGCCTCTTCTCGACCATCCTGCGCCGCGAACCCGATGGCGGCTACGTCCTGGTCACGCCGGTCGAAAAGCTCTCGATCGAGGTGGAGGACGCCCCCTTCCTCGCCGTGGAGCTCAAGAGCGAAGGCGAAGGCCGGGCACGCAGCCTCGCCTTTCGGCTCAACACGGGCGATCTGGTCGCCGCCGGGCCGGACAACGCCCTTGTCCTGCGCGAAACGCCTGACGGACCGCATCCCTATCTCCACGTCCGCGGCGGGCTGGAGGCGCTGGTCGCCCGCAGCGTCTATTATGAACTGGTGAACCTGGCGCTGGACGAAGGCGCCGAACCAGTCGGCCTCTGGAGCAACGGCGCCTTCTTCGCGCTGGACGGGTCGGCATGACGCTGGCGGAACGGCTGCGGATCGCCCTGAAGGAGGGGCATGAGCGGGAGATCGGCCTGATGCCGTCCGACACCCGTGATCCCCGGATCGACGGCGACATCATGCTGTCTCCTGCGGCCGTGCTGGTCGCGATCACCGATCGTCCCGAACCCGGCCTGATCCTGACCCAGCGGTCCGCCAGGCTGCGCAAGCACGCCGGGCAAGTCGCCTTTCCGGGCGGCCGGGTCGACGACCACGACCCCGACGAAATCGCTGGCGCGCTGCGGGAAGCGCAGGAGGAAATCGGTCTCCTGCCCGACCTGGTCGACATCATCGGCACGTCGGACCGCTATCACACCTTCACCGGCTTCGACATCGTCCCCGTGCTGGGCGTGATCCCGCCCGACCTTCCCCTCCTCCCCCAGGAGGCCGAGGTCGCGGAACTGTTCGAACTACCCCTCTCCTATGCCCTCAATCCCGCCAACCGGATCAGAAAGTCCATGGAGTTTCAGGGCATTGAGCGGCATTATTACGAAATATTCTGGGAAGGACGACGCATCTGGGGCATCACCGCCGCCATCCTCGCCAATCTGTCGCGCAGGCTAGGCCATGACCAGCCTGCTGCCTGACGCCGACTGGCGCCACCGCCCCGGCCTGGACGCGCTGCTCGACGCGCTTGGCGCGGAACAGGGCCTCGTCCGCTTCGTCGGGGGCGCCGTCCGCGACGGCCTTCTGGGCCTGCCGGTCAACGATCTCGACATCGCCACCATATCGGAACCGCAGTCGGTCATCGACCGCCTCAGGGCCGCCGGAATAAAGGCCGTGCCCACCGGCATCGACCATGGCACGATCACGGCCGTCATCCATGGCTGGCCGGTGGAGATCACGACCCTGCGCCGCGACGTCAGCACGGACGGCCGCCGCGCCACCATCGCCTATACCCATGACTGGCGCGAAGACGCCGCCCGGCGGGATTTCACCATCAACGCGCTCTATGCCGACCCGCTCACCCACGCCATCACCGATTTCTTCGGCGGCGTCGCCGATCTGCGCGCGCATCGCGTCCGCTTCATCGGCGATGCAAACGCCCGCATCGCGGAGGATCACCTCCGCATCCTGCGCTATTTCCGCTTCCTGGCCCGCTTCGGCCATGACGAGCCGGATGTGGAGGCCTATGCCGCCTGCCGCGAAGCCGCCAACAGCCTGATGGCCCTGTCGCGCGAACGCATCGCGGACGAACTGCTCAAGCTGCTCGCCCTGCCCGCCCCGCTGGCCTCGTTCCAACTCATGGTCGACGGCGGCATATTGCTGCCCGTCCTTCCGGAGATCGACCAGGACGGGCTGGCCCGCCTGTCCACACTGATGCAGCGGGAAGCCGCCTCCGGCACCAGTCCGTCAGCCCTGCGCCGTCTTGCCGCCCTGCTCGCCCATGATCCGCGCACCGCCGAGCAGGTGGGCGCGCGCCTCAAATTGTCCAACAAGGCCCGCAAGCGCCTGGCCACCGCGCTGGAGGGCGCCACGGCCCCCATGCCCCCTCGCGCCCTCGCCTTCCGGGTCGGCGTGGAGGGCGCGATCGACCGCATCCTGCTCGATTCTTCGGCTCCGCTCGACGGCCTGAAGACACTCGCTGACTGGACGCCGCCACGCCTGCCTCTGGGCGGCGGCGCCCTCATCGCCCGCGGCCTTCAGCCCGGCCCGGATGTGGCAAAAGCCCTGGCCGAGGTCCAGGATATCTGGGTTGCGGAGGGTTTTCCCGACGAAGCCCGCCTCGCCGAAATCGCGGATCAGACCGTTTCGAAATTCCAGCGCGCCCGCCAATAGTCATAGGCGTCGCTCTCCGGCATCGGCCGCGCGAAATAATATCCCTGCCCCTGCCAGCAGCCCATATTCTGCAGCGCATGGGCAAGCTGCTGCGTCTCGATCCCTTCGGCCGTGACACGCAGCCCCAGCGATTCGGCCAGCGACAGGATGGTGCGGACCATGACCACCTTGTCCCGGTCCTCCAGCATGGAGGTCACGAAACTGCGGTCGATCTTCAATATGTCGATCGGCAGGCTGTGCAGGCTCGCCAGGTTGGAATAGCCGGTGCCGAAATCGTCCATGGCGATCGGCATTTGCAGGTCCTTGAGCGCGAACAGCAGCTTACGCGCCTTTTCCGGGTCCGCCACGATCGCGCTTTCGGTCAGCTCCGCGGTCAGGCGATTGCCCGAAATTCCCGAATAACGCAGCGCTTCCTCGAACATGGAGGCGACATCGTCCCGCGCCATCTGGATGGGGGACAGGTTCACATTGATGCCGACGGGCAGCGACTGGCCGAATTTCGCGTCCCACCGGCTGAGCGCCTGCGCCGCCTCATAGGCAGCCCAGCGACCCAGCGAGGTGATCTGGCCACTCTCTTCCGCCACGGCAATGAACTCGGCGGGCGACACATGGCCCAGCTCTTCATCCTGCCATCGAGTCAGGGCCTCGAAGCCCGTGATTTCGCCAGTCTGCAGATGGATCAGCGGCTGGAATGCCAGGGTCAGTTCTCCCTGCGCCAGCGCGTCGCGCAACCGGCTCTCGACGGAAAAGCGCCGCTGCGCTTCCTTCAGCACGCCGTTGCGATAGATTTCCACCTTGCCGCTGCGCTTGGCGATCTTCACCGCGGCCTGCGCCTTGCGCACCACATCCTCCGGGTCTTCGGTCAGGCTGGTCGACAGGGCGCATCCGATCGCGCAATCGACCCGGATCTGCAAATCGCTCAACCTGATCGGATAGCTCAGTCCATCACGAATACGCTGAACAATATGAAGAGCATCCGACAAGCCATTGTTCAGGCGTGCAAAAATAGCAAAGTCATTACCGCCGATGCGGGCCAGCACGTCCCCCTGCCGCAGGCTGGACTTCAACCGCTTGGCCACGGTGATCAGCAATTCGTCGCCGGCCATTGGCCCCAGCGACTCATTGACCCGACTGAACCGGCTCAGGTCGATGGCAAGGATGCCGAACTGCGCATTGTCAGGCCAGCTCGTATTGGCCAACCGGTCCTCGATCTCCTCGCCGAACCCCGTCCGGTTGGGCAATGCCGTCAGACCGTCGGACAGCAATTCCCGCCGGAGATTCTTCTCCATCGTGCGGTCGCTGGTGCGATCAAGCGCCGTGAACAGGAAAAGGTCGGACTCGCCGTCCCGCTTGGGCAGGCGTCCGACCGAGCAGCAGAAATATTCCGGCCCCAGCGATCCGTCGCGGCGCAACTCGAAACTTTCCGAATCACGGCCCGACCGCACGCTCTGCACGATCCGGTCGCGCCATTCGGCAGCGTGCGGTTTTTCCGGCTCGCCTGAACCACTCACCCTGAAACGGTGGTGGAACGGCGCATTGGCAACTACGGTTGATAAATGATTGTTTGCAAAGGAAAGTACCGCTGCGGGATAAGGCAGCGCCGCCAGCCATTCGGTGATCGCCAACCCATGCGAAAGATGCGCTCCGTCCTGCCCCGCAAGGAGCTGTCCGCCCGGCATTGAGATTGGCCGATCGCGCATCGACATGGATTCCATAGGGCCGGCGATAGGCCCAAAGGGTAAATTTTCGGGAAACAACATTCCCGATTCCGACGCGATGGCAACAAAAAATCGCTTTCTCAGAAACGGTTATCGCGTGGAAAGCCGGTTGGCGGCATCCGCCCCGCCGCGCCCCTTGCAACGCGCCATGGCGTCATGTCCGCTTCCGTGCGAACCCGCCCGGATTCTCCCCCCATGGCCCAGCTCAGGCCATCCGACAGGCGGAACGCGATCGCGTCGGACAGGCCGCCGTCACGATAGCGCTGCATCTGCACGCCCTGCCCCCGCGCCATGCGCGGCATTTCGATCAGCGAGAAGACCAGCAGCTTCCGGTTTTCACCCACCACGGCGACGCTGTCCGCCTCCGGCGCGATGGGATGCACGACACTCAGCTTCGCGCCGGTGCGTACATTGACCACCTGCTTGCCCTTGCGCGTCTCCGCGATCACATCGGCGACCGTCGCCACGAAGCCGCGCCCGTCCGAGGATGCAAGCAGCAATTCGCCGCCGACGCGGGCAGGCAGAAGCGCCACGATATTGCCGGTGCCGTCCATGTCGACCAGCGACCGCACCGGGTCGCCAAAGCCGCGCCCGCCCGGCAGCTTGTCCGCACCCAGCGTGAAGATGCGCCCGGTCTCCGTCGCCAGCAGCAGCTTGTCGGTGGTCTGCGCGTGGAAGGCGATCATCGGACCATCGCCTTCCTTGAATTTCAGCGTGTCGGCCGAGGCCAGGTCGCGATGCCCGCTCATCGCCCTGATCCAGCCGCGTTCGGACAGGATCACGGTGATCGGCTCGCGCTCGATCATCGCCTCCAGCGGGATTTCCCGCGCCGGCGCCGCTTCCTCGACCAGCGTGCGCCGGCGGCCGAAATCGCTTTCGGGCGAATAGCGCTTGCGAAGGTCGGCCAGGTCCTTCTTCAACCGCGTCCGCTGCCGCGCCGGGCTTTCGACCAGCCTGGTCAGCTCGTCGCGTTCCTTCAGCAATTCGGAATGCTCGCGCCGCAGTTCCATCTCCTCCAGCTTGCGCAAGCTGCGCAGCCGCATGTTGAGGATCGCCTCGGCCTGCCGGTCGTTCAGGCCGAACTCGGCCATCATCACCTCCTTGGGCTCATCCTCGGTCCGGATGATCTCGATCACCCGGTCCAGGTTCAGATAGGCGATGATATAGCCGTCCAGCAGCTCCAGCCGCGCCGCGATCTTGTCCAGCCGGTGCTGCGCGCGCTTCACCAGAACGTCGATCTGGTGCCTCAGCCATTCGACAAGGACGGTCTTCAGGCCCAGAACGCGGGGCGTGCGCGTCGCGTCGAGCACATTCAGGTTCAAGGGAAAACGGTTTTCCAGATCGGTCAGCCGGAACAGGCTGTCCATCAGCACGTCCGGATCGACGGTGCGCGCGCGCGGCTCGATGACGATGCGGATCTCCGTATCGCTCTCGTCGCGCACATCGGCCAATATGGGCAGCTTCTTGTCGTTGATCAGCACGGCGATCTGCTCGATCAGCTTGGATTTCTGCACCTGAAAGGGGATCTGTGTGACCACCGCGACCCAGGTACCGCGCCCGCCATCCTCCTTGTGCCAGCGCGCACGAGTTCGAAACGATCCCCGCCCCGTCGCATAAGCCTCTGAAATCATGGAAGCACTGTCCACCAGCACGCCACCAGTGGGAAAGTCCGGACCGCGCACGATCTGCATCAGCTCGGCATGTTCGGCTTCCGGATTTTCGATCAGCAGGCTCGCCGCATCGATCAGTTCCGCGACATTGTGCGGCGGGATGCTGGTCGCCATGCCGACAGCGATACCGGTGGCGCCGTTGGCCAGCAGATTGGGGAACAGGCCGGGAAAGACCTCCGGCTCCTGGTCCTCGCCATTATAGGTCGGGCGGAATTCGACGGTGCCTTCGTCCAGCCCCGCCATCAGGTCGGCCGCGGCCTGGGTCAGCCGCGCCTCGGTATAGCGCATCGCCGCCGCATTATCGCCGTCGATATTGCCGAAATTGCCCTGCCCATCCACCAGCGGCGTGCGCAGCGAGAAATCCTGCGCCAGACGCACCATGGCGTCGTAGACCGAGGCATCGCCATGCGGGTGATATTTGCCGATGACGTCACCAACCACGCGGGCGCATTTCTTGTACGACGTGGTGTTGCGCGCCGGATTGGCGACCAGCACGTCGGGCGACGCGCCGCCCGGCTCCATCCGCAGCAGCCGCATCGCCCACAGCAGCCGCCGGTGCACCGGCTTCAACCCATCGCGCAGGTCCGGCAACGACCGCGCCGTGATGGTGGAAAGCGCATAGACGAGATAGCGCTGGGACAGCGCATCGTCGAACGGGTGATCCTTGATAGCGTCGAACGGGTCGCGAAATTCGGTCATCGCAGGGGGGAATAGCAGTGCCGCGACAAAACGGAAACGGGGTTTAATCCCGAAGATGCCGACCGGAATGGCTCAGGCCGGTCGCAACCTGCCCCGCAACCGCCACGCGCGCCTGCCTCTCCGCCGTGCTCCCACCATCCCGCCGTGCTCCTGCGAAGGCAGGAGCCCAGTTCCGACGCCGCGATTTCATGCCGCGACAGAAACAGCATCCCATAAACCGCTAGCCCGCGTCCCACCCCTCCGCAACACCACCCCCATCATCGCGGCAGAAACCGGGCCTCCGGGTCCGCGGCGATTTCCCGCCTGAATTCCGCGGAAATCCAGTCGCGAAAGGCCTTCACCTTGGCCGTGTTGCGGGCGTGGGCAGGATAGACCACCCAATAGCTCGCCCGTTCCCGGACATAGGATGGCACCGCCTCCACCAGCAATCCCGCCTCCAATTCCGTCCTCCACATGAAGGGATTGACGATGGCAACGCCATGCCCGGCCATCGCGGCGCGGCCCTCCATCACCTGGGAATCGAGCGCGATGGCGGGCGGCAGCCCCCTACCGTCCTCGTCCACCCCCATGGCGACGAACCATTCCTGCCACCAGCTATCGCCGGGCGACAGCCGCGGCATGGCGTGCAGCACCCGCGCATCGGCAATCGGCCCATTGGCCGCCAGCCATGACGGGCTGCAAAGTGGCGCCAGCCGGTTATGGGTCAGCAGCTTGGCCTCCAGTCCCGGCCATTCGCCCCGCCCGCCCCGCACCGCCACGTCGACGCCGTCGCGGGCGAAGTCCACCACCCGGTCGGTCGCGTCGATCCGCACGGCCAGCCCCGGCTGGCGCATCTGGAACGTCCCGATCCGCTGCGCCAGCCAGAGATGGGCGAAACTGTTGGTGCAACTGATCGTCAGGATGGTCGAATGATCCTGCGTCAGCGCGGCGAACCCCTCCCGCATCTGGTCGAAGGCGCGGGACACGACCATGGCGATCTCGCGCCCCTTCTCGGTCAGCGTCACCTTCCGCCCCGTCCTCTGGAACAGGCTGATGCCCAGCCGCTCCTCCAGCAATTTCACCTGATAACTGACAGCCGCCTGCGTCATCCCCAACTCCTGCGCGGCGGCCGTGAAATTCTCCAGCCTTGCCGCGGCTTCGAACACGCGAACGGCCGACAGGGGAGGCAATGGGTTCATCCGGTCCAGATAAGCCAGACTTATGATTCGCGTCCATCCTTTTGTTGGCTGCCGCTACGGAAATCAGCGATAGGAATTGCCACGAAACGCAATCCATTCACCGGATCATTCATGGAAAGGCACGTCATGCACTTGTCGAACGACGCCCGGTTGCCCACCCGCAGCCATGAAACCACCAGCGGCCTTTCAGGCCTCCTCACCTCCATCATGCAGGCCTTCTGCGCGCTTCATCGCATCAGCTGGTCGGCCCCCTGGACGGAGCAGGGGCAATGAGATCCCCCAAAAATCGCCAGGATCGTTCAACAGGGCTTGCACTATCCGCGCCACGCGCCAACTTGCGCCCGTGCACGATTCCCGTCTTTCCCCTGTTCCCGATCTTCCCCCTCCGCCGCCCGGGCTGCTGACCGGCGCCGCCTTGTTCCTCGATTTCGATGGAACCCTGGCTCCCATAGCGGATACGCCCGACGGGGTGGTGGTCGATGACGATCTGCTCACCCTTCTGGAGCATTTGCGCGACCGGCTGGATGGCCGGCTTGCCATTGTCAGCGGCCGTTCCGTCGCGACGCTGCGCGATTTCGGCTTCGGCCAATTCCTGCTGGCCGGCACGCACGGACTTGAGCTGGCGGAACCCGGCCGCCCGGTCGAGGCGCCTGCCCGCCTCCCCGCCATCAACGAGGCCGAAGCCGCCTTCCAGACCTTTGCCGCCGGAAAGGCCGGCGTCCTTGTCGAACGCAAGACAATCAGCGTCGGCCTTCATTTCCGCGGCGCACCACAATGGGGTCAGGAGGCCGGCGACCTCGCCACCGGCCTGGCGGATCGGCTCGACCTTGCCCTGCAACCGGGCAAGATGCTCTACGAATTGCGCCCCGGCGGCGCCGACAAGGGCAGCGCCATCCGCGCGCTGATGCGCCGCACGCCCATGGCAGGCGGCACACCGCTGTTCATCGGGGACGACGTGACCGACGAAGAGGGTTTCGCCGTGGCGCGCGACCTGGGCGGCGCCGGCATTCTCGTCGGCGTGCCCAGGGCAACGCTCGCCGCATTCTCTTTGGAACAGGTTGCCGCCGTCAGGCATTATCTTGCCCAGGGGGTTGCTGGCGCCGTCTGATCCGATCGTCCGGCACCCCTGTCGTGCACGAACAAGGGGGACGGACCAATAGAAACGCAGAAAAACGACCTTCCGGGCGGGAATGAACGCTCGCTCGACCTGTGGCCCATCGGCAATTGCCAGGCATCAGCGCTGATCGACCGCGCCGGGCGCATGATATGGGCCTGCGTGCCCCGCGTCGACGGCGACCCCGTATTCTCGGCCCTGCTGGACGACGGGGCCTGGGACGAGCCGGATTCGCGAGGCTTCTGGGCCATAGAGCTCGAGAATTGCGTCCGGATCGAGCAGCATTATATCCGCAATACTCCCGTGCTGGTGACGCGCCAGACCGATGGGCAGGGCAATGCGATCGAGCTCTATGATTTCTGCCCGCGCCACAAGCATCAGGGCCGGATGTACCGCCCGGTGGCGTTCGCCCGCGTCGTCCGGCCGGTGTCAGGCAGCCCGCGCGTACGGGTCAGATTGCGTCCCACCACCTCATGGCATTCGGAACGGGTGCCGATCAGCTATGGCTCCAATCACATCCGGCTGGTACTGTCCTATATGGCAATGCGCGTTTCCACCAATGCGCCCATCGGCCTCATTTCCCAGGAAAGCTGGTTCCGGCTGGAACATGACATGCATTTCTTCCTGGGTCCGGATGAGAGCTTTTCCGACGCCCTTCGCCCCGCCGTGGAGCGGATGCTGGACGACACGATCCACGAATGGCAAATCTGGGTCCGCGGCCTGGCCATTCCGGCCGAATGGCAGGAGGCGGTGATCCGCTCCGCCATCACGCTCAAGCTTTGCCAGCATGAGGAAACCGGCGCCATCGTCGCCGCGCTGACGACCAGCATCCCCGAACATGCCGACAGCGGCCGCAACTGGGATTATCGCTATTGCTGGATCAGGGACGCCTATTACACGGTGGAGGCGCTGAACCGGCTGGGCGCGCTGGACGTTCTGGAAAGCTATCTCGTCTATCTCCGCAACATCGTCGATGGCGCGCGGGGCGGCCATATCCAGCCCCTCTACGACGTGCGCGGCAAAGCCACGCTGGAGGAGCGGGAGGCGCAGAACCTGCCCGGCTATCGCGGCATGGGACCGGTTCGCGTCGGCAATGCCGCCTATTCCCAGGTGCAGCATGACGCCTATGGCCAGATCGTCCTGTCCTCCGTTCAGGGTTTCATCGACCAGCGCCTGCTGCGCATGGCGGGACTGTCGGACTTCGAGGCGCTGGAGGCGGTCGGCGAACGGGCGTGGCAGGTCTATGACCAGCCTGACGCCGGCCTGTGGGAATTGCGCACCCGGGCCCATGTCCACAGCTATAGCGCGGTGATGTGCTGGGCGGCATGCGACCGCCTCGCCCATGCAGCAGCCGCTCTCGACCTGCCGGAACGCGAGGTTCATTGGCGCAAGCGGGCGGAGGTCATGAAGGCACGCATCCTCCAGTCAGCGTGGCGGACCGACAGCAATGCCATCTCCGCCAATTTCGAGGACGATGCCAGGGACGCCTCCCTGCTCCAGTTGATCGACCTGCGTTTCCTGACGGCCGACAATCCCATGTTCCTGGGAACGCTGAAGGCGCTGGAAAAGGATCTGCGCCGCGGCAATGACATGTTGCGCTATAGCGCGCCGGACGATTTCGGGGAGCCGGTCACGGCCTTCAACGTCTGCACCTTCTGGCTGATCGAGGCGCTGCACCGTACGGGACGCGGCGAGGAAGCCCGCGCCCTGTTCGAGGAGATGCTGTCCCGCCGCACCGCCGCCGGGCTGCTTTCCGAAGACATCGATCCCGTTACCGGAGAATTGTGGGGGAACTATCCCCAAACCTACTCATTGGTCGGCATCATCAATTGCGCCGTGCTCTTGAGCAAACCGTGGAGCGTGATGCGATGAGGCGATTGCTGTGGAGGCGCTCGGCATGAGCCGCCTGATAGTCATTTCCAACCGGGTCAGTCGCCCGACCAAGACCGGCAACCAGGGCGGCCTCGCTGTCGCGCTTTCCCAGGCCCTTAGGGAAAGCAGGGGCATATGGGTCGGCTGGTCCGGAGAGGTCACCGAGAATTTCACCGGCCAGATCGGCTTTTCCGAGGATGAAGGGGTCAAGACCGCGACGATCGACCTGGAAGAGCAGGATGTCGACGAATATTATAATGGCTATGCCAACAAGACGCTGTGGCCGCTGTTCCACTTCCGCATCGACCTGGCCGAATATGCCCGCGATTTCGAGGGTGGCTACAACCGTGTCAATCAGCGCTTCGCCGACACGACCAGCCCGCTGATCGAACCGGACGACATCATCTGGGTCCAGGATTATCACATGATCCCGCTCGGCCGGATGCTGCGCGACCGGGGCCATGACAATCGCATGGGATTCTTCCTGCACATTCCCTGGCCGCCTACGCGGCTGCTGGTGTCGCTGCCCCATCACAGCAAGCTGGTTCAGACGCTGTTCGCCTATGATGTCGTCGGCTTCCACACGGAGGAATGGCTGGAGTCCTTCCGCCACTATGTGGAGCGGGAGATGGGCGGATCGGTGGACGGCGATTTCGTGACGCTGGGAAACCGCACGATCCAGGCGATCGCCTGCCCGATCGGCATCAACGCGCAGGAATATGCCAGCGCCGCCGTCAGCGACGCGGCGAAGGATATGTATGAAAAGGTCCGCCGTTCGCTTCAGGATCGTCCCATGATCGTGGGCGTCGACCGCCTCGACTACAGCAAGGGGCTGGAAGAGCGGTTCAACGGCTATGCCCGCTTCCTGAAGGATCATCCTGAACAGCATCGCAACATCGTGCTGACGCAGATCGCGCCGCCCTCCCGCGGGGAGGTGGAAAGCTATCAGCAGATCCGCGCCACGCTCGACGCGCTGGCGGGCCGCATCAACGGCGAATATAGCGACGTCGACTGGACGCCGATCCGCTACGTGAACCAGGGCTATCCGCGCGACAAGCTGGCAGGGATATATCGCGCGGCGAAGATCGGCCTGGTCACGCCGCTGCGCGACGGCATGAACCTGGTCGCCAAGGAATATGTGGCGGCACAGGATCCCGACAATCCGGGCGTCCTCATCCTGTCGCGCTTCGCCGGCGCCGCGCAGCAGCTCAAGGACGCGCTGCTGATCAACCCCTACAGCCCGGAGGAGATGTCGGACGCGATCACCCGCGCCCTTGCCATGCCGCTCGACGAACGCAAGCGCCGCTGGCGCGCCATGATGGACATCGTCGAGAAACAGGACATCAGTTGGTGGCGGCAGCGCTTCACAGAACGGTTGATGGCGGTACAGCGCAATGGCGAGCTGAAGCCGGAGGCGCAGCCCGCTTAACTTTCCCGCACATGCCGCTACTGTAGGTGCAATGGAAGACGAGGAAGAAGCGGGCGGCACCCTTGCCGCCATTCGCGCCAGATCAGGTGTCATATTGGGCATTCTCGGCCTCGCGGCGTGGCTGGCACTGATCTGGTTCATGTTCGGTGACGTGTTGTAACGAACTTCGGCGCCTGAAACGGGGCCATTTGCACCCCCGCTCCTTTTGGTCTAAGGGCCAGCCCAAGCAGCCCCGGCACCCGCTGATCCCTCCCGATTCGCGTTTGCCGGGGCACATTCTTTCCGGAGCAGGCCATGATCCGATTCATCGGTTATGGGCCTGCTCCAGTTTTTGATTCACCGCGTTTTTGAAGCAGGTGATTCCACCTGCTTCAAAAACGCTCCAGGGAAGACAGGAACCGCATATGGCCCGTCGCCGCCAGATCTATGAAGGCAAGGCAAAGATCCTTTACGAAGGCCCCGAGCCGGGTACGATCATCCAGTATTTCAAGGATGACGCGACTGCCTTCAACGCCCAGAAGAAGGGCACGATTTCAGGCAAGGGCGTCCTTAACAACCGCATTTCCGAGCATATTTTCACGCTGCTCGGCCAGATCGGGGTTCCCACCCATTTCATCCGCCGGCTCAACATGCGCGAGCAGCTCGTCCGCCAGGTCGAGATCGTGCCGATCGAGGTCGTAGTGCGCAACGTTGCTGCCGGCTCGCTCAGCAAGAAGCTCGGCATCGAGGAAGGGACGCAGCTTCCCCGCACCCTGATCGAATATTGCTACAAGGACGACGCGCTGGGCGACCCGCTGGTGTCCGAAGAGCATATCGCCTGCTTCGGCTGGGCCAGCCAGGACGAGATGCATGACATTGCCGACATGGCGATCCGCATCAACGACTTCATGTGCGGCCTGTTCGCGGGCATCGGTATCCGCCTGATCGATTTCAAGCTGGAGTTCGGCCGGTTGTGGGATGGCGAATATAGCCGCATCATCCTGGCTGACGAGATCAGCCCCGACGGTTGCCGCCTTTGGGACATGGCCACTGGCGAAAAGCTGGACAAGGATCGTTTCCGCCGCGATCTGGGCGGCGAAGTCGAAGCCTATCAGGAAGTCGCCCGGCGCCTGGGCCTTATGCCCGAGGGCGTTGATACGACGGTCCTGGACCTCGACACCCACCGCAAGAAGCGGAGCAAGGACTGACGCGAATGGCGGACGCGCCGTTCAGGCGAGCAGCGCGTCCGCCATCAGCTTGATCCCCAGCAACACCATCAGCACATAGATGAGCGTGTAAAATCGCGCGGCATCGACGCGACGCACCAGTACGACGCCCGCCAGAGTCGATGCGATAGCCACGGGGATCAGGGCCGCCGTCGCTAGCAGATTGGCCCTGGTGAACTGCCCCAGCGCCGCATAGGCGGGCACCTTGATCCAGTTCACCGCGGCAAATGCGATGGCGGTAGTCCCGATGAGCGTGTCGCGCGGCAAACGCTTGGGCAATACCCACATCTGGAACGGCGGAGATCCGGCATGGGCAATATGGCTGGTGAAGCCGCTCGCCACGCCGAACAGCATGCCGATCCAGCCCGGCGAATTGGACGGCAGCACCATCGCACCGCCGCGCTCGGCCCATAGTCGTTGAAGCCCGAAAAGAGCCGAAATCAGGCCCAGTACACCAAGCACCGCGACTTCGGACACCTGGGCCGCAAAAAGATAGCCGATCGCAACCCCTGCGGCCATTCCTGGCAACATAACCATCAGAACATGCCTGTCCCAGTGATGGCGGAACGACCAGACACTGACGACGTCCTGCAGGATCAAAATGGGCAGCATGATCGCCGCCCCCCTCACTGGATCCACGCCCAGTGCCATGATGGGCATGGCGAGTGCCCCGATCCCGGCAAATCCGCCCTTGGCGAGACCAGTGAGGATCACGGCGGTGATGGCGCAGGCATAATAGAAATAGTCCGGATTCATGGAGCCCGCCTAAAGCAAAGCATCCCATCCGGGGAGCAAATTTTGTTGTCGAACAATCAGCTCTGGGCGCGATAGCCGATCAGGACGCCGAAGGTGAAGGTCGCAAGGAGCGTCAGTTGAACCCGGCCATGAGGATCATCATAGCCCATGATCTGCTGACCAAAGGCGAAAAGCCCCACGAACATCGCCAAAGCAAGACCGGCCATGCGAAAATCCTTCCCTCCGCTGGCCACCATAGGGGCACGGCGCTAACAAAAGCATAATGCCAGGGTTAAGGCCGCGCAGCACCTGGGCGTTACCAAGAGGCTGATGCCTCAGCATCACTGCATCCTGGTATAATGCCTTGCCTGCGGAGCGCTCCGCGACTAGAGGGCTGGACGATTCAAACGATCGCCAGCCCTCCGGTTTTCGCGGCTTGCGCATTCTGCAAGCAGGATGCCCTGGGGGCGCGAAAGACTGTCTTATGGAGTCCCACGCTCATGAAAGCCCGCATCTTCGTCACCCTCAAGGGCGGTGTCCTCGACCCGCAGGGCAAGGCGATCCATCACGCGCTCGAAGGCCTGGGCTTCGCTGGCGTCAATGATGCGCGCGCGGGAAAGCTCATTGAACTGGATCTGGCCGACGGCACCAGCGACGAGGATATTGACGCCATGTGCCGCAAGCTGCTGGCGAACACGGTGATCGAAAATTACCGCATCGAAAAGGTGGCCTGAGCCATGAAGAGCGCCGTCATCGTCTTTCCCGGCAGCAATTGCGACCGCGACCTCGCCGTGGCGTTCGAGAAAGCGACCGGCGCGAAGCCTGCCATGATCTGGCATCGCGATACGGAACTGCCAGACGATATCGACCTGATCGGCGTGCCGGGCGGTTTTTCCTACGGCGACTATCTGCGTTCGGGGGCGATGGCGGCCCGCTCGCCGGTGATGCAGGCGGTGGCGAAGGCGGCGGATCGGGGCGCCTATGTGCTCGGCATCTGCAACGGCTTCCAGGTATTGACGGAAAGCGGGCTGCTGCCCGGTGCGCTGCTGCGCAATGCGGGCGGGCATTTCGTCTGCCGCGACGTGGCGCTTACGGTTGATAATGCGCAAAGCGCTTTCACCAGCCGTTATGGGGCGGGGGAAGCGATCAACTTCCCGGTGGCGCATCATGACGGCAATTATTTCGCCGACGCGGAAACGCTGGACCGGCTGGAAGGCGAAGGCCGCGTGGCGCTGCGCTACGCGGAGAACGTTAACGGATCGGCGCGGAACATTGCGGGCATCCTGAACGAAGGTGGCAATGTGCTGGGCATGATGCCGCACCCGGAGCGCGTGATCGAGACCGCCCATGGTTCGACCGACGGCCGCCGGCTGTTCGAAGGATTGGTGGAAGGGCTGCTTACCCAAGCCTGAGTCCGACGGATATCGCGTTCGACAACTCGACCGGGTCTGGCAAGCAGGGACGGCCTTGTACCCGTCATTCGCACGATCATTCTTAGCGCACTAAGCAAATTTTCCGTCTTAGTCGCGCCGCGCTACTTGGCTCACCCGCCACGATGATAGTCATATTCAAAGGCACGGCCTTCCTGTTTGGTGAGGATCGCGCCAATGATCGCCCCGCCCGCCCGGCGCAACCGATCGACGGCGACGCGCAGGCCGCCATGATGATTGCGTCCCCATTCGACGACCAGCAGCGTCACCTGCGCCTTGCTCGCCAGCAGGCAGGCGTCGGACAGGCCCAGAACGGGCGGCGCATCGATCAGCACGGTGTCGTACCGCCCCCGGACGGTTGCCAGCAGGGAGTCCATCGCGGGCGTCACCAGTAATTCGGCGGGATTGGGCGGGATCGCGCCGCAGGGCAGCAGGGCTACCCCCGGCAAGCCGCTGTCCACGACAACCTCCTCCATCTTCGCCTGGCCCGTCATCAGTTCGCTGATCCCCCGCGCCGGCGAGATGCCGAACAGGCTGTGCTGCTTGGGCCGACGCATGTCGGCATCAATCACCAGCACGCGCTTGTCCAGCTTCGCCAACGCCTTGGCCAAGGCATATAGGGTAGAGGACTTCCCCTCCCCCTCCTGCGCACTGGTGACCAGGATGGAACGCGGCAGCCCCGCTGCGGACCCCAGAAGCAGGGAGGAAGCCATCGGCGCGAAAATCTCCGCCGCCGGCTTCTCGCCCGCCGGGACCGCGCCGAGCAAAGGCAGGTTCACCCGCTCCGCCAGCGTGTCGGCAGACGTAACGGCGTCATCAAAAATATGCCGCCCGACCACTGCCATCAGCCCGAGGATCAGCCCGCCCAGCGAAGCGAACAGCATCGTGATGCCGATATTGGGCGAGGATGGCCGGGAGGGCACGGCCGCCCGGTCCAGCGGCTGGATACGCCCCGCCTGGAACCCAGCCTGCGATGCCATGTCGCGATAGCGCTGGAGCAGGCTATCGTGCAGCAGGCGATAGGTATCGACCTGCCGTTCCAATATGCTCATCTGCACGCCGCGTCCACGTTCCGCCGTGGCCTGCCGCTCGACCTTGGCGATCTCGGACTGGATCTGCTTTTCGCCATGGACGGCGACGTCATATTGTTCCTTGAGCGACGCGCGGATCGTGCCCGCCATTGCTTCGGCCTGATCATCCAGCGCCGCGAGCCGGGCGCGCGCCTCGCGCATCTCAGGATGGGCGTCCTTGCGGAACTGGCGTTCCTGCACGACCTGAGCCCGCGCCTGCGCCCGTTCCGTCATGATCTGCTGCATCGCGCCATTGTTCAGCACTTCGGGCAGGGTCTCGACACTCGACATGCGGGCGCTTTCCCAGCGCTTTTGCGCCGCGATCCGATCCGCTGTCGCCTGCGCGCGGAAGGCGTTGAGCTGGGCAAGCCGCGTTGCCGTAGTGCCATCGGGCGCGGGATCGGCGCCGCCATTGCGATCGGATTCGGGTGGCATCATGGCTCCGGCATTGGCCGCATAGACCGCCAGGTCGCGCTCCGCCCGTTCCAGATCCTTGCGCGCGCCGTCCAACTCTCCCAACAGGAATCGTCGGGCCTGAACCCCGGATTCGAATCCACGCTTCAAGTCCGTCCGGATCAGGCTGTCCGCATAGCTGTTGGCAACCCGCGCCGACAGCACCGGATCAGCGCTTGTGAAGCTGATGCGGATGACCCGCGACTTGCCGGGCAACTCAACGTGCAGATTGTCGCGTAGCAGGCTGACGACGGTTTCGGTTTCGACCTGCCGCTGGCTGAGCGAGCCAGTCCCCTGTTCCGGCCGCCGGACATTCATGCCCTCGAAGAAGGTTCGACTGCCGATCAAGGCCAGTTCGCGCGCCACATCTTCAGCCAGAGCACGGCTGCGCAGCACTTCCAGTTCGGTCTGCATCAGCGCTTCATTGTCGGACGGCGCCGTCTGCCGCTGCGCTGCGGCAGCTCCCGCGGCACCAGCCGGGACATCCTCTACCTCCACGGAAGCGGTGGCGCTATAATCAGGCGTGGACAGCAGGATGAAGACCACGCCAGCCAGCACGCAAAGCGCCATGGTGACGAACAGGATGATGCGATGCCGCCGTACCGCCGTCCACGCCGCGCCGGCCGTTGTCGCGAAACGCGCGGCGCGCCCCTCCATGGAGGAAGAGGCGCCGCTGTCGTCGATCAGCAGTCCCGAGCGCGCCATCAGAGCCCTCCATCCAGCGCGACGAACCCTGCACCAACGGCAGGAAGCGCCAACAGCGCGCCACCCAGGATCGCCTTCGCGCGCGACAGGCCGACGATGATGGTGTCGCCCGGCAGGATTTCGGGATCGGGCGCCTCTCCCTTGCGAATCGCGCCAAGGTCGAACATCGCGGCCTTGCGCTCTCCCTCCGCTTGCCGGACCACGACGATCTGCCCCATGCTGGCAAGGCGGGTCGGGCCCCTGGCCATCGCGATCGCCTGCAGGAGTCCGACGCGACCGTCCACGGGAAACAGGCCCGGCTCGCGAACCTCTCCATCCACGGTGATGCGGCGGCCCACCGCCTTCTTGATGAACACCGTCACCTGTGGCGAGACGAGATAGCGCTCACCGAGGCGCCCGGCGATGACATCGGATGCTTCACTGGCGGAGAGGCCAGCCACGGAAACGTCGCCGACCAGTGGCATGCGCACCATGCCTGCGGCTGTCACCTGGGCGTCCTCAAGGGACAGGCCGGGTTCGTGATAAACCTGTATGCGCAGGACATCGTCGGGCGAGATGCGATAATCCATCCCCACGGCAGGAGCGGGCGGGATGACGGCATAAGCCGCCTCGCCCTTCGGCGCATCCTCCACGGTCGAGCAGGCGCTGAGCAAGAGGCAGGCCGTGACCATGATCCTCGCTCGGCTCTTGCTGTCGGTCGGCCACCTCATGCCGCTAAAGTCCCCCGCAATTCAGTGGGCACGCGCAAAGCCTGCCATTGCGGGCGGGGTTAACGACGCGACGGGGACATGGCAACCATTCGCCGGGCGAACGCGGCGCCGATGCGCCGGATCAGATGGCGATCCGGGCCTGTTCCGGGACGGCCTGACCCGAGGTCGGCCGTCGGGGCTGATCCGGCCAGACGCCGCGGGTGTCGTAGACCGCCTTGTCGGCGCGTTCGTCCACCGGAACCGATTTGAACATGTCATGATCGACAAGAATGACGAAAACGCCGCATTGTTCCAGAGCCGTATCGAGATCGGTCAGTTCAGCGCCGGTTCCGGCAAATTCCATCGGCAGGTCATGGGCATAGGGTTCGACCAGCCTGATGCGGCGGCCATAACGCTTGGCGAGGCGCGCCGCGACCTTCACGGCCGGGCTCTCGCGGAAATCGTCGATATTGGGCTTGAAGGCAAGACCAAGGCAGGCGACCGCTTCGCCCGGAAATTCATCGATCAGGTCGGACGCCTTTGCCACGACATAGTCGGTCTTGCCGTCATTCACTTCGCGAGCCGTGCGGATGAGACGGCTGTTTTCCGGATCGCCATGGACGATGAACCAGGGGTCGACAGCGATGCAATGCCCCCCGACGCCAGGCCCGGGCTGAAGGATGTTGACGCGCGGGTGACGGTTGGCGAGGCGGATGACCTCCCACACGTCGATGTCCATCCGCTCCGCGATGACGGACAGTTCGTTGGCAAAGGCGATATTGACGTCACGGAAGCTGTTCTCGACCAGCTTCACCATTTCCGCCGCGCGGGCGGACGTGGTGATGCAGGCACCGCGAACGAACTGGCGGTAGAAACCCAGCGCCTTGCGGGCACAGCGCGGCGTGATGCCGCCGATGCAGCGGTCATTGTCGATCAGTTCGACCAGAATGCGTCCGGGAAGGACGCGCTCCGGACAATAGGCGACGGCGATGTCGCCCGCGACGCCAGGCTCCGGCATTTTGAGATCGGGGCGAAGTTGCGCGAAAAGGTCGCGCATGGCTTCGGTGGTGCCGACGGGGGAGGTGGATTCGAGGATGACGGTGTCCCCAGCCTTCAGAACCTGCGCGACCGTACGAGCGGCCTTGAGGACATGGCTGATGTCAGGGGCGCGATCTTCAGCCACGGGAGTTGGCACGGCGATGATGAAGACGTCGCTGGCTTCTACTTCCAGGCTGGCGCGGAGATTGCCGCGGGACACGACACCCTGGACCAGGCCATCCAGGTCGACTTCCTCTATATGGACGCGGCCGGAATTCACCGTCTCCACGACATGGGCGCTGACATCCACGCCGACGACCTGCGCGCCGCCGCGGGCGATCAGGGCGGCGGTCGGCAGGCCGATATAGCCGAGGCCGATGACGGATACCTTCTGCTGGAGTTTATCGAGGGGCATTGGGCGGGGTCCTGGGGAAGCCGATGATCTGCACCGGTTTGTGACGGGAAATGCTGAAGATTTGGGTAACGGAACGTCGAGTCCCATCGCCAGTTCGTCGCGGGCCTGCGCTCAGGCGGCCCGTTCCAAATTCCCTTGCGATCTTGCGCTTGCGGCTATGATGCCCGCAATGCGTTCCGACGCATGGCCGTCGCCGAAGGGATTATGCGCGCGCGACATGGCGGCATAGGCAGCATCATCATCCAGCAAGGTGACAACGGAGCGGACGATCCTGGCGCGATCCGTGCCAACCAGCTTCGCCGTGCCGGCCTCCACCCCTTCCGGACGTTCGGTGGTTTCGCGCATCACCAGCACCGGCTTGCCGAGTGAGGGAGCCTCCTCCTGCACGCCGCCGCTGTCGGTCAGGACCAGGTCGCTCATGTCGAGCAGGCGTACGAAATGCGGATAGTCCAGCGGCTCGATCATCGCGACGTTGGCAAGGCCGCCCAGCACGGCGTCCATCACCGGGCGGACATTGGGATTGGGATGGACGGGGAAGATCACGGCGACGTCGGGGCGCGCCGCAATGTCGGCCACCGAACGCGCAATCGCCTCCATCCCGCCGCCGAAATTCTCGCGGCGGTGGCTGGTGACCGCAATGATGCGCTTCCCGGTGAACCGCCGCGCAAGGCCGTCCAGGCCCGATGCAAGAGGGGGTTCGGACAGCACCCGTTCGCGAGTGGCGAGGAGCGCGTCGATCACCGTATTGCCGGTCACGAATATGCTGGCCGGATCGCGATTTTCCGCCAGCAGCGCATCCGCGGCCGCCTGGGTCGGCGCGAAATTCATGTCCGCAATGCAGGCGACCACACGGCGGTTCACCTCTTCCGGCCAGGGGTGATGAATATCGCCGCTGCGCAGGCCCGCCTCGACATGAGCCACGGGAATCTTGCGATAATAGGCCGCCAGGCTGGCGACCATGGTGGTCAGCGTATCGCCATGCACCACCACACGGTCGGGCTTTTCCGCGTCGAACGCCTTCCCCAGTTCCACGATCAACTTCGCCGTCAGGCCATCCAGAGTCTGGTTCGGCGTCATCACGTCGAGGTCTATGTCAGGCACGATCCCGGCGATCTCCAGGACCTGATCCAGCAGGCCTCGATGCTGCGCGGTCACGATGACGCGCGGCTCTACATCGTCCCGGGCCTGAAGCGCGTGTATCACGGGAAACAGCTTGATCGCCTCAGGGCGCGTCCCGAACACCAGAGCAACCTTCATATCTTACCCTTTGCAAGCCGTCTTTCGGGTAAGTGCTTGGCAGAAAATGGTAACCATCCCCTGAACATGAGTACTCCCGACGCCCGCTTTCGCTTAGGCAAGTAGCTGTGCTAGAGGCCAGCCGGACCTTTTCCCATTCGAGGGCTCAGTTACTATATGAAGATCACGATGATCGGCACGGGCTATGTTGGGCTGGTGTCAGGCGCCTGCTTTGCCGATTTCGGCCATGACGTGGTGTGCGTGGACAAGGATGCCGGCAAGATCGCCGCCATCGAATCGGGCCGCATGCCGATATATGAGCCGGGCCTCGACCATCTCGTCGCGAGCAATGCTTCGGCAGGGCGGTTGAACTTCACCACCGATCTGCCGGCAGGCGTGAAGGGCGCGGATGCGATTTTCATCGCCGTTGGCACGCCTTCACGACGCGGCGATGGGCATGCGGATCTGAGCTATGTCTACGCAGCGGCGAAGGAAATCGCGGATTCGCTCGACGGGCCTACCGTCATCGTGACGAAATCCACCGTGCCGGTCGGCACTGGCGATGAGGTCGAACGGATCGTCCGGGAAGCCCGACCCGATCTGGACATACAGGTCGTGTCCAACCCGGAATTCCTGCGCGAAGGCGCAGCCATCGGGGATTTCAAGCGGCCAGACCGCGTCGTGGTCGGCACCACCGGGAGCCAGCGCGCGATCGACGTCATGGGGCAGATCTACCGTCCGCTGAACCTCAACCAGGCGCCTGTCATGTTCACGGGGCGGCGAACCGCTGAACTGATCAAATATGCCGCAAACGCCTTCCTTGCGACGAAAATCACCTTCATCAACGAAATGGCGGACCTGTGCGAAGCCGTGGGCGCGGAGGTACAGGACGTGTCGCGGGGGATTGGGCTCGACAACCGCATTGGCGCGAAATTCCTGCACGCGGGTCCGGGCTATGGCGGCTCCTGCTTCCCCAAGGATACGCTGGCACTGGTGAAGACCGGCCAGGATTATGACACACCGATCCGTATCGTCGAAACCGTGGTGCAGGTGAACGATCTGCGCAAGCGAGCCATGGGACGAAAGATCGTGAAGGCTCTGGGCGGCGACGCGCGTGGCAAGAAAGTTGCGCTGTTGGGCCTGACCTTCAAGCCCAATACCGACGACATGCGCGATGCGCCGAGCCTTGCCATCGTGCTGGCGCTGGAAGATGCGGGCGCGCAGATCGTCGCCTATGACCCGGAGGGCATGGATGTCGCCGCGCCGCTGATGCCGGGCGTGACCATGACGAAGGATGCCTATGAAGCCGCGACCGGTGCCGACGCGCTGGTGCTGGTGACGGAATGGGATGCATTCCGGGCACTGGATCTGAAACGTCTGGCCGCCTTGATGAACGAACCCGTGCTGGTCGACCTGCGCAACATCTATCCGCGCAGGGAGGCGGAAACGGCCGGCTTTGCACTCACGCGGGTCGGCGGCAAGGGCGTCCTGGCCTGATGCTGCTGAAGCCAAGGGAAGGACGCGATGAGCCCGCCCTTCCCCGGTTGCATCATTGGCTGGTGGCGGCCATTGCCTTGTTCGCGATCATGCTGATCGTACCCGTCATTGCCGGGCTGACCTGATCCGGTCCGGCCGGTTTCAAGTTCAGGCTTACGCCTTCAGCTTCCAGCCGCGCTTGAGCAGCACATAACACAGCACGCCCAGTGCGACATTGAGTCCCAGCAGAACCACGCTGCCCACCACGACATCGCCGTCCGCCGCAGCGACGAAACCATAGCGGAAGCCCGAAATGGCGTAGAAGAAGGGATTGGCATGACTGATCGCGCGGAAAATAGGGGCAAGGCGATCGATCGAATAGAAGGTGCCCGACAATAGCGTCATCGGTCCGATCACGAAATTGGTGATGGCGGCGGCATGATCGAACTTTTCCGCCCAGATCGACGTCAGCACGCCGATAAAGGCCGTCAGCCCTGTACCCATCAGACCGAACCAGAGGATGGCCCAGGGATGCGCCGGAGTTACGTGCACGCCCGGCCACAGCGCCATCGCGCCCCATAGGGCAAGGCCGACGCAAAAGGCCCGGGTCACCGCCGCGCCGACCAACGCCAGCAGCAGCTCGCCGACCGACAGCGGCGGCATCAGATAGTCGATGAGCGTCCCCTGCATCTTTCCCGCAAGCAGGGAGAAGCTGCTGTTCGCGAAGGCATTGTTCATCATTCCCATGATCATCAGGCCCGGCGCGATGAAGTCGGCAAAAGGAACGCCCAGCACATGGCGATTGGCTCCGCCCAGCGCCAGGGTGAAGATGACGAGGAACATCAGCGTCGTGACGGCTGGCGCCCAGATGGTCTGGAGCTGCACCTTCATGAAGCGTCGCACTTCCTTGCGATAGAGCGCGCGGGTGCCGGCCCAGTTCACATTGCGGATGACCAACTCCCCAGGTTCGTGGAAAGGCGCCTGATGCGATGGGGAGGCAGCAATTTTGGACTGGTCGTTCATGGTCGGATCGACTATCGGCTGAGGGGTTGTGCCGCAAGGGCGTTGTGCACGGGAAATTGAACCCGCGCTGGCGCGCCCCATATAGGGTGCGAATTTGAAATTTTGAGGAGTCATTCATTGTCCTGGACCGACGAGCGCATCGACCAGCTCAAGGCAATGTGGGAAAGAGGCCTGACCGCCAGCCAGATCGCCGACGAACTGGGCGGCGTCAGCCGCAACGCCGTGATCGGCAAGGCTCACCGGCTGGGCCTGCAATCGCGTCCTTCGCCGGTGAAAGCCAACGAAGTACCCAAAAAGGCGGCCCCGCCTCTGCGCAAGCCAGCGCCCGAAGCCGAAGCGCCAAAGCCTGCCGCGCCTGCGCAGCAGGCCGCGCCCGCGCCCGTTCGTCCGACCGCGCCTGCGCCAACCCCTGCCGTTGCAGCTCCCGCAGCAGAAGCGCCGGCCACGCCGCAGCCGCGCATCATCTCGGTCGGCCCCGGCGGCTTTCTACGCCAAGGTCCGGGCGACCAGCAGGCACCGATCCCGCCCGCCCCGCCACGCCGTCTGGTGCCGGCAAAGCCCAGCCCTGACATTGCCGGCAAGACCACGTTGCTCGATCTCACGGAACGCATCTGCAAATGGCCGATGGGGCATCCGGGCGAGCCGGATTTTCATTTTTGCGGCGAAGCGGTGAACCCTGGCTTTCCTTATTGCGTCGAACATTGCGGGCGCGCCTATCAGGCACAGTTGCCGCGCGGCACCCGCCGTCCGCCGCCGCCCCTGCCCTTTGGTGGCCCGCGGGTTCGCTGATCGCTGGCTCCCCAACATGAAAAGGGTCGCCCCTCCGGGAGCGGCCCTTTTTGCTGGGCAATGCAGTGATCAGCCCCAGGCTGCTGCTTTGCGGACCAACGCGCTTGCGCCCGCCGTCCGCCGGCTTATAGCTTGTGCCCATGTCTGAAGACCTGTTCGCAGCCAACACCTCCTCCACGCCGCAATATGACGCCTCCGCCATCGAAGTGCTGGAAGGGCTGGAGCCGGTCCGGCGCCGCCCCGGCATGTATATCGGCGGCACGGACGAACGGGCGCTGCATCATCTGGCGAGCGAAGTGCTGGACAACAGCATGGACGAGGCGGTGGCAGGACATGCGACGCGGATCGAGGTGTTGCTGGAGCCGGGCAACAGGCTGACCGTCATCGACAATGGCCGCGGAATCCCGGTCGATCCGCATCCGAAATTTCCGGGCAAGTCGGCGCTGGAGGTGATTCTGACCACGCTCCATTCCGGGGGCAAGTTCACCGACAAGGCCTATGCCACCTCTGGCGGTCTGCACGGCGTGGGCATCAGCGTGGTCAATGCGCTATCAGTCGTCACCGTCATCGAGGTGGCGCGGAACAAGGAATTGTTCCGCCAGAGCTTTGCCCAGGGCTTGCCCACCAGTGGGCTGGAAAAGGTCGGTGCCGCCCCCAACCGGCGCGGCACGTCGGTCAGCTTCATCCCCGACCACGAGATTTTCGGGGAGCAGAAGTTCAAGCCCTCTCGCCTCTATCGCCTCGCGCGGTCCAAGGCCTATCTGTTCGCGGGCGTGGAAATCCGCTGGAAATGCGCACCGGAACTCATCACGGACGACACGCCGCCCGAGGCGGTGTTCCAGTTTCCCGGCGGCCTTGCCGATCACCTCAAGGAACAGGTGGGTGACCGGGAATGCGCCACCAGCGCCTTTTTTTCCGGATCCCAGGATTTTCCGGACGCCGCAGGCCGGGTGGAATGGGCCGTGGCGTGGCCGCTCTGGTCGGACGGTTCCTATTCCTGGTATTGCAACACCATTCCGACGCCCGACGGCGGCACGCATGAAACGGGGCTGCGCGCTGCATTGGTTAAGGGCATCCGTGCCTTTGGCGAACTGGTCGGAAACAAGAAGGCGAAGGACATCACCGCCGACGACATCGTGACTTCTTCGGAAATCATGCTGTCGGTCTTCATCCGCGATCCCCAATTCCAGAGTCAGACCAAGGACCGACTCACCAGTCCGGAGGCAGCGCGGCTGGTGGAAAATGCGGTGCGTGACCATTTCGACCATTACCTCTCCGACCATATGGAGCGTGGCAAGGCACTGCTCGCCTATGTGCTCGACCGGATGGACGAGCGGCTGAAACGCAAGCAAGAGAAGGAGGTCAAGCGCAAGACCGCCACCAGCGCGCGCAAGTTGCGGCTGCCGGGCAAGCTGACCGACTGTTCGAACGACGATCCGGAGGGAGCGGAAATCTTCCTGGTCGAAGGTGATTCAGCCGGCGGCTCGGCCAAGCAGGCCCGTGATCGCAAGACGCAGGCAATCCTGCCCCTGCGCGGCAAGATATTGAACGTCGCTTCCGCCAATACCGCCAAGATCCTGGCCAATCAGGAGATTGCCGACATGATCCTGGCGCTGGGCTGCGGCACGCGCAAGGACTGCAATCCCGACAATCTGCGGTACGAACGCATCGTCATCATGACCGACGCCGACGTCGACGGCGCGCACATCGCGACGCTGCTGATGACCTTTTTCTTCCAGGAAATGCCGGAACTGGTGCGGCGCGGCCATCTCTATCTGGCGCAGCCGCCGCTTTACCGCCTGACCGCCGGCGGCAAGAGCCTCTACGCCAGGGACGACGCCCATCGGGAAGAAATACTGGCCAAGGAGTTCAAGGGCAAGAAGGTCGACATCAGCCGCTTCAAGGGCCTGGGGGAGATGAACCCGGCGCAGCTTCGCGAAACGACAATGGATCTCAAGACCCGCAGCCTGATCCGCGTCACCCTGCCCGACGACATTGAGGACCGGCAGCAGGTCCGCGAACTGGTCGACCGGCTGATGGGCACCAACCCGGCGCATCGCTTTGCCTTCATTCAGGAGAATGCGGCAACAGTCGATGAGGGGGCAATCGACGCCTGACGAGTGATTTTCCGGGAAATCCCGGAAAACCGGATTGTCGTGATTTGCCTCAAAAATGGCCGGGCAAAAATTTGCCGGCAATTTTTTGCCTACTGCCGCGTTAACCAGCGCGGGGCACCGGATGTTCAATTTTCGGCGCGATACGGGCAAGCATGTCAGGCTTCGTCCCGCTCACTCGCTCATCGGTCCTGCGCCGCCTCGCGCTTGGTACCACCTCCTCTCTGCTATTGGTTGCAGCGAGCGGGCATGCGCTGGCGCAGGCGCCCCTGGGGGCGTTTCCGGACGTCTCCGCGCAAAATCGAACGGCCTACGCGCCCGCCGACCGCGTCACCGCAAATCTCCTCGCGGGCGGTATGAGCCGTCTGGCGGCCATCAGTGCGCAGCAAGGGGGCGCGGTCAGTTCGGTGCCCTGGGGCACACAGCCGGTCGCACCGGATACGATCGTCAACGATTGGCGCATCAACGACTTCAGCGGCAAGTTGCCCGGCTGGCGGCTGGAGGGCGTCCAGCTTTCCGTGCTGAGCTTTCGTCAACCAATGCTGGTGCCGGGCTTCATGCAGGGATTTTTGACGACGCAGACGGCTACCGAAATGCCGCAGGGCAGTGCCTTCGTCATGCCGGCACGATCGATCCACGCGCCTTCGGACCGGATGATCGCACCGCGCAATGGGCAGCCTGACGTTTTCAGATCGGTCGCCATGCCGATTTCCCGAACATTGCTCGACAGCAAATGGGCTTCCGTTTCCACAGCGCTGCCCGGCAAGGGGGTGTGGAGCGCTATTCTGAACACGGCGCGCGGTTCGGCGGCACAGCAGCAGGTGGAAACGATCAACAGCTGGGTCAACCGCCGGCTGCATTTCGTCGACGACAGGCAGGGTGGCGACAACTGGGCATCGGCAGCGCATACATTGCAAAGCGGCACCGGCGATTGCGAGGATTATGCCATCGCCAAGATGAAGCTGCTGGAAGCGGCCGGCTTCGACCGTCACGCCATGTTCCTGGTGATCGCCCGTGATCTGGTGCGACAGGCTGACCATGCCGTCCTGGCGGTGCGGATCGGCGATGAATTGATGATCCTCGACAATATGACCGACCGGGTGCTGCCATCCTCCAGCGTCAGCGACTATCGCCCGATCATGAGCTTCAACGCCTTTGGCCGATGGACCCACGGCTATCGCGTGACGTCGCCTGCAAAGGTGCAGTTCGCGTCGCGGTGAAACTCAAGCGCACCCACCCTTTCAAAGGAAAGTGCCGCTCTCTGGCAGGCTCAGAGCGAAGGGTGAATTTCGTCACCTTTCCCTGAGCGCTTCCGATCGAGCCTTCATGATCGGCTTCAGCAGGTAGGCCAGCACTGATTTGCGGCCGGTCAGTATCTCCACATCGCATACCATGCCGGGCGTGATCGGCAGCTTGTGCGCGCCCGATCCGAGCCAGGCGCGATCCGTCTCCACGACCACGGTGAAATAGGCCTCCCGCGTCGCTTCGTCATAGACGCTGTCGGCCGACACCTGCTGCACCGTGCCGGTCAGCCCCCCATAGATCGAGAAGTCGTAGGCGGTCACCTTCACGACCGCCCGGTCGCCGGTCTTGATGAAGGCGATGTCGTTCGGCTTGACCCGCGTCTCTACCAGCAGCTTTTCGCCAATGGGCACGATCTGCATGATCTTCTGACCCGGACTGACATAGCCGCCGATGGTCGTCACCTGCACGTCATTGACCACACCGTCGACGGGCGAGCGGATCTCCGCCCGCTGCGCCCGTCCCCTCGCGCCCCGAAGAGACTCGCTGTTGACGGCGATCTTCGCCTCCAACTGGCTACGCTCGTTGAGCGCGTCCTGACGGAACTGGAAATTCGCTTCCGAAAGCTGTGCCTGCGCCTCGCGGATCGCAGCCCCGGCGCGGGAGGCCTGCTGCTGCGCAGCGTTCAGGCGACCCTGCGCGTCGACCAGCTCACGCCGGGCATCGAGCAATTCGGTCTGCGGGATGATCGACTTGGCGGCGAGCGGTTCCAGCATCGCCACGCGCTGACGGGCCAACTGAACGCTGCCGGTCAGGCTGTCGATGGTCGCCTGCGCCTCGCCCTGTTCGCGGCGGCGCTGGTCGACCTGGGCCGCCATCGCATCCTGCTTGCTGCGAAGCGCCGACTGGCGAACGGCGGCGAGGGCCTGCTCCTGCTGGCATTCCGGCCCGCCGGTCGTGCAGGCGGCGCCCTCACCTGTACCCTCCCTCTCCAAACGTCCGGCGCGGGCGGTCAGCGAACGCGTCTCCGCCTGAAGCTGGCCCAGTTCGGAGGCGAGCATCGCATCGTCAAGCCGAACCAGCAGCTGCCCCTTGCTCACCTTCTGACCGGAGCGGACCAGGATTTCCTCGATCGTGGTCGGCTCTGCGGACTGTATGACCTGCGCCTTGCTGGACGGGATCACCCTGCCCTGCCCGTGTGTCACCTCATCCACTGGGGCGAGGCTGGCCCACATGAGGAAGACCAGCAGGCCGCCGCCGCTGTAAAGGATCACCTGCTTGTTGCCCGGTTGCCCCCGCAGCCAGCTTATCCAGCGCGAAATCATGGTTGCACCCCTTGGATATGATGGTCGTCAGCGGCCAGCGTCACTGGCGCGGCCTTCTGCTGGGCGGCGAGCAAATTGCTCAGGGCGCCCTTTGTTTCTGCAGGATCGGGAATGGACAGCTTCCACCCCTTGGTCGGATCCATGCGCCCGCCGACATCATTGACCGCCCGACGTTCGGGCAGCGCAGCGACCGGCGGATAGTCGATGACTGGCTGGGACGCGGCGGCAAAGCGCGACGGATCGAAGGCCGGAATGATCTCGCCGCCGGCATAGCGGCCCGTGAAGGCCGTCGGCTGGCCCCAGCCTCCTGGCCAGCGATAGAAGATATGCGCGCCGATCTGCGCCAGCTTCGCCAGATGCGGCGCCCAGCGCGGGAAGACATAATCGGCGTGATAATGGGTCGCGGTGCCCACCTGCTTCTCGACCCGCCCACTCAGCGCGTCGGCAGCGATCCGCTTCGCCCGATTCCAAAGGTCTGGCAGGGGATGCCGCGCCAGCGATCCGTCACAGACGAAGCTGAACTGGCAAACGGACGCGTCGAAACGCTGATAGACCACGCCGCATACGGTCTTCGCAAAGGCGGGATGGCGAACGCGGTTCAGCACCACTTGCGCGACGGCACGCTGACCGCTTTCCGGCTCGCGGGCGGCTTCATAATATACCGCCTGGGTCAGACATTGGAGCGCGTGATCATGATCCTCACCAGCCGCAATCAGCGCGCGAAACGGCTTGGCGACGCCGATCACACCGCCGGAGAAGCCGAGACGCTGATTTTCCTCGCGAGCCCTGTCACCTTCTGCGGCCGGGGTGCTCTGCTCCGTCATCTGAACAAGAGCGAGATATTGGCGGGGAATGGCGGGGGCGGTTTCCACGATCTTCGTCTGAATGGCGGGGCGCTGGGACTCATGAGGCCAGAGAAAAACCGCCGCCATCGTTGCGATTCCAAGCCCAAGGAACCACGCGCTCCAGGTTCCTGCGAAGGCAGGAACCCAGTTCAGACGGCGGGGCTGGGTCGAGCCAAGCGACTTGTCTCGCCTCGATGCCTTCGCAGGAGCACTTCGGATGGAATGGACGGGATGAGTGCTCATTGCCCGGCCACCCGCTGGAGTTGGCCAATGATCTCGTCACGTGGCCCATCCGCCAGCACCACACCCTGATCGATCACGATCAGTCGATCCACGATCCGCAACAACGCATGACGGTGTGTCGACACCATCAGTGTCTGGCCGGGATCGAGCGCCTTCTCCAGATGATCGATGAAGAGATTTTCGGTCTGGTTGTCCATCGCGCCGGTCGGCTCGTCGAGGAAGAGCAGCTTTGCAGGCTCCACCAGAGCGCGCGCCAGCACCAGAAAGCTGCGCTGACCGCCGGACAGGCGGTTGCCGCGCTCTCCTATATGCAGGTCGAACCCCGCCGCATCGCGTCCGAAGAACCGCGCCGCCCCCGATCTCTCCAGCGCTTCCAGTAGCTTTTCGTCGCTGGCCTCGCGGGCGCCCAGCAGCAGGTTTTCGCGCACCGACCCGCTGAACAGTTCGGAATCCTGCCCGACATAGCGGAAGGCGGAGCGGAGTTCATGGGGATGATATTGACGGCTGTCGATCTCATCCAGGTTGAGGGCGCCGCCGGTCGGCGGATAGAGACCACAGATCACGCGACCCAGCGTCGACTTGCCCGACGCCACGCGGCCGATGATGCCGATGCGCTCGCCCGGCTCGATGCGCAGGTTAATGCCCTTGAGGCTGGGCTGGCTGGAGCCCGGATAAGCAAATTCAAGGCCCTCTGCGACAATGGCACCCTTGCGGATCCTGGGGATGATGCCGCGCGCGCCGTCCAGCCTTTCGTCGGGCTGGTCGATCAGCGTCTGCAGGCTGTCGAGCGTCGTCATCGCCTGCCGCGCCCGCACGATCACGAAGGCAAGCTGCCCTACCGGCGCCAGCGAACGGCCGGCCAGCATGACGATGGCGATGATCGCACCCATTGAAATGTCGCCTGCCGCGAACATGTAGAAGCCGCCGATGACCAATGCGATGCTTGTCACCTGCTGGCACAGCGACGCCAACGTCACGCTCTTGGACGACAGGCGCCGCAGCTTTTCCTGCGTGGCCGCGCTCATCCGGGCATAGCGGCGCCAGCGCTCCAGCATTCGTCCTTCGGCACGGCAGGCCTTCAGCGTCTCAATGCCGCCGATGGCCTCCACCAGCGCGGCGCTTTGCAGGCTGGAATCCGCCTGCGCATCGCGGGACAGGCGGGCCATGGACCGTTGCAGGAACCATCCCGCAGTCGCCATGATCCCCATCATCACGACCGGTACGATCGCGAGCCAGCCCCCCAGGAGCGCGATGATGGCGACGAAGAAAAAGAGGAAGGCGATGTCCACCACCAGGACCACGGTGGTCGAGGTGAAGAATTCGCGCACGGATTCGAATTCCGACACGCGCCGCGCCAGCGCCCCGGTGCTGCCGGAACGGCTTGCGAGCGGCGTGTTCAGCACCTTTTCAAACAGGCGTTGCGAAAGGCGTTCGTCAATCTCCCGCCCCGCCTCGTCCACCAGTCTTGCCCGGGCGATGCGCAGTGCGAAATCCAGGCTGAAGGCCAGCATCACGCCGATGCCAAGCACCCAGAGGCTGGAGGCCGCCTTGTTCGGAATGATCCGGTCATAGACGTTCATCGTGAACAGCGGCAGCGCGAAGGCGAGCAGGTTGATGATGCCCGCCGCCAGCATGACATAGCCGAAGCCGCCGCGTGCACGCCAGACTTCGCGCCAGAACCAGTGCTGCCGCACCCGTTCGTCCCAGGGACGCTCCTCTGCCCGTTCACGACCGTGATCGGCCATGACGACAAGCGCTTCCCCGGTGAAAACGCCTTCCAGATCGCTCAACGGCGCCCAGACCGCTTCATCCGCATGAGGAAGCTGGACCAGCGCGTCGCCGGCCTTGATGTCCATCAGCAGCAGGAACCGCCCGCCCCGCAGCGGCAGGATGGCCGGCAGATTGCCAGGACGCCATTTGTCCAATCGACCGCGGACGTGGTCGCTCAGCAGGCCGATCTGGTCGAGCGCCGATTCCGCCTGATGAAAGGGCAGGCGCCCGGATTCATCTACGGCGAGGCCGGCTCGCAGTCCCACTATGCCGGGCGAACGGTCGAAATGCCGCGCCGCATGGGCGATGCTCTCGACCAGTTCGTCACCGGGCGTGCCTTGATGGTCCAGCCATTCGGCCAGACTGAGTGTGCTTCGTTCCAACATTGTTTACCCCGCGCCATCCCGGCTTGCGCCAGGATGGCCCCCAATAATGAAACTCAGCCCGGATAGCGCCGCCGCTGCAATTCAGCGGGCGGCAGATCAGGGACATTATAGGTCTTCCGCGCATCGGCCTTGGCGTCCGAAGGCGTGGCCAGGCCCAGCGTATCCAGCAGCGTGTTGGTGGCCGCCAGGATCTGATATTGCGCGAACATTTCCGAGAAGCGGGCCGTTTCCGTCCGCACCTGCGTGTTGAAGCGGGTGTTCTGGCTGTCCAGAACGTCCAGCAGCGAGCGCCGGCCCACGTTGAACTGCTCGCGATAGGAAACCAGCAGTCCGTCGGAGACCGTGCCCTGACGCGACAGGTCGGTGACGCGCTTCTTTTCCGTATCCCAACGGTTCCAGGCGGTGCGGACATCCTCCTCCGCCTCGCGCAACCGCTGGCTCAGGCGGAAGCGCGCTTCGCTTGCCCGGCGGGTCATTTCCTGGACCTTGGCCCGGTTGATGCCGCCATTGTAAAGCTGCCAGCGCAGGACCACCCGGCCCTGGATGTCGTTGGTGCTGCCCCGGAAGCCGTCGACATCCTGGCCGACGCGGCCGGTGCCCTCCACGGAGACCGTCGGCCCAAGCTCCGACTTGGCCTCATCCACCACGGCATGCGCGGCCTGGATATCGGCCTCAGCCTCGCGAACCAGCGGATTGTGCGTCCGCGCGGCGGCTATGGCTTCGTCCAGCGTCGGAGGCAGAGCGCTCGTCACAGCATCAGGCATGGTCACCTGATCGATCGACAGACCGGTCAGGGTGCGGAACTGAATGGCCGCATTGGTCATGTCCTGCTCCGCCTCGCTCTTGCGGACGAGGGCGGCCTGCAGCCTTTCCTCCGCCTGCTGCTGGTCGGCAATGCTGATGGACCCCTTGCTCACGCCCTCGCCCAGATCACCGAGCAGCTTGCGATGGAAGGCGATATTGTCCTCCGCCGCCGCCACGACCCGCTGCTGGAGCATATAGTCCAGATATTGGCGGGTGACGTTGAGCGCCACGAACTGCGACCGTTCGCCGACACGCAACGCAGCGCCATCGGTGCGGGCGGCCTGCCGGCGCTTCTCAGCGCTGCGATAGCCCGAATCCCAAAGCGTTTCCTCGGCGCGAACGCTGGCTTCAAGCGGCCAGAGAGTCTCATTGTCGAGATTGAGCGCGCGGCGGGTGGCGTTTTCCAGGCGGCGGACGCCAGCCGACCCCTCGACGCTGACGCGGGGCAGGTAAAGACCCTGCGCCTGTTCGCGTTCGAATTCGATGGCCTGCTTGTTCTCTATCGCCTGGTTGATCTCCGGATGGCTGTCGAGTGCAGCAGCGATCGCGCTCTTGAGATCCGTCGTCTGGGCCCAGCCCGTACTCACCATGGCCGCCGCACAAAGGGCGATCAGGCTGCCACATGTTTTGCGCATGATAGTCATGCCGTCCTCCCCTTAATTCGCGCTGGCGGTGATTTCGACCCGACGGTTCATCGGTTCGCGCACACCATCGGCGGTTTCGATCTTGAGCTGGGTTTCGCCCAGGCCGTTGACGGTCATGGCATCCGTGGGGATGCCACCCTGGCTGAGCAGATTGGCGACATTCTGCGCGCGGCGCAGCGAAAGGCCGTCATTATAGCGGTTGCTGCCCGAAGTATCGGTATAGCCGGTCACGCCAAAGCGCTTCCACCCGCATTGCGCCGCCGTCTGGGTCAAGGTCGTGACAGTGTTCACCCCTTCCGGCAGCGGCATGTCCATGTTCCAGTCGAAGAAGATGGACACCGCCGGCGCCGTGCAGTCCAGCGCGGGTGGGGCTGAAGCTGCCGACACCGGCGGCGGTGGCGGCGCCGTGAGGCGTGCCACAAAGTCGTCGCACTTGTTGATGCTTTCCGCATCCTTCGTGCCGGATTTGATGAAGCCGATGGCGATGCCGCACTGGTTCTTCGCCTCCACGGCGTAGGTCCAGCGGCTGTCCTGGGCCGCGCGGATGCTGGCGTCGCCCACGGCCTTGACCGCCGTGTCGTAACGGCTGTCGAGTGCATCCCGCAATTCCGACTTGCCCAGTTGCAGCAAGGGCGAAGCAGGCGCCGCCCAGGCCGCTGTCGTCGTCAGCATGGCGGTCGTCAGCCCAACGGCCACCGCCTTTCCAACAGCATTTCGCATATTCACTCTCCCCAAAATTCCCCGCGAGAAAATTTCTAGATCAACCCCAAGTTCAGGCATGCCCGGCTGCCATCGCTTCATGCGCGACCATCGCCGCGTCGAAGATGGCTGTCGCCGCCGCCAGATGCCCGCTGTCCACTGCCTCGCCCGCGACGGGGTTGAGCAGGAAGGGCGCGGCGGCATGTTCGCCGCCCGGCAGCGCCGCCAGCAGCGCATCGATGTTCGGCGCGTCATGGGCGCCCAGCGCTTCCTTCACGACCTCTGCCGCATCGGCAGCCGGAGCCGCCTGCTGCGCCGCCAGAACCGCCGCGGCATTGCCGTCGAAGGCGGGAGGCAGGTCGATCGATTGCGCCAGCAGCCCTTCATGACCGCTGAGCTCGGGCTGAGCCGCATCCGCCGTTTCGACAGCAGCATGCGCGTCGTTGCCGTCGGACAGGCTGGCATGTTCCGGCGCGGCTTCCTCGCTGGCATGGCCAGTCGGCGCAGGCTGCTCATGCACGGCCTGATCGTCGCTCGCGGCGAGCGTGGTCGGCGCGCTTTCCTGCGTGGCGGTCGGCTCGTCCGAAACGGTATCGGTCGGCGCGGTTTCCGTGACTGGAACGTTGCTTTCGGTCACGGTCGGCTCAGGCTGCTGCTCGGTCGTCGCCTCGGCGGCGCCCGCCACCGCAACCAGGCTTGCCGCAACCAGCGCCTGGTTGAAGCCGCTGCTCGTGCTTTCCGTCTTGCTGGCATCGCTGCTGGTGCCGGTGCGGAAAGTGACGTCGCCGATCGTTCCGGTTGTGCCATCGGTGCGGGTGAAGCTTGCCTCGCCCAGAACCGTCACATCGCCATCGGCAGCGACATAGCCATTGCCATCGGCCGTCAAGTTGATGGAGGCGATGCCCATGTCGGCAAGCGACTTGAACTCGCCCGCATCCACAACGCCGTTGCTGTTCGCATCCTGCCACACGCCGAACTCGGCAAATGCGGTATCCGTTGCGTCGAACACGCCGTCGCCATTGCTGTCATAGGCAAGGCGCAACCCTTCCAGGTCGCTCGACGCATTGGGCGCGTCGTCGGCGAAGACGATGTCGTAGCCGCCGCCCGTCGCATGGGCGAGCAGGCCGTCGTCGGAGGACACCCAGGCGGTGTTGACCGCACCGGCGCCATAGTCGTGCGTGACACCAGCGGAAAGGCCCAGAAACTCCAGCCCGTCTCCATCCAGGTCGATGGCGACCGGTGGAACGGCGACCGGGTTCAGCGTGACGCTGATCGCGCTGTTGACGCTGTCGCCATCGGCATCCGAAGCCACGATGGCATGGTTGATGTTGATCGGCGTGCCGCTGTTCAGCGTCTCGACGGAGAAAATGCCGAGGTCGAACGGATTGTTGACGTGCGGCGATTCCACCAGCACCGCGTCAAAGCCCTGGGCGCCGACAATCTCATATTTGTCGTTCACCTGCAGGCCGGAGATGAAGACGCTGCCGGAGGAGAAGGTGACGCCGAAGCCCGCCTGGGTGCCATCGGCGGTGAAGGTATAGACATTGCCCGTGCTGAAATCGGTCACCGAGACCTTGACGATGCCTACGAAGCTTTCACCCGCCTCTGGAGATGCGGACGAGTAACCCAAATCCTGGTCATTGTCGGCATTGATCGCCGTGACCTTGACCGTCACGCTGTTGTTGGGGCTGCCGCCGACCTGGGCGATGCTCTGCTCGAAGCTGATAACGCTCTGGTGATCGACATAGGCGAAGCCCGTCGTCGTGCCCGCGCTGGTGGTCAGGGTCTTCACCAGGTCGATGCGAACCGCTTCATCGGGATTGACCGAGTTGTTATCGACGCCGATGGAGTCAGCGTCGGTATTGATCGACCCACGCCCACCGGAAGAGTTGCGTCCGGAGAGGAGTACGTCGATGGCGTCGGTGGTGTCGACCCCCAGCCCGCGATAATCGGTATTACCGGCCTTGGCGGAACTGAAGCTGCTGATCGAGATTTCGCTGCCATTGGTGATCGTGCCATGCAGGTCGAACACATATTTGTCCGTCCCCGGCTGCAACGTCACCGTATAGCCAATGTCGCCATCGGCCGTCCTGGCGGTCAGCACATTGGTGCCATTGCCGAAGATGAACAGGTCTTCGCCATTGAACCGCAGCGTTGCGCCGCTGGTGTCCTTGGCGGGCGCACCATCGGTGATGTTGAACAGCGCATCGCCGACACCGTCAGCCCCCGCCACGCTGGCAAAGTTCAGGTTGAAGGCCGTCGCCGGGCTGTCATTGTTGGCGACCGCCCCGGCCGCAGGCGTGAAGGCGCTGGGCATATCGTCGTCAAAGCTGATGTTGAGCTGGCCGACCGCCGACGATGTCGGGTTGGTCGACAGATCATAATCGCTGTCGGTGACGAGGAAATTGAGGCTGACGGAGGCATCATTCTCATTCCCGCCCGCCGCATGCAGGACGTTGTCGAGCAAGGTCACCGTATAGGCGCCGGTCGTGGGGTTGACGACCACCTGGAACAGCGGCGTACCGCGCCCGCCAACCGTCGTGATGGTCGCGGTCAGCGTGTTGCTGGCGCCGTTCCAGCTATAGGAAACCGTGTCCGTGCCAACAGTGCCGGTCAGGCCGTTCATGTTGGCGAAGGTCACGCTGCCGCCGCCGTCATCACCGAAGGTGAATCCCAAAGTGCCGCTGAAGCTGGCCTCGCTGGGGCCTGCGTCGTTGTCGCCCACATTGGCGTCGACATCGCCAATCGTGCTCAGCGGATTGCCGCCGGTCAGGCCATCATCGTCCAGCTTGGCGGCGGTGTTGTCCGCCGTCGGCTTGTTCGCGTCGCCCTGGAAGGTGAACTTCAGCGTCGCGCTGGCCGTGTCGTTGTCGGCATCGCGCATGACATAGGTGAAGCTGTCGGTCGATCCCGAAGGGACCGAAACCTTGGGCGTGTAGATGTAGCTGCCGTCTGAGAACAACTGCAACGTACCATAGGTACCGACGATCGTCTGGCTGCCGCCCAGCGTTATGGCGCTGCCGCTAACCGAAACCACCGCGCCGGGCGTGTCCGCGCCGACATGATCGTTGGTGAGGACATTGCCGGTCGATGCCAGCGCCTTTTCGATGGTCGTAACATTGTCATCGGCGGCTGTCGGGCTGTCATCCTCGATAGTGACGGCTATGCTGGTGCCGACCGTCGTGGTGCCGTCGCTGACATTCACGGGGACCGAGAAATTCTTCAGATCCTCTACATTGATGCCGCTGTGATCGACGGACTGGAGCAGCGTGACCGTATAGGCGCCCGCATTGTTGATCGTGATCGTGATGACCGGCACACCGCCAGCCGATCCGGTCAGGGACTGCGTGCCGACACCAGTCCAGGTGACGGGCAGGCCGTCAGCGCTGAGTACCGCGCCGGGGTCGCCCAGGGTCATGGTGACGGCATCGCCATCCACATCGGTTGCGGTGATCGTGCCGCCCGCCGTCACCGAGTTCGTCGTATCGCTGGGGGTGCCGGCCGTGTCCGCATTGGCGCCTGACAGCCCCTCTTCGGAAACCACCGCAACCCCGCTGCCGACCTGCGGCGCGTCATTCGTGCCCTGGATCGTGATGGTCAGCACGGCAGTGGTGCTGTCCCCGTCCCCATCGGTGATGGTGTAGGTGAAGCTGTCCTGCAGCGTTTCGCCATCGTCCAGTTGCTGGACGGCGGCCAAGCCGTTGTTCAGCGTATAGGTATAGCCGCCCGTGGAATTGAGGACGAGCGAGCCGTAGCTGCCGATGGCATTGCCGCCGATGGCGCCCCCGGTGACCGCCGTGACCGCGCCACCCGCCGCCGGGCCATCGGCGCCCAGCGAGTCCGCACCCGCCGGATTGCCGTCGCTGCCCGCGCCCGTCAGCACATTGCCGCTGGCGCTCAGCGTGACGTCTTCCTTCACGACGTCGGTATCGTTGGCCGCGACCGGCGTGTCGTCGTCGACATTGATGGTCAGCGTGCCGGTGGCGGTGTCATTGTCGGCGTCGCTCACCCGATAGGCGATGTCGAAGCTGACATTATTCTCGTCGCCGCCAAGCGGATGGACGATGGCGGCATTCTGCACCACCGAATAGGTGCCCGCGACCGGATCGGTCAGCGTCACGGTCAGCACGGTGGTGCCGCCCTGCTTCACCAGCAGGACAGTGCCATTGCTTTCATAAGTGAAGCCGACCGGCGCGCCCGTGCCGAGCAGGGTAATGCCGCCCGGACCGTCCGCGCGATAATCATGCGCGAGCGTGCCCGTGGCGTTGACGCTGTTCGCATCGTCGCCCGTGCCATTGGCGTTGCCGCCCAGCGCATCGTCGTCCAGTTGCACGGTCGGATTGGCGCTGACGACCGGCAGATCGTCGGACACGCTGACCGACACGGTGCCGGTGGCGGTGTCGCCATCGCTATCCTGCGCGATCACCTGCACCGAACCAAGCGCGACCAGATCATCGGCATTGATACCCGGATGGGTGTCGTAATTGTCGTTCAGCGTGGCCGTCACGGTTGCAACGGTGCCGACGACCGACAGGTTCAGCGTCACGACGACGCCGCGCTCATCCGAACCGGTGATCTGCGTGTCGGACACCCGCAGCCAGGTCAGGTCGCCCGTCAGGCTGCCCGTGCCGCCGAAAACGATCGAGACGATCGCATCCGAACCGGGTGTGAAGGTGATGGAGCCGCTGTCGAAATCAGGGTTAGCCTCGCTGGTACCGCCAGCCAGGTTCTGGTCGTCCAGCGCCAGGCTGATCGGGCCGCTCGCGGTCGGAATCGCACCATCGGTGACCGTGATCGGCTGGTTCGCCGTCGACTGGTCGCCATCGCCATCGGTGATGACATAGGAGAAGCCCGCGTCGACACCGCTCGCATTGTTGAGGTTGGTGGACGGGTTGAAGGTCCAGGCACCCGCCGCCGTGAACGTGTAGGCGCCGAACGCCGTGTTCACATTGGTCGTGCCCACAGCGTTGATCGCCGTGGTGACGCCGCCGATGGTGACCGAAGTCAGCGTGGCGCCATCCGCGCCCAGCGTGTCGTTGGCCAGGACATTGCCGTTGATGTCTGCGCCATCCTCCGCCACGGTCCGGGCCGCGTCGTTCACGGCGGTCGGAACATCGTCCACCACATCGATGGTGATGGTGCCATTGGCGACATTGCCCGCACCGTCGACCGCCTGATAGGTGAAGATTTCGGCGCCCAGGAAAGTCTGCGGACCGTCATTGGTGGTCGGGCCATCGACAGGCGAAGTCAGCGTATAGGTATAGCTGCCATTGCTGTTCAACTGGATCTGCCCATAGCCGCCATTGGCGGAGCTGGTCAGCGTGTAGCTGACGGCGCCGGTGACATTGAGCTGACCAGTCGTCGTCTCGGTGGTTTCGCCGGGCGTGCTGCCGGTCACGCTGCCCGCCGCGATGTCGTCGCCGGTCACGCTGGTGTCCAGTGCCGCCTCATAGACAGTCTTGGTCTGGTTGTCTGCCGGCAGGGCAACGTTCGCGACGTCGATGGTCAACGTCGCCGTCGCCAGATCGCCGTCCGCGTCGCGGATCGTGTAGACGAACACGTCCTGCTGATCCGCAGAGATCGCGTTGGGCGTCGCATCATAGCGATAGCTGCCGTCCGCGAAGAGGGTCAACGTGCCGTAGTTGCCCGCGACCGCCGTGCCGACATGGCCGCTGACGGGGGTGTTCGCATCGCTGCCCTTCGCCACGCCGACCACACCCGGCGCATAGCCGTCCGCGCCCGGTTGGTCGTTGACAAGCACGCCATTGGCCGCCGAGACGATCAAGGAGCCGCCCTCATCGACCGAGCCGCTGTCCGCTACCGCGATGGGCGCATCGTCCAGCACGGTCACGTTGATCGCATCGGCTGGCGAGACATCGCCATCGCTGTCCGTCACGCGCACGGCGAAGGCATCGCCCGCCTGGGGGTCGGCCGCGCCGCTGATCCCGTCGCCGTCCAGCGGATCATTGTCGGGATGGGTGGGATCGTTGACCGCCAGCGTATAGCTGTAGCTGTAATGGCCCGCCCCGTCCGAAGTCACGGTCAGCGTGCCCGCCGCGCCCGCGACCACGACCGGCGTTCCCGCCGTCGCCGCGGTCACATCAACCCAGGCACCGTTCTTGTCCTGCACCTCTACCTTGGTCAGCGTGTCGCCGCCGGTCGCGATGGTCATGGAACCGGTCGCCGTCTCGCTGTCCCCGGCTGCCTGCGTGCCGCCGGGCAGGCCAGCTTCCGACACAGTCATGTCGGTGACGCTGACGGTCGGCGTCGAATCCCTGAGCAGGTTGATCGTCACCGTCGCGGTCGACGTGTCGCCATCGCCGTCGGTGATGGTGTAGGTGAAGCTGTCGCTGCCCTCAGCGCCCGCATTGGGGGTATAGAGGAATACGCCATTGCCCTGATAGACGACGCTGCCTTTGGCCGCGCCGGTTTCCAGCGCGACGCCGCTGGCGAGGTCGACGCCATCGGCCCCGGCCACGTCATTGGCGAAGACATTGACGGTTACCGACGCATTTTCAGCAAGCTGGCCTGCACTGTCGTTCACCGCGGTCGGCACATCGTCCACCACGCGGACGTCCAGGCTGGCCGTGTCAGTCGATCCGTCGGTGTCGGTGACGACCACCGCAAAGCTGTCCGTCAGGCTGCCATCATTGGCGCCCGCATGCAGCAGCGTATTGTCGTTCAGCGTATAGCTATAGCTGACCGTCCCGCCGGTGACGTCGCCATCCGCGCCGATAACGGGCGTGAAGCCGGTGATGGTCAACGTGCCATAGGCGTTGGACAGGGTGACGCCGCTGATGAAGCCGCTGGCACCGAAGATCGGCTGGCCGCCAACGGTTATGGTCGCCACGCCGTCCGGCGCGGAGAGGGAGAAATTGCCCGTCTGGGTCAGCGCCGCCGCATCCGCCGAGCTGCCGTCCGCCAGATCGTTTTCGAAGACGGTTTCTTCCGCGCCCTCGCCGTCCAGGCCATTGATGGTCACGCCATCATCGCTGCCCTGGATGGTGATGGTGATGGTCGCGCTGGACGGATCGCCATCGCCATCGGTCAGCGTGTAGGTGAAGGTTTCGGTCAGCGTCTGGTTCTTGTCCAGGCCCTGGACCACGCCATTTTCATTGTCCAGCGTATAGGCATAGCTGCCGCCCGGCTGGATCACCAGCGAACCATAAAGACCGGCGAGTGGTGCGCCGACCGTGCCGTTCGTCCCGGCAAAGGCGATGGCGGTGACCTGCGCGCCGTCGGCGCCCTGCACGTCGGCATTGCCGTCGGTGGCGTTGGCGTCCGTGCCGCCCGATCCGGCGATGACATTGCCGTCGGCGACCAGCGGGCCATCCTCACGCACCGAATCCACGTCATTGGTGGCAGTCGGAACGTCATCGATGATCGTGATGGTCAGCGTGTCGGTCGCCTGGTCGCCGTCCACATCGGTGACGGTGACGACGAAGCTGTCGGTCACATCGTCGCCATCGGTATTGGTGGTCAGCGTATAGCTGTAATCGATGCTGCCGTCGCTGATGCCGGTGACGGTCAGAATCCCCTTGTCGGTAACGATCTGCTGGCCGGGGCCAGTGATCAGGACACCGTTGATGGTGACGGTCGCGGGGCCGTCCGGCGCGGTATAGGTGATTGTGCCGTCAGTGGTCTCGACATCGGTGCCCGCCTCTGACCCGACCGGGTCGTTGAGGCCTGCTTCGTCGACGATCGTGCCCTCGCCAACCTTGGGGATGGAGATGATCATGACGTCGCCATCGGCGATATCGATCCGCAATATGGCGCTGGACGTGTCGCCATCGCCGTCGAGCAGCGTGTAGCTGAAGCTGTCGCTGACGCCACCCGGCGTGCCTGCGGCACGGACATAGCTGTAGCTGCCATCCGCATTGAGCGTCAGCGTGCCATATTCGCCTTCAAAGGTGCCGGTGGTTGAAACCATCGCCCCGTCCGCGCCCTTGACGTCATTGGTCACGACATTGCCGGTGACCGGGCCATAGGTGCCCGCGGCAATCGACCCGGCATCGTTGTTGGCGGTCGGGACGTCATCGACGATCTGCACGTCGATACTGGCATTGGCGGTCGATCCGTTGCGATCGGTCGCCACCACGGCAAAGCTTTGCAGGATGCTGTCCGCGCCCGACGCGTCATGGTCCAGGCTGTTGTCGGTCAGCAGGAAGCTGTAGGTGAAGGTGCCCGCGGTCGGCACGCCGCCCTGGGTCGCCGTCGCGGTGAAGCCGGTGATGGTCAGCGTGCCGAGCGGCGTCGTAACCACCTGTCCGGCAACGAAGGCGCCATTGGCCAGCACCGAAACGCCGCCAATGATGACGCCCGACAGGCCGTCCGCGCCGCTGACGGCAAAGGAACCGGTCTTCGTCAGCCCGGTCGCGTCAGGCGAACTGCCGTCCGACAGGTCGTTTTCCAGCACCACGAGTTCGGCGCCCTCAAGGCCGAGCGCGCCGTTCAGGCCGGTGATGGTGATGCCGTCATCGGCGCCGTTGATGGTGATCGTCAGCGTTGCGCTGGACGTGTCGCCATCCGCGTCGGTGATCGTATAGCTGAAGCTGTCGGTCAGCGTCTGGCCAGGCACCAGAAACTGCACCGCCGGGTTGGCATTGGCCAGGGTATAGCTGTAGGCGCCCGACGCCGTCAGCGTCAGCGTGCCATAGGTGCCCTGGAAGGTGCCGGTGGTCGTCACGGCCGCGCCGTCCGCACCCTGCACGTCGGCCACGCCGTCCGTGCCGTTCGCGTCGCTGCCACCGCTGCCGGTCATGACATTGCCATCCGCGACCAGCGGGCCATCCTCGGTCACGCTATCGGCATCGTTGACGGCCGTCGGCGCATCGTCGGCGATGGAGATGGTCAGCGTGGCGCTTGCCTGATCGCCGTCATTGTCGGTGACGACGACGGTAAAGACTTCCGCAGGCGGCGCGCCGACGACATTGTCGCTCAGCGCATAGCTGTAGCCGATCGAACCATCCGCGATCGAGGTGATGGTCAGCACGCCCAGCGGCGTCGTTACCGTCTGCCCCACGGTCGTGATCGCCACACCGTTGATGGTCACGCTCGCCAGCCCGTCATTGGCGTTGATCGCGATGGTGCCGATCGTCCGCTCGCTATCCCCCGCAGCCGCCGAACCGGCCGGTTCGTTGCCGCGCGCGGGAAGGCCCGCCTCGCTCACACCGGCCGTCGCGGCCGTCGCCCCAGCAGGCTGATCGGGCGTGATGATGGTGACTTCCGGCGGATCGTTCGGCGCAATCGGCAGGATCTCGCGCTCTTCGGGCTGGCTGAAAAGCAATTCGGTCGGCGGCAACAGGTCGCCCAGGCCATGGGGATCGCCCACATCGCCGTCAGGACCGATGAAATTGCCGCCGGAACTGCGCGGCGGACCGGCCGCAGGCTGCGGTTCCTCCCCGATCAGGAGAGCCGCCAGGTTGACGGAAGGAATTTCGACATCGCCGACAACCAGGCGCGGCATGACCACCGCCCCCTCCAGGATCACCAGATCGGTGCCATCGGGCAGGTGGACGATCAGATTGCGGCCGGAAACCTCGATCTGGTTGATATCCGTGCCCGCAGGCAGGACAATGGTACCGTCCGGATTGGGCGCGACCGTCCTGACGACATCCGCGGCATGCGACTTTCCGGGCTGGGCCAGCTTGGCCTTCGCCGCCAGTGCGGCTGCCTCCGGGTGAAGGGCCTGCTGATGGTCAGCGGTATCTTTGCCATCCCAATCGCGCTCGTAATCCATTGTCCATCCCACCTGTCGCCATGGGGGCATGGAAGAAGCGCGCAAAAGGGCTTGCCCCGAATGCCTGATGCATTCGGACCTGACGCCTTTTCCCGACATTGCGGCAATCAGCGGATCAGCTATTGCCCCTAGTCAACGTTCTCCCGCCGGCAGGACCGTTTGAAAGTCGGCTGCCGCCCCGGATTAACATTTTGCATCTGTATTTTTACTGACCCGATGGCTGATCTTATTCGTCGTCCTCGAAATGAGTCACGCAGATTCCAGTTTTGTTAACCATTTTAATACGATACAGCCGAAAAAATAACTTTAGGATTATTACTAAGGATATATATAGTTTCAGAAAATTATATCTTTTCGACTATGCCGATCTTGGCCTTGGTTAACAAATTGGGCTGAGGGCATATGCGACTCGGACAATTCGTTTGCGGTTCGACTCGTCGCGAACCTGGCACGAGCGGACTTTGGCAAATAACGAATTTGGATCGGGACCAGATGAAACGACGGGCGCTTTCCATCCGGAAATGGAAACGGGCGGCCGGTTTACGCAACCGACCGCCCGCCCTAATGCGACCCATAGGCTTATCTTTCGGAGCCGTGCTTTCCTTCCCGCGGCTTCGTCCAGTCGGCCTGTGACCGGCGATAAGCTATGGAAATTCAATCCCCCTCCGACAAGAATCAGGAATAACGGTTGCGTAATTTTAAACAATTGACCCGATGACTTATATCCAAGGTTAATCGTTCAAACCACTGCGGCAGAACGCAAGGATATTCTTCGTCAGGGACGAATTTGGTCTATGGCCGTTGCTGCATCGGGCGAAGGTTTTTCCACATCATTCCCCTGCCCTGTGGATTGATCGGACGATTTGATTGCATGATCCTGTTCATTCGCCCCGCCGCCCGCGACAATTTCGACCGATCCGGCGGAAGGGAAGGAATCCATCGTCACAGCGGGCCTGGGCATGTCGGCCAATATCCGTTCCATCCGCTGACTGCGTGCGCTCCCCGAACCGGTGGTGCGCCGGAAACTGGCCAGGGCATAACCCGCCAAAGGCTCAGCTGCGTCATAGCGTTTGCGCGCCATGTAGAAATCAACAAGATTTTCCAGGGCAAGCTGCGTGTTGGGATCGTCACCCCCCCTGGTCCGCAAATAGCTGTCGAACACGCGCCGATACAGGCTTTCCGCCTCCCTGAACTGCCCGATGGATTCCAGTTGCAACGCCAGGTCGTTGGCGGAAATCAGCGAGCGGGGATCATCCGGGCCGAATAGTTCATCGGCCAGCGCCAGGCCTTTCCGTGCGGGATCGATGCCATCGGTCGCCTTGCCCGACGCATAGGCAGCCTGGGACGCCGCCACCAGCTTGCGCCATTCCTTTTCCCGCGCTTCGGTCACGTCCGGGACATAAGGCGCTTGCGCGTGCGCGGGCGAAGCAATGCACAGCAGCAGGGCGCCTCGCACCATCCAGACCCTTTTGCCGACGCCCAAGCCACTCTCCCTTCGCAATCTTTCGGCTGATGGATGCTATGTCCAACAGGCTTAAGAAAGTGCAAGCGCGGACTTTTACGCTGTCAGCGCCTCGACCAAAGCCCTGACCTTCTTTTGCCGCCATTGCGGCAGGGGCGCGATCAGCCAATAGGCCAGTATCGAAGGCGCAGCGTCGCCCACCTGCCGCACGCGCCCAGCCGCGATATCCGCCTGGGCCAGCAGGAAGGGCACGCAGGCATGGCCGAATCCGTTGGCGGCCGCTTCGATCGCCAGCCCCGCATCGGCGACGCGGATCGTTGATGGCACATCCTCCTTGGGACAACCGGGCCATTCGATGCGATGATCGGAACCGTCCTTGACCGCTTCCACGGTTACAAAGGCCGCCTCGCCCAGCTTCACGCCCTCATTCTCGCCCGGCCCCTCGGCCAGACGCAAGGCGAGGTCGAGATTGGCTTCGGTGAAGTCCAGCGCCTCGTCAGCCGCGACTAGCGCGAACTTGAGGTCCGGCTGGCTGGCCGCATAGCCCGCCAGACGGGGCTGGAGCCATTTGGCCGTGATGTCTCGCGGCGCCGCTATGGTGAGCGAACTGCTGGACTGACCCGCCTGCATGGCGCGCACCGCTTCCTCGAACTCCAGGAAACCGGCACGCAGGGCAGCGAGGCCCGCTTCGGTCTCAGGCGTCAGTTCCAGCCCCTTGGGAGTCCGGCGAAACAGGACGACGCCCAACAGATCCTCCAGCGCGCGAATCTGCTGCCCCACGGCAGCTGGCGTCACGGCCAGTTCATCCGCGGCGCGCGTAAAGGACAGGTGCCGCGCCGCGGCATCCAGCACGCGCAGGCCGTTGAGCGGCAAATGGGTACGCTTCATTCGGCCACCGCCGGCGCGATCAGCGCGAAATGCGGGATGGCGATGTCGAACGTCTCGCCGCTGGCGCCGATCATGTGATAATGCCCCTTCATCGATCCCGTCGGCGTATTGAGCGGGCAGCCTGATACATAGTCATAGCTCTTGCCTGGCTGCACCACTGGCTGTTCCCCCACGACACCGTCTCCATCGACACGATGCTGCGTGCCGCGCCCATCGGTAATGATCCAATGACGCGTCAGCAGTTGCACCGGCTGGTCCCCGTCATTCTCGATACGGATATGATAGGCCCAGAACCATCGGCCCCGGTCCGGCTCCGACTGTTCGGGCAGGAATGTGACCGCGACGTGCACGTTGATGTCGCGCGTTGTCGCGTGGAAGGGAAAAAGTGCGTTCACGGGTTAAGAAATGCGCCTTTCACCCCTGTCCCGTCAACGCCCTATCGACTTCAGCGCGCGATCCAGATCCTCGATGACATCCTCCGGATCCTCCAGCCCGACGTTGAGGCGCAACATGTCCTCGGTGATGCCGACCTCCAGCCGCGCCGCTTCCGCCATGCCGTAGTGCGTGGTGGATGCGGGGTGCGTCATCAGTGAGCGGGCGTCGCCGATATTGTTGCTGATGTCGACCAGTTCGAGACCGTTGAGCAGACCATGCGCTTCGGCCCGGCCGCCGCCGACATAGAGCGAGAAGATGGGCCCGGCCATCGCCATCTGCTTCATGGCGAGCGCGTGCTGGGGATGGCTTTCCAGACCCGGATAGAGCACCCGAGCCACCCGGCCTTCCAGGAATTTCGCGACCTTCAATGCATTTTCGCTCTGTCGGCGGATGCGCAGGTCGAGCGTCTCCAGCCCCTTCAGCACCACCCAGGCGTTGAACGCACTGAGCGTCGGCCCGGTGTTGCGGTGAAAGGGCAGCAGCGTGTTGATGATGAAATCTTCCGTGCCGCAGATCGCGCCCGCGAGGACGCGGCCTTGCCCATCCATCATCTTGGTCGCGCTATAGGCCACCACGTCCGCGCCATATTCCATCGGACGCTGGAGCGCGGGCGTAGCGAAGGCATTGTCGACAACGCTGGTGATGCCATGGGCCCTGGCGATGCCGCAGATGGCGGCAAGGTCCACCACGTCCATCGTCGGATTGGCAGGCGTCTCAAAGAAAAACACCTTCGTATTTGGCCGAACGGCAGCTTCCCAGGCAGCATTGTCGGTCGCATCGACCGTGGTCGTCTCGATACCGAATTTGGGCAGCAGCGTGTCGGTCAACCAGCGGCAGGACCCGAACAGCGCCTTGCCCGCTACCACATGATCACCCGCGGAAAGCTGGCACAGCAAGGCAGCCGTCATCGCCGCCATCCCCGTTGCGGTCGCGCGGCAGGCTTCGGCCCCTTCCAGCAGGGCGATGCGCTTTTCCAGCATCTCGACCGTGGGGTTCTGAAGGCGCGAATAGGTCATGCCCTGCTGCTCGCCGGCAAAGCGCGCCGCGGCGTCCTCAGCCCGGTCGTAGCTGTATCCGCTGGTCAGGAACAGCGCCTCGGACGTCTCGCCATATTCGGTCCGGGCGCTGCCGCCCCGCACAGCAAGGGTCGCGGGACGCCAGGTCCGGGTGATTTCGGGATTCTGCCCGCTCTTGCGCTTCATTTCCTTATCCTCGGATCCCGAAATTTCAGACCAGAGCCGCCAGCACGGCATCGCCCATTTCAACCGTATTCATCGTGCCGCCCAGATCGAAACTGCGCGCGCCATCGGCAAGCGCCTTCGCCACGGCGGCGTCGATCCGGTCGGCCTGCTCCGGCATGCCGAGCGAGTAGCGCAGCATCATGCCTGCGGACAGGACCGTTGCCAGCGGATTGGCCTTGCCCTGTCCGGCAATGTCGGGCGCGGAGCCGTGGATCGGCTCATACAGTCCCTGATTACTGTCGTTGAGCGTGGCCGAAGCCAGCATGCCGATGGATCCCACGCACATGCTCGCCTGATCCGAAAGGATGTCGCCGAACATATTGCCGGTGACGATGACATCGAACTGCCCAGGATTGCGCACAAGCTGCATCGCGGCATTGTCGACATACATGTGGCTGAGCGCGACGTCGGGATAGTCCGCCGACACCTCTATCACCACGTCGCGCCAAAGCTGGCTCGTCTCCAGCACATTGGCCTTGTCCACCGAGCAGAGCTTACCCCGGCGCGCGCGCGCTGCCTTGAACCCCTGATGCGCGATCTTGCGCACCTGCTCCTCATTATAGGACATGATGTCATAGCCTTCGCGCAGCCCCTCCGGCGTCTTGCGCATGCCCTTTTCGCCGAAATAGACGTCGCCATTGGTCTCGCGCACGATCAGCAGGTCGATGGCGCTCGCCACCTCCTGCTTGAGGGCGGAGGCGTCAGCCAGCTCGGGAAAGACCTTTGCCGGGCGCAGGTTGGAGAAGAGACCGAGTTCCTTGCGCAGGCCCAGAATCGCCTGTTCAGGGCGGAGATGGCGTTCCAGTGAGTCGCAATCCGGATCGCCCACGGCGCCGAAGAGGATCGCGCTGGCACGCCTGGCAAGGTCCAGCGTTTCGGGCGGCAGCGGATGGCCAACGGCCTTGTAGGCCGCGCCGCCGACCAGCCCTTCCTCATAAATGATGCCATCGATCGCCAGCGCATCGAGCACGCGCCGTGCCTGCGCGACGATCTCGGGACCGATACCGTCTCCGGGGAACAGGGCGATCAACATGGGGCAACTCCTTCAAACGCGTGGCTGCCCCTTATGAAGCGCGTGCGGCCAGCGCAAGCGTTTAGGCGAAGGAGAAAGCGCCCGCTCCCGCAAAGGCAGAAACGTGAAACAGGCAAATTCAGGCAACAGCTCTTTTGAGCCGCTCCACCAGACGCTCCCGCGCGGCCAGCACATCGGTCCGCCAATCGGTCAGCACCGATCGTTCGAGGAAGAAGCCCGTCAACCGCAGCCCGTCCAATATGGCGGGCCAATCCCCTGCTCCACCCTCCAGCAGAAAAGCGGGCAGAGGCAACAGCCGGTCCTCATAGCCCGCAGCGCCCGCGCGGCTGACTCCCGCCGCACTGCGAGGACTGACATAGGCGAGGTCGTCGTTCCCGCCGGTCGCAGCGCACCGGGTTAGATCCAGCCCGAAGCCCAGTTCCGCCAGCAACAGCAATTCATAGCGGACCAGCGCCACTGCCCAGCCCCGCGCGGCGGGCGCGGCCTCCACAGCGCCCAGCACGCCGTCCAGCGCCGCATAAAGCGCTGGATAGGGCGTCCCCTCGGGCAAGGCCACGGCCGTGAGCGCGCAGACCCAGTCGATCGCTGCCGCAGGCAAGGGCTCCGCCAGAAGGGGAGCGCGGCTATGGTCCAGTTCGACTGTCAGTCCGGCCAATTGCTCCTCGGTCCGGGCGCGGAACTCGGCCTTGACGGCATTGCCGGGAAGCAGGACGGGGCGGAGCTGGCGCGACCGTCCGCCTCGGACGTAGCCTGCAAGCAGGCCATGATCGGGCGTCAGAAGACGCGCGACCGCCCCATGTTCGCCATGGGGCCGCAACGCGCACATCAGGGCCGGAGTGATCAGCGTTGCCATATCCCTTCATATCGGCCCGCAGCCCCCCGCGCCATCCATCTCCTCTTCAGCTCGACTGTCCCAGAATCGCGCAGAAATCGCCGCCCAGGGCAAGGCCGCCTTTTGATATAGGTTGCTTTTCCATCAGGCCATGCGCACAATCATGCGGGGACTTGTCGGGGGACAAATTTCACCATGTATCACATGCCCTTGGCATCATCTTCCGCGATGGACCGCTTGGTGCTTTGGCTGGGACGTTCGCCGACGCTGGGTTTTGCCATATCCCGCGTCGCCTTTTCGGCTGCGGCGACGTGGCAGATCGAAGCGATGTTCAGCAACGAGCCGGATTTCGCCCACACGGCCTTGCTGCTGAAGGCTGCCGTGTGGACATGGACGGCGATCAGCATCGCGCAAAATTCGCTGACGCCGCCTCTGGGCCTGCTGCTGCGTCCCATTTTCCTGATATTCGACCTTATCGCCTTCCTGACGGTCATCGTGCTGTGCGAACCCTTGCAGATCGCGGCGCTGGGTTGCCTGTTCTTCGTCGCCTGGTCAGCATCCGACCGTTTCGGTCGCGGGGCGGTCCTCATCCTGGGGATATGCCTGATCTTCGCTTTCATCGCGCGGGGATATTATGAAAGCTGGGCTTCGGCCCGCCACGTGGCCGCAGTGGACCGCGCGATCGACAGCCTGACCATCGTCATCGGCTGCGTCATCGCGGCATCCATGTTGAGCATGAACATATTGGAACGGCGACTGATAAGCTGGTCGGAAAGGCTGCAAGGCGTCGGTCTGTCCTTCCAGAAGTCGCTGGCGCAATTTCTGGTGGAGCAGGTCTCCCAGTTGATGAACTCCCGCTATTGCGCGTTCGTTTGGGAGATGATGGACGATACCACCGTCCACTGCGAACTGTACGACGGCGACGGCGTGCGGCATCTCATTCTGCCACAGAAGCAGATTGACGGGCTGTCGAATGTCACCCCGCGGGAAGCGCCCTTCCTCTATTCCACCCAGTCGCCACGGCTGTTGCTGCGCAGCCGCCTCGGCATATTGCGGAACGAGCGGGCACCGGATCTGGTCGACAGCATATCCGACGTCTTCGGCGCAGGTCAGGGCGCGAGCATTCATATCCAGGCGGGCGAACTGCGCGGCAGGCTGTTCATCGGGACCAGCCATGGCTGGTCGCCCGCCGTGCTGTTGCGTTGCCTTCGCATACAGGAGGGGATCGACCTTTTCCTGGAGCGCCATTTCTTCTTCCTCGCCTGGCGCCAGCGCACCTTTGCCGAAGCGCGCCAGGCGCTGAGCCGCGATCTTCACGACAGCGTGCTGCAGACATTGGCCGCGCTTCGCGTCCGGCTGGCGACCACTATCCATGGCCTCTCCAACGCCGCCGTTCCTGACCAGTTGACGGAACTCAGGTCGATGGAGGAACTGGTGACGGCCGAACAGGCGCATCTGCGTCGGTTGCTAAGCCAGCAAAGTCCGGTTGCGGCTGAGACGGATGTCGACCTTGGCCGGGAGGTCGAACGCTGCTGCCGCTTCATCGCCCTGCAATGGGCGATAGATTGCCGCCTGAACCTGGCCGAACGTTCGATGACCGTATCCGCCGAAACGGCGGCGGAAGTCGAATATCTGATCCGCGAGGCCGCGGCCAATGCCGTCAAGCACGCAAATGCGCGCCACATCACCGTATCGATCGCACAGGTCGAGGATGAGATATTGATTGCATTGAAAGACAATCCCGGGCCGCAGGCGGTCGCCCGCGAAAACTATACCGGCGATTTCGAACTCCAGTCGCAGTCCATCATGAAGCGACTGGGCAAGATCGGCGGAACAGCATATTTTCATAATCTGAGTATGAATTCGCTGATCTCGATCAGATTACCCTCCTCCTTACCAAGGTCTCCGATATGATGGCCCAGATAGCGATAGTCGACGATCATCCGATCTTCCTGGATGGCATGGCCCAGTTCCTGAGCTCCCACGGCCATGACATATTGTTCTGCGCCCGGTCGGTCGAAGAAGCGCTGGAACGGATGCAGGCGGGCGAGCCCGACCTGCTCATCCTCGACGTCAGCATGAAGAGCGGCGGCGGCCTTGCGATCCTTTCTGCCATCCGGAATAGCGGCAGCACCGTACCGGTCATCTTCATGACCGTGCATATCCGCCCGGAACAGACGCTGGAAGCGATCAAGCTGGGCGTTGACGGGGTGGTGCTGAAGGACAGTGACCCCAATGATCTGCTAGGCTGCATCCAGCAGGTCCTGAGCGGCAACAAGAGCATCGCACCCTTCGTCATGGAACAGGCGCTGGTGCACAGCATTTCCGCTCCCGCCAGCGAAGCCAATGTGCTTGCCGTCCTGACCGACCGGGAACTGGAGATCGCCGGCCTGATCCGCGCAGGCCTGCGCAACCGCGAAATAGCGAACCGGTGCGGTTTGACCGAGGGGACAGTGAAGGTCCACCTGCACAGCATCTTCCAGAAATTGAACATCAAGTCGCGATCGGAACTGATCATCATGATGATGTCGATGGACAGCGAAATACCCGCCGTCGGCATGGAGCATTAGAGGACGCAGATCGCGCACTTCAAATCGTTGTTCTCACATCATTTGAAGCGTAATCCGATCCCTACCTTTCTGCTCGATGCTTCCTTGTTTTCAGCGATTTTCTTAACCAGCAACAGGTTGCGATCGCGTGAAAATCGCCATTGTCTTTTAATGCCGCATTTTCCGAGCCGTTGACCGTAAACGGTCGACTTGAAAATACTTTAGAGCATTTTCGGGTTGCGCCGAGTCATATGTTCTGATTCGAAGGTGTCGGTTAATCGGCGAGGCTGAGATGACGGCACCCTTATCCCAGGATTTGCGCAAACGGCTTGTCGCGGCTGTAGCGAAGGCAGTTCTGCCCGCGCGGCAGCGGCCCGGTTTCAGGTGAGCCCGGCAGCGGCGGTGAGCATCGTGCGCCGAGCACGGGAGACCGGTAGTACAGAGCCTGCCCGGATCGGCGGTTATCGTCGGCCGCTTCTGGCGGATCATGAGGCCTTGTTGCGTGAACCGATGTCCACCCGGAAGGGTATCACGCTGGCCGAGATCAGGGCGGAACTGGTCGAACGAGGTATCCAGCCGGGTTCGCTCTCGACGATCTGGTCAACCCTCAAGCGGTTTGGCCTGTCCCATAAAAAAAGTCGCTGAGGGCCGCCGAGCAGGATCGGCCTGACGTTGCCGATCATCGTCAGCGCTGGCGGGTGTGGCAGCGCTTCATGGACCCAGCCGCGCTTGTGTTCCTGGATGAAACCGGCGCGACCACCAATATGGCTCGACGCTATGGCTGGAGTCCCAAGGGCGAGCGCCTGATCGACGCTGCCCCATTCGGTCATTGGCGAACGACGACATTCATCGCGGGCCTGCGTTCGACCGGAATCATCGCTCCGATGGTCCTCGATGGCCCCATGACAGGCGAAACCTTCCGCGCCTATGTCGAACAGTTTCTGGCACCGACGCTGTCGCCGGGCGACGTGGTCGTCCTCGACAACCTGCCGGCTCATAAGGTCGCCGGCATTCGTGAGGCCCTCACCGCCGTTGGCGCCAGCATCCTGTACCTTCCGCCCTACAGTCCGGACCTGAACCCGATTGAGCAATTGTTCGCCAAACTCAAGGCGCTTCTGCGAAAGGCGGCGGCTCGCACCCGCGACGCCCTGTGGGATACCATCGGTCGTTTGCTCCCCGCCTTCAGCCCTACAGAATGCCGCAACTACATCGAAAACTCAGGATATGCCTTCGACTAAAACAAAAATACTCTAGCTGAGCCCGCGAACAAAATCGGGCAGGCGTGCCGCGCCGCTGGGATTGGGGCCGGCCATGTAAAGGGCCATGATCGTGCCCAGGGCAATCGCTACGCCATAGGGTATCGGTCCCTTCTTGTCGAACAAGGCAATGGGGGAGCCTTCCCGTACTCTCTGCGGCACCAGCCGCCGTCCGGCCATGAGCACCAACGCCAGCAAGCCGCCGCCTATGGTGACATAGATCAGCCACGGTATCACGCCCGTCCAGTCAAACCACAGCGCGCATGCTGCCATCAGCTTGACATCGCCACCGCCCATCGCGCGCATGGCGAACAGGCCGCAGCCGACCGCGAACATCCCCAGGAAAACGGTGCCGTTACGCCATATGTCATTTTCCCAGCCGACCGTGGCGACCCAGACCGCATAGAGCCCGACAACCAGCAGGGGAAAGACATTGGATATGCGCAATCGGGCCATGTCCTCCACCGCCGCCGCGATGAGCAGGAGTGAAAGGGCAAGCAGAACCAGATCCTTCATCATTTCCCCGCAGTTTTCATGCCGTCCAAAGCCGCAGCGGCATCCGGCACGAAGCTGTCGCCTTCGGTCATCGCCCGGCTTAGATAGGCCTGCGCCTTGGGCAGGTCGCCCATTCGCATCGCAACCTGTCCGGCGTTGCTGAGCCGGCGCGCCCATTCATCGGCTGTGTCGCCGGGCCGGCGGCTGATATCGCGGCCCGCCATGACATAGGCGGTGTCGCCATTGGCGATGATCCGTACATCGTCCGGCGCGGTTTCGCGCGCCTTGTCGAATATCACCGCGGCCTTCGCTGCCTTCCCCTGCTTGAGCAGCGACAATCCGTAATTGTTGAGAACCTGGGACGGCTTGTCCGTCAATTGATACGCCCGCTCATAAGCGGCATTGCTCAGCGCCCAGGATTGGGCCTCGTCATAAGCAACGGCCAGCGCATTCCAGGAACGCCAGCGTCCCTCGCAATCCGCCACGGCCCGCCGCAACGACTCCAGCGCCTCCTGTGCCCGGCCCAGCCGCAGCAAAGCGATCCCTTTTCCCTCACCGACGCGGCAGTCATTGAGACCGCCCCGCTCCAGCGAGGAGAAACGGGCCAGCGCCTCCTCGTCACGCCGTTTTTCGAGCGCCATGCGCGCATCGGCGATCTCTATCGCCTGCAGCGCGGCCGGTTGCGCGGCGACCCGCCACTGGCCCAACATCGCATCCGCCTGGATGATGCGGCCACCGTCAATCGCCTCATCCACCAGCCGAGCATAATCGAGCGGCGCAGGCGCCGCCCCGGCGACCGGCGTCGCGGCCGCCAGAAGCAGCGCCAGGATCATCCCCGCCGGCCTTTCCGATCGGGCTGCGCCATCGACTTCCACAGCCGTTCAAACAGTCCGTCATAAGCCGGCCTGACGTCCTCGCCTGCGGCAAACTTCGGCAAAGACGCCGCATCCGGCCTGCCGACGGTGATGATCGGAGCCGTCAGTTCAGACCGCGCCTGGCTTTCCGCCACCGTGACGATCCGGGTCGTCAGTTGCGGGTTTGTACGTTCCGTCGCGGCCGCATCCATCGTCCGCAACCGCACTTCTCCCAGAGACATGCGTTCCAGCTCGACGCTTGCCGTTCGTACCGGAGAGCCGACCGGAACCGCCGACGCCAGTTGCGCCAGGGTCGAACGAGCGACGACGGTCGCGCCCTTTGGCGCTGCGCCTGCCTGGGCGAGCAAAGCGTCAGCTTCGCTGTTGAAGCCCTGCGCCGACAGACTCCGCGCGAAATTGCGGGCAATGCGCTGATCTTCCGGCGCACGCGACAGCGCCAGTTCGAAAAACTCCCGCGCCAGATCATGCCGTCCCATGGCCGCATAGCTGATCGCGACCCCGTTCAGCCCATGCGCATCGGTCGGATCGCTGCGCACAGCGCGGCGGAACGCATCCAGCGCCAACGCATACTCTCCGCGCGAAAACAGCACGTCACCCCGGACCAGCGCATCCTGCGCTGGTCCGGAGGCTTGCTGGTTGACGGGCCTGATCGAAAGGACGCCCTTTTGCGGCCCGCTGCACGCCGCTGTCGCAATGATGAGAGCGACTGCCACTATAGCTTTGTTCATGGTCCCCCCTCCCTCTTTCTAACGAGTCATGACTGGCAGGATGTCGCGCGCCACGCGAACCACCGCCGGCAACATCAGCACGCCAATCATCACCGGCAGCATGCAGGCGACCAGCGGCACCGACAGCAGAACCGGCAGGCGATGCGCCTTTTCCTCGGCGCGCATCCGCCGCTTCTCGCGCATCTCCGCCGCATAGACGCGCAAGGTCTGTCCAATGCTCGACCCCAGTTGATCGGACTGGATCAACAGCGTCGCAAAGGAGCGGATCTCGTCCACATCGACATCATCCGCCATGCGCCGCAAGGCGTCCTGCCGACTACGCCCCGCGCGCAGTTCCAGAACGACCTTGCCGAGCGCAGCCGATACCAGCGGATGCGATACCGCCAGTTCCCGGCCCACGCGATCCATGGCCGCCTCCAGTCCAAGCCCCGCCTCGACGCAGACCAGCATCAGGTCCAGGGCATCGGGAAAGCCGTGTATGATCGCCTCCTGACGCCGCGAAGCCTTTGCCGAAATATAGAGGTTGGGCATGTAGAGCCCGAGTACCGCCAATATCGACGCCACCATATAGAGCGTCAGCGGAGTAGGCGGTTCCGGATTGCCGAGCGATGTCAGCACGAATATCGCAGGCAAGGTGAATGTCAGCACGAGACGGAAAAAGGTGAAGAGCTTGGGTGCATCCGGCGACATATAGCCGGCCGCGATCAGCCGCCGGCGCAGAGTCACATTGTTCGTGTCGACCAGCGAGATGCCCATTTTCTCGATGCGGTCGATCAGCTTCTTCCATTCGCTGTTGTTGCGATCACCACGCAGCGTCTGACTGCCGGATTGGGATGAGCTGCCTTCACCTACCACGTCCAGCCGACTGCGCACCCGCGCGTTGCGCATCACCAGTTCCGACAGGCCGAACACCAATGCAACGATGGCGATGAACAGAAGGCCGAGAATGAACGGCCGCAACTGGGTCAGGAATGCGGGATTCAGCATCGCATCACACCTTTAGATCGACCATGCGGCGTATCGTGACGAAGCCGATGATGTAGAGCAGGATCAAGCCGGTAAAACCGATGATGAACATGTTGTCCTGGGCAACGTCCAGATAAAAGGCCGGATTGACCAGGAACAAGCCACAAAAGGTCAGGATCGGCAAAGCGGTCAGCATCACCGCAGTCATTCGACCTTCCGAACTGAGCGCCCGAACCTTCATGAACAGGCTGGCCCGCTCCCGGATCACGGTCGAAAGATTTTCGAGGATCTCGGCAAGATTGCCACCCGTCTCGCTCTGCACCGACAGGGAAATGACGAACATGTGCATCTCGTTCATATCCCAGCGCTCCGCCATGCGCTGCAACGCATCGCGCAGGTCGGCGCCATAGGTGACTTCGTCCACCACGATACCGAATTCGCTGCCGATCGGATCGCGCATCTCCTTGGTCAGCAGGTCGAGCGCAGCGGCGATCGGATGCCCGGCACGGAGACCGCGGACGAAGGTATCCAGCGCCACCGGGAACTGCTCCTCCATCTTCTTGCGCCGCCGCTGGGCAAGGCGGGTCAACACCATCATCGGCAATGCGATGCCCAGCGCACCCGCGAAGGCCAGGGCCATCACGAACATGCCCGCCGTCAGCGCATAACCGGCGACCATTCCGCCGATCATCACCAGCAGGAACAGCACGCCCGCAGCAATCAGCATCAGGGTCAGCACGGTACGCGCCGGAAAGGTCAGTCCGGCGCCATGCAATACCCGCATGACCCCCAATCCAGCACGGCCGAAAAGGGAGCTGCGGTCGAAACTCACCGCCTCATCGCTGCGCCGCAATTTGGAGAGTACCGTGCTGCGTTCGAAACCGGCCGCGATCATCTTCAACCGCCGGTTGACCACGCGATCCGTGGTCGCGCGAGCGCGCATCCAACCTGCAATGCCTTCTATCGTCAGGATCACCGCCGCGAACAGCAGGACGAGGACGAAGGCGCGGATATAGAGCGGTGTCATCAGTGGATCACCGCATCGGGCCGGAACAGTTCCGCCGGAAGCGCGATGCCCCGATCGGCCAGTTCGCTCATGAATTTGGGTCGAATGCCCGTTGCTTCGAAATGACCGCGCACCATGTTGTTCTCATCGCGGCCGGTCATCTTGAAGCGGAAGATTTCCTGCATGGTGATGACTTCCCCCTCCATGCCGGTGATTTCCGAAAGGCTGAGCAGACGGCGACGCCCGTCGGCCAGCCGCCCCACCTGCACGATCACGTTCAATGCAGACGCGATCTGCGCGCGGGCGGAGCGCGGCGAAATGTCGATGCCGCTCATGCCGATCATCTGCTCGACACGGGAGAGCGCGTCGCGCGGCGTGTTGGCGTGCACTGTCGTCATCGACCCGTCATGACCCGTATTCATCGCCTGAAGCATATCGAACGCCTCACCTGCTCGGACTTCGCCCACGATGATGCGGTCGGGACGCATGCGCAGGGCATTCTTCACCAGATCGCGCTGGGTGACTTCTCCCTTGCCCTCGATATTGGCGGGACGGGTCTCCAGCCGCGCGACATGGCGCTGCTGCAACTGCAGTTCGGCCGAATCCTCGATGGTGACGATGCGCTCATGCTCGTCGATAGCGGCGGACATCGCGTTGAGCAGCGTCGTCTTGCCTGAACCAGTACCACCGGAAATCAGCACATTGCGCCGCGCCTCCACCACCGCCGACAGGACCTGCGCCATGGGCGCCGGCACGCTGCCCAATTCGGTCAGGCGCGCCATGCTGATCGGCACCTTGGCGAATTTGCGGATGGAAAGCAGCGATCCGTCGATGGCCAGCGGTGGAACCACCGCGTTGACGCGGGAGCCATCGGCCAGGCGGGCATCGACAAAGGGCGATGACTCGTCGATCCGTCGACCAACCGCCGCCACGATCTTCTGGATGATACGCAGAAGATGCTTCTCATCCTTGAACCGGGTGGGCGTTTCGACCAGTCGGCCGTTTCGCTCCACGAAGACGACCTTATGGCCATTCACCAATATGTCGGTGATGCTGTGGTCCTTCAGCAGCGGCTCGAGCGGCCCCAGGCCCAGCAGTTCGTCCAGAATGTCGGAGACCAGGCGGCGGCGCTCCTCCAGGTTAAGCGCATGTTTCTGAAGCGCGAGTTGCTCATGGACGATCTCGCCCACTTCGGCTTCCACCTGTGCCCGCGACATGTTGTCCAGAGCGGAAAGATTGATGAGGTCAATCAGCTTGTGATGCAGCGCCACCTTGAGTTCGGTGTGCCGGTCCTCCTCCAGATGCGAGGCCTCCATCTCGGTCGGCCCGACCTCATCGCGGGGATCGCCACGTTCGCTCTTTCGAATCTGCCACATCAGCCCTTCTCCGTCTGACGTTCGGCCTCAGCGGCCTGGACGCAGCAATGGACAATGTCCTGCATATCCTTGCAGATACGGCTGCGCGCCTTCAGTTCCTGGATCAGCACGCCCTGATCAAGCGCAGAGCTGACCAGCGGAAAGTCGTTGGCGATGCTGAGCTTCACCGGATGGTCCAGCGCCGCCGCCGCGTCCTCCAGACCGATGGCGCGGAAGAATTTCTTTTCCACGCGATTGGCGATGACATGGATGCGGGCGGGATCGATGTCCTGATCGCGCAACAGCGAAATCTGGCGCCGCGCCTGCCGCAGGCTGGCGATGGTGAGTTCGCACACCAGGAAAACGACCTGCGAACGCGCCACAAGCGACATTGACCAGTTTGTCCAGTTGCCCGGCAGGTCAAGATAGACCGTATCGAACTGCCGTTGTGCAAGTTCGACGATGCGGAAGACCTGATCGGCATTCACAGCTTCGATCGGCATGATCTCGGTCGGGGCAGTCACCACTCTCAGGCCGGTTGCGGTTTCTACCGTGACACTCCGCAACAGTTCATTGTCGACGCGGCTGCCCGCGTTGAGGAGGTCCGCCAATGTCAGCGTCGAGGAAATCCCCAGGAAGGTGCCCGCATTGCCGAACTGGACATCGAAATCGAACAGGCAGACTTCGCCGCCTTTCGCCTTGGCCGAACGCGCGTGCAGGCTGGCCGCCTGCGTCGCGATGGTCGTTGCGCCGACGCCGCCCACACTCTTGATGATCGACACGAGCTGGCCGGTCTTTACTTCATCCTGCCGACTGGCCGCGATGCGGCTGCGCAGATCGTCCAATATCGCCGTCAGGTCATGGGCGCGCAGGGGCAGTTCGATGACGTCGTTGATCCCGCTGCGCAACAAGGCGCGCACCACGGCGATCTGCGCACCGCGCACGGCCGCCACCAGCATCAGCCTGGGATTGGCTGCCCGCAGCCCCGCGAGCCTGATCATGGATGCTTCATCGTCGGGCTGAACCTCGATGATGATTGCCTTGGCTTCGGCCACCAGTTGCGCGGGCACGGCCTCGTTGGCGTCGAGCATGGACAGGGCGAGCGACTGGCCCACCAGTTGATCGCCCAATATGTCGGACGCCTGGACCTCCTGCTCCGACAGGATGAGATGAAGCCCCTCATCCCCGATATTGAGGGTCCAGTTCTCGGCGGGTTCCGCTGTGTTTGTCACGATGCCCACTATCTTGTCCCTCAATTTGATGCCGTGCCCTGGCCGTCTTCCATGGTCAGAGCGGCGCTGAAGCTGGGTAGAGTGATGGTGCCTGCAAAAAATCTGAAAAGGAGCGGCCGAAAGGTCAGTTGTTTCAGTGAAACCCTTACCAGCGGCGAGACATCCGATCCATTAGGGTCGCCCGCATAACCGAGACCGGAATAGTCGTAGTCGACTGTAACGTTGCCCGAAGCGATTTCCGGCATGAACAATTGCATCCGGTTGACGATATTGTTGAATGCCGTGAGGGCGTTCGCGCTGTTGCTGACCAGCGGGCTGGGGCAGGTCCCACCGCTCTTGCAAGAGCAGCTCACTGCACCGGCGTTGACCAGACAGGATGCGCCCCCAAACGCTGACTGCGGGATGGCATCGCCCTGCGTAAGTCCACCGCTCACCACAAAACTATATGCGGCAAGGCCGTTAGGAACCATGTCCGTAGCGACTGCATAGCGCACCCCCATCTGCGTCGCCTTTTCCGCGCGATTCCAGGTCCACATGAGCCGTCCGACGTCGATGACGCCCAGGAGCAGGATGAGCAGCAGCGGCAAGACCATCGCAAACTCCGCCGCCGACGAGGCGCGGCGATCAACGAGCAGAGGGGCGAGCCGGCGCATCATATGCCTTGCACCGTAGCTTCGGATTCGGAAACGAGATTGAGCGTACTGCTGGTGAAACCAAGATTGTTGAACAGCGAGCTATAGGGGACCGTGGCCGAAACCTTGACCTTGGGCACGTTGGACATGCCCTTGTAAATCCCGGAATAATTGCCCCCCGTAATCGCCGTGCAACTGACGGTTACAGATACGGTCGTCGGCGTCGTCCAGCCGACCAAACGGGCGGAGCCGCCACTAGCGATCTGTCCGGTACGCGTGATGTTGCGGGTTTTGTCGACAACGTCGGACGCCACTGTATTGGGACATGTAAAGTCAGTGAAGGATCGCCGTGAAGCGTAGCGGGCACCGTCACGCACAGCCTTGGCCACCACATGTTCGCTCAGGAAATAATTCCCCAGCTCGAACGAACCGAACATCAGGACGATGAGCAGCGGCGTCACCAACGCCATTTCCGCGGCTGCGGCGCCGCGCTGGCATATCAGCAGAGAGGCAAGAAAGCGTCGCATCGTCACTCTATCAAATAAGGAACAGAGCGCTGGATGACTTGAGGATTGCTGGCTCCGTTCACGCCACTGCCTGTCTCTCCAATGACTTCGACATACACCTCCTTCTTGTCGGTATATTGGTTGGCGCCGTTCCCGCGATCGATCGACGGTTCCACCAGGAACACGTCGAGCCATTTTGCGGGATCTATGCCCGAAGTCTTCCCATGCAGCGTCAGCGCCCGGCAATTGAGGACTGCGACGGAAATGCGCCGCCTATCCACACCGGCCGAACTGGGCGTTATGCCCGCTACGCCGTTGGCGGGAGAACCGAACCCTCTATTATTGCCGGACAACGTCTGGGGAACGCCAATGCCGCGAGACGCAGAAGCAACGACCACTGAGGGGTGCGCCACCTCCCAATTATAGACTTCATACCGAGTGGCGGTGGAGCCAAGTCCCGTTCCCGTCATCCAAGCGGCTTGAGTGTCCCAACCATAGTTGACGCGAAAATAGGCGTCGCGATCCCAGGTCCCGCTGCCAACAGTGCCGCATGTCTGCGCACTTGCCTGCACCGCATGGCAAAGATCGCGAGGATAGCCCATTATGTCCGGATCGGTTGCGCCACCCGCCGTCGGCAAAGGGGCCACGGTTGTCGGTCGATAGGGATTGCTTGAAACGCCGAAACCGTTGCTGCTGTTGCAGGTGGTTCCATTGGTCGAAGTGCACACCAGGTCCTTGCGCGTATTGCTGGACGGGGAGCAGATTCCGCCATATTGGGACGGGCAGGTATTGCCGTTCGCATAGACATCGAAGCGGGTATTAAGCGAATCCAGTACCGAAGTGCTCATGCCCGTCTTCGTGGTGACGCCATCGGTCTGCTGGCAATCCGCCTGAACGGTGTCATAGCCGAGCGCAGCGCCCAGACCATTGGCGCCATTTGCGAACGTCGCCTCCAGCCAACCAAAATTTCCCGGCGCATCCGCATTGCCAGTGATAAGCTTCAGACCAACGCCTCTCGTTGGATTGAAAGCATAATTCTCATCGCTGTTGTCGCTCGGCTCGTCCGGGTTGCAGATCATGACGGGCGGCACTTTGCAGATCGCCGATCCGACCCCTGCATACGCCTTCGCCGACAATGCGCCCGACGACAGAACCGATACGATCGGCGTCAAGGCGAAGCGGGCAGTACGGGAATTGACCGTAACCTCAACGAAGTTGGCATCCGCGTCGGTCAGCGTCCCCGTGTCACTGCGGTCCTTGTTCTTGTAGAATTTGATGAAACCAGTGCGATCGCAACTTGACTCATTCTGGATCGTCACGGCCAGGTTGCCGCCGTCATTCGCGAAACGGGCATCATTGCGGATCAACCCGCTTGCAGCGCTGGCAGCGCGGCTGCAGGCGTTGACCTTTCCATCCAACTGCGTCGCCGCCGCCAGCGCCGCCTGATCCGCTGCGTTCTGCAACTCCGAATCCAGCCCCGCCATCCGCGCATAGTCAAAAGCGATCCCGCCAGCCGCGATCAGGCCGAAAAGCGACAGTGCAACCGTCGGCGCAACAGCGCCGCTGGTCGACTGCAACAGGCCTTTCCCACCGCCGGACATGAATTCACTCCTTCTCTCTCGATCAGTTCGCGCCGCCGCCAGAGGAGCCCCCGCTAATGCCGCTGGTCGTACGGATCGACTTGGGCTGTTTCACCTTGTCGGTGCGATAGCGTTCGACCGCCGCCGCGGAAGTCTGCCCGTTACCACCCTCGACCAGCGTTCCTTCATAATGGGGGTCGGGATTGATGACCTGCATCGCGTAATTGCTGCGCACCGCGCCGCCGAAGGTCGGGTCGTTCGCCGTACAGCCCGCCAACAGCGGCAGCAGCAGGGCGCTTCCAAGGTAAAGTGCACGCATCGTCAGCCTCCTGCTCACAGCTCATAGCCGCTGGGCGCCTTGCCCGAAGCGGGCGCTTCCTTCGCCGGCACCGGTGCAGGCGCGGGCGCATTTTTCGGCGCCTCGGGCGGCATCGCGTTCGGATCGAGCGGGTTGATGCCCACCGCCTTGTCCGTCCGTCCCATCAGGAACAGGTCCAGTTCATGCGGCGGCGCCACGCGATCGGTGGGCAGGCGCACATCCTCTGCGCGCATCGGTTTCACGAGACGCGGCGTCACGATGATGACCAGTTCGCTCTCGCTCTTCTGGAAACCGCTCGACCGGAACAGCGCGCCGATGATCGGGATGGAGCCCAGGATCGGGAACTGCCGCACCGTATCCTGGAAATCCTTGCGCAACAGTCCGGCCAGGGCAAAGGACTGCCCGTCGCGCAGTTCCAGCGTCGTGCTGGCTCGCCGCGTTTGCAGCCCTGGGATGGTAAGGCCGTTGACCGTAACCGATGCGGACGGATCGATGGAACTCACCTCAGGTTCCACCACCAGATTGATGATGCCGTCCTCCAGCACCGTGGGCGTGAAACCCAGGCTGACGCCGAAAGGTTTGAATTCGATGGTGATGGCATTGCCGCCCGTGCCGCCGGTGCTGCCGCCGCTGTTGCTCTGCGCGACCGGTATGGGGAACTCGCCGCCTGCCAGGAAGGAGGCGGTTTCACCCGAAAGCGCTATCAGGGTCGGCTCGGCCAGCGTGGTCACAACCCCCTTGCGCTCCAGCGCGTCGAGCGCGGACGTGAGGTTGAGGCTGCCGATCGAATATTTCGCCGCGCCGATGCCGAAACTGTCGAGTATCTTGCTCAGATCAACGATGGGCCGTCCATTGGCGTCAGACAGAAGCGCCGAAGACTGGGCGGCATTGCCGATGCCGCCCACCACCTTGCCGCTGTCCGACAGGAAGGCCGTGTTGATGCCGAACTGCTTGGCCGCGCCGCGCGACATTTCGGAGAAGCGCACTTCCAGCATCACCTGCTGCGCCGCGCCCACCGACATCATGTTGACGACCTTGTCGCCAGCATAGGTCTTGGCGATCTGCATCGCCCGATCGACCGCCGCCGCACTCGACACCGTGCCGGTCAGTACGACTGAATCATTGGAGATCCGCGCCCCGATGGGCTGACCGGGCAGCAGTTCCGACAATTGTCGCTTCAGCGTCACGACATCCGGCCCCACGGCGACATCGACGACCGCGATCATCATGTTGCGGTTGTCGTAGAGCGTCAGGCTGGTCGTGCCCATCTTCTTGCCCAGCACATAGACCGATCGGTTGGTCATGGGCAGGACATCGGCGATTTCCGCGTTGCCGACCAATGCCTTCGCAAAGGGCCGGTCCACGGTCAGCACCTGGCTCTTGTTGAGCGGCACGTCGAGTTGACCGGCATGACTGGCGTTGTCGACGCCCAGCGAGGCGATCTGCGCCTGCGCAGGCATGGGCAGCATCGACGCTCCGGCGCCCAGCGCCAGCACGGATGCCAGCATCGGCAAGGATTTAGCGGGAACCATAGCGCTTCACCTCATAGCTGGTGCCAGTCGTGCCGCGCACGATCTCGACCGATGCGGTCGAAGGCAGGGCGTTCGTATTTTTGGGAACGGCGCGCCGGGCGGGCCGGAGGCCGGATGCGACACGCGGTGGCAGATAGGCAAGGTCCGCGACGCGGGCACGAGGGCCAGCATAGCCGCCGACATAGGCGCCGTCGCGCAAATCCTCTATGCCGACGGTCTGTACCGCCGGATTGGGTTTGTCGGTAAGGTTGCGCAGCACGAGCGTGAGTTGCCCGACCTGTTGCGCCAGAACCAGCTTCTGCGCATCGACCTGGTTGACCTCCAGCGTGGCCGTCTTGCCGACCGCGGGGTCTTTCGTGCTGTCATTGGCGTTCTGGTCAATCGCGATCACCCGCGTCCCTTGAAGCAGAACGTCCGTGATCTGCTGGCTGCCACCACCCATGGGATCCTGAAGCGTGCGCGTCACGAACACATCGACGGTGTCGCCGGGAAGCACAAAGCCGCCCGCGGCGGCTACATCGCTTACGCGTACGGCGACGGCCCGCATTTCCGGGGCCAGGACTGCCGACATTGTGGCTCGCCCCCCTTCGCCGGAGAGCTTGGAGGCCAATATGGGTTCGCCCGGTTCGATCTGCCGGATGACCACCCGCCCCTTGCCCAGCGATGTCAGTTGGATAGGGTCACGAAATGATCCGGGTGGCACGGAACTGGCAGGCCAGTCGACCATCCGGATCTTTTCAGGAGTTACTGCCGTGCCAAAGGGCAATGGTACAGTTGCAACGACAATTTTCGCCATACCGCCATCCGCCTGCTGCACCTTCTCGGCGCTGGTCAGATAGCTGTTGGCGATGAAAACGGCTGCCAATCCCAGAAGAATTGCAAAGCCGAGAATTATGAGTGATCTGCGCTGCCCCACGACAACTCCCCCCGGAATTGAAGTTTACAAGGAAGCCAGTCTTTGACCGGCTTCCCCACTTCCGTGATTAGCAGTTTGCCGCCGGTGCATTTCCGGTGCCGACTGTGGCAACGCAATTGGTGGCGGCGTTCATCGAGTTCTTGATCGCGCCGCCAAGGTTCCAGGCAGCGAGAGCAATGCCGGTGCCGACAATCGCCAGGATCAGCGCATATTCAGCAGCCGAAGCGCCGCTTTCGTCAGCCCAAAGATTCTTGATGAAAGTCATGTCCGTAACCCCTTTTAAATGTTTAGCAGCTCGGCTGTGTATTGGTGCCGACGGTCTTGATGCAGTTAGTGGCGGTATTCATCGAATTCTTGATCGCACCGCCCAGGTTCCAGGCCGCCAGCGCAATGCCGGTGCCCACGATCGCCAGGATCAAGGCATATTCAGCAGCCGAAGCGCCGCTCTCGTCGGCCCAGAGGCCTTTCAAAAAGGTCATATCTTTTACCCCTACTCACTGGGAGCGATTCCCAGTTGCCCTTGCTCCGCTCCACGGTAGGGGCCTGTCCACCTCGCGACCCCGGTGCCGGTATGCTCCGGTCACCAGGCAGTTGGCAGTTCCCGTAGAACTTGGGTTCAAATTGAACCAATGCTGACCCAAGTCAACATGGTAAAAAATATCTCTATTTTTCAACCTGTTACGGCAATTTTTTGTTAACCATTTGCCTCAACTACGTTCGTTACCATAAGTAAATGATAGTAGTCACTGAATATATCTTTGGATATATACTTTTGGAAAATGACGGGTTTAAATGAAATTTATTGTAGTTTTTATTTCTCTATATTTCTTACAAAGACAATAAAACGCCCAATAAACAGAATATATCGTGTTTTTTATTTGGAATACGTTAAGATATCTGCGTGATCCGATCGAACCTATTTGCGTATAATATTTGCCGTCGGAAAGCCGAATTACCGGGCAGACTAATACCTTCGGTGTAGGCTATTCGGGACAGTCTAGTTCGAAGACTTGAGCAGCAGAGACGCCCGCCAGCGCACGGGTCGTCGCGAATCAGATACGACTCGGCGCACAAAGGTCCGTAAACAAAGAGCTTTGCATCTGTCCCGTTCAGGGACAATATTGCCGATATCGTTACGTGACACTCACCCGATGACGGAAGGTGAGGTTCACGCGATCGGACAACAGCAGATAGGGCAGCCAGATCGCGGCACTGATCAGGACCTTCTTCACATTGCCCGTCAGCATGTCCAGCAACGCGGCGTCCACGCCCCGCGGCACTTCATTGATCCCCGCGACCAGATGCGCAATGCTCAACTGGGCAAGCAGATCAACACCCCATACCATGACCAGAAAGCGCGGGAACAGAGGCACCAGGCGCAGCGCCATGGCGAAGGCAAACATGTAAAGGCTGGACAGGATCACCACATCGGCGAGCATCACGGAATAAAGGCTGACGAACCAGGTCGGCGAATAACTGCCCAATGCCGGAATGGAACTCAGAAATTCCAGCGTGCGCACCGGCACGTTCACGGCAATTCCAACCAGCAACGACGCCATCACGCCGTAAAGGCCGAATTGGGACATCTCCCGCGCCTTGAGGCAGTCGACCTTGCGCCAACGTCCTACCTGCGCCAATCGAAAAGCGGGCTGCGCATGGATGCGCCCAGCCGGAAACAGCTTCAACCCCAGCAGCAGCGATCCGACGGGTGCACCGACGACCAGCAGATAGGGCAGCAGACCCACACCGCTGCCCCACGGCGTTCCGCTATAGGGCGTTGCCGGAAAGGCCAGCCGCATGCCGCAGGCAAAGGCAGCGATCATGATCCAGATTGCAACGATCCGTTCCAGATTGACCTGCATGGACAGCACGACGGTCACGCTCTTGCGGTAAAGATGATCCCTCACCATTCGCACCATGGAACCGGACCCCCTTCCCAACGCCGAAATCTGATCGCGACTATCCGCGATGTTGGTAAACGCCGGGTAAATGCGCAGCCGCGAGGAAAGTTCTGCGCGAACTTCAGATATGGTCTGCAAAAGAAGAAAATAAAGCCCGCCGGCGGCTCATTTACGGGGCACGGTGATGCGGATCGTCGTGCGGCCGCCAATATTCTGAAGGAACACTTCCCCGCCCAGCATCTGTATCCGCCGCATCAGTGACCGCGAAGGCACCGCCCCGCTCGACCCGAGCCGGGCCATATTCGGCACGCCATCGTCGCTCACCTGAAGGGCAATGCGGTTCCCGTCCGGTTCCAGCGCGAAATTCACGCTGGCGGCCCCGGCATGGCGAACGGCATTGGCGACGATCTCCCGCACGGCGAAACTCAGTTCCCTGCCGATCAGCGCGCTGGTCGCGCAATTGCCGTCCTCCACCTTCAGCTGGCAATCTATACTCCACTGTTCGCCAAGGGAGCGCACCACCATCGCCAGCGTCTCTGGCAGATAGGCGAAATCCTCCTCATCGACCTCCGGATTGATGATCCAGCGAATGGTGGCGATCTGGTCCTTGGCGATGCGGTCGACATTTTCGATCACGGGACGCGCCTCGACCTCGCGCCCGCCCAGCAAGGGGGCGATCTGGAAACGGATGCTGGCCAGCGCCTGCAGGACGCTGTCGTGCAGTTCGCGTTGCAAGCGCTCCCGTTCCCGCGCGCCGGCAATGACATGGGCCAGGTCCAGGCTGTTGCGAACGGTAAGTTCCTCGCACGCGCTTTCGAAAACGCGCTGGGCGATGGCGGCGCGATCTTCATGACAGGGATCGTCCAGGCAGGCCGCGCCGACCGCCTCGAAGGTGCCGATGGTGACCCTGACCGTCAACAGCGTTTCGGCATCCAGCAGCGCCGCCCATGCCCGACCGCCTGCCGACAATGATCCCAATGTGGCTATCCCGTCCGCCGCCAGCGAAATCGACGCGTCCCGGGTTCGATCGTGCCAGCCAGTCTGAACGGCCAGCAAATTGCCGACGCCCATGGAAGGCATTTCCCGCGCAGCGCTGCTGGCGAAGCGCAAGGGCTCATGACTCGCCAGCCGGAACAGCACCGCTCCCCCCTGCCCGCCGGTGGCAAGCCGCAGGGCATGGAGCAGGAACGGCCCGTAATCACGCTTGGCGGGTGGCAACTCCCCCTCCAGTAGCAGCCGGTCGCGCTCGAATTCCAGCAATGTTTCCCGGCGCGGCCCCAGCAGCACTCCCGTCACGAGGATCGCCACCGCCAGATAGCAGGCGCGAAGCACGACCCGCTCCGCTTCCGGTTCTGACGGCAGGGAGGCGATCTGGTCCAGCCATGTCATGGAAACCGCAGCCAGGCCGGCCGCCACAGCGACAAGCAGATGGAGCCGCCGCCGCACGATCAGCGCCACCTCCACCGCAACGAAAAAGCTGCCCGAAAAATAGGGGCTGTTGGAGGGATTGGTGACGAGCAGCAGGGTCAGGAACAGCAAGGTATCTAGGCAGATGACGGGCCGCCTGATCCGCATGTCCATCACCCATGACCGCGACGACAGGAAGACCGCCGAAAGCGCCAGCGCCAGCATGAGCAGGATCACCCCATGCTCCGCAGGCTCCGCCCAGTGACGCGCGCTGGAAAAGCCGAAGCTTACCGCCGCGTAGATCACGGCCAACAACAACCGCGTATAATCCAGCGTCTGCCAGGGCCGCAGCGCCGACAGGGTCCGCCTGTCCCACCTGCTCAAGCGCATCGCGATTTCGTTCCGCCCGTTCATCGCGTGACGCACATCCCCGATCCGACCCGACGCATGTGTCTGCCGGGCAGCTTCTTATGGAAAGGAAATCATGTTTCGGTCAAATGCGATGATGAGATGCCGACGGGTTCATCGCAAGCGCGGCGGACGCTTCAGGCAGGGCAGCGGACATCCGCCCCCTCCCCTGCAATCGCTCAGCCGTGAAAATAGTCATAAACCTGCTGCGCCACGGCCTTCGAAACACCCGGCGCCTTCAACAGATCTTCCAATGCCGCGCTTTTGACGGCCTTGGCGGTTCCGAAATGCATCAGCAGCGCCTTCTTGCGGGAAGGACCGATGCCCGGCACCTCATCGAGAGAACTGACGGTGATCGCCTTGCTGCGCTTCTGCCGATGCGCGCCGATGGCGAAGCGGTGCGCTTCGTCCCGCAGACGCTGGAGGTAGAAGAGCACGGGATGATTGAGCGGAAAATTGATCTCCCGCCCGTCAGGCATGTGAAAAACCTCCCGCCCTTCGCGCCCGTGATGGGGCCCCTTGGCGATGCCGATCATGCAGACATCCTCTATGCCCATATCCTCCAATATCGCGCGAGCAGCGGACAATTGCCCCTTGCCGCCGTCAATCAGGACCAGGTCTGGCCATTCGCCGCTGTCGCGATCCGGATCCTCCTGCGCCGCCCGGCCGAAGCGTCGCTCGAACATCTCGCGCATCATCGCGAAATCGTCCTGTGAGATTTCGGGATTTTTCATGTTGAACTTGCGATAGGCGCTCTTGCGGAAACCCTCCGGACCCGCCACCACCATCGCCCCCAGCGCATGACTGCCCTGGATATGGCTGTTGTCGTAGATCTCTATCCGGTCCGGCAGGCCGTCCAGGCCAAATGCCTCGACCATTTCCTCCAGCACCTTCGCCTGCGTCGTCGTTTCGGCGAGACGGCGGTCGAGCGCCTCCACGGCATTGCGCTGCGCCTGTTTGATGAGACGTGTACGGTCGCCGCGCTGAGGGACTTCGATCCTGACCTTCGAGCCGATACGCTCGCGGAGCGCTTGCGCCATCAGGTCGCATTCCGCCGGAGCGCGATCGGCGAGAATCAGCTTGGGCGGTGGCACCTCCTCGTAAAATTGCGCCATGAAGCTGGCCAGCACCTCCTCCTCCGCCACTTCCGCGGTGTGGACGGGGAAAAAGCTGCGATGCCCCCAATTCTGCCCGCCGCGGATGAAGAAGGCCTGTATGCACATGGCGCCGCCCTTGGTCGCGAGCGCGAAAATATCGGCGTCGCCCAGCCCTTCGGCATTGATGGCCTGGCTGCCCTGGATGAAGGTCAGCGCCTTCAGCCGGTCACGCAGAACCGCCGCCTGCTCGAAATCCATCGCATCGGACGCCGCCTGCATCGCCTCGCCCAGCTTCTTCTGCACGGCTGTCGATTTGCCGCCGAGGAAGTCCTGTGCATCCTTCACCAGTTCGCCATAAGCGGCATCGTCGATCCGGCCCACGCAGGGGGCGGAGCAGCGGCGGATCTGATAGAGCAGGCAGGGCCGGGAGCGATTGGCGAAGAAACTGTCGGTGCAACTCCTCAGCAGGAACAGCTTTTGCAACGCATTGATCGTTCGCGTCACCGATCCGGCGCTGGCAAAGGGCCCATAATAGCGTCCCTTAAATTTGCGCGCGCCGCGATGCTTCTGAACGCGTGGAAAATCATGATCTTCACGCAACAGGATGAAGGGGAAGCTCTTGTCGTCGCGCAACAGGACATTATAGGGCGGCCGGAAACGCTTGATAAGTTGCGCCTCCAGCAACAGCGCTTCCGCCTCGCTGTTGGTGGTCACGATCGTCATGGACCGGGTCTGCGCGACCATGCGCTGGAGCCGCTTGGGCAAGCGATCGACCTGCGTATAGTTGGTGACCCGGTTGCGCAGCGCCCGCGCCTTGCCCACATATAGCACGTCGCCCCGCGCATCCTGCATGCGGTAGACACCCGGTCGCGTCGGCAGGGTTTTGAGCGTCGTGCGGATCGCCTCCACGCCAGCGTCGATGTCGGGCTGACTGCCGGTGACGGTAAAGGTAGCCTTGTCTTCGTGAAAGCGATCGGGTGACTGGGGACGCGACATGAGGCAGAAATAGCGGCGTACGCCCGGATCGCAATGGCATGCAGCCAAATTTAGCGTCCGCGTCGTTGATCCCTCGCCAGCTCCGATCCGAATGGGCGGCACGCGCTATCCCTGCGTTTCCGGGCATGAGGTCGTTGATCATGTCACCGCCGTCGGCGGCGCAGTCACCCGGTTCAGGGTCAGCGACACGGTGGGCGTCGGGTGTATGGTCGACAGTTGCCAGCTTGTTCGGCCTGCAACAAAGGGGCGGAGCAATATTGCGAGAACGGCTTTGTCGGAACCTATAATGATGCACGCAGGACGCACCTGGCCATATGTTCGGCGGCTATTCGCAGAGCATCACCATCAGCGAAAAGTTCGTCCTGAGGATCAGCCATCCCGCGGATCAACTGGCGCCGGTGCCCCCGCTGCTCCGCGCAGGCATGATCACCTACTCGCCATTGGCCGGACCCGGCAAGAAAGTCGGCATCGTCGGGATCGGCGGATTGGGTCATATGGGGATGAAGCTCGCCCATGCCATGGGCGCCCATGTCGTGGCCCTCACGACGTCAGAGAATAAACGGCAGGATGCGCTGGACCTTGGTGCACGACATCGAAAGCGCCTATAGCAGGATACTGAAAAGCGACGTCAAATATCGCTTCGGCATCGACAACGCGTCACTCGCGGGAAGCTGATAACGGGATCGATGGTCAACCTCATCGCTGGTGCTTGATCGACCCCGCATATGTACGGCTTGAAGACGCCACCCAGAGACGTGCAGAGGAATTTAGTCCCTGTCGATTAAGGTCATGCGGAGAAGTGAAAACCGGCTTTCCGTCGAAATGATGCAGTAACATAGTGAGCGGATTTCGATCTGATTGAAGCAGACCAGCATCCAGATGCTTTGCTTCCCACGATGTCTTGATCAGCAAATGGTTTCTATAGCTTGGGAATCGCACATGAGAAAAAACCGGCGCGTACACCGCACCGGCTTTTCTTTCAGTCTTTGCCGGCCGGTCAGACGGTCGGACCAAGTCCCTTGATCGCATCATCGATCAGCAGTTTGTCTGCCTTGGCATCATGGCCCTGGACGATCAATGCTGCGGCTGCTCCAGTTGCGGCGTTCACAGCTTTCGTCCGAATAGCTGCGACCGCTGCCCGCTCTGCCGCGCCGATCTTGTCCTCCGCCATTTTGTGACGGCGAGCCACCAGCGCGACAGCATTGGCCTTCGCGTCCTCCAGCAGCGTTTCCGCTTCATGCTCGGCCGATTTGCGCATCGCTTCGGCCTCGCCTGCGGCAGCCGCCAGCCTGGCCTCATATTCGGCCTTGAGCGCTTCCGCTTCGGCACGCAGCTTGGAGGCTTCCTCCAATTGCGTCTTGATCTGGGCGATCCGACCATCCAGCGCACCGCCGATGAGACCGGGAACCTTCTTGATCACCAGGATCAGGATGAACACCGCCATCGCCAGGCTGACCCAGGCAGTGGCGTCCATGCCGACAGCCTTGGGGTCGGTATGCGGAACCACGCCCTCATGAGCCACGGTACCGACCGGCTCCATCCCCTCGGAATGGATCGCCTGGTTCAAATGCGAGGCATCCGCCTCGCTATGCTGTGCTGCTGCCTCAGCCATGGACCAGTGCCGCCTTTACTGCGTTGCGGGCCGCATCCTCCGACGCGTTCACGCCGGAAATACGAGCCACCATGTCGCGCGCTGCATCAGCGGCAACGGTTTCAATCTCTGCCATGGCTGCATCGGTTGCAGCCTTGATGCGGGCTTCGGCCGCATTGATCTGGCTTGCAATATCCGCATCCGCGGCCGCCAGCTTGGCTTCGGAAGCCTTGGCGGCCTCCGCCTTCGCCCTGGCCAAACTTGACTGGGCGGCAGCGCGGCTTTGGGCGTCACGGGCGCGATAGTCGGCCTCCGCCTCGTCGGCGCGAGCAAAAGCTGCCTTGGCGGCGTCCAGATCGCCGGTGATCTTCGCGTCGCGCGCATCAGCCGTCGCCTGGACTTTGGGCACCATGCCGAGGCCGATGACGAAGAAAACGAAACCAAAGGTCAACAGCAGCCAGAAGATCTGCGATGAATAGGTTTCGGCAATTTGCGCGATTTGAGGCATTTTTCGGGTCCGTCCGATCAGGGCGCGGTCAATCAGGGGATAGGCGTGGCGACCAGGCGGCCGTCCATGCCCATCCCAAGGCGACTGTTCAGGCCACGAACACCAGGATCATGGCGATAACGAACGCCAGCAGACCCAGAAGTTCTGCGGCGGCGAAGCCGATGAACAGGCGGCCCTGCTGACCGTCGGCGGCGCCGGGATTGCGCAGTGCGCCTTCGAGGAATGAGCTGAAGACGTTGCCCACACCGAGGGCAGCGATGCCCGCACCGATTGCGGCCAGACCAGCACCGAGCAGCTTTGCGGCTTCTGCGTCCATGTTCTAAACTCCTTTTCTAAACTCTATTCGAACGTTGAGGTAATGGCGGAAAATCAGTGCAGGTTCTCGGCATCGTTGATGTAAACCGAGGTCAACAGCGCGAAAACATAGGCCTGGATCACTGCGACCAGCACTTCCAGAGCGCTGATGCCGATCATCAGGATGAAGCTGGCGCTGCCGACGGTGAGGCCATAGCCGACACCCGCATTCGATGCGTTGATGACGAAGCCCGCCAGCACCTTGAGCAGCACGTGACCGGCGGTCATGGCGACGAACAGTCGCAGGCCGAGACTGAACGGACGCACCATGAACGAGATCAGCTCGATCGGGAAAATGACCGGGATCATCGGCAATGGCGTGCCGTGCGGCACGAACAGCGAGAAGAAGTGCAGGCCATGCTTGTAGAAGCCCACCGCCAGCACGATCGAGAAGCTCATGATCGCGAGCACGCCGGTCGCGGTGAAATGGCTGGTGAAGGTGAAGGGGTGGAGGCCGACGAGACCCAGCGGCAGCAGGCCTAGCAGATTTGCCAGCAGGATGAACATGAACAGCGAGAAGACATAGGGAATATACTTCTTGCCGCCTTCGCCAACATTGGCGATCAACAGGCTCTTGATGAAGCCGGTCATATATTCGACGGCCATCTGCCAGCGACCGGGCACCAGCTCGCGCTTCATGCCGCCCACGACGAAGATCCAGAGCACCACAGCGGCCGCCACCATATAGAGCGCGCTGTTGGTGAAGGCGATGTTGAAGCCGCCGACCGACAGATGATCCGTACCGAACAGCGGTTCGATCGCAAACTGGTGCATCGGATCGATTTTACCGGATTCTGCCACGCTGGACCCCTGTAACGTCTGTGCAATCGGACTAAGACAAAAGCGTCCCTATTCGTCGGGACGCTTTGTCGTCGTCAATCTGATGATGTTCCTGAACGCAGCCACGATCCCAAGACCGAGAAATGCCAACAGGAGCCAAGGGGATGTCCGCAGAAAGTAGTCCAGAGTCCCACCAACCACGGCACCGCCAGCAAGACCACCGATCAGTTCCGCGAGAACCCTGTTGCCGAGGCGGGACCCATCGTCCGCCTGCTGCACCTGTGTCCCCTGTCTGACCTTTTCGGCATGTTCGGCCTGCGCGATCCGCTCCTCCAGAGAAGCGATCCGCGCATCTTCACCCGCCGGGTCCTGCCCCGGTGCATCCGCCGCCATCCAGCCATCCTTTCCGTTCGGGCTTTGAACCCAACGTCAGGCGGCATGGCGCTTGCGGCTGCACCCGTCAAGGCGCGGCCCGTTTAGAAAGGGCTTTCAGGAGTGTCAACCATCGTTGGACAGGAGAATTTCCTGTCCGAACGAAGCCGGGTCCAAAGTCCACTAGCCGGGCGAGACCGGCGTGAAGTAAATCAGCCGGCCGTGGCGCAATAACCCGGCAACGCAATAGGCCCGGCGCCCTTGGTCTGCCACGCACCCGCGCCGATCCGATAGACCTGTCCGGGCTTCACCCGACTGCTGAGCGTCTGGCATCCCGTTGCAGCCGCCACGTCCTGCACCGTCACGCCCCGCTTGCCGGCAAGGTCGGTATAAGCGGCCCTCCGCTTGATGTTGATTGATTCGACTTCCTGCCGGACCGCATCGCTTACAGAGCCGGCAATGCCCAGATAGCCGTCGGCCTGCTCGCCCACCGTTCCGGCGCTGAGCGCCGCGGCCACAGCGCCCGACTGAGCGCGGGCCGGAGAAGTCATGATAAGGCCAGTGGCCAGCGCGATCGCGGCCGAGGCGGCGATCATCAAAAACTTGCGTGTCATTGCGGGAACAACTCCGGGTTATTCTGGATCAAATCCTGCGCATCGCGCTGGAGCCGAACGACGACCTCCTGCTGCACCTTCACATTGAGGTTGATTTCTATCGGCTTGTCGGGTGCCTTCACCTGGATGCAGCCTCCCAGGGCCAGACCGGCGAAGCCCGCCGTTATGATCGTTCGCTTCTTCATTTCTGCTCCCCGTTTCGCATAGCTTCGCTTTCGGCAGGCTGAACTGCACCCCCCTGTTGCCCGATCCCGGTACGCATCTTTTCCTGCATCTGGTCGCCTATACTATTTTGTATGAGCGTCGAGGGGTCGATGAAGGATTGCGCGGTTCCCAAAAGCCCCCGGAAGGGCGCCGCGATCCGCACGTTGAATATGAAGGGCAGCCCCGTGAAATTCCGCGCCAGACCCGCTGGCGCCCCACCAATCTGACCGCGATTGACGCCGTTGAAGACGACGTTTGTGACCATCTCTCCATCCAGCGCGCCGTCCATCAGGATCGTCAGACATTTATACTGCAGGTTCTTCAGCGCGTCGAAGGCCAGACGCCCCATTGCGCCCAATTGCTCGTTCGACACCGGTCCTACATAGGAAAGCGTGCCTGACTGTCGCGACGGATCACAGGGGACGGTGGGCAACACGCCTTCCGGCATCATCAGGGGCGGCATGCCTTGCTGCCTTGCGGTCAGAACGCCGCCCGCGACGCGTCCGCCCTGCCCATTAAAGATCAGAGGCATGATGCCGTCGAACGTACCTGTCGCGGAAATATTTTTGAGGTCCATCGCCTGAATGAAGGCGCCCGCATCCAGGCCGATGACGCGGAAAGTCAGATAGCGGTCCACATCGGCGCTGAAATCCATGGTCGTCGGCAACAGCACCAGTTCGCCGCCGGAGAACGGCCAGCCGCCGCCTTCGACGCGCACCTTCTGCCCTGCCTCCAGCCGGTAACGCACAATGCCGTCGCGAACTTCAACGCCGGGGTTGACCGATCTGATTCGCGCTTCCTGCCCTGGCGCGCTGACCAGTCCAAGCAGGTCAGTGAAGCGCAATTGTCCCGACAGCCCCTCCACCGGACCGAAGGCCGCGGCAAGGCTGGCATTGTCTGTCCGGAACACCCCATCGCTGGTCACATGCGTTCCATCCCAGCGAACATGCCCTTCCCCGCTGACCCGCGCAGTCACATTCGCCACTACGCCCAGCGCAAGGCGAGTCACATCTTCCGGCTGAAGACCAGGACCAAAGGATAATCCCGGCACCGCCAGATCTGCCTTGCCCCGCCCATTGCCCAGATCATGTGCAATGACGGCATGCGCCACCAACGCATCATTACGCGGCGCCCGCAGCGATCCCGTGGCGGCAATCTTCCCGTCCTTCAGAATCAACGCGAAATCAGGCACCTTGAGCGGCTCGAAGCGACCCGGCGCCTGCGCGTCACGCACGGTCATTCGCGCCGCCAGCTTCAGTATTCCTGCGGTAAAGCTCCAGTCCCCCGCACCATTTTCCACGATCAACGGCACGGACCCGATCCGACCGCCCGCTCCGGTCAATGTGCCGCCCAGCCCCTTGTCCGTCGCTTTCCCGGCGAACATCGCCGCGCTCAGTCGAACCGGCGAATCCTGCGGCCCGATCGCCAGATCGGCATTGACGAGCGCGAAACCCTGCTGCCCTATGGCAAAGCGCGCCTTGTCGGCGGAGAGCCGCATCGGGCTGTCTCCGCTCTTGCCAGCCAAAGCGAGCTTGCGGATTTCCGCACCACCGCGCACACCGCCCGAACCCATGGCAATCAGCGACTGCCCGATCGGACAAAGCGTCTGCTGCGTGCGGCCGAGGGAGAAATTGCCGTAACGCGCCTCTATCAGCGAGACCGGGACACATCGCTGGTTGATCGCCAGCGCCCCATCGGCGCTCACCTGCCCTTCGACCGGCGCCACCAACCCACGCAGCCTTCCTCCGGGGAGTGGACCATCCAGCCGCACCTGCGTCACAAAGCGTGTATCGCCCTTCGGCCCGGCAACGAAGCGCACCGGCTCCAGAGACAGCCGGGCATCCCCCGCGGCATAGGGTTCAAGAAATAATTGTCCGCCAAAGCCTCCGCCCTGCCTGCGCCCAAGCCGAAGCGCAGCCCTTGGCAACCCGCCGCCTTCTGTCGTGATCGCTCCATCCAGCGCCCAGTCGATCGCCCGCCCGCCTTTGGCCGGCCAGCCGATGGTCACGCGCCCTTCCTGAGCCACGGCAATCTTCGCACCGCTGCGCGCCCAAAACCGAGTGCCTGTCAGGACCAGACTGCCGCCCTTCCCCTGCTGCGCAAAGGCCAGGCTGGTTTGCAGGATATTGTTCTCGGCCGCCCGTCGCACCGCATCAGCCAATCGCGCCGCGAGCGGCCCTACAGGGGTCCCGGTGGTCGATTCGCGCACAGATCGCAGGGGATCACGGCCCGCAGTCCGCAATTGCCGGACATCCAGTTGCCCCTTCAACGCAGCATTGCCTTTGTCGATGTGCCAAGCGCCCTGGAACCTTGAGGTGCCTGCCATCGCGCTCCCGAATGACAGGGCGGTCGCCCCGATTCGGGCTCGCCCGGCGGTCGCGGCGGCAGTCCCGTCCAAGTCGATCAGGCCCGAAGGTTCGACCAGGACCATCTTGCCGGCTCTGAGCGCCTCCCCCGACAGATAGACATGGCCAGTCCAACGATCCAATGCCTTGCCAAATCGCACATCCACGTCCGCCGCTGGTTTTGCGACGGCAATGCCGGCATCGCGACAGGCCAGTGCCTTGCCGCGCAACGGGCCAGAAAGATGCGGGCGGCCCTCCTGCATCGCCACCTCCAGCGTCGCCCGCAGATCAGCCAGGCCGCAGCCCCCGGCCCCGGCATCAGGCATGACCGCTATCAGCCGCCCACGGAAGCCCGAGTGAAGATTTCCCCGCCCGTCGATCTGCATGCTGACCGGCCCGGCATCGGTGTCCAGCTTCAGCCGCGCATCGCTGAGGGCCAGCAGGACGTCAGGCAGGCTGAAGGGAGCCGCGGATCGGGAATCGCGGAACTTGTCGATCTCTCCCAGTTTCAACATGCCATCGTGAAGCGAACCGCGCATCCGGACGCCCCCCGCCCGCACGGCCGCCACTTGCGGTGTAAGTCCAGTGAAGGCGATGTCGACCTCTACCCAGCGCGCGGTCAGGTCGGGATGGGCAGGATCGCCCAGCACGATATTCTCGATCCGCTGGGTCCGCAGGCCGATATCCGCCAGATCGTAGCTGCCCTGCACGCCGCGCCTGTTAAGTTCGCGGCTGATGAAGTTTTCGGCGATCGGCGCGCGCTGCGTCCACAGCGCGGCCAGGATCAGCGCCAGCGACCCTGTCCCCACTCCAAGCCAGCGAAGCCAGCCCCGGCGAACCTCCTTTTCGCCGTCCTCGTCGTCCATGCCTATGGTCAAACCCGCGTGCTCAATTCCGTAACGCCTGCATAACGTATGATCTGTCCTAAATATCCTTGCCCGATAAATCCGCAATGAATAGCGTCGATCCGAATGTGGGGAACAGGTAAGACCTTGTCGGATCAGGATTTGAAGTCCACGCACGATGGCGTGGGGCACCGTGCCCGGCTACGCCAGAAGCTGGCGGAGAACGGTGGCGAAGCTCTGCACGACCATGAACTGATCGAATATCTGCTGGCGCTTGCCATACCCCGCCGCGATACAAAACCGCTGGCCAAGGCGTTGCTGCGGGAATTCGACGGCATCGGTGGGTTGATGACCGCGGACTGGCAGGCGATTGCCCGCGTGCCCGGCATGGGCGAAACCAGTATTGCCGCGATCAAGATCGTCCAGGCCACCATGCTGCGACTGCTGCGGAACGAAGTGGCGGAAAAGCCTGTGCTGGCAAGCTGGCAGGCGCTGCTCGATTATCTGCGTGCAGACATGGCTTTCCTGACCGTGGAAAGGGTGCGCGTGCTGCACCTCAACAGCCGGAACATGCTGATCCGGGACGAGCATATGGGCGACGGGTCGATCGACCAGGCGGCGATCTATACGCGGGAGGTTATCAGACGGGCGATCGACCTCGGCTCCGCAGCGTTGATCCTGGTCCACAATCATCCAAGCGGATCACCTGAACCCAGTCGGCAGGACATAGAGATCACCCGGCAGATCGCGGAGGCGGGCAAGCGACTCAACATCGCCGTGCACGACCACATCATCATCGGAACCCAGGGGCACAGCAGCCTGCGCGCCAAAGGATTGATCTGAAGCATTTTCAAGGTGACGGTTTGGAGTCAAAGGCACGGGAAATGCGGCATAGGCCGTGCCTTTGAAGGCTTCAGGCAAGCACCTCAGTAATTCCACTGCACCTGCGTGCGGACGAGATTGCCCCTGGCGCGCCCGGTTCGGCGTTCATCGGCTTCGGCGCGCCTCGTGCGAGCGAAGGCGAGAGTGAATTCCAGTACCTTCCACGGTTGCCATTCGATGCCCAGTTCCAGTTCGTCGGTTGCCAGGCGCGGGGCGTTGGTGCCGGCCTTCCACCCTCCGCGATAATATTGCCAACGCGCATAGGGTATCAACACGCCAAGAGAATCCGTGGGCGCGCGGTACATCATCTGGACATATCCGCCATTCAGGTTCCTGGTCAGGATAGACTGAGCGACGCGGTCATATTCAGGCCCTTTGCCCCAGTTCCATTCAGCCTGAATGCCGAAAGGTTGCGGATAGAGCATGGCATGAATGCCGACCCGATCATCATCATAGGCCACCGCACTGATCGTTCCGCTGCGCAGTTCGGGCTGAACCTCGTTCATCATCGCAGAGCCACCGATTTCGAACACCTGCCCGGCAAATGCGCTGCCCAGCCCGTCCAGCTCGAACGGCCATGTGGCGAAAGCCACCTTCATAAGGCCGCGATTTTGTTCCGTCCTGTTGGTGCCTTGTCCGTTGAAGGCGCCGATACCGAAAGCACCGTAATTGCCAAACAGCTTTTGCCCGTCATGCGCCAGCCGGTCCCAGATCTTCTGGACCGAAGGCGGAGTATAGTAGCCAACGATGCCGAGGTCTCGCTCGCTCGGCACCGCGCTATTGACCGCATCGCTGCGGTCGAGGGTGAGCCGGTTGGAGGAGGATTGCATGTTCTCCCAGCCGAAGGGGACCTTGGACTGACCGAAGCGCAGGCGAAAGCTTTTTCCCTTGTCCAGAAAGACGTCGGCATAGGCGTCACGCAGTTGCGCAAAGCCCTCCCGCCGCTCGCTGCCCGCCTGATTGTTCACGGCCGTGGCGAAATCGGATTGCAGATAGAGCGAGACGCGATCGGAAATGTCGCCCTGAAGAACCAATCTCGCCCGGCGCAGCGAAAAGCCGCTGCGATCGGAGATCGAACCGTCATGCACCGAACGAAGACGGGAAACACCTGCCGGAGCAACATCGTCGCCGGAGAGGAAGGCATTGTAGCGCATCTGGGTATAGCCACGCAGCGAGAGCCGTTCATACCATGGCTTCGACTTTGGTGCGGGGGTCGATGGGGGGGCGGCCGCCGGCAATTGGGCGGAGGCGGCAGCCAGTTCAGGAGACGGCACAGCAGCAGGCGCAGGAGCGGCCGCGAGAGGTTCGGCCGAGGCGGCGACTTGCCTGCTCTCGGCGAGTGCGGACGTCAGCACCTTTACCTGCGCCTTCAATTCATCAATCTGGCGCTGCAGGTCCACATTGCTCTGGGCGAGCGCCGCCTCCGGCATCAGCGCCAGCAGGCTGACCATCAAAATTCCGCCACCAAATGACTTTCGCCGCACTATCCGACTCCCCTGAACAAGTCGGATGAGGCAGCTATGGCATTTCAGTGACAGAAAAGTGACAATGTTATTTCATTTTGGTGACAAACCCGCCGAAACTGAAGGTCATGAGGAGCGACAGCCCTCCTCCGTCAATGGCCCCTGAGGCGTGTAGATCGCCCAGAAACCGCCATCGAGTCCGCCCTTCTTCATGCGCGGCAGGTCGACCTGGGTATAGTCACCATGGACTTGATGCTCCTCCTCGATCGACCAGCCGGGCAGATCGAGAGAGGCGGGCGTATTGAGATGGCTGTCGAGCGTCAGCATCTTCTGATGAAGCTGATAGACCTTCTTCGCCACTTCCTGCGCCTGAGCCGCAACAGGAAGGAGCGCCATCAGCGCCGCTTCCGCCATCAATCTTTTCCGCATCAAATCTCGCCCGAATTGGTGAACTGGAAAGTGCGTGGAGGCTGCGGCCGGGAGAAGCTGTCGCCCGTTGTGGAAGAGGAGATAAAGGACAGTCTGTCCTTGTCGACGATATTATCGACATCGAACCGCGTCCTCATGACATCAATGTTGAACATGATGAAACTCTCAATCTGCGCCAGGCTGACGGTAGACGGATGACGGAATGGATTTCCTCCATTCCAACGCAGGCAAATCCGCGATCATTACCATTTTAGCATCCATGATACTACTGTTTCTAATAACCAGAAATTCTGATACATATGAATCATGATAACGACCAACGCCACCCCATGGCTTGCGCTGCTGCATCAATTGCCTGCCAAGCCGCCTTATCTGCGCGTGAAGATTTGGCGGAGGCTCCAGGCCATAGGTGCGGTACCGCTCAAAAATGCGGTCCATGTACTGCCTCGTTCAGAAGAAAGTGCAGCCGCCTTCCACAGCCTGATGACGGAAATCCTCGACAATGGCGGCGACGCGACGCTGGTCGAAGTGCGGCTGCTGGCCGGCCAGTCAGATGGTGACGTACGCGCCCTGTTCGATGCGGCGCGGCGCGCGGATTATGAAGAGATCACCCAGCTTGCCCGCCGGTTGTTGGAAACCGGCCCCCCCAGCGGAACGGACATCGCGCGGCTGCAGAAGCGGCTGGAGGATGTCGGACGGCTCGATTTCTTCAACGCATCCGGTCGACAGCAAGCCGAAGCGGCGCTCATGGAACTGGACCAACGGCGCTTCCAGCATCCGGACGTCGGCCGAACCCATCCTGCCGTCGGAACCGAGCCGATCGATCTCGCCGAAAAAACATGGGTGACGCGCAGCGGCGTCCATGTCGATCGCATCGCCTGCGCATGGCTGATCCGCCGCTTCATCGACCAGAACGCCCGATTCAAATTCGTGGATAAGCGCCGTTATGATCCGGCCGACGGCGAGCTGCGCTTTGACATGGCCGACGCCGAATTCACCCATGAAGGCGACCGGTGCAGCTTTGAAACATTGTTGCTGCGGGCGGGTCTTGCGAACGACCCCGCGCTGGTTGCGATCGGCGAGGTCATCCATGATCTCGACATCGGCGACAGCAGGTTCGAGCGACCGGAAGCCCCCGGCCTGGGAGCCATATTGGCGGGCGTCTGCGCATCGACCGACGACGACCTGCAGCGCATCGCCATGGCAAGCGATGCGCTCAACCAGTTTTATTCCTTTTTCAGCAGCAGAAGGGCGGACCGATGACGGCCAAGACATCCTCCACCATTCCGGCACATTCTCCGTCCGATGGTCATCACGGAATATCGTTGAGCGAAGCAACGCGCCTATGGGCGCGGATCGCGGCGCTCAGCTTCGGGGGACCGGCAGGACAGATCGCCGTAATGCATAGGCTGCTGGTCGAGGAAAAGCGCTGGATCGGCGAGGAACGGTTCCTCCACGCCCTCAATTATTGCATGCTGCTGCCGGGACCGGAAGCGCAGCAGCTTGCCGTCTATATCGGCTGGCTCCTGCACAAGACCAGGGGAGGGCTGATCGCTGGGATATTGTTCGTGCTGCCGGGCTTCCTGGCTATCCTGGCGCTCAGCTACATCTATGTGCTGCTGGGCCATGTTCCAATCATCGAAGGGCTCTTCTTCGGCCTTAAGGCAGCGGTACTGGCCATCGTCATGCAGGCGGTGGTGCGGGTGGGATCACGCGCGCTGAAGAACAATGCGATGCGCGGGATCGCGGTCGGCGCCTTCCTCGCCATTTTCTTCCTTGGCGCGCCTTTTCCGCTGATCATAGTGGCGGCTGGCCTCATCGGCTTCCTCGGCGGGCGCAAAGGGCTTGCAGCCTTTCGGGGCGGCGGCGGTCATGGCGCTGCGAGCGGACATGTGGTCCATGATTGCGACACGGCATTGGGCGAGCGATTACCGGATCATGCGCGCCCTTCCCTCAGCTGGTCGCTGCGTATCTCGGCGCTGTTTCTGCTGCTGTGGCTGGGGCCGGTGCTGGCGCTGTTCCTGACGCTGGGGCCCGACAATGTGTTCACCCATATCGCCAGCTTCTTCAGCCAGATGGCCGTCGTCACTTTTGGCGGTGCCTATGCGGTCCTTGCCTATGTCGCGCAGGAGGCGGTCGGCACCTTCGGCTGGCTTCGGCCGGGCGAAATGCTCGACGGCCTGGGCATGGCGGAAACGACGCCGGGGCCGTTGATCATGGTCACGCAGTTCGTGGGATTTCTGGCTGCGTTCCGCGAGTCCGGGGCGATGCATCCGCTGCTGGCAGCGACCCTGGGCGCCATGCTGACCACATGGGTGACGTTTGTGCCCTGCTTCCTCTGGATTTTCGCTGGCGCTCCTTTCGTCGAGCGCCTGCGCGGCAACCCGGCGCTTTCGGCGGCGCTGACGGCGATCACGGCCGCCGTGGTGGGCGTGATCCTGAACCTTGCCATCTGGTTTGCCATTCACACCCTCTTTCGGCAGGTCCAGCGGCTGGGTTGGATCGACATGCCCGTGCTGTCCAGCGTCAATATTCCTGCTGTCCTGCTGTCGGCGGGCGCAATGATCGCGGTATTCCGGTTCAGGATCGGCGTGTTGCCGGTCCTGGGTGCCTGTGCGGGCATCGGTGCCGCTTATATCCTGCTGGTCTGAACATGGGGCCGACATGAAAGGGCCGGCGGAGCGACGCTCCACCGGCCCTTTTCATATGAGAGCTTTGAGAACTTCCCCGGTTGCGGGCGAGCCGCTGGCCCGCCCGCAACGCGATCTTAGAAGTCCATGCCGCCCATGCCGCCCATGCCGCCGCCGGGCATACCCATCGGCGCCTTGTCGTCGGAGGGCAGTTCAGCGATCGTGGCTTCGGTCGTGATCAGCAGGCCGGCCACCGAAGCGGCATCCTGCAGCGCGGCGCGGACGACCTTGGTCGGGTCGATCACGCCAGCGGCAACGAGGTTCTCATAGGTGTCGGTCGCAGCGTTGAAGCCCTTGGTCTCGTCATTTTCACGCAGCAGGTTGCCGGCAACGACCGCACCATCGACGCCCGCGTTCGTGGCGATCTGGCGCAGCGGCGCTTCGATGGCCTTGCGGATGATGTCGATACCGCGGGTCTGGTCGTCATTGGCGCCCTTGAGGTCCTTGAGGGCCTTGACAGCGTACAGCAGGGCCGTGCCGCCACCAGGGACGATGCCTTCTTCCACAGCCGCGCGGGTCGCGTGCAGCGCGTCGTCGACGCGGTCCTTGCGCTCCTTCACCTCGATTTCGGTCGCACCGCCAACCTTGATGACGGCAACGCCGCCAGCCAGCTTCGCCAGACGCTCCTGGAGCTTCTCGCGGTCGTAGTCCGACGTGGTCGATTCGATCTGCGCACGGATCTGCTCGGTGCGGCCCTTGATCGCTTCGGCGTCACCGGCGCCATCGACGATGGTGGTGTTGTCCTTGTCGATGGTGATGCGCTTGGCGGTGCCGAGCATGCCGAGGGTCACGTTCTCAAGCTTGATGCCGAGGTCTTCGGAAATCACTTCGCCCTTGGTCAGGACGGCGATGTCTTCCAGCATGGCCTTGCGGCGGTCGCCGAAGCCCGGAGCCTTGACCGCAGCAACCTTCAGGCCGCCGCGCAGCTTGTTGACGACCAGGGTCGCCAGCGCTTCGCCTTCGATGTCCTCGGCGATGATGAGGAGCGGACGGCCCGACTGCACCACGGCTTCGAGGATCGGCAGGATCGACTGCAGGTTCGACAGCTTCTTTTCGTGGATCAGGATGTAGGGGTCAGCCAGTTCGACCTGCATCTTTTCCGGGTTGGTGATGAAATAGGGCGACAGGTAGCCGCGGTCGAACTGCATGCCTTCCACGACGTCCAGTTCGAAATCGAGGCCCTTGGCTTCCTCGACAGTGATCACGCCTTCCTTGCCGACGCGCTCCATCGCTTCGGCGATCTTCTGGCCGACTTCAACGTCGCCATTGGCCGAGATGATGCCGACCTGGGCGACCTCGTTCGAACCGGCAACCGGCTTCGAGCGGGCCTTGATGTCCTCGACGACCTTGATGACGGCGAGGTCGATGCCGCGCTTCAGGTCCATCGGGTTCATGCCGGCGGCGACCGACTTCATGCCTTCGCGAACGATCGCCTGGGCGAGGACGGTCGCGGTGGTGGTGCCGTCACCGGCGATGTCGTTGGTCTTCGAAGCGACTTCGCGGACCATCTGGGCGCCCATATTCTCGAACTTGTCTTTCAGTTCGATTTCCTTGGCGACCGAAACACCGTCCTTGGTGATGCGGGGCGCGCCGAAGCTCTTGTCGATAACGACGTTGCGGCCCTTGGGGCCCAGGGTCACCTTGACCGCGTCGGCCAGGATGTCGACGCCGCGCAGGATGCGCTCACGAGCGTCACGCGAAAACTTTACGTCCTTCGCTGCCATGATCTTCTACCTCTCTTTGAGAATTGCAAATCTTGCGAAGTTCACACCGTTACAGGCACGAAAATCCGCCAAAAACTGGAATGTCAGTCCGGTTCGCCGCTTTACGCGACGATGCCCAGAATGTCCGATTCCTTCATGATCAGCAGGTCTTCGCCATCGACCTTGACCTCGGTGCCCGACCATTTGCCGAACAGGATGCGGTCGCCGGCCTTGACGTCCAGCGGGGTGACCTTGCCATCTTCCGACTTGCTGCCGATGCCGACGGCGACGATTTCGCCTTCCTGCGGCTTTTCCTTGGCGGTGTCGGGGATGATGATGCCGCCGGCAGTCTTCTCTTCCGCCTCTACGCGGCGAACGAGAACGCGGTCATGCAACGGACGAAATGCCATGTTGAGTGCCTTTCCCTCTTTACGACGTTGAAGGGGATCGGATGGAATCGCTGCGCGAATCCGGTTCCTTCTCCCCGATGAACCCGTGTCTGTTAGCACTCCTCTTCAGGGAGTGCCAGCGCCGTTGCATATGGACAGGCTGGATCGGAGATCAAGGGGGGACAAGGAATTTTTCCGCGAAGATTTTCCCTGCATGGCATCGCCGCCGGTCGCCATCCTCTTCAGGCAAATAAACACGGACGCCGCCCATAGCACAGCCCCGTCCCCTCGGATGCCGGAAACTGTTGCAGATATGCCTCAACGTGCAGAAAATGCGACAAGTGATTGAAGTCGGCCAGAGATTATTACTTTACGATAATAAAACAGGAAGGCACCCTTTCCCGCAGCCATAGTCCATATGGCGTAAAGCAGGGGTCGCGCGACGACCGGCACGCATAGCCGGCGCGCGCGCAACAGGGGTATTTTCATGTCCATCAAGAAGACGTTCGCCGGGCTGCGCCATGGGGTCGCCATTTCCGCCTTTGCCATCGGCACCATCGGGACAGTGCCCGCTTTGGCCCAGTCGTCACCGCAGACCGCGACCCCAGACGAGGAAGGCGCAACCATCGTCGTCACCGGGTCGCTGCTGAGCCGCGCAAATGCGGAAACACCCTCCCCTGTCAGTGTGATCACCGCCGAAACGCTCAAGCGCGCGGGCGTTACCAACATGGCCGACGCGATCCGCCAGGCTTCGGCCGATGGCGCCGGCTCGATCGGCATCGGCTTCACCAGCGGCTTCTCCGCCGGCGGCTCCGCCGTTTCGCTGCGCAATTTGGGCGTCTCGTCGACGCTGTTGCTGGTCGATGGCCTTCGTTCCGCCAACTTCCCGCTCAGCGATGACGGCCACAACAGCTATGCCGACCTTGCCAGCATCCCGCAGGTCAACGTCCAGCGGGTCGAAGTGCTGAAGGATGGCGCATCGTCGACTTACGGCGCCGATGCGATCGGCGGTGTGGTGAACATCATCACGCGCAAGCAGTTCAATGGGATCGAAGGCAGCGCCGAGTCCGGCGTCAGCCAGGAGGGCGACGGCCAGAAATACCGGCTGAGCCTGCTCGCCGGCTATGGCGACTATGACAGCCAGGGCTGGAACCTCTATGTCGGCGGCGAATATGAGAAGGGCGGAAAGGTCACGGCCAACTCGCGCGGCTTCCCCTTCAACACGCAGGACCTGCGCGCCATCGGCGGCATCGACAACAACCGCGCCGACGACACGCTGACCAGCCCGACGACCAACGCCGTCGTCACGCGCGTCACCCAGACCGATCTCAACAATCCGCTGGCGGGCAGCGTCGCAAACGCCACGTCGCCGGCGATCTTCACCTCGCTGACGCCGCTCGCGAACTGCCCCTACGGCACCTTCTCGGAGAATACGACATCGCGCGTCGGCACCGCCTGCGCGCACGACCTGACCCGCGAATATGTCCAGATACTGCCCAAGCAGGAACGCTATGCTGCCGTCGCCCGCTTCAGCTTCCGACTGAGCGACAATATCGAGGGCTATGTCGCGGGCAGCTATTCGCACAACAAGGTCGACATCACCCTGCTGCCGCGCGGCATCCGGCAGAACCAGGCGTTTGGCGGCTCGCCATCGACCTCGACGTCGAACCCCGGCATCGTGCTGCCCGTGTGGATCTGTCCGTCGGGCGTCAACTGCGCCGATCCCGCGACGCCGGGCCGCACGCTGAACCCCAACAATCCCTATGCCGCCGCCTATGCCAACAATCCCGCAGCCGGCGCGGCGCGCATCTATTATCTGTTCGGCGACGTGAAGTCGGGTTCTGTCCGCACCAACGAGTTGTATCGCATCACCAGCGGCCTCAACGGCACGTTCGGCGACAGCTGGAAATGGAATCTGGAAGCGGGCTATTCGCGCGACGACCTGAAGCTGGTCCAGACGGGCTGGGCCAATCTCGCCGGTCTCACGCAGGCGATCAACACCGGATCGTACAACTTCGTCAATCCAGCCCTGAATTCGCAGGCCGTCCGTGATTCCGTGCTTCCGCCGATCACCTCGCTCTCCAATTCGAGCGAATTCACCGTCGATGGCTCGCTCAGCCGCAGCCTGTTCACCCTGCCGGGCGGTGACCTGCAGGTCGCCGTGGGCGGTCAGTATCGCAAAGAGAAGCTGACCAACCGGAGCGCCAACCCGAATCTCGACGTTCCTGGCCTTTCGACCGCGCAGGCCTTTGGCAACCGTGACGTCTGGGCCGGCTATTTCGAAATCGACGCGCCGATCCTCGACTCGCTCGAAGTGAACGCGTCGGGCCGCTACGACCATTATTCGGAAGGCTTCAGCCACTTCTCGCCCAAGTTCGGCGCGAAGTTCACCCCGATCAAGCAGATCTCGCTGCGCGGCACCTATTCGGAGGGCTTCCGCGCCCCGACCTTCGCCGAAAGCGATCCGCGCAGTTCCTTTTCGGGCTTTGTCGGCTACACGCCAAATGCGGCGTTCCGCGCCGATCATAGCCAGAATGCAGCCTACTTCGCTCCCTATTCGGTCGGTCGCGGCTTCGTCGGCAACCCCGATATCAAGCCGGAAACCTCGACCAGCTACACGCTGGGCGCGGTGTTCCAGCCGACCAACAGGATCAGCTTCACCGTCGACTATTTCCACGTGAAGAAGAAGGGGCTGGTCACGGCCGGGCCGTTGGCGGGTGACGCGATCAATGCCTATTACTCGGTCGCGGGCCAGACCTTCGCCTCGGCGGCGGCGGCTTCGGCGGCCGGGTGCGCCGCGGTCGCTGCGGTCGGCGCGGGCTATTCGTGCAACGTCATCGACGGTGCCGATCCCTTCGCGCTCAACGCCCTGCCGCGCCTGCTGGTGGTCAATGCGCCTTATGTGAACTCGAACTTCGACGTCACCACGGGTCTGCAATTCGGCGCCGACGCGCAGTTCAATATCAACGACAACGTCCAGTTCCAGAGCCGTCTGGACCTGCAGACGACGCTGAAGTTCAACCGCCACCTCGCCAGCGGCGCGGTGCAGCGCTTCGCGGGCACGGTCGGCCCGGCGGATCTCTCGTCGGGCGGCGGCACGCCGAAGTGGCGCGGCAACTGGCAGAACACGCTGACAGTCGGCAAGGTCTCGCTGACCGCGACGACCTATTATGTGGGCAGCATGAAGGGCGTCGCGACGGACCAGGGCAATCTGGACACATCGTGCGCTGCCACGCTCTACGGTGGCGGACCCGCTTTCTGCAAGATCAAGACCTTCGTCTATGCCGATCTGAACGCCACGGTGGAGGTGAACGAGAATTTCAGCTTCTTTGGCTTCATCGGCAACTTCACCAATGCCGGGGCGCCGCTTTATGCGAACACGCTCTATACGACTCAGCCCAACTATCTGGCCTCGTGGCACTTGCCGGGCCTGATCGGTCGCACCTACCGCGTCGGGGCGAACTTCAAGTTCTGATCCTCGGCAAGGGGAAAGGAACGGAAAGGGCGGTCTCCCTTGGGCCGCCCTTTTTGCAGATCGAGAAAGGTAAATATGGGCGGGCCGCGCTTGCGGCCTACCCTTCTGCTCCCTACCTGCAGGGCCATTGCCAATCAGCGGAGCACGCCTGCATGAGCCAAGACTATATACCACCGCGCGTCTGGACCTGGGACAAGGAGAATGGCGGCGCCTTCGCCAGCACCAACCGGCCGATCGCGGGTCCGACCCATGACAAGGAACTGCCGGTCGGCAAGCACCCGTTCCAGCTCTATTCGCTCGCCACGCCCAACGGCCAGAAGGTGACGATCATGCTGGAAGAGCTGCTGGCGGCGGGCAAGGATGCCGAATATGACGCCTGGCTGATCCGCATCAGTGAAGGCGACCAGTTCGGCAGCGGATTCGTGTCGGTCAATCCCAACAGCAAGATCCCGGCATTGATGGACCACAGCGTCTCGCCGCCGCGGCGGGTGTTCGAGTCCGGGTCGATCCTGGTCTATCTGGCCGAGAAATTCGGCGCTTTCCTGCCGACCGATCCGGCGAAGCGGACCGAGACGCTCAACTGGCTGTTCTGGCAGATGGGCAGCGCACCGCTGCTGGGCGGCGGATTTGGGCATTTCTTCGCCTATGCGCCGGAGAAGTTCGAATATCCGATCAACCGCTATGCGATGGAAGTGAAGCGGCAGCTGGACGTGCTCGACCGGCAACTGGCCGAGCATGAATATGTCGCGGGCGACGAATATAGCATTGCCGATATCGCGATCTGGCCCTGGTATGGCGGGGTCGTGCTGGGCCGCGCCTATGATGCGGCGGAATTTCTCGACGCGCAGAGCTACACCAATGTGCTGCGCTGGGCGCGGCAGATCGATGCGCGGCCCGCAGTTGCGCGCGGACGCATGGTCAACAAGGCGAACGGGCCGCTGGAGGGACAGCTTCGGGAGCGGCATGACGCCGGCGATTTCGAGACGCGGACGCAGGACAAGCTGGAGCCGGCGGACTGAGACTCCCGTCGGAGGGGCGGGTCCGGCACGGCCGGGGCGCCGCCCCGCCCTTCAGTCCCCTCCCCTGACGGGGAATTTCGAGTGCCTGTCTAGCCGGCGGCCTTGACGATTTCTGCCCAGGCGGCTTCATCGATGACGTCGATGCCCAGCGCCGCCGCCTGCTTGAGCTTCGATCCGGCGCCAGGGCCCGCGACCACAAGGTCGGTCTTGGCGCTGACCGAGCCGGCCGCCTTGGCGCCCAGCCTTTCGGCCTGCGCCTTGGCCTCGTCGCGGCTCATGGTTTCGAGCTTGCCGGTGAACACCACCGTCTTGCCCGTGACGGCGCTGGCCGTGGTTTCGACCACATAGTCGGGCGGGGAGACTTCGTTCAGCAGGTCGTTCCAGACGTCGACATTATGCGGTTCGTGGAAGAAATCGGCCAAGGCGTGGCCGACCGCCGATCCCACATTCTCGACGCCGATATGTTCCGCAATCGCCTTGTCCAGACGGTTGCGGAAGCGGGATTCCTCCTCCCCCTCCGCAAGGGCGGCGGCATCGCGCAGCGCGATGATCCCGACAGCGAGCGCGCGGATCCCCTCCAGCGTGGTATAGCGCTTGAGCAGGTCGCGGGCAGTGACCGCTCCGACATGCCGGATGCCGAGGCCAAAGAGCAGGCGCGCGGCGTCGGGCTGGCGCTTTGCCTCTATCGCGGCGAGGAGATTGTCGACGGACTTTTCCTTCCACCCCTCCCGGCCCAGCAGGTCGGCCCGGCGTGATTTCAGGCGGAAGATGTCGGCCGGTTCCGCGATCCAGCCGAGGTCGAGAAATTCCTCGATGCTCTTTTCGCCCAGCCCCTCGATATCCAGCGCGGCGCGACTGACGAAATGGCGCAGGCGTTCGAACCGTTGCGCCGGGCAGATGAGGCCGCCGGTGCAGCGTATGTCGACCTCCCCTTCCTCCCGCACGGCCTCCGACTGACAGACGGGGCAGTGGTCGGGAAAGGCGAAGGGCGCGCGCGGTTCGTCCCGCGTGAGGTTGTCCACCACCTGCGGGATGACGTCGCCGGCGCGCTGGACGATAACGCGATCGCCGGGGCGGACGCCCAGCCGCGCGATCTCGTCGGCATTGTGCAGGGTGACGTTGGAGACGACGACGCCGCCGACGGTGACGGGAGTGAGGCGACCCACGGGGGTCAGCTTGCCGGTGCGTCCGACCTGTATGTCGATGGCCTCCAGCGTCGTCTGGGCGCGTTCGGCGGGGAATTTATGAGCGATCGCCCAGCGCGGGGCCTTCGCGACGAAGCCCAGGCGCTGCTGCCAGTCGAGGCGGTCGACCTTGTAGACCACGCCATCAATGTCGAAGGGCAGGTCGGCGCGCGCGGCTTCGATGGCGCGATAATGGGCGATGAGCGCCTCCAGCGTGTCGACGCAGGCCAGGCGGTCGGACACGGGCAGGCCCCAGCTTGCGATCGCCTGCATGACGCCAAGCTGGGTCTCCGCGGGGACGGCGCTGACCTCGCCCCAGCCATGGGCGAGGAAGCGCAGCGGGCGGATGGCAGTGACCGCGGCGTCCTTCTGACGCAGCGAGCCGGCGGCGGCGTTGCGGGGGTTGGCGAACTGGCGGGCCTTTTCAGGGTCTTCGGCTTCGGCGAGAAGGCGGGCGTTGAGCGCGACGAAATCGGCCTTCGCCATATAGACCTCGCCCCGCACCTCGAACAGGTCGGGGATGCCGGGGCCGGCGAGCGTCTGGGGAATGTCGGCGATGGTGCGGACATTGGCGGTGACATCCTCCCCGGTCGTGCCGTCGCCTCGCGTGGCGGCGAGGACCAGTTCGCCCTTTTCATAGCGCAGCGAGCAGGACAGGCCGTCGATCTTCGGTTCGGCGGTGAGCGCCACGGCGGCGTCCTCCGGCAGCGCGAGGAAGCGGCGGACGCGGGCGACGAACTCGGCAATGTCCTCATCGGAAAAGCCGTTGTCGAGGCTCATCATGCGGACGGCGTGCTGGACCTTCCGGAGGGCGGAGGTCGAGGCGGCGCCGACCAGGGCATTGGGGGAATCGCTGCGGACGAGATGCGGGAAGGCGGCTTCCAGCGCGTTGTTCTCGCGGATCAGGGCGTCATAGGCGGCGTCCGTGATCTCCGGTGCGTCCTGGTCGTGATAGAGCCGGTTGTGGCGCGCAATCTCCCGCGCAAGGCGCATCAGGCGGTTGGCGGCTTCGGCTTCTGTCATTTGCGCGGGGTCGGTCATGGACACGTCTTTAGCGTCGGCCTTTGCGCGCGGGTAGCGGATATTCGGGGGTGGCAGGGGAGAGCGGGCATTGTGGTGGTGATGGGTGAGAGTGGACCCGCTGAAGGAGCACGACAGCGTTTGCGGAAAGGGGTGGTTAGCGGAAAGTCCGCTTCCGCGTCTGTAGCCGGTGTTTTAGCCATCCAAGCCCAATGCCCATTGGTATCGATACGGTGACTAGCATCACTATCGAAAGCGACCATGACCATCCGCGCTCTTTGGCAAAAACCAAGAATGCGTATGTGCAAAGCACTCCTATAATGGTGAAGCCATAGTCGTAGCGGTCGGGTCTGGAGCGTCGCATTTGGAGGGTATGCCCTGACATTCCAGCGTCCGCAATTGGAAGCCGCAATAGCGGCAGCGTTAGTCAATTTCTGGTCGAGAGTTGCCGTTGCGAGGGTGCTCGTCGTGCGGCGGGGTTCGCGAAAGCCGGTCAGTCGGGAGGCTACATTTGTGGACGGCCCCCTGGGGCAAGTCTTTTGGCCGGGCGTGGTTCTGATCGCGAATGGTGCGTTCATATGTCCGGTCTCAAGGGAGCGCCGAACCCCCATCCATTTGACTTGCCCCGCTCGATATCAGAGGCCTGATTGCTGGAGTTCGGCATGATATGCCGCATAGGCTCGTCCCGAGCGACTGGCGCCTTCCAGATATTCCGCGGGGACGAGATGGTATGGCGGACGAGGGTCGCCAATCCGCACCCAACCGGCCGCGTTCATCCGCCCCCTTTCGAGCCCCACGGCGAACTTCGAAAATTCCGTGAACTCACCACGCGGGAACAGGCCCTGTTCGCATTGCTGGAAACGGTCGGCGATCGCCTTGGCATTGCTCCAGTCGCCGCTGACTTTGGCCTTGGCCACCGCGTCGCGCAACGCCAGCGCCGGCCGTGGCCCGCACAGCGCGCTGCTTGACCAGAACGCAGTCATCCTGTCCGGAGCAATACGCGAGGCGGCATAATAGTCCGCCTCGTGCGTCAGGAAGCGGATATCGGGAGCAAGGTTGAGGTCGGCCGCCAACAAACCGATTCCGAGATATTTGCAAGCAACGACCTGCGGCAGCTTGCCGACCTGGGCCCAGAACGGACGGGGGAATTCGAACTTGAATGCCTCGCTGTTGGCATAGATCATGATCGCCGTGTCGGGGCAGGCTTCGCTGACATCATTATAGAATTGAACGGCTGTCGCGACATCGTTCTTGCACCACATCGGCACGCCCAGCATCGTCCCCGAAACGCCAAGCTCGTGCATCGCCCGGGTCTGGGCAATGACCTCACGGGTATTGGGGGCTGTCGTACCAGCGAAAAACGGGATGCGTCCGCCAATGGTCTCCATGACGCAGCCGACGAAGGCCAGCTTTTCATCCCAGGTCAGGCTATGGCACTCACCATAGGTGCCCAGGCTCAAAAGCCCATCGACTCCCGCCTCGATCAATGCCTCAACCATTCGCGCCGTTTCGTCGAGATCGACAGTATCGCGGCTACGCCAGTCCGAAGCGCCTTCCTTCGACGGCGTGGGCAACATCGGCCACAGGCCATTGATTCCAGCAGATTCGATCCTGAGTTTCGGGGCGGACATTATCTTCTCCTTGAAGGGGCATCCGAGGCACTAAAGCGACTTCCAAGCGATCGGAACCGATCGCTGATAAAAAATCGCGGCAATCAAGGAAGCCAGAGTGGCAATCTGATTCAATCAGATCGAAACCCGCTCTAACGCGGGTAATGCTGTCAGAACAATCGCCATTGTCTCCGTTTGACGCGAAGGGGACCAATGCGGGTGCTATTTCTGGATGGACGGGCGCGTTACAGCTTTTCGAGCAGCCGTTCCGCCTGTGCCCGCGCTTCTGCCGTGATCTCCGCGCCGGACAGCATGCGGGCGATTTCCTCGCGGCGTTCGCCGTCGCTCAGCGCATGGACGCCGGTTCGCGTTACGGTGCCGTCGCTGGATTTTGCGATCAGCATATGGTCCTGCCCCCGTGCCGCGACCTGCGGGCTGTGGGTGACGACGAGGATCTGGTTGGTCTGCGACAGACGGGCGAGGCGTTCACCGATGGCGGAGGCGACGGCGCCCCCTACCCCGCGGTCGATCTCGTCGAAGATCAGCGTGTCCGCGCCGCCCTGCTGTGCCAGGGCGACCTTGAGCGCGAGGATGAAGCGGGACAGTTCGCCGCCGCTCGCGATCTTGACCAGCGGGGCGAAGGGCGCGCCGGGATTGGTGGAGATTTCGAATTCCACCCGGTCCATGCCATGGGCGCCCCATTGCCCTTCCTCCTGCGGCGCGACGACGGTGCGGAAGCGGGCGGCGTCCAGTTTCAGCGGGGCGAGTTCGGCGGCGACGGCGGCGTCGAGCTTGCCGGCCGCCATCTGGCGTTCGGCGGAAAGGGCCTGGGCGGCGGCGCAATAGGCGGCGGCGCGTGCCTTCACCTCGGCCTCCAGGGCGGCGAGATGTTCCTCCCCGCCTTCGATCGCGGCCAGTTTCGCCGCCATGTCGTCGCGCAGTGCGGAGAGATCGTCGGGCTGGATATGATGCTTGCGGGCGAGGCCGCGCAGGTCGAACAGGCGGGTTTCGATGGCGTCGAGTCGGGCGGGGTCGAAGCTGAGCGCTTCGGCGGCTTCATTGAGGCGATCCTCCGCCTCGCTCGCCTCGATCACGGCGCGGTCGAGGGCGGCGAGAACCTCGGCCAGCGGTTCATATTCGCCGGCGATGCGGTCGAGGCGGCGGGCGGCCTGCCGCAACTGGGCAAGGCCGCCATCGGAGCCGGTGAAGCATTGAGTGACGGCGGAAAGATCGTCGGAAAGGCGCGCGCCCTTCTGCATGGTGGCGCGTTCCTCCGCCAGCGTCGCTTCCTCGCCGGGTTCGGGGGCGAAGCGGGTGAGTTCGTCCACCGCATGGCTCAGATAATCGCGGTCGCGGGCGGCGGTCTCCACGCTGGCGCGGCTTTCCGCAAGGCGGTCGGCGGCGGCGCGCCATGCATGATAGGCCTGCGCCGCCGCGCCCGTGTCGCAGCGGCCATAGGCGTCGAGCAACGAGCGGTGCCCGCGCGGGTTGAGCAGGCCGCGATCGTCATGCTGGCCGTGGATTTCGACCAGCGCGCTGCCAAGGTCGCGCAGCAGCGCCGCCGAGCAGGGCTGATCGTTGACGAAGGCGCGGCTGCCGCCATCGGCCTTTACCATGCGACGGATGATGAGCGGTTCGCCGGGTTCCACGTCTATGCCATTGTCGGCCAGCAGGTCCGTCGCGCGATGATCGGCGGGAGGCGCGTCGAAGGTGGCGGTGACGCTGGCCTGCGCCTCCCCGCTGCGGACAAGGCCGCTGTCGGCGCGGGCGCCCAGTGCGAGGCCCAGCGAATCGAGCAGGATCGACTTGCCCGCACCCGTCTCACCGGTCAGCACGCCTAGGCCCGACCCGAAATCCAGGTCCAGCGCCTCTATCAGCACGACGTTGCGGATGGACAGGGCAGTCAGCAAGGGCGAGCGACTCCCCCCTCCCGCAGGCGGGAGGGGCCGGGGTGGGTGCACCGCGCCAGCGGCGCTGAATTGGGCAGGAGGGAACGCTCGCTTCGCTCGCGATCCTCCCCTGAACAGAGGCGCGTGATGCCGTTCGACCCCGCCCGCCTGCGGGAGGGGGAACAGGACAGGTCAGGCCTTGTTCGGATGTTCGCGCATCAGCTTGAAGCTGCGCTCATACCATTTCGAACCCGGATAGTTCCGGCCCAGCACCGCAGCGGCCTTCTGCGCTTCGGCGGGGATGCCGAGCGAGAGATAGCTTTCCACCAGGCGCTCCAGCGCCTCCGGCGTGTGCGTGGTCGTCTGATATTTGTCGATGACCGTGCGGAAGCGCAGAGTCGCCGCCAGCCACTGACCACGACGCTGGTAGAAACGGCCGATCTCCATCTCCTTGCCGGCGAGGTGATCGTTGACGAGGTCGAGCTTCAGCCGGGCATCGGCGGCGTAGCGCGTGTCGGGATAGCGGCGGATCAGTTCGCCCAGCGCGTCCAGAGCCTGTTGCGTGATCTTCTGGTCGCGGGTGACGTCGGCAATCTGTTCATAATAGCAGAGCGCGATCAGATAATAGGCGTAGGGTGCGTCCTTGTTGCCGGTGTGGATCGACAGGAAGCGCTGCGCCGCGCCGATCGATTCCGGATAATCCTGATTCATGTAATAGCTGAACGCGGACATGAGCTGCGCGCGGCGGGCCCAGGGCGAATAGGGATGCTGGCGCTCCACTTCGTCGAAGAGCGCGGCGGCAAGCTTGTACTGGCCGCGATCCAGGCGGTATTTGCCCGCATTGTAGAGCGTCGACACGTCGCGGGCGACATATTGCGTGTCGGATTTGTTCTTCGACGTCGCGCAGCCCGAGAGCAGGGCGGCAAGCAGAAGCGGTGCGGTAGCCGCGCCGATGCGCGTCATGGTTTTCGTCAGCATGGCCGGGTCATAGCGGAGCGAATGCGCCTCGCCAAGCGGCAGAATGTGCATGTCGGTCGCTATGCGCGGGCAGGCAGGTCAAGCCGTGCTATCGCGCCGCCCTTTACCGAGGGCATCAGGGAGAAGCGGCCGTTCAGTTGCAAGGCCAGTGCATTGGAAATCCGCAGGCCCAGACTCTGGCTGAAGCCGGGATCGAAATCGGCGGGCAGGCCCCTTCCATCGTCGGTGACGTCAAGGATTATCGTGCCGTCGCTGACGTTCAGGCTGACGTGGATGCTGCCGCCCCGATGCGGCAGGCCATGTTCGATGGCGTTGTTGACCGCTTCGGTCACGATCAGCGCCATCGACACGGCGATGTCGGGTTGCAGGGTCAGCGCATCGGGCGCATCGACGGTGAGAGCGATGTCGTCGCGACCGCTGGCCGCCAGCACATCGGCGGTCAATGTCGTCAGGAAGGCGCGGACGTCCTGCCCCTCCCCCGATGGATTGTAGAGCTCCCGGCTGATCCGGCCGACCAGCGCGAGCCGGGCCGAAGCGTCGTCCAGCGCCCGGCGGGCCAGGTCATGGTCGACATGGCGTCGCTGGAGCGAAAGCATGGCCGCGACGACCTGAAGATTGTTGGACACGCGGTGCTGCAATTCGTGGAACAGCAATTCGCGATTTTCCGCCAGGGCGCGGCTGCGTTCCCGCTCCAACGCCAGTTTGAAGTTCGCCTTCTGCAAGAGATGGATCAGCGCGATGTCGATGATCACGACGATGCCGTAGAAGGCGAGCGCCAGCAGCACGCCTGGATGGAAGTCGAACGTCATGCGTGGCGGAATGAAGAAATACCAGGACAAGAGGCCGCACAACACGCCCGCATAGATGCCCGGCCGCACCCCGAACAGGAAGGAGGTCAGGATCACGACGGGAAAGAAGGAGACGAAGGGATAGCCCACCGGCATGGCGATTTCGGCGACGGCGCGAATGGCGAGGGCGATCAGGCAGAAAACGGTCGCCAGCAGATAGGCATGCCAGGGTCGACGCAGGGCCAGCGGCAGGCGCTCCACGAATCGTTCGTTCCTGCGCTGCATAAATCCCCCCACAGCTTGATCGTTACCCTATCACAACTTCCGCCCAGGCCAATTGGAGATCAGAAAAGCATTCAAATTCATCAAAAAGGGCGCCCGGATGACCGGGCGCCCTTCCTGTATTATCGGGCCTGATGGACCGGGATCAATCCTGGGTCAGGAAGTCCGGCAGACCGGCATTGGAGCCGTCGTCATCGCCATTGCCCCGGCCTTCGCCGCGCGGGCCGCGGTCACGGCGGGGGCCGCGATCACCCCGGTCGCCACCGCGTCCGCCGCGGTCGCCGCCACGGTCGCGGCGATTGCGGTCGCCACGGCCGCCTTCACGCTCACCGCCGCGATCGCCCCTGGGTTCGCGGGGAGGACGGGTATCTTCCAGTTCCTCGCCGGTTTCCTGATCGACGACGCGCATGGACAGGCGAACCTTGCCGCGCGGATCGATTTCGAGAACCTTGACCTTCACTTCCTGGCCTTCGGAGACGACGTCCGTCGGCTTTTCGACGCGCTCATTCTTCATTTCGGAGACGTGGACGAGGCCGTCCTTGCCGCCCATGAAGTTCACGAACGCACCGAAGTCGACGATGTTTACGACCTTGCCGGTGTAGACCTTGCCGACTTCCGCTTCCTCGACGATGCCGAGAATCCACTTCTTGGCGGCTTCGATCTGGTTGATGTCGGACGAGCTGATCTTGATGATGCCCTCATCGTCGATGTCGACCTTCGCGCCGGTTTCCGCGACGATCTCGCGGATGACCTTGCCGCCGGTGCCGATGACGTCGCGGATCTTCGCCTTGTCGATCTGGATCGTCTCGATGCGCGGGGCATGGGCCGACAGCTCGGTGCGAGTCGAGGACAGGGCCTTGCTCATCTCACCCAATATGTGGGCGCGGCCTTCCTTCGCCTGGCGCAGAGCGACCTCGAAGATTTCCTGCGTGATGCCGGCAACCTTGATGTCCATCTGCATGGTGGTGATGCCCGCTTCCGTGCCCGCCACCTTGAAGTCCATGTCGCCGAGATGATCCTCGTCGCCCAGAATGTCGCTGATGACAGCGAAATCCTTGCCTTCCAGGATCAGGCCCATGGCAATGCCGGAGACGGGGCGCTTCAGCGGCACGCCGGCGTCCATCATCGAGAGCGAACCGCCGCAGACCGTCGCCATCGATGACGAGCCGTTGGACTCGGTGATGTCGCTGAGGACGCGGATGGTGTAGGGGAATTCTTCCTTGCTGGGCAGCACGGGGTGCAGGGCACGCCATGCCAGCTTGCCATGGCCGACTTCGCGACGGCCCGGCGCGCCGAAGCGGCCGACTTCACCGACCGAATAGGGCGGGAAGTTGTAGTGCAGCATGAAGCTTTCATAATGAACGCCGGTCAGGCCGTCGACCATCTGCTCGGCGTCCTTGGTGCCGAGCGTGGTGGTGCAGATCGCCTGCGTTTCACCGCGGGTGAACAGGGCCGAACCGTGGGTGCGCGGCAGGAAGCCGACCATCGCCTCGATCGGGCGGATCTGCGTCGTGTTGCGGCCGTCGATGCGCTTGCCGTCCTTGAGGATGGCGGTGCGGACGATTTCCGCTTCCAGCTTCTTGGTCAGCTTGATGCCGGCCATGACCGTCTGGGCGTCGAGGCCTTCCTCGGCGAACCAGGCCTTTGCCTTGGCGCGGGCCTCGTTCAGCGCGTTGGAACGGGCGGACTTGTCGGTCAGCTTGTAGGCGGCCGTGATGTCCTTGCCGATCAGCTTCTTCAGCTTCTTCTTGAGGTCGTCGAGATTGTCGCCCTTGGCAACGTCCCACGGATCCTTGGCGGCCTGCTCGGCGAGGTCGATGATCGCATTGACGACCTTCTTCGACGCTTCATGCGCGAACAGCACGGCGCCGAGCATGACGTCTTCCGACAGTTCCTTGGCTTCGGATTCGACCATCATCACGGCATTGCCGGTGGCGGCGACGACGAGGTCGAGTTCGCCTTCCTTCGCCTGGTCCAGCGAGGGGTTCAGCTGATATTCGCCATCCTTGTAGCCGACGCGGGCGGCGCCGATCGGACCCAGGAAGGGAACGCCCGACAGGGTCAGCGCGGCCGAAGCGGCGATCATCGCCACGATGTCGGGCTCACTTTCGCCGTCAAAGCTCAGAACCTGGGCAATGACGTTGATTTCGTTGTAGAAACCTTCGGGGAAGAGCGGGCGGACCGGGCGGTCGATCAGGCGGGAAACCAGTGTTTCCTTTTCCGTCGCGCCGCGTTCACGCTTGAAGAAGCCACCCGGGATGCGGCCGGCGGCGGAATATTTTTCCTGATAATGGACGGTCAGCGGGAAGAAGTCCTGCCCTTCCTTCACCGACTTGGCGGCGGTCACGGCGCACAGCACCACGGTTTCGCCATAGGTCGCCAGCACGGCGGCGTCGGCCTGACGCGCAATACGGCCGGTTTCGAGCGTGAGGGTCTTTCCGCCCAGCTCGATTGATACCTTCTTTACATCGAACATGTTGTTTTCCTTCGCCCGCCTGGCCCTATTGCCGGGCGGGGCCTGTCATGCGGGCTAAACCGGCCCGCAGCGGTTTCGGAGCATCGTCTGGCCCCTTGGTCGGAACATCCTGCCGAATTGCAGGAGCCCCGGAATCGGAAACGGCCCCGACATGGGGGCCGCTCCTTCTTTAGCAGGCTTACTTGCGCAGGCCCAGCTTGGTGATGAGGTCGGTATAGCGACCCGCATCCTTTTTCTTGAGATAGTCCAGCAGCGAACGACGCTTGTTGACCAGCATCAGCAGGCCGCGACGGCTGTGGTTATCCTTGTGATGACCCTTGAAATGCTCGGTCAGGTTCGAAATGCGCTCCGAGAGGATCGCAACCTGGACTTCCGGCGAACCGGTGTCGCCTTCGGCGCGGGCATGTTCCTTGATCAGCGCTTCCTTGCGCTCGGCAGTAATCGACATCGGCTTCCTTTCGTAACATCTAGAGATTGAAGCCGCGCACCACCCTGATTTCCCTACGGGTTTCTGGGCCACTGGCCTCCACCAGCGCGACGGGCGTTTCGCCCTCCATCGCCAGTAACAAGCCGGTATGCGGTTTCCCCACGAGCACCTTCCCCTGTCGGAGAGCCAGCGCGTCGTCGGGAGAGACTGCTAGAGCCGGGATGTCGTCCAGCCCTGCGGTCAACGGCAGCATAAGCTGCGCGATGCCGCCGCCCGTAGCAGCTTCGTCCAATTTGTCCAGCGAAATCGCGGTTTCCAGGGTGAACGGCCCGGCCTTCACCCGGCGGAGCATGGTGACATGGCCGACCGTGCCGAGCGCCAGCGCGATGTCGCGCGCGAGGGAACGGATATAGGTGCCCTTCGACACATGGGCGCGCAGGGTGACCTCCCCTACCATTTCCTCCTTCGCGATCTCGCGGGAGGGACGAAGGTCAAGGCGGTGGATGGTCACGGCGCGCGTCTTCATTTCCACCTCCTGCCCCGCGCGGGCCAGGTCATAGGCGCGCCGGCCGTCGATCAGGATCGCGCTATAGGCGGGCGGCACCTGTTCGATGGGGCCGGTGAAATCGGGGAGGACGGCCTCCACCTCCGCCAGGGTGGGGCGATGCGCGCTGGACGCGACCTCCCTGCCCTCCCGGTCGAGCGTGTCGGTCTGCACGCCCAGGCCGATGGTGAAGTCATAGATCTTGTCGCTGTCGAGCATCCGCCCGGCGAGCTTCGTCGCCTCTCCCACCGCCACCGGGAGAACACCGGTCGCCAGCGGATCGAGCGTGCCGCCATGGCCGACCCTAAGCTTTCCCGCGCCGCTTTGCCGCAAGGCGCGCTTCACCGCGCTCACGGCCTGCGTCGAGCCGAGGCCCAGGGGTTTGTCGAGGATGATCCAGCCATGCATGGCGGGCCCTCTATAGCGGGCGCCGCCTGCTGTCAGCCCTTCTTTGTCCTGGCGGGCGGGCCGGCGCTGTAGGTGAAGCTGGTGATCGGGCAATGCTGGCCGCGCACGACCAGCGTGCCGAACCTGTCGAGCGTATCGATGCCGCGCGTTTCGAAGCCGATGGCGTTGGCGAAGGGCAGGTCGAAACAGTTGCTCATCAGCTTCGCATAATACCATTGGCGATGCTGGTCCTGCACATAGACGCCGCGCGATCCATCGGCTTGCCAGTTCCAGACCCCGCCATGGTTGACGAAGGGAATGGATGCTTCACCGCTTGCCGGCTGCTGCATCGCGGCCATGGCCGGGACGCTCGCGAACATAAGGGGAAGGGCCAGGAAAGCGGCCCGATATCTGGCGAACATGCTCTGTCTCCTGCAAGAGCGGATTTCGATTTGATGGGATCAGATCGCCGCTCCATCTTCATGACGCCGATATGGGTAGAAGGCCGCTCCGTCGGGAGGACGAGGCGACAATTTGATACAAGATTCAGCGCTGCATCCGCTCCGCGAAATGGCGGCGGCAGAGCGCGACATAGCGGTCATTGCCGCCGATTTCGGTCTGCTCGCCCCGCCGGATCGGCGCGCCCTGCGCATCGACGCGCAGGTTCATCGTCGCCTTGCGCCCGCATTCGCAGATCGTCTTTATCTCGTTCAGCGTGTCGGCCAGGCCCAGCAGCGCGGCGCTGCCCTCGAACAACTTGCCCTGGAAATCGGTGCGGATGCCGTAACAGAGCACCGGAATGTTCAGCCGGTCGCAGACAGTGGCGACCTGCCAGACCTGTTCTTCGTTCAGGAACTGCGCCTCGTCGATCAATATGCAGGACAGCGGGCTGTGCGCCTGCTGGGCGGCGATGGCGGCAAAGAGATCGGTCGCGGCATCGAAGATATGGGCCTGCGCCTCCAGCCCGATGCGAGAGACTATGCGTCCGGCTCCGTAACGATCGTCCACGGCGGCAGTCCACAGCATGGTTTCCATGCCACGCTCACGATAGTTGAAGCTGGACTGGAGCAAAGTGGTCGATTTGCCCGCGTTCATCGAGCTGTAGTAGAAATAGAGCTTCGCCATGGTCAGCGCGCCATTGGCGCGATCTGCTTGAGGAAACGGACCAGGGCGTCGGCCAGCGCGATACGCTTGTCGGAAAAGCCGTGATCGGTGGGCCAGACCATCAGCCGCGTGTCGGGATTGGCCGATTGCGCGTCCGCCGTCACCTTGCGCGCCATGGCGCCGATGCCCCGCTCCGCCCCGATGATGATCAAGGGGCGGCGGCCATAGCCCACCAGCCTGCGGCCGAGGTCGAACTTTTCGACATTGCCGCTGATTTCGGCGGTCAGGCTGTCATAGCTGGCGCCATGGAGCGGGGGCAGGTCGTCGGCAACTTCGGCCTTCCAAGCGGCTTCGCCCTGCGGCGTGGAGAGGGCGGCGGCGGTTTCGGCTGGATCCCAGGGATCGATCAGGAAGAGGCCCGCGACATGGGGTTCGGCGGCGGCGACGTCGGCGGCCATGAAGCCGCCCATGCTGTGCCCTGCGACGACGATGGCGCTCGTGTCGATGCGATATTTCGCCACCGTGGCGGATTGCTGGAGATATTGCAGCGCGTTCCAGGCGTCTTCCGAAGCGTGGGTGAAGGAGAAGTTTCCGGGACTGCCCCAGGAACCGCGATAGTGGAGCGTCAGCACATTCCAGCCGGCACGGCGGGCCGCCTGCGCCAGGTCCAGATTCTGCTCATTGCCGGGAAAGCCGTGGAGGAGGAGGAGCGTCGGGTGCAGGCCCGAACCGGCGGCGGTATAGAGGACAGCGTTGAGCGCGCCATCTCCGGAAGGGATGACGAAGGCGCTCATGCCGGCGGGATAGGCGGGATCAGGGGCCGGGTCCGTGGTGACAGCCGGATGGACCGGCGCTTCCCTGGCAGCGGCGGGCGTGGCGAGCGCCAGAAGCGCGGTTGCGAATATGCCCGTTCTTTTCATCTGCCCTGCCCCTTGCCTTGCCTTGCCTTGCCTGCGGACAAGACGCTGTTAGCCGGGCTGCGCCGTCGCGTCGATGGGGACGATGTTTGTCGGGCAGCGGCCTATTCGCCCTCGGCCTCGGGCTTGTCCAGATCGCGCGCTACCTTGGGATCGCGCAGCAGCCTGTCGATATGGTTGCCTTCGTCGAAGCTTTCGTCCGCAAGGAATTTGAGCTTTGCCGCATATTTGAGGCGCACGCGGGTCGCGACTTCGCGCTGGAGATAGGCGGTGTTGGTGCGCAGCGCCTTCAGCACAGCCTCCTCATCCTGGCCGAGCAGCGACTTGATGAAGACCGTCGCGTGGCGCAGGTCGGGCGACATGCGGACTTCGGTGACGCTCACCACATGGCTGGCGAGCACATCGTCATGGACGTCGCCGCGCTGAAGGATCTCGGAGAGCACATGGCGCACCTGTTCGCCCACGCGCAGCAGGCGGACGGAGGGACCTTCCTGCAAATTGTTCATGCCATTCACTCCGGCAAATCGGTAAAGAAGGTCAAATTATTTCCGGCCGGGTCCGTGATCGTGATTTCAAGGCTGCCCCATTCCGTCTCGACCGGTTCCCCCGGCCGGGCGTTGCCGAAATGCTTGGCGCGCAGCTCCGCCGCATAGGCCCGCACGTCATCGACGGCGATGCGAATGCCCGAACCCGGCGTCCCGTCGCCATAATGTTCGGACAGGTGCAGTACGCATCCCTCACGCGCCACGCCCATGTAGAGCGGCATGCCAGGTTCGAAGCGATGTTCGAACACCACCCCGAACCCCAGGAAGTCGCAGTAAAAGGCGCGCGTCCGCGTTTCATCGAAGCTGCGGAGGATTGGCGTGACCTTGCCTAGCATGACCATGTCCTTTTCCTCCGCGCCGCGTCGAGCGCGCTCTTGTTACAGCGTCCGGGCGCGTTCCTCGACCTCGAACAGCTCGAGCGTGTCGCCAGGCTTGATGTCGTTCGTGTCCTGAAGGACCGCGCCGCACTCCATGCCGGCGCGGACTTCGGCCACGTCGTCCTTGAAGCGACGGAGCGAGGCGATGTTGGTGCGCGACACGATGACATCGTCGCGGGTAAGGCGCGCGGACAGTCCCTTGCGGATGATGCCGTCGAGGACGAGCAGGCCCGCCGCCTTGTCCTTCTTGCCCGCGGGGAAGACCTGAAGCACCTCGGCCCGGCCGACGATGGTTTCGATGCGTTCGGGGGCAAGCTGGCCCGCCATTTCGCCGCGAACCTCTTCGAGCAGGTCGTAGATCACGTCATAATAGCGCAGCGAGATCTTCTCGCGCTCCGCCAACTGGCGCGCCTTGGCATTGGGACGGACGTTGAAGCCGATCAGCGGCGCGCGGCTGGCGGCGGCCAGCGTGACGTCGCTCTCTGTGATCGCGCCGACACCCGAATGCAGGATGCGCACCTTGATCTCGTCGGTCGAAATGCGGTTCAGCGACGACACGATCGCTTCAACCGAGCCCTGCACGTCACCCTTCACCACCACCGGATATTCGATGACGGTCGTGTTGAGCGCCGAGAACATGTGCTCGAAGCTGGTCGGCGCGGCAGTGGTGCGCTTCTTGGTCGCCTGTTCCTGACGATAGGCGGCGACTTCGCGGGCGCGCGCCTCATTCTCGACAACGGTGAGCTGGTCGCCCGCCATCGGCACGCCGGAGAGACCCAGCACCTCGACCGGCGTCGAGGGACCGGCGACCTTCACCTGCTGGCCCTTGTCGTTGATCATCGCGCGGACCTTGCCGCTTTCCGAGCCGATGACGAAAGTGTCGCCGATCTTCAGCGTACCCTTGCGCACCAGAACGGTGGCGACGGCGCCGCGCCCCTTGTCGAGCTGCGCCTCGATCACATTGCCTTCGGCGGCGCGATCCGGATTGGCGGTCAGTTCGAGCAACTCGGCCTGGAGCAGGATCTTTTCGATCAGCTCGTCAAGGCCGGTCTTCTTGAGTGCCGAAACCTCCACGTCCTGGACGTCGCCGCCCATATCCTCGACCACGACCTCCTCGCTCAGCAGGCGCTCGCGCACCTTCTGCGGATTGGCATCGGGCTTGTCGCACTTGTTGATCGCGACGATCATCGGAACGCCGGCCGCCTTGGTATGGTTGATGGCTTCGATCGTCTGCGGCATCAGGCCGTCGTCCGCCGCCACCACCAGGATGACGATGTCGGTGACGTTGGCGCCGCGGGCGCGCATTTCCGAGAAAGCCTCGTGACCCGGCGTATCGAGGAAGGTGATGATGTCGCCGCTCTTCGCCTTGATCTGATAGGCGCCGATATGCTGGGTGATGCCGCCGCTTTCGCCGGACACGACATTGGTGCCGCGCAGCGCGTCGAGCAGAGAGGTCTTGCCGTGGTCGACATGGCCCATGATGGTCACGACCGGCGGACGCGACTTCAGCGTTTCGGGTGCGTCAACCTCACCCTCCATGCCGATTTCGACGTCGGCATCGGACACGCGCTGGATGCGGTGACCGAATTCCTCCACCAGCAATTCGGCCGTATCCTGGTCGATCGCCTGGTTGAGCGTGACGGCGGTGCCCATCTTGAACAGGGCCTTCACCAGGTCCGCGCCCTTTTCGGCCATGCGGTTGGCGAGTTCCTGGACAGTGATGCTTTCGGGGACCACCACGTCGCGCGACTGCTTTTCCCGCTGCTGGGCGCCGCCCGAATAATGGGCGCGGCGTTCCTTCTCGCGGGCGCGCTTGAGCGCGGCGAGGCTGCGGGCGCGGGCGCTGTCATCATCCGCGAGGGCGCGGGTGACGGTGAGCTTGCCTGCCTGACGGCGATTGTCGTCGCCGCGCTTGGCCCGCTCCGGCTTGGCCGGTTCGGGGCGCTTGACCGGGGCGACCGGCGTGAAGCGGCGCGGCGGGGGCATGGTGGACGTTGCGGGCTTCGTTTCGGCAGCGGCCGGCGCGGCCTCGGCCGGGGCATCGGCCGCGACAGGCGCGGCTTCCTCAACGTTCGCCTTGGCCGTTTCCTCGACGGTCCCCGCGTCCACTTCGGGCTGGCGCGCGACTTCGGCCTCGGAAGCCTCTGCGGCCAGGCGATTTTCCTCGGCGCGGCGCTTTTCCTCCTCGCTTGCGGCAAGGCGCTGGGCGTCTTCGCGACGGCGCGCGTCCTCCAGCGCGGACATGCGGGCTTCCTCCGCCTCGCGCAGCAGCTTCGCTTGCAATTCCTGACGGGACATCAGGCTCTGCGGCGGGGCCGGGCGCGCGGGAGCCGGCTGCGGCGCGCGCGCCTGCGGCTGGGGCGCCGCCGGAGCGGCGGGGGCAGCCGCAGGCGTGGGATCAGCCTGCGGTTCAGGCGCAGCGTGGCCGGCTTCGCCCGGCTTGCCCAGGATGCGGCGCCGCTTCACCTCAACCACGACCGTGTTCTTGCGGCCGTGGCTGAACTGCTGCTGCACCTGACCGGACTCGACCGTGCGCTTGATCCCCAGCGGCTTGCGGCCCAGAACCGGCTTGTCTTCCTTGCTGTCACTCATACGACTGAACTATACCCTTCACATCAACCCGACCGGCAAGGCCCGTCGGCGCCTTCATTCCAATGCCAACTCAGGCATTCCAATACCAACTCAGGCGCCCAATGCCCCTGCGGAGTCCTGCTCCCCATGCACCGGCGCTCCGTTAGCGCAACCCAGATAGCTTTCCAAGCGGCCTATGGCGCCGCGCAGACGTGACGCCGCACGCGAGTCGGTCACCGCGATATGGACGACATTGTCCCGCCCCATTGCCATAGATAGGGCGTGTCGGTCCACAGGCAAGACGATGCCCGCCAAATCCGTGCCTTCCGCCTCCTGCCCGACGCGCAAAGCCTGGTCGAGCTTGCGGTTGCCGTCGGGGGCGGCGTCGGCGGCGTGGAGCAGCATCGTCACCTCCCCCTTGCGGCAGGCGACATCGATTTTTTCAGAGCCCGTGAGGACCATGGATGCCTTCGCCTCCAGTCCCAGCCGGTCGAGCAGCGCCTTGCGCAGGCCGTCCTCGATCAGCGCGGGGAGGTTGTCGGGGATTTGCAGGTCGCCGGTCTTGAACGCCCGAGCGAGCGCGCCCTTGAGCTTGCCCCTGGCGAGCGCCTGTTCGACTTCCGCGCGGGACACTCCGATCCAGGCGCCACGGCCGGGGGCCTTGGCGCGGATGTCGGGCAGAATTTCACCATTCGGGCCGCAGGCGAGACGGACGAGCATGTCCGGGTCGGCGCGGTCGCCCGACAGGATGCATTTGCGTTCGGTCATGACGCGCCCTTTCCGAACGAAATCCGTATTCCTGCCAGGGCAGGAATCCAGTTCCACCTTTTCGGGTGCGCACGACCTCTGGACTGGGCTCCCGCCTTCGCAGGAGCACGGCTGTCCGTCAGTGCTGGGGAAGCGCTTAGCCTCTCATTGGGAAGTGACCGCGGCATTGGCGTCCTCCCCTGTCGGCCGGGGCGCGACCCGATCGGCCATGAGCTGGCCGGCCGAGCCGTAATTTTCCATCGAGATTTCCGAAATCACCACCTGCACGGCAGAGGCCGGCTTCCCGAGACGCTCGACGAGCGACCGGGTGACGTCGGCGACGATGGCCGCCTTCTGTTCGCGGGTGGCGTTTCCGGCCAGACGGATATCGACGAACGGCATCTGCGCTTATGCTTCCTCGTCTTCGAACCAGTGGGCGCGGGCGGCCATGATGATCTCATTGCCCTGCTCTTCACTGAGGCCATATTCGGCCAGAATGCCGCCCTTGTCCTCGCTGCCTTCGTTGCGGCGGCGGCGCTGGTCGACGCGCTTCTTGGCGATCAGTTCGTCCGTGGCCAGATCGGCCAGGTCGTCCAGCGTCTTGATGCCCGCCTTGCCCAGCGTCACCAGCATCGCCTCTGTAAGGTGCGGCATGTCGGCCAGCGCATCCTCGACGCCCAGCGCCTGACGCTCCTCGCGGGCAGCGGCCTCGCGGCGGTCCAGCGCTTCCTGCGCGCGGCTTTGCAGTTCCTGCGCCAGTTCCTCGTCAAAGCCCTCGATCGCGGCCAGTTCGTCGATGCCGACATAGGCCACTTCCTCCAGCTCGCCAAAGCCCTCGGCCACGAGGAGCTGCGAGAGGGTTTCGTCGACGTCCAGTTCGTTCTGGAACAGTTCGGAACGGGCGACGAATTCCTTCTGGCGCTTCTCGGACGCGTCGGCCTCGGTCATGATGTCGATGGCCTTGCCGGTCAGCTGGCTGGCGAGACGGACATTCTGGCCGCGACGGCCGATGGCGAGCGAAAGCTGATCGTCGGGGACGACGACCTCGATGCGTTCCTCTTCCTCGTCGATGACGACGCGGGCGACCTGCGCGGGCTGAAGCGCGTTGACGACGAAGGTCGCGGTATCCTCCGACCAGGGGATGATGTCGATCTTCTCGCCCTGCATTTCCTGCACGACGGCCTGCACGCGGCTGCCCTTCATGCCGACGCAGGCGCCGACCGGGTCGATGCTCGAATCGCGGCTGATGACGCCGATCTTGGCGCGGCTGCCCGGATCGCGGGCGGCGGCCTTGATCTCGATCACCCCGTCGTAGATTTCGGGCACTTCCTGCGCGAACAGCTTCTTCATGAATTCGGGATGCGCGCGGCTGAGGAAAATCTGCGGCCCGCGGTTTTCGCGGCGGACGTTCAGGATCACCGAGCGGATGCGGTCGCCGACGCGGACGACTTCGCGGGGGATCTGCTGGTCGCGGCGGATGACGCCCTCGGCCCGGCCGAGATTGACGACGACATGGCCGAATTCGACGGACTTGACGACGCCGGTGATGATCTCACCCACGCGGTCCTTGAATTCCTCATGCTGGCGCTCGCGCTCTGCGTCGCGGACCTTCTGGAAGATCACCTGCTTGGCCGACTGGGCGTCGATGCGACCAAGGTCGATGGGCGGCAGCGGATCGACGATGAAGTCGCCCACGACCGCGTCCTTCTTCAGCTTGGTAGCCTGCTTCAGGTCGACCTGCTTGAAATAGTCGTCGACCTGCTCGACCACCTCCACGACTCTCCAGAGACGAAGGTCGCCGGTGTCCGGGTCCAGCTTGGCGCGGATGTCGTTCTCCGCGCCGTAACGGGCGCGGGCTGCGCGCTGGATCGCGTCTTCCATCGCCTCGATGACGATCGCCTTGTCGATCATCTTCTCGCTGGCGACGCTGTTCGCAATGGCGAGCAGCTCGGCCTTGTTGGCGGAAATGGCGTTGGCCATGGTCGTAAACCCTTATTCTTCGGTTTCGAACTCGTCCGCCCCATCGGAGGAGAGCGGCATGCTAGCAGAAATCAATGCGTCGGTCAGTATCAGCTTGGCGTCGCCCACCAATGCGAAGGGGATCACCACATCGCCCGCCTTCACGTCGGTGAAGAGAATGCCCTCCCCCTCTATCCCGTTCAGAACACCACGGAAGCTCTTGCGGCCCCCGACGGCTTCGGTGGCGGAAATCTTCGCCTCATGCCCGGCCCATTCGAGAAAATCGGTGAGGCGGGTCAGCGGACGGTCGATACCGGGCGAGCTGACTTCGAGGCGATAGGCCTCCTCGATCGGGTCGGCTTCGTCCAGCACGTCGGACAGGCGGCGGGAGATGGCGGCGCAATCCTCAATGACGAGCTGCTTCGTCTCCGGCCGCTCGGCCATGATCTGCAGCGTATACTCGTCACCCGAGCCGAACAGCTTGATGCGCACGAGGTCGAAGCCCAAGGCCTTCACCTCCGGTTCGATCAGGGCTGTCAGTTCGGCGATGTCCGCCATGGGGTCTCCAAAAGAACAAAATTGCAGCTTCCCGTCGCCGCAGGCGATCCGCCCGCGACCCCGACATGTTTGACGATGTAAGGAAGCAGGGGCGATATAGGCGGGATGCCGCAAAGCTGCAACATTATTTGTCGCGAGGCATTTGATAAGCCTTCTGTTAGCGTCATCAGCGCCGAAATTCAGCCCCGGAGGAGACGATATGCGCCATCTTGCCCTGACTGCCCTGCCGCTGGCCCTGATCGCCTGTTCGGCTGACAATGCCGTGGGGCAGAACAGCACCACCTCCGCGACGAAGCCGTTCAAGACCTCCGTGATCGCGGATTTCGATGCGCCCTGGGCCATGACCTTCATGCCCGACGGACGGATGCTGGTCACCGAAAAGGCGGGCGAGATGATCCTGTTCGATCCGAAGAACGGAACGAAAATTCCCGTCGCGGGCATTCCGCCGGTCGACAGCGAAGGTCAGGGCGCGCTGATGGACGTGGTGCTGGCGCCCGATTTCGCGCGGAACCGGTCGGTCTATTTCAGCTTTTCCGAGGCGGGTCAGGGCGGCAAGGGCGTGGCGCTCGCCACCGGCGCCTTCCACCAGGCGAGCGATGGGACGACGAAGCTGGACGGCGTGAAGGTGATCTTCCGCGCAAGCCAGTATGTGGATGGAAACGGCCATTATTCCGGGCGGATCGCCTTCTCGCCCGATGGCAGATATCTGTTCTTCACCAATGGCGAGCGACAGAAATTCGATCCCGCGCAGGATCCCAAGTCGACATTGGGCAAGGTGCTGCGGCTGAACCTGGACGGCACCCCGGCGGCGGGCAATCCGCTGGCGGCGAAAGGCTTTCATCCGGCGGTCTGGTCCTATGGCCATCGCAATCTGCTGGGGATCGCCTTCGACAAGGACGGGCGGCTGTGGGAACAGGAAATGGGGCCGAAGGGCGGCGATGAGGTGAACCTGATCAGGCCCGGCCTCAACTATGGCTATCCGCGGGTTTCCAATGGCAGCCATTATGACGGGCGGGACATTCCCGACCACAAGGCAGGCGATGGCTATGAGGCGCCCAAGCTCTGGTGGAACCCGGTCATCTCGCCGGCGGGGCTGGCCTATTATTCGGGCGACCTGTTCCCGCAATGGAAGGGGTCGCTGTTCATCGGCGGGCTGTCGAGCCAGGCGCTGATACGGGTGAAGCTGGACGGGGACAATGCGTCCAAGGCGGACCAATGGGACATGGGCGCGCGAATCCGGGAGGTGGAGCAAGGGCCGGATGGCGCGCTCTGGCTGCTGGAGGATGGCGGGCGGGGTTCTGAGGGGCGGTTGTTGAAGTTGACGCCTGCCCAGGGTTAGGGTGAAACGGGGCCATTCCGGCCCCGCTCCTCCTTTATACCAGCCGGCTCTGCTTCACCGCCGCTTCGATGAAGCTGGCAAAGAGCGGATGCGGGTCGAAGGGCTTGGACTTGAGTTCGGGGTGGAACTGCACACCGACAAACCAGTGATGATCGGGGCGTTCGACGATTTCCGGCAGCGTGCCGTCTGGCGACATGCCCGAGAAGATCAGGCCGCCCTTTTCCAGCGGCTCGCGATAGCCGGCATTGACCTCATAGCGATGGCGGTGCCGCTCGCTGATTTCGGTCGCGCCGTAAATGCCCGCCACCACGCTGTTGCCAGCGAGCCTGGCCGGATAGGCGCCAAGCCGCATGGTGCCGCCCAAGTCGGTTTCGGCGGTACGCTTCTGCAGGCCTTCCTTGCTCATCCATTCGGTGATGAGGCCGACCACCGGCTCGCTGGTTTCGCCGAACTCCGTGGTGGAGGCGTTCGCGATTCCCGCCGTGTTCCGCGCGCCTTCGATGCAGGCCATCTGCATGCCCAGGCAGATGCCGAAAAAGGGCACGTTGCGTTCGCGGGCGAATTTGACCGAGGCGATCTTCCCCTCCGACCCGCGCACGCCGAAGCCGCCGGGGACGAGGATGCCGTGCATCGGCTCCAGGCGAGCGGCGATGTCCGCGCCCTCTTCCTCGAACAGTTCGGCGTCGAGCCATTTGATGTTGACCTTGACCCGATTGGCGAGGCCGCCATGGGTCAGCGCTTCATATAGCGACTTGTAGGCATCGGGCAGGCCGACATATTTGCCGACGACGCCGATGGTGACTTCGCCCTCCAGATTCTGCTGCCGGTCCATGATGTCGTGCCAGCGGTCGAGCTTGGGCGCGGACGCGCCCTCCATGCCGAAGGCGCGCAGCACTTCGTCGTCCAGCCCCTCTGCATGATATTGCATCGGGACCGCGTAGATGCTGCTGGCGTCAAGCGCCGGGATCACCGCTTCGGGGCGGACATTGCAGAACAGGGCGATCTTGCGCCGCTCGCTTTCCGGCAGCGGATGTTCGCAGCGGCAGAGCAAGATGTCGGGCTGGATCCCCAGCGACGTCAGTTCGCGCACGCTGTGCTGGGTCGGCTTCGTCTTCAGTTCGCCCGCCGCCGCGATATAGGGGACCAGCGTCACATGGACGAAGATCGACCGGCCGCGGCCAAGGTCGTTATGGAGCTGGCGGATCGCCTCCATGAAGGGCAGCGATTCGATGTCGCCCACGGTGCCGCCAATCTCGCACAGCACGAAATCGAGATCATCGGATTCGGCCATGGCAAAGGCCTTGATCTCGTCCGTGACGTGCGGGATCACCTGGACCGTCGCGCCCAGATAGTCGCCGCGCCGTTCCCGCTGGATGATGGTCTGATAGACCCGGCCCTGCGTCACATTGTCCGACTGCCGCGCCGAAACGCCGGTGAAGCGCTCATAATGACCAAGGTCGAGGTCGGTTTCCGCCCCGTCGTCGGTCACATAGACCTCGCCATGCTGATACGGGCTCATCGTGCCCGGATCGACGTTGAGATAGGGATCGAATTTCCGAATGCGCACACGGAAACCTCGCGCCTGCAGCAGTGCTGCGAGCGAAGCGGCCATCAGGCCCTTGCCAAGCGAGGAGACCACGCCGCCGGTGATGAAAATATACCGCGCCATGGGGGGAGAGGCTTAGCCTTTTACAAACGAGTTGGGCAAGCGCGCGAATCATCGCGCGTGCGAAAAAAGCGAAATTGGGAGTGTCGCGCGCCTAGTTGGCGAGCGGGACAGCGCCGTTGGAAGCCTTGCCGCTCGCCGCGCCGGCGGCGCCCGCCAGCGGATCCTTGCCGGTCGCCGGGGCCGGCGCGGACGCCGGAGAAGATGTCGGAGCCTGGGGCGCCTGCTTCACCAGCGAGGTGTCGATGTCGCTCGGCCGGTGCTGAATGGAGGCGATCACCGCCAGCACGATCGACAGCGTCACGAAGATGCCGGCGAGAACCGTGGTCGAGCGAGTCAGGAAATCCGCCGCGCCGCGCGCCGACATGAACCCCGCCGGGCTGCCGCCGACGCCCAGGCCGCCGCCTTCCGACTTCTGCATCAGGATGACGGTGACAAGCAGGGCAGCGACAAGAGCCTGCACGACGAGAAGGAAGGTGAACATGAGACGAATATCTGTCCGGTAAAGGGAGCGTTGCCGCGCACATAGCGATGATAGGGCGCGGGGGCAACCGCCCCTGTCTTTCCCGCCCCCCTCCCACAGGCGGGAGGGGATTGTCATCCGTCGGCGGTCAGGCAGCAGCCGCGATCACCGGAGCGAATTTCGCCGCTGCAAGGCTCGCGCCGCCGATCAGGCCGCCATCGACGTCGGCCAGCGCCAGAAGCTCCGCCGCATTGTCGCCGTTCATCGATCCGCCATAGAGGATTCGCGTCGCGTCCGCCTGCGCGCCGATCCTGCCAGCAAGAGTGGCGCGCAGGGCCGCGTGCATCGCGGCGACCGCTTCCATGGTGGGGATTCGGCCCGTGCCGATGGCCCAGATCGGTTCATAGGCGATGGCCAGCCAGTCCGCCGCCGCTCCATCCGGCAGGGAGGCCAGCAATTGCGCCGCAACCACCGCCTCCGCATTGCCGGCGTCGCGCACGTCGAGGCTTTCGCCCACGCAGAGGATGACCTTCAGACCCGCGGCCCGCGCCGCCAGCGCCTTTGCCGCGATGTCGGCGTCGGTTTCGCCCTGGTCCTGTCGCCGTTCGCTATGGCCGACGATGGTCCAGCTTGCCCCTGCCTCCGCCAGCATGGCCGCGGACAGGCAGCCGGTATGCGCGCCGCTTTCCTTCATGTGGCAGTCCTGCGCGCCGATGAAGGCCCCACCCTTGACGCCGTCCGCCGCCGCGATCAGCGTCGCGGGCAGGCACAGCCCGACCTCCACCGCCGGATAGTCGCGCGCCAGGGCGCCGATCGCCTCCACCTCGCCCAGCTGGGCGCGCAGGCCGTTCATCTTCCAGTTACCGACAATCAGCTTCCGCCTGCTCATCGATCTTTCCCCTTATGGTTATTGCTGCACGGTCCCCCGCGGCGCAGCTCTCCAATCCGAACCGCCGGGTTGGCCGAGCCGATGAACGGCGTGCGGCCATTTGTCCAGCCTTGCAGCCCCAGCGCCCCTTGCCCGCGCGACGATCCGCCCTTAAAGCGGGCCGCCATCAAAGCCGCTTTTACGGACTTTCCTCCATGCTTTCAGTCTTTCGCCGTTTCATCCACTCCAAATTCGGCGCCTTTGCTGCGCTGATATTCCTGGGGATCATCGCGGCCGCCTTCATCATGGGGGACATTACGAGCGGCAAGTTCGGATCGTCCCTTGGAGGCGGCGAAACCGCCGCCAAGGCAGGCGGCGCGCGCCTGACCATGACCGAATTCCAGGACCGTGTGCAGCGCGTGTTCGAAAATGCGCGCCGGTCCAATCCGGGGTTGCAGATCGGCGATTTCCTGGCGCAGGGCGGCGCGGCGCAGGTCTATGACCAGCTTGTCGCGTCCCTGACGCTGAAGGAATATGCGAGCGACCAGAAGGTGCATATCTCCAAGCGGCTCGTCGACGCCCAGATCGCGCAGATTCCCGCCTTCCAGGACGCAGCGGGCAATTTCAGCCAGGAAAATTTCCGGCAATTGCTGCTGCGCGAGCGGATCACCGAGCAGGCGCTGCGCGATGACATCAGCCGCGAGATATTGGAGCGGCAGATGCTGGCGCCGCTGGGACTGGGCGTGAAGCTGACCGATTCCCTGGTGCTGCCCTATGCCTCGCTGCTGCTGGAGGCGCGTCAGGGCACCATCGCCCTTGTCCCCGCGACGGCGTTCATGGACATCGCGGAGCCGACCGACGCGCAACTCGGCGATTTCTACAAGAAGAATGCCGCGCGCTATACGATCCCGGAACAGCGCCGCATCCGCTATGCGGTGATCGACGCCGAACGCTTCGCCCAGGCGGCACAGCCCAGCGATGCGGAGATCGCGGGCTATTACAACCAGAACAAGACCGTCTATGCCGCGAAGGAAAGCCGCAGCTTCGAGCAGTTGATCCTGCCGACGCAGGCGGCGGCAAAGGCGATCGCGGAACAGGTGAAGGGCGGCAAGTCGCTCGCCGCAGCGGCGCAATCGGCCGGCCTTTCGGTCGCCGAACTGGCCGACCAGAGCCGCGAGAAGCTGGCCGCCGCAGCGTCCGCCTCCGTCGCCGATGCGGGCTTTGCCGCGAAGCAGGGCGATCTGATCGGGCCGCTGCGCGGGTCGCTGGGCTGGGTGCTGCTGCGGGTCACGGCGGTCAGGACGACCCCTGCCCGTGCCCTGGCCGCCGCGCGGGACGAGATCGTCACCACGCTACGCGCCCAGAATGAGAAGCGGCTGCTCAACGACTTCACCGGCAAGATCGAGGATCAGATCGCCAATGGCGGCAGCTTCGAGGAAGTGGTGAAGGACAATGGCCTGAAGCTGGAAACGACGCCGTTCCTCCTTTCCTCCGGCAAGCAGGTCGAGGATGCGGCCTATCAGGTGCCGGCCGACGTCAAGCCGCTGCTTGCCCCTGTCTTCGGCATGAGCCAGGACGATGACGCGCAACTGGTGCCGATCGCGGCGGACAAGCGCTATGCGCTGGTTGCGCCCGGCGACATACAGGCCCCTGCGCCGCCGCCGCTTGCCAAGGTCAAGCCGCTGGTGGCGATGCAGTACAAGCTCGCCCAGGGCAATGAAAAGGCCAAGGTGCTGGCCGAGCAGATCCGCGCCAAGGTCGCCAAGGGCATGACGCTGGACCAGGCGGTCGCCTCCGCCGGCATCGCCCTGCCCAAGCCGCAGATGGTGGGCGGGCGCCGTGCCGACATCATGCGCGACGGCCAGCGTCCCCCCGCGGAAGTGGCCATGCTGTTCACCATGGCGACCAACAGCGTGAAGACGCTGCCGGCCGGGCAGGATCGCGGCTATTTCGTCGTGCAGTTGAACGGCATCAAGCGCGGCGATGCGGGCACGGACAAGGCGCTGGTCAATCAGGTTCGCGACCAGCTCAGCGAAGTGGTGGGCCAGGAATATGACCAGCAGTTCGAGCGCGCGGTCGAGAAGGAACTGGGCGTGAAGCGCAATGCCAATGCCGTCGCCTCCGTCCAGCGCGCCCTGGTCAGCGCCAATGGCAGCGGTCAGTAAGATGGGCGCAGGGGGACCGGCGGCAATGGACGGCATAGAAAGCGCACGCAGGGCACTGGCGGCGGGACAATCCGCGCTGGTGTGGCGGCGCCAGATTGCCGACACCGATACGCCGATCTCCGCCGCGCTCAAATTGTTCGAGGCCGATCGCGGCGACTTCCTGCTGGAATCGGTCGAAGGCGGGGCGGTGCGGGGCCGTCACAGCCTGATCGGCCTGGCCCCCGACCTCGTTTTCCGTGCGCAGGGTCATGCGGCGGAGATCAACCGGCAATGGGCGACCGATCGGGATGCCTTCGTGCCGGAAGAGGCCGATGCGCTCGACGCGCTGCGGGCGCTGGTCGCGGAATGCCGGGCGGAGCTTGACCCCGTCCTGCCCGCCGCCCTGGCCTGTCTGGTGGGCTATTTCGGCTATGAGACGGTCGGGCTGGTGGAGAAGTTGCCGCGTCCTCCCGAAAATTCGATCGCGCTGCCGGACATGCTGTTCGTGCGGCCGACCGTCATATTGGTGTTCGACCGGCTGGCCGACGCGCTGTTCCTGGTCGCGCCCGTTTGGAAGGGCAGTTTTGCCGATGCCGACCGCGCCGTCGAACAGGCGCTGGAACGGATCGACGCCGTCGCCGCGCGGCTGGCGGCTCCCCTGCCCGCACAGACCGCCCCGGCCGAAATCGCCGATGTCGCGGTGACGCCAATGCTGGAACCCGGGCGCTATGCCGCGATGGTCGAGAAGGCGAAGGACTATATCGTCGCGGGCGACATTTTCCAGGTGGTGCTGGCGCAGCGCTTCACCAGTCCCTTCACCCTGCCGCCCATCGCGCTTTACCGGGCCTTGCGACGGATCAATCCCTCGCCCTTCCTCTATTATCTCGACCTGCCCGGCTTCGCCCTGATCGGGTCGAGCCCGGAGATCCTGGTCCGGGCGCGTGACGGCGAGGTGACGATCAGGCCGATCGCCGGCACCCGTCCGCGCGGCCGCAATGCCGTCGAGGACGCGGCCAATCGCGAAAGCCTGCTGGCCGATCCCAAGGAACGGGCGGAACATCTGATGCTGCTGGACCTGGGCCGCAACGATGTGGGCCGGGTGGCGACGGCGGGCAGCGTGACGGTGACGGACAGCTACAGCGTCGAATTCTACAGCCATGTGATGCATATCGTGTCGAACGTGGTAGGACGGCTGGCACCCGGCAAGGACGCGCTGGATGCCCTGTTCGCGGGCTTTCCGGCCGGCACGGTGTCGGGTGCGCCCAAGGTGCGGGCCTGCGAGATCATCGCGGAACTGGAGCCGGAAACGCGGGGCGCCTATGCCGGCGGCGTCGGCTATTTCGGGCCGGACGGCAATATGGACAGCTGCATCGTCCTGCGCACGGCGGTCCTCAAGGACGGGGTGATGCACGTGCAGGCGGGCGCCGGCATCGTCGCGGATTCGACGCCGGAATATGAGCAGCGGGAATGCGAGGCGAAAAGCGGCGCACTGCTCGCGGCCGCGCGGGAAGCCGTGACGCTGGCCCGTGCTTCGGGATTTGGGCAATAAAAGTTGGATGGGCGACGGCGGGGAGCGAGTAGTCCGTCGCTGACATTCGCGGTTCCCTGAACCGGGCAGAGCTGGGGGACCAGAACCGGCTGCCGCCTGTAATTCGCTATCGCAACGACCGGATCAGACCCAGCCTTCCAGCACCTGATTGGGCGGTCGATGGCCATCGACCCAGCTGCGGATATTGGCGATCACCCGTGCTCCGGTGGCGTCGCGCCCTTCGATGGTGGCGGACCCCATGTGCGGCAGCAGCACGACGTTCGAAAGGTCCAGCAGGCGCGGATCAACAGCCGGCTCATGGGTGTAGACGTCCAGCCCCGCCCCCGCGATCCGTCCTTCCGCGAGCGCGCCGATCAGGGCGGATTCATCCGTGATCTCTGCCCGCGACGTATTGATCAGATAGGCATCGGGCCGCATCAGCGCGATCCGCCGGGCATCGATCATCGCCCGGCTGTCGGCATTGAGCGGACAATGTATCGACACGATGTCGCTTGCCGCCAGCAGGGAATCGACATCCTCGTGCCAATGGGCCTGCAATTCCTGCTCGACCTCGAAAGGCAGGCGATGGCGGTTGTGGTAGGCGATGGACAGGCCAAAGGCCGCCGCGCGGCGGGCGACGGCGCGGCCGATGCGGCCCATGCCGATGATGCCCAGCTTCTTGCCGCCGATGCGATGCCCCAGCATGCCCGAGGGGCTCCAGCCGGTCCACGCGCCGGATCGCACCAGCTTCTCCCCCTCCGCCAGGCGGCGCGGCACCGACAGGATCAGCGCCATCGTCATGTCCGCCGTATCCTCGGTCAGAACGCCGGGCGTGTTGGTGACGATGATCCCCTTCTTCCGCGCGGCATTGAGGTCGATATGGTCGACGCCGCTGCCGAAGCTGGCGATCAGTTGCAGCCGTTCAGGCGCCGCATCGATCAGCGCGGCGTCGATCTGGTCGGTGACCGCGGGGACCAGCACGTCGCATTGCGCCATGGCGCGGGTCAGCGCTGGCCGGTCCATCGGCACGTCGCCGATGTTGAAGACGGTGTCGAACAGTTCGGCCATGCGCGCCTCGACATTGGGAGGCAGGCGGCGCGTGACAATGACGCGCGGCGTGGCGGGGCGCGGTTTCTTGGCCATGTCTGGCCGCTATTCCCCGTGAGGACGATGGTCAAGCGCTTATCCATATGCGCAAGAGAGCGGTTGTCGCTGGCGGCCGCGAACGGCTATGGTCGGGCGGTCAGATGATGGGGACGATATGGGCATGAAGGGCTATCTGGGCGCGGGCATGGTCGCGGCGCTGTGCTGGGCGGGCGGAGCATGGGCCACGCCAGCGAAGCCGGTGCCCTATTGGGCTTCGCTGACGCAGGCGGAGGCACGCATGCGGGTCGGCCCCAGCCTCGATTACCCGTCAAACTGGGTCTATCGCCGCCGCGACCTGCCGGTGAAGGTGGTGCAGGTGCTGGGCCTGTGGCGCAAGGTCGAGGATTCGACCGGCACGCAGGGGTGGATGCATGTCCGCTTGCTGAGCGATACGCCGACCGCCATCGTCACCGCCGACATCGCGCCGATGCGCGATTCCCCCAGTGACGACGCCCGCGCCCTGTTCCGCGCGCAGAAGGGCGTGGTGGGGCGGCTTTCCTCCTGCGGCAAGGGCTGGTGCGCATTCGACGTCGGCGGCCAGAAGGGCTTCGTCCGCGCCAGCGACATATGGGGCGCGACGCAGTAGCGCGGCCTTATTCGCCCTCTTGATCGAAGCGGTCGGCATGCATCAGGCGCTTCGCCAGGGGCGCCAGCGCCATGACGGCCAGCCCCGCGCCCACCGACCACCAGCCGATCGTCCCGTAGACCGCCAGCACATCGCCGCGGGAGGCCGCACCGCCCTCCCCGCCCGTGGCGGCCGCGATCAGCCCGGCGGCATATTCGCCAAGAGCCATGGCCAGGAACCAGATGCCCATCATCAGGCCGATCATGCGCGAGGGCGCCAGTTTCGACATGGCGGACAGGCCGACCGGCGACAGGCAGAGTTCGCCCAGCGTGTGGCAAAGGTAGAGCAGGAAGATGAACAGCACCGGCGTGAGCGTGCCGGGCGCGCCGGCCCCCGTCACCAGGATGAGGAAACCGGCACCGACAAGGGTAAGCGCGATGCCGAACTTGGCCGGGGTGGAGGGTTCCCATCCCCGCTTCGCCAGCCATATCCACAAACCCGCCAGCACGGGTCCGAACATCAGGATATAGGCCGCGTTGACCGACTGGAACATCGATGCGGGAACATTGAAGCCCCATATGTTGCGATCCGTATAGCGGTCCGTGAACAGGCTGAGCGATGATCCGGTCTGTTCATAGAGACCCCAGAAAAGCGGGTTGATGACCAGCAGGAACAATGCCGCCAGCATCCGGTCGCGACCGATCCGCTCCATGCGGCCAAAGGCTTCCCACAGGATGTACAGCACGACCGCGGCGCTCGCCACGGCAAGCATCCAGCCGACGATCACATGGTTCTGGATCAGGGCCCAGCACAGCCCGATCGACGCCAGGCTGGAGAGATAGACCAGCCATTCGCGGCTGACGATGCCGCCGACCCGTTCCTTCAGATGATCGGGATCGCGGGGTTCCCCCCTTCCCTGCAACAGTGGCTTGCACAGCATGAAGCCGATGACGCCGGCGATCATGCCGACCGATGCCGCGCCGAAGCCCCAGTGCCAGCCCCATGTCTGGCCCAGATAGCCGCAGATGACGGGACCGATGGTCGCGCCGGCATTGATGCCCATGTAGAAGATCGTATAGGCCGGGTCGCGCCGCATGTCGTCGCGCGGATAAAGCTGTCCCACCAGCGCCGACGCGCTGGACTTCAGGAAACCCGTGCCGGTGATCACCGTCGCCAGGCCGAGCCAGAACAGGCCAAGGCCCATGGCGCCCGCATCGTCGCTTTCCATGCCCAGGATGAGGTGGCCGATGGCGATCACGACGCCGCCGAACAGAACCGCCTTGCGCTGGCCCAGATAGCGGTCGGCCAGATAGCCGCCCATCAGCGGGGATATGTAGATCAGCGACATATAGGCGCCATAGGCATGGCTGGCGTCGCGGTCGGAAAAGAGGAAATGCTGCGTCAGGTAGAAGATCAGCAGCGCGCGCATGCCGTAGAAGGAGAAACGTTCCCACATTTCCACGAAGAACAGCAGGAACAGCCCGCGGGGATGGCCGAGCCAGGTCTTGCCCTTACCCGGTGCGTCGGCATTTGAAACTGAGGTCGCCATCCGGCCCCTTATCCTATCCTGTTGCGGACGCGCGAAGGGCATCCCTGGTCGGCCCCAGCCTGCAGCATTTTCCGGGCGGATGGAATCATCTGCCGCCGGGAAAACACTGCAAAACAAACATCTGGAGCAGCCGAGCCGACAAGGCCGGACCGGCACCTGCTCTTCTAGAGCCCGAATTATTCATCTGTCAAAGAGCGGCCATGCCCTTGCGTCATCGTCTCCGCCGCTCCATTTGGGCCAGCATGTTCAATGATCGCAGCTCCCCCCTCTCGCTCCTGCAGACCCGTCGGTCCGGCAAGCCGCGCGACCTGATCGCGCCGGGACCGGACGAAGACCAGCTTCGCACGATATTGGAAGTCGCGCAGCGCACGCCCGATCACGGCAAGCTGGCGCCATGGCGCTTCGTCATCGTGCCGCTGGAAAGGCGTGACGCTCTGGCAGCGCTGCTCGAACGGGCCTATCGCGCCGAGAAGCCCGATGCCGGGCGGCTGGAGATAGAGGCCATGCACCAGTTCGCGCACCAGGCGCCGACACTGGTCGTCGCGCTTTCCGCGCCGGTGGAGGGCAGCAAGATCCCGCTGTGGGAACAGGAGCTTTCGGCGGGCGCCGCGATCATGAACCTGCTTCACGCGACCCATGCCCTGGGATTTGCGGGCGGCTGGCTGACCGGCTGGGCCAGCTATAATGAGGATGTGCGCGCGGCTTTCGCCAAGGGGCAGGAAAGGATTGCCGGCTTCATCTTCATCGGCACGCCGGGCCGGCCGCAGGACGAGCGGCCCCGGCCAGAATATGACAATATAGTTTCGGTCTGGGACAGATAGTTACAGGATTGACGGGGTATTAGGTAAGGCCATCGCTTGACGCGCACCGCTGTATTATGGCACTGATGCACCCATGGCCGACGATACAAAACCCGTCTATCTCCGCCTTCGGGAGATCATCGCCGCTTCGATACTGGACGGGGAATTTCGCGACGGAGACATGCTGCCGTCGGTGCGCGCGCTTGCCGCGCAGCAGGGCGCCAATCCGCTGACGGTGGCGAAGGCCTATCAATGCTTTCAGGACGATGGACTGATCGTGGTGAAGCGCGGCGTGGGCATGTTCGTTGCCGACGGCGCTACCCGGCGACTGCGGGAGGCCGAGCGCATGCGCTTCCTGGAAACCGTCTGGCCGCCCGTGGCGGAGCAGATCAGGCGACTGGGGATCAGCGCGGCCGATCTGGGGGTCGAGCGGGTCTAGGGATCGGCATTCTGTGCCGGGCAGGGGCGGAAGGCCGGGCCGGGTGGATGAATTCGGGATGTCGGCAAACGACCAGAAATCGCCGTCCGCAGACAGTTTTTGCTTTCCCGACATCCGTCGTTACCTCAAAACTGTGGACACCTTTGGGTCTACAGAATGGCGACGGTGTGGGATGACGATATTCATTTTGTTATTAGCAGCGTCTGCGTCGCCGCTGCCGCCAACTAACTCTCTGACCGAATATAAAAAGTGCTTAATAGGTAGCCGACAGGATGAGGCTCCACCTGGATCGCCGGTTGAAGCTATGGCAGCCGCGATAGTGAGGTGCGGGGCAAAGCGTGAAGCTGCAATTACACTTTTACATGCGGATGCACCAAAGGACGAAGAAGCGCGAAACAGGGCAGAATTAGAGCTTATCCAACAGGAAATGAGTTTGATCTGGACGCAGGCCCGGCAACGTTTGCCGATATCAGTTCATAGCGACAGATGGGGTTCTAACGGGCCCTGCCTATGAGGTCCGCTTTCAACGAATACCGACCAAAAGCCGACAGTCCGCAATCCACCCAGATCAGTCGGTCCGCACAGCGGGGAACGCCCTCAATTCTGCATCTGATATTGCTTCAGCAGGTCGTAGAGCGTCGGCCGGCTGATCCCCAGCATCTTTGCCGCGCCTGATATGTTGCCGTCCGTCCGGGCGATGGCGCGGCGGATCGCGCGGCGGTCCGCCATTTCGCGTGCCGCCTTCAGGTTCACCGCATCGCCGCCTTCGGCGCGATCTCCGTCGAGGTCGAGATCCGCGGCGGTGACGTGCTTGCCGTCCGCCATGATGACCGCGCGCTTCATGCGGTTTTCCAGCTCTCGCACATTGCCGGGCCAACCCCATGCGTCAAGCGCCGCCAGTGCATCCGGCGCAAGGCCCTTGACCTGCGGATTCATGTCCTTGGCGAAGCGGCGCAGGAAGTGTCGCGCCAGCAGCGCGGGGTCGCCCGGCCGCTCCCTGAGCGCGGGAATGCGCACAACGATCTCCGCCAGGCGGTAATAGAGATCCTCGCGGAAGGTACCCGCGACGATCATGGCGTCGACATCCTGATGCGTGGCGCAGACGATCCGCGTGTCGACCGCAATGGGCTGGCGTCCGCCGATCCGCTCGATCGCCCGCTCCTGCAGGAAGCGCAGCAATTTGACCTGCAAGGCGAGCGGTATGTCACCCACTTCGTCCAGGAAGAGGGTGCCTCCCTGCGCCTGCTCGATCTTCCCCGGCACGGTCTTGATCGCGCCGGTAAAGGCGCCCTTCTCATGGCCGAACAGCTCTGCCTCCAGCAAGGTTTCGGGGATCGCCGCGCAGTTGATCGCGACAAAGGCCCCTTCCCGGCGCGGGCTGGCATCATGCAGGCCCTGAGCCAGCAATTCCTTTCCGGTTCCACTTGCCCCCAGCAGCAGGACGGAAACGTCCGCAGCCGCCACCCGCTCTATGGTGCGCGCGACCTTCATCATTTCCGGCGCGGCGGTGATCAGCCGGCCCAGCACGCGCCCGCTTTCCGGCGCGGTTTCGGCCATCCGGGCATTTTCCCGCTCCAGCGCATGGACGTGGAAGGCACGGCGGACGATCAGCCCCAGCTCGTCAATATCGACCGGCTTCTGGTAAAAATCATAGGCGCCGCCGGAAATGGCCTGAAGCGCGCTTTCCCGCGCGCCATGGCCGGAAGCGACGATGACCTTGGTATCCGGCTTGATGCGCAGGATCTCCGCCAGGGTCGCGAACCCCTCGCTGGTGCCGTCGGGATCAGGCGGCAGGCCGAGGTCCAGCGTCACCACATCGGGCGCCTGCTCGCGCAGCATCTCGATCGCTTCCTCGCGGTCGCCGGCGATGAAGAGCTGATATTCCTCATAGGCCCAGCGCAATTGCCGCTGCAGGCCCGGATCATCCTCCACGATCAGCAATTTCGGTCGCGTGTCGCTCATCAGGCGGCCTTCCCCCTCATATCCTGTTGCGCCAAGGGCAGGCGCAGCGTGAACCGGCTTCCCACGCCGGGCTTGCTTTCCACATCGATGCTCCCGTCCATGGCCTGCGCAAGCGCCCGCGCCTCGAACGCGCCGATGCCAAAGCCCCCCGCCTTGTTGGAGGAGAAAGGCTTGAAAAGTTCGCGGCGAATGAATTCCGCGGTCATCCCCCGGCCCTGGTCGATCACCGCCAGCGAAGCGCCCTGGTCATCGGCGGACAACCGCAGTTCGACGGAACTTTGCGGCTCGCTGGCGTCGATCGCATTCTGAAGCAGGTGGGTGACGATCTGTTCGACCCGCGCAGGATCGGCCATTACGGGCGGCGCGTCTCCGGTCACGCTTATCTCATGCTGGCGCGAGCGGGTGCGCGCGACCTGTTCCGCCACATCGCGCAGCGCCATGGGACGGGGTTCCTCCGCACGCCCCTTGTTATGCTGCGACAGGCGGGCGAGCATATCGTTCATCTTGCCCACCGATTCCTTCAGCGTCAGCACCATGTCGGCCCGGAAATCCGGATTGTCGGCGTGCCGCTCCGCATTGCGGGTGAGCAGGGAAAGCTGGCTCACCAGATTCTTGACGTCATGCATGATGAAGGCAAAGCGGCGGTTGAACTCCTCGAAACGCTGGGCATCGTCCAGCGCCTGTTGCCCCTGCGCCTCGCTCAGATAGCTGGCCGCTTGCCGTCCGGCGGCGCGCAGCATGTCGAAATCCTCCCAGTCCAGGCGCCGGTCGATCGGCGGGCGGGCCAGCAGGATCGCGCCGATCAGCCGGCCGAAATGGATCAGCGGCACCAGCGCCCAGGCGCGGCGGTCGAGGCTCATCCAGCCCGGCGCGCTGATTTCCCCGGCACCCGAAGGCGGGCGGTCGATGTCGATGATCCAGCCGCTCTGTTCGATCAGGGCGGCGAGCGGCGCGGGCACGACCGATCCGTCAGGCCTCTCGCCCTGCCAGTTCCAGTGCGTTTCGAACGCCAGCGCGCCGTCATCCGCGCGCAGCATCAGCAGCGCTGCGGGAGAATCGGTGATGTCGGCCACTGCCTTCGCCACCCGTTCCCCCAATGGCAGGGCATTGTCGCCCGGACGGCCTATGGTGTCGCCAAAACGCATCCATTCGGTGCGATAGTCATAGCGGTGCTGGAAAAAATGCTTGGCCACCTGCACCTTCCAGAAGGCGCGCAGCCGGCGGGAGGGCAGCAGCACGAGCGCGCTGACGGCCAGGAAGAAGACGCAGCCGATCTCCACGACCCGCGCATAGGGGCCGGCGACCAGTTCCAGCAGCACCGCCGCAGCAGCCAGCACCACGACGTAGAGCGCGATCGCCGCGAGCGAAAGCGACTGGAAGGTCAGCGCGCGCGACAGTTGCAGCCGTCCGGCCATGTCGGCGCGCATGCCCGCCCCGATCACCGGCGCCAGCAGCGCCATCATCGCCCCGCGCAGGGCATAAAGGTCGCTCGCGCGATCGATGGCAAAGGTGGCGATGGCATAGAGATTGAGGTCATATGTCCACATCGCCGCCAGCGCGCCCAGCAGCAGCGCCACCCGTTCCTTTTCCCGCGCCGGCCAGCTGACATAGAGGTGATGGACCAGCATCAGCCCGCCGATGGCGGTCATCATGTGCAGCACCAGCGAGACGTGAAGAAGCGCGCGGTGCAGATCGCTCGATGTCGGCAATTGCCGCCAGATGAGATCGGTAAATGTCTGGAGCAGGATGATCCCCGCCACGGCGGCGTAGACCGAGCCGATCGCCAACAGGGGTTCGCCCCGCGCCGCGCCGTTCCGGCGCATCATCGCGAAGAGCAGCAGCAGCCAGGCAGCGTTGCGGATATTCTCGCCAATGCCGGTCAGCGGCTTTTCGACCCCGCCGAAGGAAACATAGAGCGACCAGCAGGAGGTCAGCAACAGCGCGGCCGCCAGCAGGCGCTGTTCGGCTGCGTCGTCCCGGCGGCGCAGGACGAAGATGCCGAGCGCCGCGAACAGCACGGCGGCCAGGGCATGACCCCAGTCCCCGATGAAGTGCAGCAGGCTGCTCACCGCGCCCCCTCTGGCCAGAGCACGACGCGCAGGGTCTGGATGAGGATCAGCAGATCAAGGAACGGCGTGTAGTTCTTGGCGTAATAAAGATCATATTCCAGCTTGTTGCGGGCATCCTCTATCGATGCGCCATAGGGATAGTTGATCTGCGCCCAGCCGGTGATGCCGGGCTTTACCATATGGCGTTCCGCATAATAGCGCAGATGCTGTTCCAGATCCTCGACGAACTGGCGGCGTTCGGGCCGCGGCCCGACGAAGCTCATCTCGCCCTTCAGCACGGTCCAGGTCTGGGGCAGTTCGTCGATGCGCAGCTTGCGCAGCCAATAGCCGAGGCGCGTGATGCGCGGATCATCCTTTTCCGCCCACACCGCCTGGCCGGACAGTTCGGCATCCTGCCGCATCGTGCGCAGCTTCACGATCCAGAATTCCTCGCCATAGAGGCCGATGCGCTGCTGGCGGTAAAAGGCAGGCCCCTTGCTGTCGAGCTTCACCAACAGCGCGGCCAGCAGAATCATGGGCCCGGTCAGCAGCAGCAGTATCGAGCTGGCGATCACGTCGAACAGCCGCTTGGCGATGCTGGACAGGCGGCGACCGGCGGAAAAGCCGTCGGAGAAGATCAGCCAGCTCGGATTCACGCTGTCCAGGTCGACGCGGCCGGTTTCCCGTTCCAGGAAGGTGGAGATCTCGTTCACATGGACGCCAGTGGTCTTGATGCGCAGCAGGTCGCCCAGCGGCAGGGCGTTGCGCCGTTCCTCCAGCGCCAGCACGACCTCGCTCGCTGCCAGGCGGACCACGAAATCGGCGAGATTGTAGATGGCGCTGCGGTTGATCGCCTCCGGGATCACCTGCACGCCATCGTTCATGGCGATATAGCCGACGACAAGAAAGCCCGATCCCTTGCGCTGCTCGATCTCGCGGATGCGGTCGGCGCGATTGCCCGCGCCCAGCACGACCAGACGGCGCTTGAACGCCTCGCCACCCAGCATCGAGCCCAGAAGAATGCGGATCCCCAGCAGCAGGGCAATGGAAAGCCCCATGGCATAGAGCGAATTGGACCGCCACAGGGTGATGTCCGGCAGCAGGAAATGCATGACCGACAGGAACAGCACGCCCAGCGAAATCGCCACCAGCAGGCGCGCCAGCGCGTAGCGGATCGATTGCAGCGCCTCCGGCCCATAGACGCCGACCGCGATCATCGCGGTCTGGATGGCGATGCTGAAGCTGAGCAACGGCGCGATGCGAGTCGCGATATGATCGACGTCCATGCCGATCTGGCGCGCGCGCAGGATCCACCCGCCCTCGGCCGCCGCCATCAAGAGCATGAAGTCCAACAGGCCGAGCAGCAGAACAGCGTGCGGCACATAATGTTTGAACAATCTGATCATTCGTCGCGCGTTCCCGCTGCGCCCTGCGGGCAGGTGATGGCCGGATCATCTTACAGGCACTGTAAGAAAATCCGACACTGGCCGGCAGAATGCACGACAATCACAAAGATTTTCTGAACGACATCATCGCTGCGGGCCTTTCGCCCGCGACAGCGCGCTGGAAATGGGAACCGGTTTTCCGCTTGTTACGAATGACAATAAAGGCGCAACGCGCTCCACCGCACGGCTGGATGCCGCGGGGCGATCAATTGCGCTTGTGGAGGGTGTCGGCCGCGTTCCTGGCAGCATCGCCCACCACATGGGCGGCGCTGTCGACAGAGTCCACCGCCTGCGTCAACGCGTCGGTGCGGCTCGTATCGCGTTCCTTGGTCATGTAGAAGAAGCCGATTGCCAGCACGAGGGCGATGGCGACCAGCAGGAATATGATCAGGCTCCCCCGTGACCGGCGTGGCAAGGACCCCGGCCCGAAGGATTCGTCGTCACGACCTCCGTCCATTCTCCTTCTCCTGATCCTCGTATGCCGAGGTGGAGAGTATAGCACAGATCAATCGGGATCGGAGTCGGTATCTGCGTTGCCTTCCCTGACTTCCCGGCCGCGGCTCAATCTGTCCACATCGTCCATGATCTCGTCCAGTACGGCGCCCTCGCTGCTTTCCTGGCTCCGGCGTGACGGCAGTTCGCCATTTTCCAATATATGTTCGAGCGCGGCCCGACCGCGCGCCACGCGGCTCTTGATCGTGCCCACGGCAACGCCGCAGATTTCGGCGGCCTCCTCATAGGCGAAGCCACCCGCGCCGACCAGGATCAGCGCCTCCCGCTGGGGCTGCGGCAATTGCAGCAATGCGCGCTGCATGTCGGACAGTTCAACATGCTTGTCCTGTCCGGCGGGCGCCGCGAGCAGGCGGTCGGCCGCCAGATCATCCCAGTCGCCCCGGAAGCGGGAACGGCGCATCTGCGACAGATAGTGATTGCGCAGGATGATGAAGGTCCAGGCACGCATGTTGGTGCCCGCCTGGAAGCGGCTGCGCGCGGCCCATGCCTTCAGCAGCGTTTCCTGCACCAGGTCGTCGGCAACGTCGCGATTGCCCGACAGCGATCGGCCGAAGGCGCGAAGATGGGGAATGACGGCAGCCAGTTCCCGCTTGAAGTCCGTGTCGGACAGCGTCTCCCGCTCAACATCCTGACCTACGCCTTCGCTCATGGAAACAACCCCTTCACCGGCTGTCGCCCTCGCTGCATGAACGGAAGTCGTCAAAGCCATATGTCCGCCCGCATCCCAATCTTTTTCTTCTCAAGGACCAATTGCCGCAGAAGCATTCAATAGCCCCACAATATCACAATCATCACGATGATCGCGAGTGTCAGCGAAACGCCGAGAATATATCGCACCACATGCGGCGTGGAGCCCGCACGGGCCTCTTCCGTCGTAATGTGCCGCTCCTGTTCGGCCATGGAGTCTCTCCCGATCGTTACGCATCAATAACGCGAGTCGCGGACGGGGGTTCCCCTTTTTCCAGCCTATTTCGAACGCCGACCTGAATGTCAGGCCGGGGCGGTGGCTTCGTCGAAGAACAACGCCTGCGAAATCGCGGCCTTGACCGTCGAGCGCTGAAAGGGCTTGGTGATGAGGAAGGTCGGCTCCGGCCGCTCGCCCGTCAACAGGCGTTCGGGGAAAGCGGTGATGAAAATCACCGGCACGGAGAATTCGGCCAGTATGTCCTTTACCGCGTCGATGCCGCTCGAATCATCGGCGAGCTGGATGTCGGCCAGCACCAGGCCCGGCCGTTCGGCCATGGCCTCGCGAACCGCATCTTCCCGCGTCACGGCGATGGCGGTGACTTCGTGGCCCAGGTCGCGGACGATGGTTTCTATGTCCATCGCGATGATCGGCTCATCCTCTATGATCAGCACCTTGGCGCGGGTCTGCGCCTCGATCTCGCCCAGCGCTTCCTTGACAAGCGCCTCGACATCGTCGCTGTCCAGGCTGATCAGGTAACCGACGTCGTCGACGGTAAAGCCCTCCAGCGCGGTGAGCAGCAGCGCCTGGCGCGGCAGCGGCGTGAGGCGGGCAAGCCGCGCCTGCGCGATCGCCTCCTGCCCGTCCGCGCCGTTCAGCACCGGCACGTCTTCCAGATGGGATGACGACCAGATCGCGTGAAAAGTCTTGTAGAGCCCGAGACGTGGGTCGACATTCGACGGAAATTCGTCGGGCGCCGCCACGATCGCTTCCAGCGTGGCGCGGACATAGGCGTCGCCATGCGCCTGGCTGCCCGTCAACGCGCGCGCATAACGCCGCAGGAAAGGAAGGTGGGGGTGCAGTTGCTGACCAAGCGACATCTGTAAAACTTCTCCCAGCCCATCGGGCGCCTTGTCCCATGTTAAAGCGATGCCTTAACCCAATTCCGAAACATTCGCCGGATCGGGAGGATGGATGGACGATGCCGACGTGGCAAGCCCCCTGCCCCCCTTTTCAGAATGGAAAAGCTTCAGGCATGAGCGCCCAAATCCCCTCCATTCTCGCCGCCGACTGCGCGCGGCGGGCAAAAAATGCTTCGCGAAGGGAACCAACAACCCACCGATTTGTTTCACTGCCGTTCGGTTTTTTCGAAAAACTTTGGAATTTTGTGTTTTTATTTCCCGGACGTCGAATTGACGTCAGTCGGGGAAAGCCGCAAACAGAGCAGGCTGGCATGACATTGGCTGCAGAGGGACGTGTTTTGGTTGCTTCAACGACGGAACGGAATGTGACGGGAGGGGACAGGAAAGATGTCGGCACCAACACTCCGGATTCTGGTGTGAAAGGCAATGTCGCCCGAAAGAAGCGCGCCTTGGCCGCGAAGGACGAGGGGCAGGTCGCCAACGCCCTGCGATCTGTCTATCAGCGCGCAGTCGATGAGGATATTCCTTCGGAAATGCTTGACCTTCTGAGCAAGCTCGACTGACTCTCCCTGACGGCCGGACCCGGGGAGCCGGCAAAAAGCGGAGGGGACATGGGGCATCTGGTAAAATCCGGCAGGCGGGCAACGCTTCCTCGAACAGATCGGCGTTTGATGTTCAGCGTCAGATAAATGGACAAAAGCCCCCCTCCGCCGCCAGAAGCAGGCCCGCCGTCAACGGCCGCCGCTTCCTTGCTCAAAAGACTGAACACCCTGTCCCAATCGACCGGCGTCAAGATGTTCCTGATCCTGACGCTGGCGCTGTTGCCGCTGGGCCTGATCGCGCTGGTGGCCTCGCTCCAGGCGATCCGCACCACTGATCTGGAAAAGGAAGCGCTGCTGCGCATCGCGGTGACGCAGAGCGCGCGGAAATTGTCCGCCGACCTTGCGTCGGATCGAACGGCGCTGATGCTGACCGCCAATGCTTTCGAGACGTCGGGGCTTGATCCGGCGATGTGCGCGCGCCTTTCCGACTTCCTATCGTCTCACGATCGTGGCGGGGGCCGCTATTATATCTACGACCGGCTGGGCCGGAAGTTCTGCGGATCGAGCCTGCCCGAGCCGGCGGGGCTTTCGCTGTCGGACCGCTTCGACGATGCCGCGGCGCAACTGCTGCCGGGCTCGCCCTATCTGGTCAGCCGGGCCAGGAGCGCCAATGGCGCGGTGGTCGCCATCGCTTATTATTCTCGCGCCCGTCTGGAGACCATGACCAACCCGGCGGGCACCATGCAGAACCGGCAGATCAGCTTGCACGACGGCGAACGCAGCCTGCTCATCACCCACCCGGCCAGCCTTGAGGGCGGACGGAGCACGACGCTGTCCGCCCGGCTCGACCCGCCCAACATCGTCCTGACGATGACCGTGCGCGATCCGCCGGTCACGATCGCGCGCATGTTGTCGCTGTTCCTGCCGCTGGTGATGTGGTTCGCCGCGGCGGCCATTGGCTGGTTCGTCGTCAATCGCCTGCTGATCCGGCCCCTTGTGCTGCTTCGGCGCACGGTGGCGGCCTATGAGCCGGGCGAAGTTCTGGAGCCGATGCGGCGCATCCGCACGCCGGCGCAGGAGATCGTCGCGCTGGGCAACACATTCCGCGCCATCAGCGAGGATGTCGCCACCCATGAGGCGGAGATGGCAGAGGGCCTGGAAACGCAGCGCAAGCTGACACGGGAAGTCCATCACCGGGTCAAGAACAACCTGCAGATCATTGCCAGCCTGATCAACCTGCATGCGCGATCAGCCCATGACGCCGAAGCGGTCGAGGCCTATGCGACCATCCAGCGCCGCGTCGATGCACTGTCGGTCGTGCACCGCAACCATTATGCGGAGCTGGAGGAGCATCGCGGTGTCGGCGTCCGGTCGCTGATCAGCGAACTGTCGGCGAGCCTGCGCAGCACTGCCCCGGCCGAAGCGCGCCGATTCGGCATTCAGATCGACAGCGACAATCTGCACATCAGCCAGGATGTGGCCGTGCCGGTCGCCTTCCTGCTGACCGAACTGGTGGAACTCGCCATGCTGTCCGATCCACGCACGGCCATGCGCATATCCGTGCAGCTGGAACAGGGCCGGACGGACCGGGCGGTTCTCCATATCCTGTCCCCTGCGCTGCGCGGATCACCGGACATGACCGCGCGGCTGGAGGAACGCTATGGCCGCGTGCTTACCGGCTTGTCGCGCCAGTTGCGCGCGCCACTGGATCATGACCCCGACACCGGCGACTATGCGATCGCCATCACCGTGCTGCAATAGCCGCCGGGAAGGCCATTCATCCAGCACATTGCGCGAATTCCGAAGGCGTCAGGCCATCAGGCCCGCTGATAATCCCGCCGGAAATCAGCCGCGAAGCGCGCAAAGCGCCCAGCGGCGATGCTGTCGCGGATCTCCTGCATCAGCGCCTGGTAGAAGTGGATATTATGCTGCGTCATCAGCATCGCGCCCAGCATCTCTCCGGCCTTGACCAGATGATGTAGATAGGAGCGGCTCCAGGTCGCGCAGACGGGGCAGGCGCAGCGGGGATCGAGCGGCCCCCTGTCCTCTGCGAAGCGGGCGTTGCGGATATTGAGCGGTCCCGCCCATGTGAACGCCTGTCCGTTGCGCCCGCTGCGCGTCGGCAGGACGCAATCGAACATGTCGATCCCGCGCTCCACGGCACCGACAATGTCATCGGGCTTGCCCACGCCCATCAGATAGCGCGGCTTGTCGACGGGCAGCATGCCGGGGGCGAAATCGAGCGTGGCGAACATCGCCTCCTGCCCCTCACCCACCGCAAGGCCGCCCACGGCATAGCCGTCGAACCCGATGTCGATCAGCTTTTCCGCTGAAGTCCGCCGCAGCCCCTCATCCAGCGACCCCTGCTGAATGCCGAACAAGGCAGCGCGTTCGGCATGCTCGCCCCCCGCGTCGAAGCCATCGCGCGACCGCTTCGCCCAGCGCATCGAACGCTCCATGGACTTGGCCGCCTCGTCATGGGTGCAGCCGTTCCGCGTACATTCGTCGAAGGCCATGACGATGTCGCTGTCCAGCAACCGCTGGATCTCCATCGATCGCTCAGGGGTCAACATATGCCTTGACCCGTCGATATGGCTGGAGAAGGCTACGCCATCCTCGCTCATCTTCGTCAGCGCGCTGAGGCTCATCACCTGGTAACCGCCGCTATCGGTCAGGATCGGGCGGTCCCAGCCCATGAAACCGTGCAGCCCACCCAGGCGGGCCACGCGTTCCGCGCCAGGGCGAAGCATCAGGTGATAGGTGTTGCCCAGGATGATGTCGGCACCGGTCGCACGCACCTCGGCCGGGCGCATTGCCTTGACCGTGGCAGCGGTGCCCACGGGCATGAAAGCGGGTGTGCGAATCTCGCCCCGGCGCATCTGGATGGCACCGGTGCGGGCCTTGCCGTCAGTCGCGGCGATCGAAAAGGAAAAGCGGGAATGGGTCACGACCCGCGCTGTACGGTCCAAAGACGCGCCAGACAAGGCCGCAAAGCGGGGGTTCACCCCTTCTTGCGCAAGCCGTCCAGCGCCACGATGGCGTCTATGTTGAAGCCTTCGACGCGGCGATAATTGCCGATGAAGCCCAGGCAGTCGGCAGCCAGGCTGAGCTGCCATGACTCCCCTTGCGCGTCGTGCAGCAGCAGCGTCACAAGCTGCCTGTCGGTTCGGTGCGTGTTCATGACTCGGAGGGGTAATTAATAAAGGTTAACAAAAGGCTGAAGCGATTTCTTGCCGATTCTTCCCAAGGCGCGTTTGTTGCAAAGATGCAACCATAAGCCTTTCGAAACATGTTTTCGCGCGACATTTTCGCAACGATTACCGATTAATTGGTTAATTCGAGAACAATGTGCGCGGGTGCGATTGCATAAGGCCCGCAACCCTGTTTTGCTGGCCGCAGAGGTGATTTGGGGGCTCATATGGTTGATTCCGGGCGATTTAATTCCACGCGTGAACATGTGGACGACCTGACGCCCGCCCATGTTCCAGAGGATGTGGTGTTCGCCTCAACGGCAGATAGCAGCATATCACGACCGGAAATCGGCACCTCCACAATGTTCGATCTGGGGCAGATCGACATAAGCTGGGATGCGGATGCCGCTGCCCTCTGGGCGTTCATGACGCCTTCCGATCGACCCAACTACAGCATGCCGATGCTGCGTGACATCAGAATATGGCAGACAGAGACCCGTCGCCTGTTCGATGATGGCCTGCTTCCGGTGAAATATATGGTGCTGGGATCGCGCTTTCCCGGCGTGTTCAATCTGGGTGGCGACCTGGAGCTCTTTGCAAGCTGCATAGAACGTGGCGATTTGCCTGCCCTTATAAAATATGGCCATGCATGCATCGACGTCGTGCATCGCGCATGGCGCAATGCCGACGTGCCGGTCGTCTCGATCGCGCTGGCGCAGGGCGATGCATTGGGCGGTGGATTCGAAGCGCTGTTGTGCTTCGACATAGTCATCGCGGAACGGAGCGCGCGCTTTGGTCTTCCTGAAATGCTGTTCGGACTTTTCCCCGGGATGGGCGCCTATTCCATCCTCGGCCGAAAACTGGGTCACCGAATGGCAGAACGCATGATCCTTTCGGGCAAGGTCTATTCGGCGGAGGAAATGGCCGATATGGGAATCGTCACCATCCTAGTGGATGACGGCGAAGGTGAACAGGCGGTGCGGGACTATATCGCCGAGAACCAAAGGCGCCATGCCGGCCATGTCGGCGTGTTCGAGGCAGGTCGCCGCGTCAATCCGCTGGAATATGCAGAACTGAAGGATATCGTCGAAAAATGGGCGGCCACGGCCCTCAAGCTCGATATCAAGGACGTCAGGATGATGCGCCGTCTGGCTTCAGCCCAGACCCGGCTTCACAAATAGCCTTTCTCAGGCGCGCAAACGATCCTGGGTTGATGCCAGACTTTGTGTCTCTGCGTGAACACCTTGCATCATCTCAAGTATCTGCGCTGCGGGAATCGGCCGGCTCAGCACGAAGCCCTGGACATTGGTGAAGCCCATCTCACGGGCGCAGCGCAGTTGATCATCGGTCTCGATCCCCTCGGCCACCGTTTCCACGTCCAGAGAATGGGCCAGATAGGCAACCGACTGGACGATCGCCCTATGGCGTGAATTGCCATCCACGCCGCGCATGAAGCTCTGGTCGACCTTGATCGTGTCGAAGGCATAGTCCCGCAGATAGCCGAGGGAGGAATAGCCCGTCCCGAAATCGTCCAGCGCCAGCCGCAGGCCAATGCGCTGGAGGTCGGACAGGATGAGGTTAGTCCGGCCGCTATCCTCCAGGAAGATCGACTCGGTTACTTCCAGCTCGAGCCGGCGAGCCTTCAGCCCCGATAGCATCAACGCCGCGATCACCGCACGGGGCAGGCCGTCACTCTTGATCAGCGCCGGGGATATATTGACCGCGACGCGGACATTCTCATCCCATTCCATCGCGTCCTGGCAGGCTCGTTCCAATGCCCAGGCAGTGATCGGCTCGATCATCGAGCAGCTTTCCGCGATAGGAATGAACTCCGCCGGAGAAATGCGGCCAAGCGTCGGATGGTCCCAGCGCATCAGCGCTTCGCAGATCGCGATCTTCCCGGTCGTCGTGTCGAAGATCGGCTGATAGTGCAGCATAAGTTCATTGTTCGCCAAGGCGCTGCGCAGACCCATTTCCAGCTCATAGGTCCGGTTCTGCCGCTCCTTCATCGACCAGGTGAAATGCGCGTGACGATTTCGCCCGGCATGCTTCGCCTGGTAGAGCGCCATGTCCGCATGCTGAAGCAATTCGTCGCCATCGCTGCCGTCGCCCGGCGCTACGGCTATCCCCATGGAGGCAGTCACGCCCAGCGTGTAGCCGCCCACGTCGAAGTCATGGGTGAATTCCGTCATGACATCGCGGGCGATCAGTTCCGCATCCTGCCGATCCGCGTCCGGACAGATCAGCACAAATTCGTCTCCGCCAAAACGCGCGACATGGCCACGCCCGTCCAGCGCATGAGACAGCCTTTCGGCGACCCTGCACAAGAGCTGGTCGCCGATCATATGCCCTAGGGAATCGTTGATTTCCTTGAAGCGATCGAGATCCATCCAGAACACCGCCATCGGATCGTGACTGGATCGTCGTCCGTCGAACAATTCGCGCAGCCGCATCTGCATCGCCATGCGATTTTCGACACCGGTCAGGCTGTCGAACCGGGCCAGCCGCTCGAACTTGATAGCGAGCTGGGATTTCTCATATTTGCCCTGCAATGCCTCCACAACGATGCGATGCGTCGTCTTGGTGATCTCTGCCATGGCAAAAATCATCAGGAACAGCATTATTGCCAGCACCCTGTAGCCAAGACCCCCGGAAATGACCAAGCCGAGACAGGTGGGCAACAGCGCAAAGCAAGTTTGGCCAATGGCGATATGGACGCGGCCGGCATTCCGCCCTGCAATTCCGCCAGAATAGGCCGCTACCAGGCAGACACTCAGAGTATGCAGCTTCGCATCCGCGCTTAACAGAAGGGTGACGAACGCCATTATCCCCAATAATGCTGCATAGCCCCATGCGCCCAGTTCATAGGCCAATCCCCAGACAGGCTGCGATACATTATGTTGGTGGGCAAGCTGTCGTTGGAAATACACCGCCGAAATCGACCGGCTGAGGCCGACGAGGCAGATCAGGATCGCGATCACGGTGATGGCGGTGAGGTGCGCATGCCAGGCAATCACCAGCCCAAGCGCACCGCCGGCGACCGCGCCGATCATCAGGGAAGCCGGGGAAGCGTAGAGAGATTTGACGAGATTCGCTTGCACTTCAGCACTTTGCTGAGTGTCGGGCGTCATGCGCCCGCGCAAGAATGCGATCAAGTTTCGTCCAGGGCGTGACACGTTGGCACCACCATTGCCCAAACATGATTTCCATTTGGTAAATCGGCGCGCCCGGAAGTGCCGTAAAAAAGGGGATCGTTACGGAATCAATCGGGCATTGAGGATGATCCAGCAGGGTGATGCAGCAAGGGCTTGCTTTCCCGGACTCCAACCAGGAAAATGGCGCCATCATGTCGTTCCATCCTCTTCACCGCCCCATCTGGCACGCCCTCAACAGCGGCTGGGCGTCATTGGCCGAAGGGGATGGGTTCGCGCTGCGGATCGACCCGCGTTATGGCCCATTCGCCGCCGCGGCCGACGGCAGCCCCGCAGCGCAGGCGGCGCTGGCTGCCTTGGTGCCCGAAGGGGGCGAGTTGTGGATCGTGGAACCCGAGCCACAAAGCCCCCCACCGGGTACGCGCCTGATCCGGGAGGCGATGCTGGCGCAGATGGTGGCGGAAGATATTGCCGGCGAGGCCCCTGCCCTGGAACCGGCCGTTCTGACTGACCAGGATGCCGCGGAGATGCGTGCCCTTGCCCTGATGACGAAGCCGGGGCCGTTCCTGCCCCTCACCCATCGTCTTGGCCGTTTCGTCGGTATCAGGGAAGAAGGCAGGCTGATCGCCATGGCCGGCGAGCGGATGCGCGTGCCGGGCTTTGCCGAGGTCAGCGGCGTTTGCACACACCCCGACCATCGCGGACGGGGTCATGCGAAAGGGCTGATGCAGGTCGTTGCTCGCGCCATGCTGCAACGCGGCGAAACGCCGTTCCTCCACGCCTATGCCGCGCATGAGGCGACAGTGGCGCTCTACGAAACGCTTGGCTTCCGCATAAGGGCGCGGATGCACATGATGGTGATCGCCGCCGGCTGAATTTCCTGGCGGCACGGGCTCAGGGCGCTTGATCAGGTGGCGTCAGCCTGACTTTCAGCTGATATGCGTGAAGCGCTCCAGCGTGACCCAGCCTTCGACATAATTGGCGTAATAGAGGCCGAACAGGGCAGCCGAGAGGATCGTCGCGCGAATCACCACACTGCCGGGGCGGAAATTGCTCGGCGCGCTGTCCGCCTGTCCCGGGTGCAGGACCTCACCTGTTTCATCGGGCGTGCGGATGCCGAAGGGCAGCACGATGAAGGCGCTGATCACCCAGAACAATATATATATCGCAAAGCTGGCATACCAGTTCATGGGCGCAGGCTTAGGCCCTAATGAGCAGCACGTCCACCACCGGCTTCTTGCCGGTCCAGCGCGTCGCGGTGCGCCGTACCGCCAGCCTTATCCGCTCGCGAAGCGCCTCTTCTTCCTGCGATCCCTTGGCAATGGCGCCCGCCGCCTCTTCGGCAGCTTCCTCAAGAAAGGCGGCCTTGTCTTCCTCCACAGGCACGCCCTGGGTGCGCAAGGCCGGGGAACCGATGACCCTGCCCTTGCCGTCCAGCGCCACCGCGACGCTGATCTGGCCATGCAGCGCGACCTTGCGCCGCTCGTTCATCGTCGCGCCGTCAGCCGGCAGGATGACGTCGCCATCCAGCACCAGTCGCCCTGTCCCCTGATTGCCGATAATCTCCGGCCCGTTGGGCGCGAGCCGCAGCACATCGCCATTGGATTGGACCACCGCACGGGGCACGCCGCTCGCCAGGCCCAGGCGGGCCTGTTCCGCCATATGCCGCCGCTCGCCATGGACCGGCAGCAATATCTGCGGCCGCACCCAGCGATACATGGCCTCCAGCTCCGGCCGCCCCGGATGGCCCGATACGTGGACCTCCGCCTGGCGGTCGGTGACCATCAGCACGCCCTTGGCCGCCAGCGCGTTCTGGATGCGGCCGATGGCGATTTCATTGCCCGGAATCTGCTTGGAGGAGAAGACGACCAGATCGCCCTCGCCCAGCTTGATCGGATGGCTGTCGAAGGCGATGCGCGACAAGGCCGCCCGCGCCTCCCCCTGCCCGCCCGTGGCGATGATCATCACCTCATCATGCGGCAGGGCCATGGCATCGTCCCAATCGACGGTGGGCGGGAAATCCCGGAGATAGCCAGCCGTCCGCGCCGTCGAGATGATCCGGTCGAGCGAGCGCCCGGCCACGCAGAGCTTGCGCCCGACGGTGTTGGCGACCTCACCCAGGGTCTGCAGGCGGGCGGCATTGGAGGCGAAGGTGGTGACAAGCACGCGCCCCTTCGCGCCCCTGATCGTCTCCATCAGTCCTTCGCGGACATCGCCCTCCGACCCGCTTGCCTCCGGATTGAAGACATTGGTGCTGTCGCACACCAGCGCCAGCACGCCCTCGTCGCCGATCGCCGTCAATTCCTCCGGTGTCGAGGGCTGGCCCAGCAGCGGCGTCTCATCCAGCTTCCAGTCGCCGGTGTGGAAGACCTTTCCAAAAGGCGTGTCGATCAGCACCGCATTGCCCTCGGGAATCGAGTGGGCAAGCGGCACATAGCGGAAACCGAACGGCCCCAGCGCGAAGCTGCCCTCATTGTCGATGACGTTGAGTTCGACCTCCGCCGTCAGCCCTTCCTCATCCAGCTTCAGCCGGATCAGCCCCGCGGTGAACGGCGTCGCGTAGAGCGGCACGCCGAGATCCGCCGCGAGATAGGGTATGGCGCCGATATGGTCCTCATGCCCATGGGTCAGGACGATGCCCAGCAGGTCATCCTTCCGATCCTCGATGAAGCTCAGGTCCGGCAGCACCAGTTCCACGCCGGGATAAGCGGGATCGGCAAAGGTCAGGCCCAGGTCGACCATCACCCATTTGCCCTGGCAACCATATAGATTGACGTTCATGCCAATCTCCCCCGAACCGCCAAGGGCCAGGAAGATCAGCTCATTTCCAGGTGTCATTCTGATTTCAAACTCCGTTCATACAGCAATGCGAGGCCCTGGATCGTGAGATCGGGCGCGATCGCATCGAAAATATCGCTATTGTCGTCGAAGAGGACCGCGAGGCCCCCGGTTGCAATCACCTTCGAAGGACGGCCGATTTCGGCGCGAATACGAGCGACCAGCCCTTCCATCATCGCCACATATCCCCAGAATACGCCGATATGCATCTGCGCTTCCGTGGTGCGGCCGATGACCGATCGGTTTTCCGGCGGGGCGATCGCGATCTTCGGCAACTTCGCGGCCGCAGCAACCAGCGCGTCCAGCGACAGGTTGATGCCCGGCGCGATGATGCCGCCCTTGTAGGCGCCGTGATAGTCGATGACGTCGAAGGTCGTGGCCGTGCCGAAATCGATGACGATCAGGTCTTCGGCATGAAGATGGTGCGCGGCGATGGCATTTACAACCCGGTCCGCGCCGACCGACGCCGGTTCGGCGACGTCCAGCTGAATGCCCCACTCCACTGGCGCCTGGCCCGCAAGAAGCGCCGTCGTCTTGAAATATTTCTCCGCCAGCACCTGGAGATTGTGCAGCGCGCGCGGGACGACGGTCGCTATGATCACCGCCTCGACATCCGCGATCCTGTAGCCTTCCAGCATCAGAAGCTGGTTCAGCCACACCGCATATTCGTCGGCGGTGCGCCGGGGATCTGTCGCGATCCGCCAGCGGGCGCGTATATCCCGCCCTTCGAGCAGCGCAAAAACCACATTGGTGTTACCCGCGTCGATCGCGAGAAGCATGGCCGATCCCCGATGTCAGATGAGAAGGATATCGCCGGCATGAATGGCACGGCTCTCACCGTTCGCCAAGCGCAGGATCAGCATGCCGTCGCGGTCAAGGGTATCGAAGCTGCCTTCGACCGTCGCGCCGTCGGGCGGCACCACCCGCATCGGCGTGCCGGCGGGATGCGCGTTGGCGAGCCAGTGCGCGCGCACCGGATCCAGCCCCTGCACCCGCCAGATCGCCAGCCAATGGGCAAAAAGCTCGGCAAGCCGGACCTGCAGCGCGGCCGCGTCGCCATCCGGCATTCCCTGCGCAAGGAGGCTGGTCACTGGCCGGTCCAGTCCGACCGGATGCCCCGTCACATTGATGCCAATCCCGGCGACAACGGCATCGCCGGTCCGTTCGAGCAGGATACCGGCGATCTTCGCGCCGTCGGCCAGCACGTCATTGGGCCATTTGATCCGCACTTCTCCCGCGCAAAGCGGCGCCAGCAGGGCATGGACAGCATTGGCCGCGACCAGGGCCAGCGTATGCGGCGGGGGATCGCCATCTCGCAGCCGGATCACGGTCGAGCAGTAGAGATTGCCTTCAGGACTTTCCCAATGGCGTCCCATTCGACCGCGTCCGCCGGTCTGCCGCCCCGCGCGCAGCCAACAGCCCTCAGAAGCGCCTTGCCCCACCAATGCAAGCATGTCGGCATTGGTGGAGCCAGTCTCCGCAACGAAGCGAAGCTCGGTCAGAACAGCGACGCCGCTGCCGCCGCGCTCGCCTTGTCGAGGACGGGATTGAGGAAGTAACCAAGGACGATCACCGCGGCGCATGCCGTCAGGATGATATTCTCGACAGCACCGCCGCGCGCTTCATAGGGCGCCGCCGGCTCATCGAAATACATCGTCTTGATGACCTTCAGATAATAGAAGGCGCCGATCACCGACATGGCGATGCCGAAGGCGGCCAGTGCCGTCAGGCCGGCCGCCACTGCCGCGTCGAACACCAGGAACTTCGCCCAGAAGCCGAAGAGCGGCGGAATGCCGGCCATGGAGAACATGAAGATCGCCAGCGCCGCCGCCAGTCCCTTGCGGGAGCGCGACAGGCCGGCAAGGCTTGCAATGGTCTCGACCGGACGGCCATCCGCATCGCGCATCTGCAGGATGCAGGCGAAACCGCCGATGGTCATGACCACGTAGATCGCCATATAGCTCATCGTCGCCGCCGCGCCGGCAGGCGTCCCGGCAGCGAGACCGATCAGCGCGAAGCCGACATTGTTGATCGACGAATAGGCCATCAGGCGCTTGATATTGGTCTGGCCGATAGCCGCGACCGCGCCGAAGAGGATCGAGGCGAGCGCCACGAAGATCACCACCTGCTGCCAGTCAAGTCCGGCCGGACCGAGCGCCTCTATCGCGACGCGGACGGTGAGGCCCATGGCCGCAACCTTCGGCGCGCTGGCGAAGAAGGTCGTGACCGGCGTCGGCGCGCCTTCGTACACGTCCGGCGTCCACATATGGAACGGCACGGCGCTGATCTTGAACGCCAGGCCAGCGAGCACGAACACCAGGCCGAACAGCTCGCCCTTCGACACGCCATCGCCCAGCGCGACCGCAATGCCGTCGAACGCGGTGCTGCCGGTGAAACCGTAGAGCAGCGCAATGCCGTAGAGCAGGATGCCGCTCGCCAGCGAACCGAGAACGAAATATTTGAGGCCCGCTTCGGAGGAGCGTTCATCCTGACGCATGAAGCTCGCCAGCACATAGGAGGCAAGGCTGTTCATTTCGAGGCCGACATAAAGCGTCAGCATGTCGCCTGCCGACACCATCATCCCCATGCCGATGGCGGCGAAGAGGATCAGGATCGGATATTCGGGACGCAGCGCCCCGCCGGTGATGAAATAGCGAGGCGCCAGCAGGATCGCCGCCGCCGCTGCGCCATAGATCAGCGCCTTCGCAAAGACCGAGAAGGCGTCGGCCCGCACCAGCCCGTCAAAGGCCACCGGCCCATGGGCGAGCGAGCAGGACAGCGCCACGCCCGCCACCGCCAGCGTCAGCACCGACAGCCAGTTGATGACGCGGGCCGTCGCATCACCGCCATAGGCCGCGATCAGCATCAGGATCAGGCCACCGGCCGTCAGGATGAGTTCCGGCAGGACTGCCAGAAGGGAAGCGGAATCAATCATCAGTGCGCCTCCCCATGCGCGGCAGCAGCTTCTTCATGATGGGCCTCCGCAGCCGGGATGGCCGGACCCATTTTGATCTTGGAGTCTCCCGCAGGCGCGGCAGAGGCGATGCGCGCTTCAAGCGCACGGATGTCAGACCGCATGGGCGCCAAGAAGCTCTCGGGATAGATGCCCATCCACAGCACGGCGGCGGCAATCGGCGCCAGCAGCCAGACTTCGCGCATCGACAGATCGGGCATGGCGGCCGCGTCCGCATTCTTCTGCTCGCCATAGCAGATGCGGCGATAGAGATAGAGCATATAGGCCGCGCCCAGAATGATGCCGGTGGTGCAGACCAGTGCGACCCAGCTCGACGCCTGATAGATGCCCATCAGCGAGAGGAATTCGCCCACGAAGTTGCTGGTGCCCGGCAAACCGACCGACGCCATGGTGAACAGCATGAACAGAACCGCATATTTCGGCATGTTGATGCTGAGGCCGCCATAACGGCTGATCTCGCGGGTATGCAGCCGGTCGTAGATGACGCCGACGCAGAGGAAGAGCGCGCCCGACACCAGGCCATGGCCCAGCATCACCATCATCGCGCCTTCGATGCCCGCCTGGTTGAACGCGAACAGACCGACGGTGACGATGGCCATATGCGCGACCGACGAATAGGCGATCAGCTTCTTCATGTCGGACTGAACCAGCGCGACGAGGCTGGTATAGACGACCGCGACCATCGAGAGGCCCCAGACCAGCGGCGCGAGTTGCGCGGACGCTTCGGGGAACATCGGCAGCGAGAAGCGGATGAAGCCGTAGCCGCCCATTTTCAGCAGCACACCGGCCAGAATGACCGACCCCGCCGTCGGCGCCTGCACGTGCGCGTCGGGGAGCCAGGTGTGGACCGGCCACATCGGCATCTTCACCGCGAAACTGGCGAAGAAGGCGAGCCACAACCAGACCTGGACATGCGGATCGAAATTATAGGCCATCAATGTCGGGATGTCGGTCGTGCCCGCTTCATGCACCATCCACATCATCGCGATCAGCATCAGCACCGAGCCGAGCAGCGTGTAGAGGAAGAATTTGTACGAAGCGTAGATGCGATCCGCCCCGCCCCAGATGCCGATGATGAGGTACATCGGGATCAGGCCGGCTTCGAACATGATATAGAAAAGGTAGAGATCCTGCGCCGTGAAGACGCCGATCATCAGCACCTCCATGAACAGGAAGGCCGCCATATATTCGCCGACGCGCTTCTCGATCGCGAGCCAGCTCGCCCCGATGCAGATCGGCATCAGGAACACCGTCAGCATGATCAACACCAGCGCGATGCCATCGATGCCCAACGCCCAGGCGAAGCGGCCGAAGATCGGCGCATATTCCTGGAACTGCCACTGGGCCGCCGTGCCCGACTGGTCGAAATTCATCCAGAGCACGACGCCCAGGACGAGATCGACCAGCGTCGCCACCAGCGCGATCAAACGCGCCTGACTGGCTCCTGCATAGAGACAGGCGATGGCCCCCGCCATCGGCACTGCCATCATCAGGGAAAGGATGGGGAAGCCGTCCATTATCGTGTCATCGCCCAGGTTGCGGCCGCGGCGAGGCCAATCAGCATCACCAGCGCGTAAGTGTAGAGGTAGCCGGACTGAAGCCGACGGGTGACTTTATTGCCCTGCACGACCAGCGCAGCCAGACCATTCGGGCCGAAGCGATCGATGAAGCCCACATCACCGAACTTCCAGAAGAAGCGGCCGATGGCGAAGGCAGGCTTGACGAACAGGAAATGATACAGCTCGTCGAAATACCATTTGTTGAGCAGGAACTGGTACAGCGCACCGAAGGTAGCGACGAAACGCCGCGGCCAGTCGGTGTTCTTAATGTAGCTCAGCCAGGCGATCGCGAGGCCGGTGATCATCACCGCGAAGGGACCGAATTTGACCCAGGTCGGAACTTCATGGCTCGCATGCATCAGGTGACTGTCGAACGCGAGCGCGCCCTTCCAGAACTCGATGCCGCCTTCCGGACCGATGAACTGGTCATGGAAGAGGAAGCCGGCAAACACCGCGCCCAGGCTCAACAACACCAGCGGGATCAGCATCACCCACGGACTTTCGTGTGGATGATAGCCCGCCGTGCCGGTCTGCTCATGAGCATGGTGGTCATGATCGTCATGACCGTGGGCATCGTGACCATGGCCGTCCTCTTCGTCCACACCCTCATGATGGCCGTGGACGGCATGCTGGATATGTTCCGAAGCGGCCCAGCGAGGCTTGCCGAAGAAGGTCAGGAACACCAGGCGCCAGCTGTAGAAGCTGGTGAGCAAAGCCGCGAACACGCCGACCAGATAGGCACCAACGCCCGATCCGCCCGAAGCATAGGCCGCTTCGAGAATGCCGTCCTTCGAATAGAAGCCGGCAAAGCCATAACCAGCCAGCGGGATGCCGACGCCCGTGATGGCGAGCGTGCCCAGCGTCATCGTCCAGAAGGTGATCGGGATCTCCTTCCTGAGAGCGCCATAGTAACGCATGTCCTGCTCATGGTGCATCGCGTGGATGACCGAACCGGCGCCAAGGAACAGCAGCGCCTTGAAGAAGGCATGGGTGAAGAGGTGGAACATCGCCGCGCCATAGGCACCGACGCCCGCCGCGAAGAACATATAGCCAAGCTGCGAACAGGTCGAATAGGCGATGACGCGCTTTATGTCGTTCTGCACCGTGCCCACGGTCGCCGCGAACAGGCAGGTCGCCGCGCCTATGAAGGTCACGAAGCCCAACGCCGTCGGCGAGGTTTCGAACATGGGTGACAGGCGGCACACCATGAACACGCCTGCGGTCACCATGGTCGCGGCGTGGATCAGCGCCGACACCGGGGTCGGGCCTTCCATCGCGTCCGGCAGCCAGGTGTGGAGGCCAAGCTGCGCCGACTTGCCCATCGCGCCGATGAACAGCAGCAGGCAAAGCACGGTCATGGTGTCGAAGCGGTGACCGAGGAAACCGATGGTCGAACCCGCCATGGAGGGCGCTGCCGCAAGGATTTCCGGGATCGAGATGGTGTTGAACACCAGATAGGTGCCGAAAATGCCCATCATGAAGCCAAGGTCACCGACGCGGTTGACGACGAAAGCCTTGATCGCGGCCGCATTGGCCGATGGCTTGCGGAACCAGAAGCCGATCAGCAGATAGGAAGCAAGGCCCACGCCTTCCCAGCCGAAGAACATCTGAAGCAGGTTGTTCGCCGTCACGAGCATCAGCATCGCGAAGGTGAAGAGCGACAGATAGGCGAAGAAGCGCGGCTGGTCCGGCTCCTCCTCCATATAGCCCCAGCTGTAGAGGTGGACGAGGCTCGACACGCTGGTGATCACCACCAGCATGACCGCGGTCATCGTGTCGACCCGCAGGGCCCATTGCGCGTCGAAGCTGCCTGACTGGATCCAGGTGAAGGCCGGCGCCACATAGGGTTCGGCATGGCCGGTCAGGAAGCTGATGAAGATCGGCCAGCTCATCGCGCAGGAGGCAAAGAGCGCGCCGGTGGTGACGATCTTCGCCGGCAATTTGCCGAGCGCCTTGTTGCCAAGGCCGGCGATGGCAGCAGCCAGCAAGGGGAGAAGGACGATAAGCTGGATCATCGAGCTTTAGCCCTTCATCCGATTGACATCGTCGACGGCGATGGTGCCGCGACCGCGGAAATAGATGACGAGGATGGCAAGGCCGATGGCCGCCTCACCCGCCGCGACGGTCAGCACGAACATGCTGAAAACCTGTCCGACCAGATCGCCGAGGAAGGCGCTGAAGGCGACAAGGTTGATATTCACGCTGAGCAGGATCAACTCGATCGCCATCAGGATGATGATGACATTCTTGCGGTTGATGAAGATGCCCAGCACCCCCATCACGAAGAGGATCGCGCTGACCACCATATAGTGCTGAAGGCCGATCACAGCTCCACCCCCTGCCCAACTGGCTGATTGACGTTACGCACGGCGTCTTCGGGACGACGGCGATTCTGGCGGGCGATGTTCTGGCCGCGCACGCCGCCACGGGCACGATGGGTCAGCACGATCGCGCCGATCATCGCCACCAGCAGGACTATGCCCGCCGCTTCGAACAGGAAGATGTAGCGCGTATAGAGCAGCGTCCCGATCGCCTGGATATTGCTGAGCTCCGGCTTCATCGGCGCCGCGCGCTGCGCCAGTTCGATGGGCCCGGCACGCCAGAGGCCGATGCCCAGCACGATCTCCGCCAGCAGCACCAGCGCGATCAGCAGCCCGAAGGGAAGATAATCAACGAAACCGGCACGCAGTTCGGCGAAGTCGATGTCAAGCATCATGACCACGAACAGGAACAGCACGGCGACCGCCCCTACATAGACGATGACCAACAGCATCGCGATGAATTCAGCGCCCAGCAGGACCATCAGCCCCGCCGCGTTGAAGAAGGCGAGGATCAGCCACAGCACCGAATGAACCGGATTGCGCGACAGGATCGTAAGCGCGCCGCTGCACACCACGATCGCGGCGAACAGGTAAAAGGCAAGCACGTGAATCACAGGATCATGTTCCCCTTCGGCGGCTGCGGCTTAACGGTAGGGTGCATCGGCGGCAAGGTTCGCGGCGATCGCGCGCTCCCACTTGTCACCATTTTCAAGGAGCTTGGCCTTGTCGTAGATCAGCTCCTCGCGGGTTTCGGTCGAGAATTCGAAGTTCGGACCCTCGACGACCGCGTCCACCGGGCAGGCTTCCTGACAGAAGCCGCAATAGATGCACTTGGTCATGTCGATGTCGTAGCGCGTGGTGCGACGGCTGCCGTCCTCGCGCGGCTGCGCCTCGATGGTGATCGCCTGCGCCGGGCAGATGGCCTCGCACAGCTTGCACGCGATGCAGCGCTCTTCCCCATTGGGGTAGCGGCGCAGCGCATGCTCGCCCCGGAACCGCGGCGAGATCGGGTTCTTCTCATAGGGGTAGTTGATCGTCGCCTTGGGCTTGAAAAAATATTTCAAGGTCAGGGCGTGCGCCTTCACGAACTCCCAGAGGGTGAAGGACTTGACGTAGTAGCCGAGGCTCATTGAGCGCCTCCGTAACGCGTGAACATGAGGAAGCCCGAAACCAGGAAGACGAAGAAGAGCGAGGTCGGCAGGAAGATCTTCCAGCCCAGCCGCATCAGCTGGTCGTAACGGTAGCGGGGCACCGTCGCCTTCACCCAGGAGAAGACGAAGAAGAAGAAGGCGATCTTGGCGAGCAGCCAGATGATGCCCGGCACATAATAAAGCGGCGCCCAGTCGAGCGGCGGCAGATAGCCGCCCCAGAAGAGGATCGCGTTGAGCGCGCACATCAGGATGACGTTCGCATATTCGCCGAGCCAGAAGAGCGCGAAGGCCATGGACGAATATTCGGTCTGGTAACCCGCGACGAGTTCCGATTCCGCTTCTGTGAGGTCGAACGGCGCGCGACCGGTTTCCGCCATGGCGGAGATCAGGAACATGATCGCCATCGGGAAGAGCAGCGGGTTGAAGCCGTTGCCGTTCAGGAAGCCATAATAGCCCTTCTGGCTTTCGACGATCGCGGTCAGGTTGAAGCTGCCGGCCCAGAGCACGACGCAGACCAGGATGAAGCCGATCGAGACTTCATAGGAGATCATCTGCGCGCTGGCGCGGATCGCGGAATAGAAGGGATATTTGGAGTTGGACGCCCAGCCCGACAGCACGATGCCGTACACGCCAAGCGAGCTGACGGCCAGAATGTAGAGCAGTCCGACATTGATGTTGGCGACCACCACGCCGACCTGGAACGGGATCACCGCCCAGGCGATCAGCGCCACCGTGAAGGTGATGATCGGCGCGATCAGGAAGAGTGCGCGGTTCGCGGCCGACGGGATGATGGTTTCCTGAAGGAAGACCTTTGCGCCGTCCGCGAAGGACTGGAGCAGGCCAAAGGGACCGACGACGTTGGGACCACGGCGCAGCGCCATGGCCGCCCAGATCTTGCGGTCGGCATAGATGATCATCGCCACCGCCAGCATCAGCGGCAGGGCAATCACCAGAATGCCGATGATCGTGGAAAGCAGCCAGGCGCCTTCAAAGGGGAGGCCGAGATTTTGGAAGAAAGCGGTCACTCTGCGGCCTCCGCATAGGTCTCGCCATGGATCAGTTCGGCCGAGCATTGCTGCATCGTCGGGCTGGCGCGGCAGATGGCGTTGGTCAGGTAGAAATCCTTGATCGGCGAACCGAATTCACCGGTGGCGCCGGTCGGAAGCTTGGGGCTGGACCAGCCATAATCGGCCAGGCCCTCGACGCCCAGCGCCGGAACCGCCTTGGCCATTTCGGCGCGCAAAGCCTCGAAGCTGTCGAAAGGCAGGGTCGCGCCCAGCACTTCCGACAAGGCCCGCAGGATCGACCAGTCCTCGCGCGCGTCGCCCGGCGCGAACACGGCCTTTTCGCCACGCTGCACGCGGCCTTCCAGGTTGACGTAAGTGCCTGCCTTCTCCGCATAGCTCGCGCCCGGCAGGATCACGTCCGCCGCATGCGCTCCCTTGTCGCCATGGTGGCCGACATAGACCTTGAAGCTGTCCTCGAACGCCGAATAGTCGACTTCGTCCGCACCGAGCGAGAAAAGCAGCTTCGGCTTGGCCGCCGCCACCGCCTTGACGCCGCCCTGCGTCGCATAGCCGAGCATCAGCCCGCCCATGCGCGCCGCCGCGAAGTGCAGGACGTTATAGCCGTTCCAGCCATCCTTGATGAGGCCCAGCGTTTCGACCAGCGCCAGCGTGTCGCCATGTGCGCCGTCCTTGGCCAGCACGCCGCCGCCGACGATCATCGCCGGACGCGCGGCCTTGCCGAAGGCTTCCACCACTGCTTGCGGCAGCTTCGCGAGCAGCGAGGCGTCATTGCCCAGCCATTCGACCTTGTAGGTGAGGTCGACCTGCGGGCCGAGAGCGAAGACCTTGGCGCCCTTCTTGATCGCCTTGCGGATGCGGGTGTTCACCAGCGGCGCTTCCCAGCGCAGATTGGTGCCCACCAGCAGGATGACGTCGGCCGTCTCGATGCCGTTCAGGGTGGTATTGAAGTTGACCGCGCTCAGGCTGGACACGTCATAGGCAAGGCCGGTCTGACGCCCTTCCAGCATGGTGCCGCCGAGCCGTTCGACCAGCAGCTTGCCGGCGAACATCGTCTCGCAATCGAGCAGGTCACCCGCCAGCGCCGCAACGCTGCCGCCATGCTGGACCGCGGCGATGGCGGCAAAGGCCTCTGCCCAGGTCACCGGAACCAGCTTGCCGTCCTTGCGCACGAACGGCTTGTCCAGACGCTTGCGGACCAGCCCGTCGACATTGTGCCGGGTCTTGTCGCTCGCCCACTCCTCGTTCACATCATCGTTGATGCGCGGCACGGCGCGCAGCACCTGGCGGCCGCGGCTGTCGAGGCGGATGTTGGTGCCGACAGCGTCCATAACGTCGATGGCATGGGTCTTCTTCAGTTCCCAGGGACGCGCCTCGAACGCATAGGGCTTCGACGTCAGCGCGCCGACCGGGCAGAGATCGACCACATTGCCCGACAGCTCGCTCTTGGCGGCATGTTCGAGATAGGTGGTGATCTGCATATTCTCGCCGCGATAGATGGCGCCGATTTCCGGCACGCCCGCGACTTCCTCGGCAAAGCGCACGCAGCGGGTGCACTGGATGCAGCGGGTCATGACCGTCTTGACGATCGGACCCATATATTTCTCGGTAACGGCGCGCTTATTCTCTTCGAAGCGGCTGCCGCCACGGCCATAGGCCACCGACTGGTCCTGCAGGTCGCACTCGCCGCCCTGGTCACAGATCGGGCAGTCGAGCGGGTGATTGATGAGCAGGAACTCCATCACCCCCTCACGCGCCTTCTTCACCATCTCGGTCTGGGTGAAGATTTCCTGATTTTCGGCAGCGGGGAGCGCGCAGCTTGCCTGCGGCTTGGGCGGCCCAGGCTTCACCTCGACCAGGCACATGCGGCAATTGCCCGCAATGCTGAGGCGCTCATGATAGCAGAAGCGCGGGATTTCCTTGCCCGCCAGCTCGCAGGCCTGGAGGACCGTCGCGCCCGCCGGAACTTCGAGTTCTACGCCGTCTACTTTGACCTTCGGCATGGTTACTCCGCTGCCTCCATGACCGGGGCGTTACCCTTGTTCTCATTGATCCGGCGCTCGATCTCAGGCCGGAAATGCCGGATCAGGCCCTGGATCGGCCAGGCCGCCGCGTCGCCGAGCGCGCAGATGGTGTGGCCTTCGACCTGCTTGGTGACCTGGAACAGCATGTCGATCTCGCTCTGGTCGGCATCGCCGGTGCGCAGCCGCTCCATCACCCGCCACATCCAGCCGGTGCCTTCGCGGCAGGGCGTGCACTGGCCGCAGCTCTCATGCTTGTAGAAGTAGGAGAGGCGCGAAATGGCGCGGACGATGTCGGTCGACTTGTCCATGACGATGACGGCAGCGGTGCCAAGGCCGGAGCCCAGCGCCCGCAGGCCGTCGAAATCCATCGGCGCGTCCATGATCTCCTTGGCCGGCACCAGCGGCACAGAGGAGCCGCCGGGGATCACCGCCAGCAGATTGTCCCAGCCGCCGCGAATGCCGCCGCAATGCCGGTCGATCAGTTCCTTGAAGCTGATGCCCATCGATTCCTCGACGACGCAGGGCTTGTTCACATGGCCGCTGATCTGGAAGAGCTTGGTGCCCTTGTTGTTCTCCCGCCCGAAGCTGGAGAACCATGCGGCTCCGCGACGCAGGATGGTCGGCGCGACCGCGATCGATTCGACGTTGTTGACCGTGGTCGGGCAGCCATAGAGGCCAGCGCCGGCCGGGAAAGGCGGCTTGAGCCGGGGCTGGCCCTTCTTGCCCTCCAGGCTTTCGATCTGCGCGGTTTCCTCGCCGCAGATATAGGCGCCCGCGCCGCGATGGACGAAGACGTCGAAATCATAGCCCGAACCGCAGGCATTCTTGCCGAGGAAGCCCTTTTCATAGGCCTGCTCGACGGCAGCGAAGAGCACCTTCGCCTCGTAGATGAACTCGCCCCGAATATAGATGTACGCCGCGCGCGCCCGCATCGCGAAACCGGCGACCAGCGCGCCTTCGATCAGTTTGTGCGGATCGTGGCGGATGATCTCCCGATCCTTGCAGCTACCCGGCTCGGACTCGTCGGCGTTGATGACGAGGAAGCTCGGACGACCGTCCCTGCTTTCCTTGGGCATGAAGCTCCACTTCATGCCGGTCGGGAAGCCCGCGCCGCCACGGCCGCGCAGGCCGGACGCCTTGATGCGCTCGATGATCTCGTCCTGGCCGATTTCCAGCAGCTTCTTGGTATTATCCCAATCGCCGCGCTTGATCGCCGCGTCGATGCCCCAGTCCTGGAAGCCATAGACGTTGGTGAAGATGCGATCCTTGTCGCTGAGAGGCGCAATCACGTCGCTCATGCCTCCGCTCCCACATTCCATTGGCCGCGATAATCGTGATTTTCGCTGACCATTTCCCTGAGGGTCGTCGGCCCACCTTCCGGCGCGCTCGTCTGACGCTCGATCTGCGGCCCGATCTTGGGCTGCTTGCCAGCGGCGAGATCGTCGAGGATCGCGCTCATGCTGTCATAGGTCAGGTCTTCGAAATTATCGTCGTTGATCTGGACCATCGGCGCATTGGCGCAGGCGCCCAGACACTCGACCTCGGTCAGCGTGAACAGGCCGTCCGGCGTGGTGCCGCCCTTGACCAGACCCTTGTTCTTGCAGGCCGAAAACACGTCGTCGGAGCCGCGCAGCATGCAGGGCGTCGTGCCGCAGACCTGCACATGATAGCGGCCGACCGGCGCCAGATTATACATGGTGTAGAAGGTCGCGACCTCGTAAACGCGCATGTACGGCATTTCGAGCTGGTCGGCGATATATTCCATCACCGGCACCGGCAGCCAGCCGTTGGTCTGCGTTTCCACGCCGACCTGACGCTGGGCGAGGTCGAGCAGCGGCATCACCGCCGACTGCTGACGGCCGGCGGGATAGCGGGCGATGACCTTCTTCGCCTGTTCGGCATTTTCGGTCGTCCACGCGAACGCGCCCCAGCGCGCGCGCGTTTCGGCCTCGTCCGGGATATGAACTGCGTCAGCCATTAGCGGTCACATTCTCCAAACACGATGTCCATGGCGCCCAGGACAGCGGTTGTGTCGGCCAGCATGTGGCCCTTCATCATGAAATCCATCGCCTGCAGGTGGCTAAAGGCGGTCGGACGGATCTTGCAGCGATAGGGCTTGTTGGAGCCGTCCGCGACCAGATAGACGCCGAACTCGCCCTTGGGGCTTTCGGTGGCGACATAGACTTCGCCCGCCGGGACGTGGAAGCCCTCGGTATAGAGCTTGAAGTGATGGATCAGCGCTTCCATCGAGCGCTTCATTTCGCCACGCTTGGGCGGCGAAACCTTGCGGTCGAAGCTGGCGATCGGCCCTTCCGGCATTTCGTTGAGGCACTGCTTCATGATCCGCGCGGACTGGCGGACTTCCTCGACCCGCACCATGAACCGGTCATAGCAGTCGAAATTGGTACCGACCGGAACGTCGAATTCCATCCGGTCATAAACGTCATAGGGCTGCGCCTTGCGGATATCCCAGGGGATACCGGAGCCACGGATCATCGGCCCGGAGAAGCCCCATTTCAGCGCGTCTTCCTTGCTAACCACGGCGATGTCGACGTTGCGCTGCTTGAAGATGCGGTTGTCGACCACCAGGCTCATCGCGTCTTCGAACAGGCGCGGCAGGCGGGTGTCGAGCCAGTCGGCAATGTCGGTCAGCAGCTTGAGCGGCACATCCTGATGCACGCCGCCCGGCCGGAAATAGGCCGAGTGCATGCGGGCGCCCGAAGCGCGCTCGAAGAAGTTGAGGCAATCCTCGCGAATTTCAAACAGCCACAGGTTCGGCGTCATCGCGCCTACGTCCATGACGTGCGAACCCAGGTTCAGCATGTGATTGCAGATGCGGGTCAGTTCCGCGAAGAACACGCGCAGATATTGCGCGCGCAGCGGCACTTCCAGGTCCAGCAGCTTTTCGATGGCAAGGACATAGCTATGCTCCATGCCCAGCGGCGAACAATAGTCCAACCGGTCGAAATAGGGCAGCGCCTGGAGATAGGTCTTGTATTCGATCAGCTTTTCGGTGCCGCGATGCAGCAGCCCGACATGCGGGTCGCAGCGCTCGACGATCTCCCCGTCCAGCTCCATGACCAGGCGCAGCACGCCGTGCGCAGCGGGATGCTGCGGACCGAAGTTGATCGTATAGTTCTGGATTTCCGTATCGCCGAACGACGGGTCCGCCGCATCGGTAACATGGTCCAGCTTTTCCAGATAATCGGACATCAGGCCTTGTCCTCGGACTTCTTGTTCGCCTCGCTGTCGGCCGGCTCCCCTGCCCCGCTGACGCCTGGCTTATCGGTCGTCTTGGGCGTGCCGCCCTTGGGAGCGGCGGGCGGCGGCGGAGCGGCGGCGGGCGTTGGAGCACCGGGCGCCTGTGGCGCCTTCTCATCGCCCGGCAGCACATATTGCGCGCCTTCCCACGGGCTCATGAAATCGAACTGGCGGAAATCCTGCGCCAGCTTCACCGGCTTGTAGACGACACGCTTGTCCTCTTCGGAATACCACATCTCGACATAGCCGGTCAGCGGGAAGTCCTTGCGCTGCGGATGGCCCTTGAAACCATAGTCGGTCAGGATGCGGCGCAGGTCGGCATTGCCCTCGAAGATGACGCCGTACATGTCGAACACCTCCCGCTCCAGCCAGCCGGCGACCGGCCAGATGTGCGTGACGGTGGGAACAGGCATGTCCTCATCGGTCTGTACCTTGACCCGAACGCGGTGGTTCCGCGTGACGCTCAGCAGATGATAGCAGACCTCGAACCGCTCCGGGCGGTCGGGATAGTCGACGCCGGCGATTTCCATCAGCTGCTGATATTGCGCGCGGTCGCGCAGCAGGACCATCGCGTCCGCCAGCTTTTCCCGAACGACGGTGAAGCTCAGCTCATCGGCATGGTCGACGGTTTCGACCAGCATCGATCCCAGCAGGCCGGCAATTTCCTGCGCGATCCCGTCTATGGTCGCGATTCTAGGAGCAGAATGACCCATATCAGCGCTCAATCGTCCCGATGCGGCGGATTTTCCGCTGCAGCTGCATTACGCCATAGAGCAGGGCTTCCGCGGTCGGCGGGCAACCCGGCACATAGATGTCGACCGGCACGATGCGGTCGCAGCCGCGCACCACCGAATAGCTGTAGTGATAATAGCCGCCCCCGTTCGCGCAGCTGCCCATCGAAATCACATATTTCGGATTGGACATCTGGTCGTAAACCTTGCGCAACGCCGGAGCCATCTTGTTGCACAGGGTGCCTGCCACGATCATCACGTCGGACTGGCGCGGGGAAGCCCGCGGCGCGGCGCCGAAGCGCTCCATGTCGTAACGCGGCATGTTGACGTGGATCATCTCCACCGCGCAACAGGCGAGGCCAAAGGTCATCCACCAGAGCGAGCCGGTGCGAGCCCATTGGAACAGTTCCTCTGTCGAGGTGACCAGGAAGCCCTTGTCGCTCACCTCGCTGTTCAACGCGTTGAAGAAATCCTGGTCGGGCTGGGTTCCGGCGGGCAGCAGGGTGCCAGGCGCGGGCCGCTCAAGTTCTACTCCCAATCGAGTGCTCCCTTCTTCCACGCATAGACGAGGCCGAGCACCAGCTCCGCTATGAAGATCATCATCGTCGCCCAGCCGGCCCAGCCGATCTGCTGCAGGCTGACCGCCCAGGGGTAGAGAAACGCCGCCTCCAGATCGAAGATGATGAACAGGATCGCGACGAGATAGAATCGCACGTCGAACTGGCTGCGCGGTTCCTCGAACGCCGGGAAACCGCATTCATATTCGCTGAGCTTGGCCGGGTCGGGCTGATGCGCGCCGGTAAGGCGCCCCACCAGCATCGGCAGGAACACGAACGCGCTAGAAAGCAGCAAGGCGATCCCGAGAAAGATCAGGATCGGCAGATATTGGGCTAGATCGACCAACGGAATCCCCTGGGCGAAAATGATTTACGGCCGCGCTTTAGGCCCGCTGCATATGCGAAGCAAGGCCCGGAGGCATGAGAATGATTCGCAACAATTGCTGCTATGTCTTCACGCTATCAAAGGCCCTGCCTCAGCGCAGCGCTCCAGCCACCAACTTATGCAATTTGCTGTGGATGGCATCGTTGCCGGCGATCACTTCCTTGCGCTCGATCGGCTGGTCACCGCCGCGGAAGTCGGACACGAAGCCGCCCGCCTCCCGCACCATCAGCAGGCCCGCCGCGACGTCCCAAGGCTGAAGGCCGCTCTCCCAGAAGCCGTCATAGCGACCGGAGGCGACATGGGCGAGGTCCAGCGATGCCGCGCCGAACCGGCGGATGCCGGCCACCGAAGGAGCGACCGCCCCGAAGATGCGCGTCCATTGCGCGAAATCGCCATGTCCCAGGAAGGGGATGCCCGTGGCGATCAGGCAATCACCCAGATCACGCCGCGCCGAAACGCGCAGCCGCTGGTCGTGGCGCCAGGCGCCCCTGCTCTTTTCCGCCCAATAGCTTTCGTCGGTCACCGGCTGATAGACGAGGCCGGTCGTCACCTCCCGCTTGCCGCCATACAGCGGCTCCTCGACTGCGATGGAGATCGCGAAGTGCGGGATGCCGTGGAGGAAATTGCTGGTGCCGTCGAGCGGATCGATGATCCAGCGCGGCTTGTTGGGGTCGCCGGCGATCTCGCCACCTTCCTCCAGCAGGAAGCCCCAGTCGGGCCGGGCCTTCTGCAATTCCTCGACCAGCGTCTTTTCCGCCTGCTGGTCGGCCTTGGACACGAAGTCCGCCGGTCCCTTGCGCGACACCTGCAGATGTTCGACCTCGCCAAAGTCGCGGCGCAGCCTGGAGCCTGCCTTGCGCGCGGCGCGTTCCATGACGGTCAAGAGGCCCGAGTGCGATACCATTTTTTTGTCTCCCCCCTCCCGCAGAGGGAGGGGCCGGGGGTGGGCGGCCGGGTCAGCGGCCTTTTTGAAAACGGAAAGGGCAGGAAGCTCGCTTATGCTCGCCACCCACCCCTTGACCCCTCCCGCCAGCGGGAGGGGGAATCGGATATCAATCCGCGCGCTTCACATATTCGCGCTCATACACGTCGACGACGATGCGCGTGCCGGTGACGATGTGCGGCGGCACCATGACGCGCACGCCATTGTCGAGGATGGCGGGCTTGTAGCTCGCCGAAGCGGTCTGCCCCTTCACCACGGCATCGGCCTCCACGACGGTCGCCTCGACCGTTTCGGGAAGCTGCACGGAGATCGGGCGTTCCTCATACATTTCCAGCATGACCATCATGCCGTCCTGCAGGAAGGCCGATGCGTCGCCCACCAGATCCTGGGGCAGGTTGATCTGCTCATAGGTTTCCGTGTCCATGAAGACGAGCATGTCGCCTTCCGCATAGAGATACTGGAAATCCTTGGTGTCGAGGCGGATGCGCTCCACCGTCTCGGCGGAACGGAAGCGGACATTGTTCTTGCGCCCGTCGATCAGGTTCTTCAGTTCCACCTGCATATAGGCGCCGCCCTTGCCGGGCTGGGTATGCTGGATCTTCACGGCGCGCCAGAGGCTGCCGTCATATTCGATGTTGTTGCCGGGACGAATCTCGACGCCGCTGATCTTCATGGGAAGAGCCTGCCTATATGTCTGAAGGTGAAAAGAGCCGGCCTCTGGAGGCTGGCCGCGCCCTTACATGGATGAGGGCGAAAGGGCAAGAGGCGGCGCCTATCGCCTTGCCGCCAGCAACGGATAGGGATTGATCGCCCGCCCGCCATGCCAGGGTTCTCCCGGACGCATTTCATGCACCGCGAAGTGCAGATGCGGCGCCGCCGGATCTGCATTGCCCGTGCTGCCGACGCTTGCGATGCGCTGTCCGCGCCTTACCGCCTGCCCTTCCGCGAGATCCGGCGCATAGCTGTCCAGATGCGCATAATAATAGATGCGCCGACCGTCCGCCGACCGTTCATAGATCGTGCGCCCGCCCTCCCCGCTCCAGAACAGCTTTTCGATCCGTCCGTCCGCCGCCGCCAGCACCGCCCTGCCCCGCGCCGCCATGATGTCGATCGCATCATGCGGGCGCGCGCCGCTTGCCCGCGCCTGGGTGAAGCTGTCGTTGAGCGCGGAGGGCGGCACGCCTTCGACCGGGATCAGCAATCCCCCTGCCCGCACCGTCGCGGGACGGGACGGCTCGGGCGCTCCCGCCGGGACGATCCGCACGCAACTGCGCAGCACGGCAGCGCCGACCAGCACGGCCAGGCCGATACCGGCCCAACCGCGCGCCCTCATGGCTGGAATACCGCCTTGACGCCGGACTTCACCATCTGCGCCAGCCGGGCGGCATCCCAATTGGTGAGCCGGATGCAGCCATGGCTTTCTGTCCGCCCGATCAACTGCGGCTCGGGCGTGCCGTGGATGCCGTAATGCGGTTTGGAAAGGTCGATCCACACCACGCCCACAGGGCCGTTGGGACCAGGCTTCAACACCGCCTTCTGATCGGTCGAGGCCGCATCCCAGAACAGGTTGGGATTATAATGGAAGTCAGGATTGCGGCTCAATCCCTTGATTTCCCATGTTCCGATTGGCAGGGGATCGTGCTGCGACCCCATGGTGGCGGGGAATTGGGCAATGAGTCGATTGTCGGCGTCATAGGCCCTCAGCACCCCGTCCGACTTGTCGACGACTATATGGTCGGCCTGCGGCTGGTCCCGGGCGACGGCAAGGCTCGCAAGCGTCGCGCCCCATCCCCGCTCGTCCCCCTCGATCCGGGCGACGGGCTGGTTGGCGATGGCGGGCACGCGGACCGTGGCGCCTGGCCCGATCCTGCTGTTCGGCGGGTTGAGCGCGACCAGCGCCTCCGGCCGGGTGTGGAAACGCTCCGCCAGCTTTTCCAGCAGATTGCGATAGCCGAGCGCGGGCAGCTTCGCCTGATCGTTGAGATCCCTGGGGATGGCGTAGAACGGGCCGCGGGCAAACGCGGCGGGTATCTTCACCAGCCAGGTGGCAGGAGGCGGCCTGTCACCCAGAAGGGCCTTTGCCGTCGCGTCATCATATTGCCCCGTGGGCGGCAGGCCCCTGGCCTCCTGAAAACCCTTGAGCGCGGTGGAGAAGGACATGCCCTCCTTTCCATCCAGCACGCCCGGCGAGAAGCCGGCCCTGTCCAGCGCCACCTGCGCCTGCAACACCCGATCCGCACGCGCTGGCGCACCGACCGGCTCTGGCAGGATGACGAAGGCGTAGGGATCGCCGGCTGGCGCGGACGGGCGCGAGGCGGTCTCCTTCGTCTGCTTGGCCGGCGCGGTCTCGTTCGCGTCCGTCACCGTCATATTGCAGGCCGCACAGAGCAGCGTCAGGATCAGCGGACAGGTTTTCAAGGCGATACTCTCCCTATTTTGGCCCTGTTGTGGCCCTATTGCGGGAGAGAAAACGCGTGAAATGCGGGAAAGCTGCCTGCCTGCTTTCCTGGCCGCCTTCCTGACATGCGCCTGCCAGGGCAGGAGCGGGAGAAACTATGGCTGCGCCAGCACCGGCCCGAACGCCGCCACGCCCGCCTGCGGCCCCTGCGGATGGGCCCATACCGCCGAACTCACCGCCAGGAAATCCGCGCCGGCCTTCACCAGCGGCGCGGCATTGTCCGGCGTGATCCCGCCGATCGCCACGCAGGGCAGTTCGAACAATGCGGTCCACCAGCCCAGGATAGACGGGTCAGGCCGGTGGAGCGTTTCCTTGGTGGTCGTGGGAAAGAAGGCACCGAAAGCGACATAGTCTGCGCCCGCCTCCCCCGCCTCCATCGCCAGATGGCGGCTGTCATGGCAGGTGATGCCGATCTGCACCGAAGGACCGAGCAGCTTGCGCGCCTCACGCGCATCGCCGTCGCCCTGCCCCAGATGGACGCCATCGGCGCCCAGGCGCTTTGCCAGCGTCATGCTGTCATTGATGATGAAGGCCACGTCCCGATCCGCGCAGAGCCTTTGCAGCGGCTCTGCGGCGCGGGCGACGGCATCTTCGTCGAGTCCCTTCAACCGCAACTGGAAGGCCGCAACCCCGCCGCCGTCAAAGGCAGCGGCAAGGTTGCCGACAAAGCCCGTGTCGATTGCCGGCGGGGAAATCAGATAGAGCTGACAGGGCGGCCGCCGGTCGTTGCTGTCGAACCGGGCCGCAAAATCGGGATCGAGCGCCAGCTCTTCATCGGTAAAGTCGGTCATGGGCTTCGCCTTAGCCGCTTTTGATGGCGTTGGAAAAGGGTGGAGCCGATCCGCCCTCGCCTGCGTTCCTCCCGCATGATCAGGATGGGATGTTCGGGATGGAATTACCGAGATTGGCGCGGCCACTTCTACCCGGAAAAAATGGCGGCGATCATGACGCGCAGGCGATTATCGATGCCCGCATCTTGAAGGAGTTGACGGAGGGCAGTTAGTCTTTGCCCTGCCGGAGCCGAACCGTGCTCCTGCGAAGGCACTCGAACGAAACAGGCGGCTCGCGAGGGCCCTGTTCAGCCGCTGCGGCCATTAACTGGCGTCGAAACTGGGCTCCTGCCTTCGCAGGAGCACGTTGCGCCTTGGCCGTATGACGGCCACGAACGCTTAACCCGCGCTCGCGGCCGTCATCATGGATCAGGCCGCCTTCTGGGTCGAAGCGCCGTGGATCTCGTCGATCGCTTCGCCCAGCGAGGCGTTGAACTCGGCGTCGCTCATCTGGTGACGCAGGTCATTCAGCAGCGCACGGCTGAAGCTGGCGATGATGCCGCGATTCCTGGCCAGCTCTTTGCAGGCTTCCGAACGCGAAAAACCGCCCGAAAGCGCCACGACGCGCAGCACGCGGGGATGATCGACCAGCGGATCGAACAGGCCGGCCTTGGTCGGCAGCGACAGCTTCAGCATCACCTTGTCGTCGCCCGGCAGCGCGTCGAGATTCTTGAGGATCTCTTCCAGCAGGATCTGGTCCGCCTCGGCACGTTCGGGGCTCTTGATATTCACTTCCGGCTCGATGATCGGGACCAGGCCCGCGGCCAGAACCTGGCGTCCGACCTCGAACTGCTGCTTCACCACGGCGGCGATGCCCTCCCGATTGGCGAGGTTGATCACCGAACGCTCCTTGGTGCCGAACACGCCCAGCGCCTTGGCGCGGTGCAGCAGCGTGTCGAGCCCCGGATTGGGCTTCATCAACTGCACGCCGTTCGCTTCGTCCTCCAGGCCCTTGTCGATCTTGATGAAGGGCACCACGCCGCGCTCGATCAGCGCCTGCGGCACGGATTTGCCGCCCGCTTCGCCGTCCATGGTGCGCTCGAACAGGATCGCGCCCAGCACCTTTTCACCCGAAAAGACCGGCGCGGTGATGATGCGGCTGCGCATGTCGTGGATCAGTGCGAACATCTCCTCTTCGCTGCCCCATGCATCTTCCTCGATGCCATAGCCCTTCAGCGCCTTGGGCGTCGATCCGCCGCTCTGGTCGAGCGCCGCGATGAAGCCGTTGCCGCCCTCGATCTTCGCCTTCATGTCCTCGAACTGCATCTGCACATACCTCTTCGTTGGATGCGCCGCCCTCCCGGCAGCGCGTCTAGGGGAAAGGACGCCCTTGCACGGCGTCCACGGTCGAGCCGGACCGGCCACTCTCCACAGGCCGGTCCCGCAATCCGGTTCAGGCCATCAGCGCCTTCACGCCCGGCAACTCCTTGCCTTCCATCCATTCCAGGAAAGCGCCGCCGGCGGTCGAGACGAAGCTGAAATCGCCAGCCACGCCGGCATGATTGAGCGCCGCGACGGTGTCGCCACCGCCCGCGACGGAGGTCAGGCCGCCTTCCTTGGTGAGCGCGGCGGCCGTCTTCGCCAGTGCCACGGTCGCCTTGTCGAAGGGCGCGATCTCGAACGCGCCGAGCGGACCGTTCCACACGAGCGTCCGGCAATTCTTGATCGCGTCGCCCAGCGCCTCGACAGCGGCGGGGCCGACGTCGAGGATCATCTCGTCCTCCGCCACTTCATGCACGTTGCACGTGCGCAAGGACGGCGGATTGGCGGCGAATTCCTTCGCCACGACGACATCATAGGGCAGATGGATGGTGCAACCCGCCGCTTCCGCCTTGTCGAATATCGCGTCCGCGGTCTGCGCCAGGTCCTTCTCGCACAGCGACTTGCCGACATCCACGCCGCGCGCGAACAGGAAGGTGTTGGCCATGCCGCCGCCGATGATGAGATGATCGACCCTGGCGACCAGGTTGTTGAGCACGTCGAGCTTCGTCGAAACCTTCGCGCCACCGACGACCGCGGCGACCGGCTTCACCGGCTCGCCCAGCGCGGCCTGCAGCGCGTCCAGTTCCTTTTCCATCGAACGGCCGGCGAAGGCAGGCAGCTTGTGCGCCAGCCCCTCGGTCGAGGCATGCGCGCGGTGCGCAGCGGAGAAGGCGTCGTTGACGTACAAGTCGCCAATCGCGGCCATCGCATCCACCAGCGCCGGATCATTCTTTTCCTCGCCGGGATGGAAGCGGGTGTTTTCCAGAATGGCGATGTCGCCGGGACGCATCACAGCGATGCCGTCAACCGCAGCCTCCCCCTGGCAGTCGGGAATGAACTGCACCTCGCGGCCCAGCACGGCGCTGAGCGGGCGAGTGATCTTGGAAAGCGAAAATTCGGGGTTCTTCTGGCCCTTGGGGCGACCGAAATGCGCGAGGATCAGCACCTTGGCACCGCGATCCGCCAGCTCCAGCACAGTGGGCATCGCCGCGCGCAGGCGGGTGTCGTCGGAGACGGAACCATCCTGCATCGGCACGTTCAGATCCTCGCGCACCAGCACCACCTTGCCCGTGATGTCTCCCATGTCGTCGAGTGTCTTGAACGGCTTTGCCATGATCGCTCCCTGCTGCGAAATAAGGATGATGTTGAAAAACCCCGCCGGAGCGGTCCGGCGGGGTTCGTGTCGTTTTAGAGGAACTTCGCCACGACGCCGGTGGTGTCGATCATGCGGTTCGAGAAGCCCCATTCATTGTCGTACCAGCTGAGCACGCGGACCAGCGTGCCGTCGATCACCGCCGTTTCCAGGCTGTCGACGGTGGAGCTGCGCGGGTCGCCATTATAGTCGATCGACACCAGCGGCTCTTCCGAATAGCCCAGAATGCCCTTCAGCGGGCCGGCTTCCGAGGCGGCCTTCAGCAGTTCGTTGACTTCCTGGACGGTGGTGGCGCGCCTGGCGATGAACTTCAGGTCCACGACCGAGACGTTCGGGGTCGGCACGCGCACCGACGAACCATCCAGCTTGCCCTTCAGTTCCGGCATCACCTCTCCCACGGCGCGCGCGGCGCCGGTGGTGGTCGGGATCATCGACAGGGCAGCAGCACGGGCGCGGCGCATGTCCTTGTGAAGCTGGTCCAGCGTGTTCTGGTCGTTGGTGTAGCTGTGGATCGTGGTCATGAAGCCCTTTTCGATGCCGATGGCATCATGCAGGACCTTCGCCAGCGGCGCGAGGCAGTTGGTGGTGCAGCTCGCGTTCGAGATGACGACGTCGGCGGCGCTCAGCGTCTCGTGATTGACGCCGAAGACCACGGTCTTGTCGACACCCGTGGCGGGTGCGGAGATGACGACGCGCTTGGCGCCCGCGGTCAGATGCGCGCTGGCCTTTTCCTTGTCCGCGAAAATGCCGGTGCATTCCAGCGCGATGTCCACGCCCTGCGCGGCATGGGGCAGCTTGGCCGGGTCGCGTTCGGCGGTCACGGCGATACGCTTGCCGTTGATGATCAGGGCATCGCCGTCGACGCTCACCTCGCCGGCCCAGTTGCCGTGCACGGAGTCGCGCTTGAACAGCAGGGCGTTCGACTTGGCGTCGCCCAGGTCGTTGATGCTCACCAGTTCCAGATCATGGTCGGTGCGCGAAAGGATCGCCCGGGCCACCAGACGGCCGATGCGGCCGAAACCGTTGATTGCTACCTTCGTTGCCACTGCACTTGTCTCCCGGTTGGTTTGAATTTCAGTCGAGCGCGGCCACGATCTGCGGCGCGATCTTGGCGGCGGTCAGGCCGAAATGATCGTAGAGTACCTCCGCCGGAGCCGAAGCGCCGAACGTATCAATGCCGAAACGCAGGCCGGCGATGCCGACATAACGCTCCCATCCGAAAGTGGTCCCTGCCTCAATTGAGGCGCGAAGGACATGGTGCGGAAGGAGATCATCCTTATACGCCTGCGGCTGCGCATCGAAATGCGCCCAGCTCGGCATGGAGACGATATCGGCGCCGATGCCCTGCTCTTCCAGCAGCGCGGCGGTGGCGACGGCGATCTCGACCTCCGACCCTGTGGCGACCAGCACGACCTTGCGCTCGGCCGTCGCCGCCTTCAGGCGATAGGCGCCCCTGGCGGAGAGATTTTCGCCCGCCTTTTCGGTGCGAAGCTGCGGCAGGTTCTGGCGGGTCAGCGCCAGAACCGACGGGCCGTCTGCATCCTTCAGCGCCAGTTCCCAGCACTCTGCCGTCTCGACGATGTCCGCCGGGCGATAGACGTCCAGGTTCGGGATCATGCGCAGCGACATGACATGCTCGATCGGCTGGTGGGTGGGACCGTCCTCACCCAGGCCGATGGAGTCATGGGTCAGCACATGGATGGCGCGGATCTGCTGAAGCGCCGCGAGGCGAATGCCTCCGCGCATATAGTCGGAAAAGACCAGGAAGGTGCCGCCATAAGGAATGACGCCGCCATGCAGCGCCATGCCGTTCATCGCGCAGGCCATGCCGAACTCGCGAATGCCGTAATAGACGTAACGGCCGGCATAATCGTCCCTGGTCAGCGGCCCGGTCGATTTGGTCTTGGTATTGTTGGAGCCGGTGAGGTCCGCCGAGCCGCCCAGCGTTTCAGGCAGAAGGTCGTTGATCGCGCCCAGCGTCAGTTCGCTTGCCTTGCGAGTGGCCACCTTCTGCGGATTGGCGATCAACGTGTCGATATAGGCGTCGAGCGAGAAGCCTGCGGGCAGTTCGCCCGCCATGCGGCGCTCGAACTCGGCCTTCTGCGCGCTGGAGCCAAGGCGATCGGCCCAGGCCGCATGGGCGTCGCCGCCCCTGGCGCCGATGGCGTTCCAGGCGGCGGCAATGTCTTCGGGGATCACGAAAGGTTCGGCCGACCAGCCGAGGAACTCGCGGGCGGCAGCCACTTCGGCTTCACCCAGGGCAGAGCCGTGGACGCCCGAAGTGCCCGCCTTGTTGGGAGCGCCATAGCCGATCTTGGTGGCGCAGGCGATCAGCGAGGGACGCGGATCGGCCAGCGCTTCGTCGATGGCGCGGCGCACATCGGCCACGTCATGACCGTCGCAGGACACGACATGCCAGCCGGTCGCGGCATAGCGGGCGCGGACATCCTCGCTGCTCGACAGATCGACCGCCCCGTCGATGGTGATCTTGTTGTCATCCCACAGCACGATCAGCCGGCCGAGGTTCAGGTGCCCCGCAAGACCGATGGCCTCATGGTTGATGCCCTCCATCAGGCAGCCGTCGCCGGCCAGCACCCAGGTGCGGTGGTCGACCAGATCGTCGCCGAACTGGGCATTGAGATGCCGTTCGGCGATCGCCATGCCGACCGCGGTGGCGAGGCCGGAACCCAGCGGCCCGGTGGTCGCTTCCACCCCAGCCAGCTCGAAATTCTCCGGATGGCCGGCGCAGGGGCTGCCCAATTGACGGAAATTCGCGATATCCTCGATGGTCGGACGCGCATAGCCGGTCAGGTGCAGCAGCGAGTAGATCAGCATCGATCCATGGCCCGCCGACAGCACGAAACGGTCGCGGTCGGCCCATTTGGGCGCCTTGGGATCGAACTTCAGATAATCCTTGAACAGCACGGTGGCGACATCGGCCATGCCCATCGGCATGCCCGGATGGCCGCTGTTCGCGGCCTGCACCGCGTCCATGGAAAGCGCCCGGATGGCGTTGGCGAGGGACTTGTCGGAAACAGTCATGGAAGCGGCGTCTTTCCTGGCTTGTCTATGGCCCCCTGTTAAGGCCAGCGAATCGAAATTGCGCCCCCTTTGTCGCCTCCGGGACAAGGCGTCAACCACGGGTGGCCCCCAGGCTGCGCCAAGCCGCCGAATGACGGCTTTTGCGCGGTGAAAACTTTGTCTATGCGTAGGGCATGGCAAGTGACCGAATGATGCAGGCGATCCGGGCCCTGGAAGGCGCGATCGACCGGCTCGAACAGGATGTGGAGGGCCTTGTTTTGGCCGCACCCGACCCCGCCTCCGGCATCGACGCTGCGGCCGCCCGCGCGGCGCTGCGGTCGCTGGATGGCCTCATCACCGAGTTGAAGGGACAGGATGTGAAGGAGCAGGCAAGTGGCTGAAACCACGTTGCACATCGCCGGGCGCGTCTATGACCTGCGCTGCCGTGACGGGGAGGAAGCGCACCTGGCGCATCTCGCCAATCTGATCGAGCGCAAGGCGCGGCTGGCGCAGCAGAACACGCCGGGCCTGACCGAAGTGCGCACGCTGCTGTTCGCCGCACTGTTCCTGGCCGATGAACTCAACGAGTTGAAGCGCGAAGCGATAGGGCGGCAACAGACCCTGGCGCTGGAGCCGGAGGACGAGCCCGCCGTCCGTGCAGTCGAATCCCTCACCACGCGCATAGAAAAGCTGCGCGAGAGGCTTGTCGCCGCCGCGTCCCGAGCCTAAATAGGGAAGCGACGGGTACTGCGCGGTATCGAGCTTTAGCGAACATCCCTGAGGCGATAATCACATCCACGGGGGCTGTCCCTGGGCGGGCTCTGGCCCGATCTACATGGTTCCCACCTGACGTTGAGGCGTCAGAGGATTTTCCAGCACACGGCCGAGGCGGTCCCGTCACCCTTCCTCCCCCGGTTCAAGGCCACCGATGAGCGACGATACCGACAAGGCGACCCTGCGTGCCATCGCCCGGCAGAGGCGGCGCGCCTTTGTGGCTTCGCTCGATCCGCTGGCGCACCGGCTGGCCTTCAAGGTGGTTCCTTCGCCCCTGGCACAGCGGCTGGCGCAGGCCAGGACCGTGGCTCTCTATATGGGACTGGACGATGAGGCGCCCGCGCAGAGGCTGGCCGCGCCCTTGCAGGCCATGGGCAAGACGCTGGCACTGCCGCGCGTGCTGGATCGGCTGGGCAGCATGGATTTCGTGCACTGGAACCCGGAGGATCAGCTTTTCCCGGGCCTGTTCGGCACCAGCCATCCCGAACCCGTGGGCGATCCGGCGACGCCCGACGTCATCATCGCGCCCCTGGTGGGATTTGACCGGGCGATGAACCGGCTGGGCCAGGGCGGCGGCTATTATGACCGGGTGTTCGCCCGCTATCCCGATGCCTTGAGGGTGGGGCTGGGCTGGTCGGTGCAGGAACATGACGCCCTCCCCGCCGATCCATGGGACTTGCCGCTCCACCTGATCCTGACCGAAGTCGAACTGATCGAAGGATATGAGGAATGAACCCGGACCCACGGCCCGCCTACAAGCCAAGCTGGCGCAAGCCGGCGGGCATGTTCATGATCCTGGGCCTGATCGCGCTCTGGGCCGTGCTGGTGGGCAGCCTGTCAGGCCCGATCGGGCGGCTGCCGATGGTGGTGCAGGTGCCGGTTTACGTCTTTCTTGGGCTGGTCTGGATATGGATATTGCCGCTCAAGCGCCTGCTAGCCTGGATGGAGACCGGACGCTGGCGCGGTTTTTAGGCAATTTTGGGTGGAAAGCAGAACGGCGGGTTCCGACACGCTGACAGCAGTTAGCTGTCGTCCGCTTTTAATGCCGCTATGCGATCTCGCATCCAGTCACGCTTGAACGTCGCATAATTCGGGTCTTTTTGCCGAATGTCTGCGTCGTCTGCCCAGTGGCTCAATTGCTCCCAAGCATCCTTTTCCAGCGGGTCGAGGGCCAGCGGATTCGGCACGGCGGCGTCGAGTTCATCTTGCTCAATGTCGCCACCATCGGCGACGCGCTGAAGTGTCTCTAGCAGGTAGGTGCGAATGACCGTCATCGGGCAATCATATGGGTTTGTGGGACGACTGCAAATGGTCGGGATTGCGCTGGTGCCGCCATTAGGGATTATCCGGGTCGTCGTAACGCAGGGCAAGCAGGACCGAGATGCCATAGGCAACCGACAGCCAAAAAATGATCTGCCGATAGTCAGGAGTGATAAGCTCTAAGGCGTCGCCTATCTGCAATGCAATCACCACCCACAATATAGGGGCAAAGATGGTGATGAAGAAATATCTCGACGTGAGCGCCTTTAGAAATCGCCGCATGCAGTGACAGGTAAGCTGAATTTTCAATCAAGCCAACGGCAACTTTCGGCGGACGCTTAGGCTGGATTGAACGATCGCAGTTGGTCGCTTCCAGACCGTCTGTCATCCCCACCGTCCCTGACGGCCGCCGGGAATGATGCGTGACCCATCGGCCACAACATCCTCGAAAAACTTCCTATTTTTCCAACAGCCCGAAATTCAGCCTGTCCTATTTCACCCCGACCGGCCTATCCTCCCAGCCTCTTTGAAATGTCCGATACGCAACGCATACGCGCGCCCAGGCACGCGCGCGCATACACTGTGAACTTCGACGAAAAACGTCGGAAATCAGCCATTGTTGATGAACGAAAGGCGAAGGCCTCGTCCAACAGCATATCATTTTGATCTTGAAGAATGGCGCGAGTGACGGGGCTCGAACCCGCGACCTCCGGCGTGACAGGCCGGCGCTCTAACCAACTGAGCTACACCCGCGCAGGGCGGCATCTTGGCGTGACCCATGCGGGCCACCAGACGATGCTGATCTGGAAAACCTTCCGACCCTCCTGAAGAGAGTGGCGCGAGTGACGGGGCTCGAACCCGCGACCTCCGGCGTGACAGGCCGGCGCTCTAACCAACTGAGCTACACCCGCGTTCGGTGTGGGCGGGCATCTATGCGGCCCCGTTCCCCCTGTCAACTGCCTGCAACATCAGTTTCGCGGCTTTCGTCATTTTCTTTGCGCGGGTCGACCGTCAGCGTCCCGCGCTCGAACAGGAAACCGGCGATATCCGGGGTTCCGGCGGCCGACACGACGGTCTGGATGATGATCAGCAACGGCACGCCCAGCAAGGCGCCCGGCGTTCCCCACACCCATCCCCAAAAGGTCAGCGACACCAGAATCAGCAGGGGATTCATGGTCAGCCGCCGGCCCAATATCGTTGGCGTTATGACATTGGCCTCCACCAGATGGAATCCGACCTGCAAGGCCGCCGGCAGCAGCGCCTTCCACACATCGTCGAACACCATGAGCCCGCCGAGCGCCAGCAGCGCCGCCGCCAGCATCGGCCCGAAATAAGGGACGAAGTTCAGCAGCGCGACGATGCCGCCCCACATCAGCGGCGAAGGCATGCCGATCAGCCATAGCGCCAGCGCGACCGCCAGGCCGAGGCACAGGTTGATCGTCGCGATGGTGAGGACATAGGCGGATGTCGCGTCGACCACATTCTGGATCACCCGCGCGACCGCCATGGCGCCGTCGAAACTGCCCCGGCTGTTGATCGTCCGACGCCGCAGCCGCGTCCAGCCCGCAAGGAAGAAATAGATGATGAGCAGCGCGAACACCATCTGGATGATGGCCGCCGGGGCGGAGGTGGCCGCGAACTGAAGCAGCGATCGGGGCGCGTCCACCGCGGCCGTCTGCGCCGCTGCCACCGGGCCGGTCGCCAGCATCTGCACCGTCTCGTCCACGAAGCGCTGGAGCTGCGAATAGAAATCGATCAGGGGCGCGAGATTGTTCTGAATCTGGGGCAGACGCTCTGGCAGCAACCGGAACCAGTCGGCCGCCGGCACGACGATCAGCACCAGGGCCGTATTCGCCACCACCAGGAAGGCGATCAATGCCGTCAGCGCCGCCAGCGTGGATGGCACGCCTCGCCGCTCCATCCACTCTAGGAACGGCACCAGCGCAATGGCGATCACCAATGCGGCCGTCAGCGGCAGAAAAAATTCCGCCCCTTCCCGCAGGGCAAAGGGCAGCGCGAGGATCAGCCCGATGCCGGTCGTCAACGCTATCGACGCCAGCAATCGGTCCCGCCGCCGGTTGATCTCCTGCTGCTCCTGGGGTGTCACGCCTGAAAATGTCCTTGCCCGCCGCCCCGTTTCTGCACCGGCAGTTCCGATCCGTCAATTTCGAGCATCGTGCGGGAAAGCGGGAACCGGTTTTCGGCTTGAAAAGAGGCGGCAATGAAATCTGGAGCACGCGACCTGCGCCTGATTCAGCGCAGCGCTCCCCCGACCGGGCGATTTACATCAGCGAAACGGACGGATAGCAAGGGAAACAAGGTTTTAACCAAATCTTCGGCACCTGCTGCCACATTCGGCCACGCAACAGCATGGGGGACTGTGATGAAATCGGGGGCTTTGTTCATCGCCCTGGCCTGCGTGGCAGTGCCGGAGGCGGCGTCAGCGCGGCAGGACGTCCGGCTGGACCGGCAGATGTTCGTGGAACGGGTCAGCACCGACATCAACGGTCGCGCCCGCCGGGTGCTGGAAAGCGCCGATCGGGCGGGATCGGGCGACCAGCTTATCTTCGTCGTCAACTGGCGCAATGAGGGCAGCCGTCCGGTGCGCGGCCTGGCCGTCACCAACGCCGTGCCTCGCGGGACGCAGCTCGACCTCAGCGATCCGGCCATGCAGGTGTCTGTGGATGGCGGCGCCCATTGGGGCCGCATTGCCGACCTTTGGCTGCCGACGCCCCTTGGCGGCAACCGCCGGGCCGTGCCCGCCGACATCACCCATGTCCGGTGGACCGTGCCGGACGAAATCTCACCGGGGGAGAGCGGCCGGCTGAGCTATCGCGCTACCGTTCGCTGAGCGATATGGCGACCGGGACAGGATCGGCAGATCCGGCGCGGTCGCCTTTTTCTGAACGGGAGGAGAAACGGCTTGGAACCGCCCCTCCCGACATATCAATCCGCAAACAGCAGGACCGGCGTCTCCAGCAATTTCCGCACTGCCTGGACAAAGCTCGCCGCATCCCAGCCGTCGACCACCCGATGGTCGCAACTGATCGACAGATTCATGAGCTTGGCGGGGACCACTTCCCTGCCGCGGAAGACCGGCCGCTCGATGATGCGGTTTGGACCGATGATCGCCACTTCCGGCCGGTTGATGACCGGCGTGGTGGCCACTCCGCCTAGCGGCCCCAGCGAGGTCAGCGTCAGGGTCGAGCCGGACAGTTCCTCCGGCTTCGCCTTGCCGGCGCGCGCCGTGTCAGCCAGCCGCTTGATCTCCGCCGCGAGCTGCCAGACATTGCGGTCCTGCGCATCGCGGATCACCGGCACCATCAGCCCGGCGTCGGTCTGGGTCGCGATTCCCATGTGCACGGCGCCGTAGCGCGTCACCACCCCCACTTCATCGTCATAGCGGGCATTCAGCATCGGAAATTCGGGCAGCGCGCGGCAGATCGCGACGATCAGGAGCGGCAGCAGGGTGAGCTTCGGCTTGTCGCCGCGATGGGCATTCAGCTGCTCGCGGGTTGCCTCCAGCGCCGTGACGTCGATCTCCTCCACATAGGAGAAATGCGGGATGGCGCGTTTCGAAGCGGCCATGTTCTCCGCGATGCGGCGGCGCAGGCCGATGACCTTCACCTCCTCATCCGCCCGCCTTGCCCCGCGCCCGGCCGGGCGATAGCCCTGCCCCGATCCGTAAAGGAGGAAAGCGTCGAGATCGGAATGGCGGATATGATCGCCGCTCGGCTTCACCTGCGACAGATCGACGCCGAGTTCCCTGGCGCGCGCGCGAACGGCGGGGGAAGCCAGCACATCGGCCTTCGCCGTCACCCGTTCGTCCCGCGAGGGGGCGACCGAAGGAGTGGCCGAGGGAACCGGTGCGGCAGGCTTTCCTTCTGCGACGATCGGAGCAGGCTCGCTCTGCCCGTTACCCTTCCCCGCCGGTTTCGCAAGGGACGTCATGGCGGCTGGGGCCGGAGCCACCTCGGCACGAGGAACAGGCGCGTCGCCCTCTCCTTCCGTCTCGATCTCCACCAGCATCGATCCGATGGCGATCTGCTGCCCCGGCTCGCCGGCCAGCCGGACCACCGTACCGGCAACCGGCGATTCCATTTCCACCGTCGCCTTGTCGGTCATCATGTCGGCGATCGGCTGGTCTTCCTCGATCCGGTCGCCGACCTTCACATGCCAGCCGACAATCTCCGCCTCTGCGATGCCTTCGCCGATGTCCGGCAACCTGAACGTATAAAGCGCCATGACAGCCCCTCAATCCTTCAAAATCTTGTTGATGGCCTCGCGAATGCGCACCGGGCCAGGGAAATAGGCCCATTCCAGACTGTGCGGATAAGGCGTGTCGAATCCGGTCACGCGCTCGATCGGCGCTTCGAGATGGTAGAAGCACCGCTCCTGCACCAGCGCGGAGAGTTCCGCGCCGAAACCGCTCGTCCGGGTCGCCTCATGCACGATCATGCAGCGCCCGGTCTTGCGCACCGACCGCTCGATTGCGCCGATATCCAGCGGCACCAGCGTGCGCAGGTCGAGGATTTCCGCGTCGACGCCCATTTCCGCAACGACGTTCTCGACCACATGGACCATCGTGCCATAGCAAAGCACCGTCAGCGCCTCGCCCGAGCGGGCCACCCGCGCCTCGCCCAGCGGAATACGGTAATAGCCCGTGGGAACCTGCGCCTGCGCATGCCCGGACCAGCTTCTGGCCGGGGTGTCGTAATGTCCGTCGAACGGCCCGTTATAGATGCGCTTGGGTTCGAAGAAAATCGTGGGATCATTATCCTCTATGGACGCGATCAACAGGCCCTTGGCGTCATAGGGGGTCGATGGAATCACAGTCTTCACGCCCGACACATGGGTGAAGATACCTTCAGGCGACTGGCTGTGCGTCTGCCCCCCGAAAATGCCGCCGCCAAAGGGCGAGCGTACCGTCATGGGCGAGATGAACTCCCCGGCAGAGCGGTAGCGCAGCCGAGCCGCTTCGGACACAAGCTGGTCGAGCGCAGGATAGATATAGTCGGCAAACTGGATTTCCGGCACCGGCCTCAGGCCATAGGCGCCCATGCCCACCGCAACGCCGATGATGCCGCATTCGGTGATCGGCGTATCAAAAACCCGGTTCTTGCCATATTTCTGCTGCAGCCCCGCCGTCGCGCGGAAGACGCCGCCGAAATAGCCGACATCCTCGCCCATCACGACCACATCGGGATCGCGCTCCATCATCACGTCCAGCGCGCTGTTGATCGCCTGGATCATGTTCATCTGCACGGTATCGCCACGGGCTTCCGTCACAGCTTCGCTCATCATGTCGCTCACAGGCCGGCTGCCTTCCATTCGTCGAGCATTTTCTGCTGCTGCTCGCGCAGGTGCCAGGGCATCTCCTCGAACACATCCTCGAACATCGATTCCATCGGATGGTGGAGACCATGACCCAGAATGCCGTTCTTCTCCGCCTCCCGCGCAGCGTCGCGGACCATTTCGGCCAGTTCCCTGTCCATCGCAGCGTGCCGATCCTCGTCCCAGATGCCGAGCGCGATGCAATGCTTTTTCAGGCGCGCGATGGGATCGCCCAGCGGCCAATGGCTTGCCTCGTCAGCGGAGCGATAGGCGCTGGGATCGTCCGACGTGCTGTGCCCTTCGACCCGATAGGTGAAATGTTCGATCAGGGTCGGCCCCGCATTGGCCCGCGCCCTGTCGGCGGCCCAGCGCGTCGCGGCATAGACCGCCAGCGCGTCGTTGCCGTCGACCCTGAGGCCCGCAATGCCATAGCCGATGGCCCGCGCCGCGAAGGTCGTCGCCTCTGCCCCTGCAAAACCGGAAAAGCTGCTGATCGCCCACTGGTTGTTCACGACATTCATGATGACCGGCGCCCGATAGACGCTGGCGAAGGTGCAGGCCGAATGGAAGTCGCCCTCCGCCGTCGATCCTTCCCCGCACCAGGTTGCCGCGATCCGCGTATCGCCCCGCGCCGCGCTGGCCATGGCCCAGCCGACCGCCTGCGGATATTGCGTGGTGAGATTGCCGGAGATGGAGAAGAACGCGGCGTCCCGCGCTGAATACATGATCGGAAGCTGGCGGCCCTTCAGCCGGTCGCCCTTGTTCGAATAGATCTGGTTCATCATGTCGATGATCGGCCAGCCCCGCGCGATCAATATCCCCTGCTGGCGATAGCTGGGGAAGCACATGTCGTCGCTCGCCAGAGCCGCCGCCGCGCCGATCGACACTGCCTCCTCGCCGGTCGACTTCATGTAGAAGCTGGTCTTGCCCTGCCGCTGCGCCCGGAACATGCGCGCGTCGAACGCCCGCGTCAGCGCCATGGCCCGCAGCATCCTGAGCAGCGTCTCAGGCGGCAGTTTCGGGTCCCAGGGGCCGACGGCGGCGCCATCTTCATCCAGCACCCTGACCAGCCCATAGGCCAGGTCGCGCATCTCGCCGGGCTGGGTCGTTTCATCCGGTCGCGCCTGCGCGCCAGCGAGCGGGATATCAAAATCGCTGAAATCGGCGGTGTCGCCCGGCCTGAACTTCGGCTCCGGCACATGCAGCCGCAGCGGCGGCAGATTGCGTCCCGCCCCAGCCCTCGCCGCGTCCGAATCGATCCGGTCGCTCATCCTGCCTCCTTTGTGCATTGCAATATTATTGCTGACTGCAATTATTATATTACAACGCCGGTAAAGGCAAGCCTTACTGACCCATTCCGTCGCGTTTCCGCTCTGCGCTAAACAGCGACGGGCGCGGCGATATGCCTTTGCGGCGCGTAATCAAGGACCTCGAAATCCTCGATCCGATAGTCGAAAATGCTTGAAGGCCGCCGGTTGATCCGCAGCCGGGGATGGCCCGACGGATTTCGTCCGATCTGTTCCTCCACCAGATCGGCATGGTTGAGGTAGAGGTGCACGTCGCCACCCTGCCAGACCACCTCGCCCGCCTCCAGATCGCATTGCTGCGCGAGCATCCGGGTGATCATCGACAAGCCGAAGATGTTGAAGGCAAAGCCCAGCCCGAGATCGCAGCTCCGCTGGAACAGCAGCCCGTTCAGGCGCCCGTCGGCAACCTGGAACTGATAGGTCATGTGGCAGGGCGGCAGCGCCATGCGCGAAACCTCCGCCACATTCCAGCCCGTGAACAGCAGGCGCCGCGAACCGGGACTGGTCCGAATCGCCTCGACCAGGTCGGCGATCTGGTTATGCCCCTGCGCAGCCCGGCGGTAGAGCCCGTCCCCGGCCTCTTCATAGCGCGGCCAGTTCACCCATTGCGCGCCATAGACCGGCCCCAGATCGCCCCAGCGGGCCGCGAAGGCATCGTCCTCGATAATACGGGCCTCGAACGCGTCGCGGTCTATCTCCTCCCCCGTCGCCCTGCGGTAGCTGTCCAGCGGCCAGTCCGTCCAGATATGCACGCCCTGCCGCACCAGTTCGCGTATGTTGGTGTCGCCGGTCAGGAACCACAGCATTTCCCGCGCCGCGACCTTCCAATAAACCCGCTTGGTCGTCAGCAGCGGCACGGCCTCGTCAGCCAGCGAGAAGCGCATCGTCGCGCCCAATATGGATCGCGTGCCCACGCCCGTCCGATCGATCCGCTCATCTCCATGCAGCCAGATCTGCCGCATCAGGTCCAGATATTGCTGTTCATAATGGGGTGCGGAGGATGCCATGCGGACACTTTCATGATTCTGGCGGATACTGTCCCCCTGTAACGAAGCGACCAGCCGACGCCAAATGCTGCGAAACGGATGAGATTGCCCGCGCTTCACTCGAAAAGGGACCAGCCTTCCCCTACCGGCCGCGTGGCGCAGGCCCATTCTGCGCGCCATGCGCGAACCTGCTTCCCTCAACCTGCTCGTCCTGGATGACGAATGGCGTGCACTCCATCGGCTGCCCGTAGACCTAGACTGGCAAAGGACAGTGGATGCGCTGCTGCGGTGGGACAGCCATTGGCTGGCGATCGAGCAGCAGCGGCCCGGCAGCCCCCTTCCCTGCTGGACCGACATCCGGCTGACCCGGACCTTGTCGAAGCGCCTGCGACCGATCGAGATCGCATTGGCTGACCATGTCATCCGCACCGGGAAAGGCCGGTTCAGCTTCCGCCAGGCCGGGCTTTTATAGCATGCCCCAAAAAAAACGCGTCGGCCGCTTGCCAGCCGGAAAAGCCGCCTCTATAGGCTGCGGCCTGCCCGGCGGGACCGCCTTTAAACGGACCCGCCATCGGTCGGGGAGTAGCTCAGCCTGGTAGAGCACTGTCTTCGGGAGGCAGGGGCCGGAGGTTCGAATCCTCTCTCCCCGACCAATATTTCTATCAGAAAATCGGCGACTCTCCGCGACCACATGCTGTCACAGCAAAATCCGTCTCTGACCTGCGCCATATCGCCAGCGCGTCCGCCTGTGGCCTTGCTGGGCGCGAGCGACCATAACCGGCGCAGGAACATAATCTGACGCGGTGCGCAGGCATGATGGCGGATTTTGCTTAGTATCGGTCGAGCTTCCCGTTACCATTACGCGCATGGAACCGAGAAGCTCTAGGCGGCAGCGCAACGCCCCTACCATCAATGATGTTGCCAAGCATGCGGGCGTGTCGCCCATGACCGTGTCGCGGGTCATCAACGGTGAACAGATCGTAAGGAGCGCCACCAGGGAAAAGGTGGAAGCGGCCATCGCCGCGCTCAACTATTCGCCGAGCGCCGCCGCACGCAGCCTGGCGGGCGGGGAAGACACCCGCATCAGCCTGCTCTACAGCAACCCGTCGGCTTCCTATCTGAGCGAATTCCTGGTCGGCAGCCTGGATCAGGCCAGCCGCAGCGGCGTGGATCTGGTGGTGGAGAAATGGGACGAGGAAACCGCCGTCGACACGGTCGTCGAGCATTTGCTGCGCGGCCGGATCAACGGCGTCATCCTGCCGCCGCCGCTGTGCGACCACCAGGCGATGAAGGATGCGCTGAAGGCGGCGGACATCGTGGCGGTCGCCGTCGCCACGGGCGAAGCGCCCGCCGACATGTCGGCCGTCAGCATCGACGATCATGCGGCGGCACTGGCGATGATGCGCCATCTGATCGCGCTTGGGCATCGGCGCATCGGCTTCATCAAGGGCCACCCGAACCAGAGCGCCAGCCGGCGCCGCTTCGAAGGCTATGGCGACGCGCTGGTCGAAGCGGGCATCACGCCGGACGAGACGCTGGTCCAGCAGGGCTATTTCACCTACCGCTCCGGGCTGGATGCGGCGGAGCGGATCCTGGCGCTGCCCGAGCCTCCGACCGCGATCTTCGCCAGCAATGACGACATGGCGGCGGCAGCCGTGGCCATTGCCCATCGCAGCGGGCTGGACGTGCCGGGCGACCTGACCGTCTGCGGCTTCGACGACACGTCGCTGGCGACCACGATCTGGCCGGAATTGACCACCATCCGCCAGCCGATCAGCGCCATGTCGCGCGCGGCCGTCGAATTGCTGGTGAAGCGGATCAGGGCGCGCAAGGGCAAGTCGGACGAAACGCCCGCTCATCTGCTGCTCGACTATGAACTGGTCCGGCGGCAATCGGACGCCGTTCCGCATTGAATCCTTCGAGAAGGACGGCCCGGCATGACGTGCCGGGCCCGCGCGATCCCTATTCCCCGAACACCCGGCGGAAGATCGTGTCGACCTGACGGAAATGATAGTCGAGGTTGAATTTCTCCTCGATCTGCTCGGCCGGGAGCGCCGCCGCCACGTCCGCATCCGCCTTCAGCAATTCCATCAAAGATAGCTGGCCGTCCGATTCCCACACCTTCATCGCATTGCGCTGGACATAGCGGTAGCTGTCCTCGCGGCTCACGCCGGCCTGGGTCAACGCCAGCAACACCCGCTGCGAGTGGACGAGGCCGCCCATCTTGTCCAAATTCTTCATCATCCGCTCAGGGTAGACCAACAGCTTGTCGATGACGCCGGTCAGGCGGCCCAGCGCGAAGTCCAGCGTGATGGTGGCATCGGGCCCGATATAGCGCTCCACGGACGAATGGCTGATGTCGCGCTCATGCCAGAGCGCCACATTCTCCATCGCCGGCAGCGCATAGCTGCGGACCATGCGGGCAAGGCCGGTCAGATTCTCCGTCAGCACCGGATTGCGCTTGTGCGGCATGGCGGAGCTGCCCTTCTGGCCGGGCGAGAAATATTCCTCCGCCTCCAGAACCTCGGTGCGCTGAAGGTGGCGGACCTCGGTGGCGAGCCGCTCGATGGAGGAGGCGATCACGCCCAGCGTCGCGAAGAACATCGCGTGACGGTCGCGCGGAATGACCTGCGTCGACACCGGCTCGATGGCTAGGCCCAGCTTCTCGGCCACATGCTCCTCGACGCGCGGGTCGATATTGGCGAATGTGCCGACCGCGCCGGAAATGGCGCAGGTCGCAACCTCGGCCCGAGCCGAGATCAGCCGAGCCTTGCAGCGGCTGAACTCCGCATAGGCCTCGGCCATTTTCAGGCCGAAGGTGACCGGCTCGGCATGGATGCCATGGCTGCGGCCGATGGTGGGCGTCAGCTTATGCTCATAGGCGCGGCGCTTGATGACCTCCAGCAGCTTGTCGAGATCGTCGATCAGGATGTCGGCGGCGCGGCTCAGTTGCACGGCAAGGCAGGTGTCCAGCACGTCGCTGGAGGTCATGCCCTGATGCATGAAGCGGGCTTCCTCTCCCACCTGCTCCGCAACCCAGGTTAGGAAGGCGATGACATCATGCTTGGTCACGGCCTCGATGGCATCGATGGCGGCCACGTCGATCGCGGGATTTGTCGCCCACCAGTCCCACAGCGCCTTGGCGGCGGACGGCGGCACCACGCCCAGTTCGCCCAGTTTTTCTGTCGCGTGCGCCTCGATCTCGAACCAGATCTTGAAGCGGGCCTCCGGCTCCCAGAGGGCGGTCATTTGCGGGCGGGCATAACGGGGAACCATCGGGCGAATCCTGCGTGCATGAGTTGAAAGTCGATGCGCGGCCTAGCAGCAGCGCCTTTCGGGGGCAAATCAGCCGGAAAGGCGGAATGGAACCCACTGAATTCCCGTACTTCATCCCATTAATCGCAGCATCGGCGGCGAACCGATACGAATCGAAAGACCAGTGGTGCAACATGAACAAAAATTCAGGAACCACATGTTTTATTTGGCTATTGTCCAGGATGACATCAGACGGTGGATGTGGAGCAGGTGATGATCCGCGCATTTTTTCTGGCGAGCGCCCTTTTGGTTGCGCCATCGGCATGGGCGCAGGCGGCCGCGCCCCAGCAGACGGCTCCCGCCGCGCCGGAAGGACAACAGGCGCAGCCTGCGACATCGGGCGACGCGGTGGCGTCGATCGTGGACACGGAATTCCCCGCCTATGACCAGAATCATGACGGGCAGCTCGACAAGGCGGAATTTTCACGCTGGATGGTGGCGCTGAAGGATCAGGAACTGAAGGCGACCGGAAAATCCCTTCCCCCCGCAGAAGTCACCGCCTGGGCCGACGGCGCGTTCGTCACCGCCGATACCGACAAGAGCGCGACGATCAGCAAACCGGAGTTGATCGTCTATCTCAGCGGCGGCGCCGCATAGGATAAAATAGCCCGCCCAGGCGGGACAGAGCCCCGTGAGGGTCGCATCATGGGGCGGCATGGAGCGAAGGCCATGCCGCCTCTTTTTTTTGCCATTTGCAGGGCATGCGGGCATGCTGCGTCAGATATGACGCAGGTCGGGCGCTCCTGTTTTTCTGTCGCGCCACTGTAAGCGGAAAACCGTTCCCGCTTTCCCGCGCAATGCGTCAGCCGCGCTTCTTGTTCGCGTAGAGCAGCGCCGCGACGATCGCAGCCGATCCGATTCCGACGGCCGTCCCCATCCAGACGGCCTTGCCGGCTGATTTGCGCGCTGCGGAAGCCATGTCGGGCTTGGCGGTGGTGGAGCTAGGGGTTGCCGCGCCGCTTTCGGGCGCTTCTTCGATCGGCTTCGTCATGGTGATTCCCGATATGCAACAAAGCGTCGGCGCAGAAAAGGCGGATGCGGCGAAAATCCGTCAGAGTATCCAGCGCCGGGCTGGATCGGCCAGAATTTACGCTGCGCGCCTAATGCGACGGCAGCACCTGATGCGCTTCGCCCCAGCCGCGCAGGTTTCGGGAGGATTGGCGATCCAGCAAAAGTGCGACATCCTTCACGGTGAAGTGGGCCGCGCTCTCAATCCCGTCCAGTTCGTCCCAGGTGACCGGAGCCGCGACGGAGGCATGTTCGCGGGCGCGCACCACATAAGGAAGCACCGCCGTCGCGCCGCGCTGATTGCGCAACCAGTCGATGAAGATGCGGCCCTTGCGCTTCGCCTTGCTCATCGTCGCGGTGAAGCGATCCGGTTCCTGGACGGCAAGAGCGCGGGCGAAGCGGTCGGCGAAATCCTTGACCTCCGGCCATTGCGCCTGCGGCTTCAGCGGCACGACGACATGAATGCCCTTGCCCCCCGACAACATGGCAAAGCTGGTGAGGCCCAGATCCTCCAGCGTCCGCCGAATGTCCCGCGCCGCCTTCTTCACATCCTTGAAGTCCAGCCCTTCGTCCGGATCGAGGTCGAATATCATGCGGTCCGGCCGCTCGACATCCGCGATGCTCGAACCCCAGCCGTGAAATTCGATCGCGCCCATCTGGACGCAGGCCAATATGCCGTCGCCATCCTCTATATAGAGATAATCCTCCTCATTCCCTTCCTTCTCGCGGATCGGCACATGTTTGACATGGTCGCCGAAACTGCCGCTGTCATGTTTCTGGAAGAAGCATTTCTTCGCTCGGCCCTGCGGACATCGAACCAGGCTGATGGGCCGATAGGCGATCCAGGGCAGCATCACGCTCCCCATGCGCGCATAATAATCGGCCAGTTCGCCCTTGCTGATCTTCGCCTCCGGAAAGATCAGCCGGTCGGGATTGCTGATCCGGATCGAGCCTTGGGCTTCGGGTATCTCCATCATTTCCTCGCGCTCAACCTCGTTGGCTGCCTTGTCCTCGCGAAGACCCAGAAAACTGGCATGTCGGACGACATTGTCCGCCGTGAATTCTGCGAAGGCGACTTCCGCCACCAGATCGGGTCGGACCCATCGGGCGCCCCTGCTTTCGCTGCGCGGCACAGGGAGCGCGGCGGTCTTGCGCTCCCGCTTGCCCAATAGCGCGATCAGTCCGGCGCTGTTGGCGGCGTTGAACCCCGTGCCAACCTTCCCCGCATAGACCAGCCCAGCTCCTTCCCGCTGACCGAGCAGCAGGTTGCGGATGGACCGGCCGGTCGCGCTGCTGGGGGTCCAGCCGACAATGACGAATTCCTGCCGGCAGGTGCATTTGACCTTCAACCAGTTCTTCGTGCGTGCACCCCGATAGGGAGCGTCGGCACGCTTGGAAATGATGCCCTCCTGCCCTGCGTCACACATCGCCTGATACAGCCTTTCGCCTGCCCCGACCACATGGTCCCCGACATGGACATGCGCGGAACCGTCGCCCAGGAGGGCGGCCAGCTTTTCCTTGCGGCTGACATTGGGCATGCCGGTTAGGTCCTGCCCGTCCAGATGGAGCAGGTCGAAGGCGAACAGGTGCAACGGCGCCTTCCCCTCCCCCTTCAAGGCCTGTTGAAGCGTGGAGAAATCCGGGTTCCCTCCGCTGTCTAGCGCAACGATCTCTCCGTCGATCAGGGCGCCCGGAAGGTTCATCGCTGCTATTTCCGCGGGAAGCGGTGCGAACCGATCCGTCCAGTCGAGACCAGATCGGGTGAACATCCTGACATGCTCGCCGGATGCTGAAACCAGGCACCGATAGCCGTCATATTTGATCTCGTGCATCCAGCCATTGCCCGTCGGCACGGCGTCGACCAGCGTCGCCAGTTGCGGCGGCCGAAAGGCTGGCAGGCCACTCTTTCCCGGCCCTCGTTTTCCCAGCCCAGTCTTTCCCGACAGAGCGCGCCGCTTGACGGGAACGGCGCGATCCGCCTGCGCCATGGCCGCGTCAAATGCCTTCCCCTTCTTCCCCTTCAGCGATGTGGCCGGCGCACCCGCTGCGATCTCCGCCATGGTGCGTCCGCTCTTGATGCTGGTCAGGTTGCGGGCAGTCAGATCGTCCGCGCTGCCGGCATGGCCATCCTCGACCTTGCGCAGCAGCCAGTTTTCGCCCTTCTCCCGGCCCCGCGGCTTCAGCCGGATCAACAGCCATTCGCCGCGCATCCGATGCCCATGCAGGATGAAGTGGAGATGGCCATTTTCAAGGTCGCGGGCGCTCTTTCCGGGAATCGGCTCCCATATACCCTCATCCCAGAGCATGACGGTGCCGCCGCCATATTCCCCCTTGGGAATCGTCCCCTCGAATGTCGCATAGGACAGGGGATGATCCTCCGTACGGACAGCGAGCCGCTTGTCGGCGGGATCGATGCTGGGGCCGCGCGTCACCGCCCAGCTTTTGAGCACGCCGTCCATTTCCAGGCGAAAGTCGTAATGCAGGCGAGTCGCATCATGCTTCTGCACGATGAAGCTGTTGCCCTGGCTGCGCCCCCGCCTGCCCGCGGGCTCCCGGGTGCGAGTGAAATCGCGCTTGCGGTTATAGGCGCTGAGCGGATCAGCATTGGCCATGGCTCAGGCCCGTTTTCGGCTGGCCGGCCTTGCAGGCGCCTTTCGCGCCGCAGCCTTTGCGGGAGCCTTGGCGGCGGGGGCTTTCTTCGCCGCCGGTTTCGGGCCCGCCCCGGAAGCGCCCGTGCTTACCGATTTCTTGAGCGCCGCCATCAGGTCAATCACATTGCTGCCGCGCGCGGCCGTGCCTTCCTCCTGATCCTCGATGATACGGCGACCCTTCGACTTTTTCTTCTTTTCGATCAGGCGCTCCAACGCGTCCACATAGCGATCGTGAAAACTGTCGGGTTTGAAGGGCGCGGTCTTCTTCTCGATCAGCGTCTCGGCCAGATCGAGCAGTTCGCTATCGGGCTTCGCATCCTCTATATCGCGGAAATAGCTTTGGGCGCGGTTCACCTCATCGGCATAGCGCAGCGTTTCCAGCACCATGCCCCGGCCGCAAGGCTTCAAGGAGACGATATATTCCCGTCCCCGCATGGCAAGCTGGCCCAGCCCGACCTTCTTCGTCCGCCGAAGCGCCTCCCGCAGGACTATGAAGGCTTCCTCGGCCAGATCGTCTGCGGGGACGACATAATAGGGTCGTTCATAATAGAGCACGTCGATCTCGCTCGCGTCGACGAACTGGATGAGTTCGAGCGTCTTCTTGCTCTCCAGCTTGACTGCCTCGATCTCGTCGGGCTGCAGCAGCACATAATCGCCTTTCGCCACCTCATAGCCCTTGACGATGTCATCCGGATCGATGGGACCAAGTCCTGGCACCGTCTTTTCGTACCGGACCCGCTTTCCGCTAGGCTGGTGGATCTGGTGGAAGGCGATCTGCGCGCCGGATTTCGTGGCGGCGTAGATCTCCACCGGAATCGACACCAGCGCCAGGCGAATCTGCCCCTGCCAATATGCGCGAGCGGCCATGATCGTGCTGCCTCCTTTTCCAGGGGAAATGCGCGGATCAAGACGCAGTTCCCGGTGTACCACCCCAGCACCCTTGACTTCCGCCGCCAGTCATGTTGGTAGCGCTATCAATAACCTATTGTCTTAGGAGTCGATAATGCCGGGGGTCTCCACTTTGCTCGATTGCCTTCCCGCCGACTGGCGGTCCGGCCTGTTTCTGGGCCGCGTGGAAACGGCAGAAGGCCCGACGCCCCTGCTGGTCGAGGGTGGTATCGCCTATGACATGAGCCGCGCCGCCCCCACGGTATCGCAGTTGATCGACATATTGCCGACCGAAGGGCTTTCCGGCTTCGGCGCGGCAAAGGGCGTGTCGCTGGGCGCGCTCGGCGCGCTGGACCTGCCGCTGCTGAGCCCCGTCGACCTGCAATGCATCAAGGCGTGCGGCGTGACCTTTGCCCTGTCCGCGATCGAGCGCGTGATCGAGGAACGGGCGCGTGGCGACGCAGGCGCGGCGGCCGACATCCGGTCGCGGCTGGAGGGCCGGGTCGGCGGGTCTATCCGCGCGGTCAAGCCGGGCTCTACCGAAGCGGCGGCGCTCAAGCAGGCGCTGATAGAAGACGGGCTCTGGTCGCAATATCTGGAGGTCGCGATCGGTCCCGACGCCGAGGTATTCACCAAGGCGCCCGTGCTCTCCACGATTGGTGCGGGGGAAGAGATCGGGATCCGGTCCGATTCCACCTGGAACAATCCGGAGCCGGAGATCGTGCTGATCGTCGGCGCGAATGGGCAGGCCGTCGGCGCCACGCTGGGCAACGATGTCAATCTGCGCGATTTCGAGGGGCGTTCTGCCCTGCTGCTCGGCAAGGCGAAGGACAATAACGCCTCTTGCTCCATGGGGCCGCTGATCCGGCTGTTCGACGGCGGTTTCACCATCGACGATGTGCGCGACGCAGTGGTGGAACTCACCATCGATGGCCCGGAGGGCTACAGGCTGGAAGGCACCAGCAGCATGAACCAGATCAGCCGTGATCCGCTGGAGCTGGTGCGCCAGACGCTGTCGGAACATCAATATCCTGACGGTTTCGCGCTGTTCCTGGGCACGCTGTTCGCGCCGGTGCAGGATCGGGATGAGCCGGGGCACGGCTTTACCCACAAGGTGGGCGACAGCGTCGCCATTTCCACTCCCCGGCTGGGCAGGCTGGTGAACAGGGTCGTGACATCGAAGGAGGCGGCGCCCTGGAGCTTCGGCCTTGCGGCGCTGATGGCCAATCTTTCCAAGAGGGGCCTCCTCGCATGAGCGGCGCAGTCTATCCCAGCCTGAAGGGCAAGCGCGTCTTCATCAGCGGCGGCGGCAGCGGAATCGGCGAAGGCCTGGTCGAGGCCTTTGCCGCGCAGGGCGCCCGCGTGGCGTTTTGCGATATTGCGCAAGAGGAAAGCCGGGCGCTCGTCGAACGGCTGAAGGATGCGGATTTCGCGCCGGCCTTCCATCCCTGCGACCTCAGGGACATCGAAGCCGTGCAGGCGATGATGGCCGCGGTCGAGGAGCAGCTTGGCGGCATCGACATATTGATCAATAATGCGGCCAATGACGACCGTCACAGCATAGAGGAAGTGACGCCCGCCTATTGGGAGGAGCGGATGGCGGTGAACCTGCGCCACCTCTTCTTCGCAGCGCAGGCCGTGGTGCCCGCGATGAAGCGCGCTGGCAGCGGCGTGATACTGAACTTCGGGTCGATAAGCTGGCATCTCGCCCTGCCCGACCTGGTGCTGTACCAGACAGCCAAGGCGGCGATCGAAGGCCTGACGCGCAGCCTGGCACGCGATCTGGGACGCGACAATATCCGCGTCAACACCATCATTCCCGGCAATGTGAAGACGCCGCGCCAGATGAAATGGTACACACCCGAAGGCGAGGCGGAGATCGTCGCCGCGCAATGCCTGGATGGACGGATCCTGCCCGCTGACGTGGCGGCGCTGACCATGTTCCTGGCGTCCGAAGATGCCCGCATGTGTACCGGGCATGATTATTTCATCGACGCGGGCTGGCGCTGAAGCCATGGGCAGCGTTCCGGAAAGCGTGCTGGCCATCGGCGCAACGCTGGGCGAAGGCCCCGTCTGGGTGGCGCGGGAAGCGGCCCTCTGGTTCGTCGACATCAAGGAGAAGCGCATCTATCGCTTCGATCCCGGTCTGGGCGTGGCGCGCAGTTGGGATGCGCCCGCGCAGGTCGGCTGGATATTGCCGACGCAGGACGGCCTCTTCGCGGCCGGGCTCCAGTCCGGTGTGCATCGTTTCGATCCGGACGACGGCAGCTTCGCCCTGCTCCATGCGCCGGAGGCCGACCGGCCCGGAAACCGACTGAACGATGCCACCGTCGATCCGGCCGGCGGCCTGTGGTTCGGGTCGATGGACGATGGGGAAGAGGCCGATGAGGGGCGCTTCTACCGCCTGTACCAGGGGCGGCTGACCGAAAGTGGACTGCGCCCCGTTTCCATTACCAACGGCCCTGCCGTCTCGCCCGACGGCACTCTGCTCTATCACACCGATACGCTCGGCAAGCGAATCTGGCGGACGCGGATCGCCACCGACGGCACGCTGCATGATACGGCTGCGTTCGTGGATATAGAGGAGGGCGCCGGCTATCCGGACGGCCCGACCATCGATGCGGAAGGCTGCCTTTGGACGGGGCTGTTCGCCGGCTGGGCCGCGCGGCGCTATGATCCGGCCGGAAAGCTGATGTCGGAGGTCCGCTTTCCCGTCGCCAACGTCACGAAGATCGCCTTTGGCGGGCCTGACCTGTCGGTCGCCTACGCCACCACTGCGCGGAAGGGCTTGACGAACGACCAGCTTGTCGCGCAGCCCAGTGCGGGTGATCTTTTCGCTTTCGATCCCGGCGTACGCGGCCACACATCCCATATCGCAACCATTTAGAATATAAATCGGAGGAGGAGCAGGAATGTCGGAAGGGAGTGCCGAGAAGGTCAATATGGCTTTCATCGCCGCCATCGTCGCCGTCGCGACCATCGGCGGTTTCATGTTCGGTTATGACAGCGGCGTCATCAACGGCACGCAGAAGGGGCTGGAAAGCGCCTTCGACCTTGGCAAGCTGGGGATCGGCGTCAATGTCGGCGCCATTTTGGTGGGCTCCTCCGTCGGCGCATTTCTGGCCGGGCGCATGGCCGACCTGATCGGGCGGCGCGGCGTGATGATGCTGGCGGCCGTGCTTTTCCTGTTCAGCGCATTATTGGCGGGTGCGGCGGGATCGTCCGCCATCTTCATCATCGCGCGCATCATCGGCGGCCTTGGCGTGGGCGCGGCGAGCGTGATCTCCCCGGTCTACATTTCCGAAGTCACGCCCGCTGCGGTGCGCGGCCGGCTGTCCAGCGTGCAGCAGGTGATGATCATCTCCGGCCTGACCGGCGCGTTCGTCGCCAATTTCGTTCTGGCGCGCTATGCTGGCGGATCGACGGCGCAGCTGTGGCTGGACTTTCCGGCCTGGCGCTGGATGTTCTGGCTCCAGGCCATTCCGGCCGCGATCTACTTCCTGGCGCTGCTGGTCATCCCGGAAAGCCCCCGCTATCTGGTGGCGCGCGGTCAGGAAGAGCGCGCCCATGCCGTGCTCACGCGCCTGTTCGGTGCGGAGGCCGCATCGCGCAAGGTGGTGGAAATCCGCGACAGCCTGGCCGCCGACCATCACCGGCCCAAGCTCAGCGACCTGGTCGACAAGGCCAGCGGCAAGATCCGCCCCATCGTCTGGACCGGCATAGGCCTGGCCGTTTTCCAGCAGCTCGTCGGCATCAACGTCGTCTTCTATTATGGGGCGACGCTGTGGGAAGCCGTGGGCTTTTCCGAAGATTATGCGCTGCAGACCAACATCCTGTCGGGCGTGCTGTCGATCGGCGCCTGCCTTGCCACCATCGCGCTGGTCGACAGGATCGGGCGCAAGCCGTTGCTGCTGATCGGATCGGCGGGGATGGCGGTGACGCTGGCCACTGTCGCCTATGCCTTTTCCACGGCGGTCACTGCGCCAGGCGGGGCGGTGACGCTGCCCGGCAATAACGGCGTGATCGCACTGGTTGCCGCCAATCTCTACGTGATCTTCTTCAACATGAGCTGGGGTCCGATCATGTGGGTCATGCTGGGCGAGATGTTCCCCAACCAGATCCGGGGATCGGGCCTTGCCGTATCCGGCTTTGCCCAGTGGATCGCCAATGCGCTGATCTCCGTCAGCTTTCCGGCGCTGGCGGTGTCGCCCGGCCTTGCGATCACCTATACCGGCTATGCCTTCTTCGCAGCCATCTCCTTCTTCTTCGTTCGCGCCCTGGTGCATGAAACAAAGGGTCGCGAGCTTGAGGACATGGTCGGCTGACCGGCCTGATCACCTTGAAGGCGGGCGCGGCGGAAGCCGTGCTCGCCCCCGCCGTCGGTGGATCGCTGGCAGCGGTACGCTTCGCGGGTGCGGACATTTTGCGGCCCGCTGCCACGAACAATGTCGATCCATTGCAGATGGCCAACTTTCCGTTGGTGCCCTACACCAACCGCATCGCCCATGGCCGGTTTCGTTTCGGCGGTGGCGACGTGCGGCTGCCGCTCAATTTCGGGGATCATCCGCACAGCATCCACGGCCTGGGCTGGACCAGCGCATGGCATGTCGAGGCGCTTACGCAAAACAGCGCACATCTGACGCACCATCATGGCGGTCAGGACGGCTGGCCCTGGGCCTATGAGGCGCAGCAGCATTTCACCCTGTCGGACAATGCGATCGAGATGCGGCTGATGCTGCGCAACATCAGCGATGCGCCCATGCCAGCGGGCCTTGGCTTTCACCCCTATTTCCAGGCAGATGAAGGCACATCGCTTCAATTCCAGGCGGACCTGCTGTGGCTTGCCACGGCGGACATGCTGCCCGTGCAGGAGGTTGCGGCAGATGCGCTGGGCGACTGGTCCGCCAGCGCGCCGGTGCGGGGAGACAGGTTGATCGACAATGTCTATGGCGGTTGGAACGGAAGCGCCGCCATCCAGCGGGGAGACGGGACGCGAATCCTGCTGAGCGCGGTGGGCGCTGGCTGGTTCCATGTCTATCGGCCGCCTCTCTCAGGCCATTTCTGCCTTGAGCCGGTCACCCACATGCCCGATGCCGTCAACCGCCCCGGCGGCATGGAAAGCATCGAACCAGGCGCGGAAAAGACGCTTTCCCTGCGCATCGCCGTCTCTCAGGCCGACGAGGTGCTTCCGCAGCGCGACAAAATCGCCTAAGCTGCGCGCTCAGCAGCTATAGGAGCGTTGATGCAATTTCTGCGGACTGCCTTCTGGGTCGTCATCGCCGTCGCCCTCGCGCTATTCTGCGTCGCCAATTACACGCGCGTGGAAGTGAACCTCTGGGGCGACCTGGTCATGGAAACCAAGCTGCCGGTCCTGCTGATCGGCGCCTATTTGCTGGGAGCGCTGCCCTTCTGGATCATGGCGCGTGCGACGCGGTGGCGGATGAAGCGCAAGCTGGAAAACACGGAGCGCGCTCTCGTCGCGGCAACCACTGCGCCCTCTCACCCCCTTTCATCGTCCCTCGCCGTTGCGGACGACACGTCCGCCTCTCCTACCCTCTCCAGCACAGGACCAGCATGACCAGCCCGATCTATGTCGCCATCGATACGCCCGACCTGCGCAAGGCCCAGGAACTTGCGCAGCAGGTGCGCCATCATGTCGGCGGGCTGAAGCTGGGCCTCGAATTTTTCTGCGCCCATGGCCATCATGGCGTTCATGAGATGATGAAGTTCGGCCTACCGATCTTTCTTGACCTGAAGCTGCACGATATTCCGAACACCGTCGCCAAGGCGGTGCAGGCGCTGCATGTGCTGGAACCCGCGATCCTGACCGTCCACGCCGCGGGCGGACGCGCCATGCTGGAAAATGCGAAGGCGGCGGCCGGGGTGAATACGAAAGTGGTTGCAGTGACCGTGCTGACCAGCCTGGATGATGGCGATCTGCTGGATATCGGCATTGGCGGCAGGGCAGAGGATCAGGTGGCGCGACTGGCTGACCTGGCGCGCAGCGCGGGGCTGGATGGTATCGTCTGTTCCGGCGAGGAGGTTGCGCTGGCGAAGAAGGCCTGGCCCGATGGGTTCTTCGTCGTGCCGGGCGTACGGCCGGCGGGCGGCGCCATGGGCGACCAGAAGCGCGCAGTGACGCCGCGCGAGGCGCTGGACCGAGGCGCTTCGATCCTGGTGGTCGGGCGGCCCATCAGCCTGGCGGACAATCCCGACATCGCCGCGCGCGAGATAGAGGCGACGCTTTAAGAGCAAGGCGCGATTGACAGGAAACCCTCCCCGCGCAAGGCGTGGGGAGGGTTTTTCATGCCTGCTTCCGATTGCCGGTTCCAGGCTCTCGAAAAAAGGCGGCTTGAAGGGGCTGAGCCCCTCCCGCCCTTCCCAGTCAGAACCGCCAACCCAGGCTGGCGACGACCTGGTGCCTGTCGGTATCGATGCCGAATTCATCGGTCGTCGTACCATTCGCAAAGTCGATATGCGCATCCTCATATTTGGAATAGCGATATTCAAGCTTGGCAAAGCTGTTGGCGCTGAGGGCGCGTTCCACGCCCGCGCCAATGCGCCAGCCGTCCAGTTTGAAATTGGTGTCGGTCTCCACATTGGTGTTGCCGGCCAGCACGTCCAGCTTCGTATTGGTGTAGCCGCCCTTCACATAAACCAGCGTGTTGGGGCTGGCGAGAATACCCGCGCGCGCGCCGATATAGAGGTCGCGGCCCTGCTTGACGCGGCCGAAGCCGAACTGGTCGGTCGGGTCGGTGCGGCTGCTCTTGGCGGTGGAGTCGGTAAATTCACCCTCGACGCCAACCACGGCGCTGCCAAGGTTCACGTCATAGCCGGCACCCACGCCGTAGAGCAGGCCGTCGATCGACTGGTCGTCGCGACTATTGTCATTGTCGACGCTGCTGCCGGCACCCGTATGATCATAGCCCAGAATGGCCTCGACGCGCGGCCCGGTGAAAGTGGGATTGGCGTCCTGCGCCATGGCGGGGTTCGCGACCGCTGCGCCGGTGAGGAGGGTTGCGACCAGGATCTTACGCATATTCAATACTCCACCTTATCTTCTCAATTCCCTGTCAGTCGGGAAGACGATGAAGTCGCGAGCGTCCCGTCAGGTTTCATGAACCCAGGATAAACAATTGAATTTGTGTCATTTATGCCACAGAAACAATGTGGTCTGTCGCGTGATCGAGCCAATGGAGCGATGAGTCGATCAGCATGTGACGGCGTTGCTCCACGCTCATCGCCCTCACCGGATCGACGCGGCAATCGGCCGCGCTCAATAATCCTTCGAAATGCGCACATTGGCGCTTTCGCGGCCCAGGGTGGAGATGGCGGCAAGCAGCGACAGCCAACGAGTGACCTGATATTCGATGCGGGTGGCGGAATAGCCCTGACCGTCGGTAATCAGCTCCACATAGGTCTTGCGGGTCAGATATTTGCCCGCCGCGATCGATGTTCCCTGACCCTGCGTCGGGTCGGCAGGAATGATGCGGAGCCGGTCGAGCCCCGCCGCCTTGCGCACCGCATTGATCGGATCCAGGCCACCTTGTCCCTGGAGCGAACCCACCGCCGACGCGAGTTGCAGCGCTTCGGGCGCGGACAGGCTGGTGATCGATGTGCCGAACAGGATCCGGGACAGCAGCTCGTCCTGCGGCAGCGCGGGCACGCTGGTGAAGCTGATCACGGGTTTGAGGCCCGTGCCGCCGACATGGATGGTGGCGGTCAGGTCGCTGACATTCGCCTCTGCATCGATGTCGAGCGTCGGATTGACCGGGGTGCGGCCATCGAACTGGATCTTTCCTTCCCTGAGGTCGAAGCGGCGGCCGGCAAAATCATAGGTACCCCGGACAAGGTCGGCCGTACCAGCGATGGCCGGGCTGGTGACGGTGCCGCCAATGTCCAGGTCGGCACGCCACTCGCTCTCCAGGCCGAGGCCTGTGACGGTCAGGCGGTTGCGGGCGCGCGCCTTGATGGCGAGGTTCCAGGGAATGCTGGTGCGCGGTCGCTCCAGCTCATCGCCGCGACGATTGGTTTCGATCACGCGCAGTTCCGGAATTTGCGCGACGGCGGCCGCCCGCCCCATGGTGAAGCGGCTGCGGTTGAGGATCAGGTCGCCGCCGATGGTGCCGCCCTTGCCCGTGGAAATGATCGTGATGGGGCCTGTCACGGTAGCGGCAATGTCGTCCCGTTCCAGCAGCGCGGCATTTTCCGCCTGGAGGCGCAGGTCCATCCCGACGCCCGCAATGCCCTTGAAGGTGAAGCTGCCCGTACCCGTAACCGTCCCGCCATTTTGCGCGGCGGCGCTGAAACTTGTCATGACGAGCTGCGCGCCGGAGAAGCGGCCTCGGGCCTTGACGTCGTGCAGCCGCATGCCGGTGACGGGGCTGTTGATCGCCGCGGCGTCGGTTGCCAGCGATCCGGCGATTACGGGATTGCCCAGCGTGCCGCGCGCGTCGGCGGTCATGCTGACCGGGCCGGAAATGTCGACAATCTCCACCCCCGTGAGGCGCCAGAGCGTGTCGGCAGTGCCATTATAGCGAAGCTGCGCGAAGAGGGGCGCGCGATTGAGGCGCTCGACCAAAGAGCCTTCCGAGCCGAGCGGCGTCAGCAGCACCTGCGCGCGGCCGATCGTCTGGCCGTTCGCCACGAAGACCATGCGCGTGGCAAGCCGGTCGTGCGTCAAAATCGCGTTGACGCCCGCATCGACCGGACGGGAACTGAGCGACAGGCCAGATCGGGAAAGACCACGCACGCGCAGTTCGGCCTTGCCCGTCGGCATGTCGCCCCGCCTGTGCACATAGCTGAGCGAGCCCGTCGCCGTGCCGCCCAGGCCCAGATCGTCATAGGCGATATCGAGCAGCGACAGCGGCAGTTTCTGCAACCGCGCCTCTATGCTGGTCGTCCCGCCGCTGAGTTCACCGCCAAGCTGGAGCGAACCGCCCGCGAAGCTGATGGAGGCGGGGTCGAGCCGCCAGCCGTCCTGCGTGCGGCTGACGAGGGCCGGACGATTGAGCTTGATGGGCCGTTCGTCGATGGTGCCGCCGGCCTGGATCTGGATACGGTCGGGCGTGACCTGCGCCTCGCCGCTGAGGTTGAAGAGGCGGCCGCGCTGGCCGGAAAGGCTGGCCGTCACCTTGCCGCTGCCGTCGACCAGATCGGCATTGGCGGCAAGGCGCCCGATCTGGACGGCGCCGATGCGCAGGCCCCTCGCCTGCGTCGTCGCGTTGATCGTCGTACCCGAAGGGTCAAGCAGGATTGTCGCGTCCAGCTTGCCCCGGCGTACGGCAATGCTGGTCGGCCCATCGAAACTGGCGTCGGTCGCGGTCAGGGCTAGCTTCAATTGCTGGACGTCATTTACCGGGGCGAAGGCGATCGAACCGGTCACCGGACCACCGACGTTCAGCACGCCATCGAGCCCGCCTGTCACCGGGCGCAGGTCGCCACTGGCGCTGACGCCCGATGTGTTGACCCGCGCGATGCGGACGATCGCCTGGCCGCCCGGCGGCAGCAGGATCGCGCCATTGCCGGTGAAGGGACCGAGCGTCGATCCGCCCTCCGCCGTGAAGCCGTAACCCGCCGCATCGGGGACCAGATGGGCGTGCATGTCCGTGACGCCGAGCGCCTTCAGCGGGCTTTGCAGGACGACATCAACCGTCGGGCGATCGATCTTGCCGTCCAGGATCAGGCGCAGCGGGCCATAGCTTCTGTGCTGACCGCTGCCTTCGAAATGGAACGTGCCGTCACGACGACGATAGCCCTTGGCCGCCAGCTTCAACAGCGGCGCGTCAAGGCGGAGATTGGTGAACTGAAGCTGGCCGTCCGGACCCAGCGACAGGCCGCTGCGCAGCACGGGCAGGCCGCCCCCCAGCGACCGCAGGAAGCTGTTGTCCAGCCGCCGCATCCGCGCCATCGCGTCGCCGCTCAAAGAGAAGGCGCCTTTGGCGCCGGGGATAGCGCGCAGCTTCGAGGTCAGGTCGACAATGCCCAGGCCGCGAATGGCAAGGCCGCTGACCTGACCGTCCAGGCCAATGTCGTACCGACCGGATTTCAGGTCGGCGAGGAAGAGCAGCTTGCCCCGTAGCTTGTCGGACCGCACCGTCATCGGATTGCTGACGATCTGCTGGTTCCTGAGTTGCAGCACGCCGTTGAGATCGAAATTCCGGATGATGCCTTCCACCAGCGGCCCTTGACCGTCGAGCCGGCGGGCACGCAGATGGAGCGGGATCAGCGCGACGCCGCCTTTGGCCTTGCGACCCTTCCCCTCGGCACGGACGTCGTTGATCACGGTCTTGCCGAAGGCGAGTTGTCTGGCGGTGAGCAGATATTCATAGCCGAAGCCGGATAACGGACCATCCAGCCGGACGCGCGCCGCAACGTCCCGTCCCCCCATCGACCTGAGCAAGGCCTGGGGACGAGCCAGCTTCACGTCGACCAGCAGGTTGTCGAGCGCATTGTTGCGCAGGTCGATGGCGCCGTCCGCGCTGAGATGGATGGCGGCGGAACGGAGCAAGATCTTGCCGTCGATGACACGGTCGGCCATCGACCCGCTTGCCTGGATGGCAAGGCGCGGCGCGGAAAGACGCTGGACGAGGCCCTGCCCTGCCATGGCCGACCCTTCGAGGGTACCGGTGGCCGCATAGGCGCCGCTGCGAGCCGTCAACTGCAGGTCGATCGCCGGATCGCCGTCCAACGTACCGGCCAGCCGGCCATCCCAACGGGTCCAGCTTCCCTGCCCCAGGATGCGAAGATTGGCGTCCTGCCTCAAGCCCGCCATGATCGCCAGCACGCCGCCCCTGGGAGCATTCACCGTGACGTCCAGGTCGAACTTGTCGTCGTCAGGACGGCTGTCGAGCGCGAGGTTGAGCGCATCCTCCCCGTTCAGCACCCGGGCGGCAAGGTCGATAATGGCGCGCCCGCCGCGAATATCGGCATCGCCTGAGAGCGTCGCCTGCTGTAGCTTGCCGGTGACGCCCCGCTCCAGGGTGAGGCGACCGACCGAAAATTGCATCAGGCGAATGTCGAAACCGGGCAGGATCGGCCCTTCCCGTTCGCTGGGATTGAGCTTCGGCAGCTTGTGCAGCGTAGCCTGCGGAATGAAGAGGCGGTCGATGTCGAGCCGGTTGGAAAGCCACGCAAAGGGCCACCAGTCCAACTCCACGCGCGGCGCGTCAAGGAACGCCCCCTTGGGATCCGACAGGGTGACGCCCAGAAGAACGGCCTTTCGGTAAATGCTGCCGTCGATCCGGTCGACATGTATACGCAAGCCCGAAGGCGGACTGATCCTGGCGATGCGGGAAATGAGGAAGCGATGCCCGGGCGCGGTGTCGAGCCAGGCAAGCGCACCCGCGACGATCAGCAGCAGCGCGGCGAGCACGCCAGCGACCCAGCGCTGCCAACGGCCATCCCAGGCGCGGCGGCGACGCGGCGGCTGCGTTTCGGGCGCTTCGTCGGCCATCAGAAGGCCTGTCCCAGCGAAACATAGACCGCGATCTTCGGGTCGCCAGACTGCGGGTTGAGCGGCGTGCCCAGGTCGATGCGGATCGGACCGAAACTGCTGTAATAGCGCAGGCCCATGCCTGCGCCGATGCGCAGGTCCCGAAAGCGCGGCAGGAAACTGGCCGAGATGTTGCCGGCATCGACAAAGGGCACGACGCCGAAATTGCCGAAGCGTATGCGCGATTCCAGCGAAAATTCCGCCAGGCTCTTTCCGCCCACCGGATCGTCATTGGGACCGTAGCGGGGACCAATGGCCTGATAGCCATAACCGCGCACCGACGCACCGCCACCTGCGTAGAAGCGCCGAGAGGGCGCGATCCGGTCAACCGTCGACCCCAGGATCGTGCCGAAGCGGGCGCGGGCAGCAAGTACGATGCGGTCGCTCATCGGCTGATAGACGCTGCCGTCGAGTTGCACGCGGGCATAGCCGAAAGTCCTGTTCTGGAAAGACAGTTCGGGGCTGAGGCGGCCGCCGAGGCGGAAACCCTTGCTGGGGTTCAGCAGATCATCGCTGCCGTCATAGGTAAGGCTCAACGGAATGGCGCTGATCAGGAACGTGCGACGGTTGCCGTTGCTGAACGCGTCGGCTTCATCCGATGCGATCAGTTCGCCGCCAATGCGCCAGACCCATTTCTTCTGGAATAATATGTTGGTCTGCCGCTCCAGCACGCCGGACAGGGTGATGGTGCGCGCATCATAGGCATCGCGCTTGATATTGCTGACGGACAGCAGGCCCGTCAGCACATTGTCGCGTCGGCGGAAATTGTTGCGGCGATAGGTGAAGGACGCTGTCTGCTCCTGCGTGCCGAGCACGCCGCGCACCGTCACCGACCCCTCGGGCGGGAAGAAATTGCGATTGGTCCAGCTCAGTTCGGCACGATAGCCCTCGCCCGTGCCATAACCCAGTTCGCCGGCGACGGTCCGCAGCGGCGCCGGCCGGGCATCGATCGCCAGGTCGACATGCTCCCCGTCTCCGGCATCCCTGGGAGTCATGGTCAGGGATGAAACCAGGCCGGTCGCGATCAACGCCTGCCGCAGATCCTCGACATCGGAGGCCATATAGGTGTCGCCGGGATGGAAACGAGCTATGCGCTGGACGTGACGGGCGCTGAACAGCGCGTCATTGGCCATGACGATCCTGCCGAAGGTGCGATATGCGCCCGGATTGACGACGATATCCAGGTCGCCCTTGCGCTCCTCATGATCGATACGGACTTCCGGCTCCTCCACCTTCCCGAAGGGAAAACCGTTTTCGACCAGTGCGACCGCCAGGGATTGCTGGCCGGCAAGGATGGCGTCGGCATCGACCGGGTCACCGACCTTGGGCGGGAAGGCAGCGCGCAATTTCGCCTCCCGCTCGCCCGTGGTTTCCAGGCCCGTCAGGTTGACGGCCGAAAGCAGGTAGCGCGCGCCCGGCACGATGCGGAACGTGACCGCCAGCCTGTCGCTGCCCGCCGGCGGAGCAGCGGCCGCTCCCCGGACGCGCGCGGCGTAATGGCCCTTGGCGCGAAGCAGGCGATCCAGAAGGTCGCTGTCTTCCTTTATGCGGCGGTTGATCTGGGCAAGGTTGGCGGGCTTCCCCTCCCCCTGGCGCAACGCCGACAATTCGTTGAAGTGGGTCGTGAACTGGTCGTCGGCAATGTCCTCAACGCCGGTCAGTGCAACCGTATAGCGGCGCTCCTCCCCCGTGTCCGCAAAAGTGGCCGCTTTCTCCTCCGGCTTCTCGGCGGTTTCGGGGGCAGTCGCCTGCTGCGGCGCGTCGGCGGACTGCGGCGGCAGTTCGACCATCGGCGTCACGATGTCGGGTTGCCCCATGTCAGGCCAGGCGACGCCGATGTCGGGCATGGGCGCCAGACCGGGATCGAGGTCGGGTTGATCGGGAACGGGTTGGGCGCCAGCCTGCGGCTTCTCCTGCGCATGCGCGACGGGCAGGAGAAGGAGCAGCGGCACGAGCAGAGCAGCTTGCGGCAGGCCTGAAATGCGGCGACAGGTCCGCAAACCGATGTTCATATCGCTGATCTAGACCAGTTATCGGGCGGATGGCCAGCCCCCAACAACATGGCGAGGCAGGCCGTGCGCGATTGTGCCTGGAGCGAGGAAAGCAGACCTTCAACCTCCGTTCGTTCCGAGCCGGTCGAAAGCATCTGCCGACCCCAGGGTCAGACATGGGAATGGTTCAGCAGGACCGCCCGTCAGAAAGCGGCGTTGAGGCGATCCATCAGTGCGCGGGCCGGATTGGGCTCCGCCTGCGCGCGCGGATACACCATGCGATCCTGCAGGCGGGCGACCCGTTCGTAAAGGTCCTGGCTTGCCTCTATCAAAGCGCGAGCGGCGAAGGGAAAGCTGCCGGCGACCGCCGGATCCGTGATCGCGGCATGGCCGAGGCGATATTTCTCGTCTCGCATCTCCGCATCGCTGACCTCCCCGCGCTGCCACGCGCGCTGGCTCAGCAACCAGGCGATGATGTGCATGAGGCGGGTCGTGACCTTGAGCGATTCGCAGGCGAAGGCGACGCGGCGAACAGGATCGTCAACCTCCGGTTCGTCTCCATCGCGAAAGTCGAAATAGGCGCGCGCTTCGTCAGCCATGACCATGGCTTCCACGTACAGACCATCGACCAGACGGCGATGCAGGGCCTGGTCAAGAGAAGCGGCGAGTTTCATGGCGGATATGTGGCATAGAGCAGGCGACTTGTCAGTCCCGATCCGCCGCCGTTAACCGCGAATTGTCTCATTCGGGATCAATGGGACAGGCATTAACTACAATTTCCTGCCGCTCAGGCTATGATATCGGGAACGAGTTGATCTTCCAGCAACGCCATTTCGTCGCGCAGGCGCAATTTGCGCTTCTTCAGGCGCGCAACCTGCATCTGATCGCCCGAACCGGACTCCACAAGGGCACTGATCGCGCCGTCCAGATCGCGATGTTCGATTCGCAGCAATTCCAGCCGACGCATGATGTCTTCGCGGCTCACCATACACCTACTTTCGCACCCATTGCCGTCCCATCGCCTCCTGATAGCCCGGCAGACCCGCACGAACCATCGCAAATTTCAACGCGGCCTGCCGCAAAGCACGAATCGACCGAAGACAAGGCCAGCGAATCATGATCTACTCGTTCATCCATTGCCCTCGTAAGGAGAATGTCATGGAAAATAGCCACATTTCAGCTCTTTCGGCCAAGCATGCCGGGCTTGAGGCGCGAATCAAGGCGGAGACGAGTCGTCCCATGCCTGATGCGATCCTTGTCGCCTCGCTCAAGAAGCAGAAGCTGCGGCTGAAGGAGGAAATGGAGGCGCAACACTGACAGCGGTGACGCCTGCGTGAAAGGCATGGATCGGCGGTCGTTTTGCCGCTGGTCCTGCCCTTTCCAAAGCGGTGAACCGAACAGCTCCGGGGCTGATGAGCCTGCGGAGCTTTTTCTTTGCACGACGGGAAACGGGTGATCCCAGGTAGCTGAGCATTGGCGCTCGTCCGCCGGCTTATTCAGGCCGGATTGGGGGACGCGTTTTCAGAAAGCGCCTGAAAAAGATCAGCGCACGAACCGCCGCTGGCGCAGATAATCAGGCACGGTCAACTGACCGGGCGAAGCGGACGTGGGACGCCGCGCAAGTTGAGGATCGATCGCCACATCGAACGCAATGCCGACCCGGTCTTCCCGCGACCAGACCACCGAACCCGTGACCTGTCCGATGCCGCGCAGATCGAAGCGGACATTCAGGCCGTTGGGTATGACGCGTTCGCAATCAGCCATAAGGCCCGTCGCGGAAAGGTTACGGACACGGGCGCGGCCGAGCGGAGCGCCGTCCGCCGAACTCAGGTTGGTAAGCAGGAAAAGACTGTCGCGCGGGCCGGAACGCGCCGGGCCACGGGCATCACCATCCTGATTGCTATCCATCAATAACGCCCTGCAAGATCACTGGAATTTCCAGGCGACCCTGCCATGGCGGCATGGACAAAAGGTTAATCGTCGCGAGAGACTTTTTCCTGCCGCTCGTGCCGTTCCTGCGCCTCGACCGTCATGGTCGCGATCGGCCGGGCCTCCAGGCGGCCCAGCGAAATCGGTTCGCCGGTCACTTCGCAATATCCATATTCGCCCTCATCGATGCGACGGAGCGCGGCATCGATCTTGGAGATGAGCTTGCGCTGGCGGTCGCGTGTGCGCAGTTCGATCGACCAGTCGGTCTCGCTCGAAGCGCGGTCGTTGAGGTCGGGTTCGCGAAGGGGCTCATTCTGCAGGACCGCCAATGTCCCTTCCGCTTCGGCCAATATCTGCTTCTTCCAGTCCCACAGGCGCTGCCGAAAATATTCCAGCTGGAGCGGGTTCATGAACTCTTCGTCTGCGGAAGGACGATAGTCGGGCGGGAGTATTACAGCCGATTTCGGCGGATTTGGGCCGTCTTTATCGGAATTCAGGACCGATGCCATCTGGCTCTCCGACTCGCGGGACCCCCGGTGCTGAAAGTGCCGGGGTATCCGTGACTTGTGGTTGACGGCGCCTAATAGCCAGCGTCAAGGCCTGAGACAAGCGGGCAATCGTGGTACGGGCTGCCCGCCGCGCGCTTATCCACGAAAAATTGCGATTCCCGGGCATGGGCCAATGATAAAAGAAAATGGACGAGCCGCATCAACCATGCGGCGGGGCTTCGTCTCACTCTGGGACGTTAACCATATATGATCATAATTTATTAGTTTTTTCCTCGACTTGGCATCGATATTCAGAGTTAACGCCGTTGAAGTTAACGCTTTATTTTGCGTTGTTAGCAATAGGGAAGGCCCCGCTTCCGTTACTGCAGCGCAGTGGCAAGATTGCAGGGCCGAAAACAAACAAGAGTGGAACCTATGTCGGTACGGATGGCATTGGCTAAATTATGCGCTTGCGCCGCCGGGGGAGCGATCATCGGCGGTGGCGCGGTCCATGTCGCCGAAAGCGCGCGTCCGGCAGGGGTCCAGAGCACGAAGAGCGTCAAGGCAGCGCCGCGCAAGCATTATGCCGTGCGCAAGGTGCAGCGGGTGGTCAAAACGGTATCCTGCGCGCCGCAGACGGTGAATGTCACGACCCAGGCCGCCCCCATTCCCCTGCCCGCACCGGCAGTGGCAGCGGAAATGCCGGTCATGTCCGGCGGCGGTGGTGGAGCGCCGGTCGTGCTGGCGGGCGGCCCCGGCTTTGGCGGCGGCGGATTTTTCGGCGGCTTCTTCGGCGGCAGCGGCGGCAGTTCGGGCGGATCGGTGGTGATATCCTCCACCAGCAGCTCGACCGGCGGCATCACCAGTTCCACCAGCTCTACCACGGGCGGCGTGTCCACCTCGACCGGAGGCGTATCGACGTCCACGGGCGGGGTTTCGACCTCTTCGGGCAATGTGTCGACTTCCTCCGGCAATGTCTCGACCTCGTCGGGCAACGTCTCCACGTCCAGCGGCAATGTGACGAGCAGTTCGTCGACGTCGAGCTCCACGTCCAGCTCCTCCTCCACCAGTTCCTCGACCAGCAGTTCGACGTCATCGTCGACTTCCTCCTCATCCTCTTCCAGCTCGTCGGGCGGCGACCATCATCATCCGCCGCCGCCGACCGATGTGCCGGCACCGCCAATGGTGCTGCTGTTCGGGGCGGGCGCCGCCGCCCTGCTGGCGCGCAAGCGTTTCGCACGCGCCAAGGCAGGCGCCGAGGGTTAACCGCGGGGCGATCCGGCCGGCACTCCGGGGGGACGGCCGGCCGGATCGGGTTTCAGCTCGTCGCGATGATCCGCTCGATTTCCGGCACGGGGTGGTTCGACAGATCCTTGGCGATCTCGCCCACCAGCCGGCTCTGCACTTCCTTGTGATAATGTTTGCGCATCTCGCCCAGGGCAGTGGGCGGCGCGACGACGATCAGCTTTTCAAAATCATTGGCGAGCGCCCTTCGCTTGAGCAGTTCGGCCGCTTCCGCGGCAAAACGCGCTTCTTCCAGATCATGGAAATTGGTCTGCTCCACCGACCCGCGATGGCTGCCGACCGAATTGGGTCCCCGCCCCGTGCCGTCGGATGCCTGCTCGCGATCGGGCGGATTGTCCTGCTGCTTCACCTCCTCCGTTTCCAGATTTGGGAAGGCGGGACTGCCCTTGTTGCGAAAGAACAGCATCTTGCGCCCGTCCGCCACCAATACCATCGCATCATGGTCTATCTGCATCGTCCCTATCCTTTCTTCCTGACGCCCGATTTCAGGACCAACGGACGACGGTGTGCAGGGTTGCGCGGCTGGTCGCAGAACGGCATAGGGCTGACCCATGCACGACATTCGTTTCCTTCGCGAAAATCCCGCCGCTTTCGACGCTGGCCTGGCCCGGCGCGGACTCGAACCGCTGAGCGCCGAGTTGCTGGCGCTCGACGAACGGAGCCGCGCGATCAAGACGGCGCTGCAACAGGGGCAGGCGCGCCGCAATGAGGCGAGCAAGGCCATCGGCCAGGCCATGGCGCAGAAGGACATGGCGACGGCCGACGCGCTGAAAGCCGAAGTGGCAGCGCTCAAGGAGAGCCTGCCCGCGCTGGAGGCGGAGGACCGGGAAATCGGAGACGCTCTGACTGCGCGATTGGCAGCGATCCCCAACCTGCCTGCGGACGACGTGCCGTTGGGCGAGGACGAGACGCAGAATGTCGAAGTGGCGCGCTGGGGCGAGCCGAGGAGCTTCTCCTTCGCGCCACAGGATCATGCGGATTTCGGCCCAGCTTTGGGTCTGGATTTCGAAGGCGGCGCCGCCTTGTCCGGCGCGCGATTTACGGCACTGCGCGGGCAGATGGCGCGGCTACATCGGGCACTGGCGCAGTTCATGCTCGACTGCCAGTCGGGCGAAAATGGCTATGAAGAGGTCAATCCGCCCCTGCTGGTGAAGGATGAGGCACTGTTCGGTACGGGACAATTGCCGAAATTTGCGGAGGATCTGTTCAGGACCACCGATGGCCGCTGGCTGATCCCGACGGCGGAGGTTTCCCTCACCAATCTGGTGCGCGAACAGATCGTGCCGGTGGAGACCCTGCCACTGCGCCTGACGGCGCTGACACCCTGCTTCCGGTCGGAAGCGGGGTCGGCGGGACGCGATACGCGCGGCTTCATCCGCCAGCATCAGTTCGAAAAGGTCGAGCTGGTCGCGATCTGCAAGCCCGAGGAGTCGGAGGGCGAGCATGAGCGCATGTGCGCAGCGGCAGAGGGCGTGTTGCAGGCGCTGGGCCTGCCCTATCGAAAGGTGCTGCTCTGCACCGGCGACATGGGCTTTGGCGCGCGCAAGACCTGGGACCTGGAGGTATGGCTGCCCAGTCAGCAGACCTATAGGGAGATCAGCTCCGTCTCCAATTGCGGGGATTTCCAGGCGCGGCGGATGAATGCCCGCTACAAGCCGGAGGGCGAGAAACAGACCCGCTTCCTGCACACGTTGAACGGCTCGGGCCTGGCCGTCGGGCGCACGCTGGTCGCCGTGCTGGAAAATTATCAGCAGGAGGACGGCAGCGTGATCGTGCCGGAGGTGCTGGCGCCCTATATGGGCGGCGTGTCGCGGTTGCAGCCCCGGTAATTTTCCTGCGCCCAAAGGATTGGAATTCAGGCATATGCGCATCCTGCTCACCAATGATGACGGAGTCCATGCGCCGGGCCTGACGGTGCTGGAAGAGATCGCCCGGACGCTGTCCGACGACATCTGGATCGTCGCACCCAGTGAGGAGCAATCCGGCGCCGGCCACAGCCTGACGCTGACGCGGCCGTTGCGCATTCGCCAGCATGGGGAGAAGCATTTCAGCGTCACCGGCACGCCCACTGACGCGGTGATGATGGCGGTCGGCCATTTGATGAAGGATGCCAAGCCCGATCTGCTGCTGTCCGGCGTCAATCACGGCGCCAATCTGGCGGAGGACGTGACCTATTCGGGCACCGTCTCCGCTGCGATGGAGGGCGCGATTTCCGGAATCAAGTCGATCGCGCTCAGTCAGGTCCATGCGCGGGAGGGCTTGGGCGAAGCCGTGCCTTTCGCTGCAGCGCGGACCTGGGGCGAGCGGGTGTTGCGCCCGCTGATCGCCATGCCGGCCAGTCCCCGGCTGCTGTTCAATGTCAACTTCCCGGCGATCGACCCCGAAGCGGTGAACGGCATTCGCGTGACGCGGCAGGGCTTTCATGATGTGGACCGGACAAGGATCATCCGCGGCACCGACCCGCGCGGCTACGACTATTACTGGTTCGGCCTTGGAAAAAGCGACGCCGTGCCGGAAGGCAGCGATCTCGCCGCCATCGCCGAGGGCTATGTAACCGTGACGCCGCTGCATTATGATCTGACGCAGGACAGCGCCATGGCGGCGACGGCACAGGCCTTCGGGGCCTAGATTGGCGGACGCGCCGGCACGCAAGCTGTCGAGACGCCGATCGGTCAGGGCACTGGATCCCGCTCACACGGGATGACGTTCCATGTTTGCCGATGTTCGGGGTGGATCATGATCGAGGGAGAAACCGGGAGCGAGGGACGAACTGGCCGAATGAGCCATGCCGACCGGAGGCATGCCGACCGGAGCCGGGACCGATGAGGATCGGACCCGTCCGCCCCCCGTCAAGCACGGTGGGCTTTCTGCGGCGACGGTCTTCGCTGCCGATATGGGCCGATCTCACCTGGCGGGTGGCGCTGGTGTTCGGCCTGATCGGGCTGGTGTTGCTGATCCACTGGATCGGTCGCGACGGGCTGAAGGACAATCTGGACGACAAGATCAGCTTCGTTGACGTGCTTTACTTCACCACGGTCACCGTGACGACGGTCGGCTATGGCGACATCGTGCCGGTCAGCCCGGAAGCACGGCTGTTCGAAGCATTGCTGGTGACGCCGATCCGCCTGTTCGTCTGGCTCATCTTCCTCGGCACCGCCTATAATCTCTTTTTCCGCAACATACTCTACAGGTGGCGCATGGCTCGCATTCAGGCCGATCTGCACAATCATATCGTCGTCACCGGCTTTGGCACCAGCGGGGCCGAGGCCGTGCGCGAATTGCTGGCGCGCGGCGTCGACCCGCGCGAGATCGTGGTGGTCGATCCTGTCGAGAAGGCGCTGGCAGAGGCCGAGGCGCTGGGCTGCAACGTGCTGTGCGGCGATTCAACGAGGGACCGGACACTGAATGATGTCGCGATCCACCGGGCGCGTACGATGATCGTATCGGCCGGGCGTGACGACACCTCGATCCTCATCACCCTGACGGCGCGGCATCTAGCCCCTCGCCTGCCCATCAGCATCGTCGTCCGCAACGAGGATAATGAACTGCCCGCGCGGCAGGCCGGCGCGACCACCGTGATCAATCCCGTGAGTTTCGCCGGGCTGCTGCTGGCGGGCAGCACCAGCGGCCAGCACATCGCCGACTACATGTCGGACCTTGCCGCATCGGGCGGCCGGGTGAAGCTCAACGAACGCGCCGTGCTGCCGGAGGAGATCGGGCGACCACTTTCCGCCATCGCCACAGGATTGGGCGTGCGGATCTATCGCGATGATCGCGCCATCGGCTTCTGGGAGGAAGCCGCGGCGAAGCTTCAAACCGGCGACCTGATCATGGAAATCGTGCAGGGCGATGCTGCGGGAAAAGCCCGTTCCCTGCCCTGACGTCCTGCCCCCGTGACATTGGCCGCAAAAATCCCTATGTGCGCGGCGATCATGGCAACCAAAATTCCCGAAGCGCCGAAGGTCGGCATGGTGTCGCTGGGCTGTCCCAAGGCGCTGGTCGACAGCGAGCGCATCCTGACCAAGCTGCGTTCCGACGGCTATCAGATGTCCGCCGACTATGCCGGCGCAGACGTCGTGCTGGTCAACACCTGCGGATTTCTCGATTCGGCCAAGGAAGAATCACTTGAGGCCATTGGGGAGGCGATTGCGGAGAATGGCCGCGTCATCGTCACCGGCTGCATGGGCAATGAGGCGGAACTGATCCGCCAGAAATTCCCGCAGGTGCTGGCCGTCACCGGCGCGCATCAATATGAGGCGGTGGTCAACGCCGTCCATGAAGCCTCCCCCCCCATCCCCAACGCCTTTGTCGACCTGGTGCCTGAGGGCGGCCTGAAGCTGACGCCGCGCCACTACAGCTATCTGAAGATTTCAGAAGGGTGCAACCACCGCTGCTCCTTCTGCATCATTCCCTCCCTGCGCGGCGATCTGGTCAGCCGGCGCATAGACGCCGTGCTGCGCGAGGCGGAGAAGCTGGTGCATGCCGGCACGAAGGAACTGCTGATCATCAGCCAGGACACCTCGGCCTATGGCGTCGACACGCGGCATGAGGCGCGCCAGTGGAAGGGTCGCGAGGTGCGCGCGCACATGACCGACCTGGCGCGCGAACTGGGCCAGCTTCGCACCGCGGAAGGCGCGCCGCCCTGGGTCCGGTTGCACTATGTCTATCCCTATCCCCATGTGGATCAGGTGATCCCCTTGATGGCCGATGGGTTGCTGACGCCCTATCTCGACATTCCGTTCCAGCATGCCGCCCCTTCGGTGCTCAAGGCCATGAAGCGCCCGGCCAACGAAGCGAAGGTGCTGGACCGCATCCGCAAATGGCGGGAGATCTGCCCCGACATCGCGATCCGTTCCTCCTTCGTCGTCGGTTTTCCCGGCGAGACGGAGGCGGACTTCGATTATCTTCTCGAATGGCTGGACGAGGCGCAGCTCGACCGCGTGGGCGCCTTCCGCTTCGAGCCGGTTGAGGGTGCCGCGGCCAACGACCTGCCAGGAGCGATGCCGGAGGAGGTCAAGGAAGAACGCTATCAGCGGATCATGGAAAAGACCGCCGCCATCTCGGCCGCCCGGTTGCGGGCAAAGGTCGGACGCGTGCTCCCCGTCATCATCGATGAAGTGGGCGAGGCGGACGAAGACGGCTCCGTCGGCGCCACCGCGCGCAGCCAGGCCGATGCGCCGGAAATCGACGGCAACGTCTTCCTGCGCGATGTGGACGCAGGCCTGCAACCCGGCAGCATCCTCAACGTCCTGATCGAGGATGCGGACGATCACGACCTTTACGGCGTCCCGGCGGAGTAAGTCACCAGCCTGCCTGTTCCCGCCGCAATGCCTTGCGCATCAGGGCGCTGCCGCGAAGGCGTCCTGATATTCGGTCTTGATCGTCTGCCGCATGGCCGCGTCGACCGGCAAGCCGATCTCATAGCTGCCCTCCGCATAAGGACCGGCGCTATAGGGGCCGATGACGACGGTCACCGCGTCGATCAGCTTGCCGTCCTTCGATGTCGGCACCAGCACCTGCTGCATCGGGTCGATACATTTGCTGAAATCGTCGTCGTCGCTGCGCTTGACCGGCGCTCCCCGCTTTTCGGCGCGGGCCTTGTCCAATGCATCGCAGAAGCGGCTGCGGATGGCAGCCGCGAAGGCGGCTGGCGACGTCATCAATGCCGTGACCGCCGTCTCCCGCTTGCGCGCCTTGTCCCACAGCAGGGCGTCATAGCCCGTCATCCCGTGCGCGCCGCCGGTATAGACATAACTTTCCGACTGGAGCGCCAGGAAGCGCGGCGTATCGGCGGCCACCTTCCAATGGGTTTCAAGCGAATGCGGCCGGAAGGGATAACCTGACTCCCTGGCGGCCTTCTGGTCTTCGCGCGCCATCTTCATGGCGTCTGCCTTGCCGACCGTCAGCGCCTGGCCGAATTTCTCGACCAATGCGGGTATCTGCGCCGCCTGTGCAGGATAGCTATAGGCGAATTCGAGCAGGTCGGTCTTTTCCTTCCGGTCAAATGGCTGCGCGGCCGGCGGCGGCTCCGGCTGGCCTGACATGCGGTTCGCAAAGTTGCTGGCCGCGACATCATTGCCCGGCAAAGCGGCCTGATCGGCATTTTCCGCGTCTCTGGATGGCGAACAGGCGCACAGCAGCAGGGCTGCCGCGACCGGAAGCCCTGCCCTTGCCCTCCCCTTGTTCCGACGCATCAATGAACCTTGGCTGCCGCCATGCACCGTTCACTGATCGCCTTGCGCGTATAGCTGCTCTGCAGCGCCGCTCCAGCATTGGGCCAGCCTTCCGCGATCAGCGCCTGCTCCACCGCATGCGCGCCGTCGAAGCGCCCGCTTTCCGCCAGCGCATAGGCACGGGCGCGCAGCGCCTGAAGGCGTCCATCGTCACTGTGCATCATCACGTCTCTCCTTGTTTTAACACCGTTCAATCTATGCCTGCGCTCCGCCCGACGCAAATGATAGCGTGATCGACCGAGGCGCCCGGACGACGAAAGATTGCGCTTTTCTTAGCCGCCGGCTTTCTTCAAAACACATGACATGAACGATTTTTCCGACCTGCTGAAAGCCGACAACAATCAACCGGCGCGTTCGATCCGCATCGTGGATGCGCAAGGCCTGGAAAGTTGGCTGGGAAGCCAGCCCGAACGCGTCCGCGCGCTGGCGACTGCCCAGAAATTCAGGGGCAAGCCGCATGAATTCGCCATTCTGCCCGGGGAGGAGACGGCCGATTGGTCGGTGGTTGCCGGCGTCGCGTCCGTCGGGAAGCTGGGCCCATGGTGCCTTGCCAAGCTGGCGGAGGCCTTGCCCGAAGGGGCCTATCGGCTCGCCGAGGGGGCGGCGGGCGCGGCAATGCTGGGATGGCTGACCGCGCAATATCGCTTCGACCGGTATCGCAAGGAGGAAAATGGATCGGGCGCGCGAGTGCTGCTGACGACCGAGGTGGCGCAGATCGACGCGGCCACCCGCCTGGCAGAGGCGGTGGCGCTGGTCCGCGATCTGGTGAACACGCCGGCCGCGGACATGGGCCCGGCTGAACTGGAAGCCGCGACCCGCAAGGTGGCGGAACGCTTTGACGCCCAGTGCAAGGTGACGAAGGGGGACGCGCTGGAGCATGGCTTCCCGATGATCCATGCCGTGGGCAAGGCGGCGGACAAAAGCTGCGCGCCGCGCCTCATCGAATTGCACTGGGGCGACGCCCGGCATCCGAAGGTGGCTGTCGTCGGCAAGGGCATCTGCTTCGACAGCGGCGGCCTGGATATCAAGCCGTCCTCGGCCATGCGGCTGATGAAGAAGGACATGGGTGGCGCGGCCCATGCGCTGGCGCTGGCGCAACTCATCATGGATTCGCGCCTGCCGGTCAGGCTGCACCTGCTGATCCCGGCCGCCGAAAATGCCGTTTCCGGCAATGCCTTTCGGCCCGGCGACATATTGCGATCGCGCAAGGGGTTGACGGTGGAGATCGGCAATACCGATGCGGAGGGACGGCTGGTGCTGGGCGACGCGCTGACGCTGGCGGAAGAAGAAAAGCCCGAACTCGTGATCGACTATGCCACGCTTACCGGCGCCGCGCGCGTGGCGGTGGGGCCCGACCTGCCCGCCCTGTTCGCCAATGACGATGCGCTGGCCGCCGATATGGATGCCGCCGGCAAGGTGGTGGACGACCCGACATGGCGCCTGCCCTTGTGGGACGGCTACGCCGAAATGCTGAAGTCCGATGTGGCGGACATCAACAATGCGGGCGAAGGCGGATTTGCCGGGGCGATCACCGCCGCGCTGTTCCTCAGGCGCTTCGTGCCCGACACCGTGCCGTGGGTACATCTCGACACCTTCGCCTGGCGTCCCGCATCACGGCCGGGCCGGCCCAAGGGCGGCGAAGCTTTGGGGCTGCGCGCGGCATTCCATATGCTGCAGGCGCGCTACGGTCATAAAAAGTAAAAAGAAAGCGATTGGCAAGGCCGTTACGCAACCGGATTGGCCATCGTGCGTTACGGGGTCATGGATGCCCATTCCGCACAGAATGAAGCCGCAGAGCTGAACCGCCCGGGCCTAAAACCGCTTGGTCAGTGGATGCGCACCCTGGTCGATTATGTGCGATCGGGCAAGCCCGACCTCACCAACCGGCAGATGGCGCTGATGCTGACCGTCTATATCGGCGCCGGACCGCATACGGTGCGGGGACTCGCGGAGGCGCTGAACGTCTCCAAGCCGGTCATTACCCGCGCTCTCAACAAATTATCGGCGCTGGGCTATCTGCGGCGCGAACGGGATTCCACCGACCGGCGGAATATTTTCATCACCCGAACGTCCAAAGGGGCGGATTTTCTTGACGCCTTTCACCATTTCATCGCAGGAACCGGCCGCGATGAACGCCTCAACCACTCCTCCGCGGAACGCACCGCCTGAACGTATCCGATTCAAGCTGGACGGCCGGTCGGTCAAACTGGATACGCGTATCCATGCCGCGCGCGGCGACCTTGCCGATCTGGCGCTGGCGGGCGTGCTGTTTTCCGCCCATTATGCCCGCGCCGTAGAGCTGACCTGCGTCGCCGCCGGTACGCCACTGCTGGCGTCCGACACGCCCAAGGCGCAGGCGGTCAGTGAATTGCTGCGCGGCGAAAGCTTCCATGCGCTGGACATGACAGCCGAATGGGCCTGGGGCTTTTGCGGACATGACGGCTATGTCGGCTATGTCCGGCGAGAGGCGCTGGACGCACGGGAAGTGATCAACAGCCGCGTGATCACGGGAACGGCGCCGCTGTTCAGCGCCCCTGACATCAAGTCGGCCATCGCCGATTACTGGCCGCGCGGGGCCCAGTTCGCAGCAGAAGCGCAGGGCGACTTCTTCGCCTGCGCGGAAGGCTTCGTACATCGGCGCCATGCCGCCGCCCTGGACGCGCCGGCAAGCGACTGGGTTGCGGTCGCGGAATATTATCTGGGCCAGCCCTATGTCTGGGGCGGACGCGGGCATCGCGGCGTCGACTGCTCCGGCCTGGTCCAGGTGGCGCTGGGCCAGTGCGGGATCAAGGCGCCCCGCGACACCGACCTGCAGCGCGAGGGGATCGGCTCCCCCCTCGCCCCCGATGCTCCGCTTCGACGAGGGGACTTCATCTTCTTTCCTGGCCATGTCGGCATCATGACCGACGAACATAATATGATACATGCCAACGCCCATTGGATGAGCGTGGTGATCGAACCCCTGGCCGATGTCGTGGAACGGCTGGCGGCGGATCATCCGGAACCCGTGACGGCGCGGCGGAGAATTGGCGCATGACTTATCGGATTTTCGTCGACGGCGGCGTCGGCACAACGGGTCTGGAAATCAATGAACGGCTGGCGGGGCGTCCCGAGCTGTCGATCATCACCCTGGACGATGACAGGCGCAAGGATGCCGCCGCGCGCAGGGACGCGCTGAACGCGGCGGACATCGTCATCCTCTGCCTGCCCGACGACGCCGCGCGCGAAGCGGTGGCGCTGATCGACAATGACCGGACGCGGGTGATCGACGCCTCGACCGCGCACCGGGTAGCGGATGGCTGGACCTATGGCTTTGCCGAACTGGAACCGGGACACCGGGAAAAGCTGGCATCCTCCCGCTTCGTCGCCAATCCGGGGTGCTGGCCGACCGGCTTCCTCGCGCTGGTGAGGCCGCTGGTGCTGGCCGGCCTGCTGCCCGCCGACTGGCCAGTGAGCGTGTCTGGCGCGTCCGGCTATTCCGGCGGCGGCAAGTCGATGATCGCCGAATATGAAGGCGCAGAAGGCTCGCCCAGCGCATTCCGCCCCTATGGGCTGGGCCTGGCACACAAGCATGTGCCGGAAATGCTGCGCTATTCCGGTCTGCAGCACCCGCCCGTCTTCGCGCCGGCTGTCGCCAACGCCTATCGCGGCATGATCGTGGAAGTGCCATTGCAGTTGCGCGCCCTGCCGGGCGCGCCTTCGCTGGTGGACGTGCATCAGGCGCTCTTGGCCGCTTATGCGGACTCGCCGATCGTCAGCGTGGAAGCGCTGGAAGACAGCCTGGCAATGACGCAGGTCAGGCTGGAGCATGTCGGCGCGACCGACCGGCTGGCCCTGTTCGTCTTCGGCAATGCGTCCGCCGGCCAGGCAAGGCTGGTGGCGGTGCTCGACAATCTGGGCAAGGGCGCGGCCGGCGCCGCCGTGCAGAACCTGAACATATTGGCAGGTCTGCCGGAAACGGCCGGACTACGCCTCTAGGCCTGCGGCGCGGCGCCTCGTTCCCGTCTGTCAGGCTTTACCGACATGCCGGGGGCGAGTCTCGCGCCGCCCGGGATCAATGGATCGTGCCCAGCGCCCCTTCATGGGTGAGCAGCACGATCAGTCGCTCGATCTGCCGCCAGTGGCAGAATCGGATATGGTTGCCGAGGTCGCGGCTACGGTCCGCCCGCGCCGCCGCTTCATAGCCCGCATTGTCGCCGAACATCGACATGAGTTCAGCCGCGTCCTCATAGCTCTTTCGATTCGAAAGATATGGCATGTTCATGACAAAGCCCCCCAAAGTCCCCACCCTGACGGTCACGATCCCGTTTCAATCTTCGTGCCAGCCGCAGGCATTGACGGCGCATCGCAGTTGACGAGGGTGAACGCCGGGTTAGCCAAGTCCCACTGTGGCACAGCTATCCCGCGGCGGGACGATCCTGTCCTGAAAAGACGCAAGGGGGAAAGCACTGGCCATGCTCTCGTGCGCGTGGCAAGGACCGGCGCATGACCAAGTCCAGAAAAGAACCGATCGGCGCGGGCGCCATTCTGGCGCTCACCATTTTGGGAGGCACCATCGTCGGCGGCCTGCTGGGCCAGCCGAGCATCGGCCTGCTGGCTGGCACGGCGCTGGGCATCATCATCGCCGTGCTGCTTTGGCTCTGGGACAGGGGAAAATAGCGGCGCGTCCGACATCTGGGCGCCTTGCCACCATCCCTGCGCCAGCATAAACGATAGGCCATGAAGAAGCATCTGATCGCGCTCGCAATCCTTGTTCTGGTGGTTTTCGCCGGCCTTTTCCTCTACTTCGCGCAAGGTGACACGGCACAGCTTCCCGCTGGTGCGGACGTCGGCAAGGAGCCGGTCTTCACCAGCCCGAGGAGCGAATTCATCCCGACCATCAATGTCGCGGATGCAGCCCCGTGGAAAGGTGGGGAGAAGCCGATTCCGGCAAAGGGCCTGAGCGTCGATCGCTTTGCGGACGGGCTGGATCATCCACGCTCCATGCTGCGCCTGTCCAATGGCGACGTGCTGGTGGCGGAAACCAACAGCGCGGCACGACCGACGAGCGGCATCGTCAACCGGGTGATGAATTATCTGATGAACAAGGCGGGCGCAGGCGTACCGTCCGCCAACCGCATCACCCTGCTGCGCGATGCCGACGGCGACGGCCGGGCGGAAACAAAGACGGCCTTTCTCACCGGGCTCAACTCTCCCTATGGTATGGCGCTGGTCGGGGACACGCTCTACGTCGCCAATACCGACGCGCTGATGGCCTTTCCCTATAAGGAAGGCGATACCAGGATCACGGCCAAGGGGCGCAAGATCCTGAACCTGCCAGCGCAGGCGCCCAACATGCACTGGACGCGCAGCCTGGTCGCCAGTCCCCAGGGCCTGCTCTATGTCGGCGTGGGCTCCAACAGCAATATCGGGGAAAATGACCTGGAGACGGAGGCCAATCGCGCCGCCGTGCTGGAGGTCAATCCGAAGACGGGCGCTTATCGGATCTACGCGGCAGGCCTGCGCAATCCGGTGGGCCTGGCCTTCGAGCCGAAGAGCGGCGCGCTTTGGGGCGTGGTGAATGAACGTGACATGCTGGGCAGCGACCTTGTGCCCGACTATCTGACGCGGGTGGAATTCGGCGCCTTCTATGGCTGGCCGTGGAATTATTGGGGTGGTTACGAGGACCGCCGCGTCCAGCCGCAACGGCCGGAAATTCGGGAATATACCAAGCGGCCGGACTATGCGCTGGGCAATCATGTGGCGCCGCTCGGCCTCAGCTTTGCCGACAAGATCACCCTTGGCGCGCCCTATGCGAACGGCGCCTTCGTCGGGCTGCACGGCAGTTGGAACCGCAAGCCCGCGGCGGGTTACAAGGTGGTTTTCGTGCCCTTTGCCGACAATGGCGAGGTCGGCAAGGCCAAGCCCATCGACGTGCTGACGGGCTTTCTGGGCACAAAGGGCGAAGCGCATGGGCGGCCCGTCGATGTTACGGCAGACGCCAAGGGCGCCTTGCTGGTGAGCGACGATGTCGGCGGCGTCATATGGCGGGTGACGCCAGCCAGCTAAGCGGGCGGAGCCATATTGTCGCGTCGTCACAAGCGAAAAGCCGGCTCCCCCCCTTTTCGCGCTCTGGATTCCTTGGTTCGCCGCGATTTCTTGACCAGCGATCGGTTCCGATCGCTTGGAAATCGCTCTAGATGTTCATCCCGTTACGGCCCGCCAGCTCAACCACATATTGCCAGGCGACGCGCCCGGAACGGCTGCCGCGCTGGGTGGCCCATTGGATCGCCTCCTTCGGGTCGAAGCTCAGCCCAAGGCGTCCTGTATAGCCGCTGACGATGGCGACATAGGCATCCTGGTCGATGGCGTGAAAGCCCAGCGACAGGCCGAAGCGATCCGACAGCGCCATCTTGTCGTCGACCACGTCGCGCGGATTGACGGGATCGTCCTGCTCCGAGAGATGGCGCGGCACGATATGGCGACGGTTGGACGTGACATAGAGGCGCACATTGGCCGGACGGGCGGCCGTCCCCCCCTGAAGCAGCGAACGGAGCGCGCGCGCATCGCCAACGCCATTTTCATCGAAGCCAAGGTCATCCAGGAACAGGATGAACGGCCGCTGCGTGTCGCGCAGCAGGACGAAAAGCTGAGGCAGACTGGCAAGTTCGTCTATCGCGCATTGCAGCAGGGCAATGTCCTGCCCTTCCCCCTGGAGCTTACCGACGACGGCAGCAACGACCGCCGACTTGCCGGTTCCTCGCGCACCCCACAGCAGCACGTCATGGGCCCCATGACCGGCTGCATGGCGGCGGCTGTTTTCCAGCAGCGCCTCCTTCTGCGCGTCGATGCCGGTCAGCAGCGCATAATCCACCGGTGCGAACGCCTCCACCGGACGGATCGTCGCCCCATTCCACACATAGGCGGGCGCGGATGCCAGATCGGCGGAAGAAGCGGGCGGCGGCGCGATCCGTTCCAGCGCTTCGGCAATGCGGGTCAGCAGGGCGTCGTTCATGGTGCCTTCGCTTAGCGCCCCTCCCCTTCACGGGCAAGCGCGGCGCCGATGTCATTCTTCTGTAGCAATGGCCTTTTACTGGCTGACATCGGGGCCTATAGCGCTGGGGTCGTGACTATCCCAAATCCTGCCTTTTCCACCCGCATAAGCCGCTATGGCAGCGAAGCGCTGCGCGAGGCGGCTTTGCTGATCCGGGCCGGCGAACCCGTCGCCGTTCCGACGGAGACGGTGTATGGGCTGGCTGCCGACGCGACCGATTCCCATGCGGTGGCTGCGATTTACGCCGCGAAGGGACGGCCCAGCTTCAATCCCCTGATCGTGCACGTCGCGGACCGGGAAATGGCCGGGCGCCTGGCGGAATTTTCGCCCGTTGCGGACGCGCTTGCCGATCGCTTCTGGCCCGGCGCCCTGACCATGGTCCTGCCCGTGCGCCCGGATGCCGGGCTGTCGCCGCTGGTGATGGCGGGGCTGCCCACCGTCGCGCTGCGCCTTCCGGCCCATCCGGCGATGCGCGCACTCATCCGGGAGAGCGGCCGTCCGCTTGCCGCGCCATCCGCCAATCGCAGCGGCTCGATCAGTCCGACGCGGGCCGAACATGTGATGGCCAGCCTCAACGGCAAGATCCGCATGATCCTGGACGAAGGGCCGACAAGCGAAGGACTGGAGTCGACCATCGTCGCGCCGGAAAGCGACTGCCTGCGCCTGCTGCGTCCTGGCCCGATCACGGCGGCGATGCTGGAGCAGGCAAGCCGGTTGCCCATGGTGACAGGTGCGGGCAAGGCGAAGATCGAAGCGCCCGGACAGTTGGAAAGCCATTATGCGCCTTCCAAGCCGGTCCGGCTCGATGCGCTGAAGGCGGAGAGGGATGAATATCTGATCGGCTTCGGCCTGATGCCCTGCCATGTGAATCTCAGTCCCGACGCCGATCTGCGGGAGGCGGCAGCACATCTGTTCGCGGCGCTGCATATGGCTGATGCCAGCACTGCGGAGCGGATCGCGGTGGCGCCCATTCCCGATGAGGGGATCGGCGCCGCGATCAATGACCGGCTGCGACGGGCAGCGGCCTGATCATATGATCTGAGCGCCCGGTTCCTTCACGCCATCACCCGCAATTGTCATAACCCGCGTCGCGGCATTCCCGGCGACGGCGTTCTTCCTCCTTCTTCCGCTCACGGGCTTCGCGCGCTTCCTGCTTGCGCATCTTGCGGCCGTAATTGCGGTCGGCCTCTTCCTGGCTGGTCGTGCTCCAGTCGACAACCTGGCTGCCGGCCCGTACCGGCGCGGTCACGATATTCGCCGCCGTCCGGGCAATGCAGCCCGGCAGGAACAGCAACAACGCCGGCGCCATCCATGATCCGATCTTGTTCATCTTTCTTCCCCGGCTTGCCTTTCCGGCCAGCTTAGAGATGCAGGCCGTCAGAGCAAGCCGGGCGCGACGAACGGTTCAACCCTTGATCCGCTGGGCAAAACCCTTGCGCAGCTTGGCCAGCTTGGGCGGGATCACCGCCATGCAATAGGGGTTCCGGTCGCCCACCCGTTCCCAATATTTCTGATGATAATCCTCCGCCGGATACCAGGGCGCGTCGGCTTCGATCGCGGTGACGACGGGATTGACCTGATCCGCCTGCGCGCGCTCGATACCGGTCTTCGCCGCTGCCGCCTGTTCGGGCGAATGGGGGAAGATCGCCGAGCGATATTGGGTACCGATGTCGTTGCCCTGGCGGTTCAGGGTCGTCGGATCATGGGTCGCGAAGAAAATGTCCAGCAGGTCGCCATAGCCGATCACCGCCGGATCATAGGTGATGCGGATCGCCTCGGCATGGCCGGTCGTACCGGAACAGACCTGTTCATAGGTCGGATTGGGCAGCCCACCACCGATATAGCCGCTTTCCACGGCCTTCACCCCCTCCAGATTCTGATACACCGCCTCCGTGCACCAGAAGCAGCCGCCAGCGAGGGTTGCGATCTCTTCGGCCATATGCGCGTCCTTGTCCTGAATTGGCCGCCAAGATAGGAAGGGTCAGCCTGCTGTTCCAGTCTGCCGCATCGCTGCCTCGGCCTTCGCGCGTTCCTCGGCCACCAGTTCCTTGCGGGACAGCTTGCCCACCAGCGTCTTGGGCAGGTTGAGGCGCACTTCCACCTCGCACACCTTCTCATGCTTTCCCAATTGCGGGTTGAGCCATTCCCTGAGTGCAGCACCGTCGATCTCCGCCCCCTCCTGCAGGGTGACGAACGCCTTCGGGCACTCCCCCCGATAACGGTCGGGAATGCCGATCACCAGCGCCTCCTTGACCGCCGGATGATGGTACAGAACCTTCTCGACCTCACTGGGGAAAACCTTGAAGCCGCCCACGGCAATCATGTCCTTCAGCCGGTCGACGATCTTCACATAGCCATCCTCGTCGATCAGCCCGACATCGCCCGTGCGCAGCCATCCGTCGACGAACACTTCCCTGTCGGCATCGGGTCGTTGCCAATAGCCCTTCATGATCTGCGGTCCGGCAAAGACCAGCTCGCCCGGTTCGCCTTCGGCCGGCGCGCGCGTGGGATCTTCGCGGTCGACCAGCTTGACGCGGGTTCCGGGCACCGGCTGTCCCACGGTCCCTGATTTGTTGAGCCCCTCATAGGGGTTGGAGCAGACGACCGGGCTGCTTTCGGTGAGGCCATAGCCCTCGACCAGCTTCGAGCCTGTCATCGCCTCGAACCGCTGCTTGACCTCCAGCGGCAACGGTGCGCCGCCGGAAATGCACAGGCGCAGGGAGGAAAAGTCGATATTGGGCGTGGCGGGATGATCGAGCAGCGCCTGGTACATGGTCGGCACGCCAGGCAGCGAGGTCGCCTTCGTCCGCTGCAGCGCAGCCAATACCTGCGTGCCGTCGAACCGGGGCAGCATCACCATCTCGCCGCCGTTCAGCACCGTGCGGTTCAGCACGCATGTGTTGGCGAAGACGTGGAAGAAGGGCAGCACAGCCAATATGCGATCGGGCGCTTCAGGATGAGGATCGATCAGGCGGACCTGCCGCGCATTGGCGGTCAGGTTCTGATGAGTCAGCATCGCGCCCTTGGGCCGTCCGGTCGTGCCGCCAGTATATTGCAGCAGGGCGATATCCTGCTCCGGATCGATCGCGACAGGCGCGGGGTCTTCGCCATGGCGCAGCAGGTCGGCATAATGGGTGATGCGCGGATCGTGCGGGACCGTTGCGGTCTCCTTGCGCTTGAACAGGCGAAACAGCACCGATTTGGCGGGCGGCAGGGCCTCCGCCACGCAGCCCACGACCAGCCGTTCCAGACTGCTGTTGTCCAGCACCTCCAACGCCGTAGGCAGCAGTGCGCTGGCCGACAGGGTGAAAAGAATCCTGGTGCCGCTATCCTCGACCTGGTGCTCCAGTTCCGTGGCGGTGTAGAGAGGGGAATAGTTGACGACCGTGGCACCGGCCATCATCGCGCCATAATAGGCCGCGACATAATGGGGGACGTTGGGCAGGAACAGGCCGACGCGATCGCCCTTTCGAATGCCCAAGTCCTGCAATCCGCGGGCCACTCGCCGGATGCTGTGGAGCATTTCGCCATAGCTCGTCTTGCGGCCCATGAAGTCGATCATCACCGCCTGCGGATTGGCCGCGGCGCTGTTCGCCACCATCTCTACCATCGACAAGGGCGGAAAGGTCTGCTCCCAGGCAGAGGGATGATTATAGCGGGTTTCCCAGATTTTTTCGCTGCTCTCCATGTGTACATGGTGTAAGTTACACCTTCCCTTTACGCAAGCGTAAAGCACGGCAAAAGGGCCACGCACTCTGCCAAGGCGTGGCCCTCTTTCCAGCCGCTGCCCTCGTCGCTCCGCACCAGGCGGATTGACGTTACGGCATCAAACGTGGCCCTTGTTGTCGCTGAACGGGTCGAGGATTTTGGCGGCGCCCGAAATCAGGTCGGCCTCACTCTTCAGCGCCTCTTCCGCGCGCCGGGTGGCATCTTCGCGCTCGCGGCGCAGTTCGTTGATCAGCGCCTCGCGATCGCCGTCCAGGCGCGAATCGGTCGGGGCTTCGATGCCGGCCTTCTTCGCGGCCTTGGACACCAGCGCGTCCAGTTCCCGCTGCGAACACAGGCCCAGCGTCACCGGATCCTTGGGCACGATGTTGGAAATGTTCCAGTGCGTGCGGTCGCGGATCGCGGCGATGGTGGTGCGCGTGGTACCGATCAGCTTGCCAATGGCCCCGTCAGAGATTTCGGGATGGTTGCGCAGGATCCAGGCGATGCCGTCCGGCTTGTCCTGACGCTTGCTGACCGGCGTGTAGCGCGGCCCCTTGGTGCGGCGGACGGGCTCCGGACCCTTCAGCATCTTCAGGCGATAGTCCGGATTGGTTTCGCCCTTGTGGATTTCCTCCATCGTGATTTCATGGGCGCGCACCGGATCGCGGCCCGTATATTTGGTGCCGGCGGTATCGTCGGCGATCGCCTGCACTTCCAGGATATGCAGCCCGCAAAACTCCGCAATCTGGTCGAAGCTCAGCGCGGTATTGTCGACCAGCCAGCTGGCTGTCGCATGGGGCATGAGAGGCTGGGACACGGGAATTCTCCGGCACTAAAAACAACAAGGGCCGCCCAAGCAGGGCGGCCACGCCCGACCTGAGATAGTGCATCCAGCCCTGTCGGGCAAGGAAAAGCGTCAGGCCGCGCTGTCGAGCATCTGGGGATCGATATTATGAAGGCCGGTCAGGAATTCCTGCGCGCTGCGTTCCCAGCTGAAGCTTCGGCCATAGGCGGCGCAAGCCTGACGGTCGCAGACAAGCGCTGCGGCAATGGCCTGCTCCAGCCTGTCCGACAAGGCGCCGGTTTCGGGAGTGACGATGTCGACAGGGCCGGTTACGGGATAGGCGGCGACCGGCGTGCCGCAGGCGAGCGCCTCGATCATGACGAGGCCGAAGGTGTCGGTGCGGCTGGGAAAGACGAAGACGTCGGCGCCGGCATAAGCGCCAGCCAGCTCGGCACCGAACATCGGTCCCAGGAAATGCGCCTGAGGATAGGCCCTCTGCAGCGTGGCGCGGGCGGGCCCGTCCCCCACGACCACCTGCGTGCCGGGATGATCGCTGGCGAGGAAGGCCTCCAGATTCTTCTCGACCGCGACACGACCGACATAGAGCTGGATGGGTCGCGGCAGATCGGCAAAGATGGCGGGCGGTGCCGCTTCGGGCGTGAAGGCGGTCAGGTCCACCCCCCTGCCCCAGGCGCGGACCTGCGGCAGCCCATGGGCGCGCAACTGCTGCCGCACCGATCGGGTCGACACGAGCACGGCCTCCGCCGGTCCATGGAACCAGCGGATGTAGCGCCAGAACCACCCCGCGGGCAGGCCAGTGCGCTGCGCCACATAGTCCGGAAAATGCGTGTGATAGGCAGTGGTGAAGCGAATGCCGCTGCGCAGGCACCAGCGCCGCGCCGCCAGGCAAAGCGGCCCTTCGGTCGCCAGATGGATCGCATCCGGACGGAAAGCCGATATCATCTGCCCGACCACGCTTGAGCGCGCAAAGGCCAGCCGGATCTCCGGATAGGTCGGACAGGGGATGGATCCGAAGAGATCGGGCGAGATCATCTTCACCTCATGTCCCATCTTCTCCAGTTCCGCCTGCATGGTATGGAGCGTGCGGACGACGCCATTCACCTGCGGAGCCCAGGCGTCGGTCACGATGATGATCCGCATCGGGGACGGACGCATCGTCCCTTCCCCGGTCACGCCGCGATCCGGGAGGGTTCGTCGGCGGTGCGCCCGGCAATCTCATCCGCCCAGTGCAGCACCTCCATGCGCCCGTCGAAATGCTCCACCAGGGCTGTGCAACCTTCCACCCAATCGCCGTCATTATAATATTGGATGCCGGCGATCTCGCGGATTTCGGCATTGTGGATATGTCCGCAGACGACCCCGTCGACGCCGCGGGAACCCGCTTCATGCGCCACGACCTCCTCGAAGCGGGAGATGAACTCGACGGCGTTCTTGACCTTGTGCTTGGCCATCTTGCTGAGCGACCAATAGGGCAGCCCCATGCGTTGACGCACAGCGTTCACCACCACGTTGACGCGCATCAACATGGTGTAGGCGGCGTCGCCGACAAAGGCGAGCCAGCGATGCGCCAGCATGATGGTATCGAACTCGTCACCGTGCAGCACCAGCAGCTTGCGGCCGTCCGCGGTTTCATGAAGCGCCTTGCGCCGGATCTCCACGCCGCCGAAGCTGAGGCCGGTGAACTGGCGGAACATCTCGTCATGATTGCCGGGAATGTAGATGACGCGCGTGCCCCGCTTGGCCCGCTTCATCACCCGCCAGACCACGTCATTATGCGCAGCCGGCCAGTAGAAGCGCCGCTTCAGCCGCCAGCCGTCGATGATGTCGCCCACCAGGTACATGGTGTCGCTGTCGACGCTGTCCAGGAAGTCGATCAGCATCCTCGCATTGCAGCCCCGAGTGCCCAGGTGAATGTCCGAAATCCAGATCGTGCGATAGCGGCGACGTTTTCCTTCCCGCTCGGGGATGGCGAAATTGTCGTCGGCGCCATCGTCCAACTCCGCCAGAAAAGGCAGGCGCGTGATGGCATTCATGATGCAACCCCTGAGCTGTTTCCCTCAGGAGCGAATCCATAGCCGCCCTATGTTACAACTCCGCACCGAATATGACGGAAATGCTACGATTCCGGCCGATCATGCCCGTCAAGCGATGCGCGCCATGAGCCACTTTCCACCCCCTGGAGTGGACATCTTCGTCACCTCAGACCGTCAGCACGATCTTGCCGAAATGATCGCCCGCATCCATCCGGGCATGCGCAGCGGCGGCCTCCGCCAGCGGAAAACGTATATCCATTGCCGGCCGCAGCCTGCCCTGTTCGACAAAGGCCCACACCACCCGCATCAGTTCATCCGCAACCAGGCTCTTGAAAGCCACCGAGCGCGGACGCAGCGTCGAACCCGTCAGCGTGAGCCGCCTGCTCATGATCGCGGGGATGAAGACCTCCGCGCTGGGCCCGCTCATCGCCGCGATGGACACATGTCGTCCATCTTCCGCCAGGCACTGGATGTTGCGCGGCAGATAATCCCCGCCGACCATGTCCAGAACCGCCTGCACGCCCTGCCCGCCGGTGATCCGCTTCACTTCCTCGACGAAATCCTGGCTGCGATAGTTGATCGCGTGATCCGCGCCCCAGGCCTTCGCCTGCTCGCATTTCGCGTCGCTCCCGCAGGTCACGATGATGCCGATGTCGAACAGCTTGCAGAGCGAGATCGCCATGGTGCCGATTCCGCTCGTGCCGCCATGGACCAGGACCACATCGCCTTCCACCACATAGGCGCGCTCGAACAGGTTGCTCCAGACGGTGAACAGCGTTTCCGGCAGGGCTGCGGCCTCGACCAGATCATAATCCTCCGGCACCGGCAGGCATTGGCCCGCGGGCGCCAAGGCATATTCGGCATAGCCACCACCCGGCAGAAGCGCGCAGACGCGCCGGCCGATCAACAATTCCGCGCTGCCACCCGCGGCGACGATCGTGCCGGCCACTTCCAGTCCCGGAATGTCCGACGCGCCGGGCGGGGGCGGATATTTGCCCTGCCGCTGCATGACATCCGGCCGGTTGACGCCAGCGGCGACCACCTTGATCAACACCTCGTCAGGTCCGGGCACGGGAACCGGCCGCCGCTGCGGCACCAGAGCCTCCGGCCCTCCGGGAGCCGCGATGCCGATCGCCGTCATTTCATTCGGCACGTCACCCGGCATTGCGCCCTCTATCGCCATTGCGCCCCTCGCGGCAGATGTTGCACCGCACCTAAATCGACGGGCGGAATACAGGCCTTATTGACAGACTGGCCCGCAGGGTCAACATTGCGGTTCATGGACATGGAAGGCGATCTGCCCCGAAAGGCCGATGATCCTCTGGCCCAGCTGCTCCGACAGGACCTGGGTCCATTGTCCGTTGCCGAACTCGAAGCGCGCGTCGCCGCGCTGGAGGGCGAAATCGCCCGAACCCGGTCCAAGATTGAAAGCGCCGTTAACCACAAAGCAAGCGCCGAGGCGTTATTCAAGCGATGAACCTCCGCCCCGCCCTGCGCGACTCCATCGGGAGTTTTACCGGGTACGGGCAGTCTGGCAATTCCGGTGGTCAAGATGCCCATCTTGATCCGCCGTCGAGCAATGCCGACATATGGTGCAAGACAGCCCCTCATTGGGGGCCAGGAGTATAAAAGACATGCCATCTTTCGCACCCGCCCTTGAAACCACCCTGCATAATGCGTTGACCCACGCTTCGGAGCGTCGTCACGAATATGCGACGCTGGAGCATCTGCTGCTCGCGCTGATCGACGATGAACATGCGTCGAAGGTGATGCAGGCCTGCGGCGTGGAGCTTGGCGAATTGTCCGATGCGGTGACGCAATATCTGGACACCGAACTCGACAGCCTGAAGGTGGAAGGGGCAAGCGACCCCTCCCCCACCAGCGGCTTCCAGCGGGTCGTCCAGCGCGCGATCCTGCATGTCCAGTCTTCCGGCAAGGATGAAGTCACGGGAGCCAATGTGCTCGTCGCGCTTTTTTCCGAGCGGGAGAGCTATGCCGTCTATTTCCTCCAGCAGCAGGACATGAGCCGCCTGGATGCCGTCAGCTACATCAGCCACGGCGTGGGCAAGGGTACTGCCGCTCCTGAGCAGCGCGAAACCAAGGGCGCTCAGGAAGAGGAAAAGAAGGCGCAGGACAGCAAGGGCAAGAAGGATAGTGCCTTGGAGCAGTTCACGGTCAACCTCAATGAGAAGGCGACGCGGGGCAAGGTTGACCCGCTGATCGGCCGCAGCGCCGAAGTCGACCGGACGATCCAGATCCTGTGCCGCCGGTCGAAGAACAACCCGCTCTATGTGGGCGATCCGGGCGTCGGTAAAACCGCCATCGCGGAGGGCCTGGCGCGCAAGATCGTCGAGGGCGAGGTTCCCGACGTGCTCAAGGAAGCGGTCATCTACTCGCTCGACATGGGCGCGCTGCTGGCGGGCACCCGCTATCGCGGCGATTTCGAGGAGCGGTTGAAGGCGGTCGTCACCGAACTTGAGAAGATGCCGCACGCGGTCCTCTTCATCGATGAGATCCATACCGTCATCGGCGCGGGCGCAACCAGCGGCGGCGCGATGGACGCGTCAAACCTGCTGAAGCCCGCCCTGTCCGGCGGCACAATCCGCTGCATCGGATCGACCACCTACAAGGAGTTCCGCAACCATTTCGAGAAGGACCGCGCCCTGCTGCGCCGGTTCCAGAAGATCGACGTCAACGAACCGACCATCGACGACACGATCAAGATTCTCGCCGGGCTGCGCAGTGCCTTCGAGGAGCATCACAACGTCAAGTACACGCCCGATGCGATCAAGGCGGCGGTGGAACTGTCGGCGCGCTACATCAATGACCGCAAGCTGCCGGACAAGGCGATCGACGTGATCGACGAAGTCGGCGCGATGCAGATGCTGGTGGTGCCGTCGAAGCGCAAGAAGACGATCACGCCCAAGGAGATCGAGCAGGTCATCGCGACCATGGCGCGCATCCCTCCCAAGACCGTGTCCGCCGACGACAAGTCGGTCCTGGAAACGCTCGACACGGATTTGAAGCGCGTCGTCTTCGGTCAGAACCGGGCGATCGAGGTGCTGTCCTCCGCGATCAAGCTGTCGCGGGCGGGCCTGCGCGATCCCGACAAGCCGATCGGCAACTATCTCTTCTCCGGCCCCACCGGCGTCGGCAAGACGGAGGTCGCGCGGCAGCTCGCCAGTCTGCTCGGCATTCCGCTCCAGCGCTTCGACATGTCGGAATATATGGAACGTCACTCGGTCAGCCGCCTGATCGGCGCGCCTCCGGGCTATGTCGGCTATGACCAGGGCGGCCTGCTGACCGATGCGGTCGACCAGAACCCGCACAGCGTCCTGCTGCTGGACGAGATCGAAAAGGCACATCCGGACCTGTTCAACATCCTGTTGCAGGTGATGGACAATGGCCGCCTGACCGACCATCACGGCAAGACGGTGGATTTCCGCAACACCATCCTCATCATGACCACCAATGCCGGTGCGTCGGACATGGCGAAGGAAAGTATCGGCTTTGGCGAACTGACCCGCGAGGATGTTCAGGAGGACGCGGTGAAGAAGCTCTTCACCCCGGAATTCCGCAACCGCCTCGATGCCATCGTGCCCTTCGGCTATCTGCCGCCGGAAATCGTGGCGCGGGTCATCGACAAGTTCGTGCTGCAACTCGAACTGCAACTGGCGGATCGCGACGTCCACATCACGCTGGACGACGATGCCAAGGCATGGCTCACCAAGAAGGGCTATGACAAGCTCTACGGCGCCCGTCCGATGGGCCGCCTGATGCAGGAAAAGATCAAGCAGCCGCTGGCCGAGGAACTGCTGTTCGGCAAGCTGGTGCATGGCGGCGAGGTCCATGTCCGTATGAAGGACGATGCCCTCGCGTTCGAGATCACCCCCGCCGCCCCCAAAAAGGGCAAGAGGGGTGGCAAGTCGAAGCCCGCGGAACAGGCGAAATAAGCGAACGAAAGCATCGATGAAATGATGAGGGCGGCCCATGAGGGTCGCCCTCATCATTTTTGAACGGAAAGCCGATCCCCCTTCCGTACGATGCATTCAGGAAGATCCGCACGGCGTCCAAGCCGATCCGGTCCGGACAATCTCGCCGCACCCGCCCATTCGGCCTGCCGCGGCAGAACTTGCGGATGATGGTCAATCTGGACCAAATATCCCCGCGCCAATGCAGGAGAGTCACAATGCCGAATGCAATCACGCTGTACACCAATCCGATGTCGCGTGGGCAGATCGCCCGCTGGATGCTGGAGGAAGTGGGACAACCCTATGACATGGTCATTCTGGATTTCGAAAGCGGCATGAAATCCGCCGATTATCTGGCGATCAACCCGATGGGCAAGGTTCCGACAGTCGTGCACGCGGGGAAGGTCGTGACCGAATGCGCGGCGATATGCGCCTATCTCGCCGATGCCTTTCCTGACGCCGGCCTTGCGCCTTCCACCGACAGTCGCGCCGACTATTATCGCTGGCTTTTCTTCGCCGCCGGCCCCGTGGAGGCAGCCGTCACCAACAAGGCCCTGGGCTTTGTCGTCCCCGAAGGCCGGGACCGGATGGCGGGCTATGGCAGCTTCGATCATGCGATCGACACCCTGGAAGGCGCCGTCTCGGGACAGACATGGATTTGCGGCGATCGGTTCACTGCGGCAGACGTCTATGTGGGCTCGCAGATCGATTGGGGCCTCAGCTTCGGTTCGATACCCAGTCGCCCCGCCTTTGAGGCTTATGCCGGGCGCCTGCGCGAACGTCCGGCCTACAAGCGGCAGAAGGAACTCGACAATGCGCTGATCGCGAAAATGCAGAAGCCCTCCTGAATAAAAAGGCCCGGCGGATCACTCCACCGGGCCATGATGTTTTCGGCAGGCCTGCCTCAGTTGCGCTGATTGCCCATGAAGCGAAGCAGGAAAAGGAACATGTTGATGAAGTCGAGATAGAGGTTCAACGCCCCCATCACCACCGACTTGCCCATCATGTCCGTCCCGGCGACATAGGCATAGATGCTCTTGATCTTTTGCGTGTCGTAAGCCGTCAACCCGGCGAAAAGGAGCACGCCGATAAAGCTGATCACCAGATTCATCGCGCTCGATTTCAGGAACAGGTTGATGAGGCTGGCGACCAGCAGGCCGACCACACCCATGATAAGGAAGGTGCCGAAGCCCGAAAGATCGCGCTTGGTCGTATAGCCCCAGAGGCTGAGGCCAGCAAAGGCGGCCGCCGTCGCGAAGAAAGTCTGCGCAACCGACGTTCCGGTATAGACGAGCAGGATGTAGGAGAGCGACAGGCCCATCACCGCGGCATAGGCCCAGAACATCGCCTGCATCGCGAAGGTCGACAGGCGATTGATGCCGAAGCTCATCGTCATCACGAACAGCAACGGCGCGAACATGATGATATACTTCAGGATGCCGGGCCCAGCCAGGATCTGATAGGCAAGCCCGCTGGAGGCGAACAGCATGGCGACAACGCCGGTCAACAACACGCCGCTCGCCATATAATTGTAAACCGACAGCATATAGCTGCGCAGGCCAGCGTCATACGCCTCCCCCCGCGCCACGGTCGTGCCGCCAAAACCCGCAATGTCGGAACGGGGATCGGACCAATTGGCCATGAGATATTCTCCTTCACCGGCATCCATGCGGCCGGTTTCCCTATTATCGGCTCATCCCGTTCCCAATTCAAGCCGCGAGCGCAATCTGACTTATGCCCGAAAAGCTACTATAGAAATGCGATGCACCGCTTGTTCGTCGCCCTGCGCCCACCCGCCGGCGTCCGTGCCGCACTCCTCGCCCTGATGAGCGGAATCAGGGGAGCGCGCTGGCAGGATGACGACCAATTGCATATCACCCTGCGTTTCGTGGGAGAGGTCAATCGCCATCAGGCCAATGATCTGGCCGATGCGCTGGACGAAATCCGCTTTTCCCCCTTCCAGCTCGCCTTGTCCGGCGCAGGCTGCTTCGAGCACAAGGGCCATGTCCACACGCTCTGGGCAGGCGTGAAGCCGCACGATTCCCTGGCGCAACTTCACCGGAAGGTCGACCGCGCCTGCGTCACGGCCGGTCTTTCCCCGGACGATCGCAGCTATTTCCCCCATGTCACGCTCGCCCGCTTTGGGCGAACGGCAGGCCCCTTGGACGCCTTCATGGCGCTTCATGCCGGCCTTTCCAGCACCCCATTCACCGTGAGCGAATTTGCCCTCTATGAGAGCCACCTCAGCGAAAGCGGTTCGACCTATCATCTGATCGAACGCTATCGGGCGGAAACGGGCGAGCCCTGAGGGAAGATGCTAGCTCAGGCTACGCCGCGATCGCGCCATTCACGAATTGCCCCCCGACAATATGCCGCACGCAACTCGGCCGCCCGCATTCCCAGCCGGGTCGGTTTTATTGTCGTCGGCCTGCGCATGGATCACTATGGCCGCGCCATCCGCGTCCAGCAGCGGCGTGGCGCCTCCATGGATGGTTGCGCCGGCGATGACATATTCCATTTCCCCTGAACCGTCAGCGCCGGCGATCATGTTCGGCATGTCGCCCATATGCATTCCGGCCGGGTTGTCCTTGCCATGCTTGTGCCCGGTCGGGTTCCAGTGCCCGCCAGCGCTGGCGAAATCCGGTGGCATGCACACGCCAGTGCCATGGATATGCACGGCATGCATGCCCGGCGTCAGACCTTGCGCGCGCACCAGAACATGCAAGCCATCGGTGGCCTGCGTCACCACCGCATCACCCCGTGACGTTCCATCGCCAGCCAGCAGCTTTGCACGCGCCACCGGCGCAGCGGCATCACCGGCGGTCGCCGTTTCCGACGATGCGGCAGCACAGCCCGATGCGATGGCAAGCAAGGGGGATGCCAGAAGAATTGCGGCAATTTTCATGATGAACAACTCCAAGAAGGATGCTGCCAGGCGAACGCAGCATAACGGTCTTTTGTTGCCTGAGTGATCCGAAATGTCACCGTCTTTCCGTCCGATAAGCGTCATCTCGAACTGCTGAACCGGATGTTTCTGCACTGGCAGGAAAGCCGGCGCTCGGCGCAACTCGTCGCCGCCATTGCCGCCGCGCTCGGCTCCAGCAACGCGTTTCATGAGCCGCGCGACAATTGACAGGATTTGCCAGTACCGGAGGCATAAAAAAGGGGCCAGTCTTGCGACCGGCCCCTCTTTTCTTCAGTCCCGAAGGACGGAAATCTTACTGACCCGAACCCGGACCGTAGGTGATTTCCACGCGACGGTTCTGCAGTTCGCGAACGCCGTCGGCCGTTTCCACGCGGGGGTTCGATTCACCGAACGCCTGGGTGGTCATCACGCCGTCAGGGATACCCTTCGAAGCCATGTAGGCCTTGACCGAGTCAGCGCGACGCTGCGACAGGCCGACGTTGTACGAGGCCGAACCCGAACGGTCCGCATAGCCCGCCAGCATGACCTGGGCGCTACCGCAATTGCTGTAGGCCGAAACCGCATTGTCCAGAATGGTGGCGGCATCAGGCGTGATGTCCGACTTGTCCCATTCGAAGAAGACGATGTACGGTCCAGGGCTGCACTCCGCAACCGGCGGCGGCGGGGGCGGCGGGGGCGGGGGCGGGGGGGGCGGCGGCGGGGGCGGCGGCGGAGGCGGCGGAGCAGCCGGTTCACCACCGAAGTTATAGGTCAGACCCAGCAGCACGCTGTGGGTGCGCAGCTTGGTGTCAACCGACGAACCGGCGGGGCCACCGACGGTGGTGTAGGCCGGGATCAGCTTGATATCGTCCTGGTTGAAGAAGCGATACTTCAGCGAGACGTCGACATGATTGGTCAGCGGGTAACGAACGCCAGCAATCGCCTGCCAGGCGAAGCCGGTGTCGGAATCATTGACCAGATCGTTGGCGAGCTTGCCGCGCGAAACGCCGACACCGCCGCCGACGAAGCCCTGAAGGCCATCATCGGGACCGAAGTCCAGCAAACCGTTCAGCATGAACGACAGAGCCGAAGCCGAACCACCGAAGCCGCTCTTGTCGAGGTCGACCAGAGCGCGCTTGTACGCCGCTTCTGCTTCCAGACGGAAACCACCGAAGTCATAACCGATGTTGCCATCGACATCAAAACCCTTGTGGTAATCGACGCCGGCAACCGTGTTGCTGGCGGCACCACCATTACCGGGGGTGAAGGTAATGTCCTGATCTTCGACGAGGACAACACCGGCATCTGCACCAATATACCAGCTGTTGTCACGCGCCAGGGCCGGGGTGGCCAAGGCGCTTGTCGCAAGCACAGCCGCGAGGGCAAGCTTCCGCATCTGAATTCCCCTTTCAAAAGTGTCACGAAGGACTGCTTAAACCCTGTATCGGCTAGAAAGTTTCATGGCAAGTCCACAATTGGCAAAACTGTTGCAAATATAACGCAGTTAGCTCGCTTGACGACCCCTCAAATCTCATCTCGAACAGCAGTTGCGGCATCAGGCAGACACACTGAAAGTCGCCACCCGCTCACGTTGCGATCAGGCCATGTTCCCGCAACGCTCCCAATATTGCGATCAGCGCCGAGCGCGCCTCCGCATCGACCGTCGCGCCCCCTGTGGGACTGGCGATCGCCGCCCCGGCCGCGCCGACCACTTTTGTACCGCCAATATGGATCCCATCCGCCTGCACAGCGCTATCCCGCCAGTTCACGCCGTCATGCAGCATGACGTGCCCCCTATCCGCGACCCACAAGGACAGGCCAGCCCGCGGAGCGGCAAAACGCCAGCCCCCTTCGGTCCAGCCAGCCACGGCGCCGTCCTGGCCTTCCCAGGCGCCGACCGCGCCGACCGCCACGATCCAGCAGGCACCCGCCGTCGGCGCCACAGGCGGTTCGTCCAGGTCCGCGCTTTCCGCCGCCCCATGCAGCAGCATGTCGATCCGGGCCAAGGCCTCGTTGTGAAACAACTCCTTCTGCGCCTGCCCGGCAAAAAGTTGGGGCAAGGCCCAACGGCATGTCGAATCCATCGTCATGATATAATTGTCCTTTTCTTTCGGAAGGCCATGATCAGCCAGCCAGGACGATCCGCGCCGCCCTGCCCGGCGCATAGGTGCCGATCTGCCGGATCTCGCAGGCCAGCTCGCCGGGATGCGCCATATCCTCGGTCACCGCAGCGGCGTCATAGGCCCAGGGCGAGTGGTCGGTGATGATCCTGCGCACTTCCATCGCCCCTGCAAACAGCCGCAGTTCATAGCTTTCGCGATCCTCGCCCAGCGGGACGTCGGCGCCATTCGTCCAGCGCCATCCATTCCTGCTGCGCCTCGTCCAGCCGATGATCCAGCCTCCGGCCCCGTCGGCACGCGCCGTCACATGCACCGGAGAAGGCGGCATCACCGCCTCGCCTCTTATCGTCAACAGCGCCTCGGCCGGTTCGCTGTCGCCCACGCCGATCGCCGCCATGCGCAGGCTGCCGCCAATATCCGCCCCGGCGCCATGGGAGGCAAGGTCGACCAACCGGTCCTCCTCCAGCAACAGGAAAGCCTCACCCTCTTCATGCGATGCCATGGCCCATTCGGTGCCGAACAAGCCGCGCCGCAATCCTTCCAGCCGAAAGCTGGCCTCGCCGGTCTGCACCACATGGCTGAACTGGACCAGCTCCTGCCCGACCAGGCACAGATTGCGGCCCATCCCCAGCGCCACTTCGTCCGCTCCACTCAATTCCATGTCCCCCGACAACAGGGTCACCAAGAGAGCGTTGACCTGGTCGATCATCGTCGCGCTGCCCGCGGGCAAGCCATTGTCCGTCCACCCCATCACGGCACGACCCGCCGTCCGCCCGGCGGGCGAAGCCTCCCCGGTCGCACCCATCAGGAACAGCGCCGCGCCGCGCCAACCCTCTCCACCACTCGCCGCCGCCATGAGGAGGGGGGCCGTCGCCGCCCCTTCCCTGATCATGGGCAGGTCCGCCAGCATCAGCCTGGTCGGTCCATGTGGCCTGTCAGCCTGCCGCACCACCGCGCCCGACGATGCGCCCGCTGGAATTGCCGCCGCCGCGCCCGGCAAGCGTCGCAGCGCCAGACGCACTGCCATGCCTTCCCACTCCCGCTCCTCGATCTGCCAACGGCCCGCCACGCCCTCCACCGCAACGACGTCGCCCGGCGCATGGCACAGCGCGTCCCAGCCGCAGCGCAGCGTCATCGTCGATCGGCCGGCCCAGGCCGCTCCCAGCTTCCGCGCCGCCAGCAACCGCGCCTCCTCGCCGGACAGCACCATGGGCAGGTCCATTCCCTGCTCCAGCCGTCCCGGACCCGGCCTGCCGATGCGCTGGACGCCTGCCTGATAGTCGCGTGCCGGATCATGATAGCGGACCGACAGGGTCGCCGGCACGCTGTCGGCCGCGCCGCCCGAATGTTCGAAGCCGTCCAGCGCCCGTCCATTGACCGACCGGCACAGATCGTCGGACCCGATTGGCGCGGCGCCCTCGGCCGGTGCAGTCCGCAGGCGCAGTCCGGCCTCTTCTGCGAGCAGGGACAGGTCGAACGCCTCCACCAGCGGCGCCAGCGCGTCGCCCACGTCCGCGCCACTCGCCGCCATGCCGGCCACCGTACCCAGCCCCTCGCCCGTCAATATTCGCCCGCTCAGTTCGGCCGCCAGATCGGCAATTGCGACCGGACCCTCGTCCGCCTCCACCTCGAAGGTTAGGGAGGGGATGCGATTGCCATAATCCGCCAGCGCCAGATCCTCGAACACGGCATAGGCAATCCCCCGATGCCCCGGCGTCGCCGCCAATCCCTGCACCGCCGCGATCAGGGGGTCGACCGGCTGATCCTCTCCTCCCTCATGCAGCCGGAAAGCTCCCAGCTCCGTCTTGAAGTCCCCGGCCGCGCCGCGCAGCAGGTTGCCGTCCGCCCATATCCGTCGCACCGACCGGACCGACCGCGCCGACAGAGCCACGGCAAAGCTGGCCGAATAGCTGTAGTTCGTGACGCTGGGCCGCCCCTTGCCCCCGCCGCTCCTGTGCCGCGCCTCCTTGAGGTCGGTGGCCCAGATCACCGTTCCCGCCACCCGCAGCATTCCGAACAGCTTGGGCACCTGCGATCCATAGGTCGACGTCTGCACCTGGATCTCGTTCAGCCGCCGGCCCTCCACGCCCTTGGGCTTGAACAGCACGGCATGGTCGAACGCATTGCCGATCAGCCCGCCAATGGCACCGCCCAGCGGCCCGCCAATGGCCGTGCCAAGGGCGGTCAACACGATCGTCGCCATAGATAGATACTCCTATTCCGCCCGCCAGTAACCGATCACCGGCCAGGGTGAAGGCCCCGGCATCTCCACCACGCGCCCCACGCCCGCATGGGCATGGACATGCCCGCCCGGCACCACGATCATCAGATGCAGTTGCAGGGGCCCCGGCCGCACCAGCGCCAGATCGCCCTCGCGCGCCGCCTCGACCCGCCGCAATCCCGCCGCCCGCAACCATTCCGACGCCCGGCCCTCATCCCCCGATCGCAGCCCATATCCCTCCGGCGCCGCCCGCCGCAGGACCAGCGCCGCCAGCCCCACGCAATCCAGCCCGCGCTCGGGCGACCGCCCATGCAGCCGGAACGGCACGCCCACCAGCGCCCTGGCCTCCGCCACCGCGCCGCTCATGCGGCTCCCGGATAGCGGGTCAGCAAATCCGTCCCCGGCAGATAAGGCTCCCCGCGAAAATTCACCGCATTGCCGAACCGGCCGATGCACGTCGCAAGCTGCCGGTCGCACCCCTCGGTCAGCAAGGCCAGCGCCCCCGCCTCCACCGCAAATGGCGGCGGATCGGCCAGGCTCACATCGCCGGCGCCATTGTCGATCACCCCCTGCACTATCCCGCCATTGGCTCCGGTCAGCCAGCGCAACGTCCCGAAGGCATAGGCCCCCGGCTCCAGCCCGGCGACGCTCGCCACCGCATCCTCGACCGCGCCGACAATGACCACCCGCCGCCGCCCGGCCAGATCGACGCGACATTGCCTGTCTCCCAGCATTGCCCGGCAATCGGGCGATGTGGACGGCGCGACAGAGGCCTTCAGCGCCGCCATCGCGCCCACCAACTCCGCCGTAAAGGCCCCCGCCTTGCGCTTCACCGCGCCGATCTCGCCGCGCGCCAGCAGCAGCCAGACATCGCCCGGCTTCTCCCACTCGGTCAGCCGCAACTCCAGCCCGGCGCCGTCCCAGCGCCCGGCCGCCAGATCCGCCTCGCTGATCGCATCCGCGACCAGCGCGCCTTCGACATCGCTGTCCGCGCCATCGAAGCCAATCCCGCTCCGCACGGCGGACGGCGTCATCCCCGGCGCCGCCCGATAGAGCATATGCCCGATCTCCAGATCGCGATCATGGCTCGTCAATCCGATCGTCACCCCGTCCCGCCGCTCGATCCGCCAGCAAAAGGCCAATGTCGCCAGCGGTTTCTCCAAAGCCTCCGTTCCGCTCATTCCCTGATCTCCACCAACGGCACCGAAGGCGCCTCGCCCGCCGCGAAGGTCGCCCGATTGATGTCCAGCCGGTCCTCGGCAAAGCGCACCGGCACATCGAAGCGGAAACCGGCGGTCAGCACCGCACCCTCCGCAGGCGCAGCGTCAAAGGCGATCATTCCCAACCCGGCATGGCTCCAGCCGCCCACCATCTCGGCGCCATTCACCGCGACCCTGATGGTTCCCGCCACCGGCCGCGTGATCCGCCGCACCTGCGCCTCTTCGCCGGCGCCGTAGAAGCGCTGCAACGGGAACGCCGTCCGCACCCCGTCGCCCAGTCCAAGGCGCTGGTCCAACGGCCCCGGCGCTTCCCCCATGCCGCAACTGCGATCGTCATAGGGATCGGTGAAGCGGAACCCCCGCGCCGCCCCCCGCCGCGCCCGGAAGAAGGCGATCAGCGCCGCCATGTCCGCCTCCGACCGCACGCCCGGCCCGGCATCGAAGGACAATCGCGCATCGGCCCAGTCGCTGCTGCGCCGCTCATGCCCCGAAACGCTCTCCACGACCTGCGTCGAAAAGGCGGGCGCCACGCTCGCCTCCCGCCCGATCGCCAGAGGAAAAGACACATCATCAAAGGCTTGCATTTCTTTCTCCCCAGATAATCTGAAGCAGGTAAAGCCATCCCGCGCCGCCTGCGGCAGCGCCCAGATGAAGGTCGCCGCCGTCCCGCGCCGCACCGCCGCATCCGCCGCCGCCGCGATCTCGCGCCATTGCGCGACGTCCTCGCCGCGCAGCACGAAGCCTGAAAGATAATGCTGCGCCTCGACCGGATAGCCCAGCCGCTCCACCGCCAGTTCGACACCCCGCGCCGTCAGCCGCTCGCGCCCCTGCGTCACCCAGTCATAATCTTCCAGTTGCAACACATCGAAGGCGGGGGACGCCCAGCCCAAGGGCATGTTCGCCCGCTTGGCTTCCGGCGCCAGCGGATCGAGCACGGTCGGCAGATAGGCCAGCAGATGCGTCACCGCCCCCGGCGCCACTCCCTTCACCCAGGCGCAGAGCGCCGCCGTGGAGGCCGCCAGCACTTCGCCCGCCCGGTCAAGCAACGCCTTCTGCCCGCCGCTCAGCGCGCCCCGCACGTCCGGGATCGACACCAATGCCCCGCCAAAGGCCGTCCGCGCCGCATCGTCATACAGGCAGATGCGCCCATCCGCAGGCATCACCCACCACCAGGGCTCACCCACCTGAAAGCCGATCGGAATACCAGCCGCCAAGCCAATGGAAACAAAGGCCCCGGCTACCATCCGCAAATAGCTCATCGCGCCATCATGCGCCGGGGAGAGCAACGTCGAAGGCGGCGACCAGCCCGTCAGTGCGGGCGTGCCATCCTCCGCCCTCTGCTTCCAGTCATTCCAGCAATGCGCGTCGAACAGCTCATAGGAGAGCGACCAGATCATCCCCAGCCCGAATGCCTTCGCCTGCCGCGCGAAATCCGCATGCCAGGCCGCGCAGGGCGCATTCAGCACGCCCCCGGCCAGGCTGATATAAAGTCCGCCGCCCAGGGGTTCGAGCCGGAAATAATGGCTCATCCCGACATAATGGTTGATGTCCCCGCGATAACCCAATGCATGGATCGATGCGACGATCCGCTCCGGCGTCTGGTTGAAGCAGTCGTCATAGCCGGTCGCCATCGACAGCCCATGTTCGGGCAGCACCACGTCGCCCACGCGCAGCACCGATCCGGCGCCCTCGCAGCGCATGTCCGAAAGCTCGCACCATCCCTCGACCCCGGCCGCGAACGGCGTGCTCCCCGCATCATAGGTTGGCGCCGCGAGCGAGAGGAACATCCTGTCCACATCGCCCGCCCACACCTCTTCCCCCTCACTCGGCAGGAATCCGCTCCTGATCGCGGAAAAATCCAGCGTGACGACAGCATCTTCCGGCCCGCCGCTCGCATAGTTCCACAAGCGCACATACCAGGCCCGCGCATGGCCCGCCGCATCCCTCCCCTCGATCGTCAGCGTCGGCCCATGCGTCTGGTCCAGCCGCCGCAGCCCCCCACTGCGCCAGCGAAAGCACAACACGCAGTCGCGAAAATCCCGATCCGTGTCATAGGCGAGCAGAGCATGGCTCCACCTGTCCTCCGCTTCCCAGATCAGCCCGGCCAGATCGCCCGATCCGTAGAAGACCGCATCCACCCGCAGCGCATCGGGCGCGGTCGTCACCACGCTGGCCATCATCGGCCGGGGAAAATTGACGGTCCAGTGCGTCGGTGCAAAACGCTTCATGAACCGCGTTTCCTGCCCCCGCCGCGCATCCGCCAGCCAATAGCCCAAGGCATTCATCCGTTTATCGCTCCCCTCACCGCGCGCGCCACCTGCCGCGCGCTGCGCGCCAGCAATCGGGCGCTGTCGGCACCCTGCCCCTGAACCGCAATGGAAACCCGCACGTCCCGGACGCTTCCGCCGCCCTGCCCGCCATTTGGCCCGCCATTGGCAACGACCTGCCCGCTCATCGTCGGCACGAAGACCTCGGGTCCCCGCTCCCCCACGACATAGGCCCGCCCCGGCGCCACCGGCCCGCCGGTCGCCCGCCCCGGCAGACCCAGCGCCGACGCGGCCAGCCCGATCAGCCCGCCGTCGCCACCAATGCTGTTCACCCCGGCCCGCAGGGCGCCGGCGGCAATATCATCCAGCATGCGCAGCGCGACCGCCTTCAATTCCTGAAACCCGAACGCCCCGGTGCGCAGGGCCCGCAGCAAGCCCTGTTCGATCCGCCGTCCGGCTCGCTCCGCGCCCGTGGCCAAGGGCCCCTCCAGCGCCCCTCGCATGGCCTCCACATCCCGCGCAAAACCCTGCGTATCCGCCCGCACCCGCACGACCAGATTGTCGATTTCCTCGTCCATCCCACCCCCCAAATTCATCCTGAACCGCAATGCGCTCCTGCGCAGGCGGGAGCTCAGCCCGGCCGAGCTTCCCCTCGTTTCAAGCGGAAGGTCGGCTCCCCCTTTCCGGCGCTATGCTCCCGGCGCCCGACATGCCTTCGTCCGGCATCGCGGCCCGCAGCCTTTCCAGCTCCGCCCGGTCCATCCCGCCGCGCGCCTCCTCCTCATCTCCGCGCGCCGCGCGCAACACGCTCTCCAGCTCGGCCGGCGTCGCCCGCCAGAACTCGTCCGGCCGCCAGCCCAGCAACCACCCCGCGACACCTGCCAGTCGCGCCGCCATTTTGAAAAAGCTCATCGTCCCCCCAAAATCTGTGCCAATATTCCCCGCAGGACAGGCGTCAGCTTCGCCAGCCCGACCGCCACGATCGCCTCGCCCAGCGCATCGCGCGTCAGCCCCGCCGGCGGCTCCACCAGACAATGCCAGAACAGCCCCGCCATCTCGGCGAGCGACAGCTTCCCATCGGCGGCCCGCTCCACCAGCGCGAACAGCGGTCCCAATTCCTCCTCGGCCGCCACCAGGGCCGCGAAGCTGGGCCGCAGGACCAGGCGCTCCCCGCCCAGTTCCAGCGCGGCCTCGCCCCTTGCGCCATTGGGCGCGCTCACAGCGACACCACCGGCCCGGAACTCTCCAGGCCCAGCGCATAGTTGCGCTCCCCATTATAATCCCCGGCATAATCGAGCCGCGTCACCAGGAAGCGCCCGCGCATCTTCTCGCCGCTTTCGAAGCTCAGCTCATAATCCTCGATTGTCCCGGCCAGCGCATGGTTGCGCAGCCGCACCTCCGCCGCGGATCCTGTGAATATGCCCGCCGCCGACACGCTGACGGATCGCACGCCCGCGCCGGACAGCAGCTCGCGCCAGCCGCCCGATTCCTTGTGCGTGACATTCACCGCCTCGCCATTGACGGACAGTTGCGTGGTCCGCATCCCCGCCACGGTCGCATAGGCCGCAGGCGCGCCCCCATCCCCTATTTTCAACAGAAACGCGCTTCCTTTTTCCACGCCCATGGCGCATTCTCCTCTAAGATAAACCGTGCAAGATTCGGGATTTGGAGAGAGGCCCCTATGTTCGTCACTGCCCCCCTGATGCTGTTGCTGGCCGCCGCTCCGCAGGGCGGCGTCGATGTCGGCACCGGCCGCAAGGACTATTCCCAGTGCCTGTCGAAACAGATCCAGCCCGCCATCGACAAGAAGCTGTCGCTTGCCGATTTCCAGGCCACGCTGAAGAGCGAATGCGGCGCCAAGGAAACCGCCTTCCGCACCGCCATTGTCGCCGACGACAAATCCAGCGGCATGTCGGAAAAGGACGCCCAATCGGACGCCGACGACCAGATCAGCGAATATCGGGACAAGATCGTCGGAGAATATGAAGACTATTCGAAGCCGGGCGTCTAAGCCCGCGCTTCACCGTCGTCCCCGCGAAAGCGGGGACCCGTCGCCCGCCCGGTCCTCCCCCGCAACGCTGGCGGGCCTATCGGCTACAGCCGCACCACCCGCACCCGATAATCCACCAGGGCCTGCCACCCGTCCCGCCCGGCCGTCCGCCCCATGCGAGAGCGCAGCAGCCGCGCGGCGATGACCTGCCAGCCCTCCACCGGCCCCACTGCCCGCATCACCGCGTCGACCCGCCCCAGCAGGCCGCCCAGCCGCGACGGCGCCTCCCCCGCATCGAACAGGCTGACCGTCATCGTCAGTTCCCGTCCCTCCACATCCTTCGCGCCCCAATCCAGCGCGATGCAGTCCCCCACAACGCCATAGGGCGCGCTCGCCCGCGCCGGCGCGCCGTCGAACAGCCCGTTCAACCCCGCCATCAGCACTGCATCCCCGCGCAGGGCCGCCACCACGGCCGCACGCACCGCCACTTCCGCGCTCATCGCCGTCCCCCTCCCCAATGCCGGCCCGCTTCCCGCAGCGCCAGGTCGCCCATCCACCGATCCTTCAGCCCGCGCCCGGACAGGCGCACGGCCTCGCCCTCGACCCGCGCCTCGATCCCGGAGGCCGCGAGGGCGGCGGCAATCCCCTGACGCCGCGCCTCCAGCCGCACTTCGACCAGCGCCCTCAGCCCCGCCTTCATGCCAGCCGCATCCGTCGCCATGGCCGCCACAGCGCGCTCACCACGGCGGGCGGCGTCGCCACATCGCCGCCGCGCGCCGCGAAATGCTCCGCCGCCAGCCGGACGATCCCCTGGCGGATCGCTTCGGGCAGCGCCGCCTCATCGGCCGCCAGTCCCGCCCGATAGCGTATCGTGACCTTGCCCGGCCCATCGACCAGCCGCGCCCGCACCCATCCATCGCCCGACGCATCAATGTCGAAGGCATAGGCCTCCGGCGCCAAAGCCACGCCCGCCGCCTCCGCCCCCTCGATCGCCACCACCGGCCGCTCCAGCAGCCTCTGCCAACTCCCGTCGGCCGCGATCGTCTCCGCCGCCTCGCGCACCACCAGCCACTGCCCGATAAACTGCTCGCAAAGCCCGCAAGCCCCCGCCAGCAGCCGCTCCAGCACCTCATCCTCATCGTTCGACCCGATCCGCAACCAGGCCTTGAGATCCCCCAGCATCGCCCCTCCAAAGAAAAAGGGGACGCCCCGCAGGACGCCCCCAGTCTGCCCCTCTCCCCTGGCGGAAGAAGGACATGAAGCCTTACCCTCCTTCGACCGGCTCCGAACGGTCAGGCGAAGTCGGATGAGGGATGATCAGGACGCAGAAAACTTCATCAGCTTGATCGCTTCCGAATTGGCCACGGCGCCGCCGATCCGCTTCACCGCATAGAAATGCACGAACGGCTTGTTGCTGAACGGATCACGCAGGATGCTCGTCTCGCTGCGTTCGGAAATCACATAGCCCGCCTGGAAATTGCCGAACGCGATCGACAGCGAACCGGCCGCGATATCCGGCATGTCCTCCGCCTCCCTCAATGCCGAGATTGTAGAGAGCAATTTAACGGATGCAGCCTAACAGCAGGGGAACATGACAAAAAACGCCATAATATACGCTCGTTTTAGCTCGCTGGAGCAAAGCAAGGGTTACTCGCTCGAACGCCAGATGAAGAATGGCCGAGAATATGTCGAGCACAATGGCTGGCGCGTAGAAGCCGAAATTAAGGACGAGGGTAAAAGCGCGTTCAGCGGCAGCAACCGAGCCGAAGGGACCGCGCTGCATACCTTCGAAATTGAAGCCCGTTCCGGCCAGCACAGCGGCAAGGTCCTCTGTGTCGAAAACATAGACCGGCTATCCCGACAAGGCGCCAAGGCAGCAGCCCAGCTTGTGTGGGCGCTGAACGAGCAAGGCGTGGACGTAGCCACATGGCATGACGGCTTTATCTACAAAGCCGATGGCAGCGGCGACCTGATGGAACTGTTCAGCGTCATCATCAAGGCGCAGATGGCGTATGAGGAAAGCAAGAAGAAGAGCCAGCGCAGCCGGGATAACTGGAAAAAGAAATACAAGGAGATTCAGGAAGGCAAAGGCACCTTCGGCGGCAAGCCAGCGTGGATCGAAATTGAAGACGGCAAGCACGTTCTAAACGAGGAACGGGCGAAGGTCATCAACGACATATTCGACTGGTATATCGATGGGCTGGGTTACATGGCCATCGTCCAAAGATTGAACGACCGCAACGAGCCGGTCTGGCACACCAAGGAATATAAAAACCCGAAAGGTGGCTGGCAGTTCTCCTATGTCCATCGGCTCATCAACGGACGCACCGTTTTAGGCGAGTTCCAGAAAAACGGCACGGATACGATTTCCACAAACTTCTATCCGGCAGCGGTGACGCTTGAAAAATATAACCGCGCTCAATCGGTGATGATCGGCAAACCCAAGCTGGCCGGTCGGGACAGCAAGCGGAAGAACAACCTGCTATCAGGCTTGGTTCGCTGCGGCGCATGTGGGAAGGTCGCAGGCTACGAGAACAAGGGAAACTCCAAGCACCGCTATGTAACGAAAGGCGGCGAGGTTCGCTTTTATGGCGTCACCACCGGCAACCACGAATCACTGATATGCGACGCATACCGTCGCAAGCACGGATGCGATAACGCCCAAAGGCTATATTATCGCGTGGTCGAAAAGGCCGTCCTCGATACCGTCCTCTCCCTCACCATCGATGATGAGCAGGACAGCGCGGAGCAGCAGCAAGCTCGTGATCACGTCGCAACCATCGAGCGCGACATTGCAGCCAAGACCCTACAGATGAATAACCTTGTTGAGGCCCTTGCAGACGGTGGAGCCAAAGCCATTGTTAGCCGGGTTGCTGCATTGGAAAACGAGATTGAACACCTGCAATCGCAACTCAGGAACGCAAACGAGCATCTGCTGATCGTCTCGGCCTCACCTTCGGTGTTCGATGATGCTGAATTCATCAGAAACTTGCGGGACGAGCTAACCAGCGATGACCCCGACATTCGACTTTATGCCAGGACGAAAACCAACGCAGCACTCAAGCGGGTCATTGAGGAAGTGACCATCCTACCTGACGGCACGTTCTACGTTTATGCTGATATTGCTATTTGGCACTTCGACCGCGAAGGCAACTGCATAGGGGGGCAAGCGATTTAAGCACCTACAAACGCCAGACAGAAAGAGAGCGCCCCAACTACAAGTCGGGACGCTTTCGCGTTGTATGGGCTTCTCAGGGGATCAGCGGGGCAGTTCGTAAACCCTCTGTCCCTGTTCCAAACGGAAGTGCGAACGATGACGCTCTACGTAGAACCGAACCCCGCGAAATGTCAGCCCAAAGCAGTCTTCTTCATAGTCGGCTGAACAATCAACTTCTTCAATGAGGAAGTCTGCAAGCGCGCTAAGGTCGAGTGTCCGGACCATATCGCCTCTCCCTTACAGCGCAGCCATTACAGCTTCGGCGACGATCTGCTTTTCCGTGTCTCGCTCCATGACAACCAAGCTGTCATCAGCATCGTCGCCCTCGTAGAACATGCCCCAGCGATACCGACCAGATTTCATAGGGCGAACAATATACGTCGCCTTACCAGTTACCCGGTAAGCCCGAATGTCCAACTTCTCGATCTGCGTTGCCATGTTCTGCACTCCTTGCGTTGTGCCAGAACTAAAAGACATCGCCTGATCTAGAAGTCATCCAGTTTCTTGCCTACCGAACCAGAAAAAGGCCACAAAAAGGACCACTCTTTTCTTGCTCTTATATCCAGAAGGCTCTTGATGCTCTTGTGCCGCTAGAAAAGGAGAATGGCACATGGACTGGACAACGCATATCCGCCCCACTGATCTACAGCAGCTAATCATAAATTGGGAAGAACAGCAGCCGCTCAAGGGAACGCGCAACGAACAAGATTACAAGCCGGTCGTGAAGCTGTTTGCGCCAGCCGGTGCAATGACATGGCTTATCACGGAATGTAACGACGATGGGTTAGCGTTCGGGCTGGCCGATCTAGGCTTTGCAGCGCCGGAAATGGGCTATATCAGCCTGCCAGAGATATTCAGCGTCAGGATCGGCGGTCTGTATGTGGAACAGGACTTGTTCTTTCGGCCGGGAAAGACGCTAGGACAATATGCAGACGAAGCCAGACAAAAGGGTCGGATAGTCGCCTGATATAAATATGAGTGGAGGTTTGATCCCCTCCGCTCCTTAATTCGATCAATGGGAAGCCCTCCGCTTAAAGCAGAGGGCTTTTCCGTCTCACTTTTTCTTGGGCTTGGCCGAGCCAGCATAAGGCGCATTCGGCTTATCCCCGACCTCTGCGCGCAACGAGTGATCGGGATTTTTACCCTTGTTCCACAAGCTGCCGACAGACTTCCGCGCACCATTGTCGAGCGTGCTATAATAGGAACACTGCTCAACGGGGAACTTGTCTTTCGCCTTCCCCGACGATGGCTTAGCAGCATTACCGCTCTTTGCGGAACTGCTCAGCACAGCCTCAATTTCCTTGTCCAGCTTACCGGCTGCAACCTCGGCTTTAAGACTCTTGAGGAAGTCCTGAAAACGCTCAGCAGGGATAAAGTTTGTTTCCCGCTTGTTGATGCTTATGGCTTGGCCGTCCAGCGCTAGCGTGAAGCTGATAGCGTTGTTATTGCCGAGCTTCCATGCACGAATGGCAGGCGTCTTCCCTTCCCCATGTTGCTTAGCTGCTTTGTCGATAACGCCAATCGCCCGATTGCGACCCTTGGCCGGATCATAGACGGGCTTATTGAAATCCGCTTCCAAGCTGTTGTCGATAAGGTCGAGATAGTTCACTTGCGCCTCCTTCTTCATGCAGCCCACATGCCGCACATGGATTAACAGTTCAATAAAAAAGGTGACCGACAAGCGGCCCCCTTGGATTAGTAGGTTGTGCAGCTTACTTGGTCTTAGCTGCTTCTGGCTGAGCGGCCTTGTTGGCGGCGCGAGTAGTACGCAGCTTCTCCCTCCGAACATTCATGCCCTTATCGGCTTCTTCCAACTGCGTCCCAAAGCTGCCCTTCTCGACCTCAGCTTTGAAGTGGTCCATCGCTGCGCCAAACTGCTCAACCGGCACAACCACCTTCGTCTCATCACCGACGAGCTTGATGGGCTTGTTGTTCACCCGGAGCGTAAGGCATACTTCCTTCTGCCCCATCGTGAACCAACGCCGACCATCTTCCTTGGGGTTATCAAACAGCTTGATCTGCTTGGCGATGCCTTCGAGCAGTATGGTCTTCGCGCTGCGCTCGGTCTCGACCGCCGCCGCAAATTCGGTGGACTTGCTCGCTGGCTTAATCATCGAAGGGTTGAATGCAGTCATTTGTTTAACTCCGATCTAAGCAGTGCGGTATTGCTCTGCTGTCACGGACTAACGACATCGCCTGAACAAGAAGTCTTCCACTCTTTGGCGTTGACAATCAGAAAGAGTTAAGACGCCTCTATTTTAGAAAATGCCGTAAAGTGGGTGCTCCCGCATCTTAGCCCTCTGCCGTTCCACCTCGGCACGGTGTTCAGTACTATTCTTCTCAACGTATTCATCGGGGTCGTTCGCGCAGAACTGCTCCCAGTCTCTAATCGCCTTCTGAAAATCTACAACGTCGGTCATCTAACTCCATTATCCTACAAAAACTTTGAACGGCGCCACCCGAAGAAGGTATCGCGCTTCCCTGTGTATATCACACAACTTTGCATCATCGCTTAACACACCTCCAAAGTATGTCGCGATAGAAGCAATATGTGCGTCATTGACATCGTTGATCAGCTTGCTGATCTTAGTCTCCATTTGCTGCCCATGATGAACCCATCTTGTGTAGAGCAGCACGACACAAAGAGCGTAACGAAATACTAGAAAGTGGAATACTTCTGCGTTGACCCGTGGATAGTATGCAGGATCAATGCGAACAGACTTGAACATGCCTCGCGACATATCAAAAACTAAGTCAATCAACTTTCGTTGGGTGTCACTGCCATAGGGAACACGGAGGCGCAACTGCTCTAACTCACTCGACCTAAATCGACTGTTAATTTGCTTAAAGACTTCAGGTAGTAGCTTGGTCTCTTGTTCTAGCTCTTTCATACGAAGTTGAGCGTCGTGATGACCACTTTTTAGCGCCAGCTCGACAACCTCGCGATCCTCGTGATTTAGTATTTCAGCCACGAAGCGCGGAAATGCTCCGGTCTGCTTACCATCTATCATGCGCCGGACATCTGCCGTCGATCTGATTGGAAAATGGTACAGCTGAGGAAACTGCTTGATGACGATGACCTGCTTAGGGAACCTAGACAAATGAACCAAGGAGTTCGGAACCGTCACGTCCGGCCGCTTTTTGTGCATCTCCACAAGCACTGTATCGGTGAGACCGATGCGATTGGACCGTGAAGTAGAGAGATAAGCCAGCGCTCTATCATCGCGAAGGAAATTCGTATCAGCTATTTTGATGGGCATCGCAGTCCGGCCTAGACGTATAACTATATAGTAGCCGTCTATAAGGAGCGCTAAGCGAACGCCAGTCCATTATGCCCACCACGCCACGTAACTTCAGCCACGGTAGCAAGGGCTTTAAGCCCATAAGAGGCGATCAGTATGTCTATGACCACAACTGGCGTAAGCTGAGAGCCAGGCGGCTAACAGATGAACCGCTATGCCGCACCTGTCTCGAACACGGTAACATTACACCAGCAACGCAGGTGGACCACATCAAGCCAAGGGCGGATGGCGGCCAAGATGTATATGAGAATACGCAGAGCCTATGCGGCCCATGCCACTCAGCCAAGACAGCAGAAGAGAATAGAATGCGCTTTAGAATCTAATGCCGAGCAGTTCACTTTCATAAACCAAACCACTCTGATGCCAAAGCTGTTGAATGGACATGATGTTGAGAACGGCTTGCGGACCAAGCGCGACAATGAGAAACAAAGCAAGACAGATACGTTGGAACTTAGTCATTGTGAACCCCTTCCTTATGCACAACTAGGTCCACTACTTAGCGTCGTGCTGCACATCGCGTCTATCACTGACTGCGAAATCTGGTTGACAATGCGGAACAGTGTGGGTGCCAGTTTGCAACAAGGCCGAGGGTAGAATGGGTGCAGGCTCAAGGGGGCGTGTCTTTTTCTGCTGAGGGGCCTCTATAGCAACAACCCCCCAACACTCTTTCTGCCTGTGCAGATTAAACAGTTTGGTGATCAGACCTGCTCCGTGAACAGGCGATCCTTCATGTCACGACAAACGCCGTCCAGTCCCGGAAACACTGAGCCATATGTAATGCCCATAAGCTCTAGCTCCCGCATGATCTTAGGAGCCTCATCAGCAGCAAGATCGCAAATGGTCAGGTAGGTTCGATCATCCTCTTGTTCCTTGTGCCGGATGAAGGCTTCGATGTCCGCTATGTTCGATACCGTGGAAACCGACTGCTGTGGCACGGCTCTTGGATTTCCCGCTGGCATACTTTCCAAAACAATTAACTGTGGCGGCGCTACGTCAGCGAAGAATGCCAGCTTGCCGTATTTCTCGTTCCATGCGCTCGCATCAAAGATATAGATGCGCGGTGCGCGGGTATCGTTTGGCTTGATGTTGCAGAAGGCAAAGTAGGCAGCGACAAAGGGAGACAGCGTCCAATCAAGAAGCGGTGTCGGATAACCATGATGTTGTAAGATATTCCAGAACGCTGCATTGTGTTCCATGTTGCCCAATTGAAGAGGGAACGACAGGCGTTCTATGGTCACGCCGAACAACATTCTCACATCGTCAACGATCCAAGTGTTGAGGTCTTTGCGCCATGTACGATGAAATGTGGTCGCAAGCTTGTGAGGCTGTGATTGCCCACGAAAAATATAGTTCCTTGGCCGCTGGCTAACTGCCCACTGTCGAAATTGATCCCACGTTGTCAAATCAGGTCGTGCAACTAAGTCCGAAGTTGCTTTAATATCGGAATGAGTAAGGGTAAGGGTTTCCGGTTCATACTCATCGGACCACCACTTAACGATCAGATCCGCTCCCTCATTTACAAACTCGACGTTCAGCTTTGCAGGTATAGGTAGCTTATCAAACCGCCGTACAAGAACAGCTTCAATCCGATTACGATCCTCCTGAGACATGACGCCACCATCCGTAAACAAGTAGATGGTTTGCGTTTCAGTTACAAAAGGCGCAACCGCATTAAAGCTCAGCGGAAATCGGAAGCCTGGCAGTTGGTGTGACTGGTCGTAAAATAGATAGGCATTGCCGGATATACGATCCCCTCTCTTTTCCAACTCCACCCGCAGCGTGCCCTTATACTCGCCGTCGATATTGCCGATCCATTGCCCCTGCATCTGCACCCCGTCTCACCTGTAAGCGTTTGCTCTTCGCTAAATACCTGAATGCAGCGTGGACCCAAGAAGAAATCCATTGAAGAGAAAAAGGCAGTCGGTTCCTATCGTCCGTGCCGCGACGATCCTAACATCATCATCCCCGCAAATTCTGCACCGCCAGAGATGCCAGACTACCTCAGCGATGAGGCAAAGGCTGTCTGGTTTGAGGAACTGGATCGCGTCACGCAGAGCGGCACCAGCAATCTAGATAGCTCACTGTTCGCAGATTATTGCTGCCTCGCCGCGATTGTCCGCGCAACTTTCAAAGCTGGTGAAATGCCAAAGGGCAATCAGCTTGTCGAACTCAGGAAGCAGCGAGAACTTTTAGGCATCGGCGGCGCTCCATCGAGGGCGCAGCGCGGCAAGGTCGCCGAACCCGTTAACAAGAACGAGTTCGCCAAGCTATTCGGTGACTAACCGATGTGGCTCCAAGGCGAAGGTCCGTTCACAACCATAGCGGTTGACTATGCTGAGGGCGTAGTCGCTGGCAGTATCGTTGCCTGTGAGCAAATCCGGCAGTCCTGCCAACTTTTCCTAGACGACATTGACGGTGACGAATGGGAGTTCAAGCCGAAGGCTGTCGAGCGTGTCTGCAAATTCATCCAGCTACTGCCGCATAGCAAAGGCACATGGGCCAGCAAGCGCGAGACGATCAAGCTAGAGCCGTGGCAGGTATGGATACTCGCCGGGATATTCGGCTTTCTCGATCCTGAAACCGGGCTTCGCAAGGTCACAGAAGGCTTCCTGCTCATCCCACGTAAGAACGGCAAGTCAACTTTTGCTGCTGGCATCGGCCTTTATATGGCCTTCCTCGACGGAGAAGCGGGCGCGGAAGTCTGGATCGGCGCGAATAGCATGGATCAAGCAGACGCCTGTTTCCAGCCAGCTCGTCAAATGGCGTTGCGCTCCCCTGACCTCATCGAAGCAACCGGCATTGAGGTTCTTGCCAAGTCGATATTCAGCCCCGGTGATGGCTCCTTTGTCCGGTCGATGATCGGCAAGCCCGGCGACGGTTCCAACCCTCACTGCGCGATCTTGGACGAAGCCCATGAGAACGATAGCAGCGAACAATACGACACGATGAAGACCGGCATGGGCGCGCGAACGCAGCCCTTGCTTCTCACGATCACGACAGCTGGCTTCAACGTGGCCGGCCCATGTCGCCAGCTACAGGTCGATGCCGAAAACGTCCTGGCAGGCAATGTCAGAAAGCCAAACCTGTTCGCCGCGATCTTCACCATCGACAAGGACGACGACTGGACGGACTTTGAGGTTTGGAAAAAGGCCAATCCGAATTTCGGCGTAGCCCTAAGCGAACGGTACCTTCAGGACCAGTTTGCGGACGCGCTAAATCAGCCATCCAAGAAGGCCGCGCTGCTCACCAAGCATCTCAATGTCTGGGAAAACAGCACAAGCGGTTGGCTGGACATACGCGCATGGTCGGCATGCCGTTCTGACAAGTCGCTGGCCGATTTAACCGGCAAGCCTGCGTTCGTAGGTATCGACGTTTCCACACAGACTGACCTTTCCGCGCTCGTCCTGTGCGTCATGGACGGTAATTTGCCTCATTTCTTCCCCTTCTTCTTCCTGCCTGAGGGTGCAGTTCAGGGCAGCAAGAACGCAGATGCTTATCGTAGCTGGTCGAGCAGCGGCCATATCTTGCTGACACCCGGCAATGCGACCGACTTCTCTTCAATCAAAGAGCAGTTCGCAAAGCTAGTAGGGCAATTCCACATCAAGGGCGTGGCTTATGACCCATGGCAAGGGCATCAACTCGCACAAGAGATTCAAGACCAGTATCCAAACATCGACGTTCGTAAGTTCGCGCAGAACGTAGGTAACTACAATCCGGTCATGTTAGAGTTTGAGGCGTTAGTTGCGGATAACAAACTCCGTCATTCCGACAATCCCTGCATGAACTGGATGGCCGGGAACGTCAGCATTAAGGCGAACTCCGCAAATCACTTGTTCCCTAACAAGCCAGACAAGCAGCACCACTTGAAGATAGACGGCATTGTTGCTGCGTTGATGGCTTACGGCATGAAGATGAATGAAGCAGAACTGGTCGCACCAACTATCGACTGGGTCTAAAGTGCCGATGTCCTCCGACGGATAAATATCCAAAACGAGGACTATCAAACATGAACATTTTCAGTTCCTTCTTCGGCGGCGATACAGAAGCTAAAGCCGCTCGACCTTTCCAAGAGGTCATTCAAGAGATCGCAGCCGATCAAGATACAAGTGGCGACTTTAACGCATTGAATGAGGAGGCGCTAGACGCCACTGCTGTTCTGTGTGCCGTTCGCGTTATTGCACAGGGAATCGCGCAAGTCCCATTCAAGCTGTTACAGAAGCAGAAGAATGATCGCGGTTTAGAAGCTACTGCTCACCCGCTTTTCAAAGTGCTGCGTCATGAACCTAATGATTGGCAGACTTCATATGAACTAAGAGAACAGATTGCCTTTCATCTTATCTTGACTGGCAACGCCTTTGTGTTCCTCAACCGACACAATCGCACTGCCGAGATTCTAGAGCTATATGCCTATGAACCCGGTTGCGTAACAGTCACGCAGGATAGCGAATATAATCTCAGCTATCGCGTACAGACCGGCAAGCGCAAGACAATCGATTTCATCGACGTTCCCGCTGAGAATATGTGGCACATCAAAGGCCCGTCTTGGAATGGATGGATGGGCCTTAATGCAACCAAGTTAGCAAGGCAGGCAATCGGTCTGTCGCTAGCTGGCGAACAGTTCGGTGCGAACCTCTACAAGAACGGCGCTCGTCCCGGCGGCATCCTCAGCACAGACGCGAATCTAACAGCAGATCAGCGCGCAGAACTAAAGCGAGCGTGGAACGAGCAGCAATCGGGAACCAAGAACGCGCACAAGACAGCCGTACTTGGCGGCGGTATGAAGTTCCAGCCTATCGCTTCTACCGCAAATGAAGCCCAATGGACCGAAAGCCGCAAGTTCCAGATACAAGAAATCTGCCGTGCGTTCGGTGTTCAGCCCGTCATGTTAATGGCAGATGGCGCAACTTCCTACAATTCAGTTGAGCAGCTTCTTCTTGCTCACCTCACTCACACTCTCATGCCATGGTATGAACGAATTGAGCAATCGGCTTACAAAGCTCTGCTGTCCAAAGAGGACAAGGCAAAGGGCTTCTACATTAAGCTGGATAGCAAGGCCCTGCTTGAAAGCAGCAATGCTGATCGCCTCGCCTACTATAACGCAGGCCGCACTCAGGGCTGGCTCACCACCAACGAAATCCGCGCACTAGAGGATTTGCCACGCTCCGACGATCCAATGGCAGACCAACTAATGCCAGCAGCGAACCTCTTCGGCCAGACCGAAACTCCATTGCCAACAGAAAATAACAACGAGGCAACCGATGTTAATTGAGAAGAAGGCCATCACTGGCATTGAATGTAAGCTGGCTGTCGAAGTCAGCAGTGAGACCACAACTGCCATGGCCTTCACCGGCTACGGCTCGGTCTTCGACAATGTGGACTTTCACGGCGATATTGTTGAACCCGGCGCGTTCACGAACTCCCTAAACAAGCACAAAGGCGCGGGAACGTTCCCGCTCATGTGCCTCAACCACAATGTCTTTGACGCGCTGCCTATCGGTCGTTGGACTTCGATTGAAGAAGACGAATACGGCTTGAAGGTCACTGGCGAACTTTTGGACACAACCGCTGGGCGTGACACTTACACCGCGCTTAAAGCAGGAGCCATCAAGGGACTGTCCATCGGCTTCTATCCGGTCAAGTGGGCCATGGCTACCGGCGCAGATGATTACAGCCGCACCATATCGGAAGTTGACCTTCTCGAAATCAGCGTAGTCACCATTGCTGCAAACGAACTGGCACAGGTCAATGAGGTCAAGTCCTCACTTGCTGACATGAGCATCCGCGATCTTGAACGACTGCTGCGCGAACAAGGCTTGTCACGCAAGCAAGCTGAAACTGTCGCCAGCCAGTTTGAGAGTAAGAAGTATATAGCAGAGCAAAAGCGCAAGCAAGAGGACGACGCAGCTTTGCAGCTTCGCATTAAGAGGCTGTTGGCCAAGTAAGCCGACTAGCCAACTTTATAAATAGTGGGAGTGAGCCGCTACAGGGGCGATCCTGTCAATAGGTCACATAACAAAACATAAGACAGACAGGAGGACCATAATAATGGCCACTAATGAAGAACTAATGGGCGTTTGGGAGCAGTTCAAGTCCGCAAACGATGAGCGCCTAAAGGCTATTGAAGCTAACGTAACTGATCCAGTTGCAACCGACAAGCTGGACAAGCTCGAAGCTGAAATCCAGAAGCTTACTGGCGTCGTTGAAGAAGTTGCAGAAGAGCAGAAGTCGCTTGCAAAGAAGTCGGGCCGTCTCGGCACTTCGGCTGATACCGCAGAAGCAGAATACAAGAACGCGTTCGGCACTTGGTTCCGCTCCGGTCGCGGTGAAGAAGCTCTAGAAGCGAAGTCCGCTACTATCGGCGGCGACAGCGGCAACGATGGCGGCCACACCGTTCCGGTCGTTATCGACATGGCAATCCGCGAAAAGCTGATTGATTTCTCGCCACTGCGTCAGTTGGCCGAAGTTATCACCACCACCACCGGCAGCTACTCGGTTCTGCTTAGCGGTGCTGGCGCTGCTTCGGGTTGGGTCGCTGAGACCGCTGCTCGCCCTGAGACAACTTCGCCAAAGATCACCAAACTAGCCATCCCGCACGGCGAGATCTATGCCAATGTCGCGGCTTCCCAGCAGATGCTCGATGACAGCGCGATCAACATCGAGGCTTGGCTTGCTTCTAAGGTGGCCGACGCATTCGCAGTCGCAGAAGGCGCAGCTTTCATCACCGGCGATGGCACCGACAAGCCTAAGGGTCTGCTCGCAACCGGCAACGGTTACGGGACTGTAGTTAGTGGCGCAGCTTCAACCTTCACCAACCCAGACAAGCTTTTCGACCTCGTTTACGGTCTGAAGGCTGGTCATCGTCAGAACGCTAAGTTCCTGATGGCGTCGGCTACTGAGGCAGAAGTGCGCAAGCTGAAGGACACCACCGGCAACTATTTGTGGGCACCGGGTCTGAACGGCCAGCGTGGCACCCTGCTTGGCTACGACGTTTACAATGACGAAAATATGCCAGTCATCGCTGCTAACGCTTTCCCAATCGCCTTCGGTGATTTCAAGGCTGGTTACACAATCGCAGACCGCAAGAGCATCACTCTTGTCCGCGATCCATACACCAACAAGCCATATGTGATGTTCTACGTCACTGCGCGCGTTGGCGGTACTCCAACTAACACGGACGCTATCAAGCTGCTCAAGATCGCAGCTTCGTAAGCCAGCGATACAGAACAAGGAAGCCCGGTCAGCAATGGCCGGGCTTTCTTGTCTCATAAATATCGGGGAGGATGCCGATGAAAACAACAATAGAACGCGACCCTGATTATCTCGCCATTTCGGTTGAAGAGGCGAAGCAATGGTGCCGGATCGACAATGACGAGGACGACACTCTTGTTGAAGGATTGATTGCTGCCGCTCAGAGCGCAGCAGAAGCCTATACTGGCCGCACCATCGTTCCCGAAACCGCTGAATATGCGTTCGATGAGGGCAACAAACGTTATGTAATCCCCACCGCGCCCGTCATCGCTATTAGCGATGTCGAGCTGATGGACACAGAGGGCGTCAAAGAAGCCCTGCCGATCCCTGACAGCTATTGGGTGCTATTGCGGGACAGCGGGGCTGTGCTGACGCTCGCAGGGGGAATGCGGGGCTGTCGCACGCTCATCGTCACCTGTGAGGCGGGCTATACCGATCCAGCTGCTATCCCACAGCCCATTAGACAAGCGATCGCTGTCCATGTCGGCTCTGCCTATGCCGGTCGTGAAGGCCAGGACACCGCAGCAGTCACGTTCCAGAATCTACTCAATCCATATCGCGTCGGTGGCCTATGAAAGCAGGCGACCTAAAGCACCGCGTTACGATCCTCACGAGCAGCAGCACCACGAACGACATTGGCGAAGTGGTCGAAGGCACGCCGGTCACTGTCGCTACCGTTTGGGCAGCTAAGTGGCAACTTACCGTGAAGGACATCACTCGCGCCGCTGCTCAAGTAGCACAGGCAGAGGCTAAGTTCCTCATTCGCTACCGCGACGACATCACCACAAGCATGACAGTCCAGCACAAAGGCAAAACCTACGCCATCACTGGACTGGAGGAATATGAGGACGGCCAAGGCTTGTTCCTCATGGTCCGTAGCATGACTGCATAAGCCGAGAAAGAGAACATAATGGCTGACAAAGTAACATTTGAATTGAAGGGATGGGACGAACTCAAAAGAGGTTTGGAACAGCTAGGCCCGGAGCTTGCTACTAAAGCAGGTAAGTCAGCCGCTCGCGCTGGTGCGAAGACCCTTGCCGATGAATTGAAGATAGCTGCTCCGGTTGGTGACGAAGATACCTCGCGAAGCTACCGCACAAAGAGCGGTGAAAGCGTAACAGTCGATTACGGCCACTTGCGCGACAACATCAAAGTACGAATGGCCCGACCAAAGAATGCGCACAATGTCGTGGCTTTGGTGACATTTGGTGCAGCGTTCTGGGCGCGCTTTCTAGAATATGGAACGTCGAAGATGAAAGCAAGGCCATTTGCTAAGCCGACATTCGACAATGCCAGTGTTCTAATGCTGGAAAAGATCAAGACACAGCTTAGCACTGCGATGGAACGCCTCGCACGTAAGTACGGGAGGCGCTGAACATGGATAGCGCATTCTACTCAGCATTAAGCGGATTAACCGGATCAACGAAAGTCTATCCTGTTCTTGCTCCTGACACTGCTGTTGCACCCTACATTGTCTATCAGCGCACCAGCACCCAGCGAGGCGCAGCCATTGACGGACTAATCGGACTGGTCGCAGCTTCATATCGCATCGACATCTACACAACCACGTTGAAGGCAGCGCAAACACTAGCTGAAACGATTGTAACCGGACTGGCTCAGCATAGTGCAGTACCAATCAACTACATTGGTATCGACAATGAACATGATGCTTCGGACTTGTCTGGCGATCCGAAGTTGTTCCGTATGATTGTAGAAGTGACAGCCCGCTTCACTACTGCCTGAACAATCGAACAAGCCTCCCACCAATAAATAGTCGGAAGCAAGCCCTGAGTGGCGAGCTACCTACTATTTGGAGGCTATAATAACAATGTCAACTGCCATCGAAACTCAGGGCACCGTCCTTTCAATCAAAGTCGGCGCTACTTTCACTGCAATCGCACAGATTACCGACTTCTCCGCGTTCAGCGGTTCTGCATCGGTGATTGACACTACCAATCTCGACAGCGTTGCCAAAGAAAAGTTGATGGGCCTACAGGACTTCGGTCAGGTAACGATCAACTTCAACGTAATTCCAAGCGATGCCGGTCAGGTTGCTCTTGAAGCTGCTAAGGCTTCTCGCGCTCTCACCGAGTTTGAACTTGTTCTAAACGATACCGCAAGCACCACTTTCGAGTTCTCAGGCTTCGTTCTGAGCAAGTCGCTGAACGGTGGCGTTGAAACGGCTGTTACTGGCTCGGCTACTATCGAAATCTCTGGCAACGTAACTGTTGCAGCAGGTGCCTAATGGCTCAGTTGGCTTCTAAGTCGTTCTTGCTTTCGCAGAAGCCACGTTCCGTCGATCTGTTCATTCCTGAGTGGGATGCAACAGTTCGACTGGAAGCGTTCAATGTGGAACGTCGCGTAGCTTTCACCTCGCTTCTTCAAGAGAATGCGAAGGCAGTGGCAAACCACAAGGCTGATCCCGAAAAATATCCCGCTGTTCAGGAGTTAGATGAGGCAATGGTAGGCATTGTCTTCACTATCGTTGACGAGAATGGCGAGCTTATGTTCACCGTAGATGACATTCCTGAATTGAGGAAACTGCCATACACACAGATTCAGCACATCTATCTGCACGTTATGTCACTGTCCTATTCAGCAGGTGACATTGTGAAGGAGGTTGAGGCCGAAAAAAAAGGCTGATGGATAACCCGGAGCAGATTTTCATGTGTCGATTGGCAATGGCTCTGGGAAAGACACTTGGCGAGATTGCTGCAATGCCAGTCTCCGAGTTCGCTACATGGTGTGCATTCTACCAGTTAGAACCTTGGGGCTGTCATGTTGAAGATCAACGCTCGGCCTATATGTTGAGCTTGTTCTATCAAGCCAACAGCAAACCGGGAACGCCACTACCAACATTCTACCAGCGTTGGCCCGAAGAAGAGAAGGTAGAGAAGCAACCAGAAGGCAATCTGCATACCAAAATCAAGGGGTTCTTTGCAGCTTACACAGAGCGCCAGAACAGGAAGAAGCAAGTCTAATCATAAATACTCCGTAAGCCCCACGGAGTATTTTTATGGCACAATTCGGCAGTCTATACGCAAGCCTCTCACTTAACAGCGCATCATTCATAAGTGGAATGAAGCAAGCTGCTAATGAGACTAGCAAAACATCGAACATCATCAAGGGGTCGATGGATAAAGCCACCTTTGCAATAAAGGGATTGGCTGCTGCCGTTGGCGTGGACATGCTCGCGGGGCTTACACAAAGCGCGCTCGACTACACCGATGCAATTGCCGACATGGCAGATCGAACCGGCGCTTCACTGAGGTTCATTCAGGAGTTTGGTTACGCTGCACAGTTGCAGGGATCGGATGTTGATACTGCTCGCGCTGGTTTGGAAAAGTACGCGAAGACCGTTGGTGACGCTGCAAACGGCAATGAAGCTGCTCAGAAGAAGCTAAAGGAATATGGCGTCACTGCGCTCGATGTTGACACGGCAGTCAAGCAAGCTGCTGACGGCATCAAGAAGATGGATAATCCGACCAAGCAGATGGCCGCAACGATGGACCTGTTTGGTAAGAAGGCAGGAACATTGACCCAGACACTTGCTGCTGGTTCCGAAGGTCTGGAACTCCAAGCGAGGGCTGCTCGCGATCTAGGGATCGTACTTGAAGACGGCATTATCCGTAACGCGGGTCAGGCGAACGATCAGCTTGATACTATGAAGATGATCCTGAACGCGCAAATGGCTGCGAATATCTCCGCTAACGCAGGCGCGATCACTGGACTCGTATCGGCAATTTCCAATGTGACAAGCGCACTCGCCAAGTTTTGGGGGCAAAATCCCGAAGTTGCGATGGGGATTTTGGGTGCAATGGCCGGTGGGTTGGTTGCGGGACCATACGGTGCGGCGGCAGGTGCAGCAGGTGGTGCATACGTCGGTCATAACATGCGCCAGTCCATGGAAGATAGCAGCATGGACGTTCGCTATCGCCAGAAGAAAATGCACGAGGCGAAAGCAAAGTATTACAATGCGAAGAACGGTCCCATCGTAGATGGTGGTCCGCTTCTGACTGTCAGGCACGACACACAGGCTTTGCTCAAAGAGTGGCAGCGACAGGTCGGGCTTCTTAATCAAGCTGTAGCCGCATCCAAGGCGCGAAATGCCCCACGCGATGCTACTCTGCCAACTCCAAAGGATGCTGGATCAAAGCCCAGTGGTTCTAGCGGCCCAACGGCTGCTGAACTTGCTCAGAAGGAAGCTGAGCGGAAGTACGCATATGAAACAGACGTTATGCGCGCCAATGCTGACTTGGCTCGTGCATCGTACATTGATCGCGGCAACTACGCAGAAGGCTATGCCAATGAACTAGCTGCTATCGATCAGGAACTAGCTGAGCGCAAGCGCGACATTTTGAACGATATTAAGACGCAGCAGAACACCAACGGCAAATACACAGAGGAAGAGGCTAAGAACCTTGTCCAGATTCAAGAGAGGATCGCTCTCGCTGAGAAGGACCAAATCAACAATGAGAAAGCCGCTCGTATTGAAGAGGAAATGCTCAAGAGCAAGGAAGCTGAACTGTCCGATCAGTTGGACATGCTCGGCCTATCCGGTGAATTGGCGAAGACAGCCCGCGAACGTAGGGCTATCGAACTACGCAGGCTGGAACTTGAGAAGAAGCGCGAGAAGCTAGAACTTGAAGCCGTTTTGTCAGCCACGAGCAAGGCATCGCCGGAAGAACGCGCCACAGCGCAGCGCAGGCTTGACGGACTAGACTCCAAATATGGCGCGATGTCCGACAGCGCGATCAAAAACACGATGGGGCCGCTCGAAAGCTATCTCGACAGCCTACCTGATAGCGCAGCAGAAGTTCAGGAGTCCCTTGAGGCAATCGGTGCCGAGGGATTGCAGTCAATCAGCAGCGGCCTTGCCGACGCGATTGTGAACGCGAAAAGCTTTGGTGATGTGTTCGAGGCTGTAGCCAAGAAAATCCTCGCCAGCATCGCGGAAATCATCATCCAGCAAGCTTTCATACAGCCGCTGGGCGGCGTTCTGAGCGGCGCTCTATCCGGCATTGGCATCGGCGGCGGCTCCGCTGGCGGCGGCGACATCGTGATGGGCGGGGCCTACAACAACTACATGGGTGCTCACGCGAACGGTGGTCTTGTGTCCTCATCTGGTTGGAAGCTGGTCGGTGAGCGCGGGCCGGAAGTTGTAAAGCTGAGTGGGGGTAGCAAGGTCATCCCCAACAACGTGCTGTCAGGACTTAGCGGTGGCGGTGGTGGGCCAACTATCAATGTCACAGTCAACGGCAGCGATAACGACGCTCGCACGAAAGAGATGGTTATGGAAGGCATCTTACAGTCACTTCCAATGGTGGTAAAAAAGGCTAACAACTACACGATGGAACAACTCAGCCGACCAAGGCTGTGAGCAAGAACCTCTCGCCCAATAAATATCTAAAATGGGCGAGAGGCTACTATAATGACAACATATCCGATCAGCGGACCCCCAATCACTCCATCGACCGAAGATATTAAGCTGGTCAATAATCAGGGTGTCGCTCAGTCACCCTTTTCCGGTCACGCTTCTATTGTGAACAACTTCTCACAGTGGCAAGTTCAGCTATCATTCCCGAACCAGAAGCGCGGAAGCAGCATTGCCAAAGAGCATGTTGCTTGGGTCATGTCGTTAAACGGCACAATGGGTAGCTTTCTTTATCAGCCTCATGGCAGCGGCAAAGCGATCGTCGGCAAGTCGCTCTACAACGGCGCTTATGCCGAAAGCAACGTCATCGCGGTAAAGGGCTGGACTGGAAGCGAGGCAACCGGGCTAGAAGTTGGCGACTATTTCAGCATCAACAACTCGCTCCATCAAATTACGGTGGTTCCGACGAACGCAACCAGCGGTCGCGCAAACATTGAGTTTCAGCCACCGCTCAGGAAGGACTATGCAGCGGATGCGATTGTCGAATTCGCAAATCCCAAGACAGAACTCCGCTTAGCAAGTGGTGACGAGTTCAACGGCTACAGTCAGGACGCGGAGGTCATGCACCTACGATCCCTTAGCTGCGTCCAGAAGCTGTAAGGAGCAAACATGCGCGACGGAATTACTGGCGAATGGCTAGACGCACTAGAAGCGCAAGGCATCCGAACTGCCATCATGGGCTATCTCGATTTCAAATCTGATCCAACCCGCTTGTGGACAGGTTGGACGACGATCCAGCCCATGGGTAGCGGCGACATTTATCTCGACAATTATGTATTCGACCCGATTGCCGAGGGCGTCCCGATCCAGATTGGCGAGAATACATTTTCGTATCAGGGGTCCGATCAGCTTGAACTGGCGCTCGCAGTGCCCCAAACTGCCCCTGACGCGCTCATAGCGGCCTCACTGGATAGCAGCGAATATAAGGGCCGTAGAGCTATCCTCTGGCGCGCTCTAATGATTACACCGCCCAACGCTGTAGCACCCGCAACATGGGCGTTCAGGCGCATCCGCAGCGGGATTATGGACAAGCTATCGCTGTCCTATGACGGACAGCAGCGCCTTTTCACGCTCACCATCGAAAGCCACGCGGCCTCGATCACGAACGCAACCGCCAGCACATATCTCGATCAGCCGCTATTCGATCCCGACGATACCAGCCAAGCCTATGCCGTCAGCATCGCTAACGATCCCCGCGTACCTGGCCGCCTTGCTACGGGAGAGAAGTGATGTTCCAGCGCACGAAATACTGGCCAGACGCGCTTTCAACCTATCTCGACCGCGTGAGCGAATATCGCTTTGATTGGGGCGCGACCAAGCCTGATACCCACGACTGTGCCACCTTCATTTGCGGCGCGATCAAGGCTCAGACGGGCGTGGACATTACCGAGGACTTTGCAGGCAAATATACGAGCTGGAAGGAAGCCGGGAAATGGCTGATCCAGAACGGCTACAGGTCGTTCTATGACTGCGCCAACCAGCGTCTAGGCGAGAGCGTACATGCTTCTCAAGCAAGGCGCGGTGACATTGTAGGCCGGCAAGCCAATGGGCGATTCTATCTCGGCGTCTGCGTTGGAAAGTTCAGCTACTTCCTAGACGAAAATGGCCTAGTACCATGGCCGTCTGTGGACTGCGATGCTTGTTGGCGCATCGGCTAACTAGGAAACCCAAGCGGTAAATACCTTACAACAAGTAGGGTATTTCGATGGGAAAAATCATTAAGTTCGTAGCAGTTGTGGCGCTTGCCGTAGTTGCTATGGTTGCTTTCAGTTATCTAGCACCAGCACTGTTTAGCGCGTTTGGCGGAACTGGCGCGCTGGCAGCAGCAGGAACTAGCTTTACTGCGATAGCAGCTAAAGTAACGGCAGGGTTGATTGTTGGTCTGGGTATGTCGCTGGCGTCCAGACTGATTATGGGTAAGCCCAAGTCATTCGGCTCTGGCCTCAGCTTCAACATAACAACAGACCCTACCGCACCTCGCAAGATCGTCTTCGGACGGACAGCAGCAGGCACGGACGAACGTTTCCATGAAAAGGTGAAGCGCGACAGTTGGGACTATCTGTCGGAACTAATTGCCAGCAATCCAAAGAGCGGCTTCTGGGGCCAAGTGCCCAAAGTGACCGTCTTAAAGAAAGGCGATTATCTTCACAGGGTCATCGCTCTCGCAAGCCATCGCGTTCACAAAATTTCGAAGGTCTATCTAGAGGACGAACTGTCCTATCTCAATGGCAGCACCACCGGCAAATATGATGACAAGAGCGGCCTTGTAATCGGTGCAGTTGCAGAAGGTGATACTGAAAACGCTGAAAAGTTCGGAAGCGGCGATTATTGGAAGAACACCGCGACGTTTACCGGCTGCGCCTATCTCAAAATGATCTTCCGTCTCAGCACGGACAATTACCCAGACGGCCTGCCAACCCGCATTACCACAATCGTTGATGGTTGCCCGGTTTACGACCCTCGCCTCGATAGCACAGTCGGTGGCGTCGGCTCTCACCGCGCCGACAATCAGGATACATGGTCCTTTATCAGCGGCTCGGAGGATATTGGCCGCAATCCGGCCCTAGCTCTGCTCACTTACCTCATTGGCTGGCGGATCAATGGTCGCCTTGCTTGGGGCATGGGCGTTCCTGTGGATCGCATAGACCTCGGCAATTTCATGACCTACGCCAATATGTGCGAGGAACCCGTCACCACGAATGATGGAGCAACGACCAATCGGTATTTCTGCGATGTGCTGCTCTCGACAGCCGATACCCACGAAACCAACATCAACATCATCGCTGCGGCAATGGGTACAGCTAAGCTGGTCGATACTGCTGGCATGTATCAGCTTATCGGCGGCTATGATGACCTAGACGGCCCATCGATCACGTTCACGCCGGACGATTTGATTGGGCAATACTCGCACACCGCTGATAATACGTCGCTCAAAGACACATTCAACATCGCTCGTGGTCGTTTTCCTGATCCTGAAAACCTGTACCAGTTGAACGATTGGGGACAGATCGAGATTGCGCCGCTGGACGACAACATACCGCGTCCAGTTGTCCTCGATTTTGCGGCCATCACCCGATTTGAGCAAGCGCAGCGCATTGCTAAGCAGAATCTAGTAAGGAACAAATATACCGGCACATTCAGTGGTATCTTCGGTCCCAAAGCATTCGCAGTACAGGTCGGCTCGCTTGTCCGCATGGTCGTCCCTGAATTAGGCTGGGTCACGAACGGAAAGCTGTTCCGCGTCATCAGCCAAAGCGAGACTGTGGACCTCGCGTTCAACATGACGCTTCAAGAGGAAGCTGCACAAATCTACGCATGGGACGACGACGAGACGAAAGAGCTTCCCCCGTACGTCAAAGTTCCTGCTTATGATCCGTATGAGAGCATTGGCGTTGAAGGGTTGGTGGCTTCAACGCGAACCATCACCAACAGCAACGGCGCACAAGTAGGCCAGATTGATGTTAGCTGGATCGCTCCCGATGCTGGCGTTCAAGCTATCCAGATTGAGTTCCGTGAACAGAATGGCGACACTTGGCAAACTGCAACTGACAGGTTCAGTCATGAAGCGGAGATGTTCTCGTTCTCTGCAATCGCTGGCGGCGTGAACCACATCATTAGAGCGCGCTTCCTCATGTTCAGCGGCATGTGGGGTAGCTGGACAGAGACGCAAGTTGAAAGCCTCAGAGACAGTTACGCTTCAAGCGTTGTCGGCTACTTAACCAATGAGAACGTCTCCTTCCCATCCGACGCAACCGGCAACATCACATAAATATCGGGAGTTCCAATATCAGGTGACAGCATGACCTCCCTCGATACATTTAGCGGTCAGTTCAAAATCTACGACAATGCGGTTGATGTGACGACCGGCAATGGCGCAATCTATGAAGTAGCATTTCAAGAAGGCTGCACTGTCACCATTGATAGCACGACCGGCGCCTACGGGGTTACGGCTGTTGAAGATGACAACGCCAATGCGACGTTCCGCGCCTACTATAATGGCTATGACATCTACAAGACGTTCACCATCGCAAAGGCCCGCGAGACTGACGGGACGAGCAAGTATGTTGAACTAGCAACCAGCCACTTCTTCTACGCCTATGACGCCAATAATGCGCCATTGCCCCAGACCACCACCCTTACGCTGACAAAGTTTAATCTTTCTTCGACAACGCAGTGGCGTTTGAAAAGGGTTGATAACACGGTTGTCGCAGAAGGCACGGCATCGGCCCTGCTAACTGCGGGAAAAATCAGCAGTTCAGCCAATGCCAACAGCATCGCTATCGACGCCCCTCTCTTTGACGACCTTTGCAGATCGAACGGCGTCTCTGCACTTGTGGTGGAGGCCGTAGTTCCCAATGGCAGCGAGTTCAGCACCGATAGGGTTACGCTCTATCAGATGCTCCAGCGTTCGCGCATCGCATGGGATAGCGTAACCGACCCCAACGGAACGAAGCCGGAAGACAACGCCACTGTTGGCGCACCAGAGGGGACATTTGTTGGCGCTCGCCCTGTCAGCGAGGTTCTTGCCGATTTGGAGTTCAACGCGGACTCCATGCTTGAGCAGACATTCCGCGTCGATAACATGGAAACTGTCTATGATGCCCGCACCTTTGTTGAAGGACAAGCGGTCGGAACTTTTGTCCTGAACGAACGCACGCAGCGCGAGACGGATATTGCAGCCATCAATACAACGCTCAATCTCATTGGCGCAAAAAGTTCAGATGGAACGGCGTTCGTTCTGGATGCGGCAACAGTTCAAAGCCAACCCGGCAAGACCCTAGCATCGACGCTAGAAGAAATCGGCGCGGCCAACAGTGAGCATGAAGCATCAATTATCAACCTCAACGAGATTCTGCTGAGCAGCGACGGCGTAACCGCAAAGTCCGTTCTTCAAACCAATGTCGATGGTCACATTACCGGAACGGTAAACACCAATGATGGGACAGTCGGTGAGTTCGCGATTGTCGCTGACGTATTGAGATTGATCGATCCCAACGATGGAACGCCAATTCAGCCATTCATTTATGCCGATGGCGTAATCAAGATGACCAACGTGGAAGTCGATACACTAAAGGTAGGAACTGGCGGCACCGTCGGCGCTCCGTCATTCAGTTCTGCAACATCGGCGGTTGCCGGAACTGGCACAAGCAACTGGCACACCATTCTTTCGCAGTCGATCACGCTTGCTAGTGCCGGTTCGATCTTTGCTCAAACTAGCGTGGGCCAAGGCTTCCCTGATGGCGATAAGACGTGGAATTTACGCCTCCGCATCAATGGTCAGAACGTTTTTGCCATTGGTGGTGAGAAGACCGCTGACAGCGTTTCGATGAGCGGCGGCGCGTCACTTGCGGCAGGGACATATTCGGTTGAGGTCCAGTTTGCGGCTGAAACCAGCGTTACAGCCAATAGCCGAACGCTCTTCTCTCTGCCGATCTACTGATAAGTAGGGTATGTCCAGAACACTCGATCAGCTTGATACCGATCTAGCGGCGCTTGAAACGACCGTTGGCGCGGAGTTGTCGCCTAGCCGTGCCGAACTCACCAATCAAATGTCGGAACTGCTCGACAAATGGCAGGCGCGGGAAACCGAATTTCGTACATGGATGACCGGCACGATCAACGGCGGCCCCAATGGTGACGGCTATTACCCACTGTCCGATTCCACCGGCTACACCCAGCTCGCAGCCTGCCCAGCAAAGCTGAGGGATATTTCACAGGTCATTATCCAGCGCATCACCCCTGCGTCCTCAAGCCTGTTCGTGGACGCACTTGCGGGGCCGGTCGCGCATATCACGCTGAACACGGCCAGCCTGACCCTCACAGTGGGCGTTACCACCGTCGATACAGCCCATGAGCATCGACTGCGCCTGTATCTCACTCAGGACGGATCGGGCGGCCGGGACATTAGCTGGCCGTCGAATATCGTCTGGAACCAGCAGCGCGAGCCGATCCTTTCGGTGACGCCGGGTTACACCGATATTATCGACCTATCGAGCATCGACGGCGGGCTGACTTGGTTCGGCATCTTTGCCGGGGTGGCGTTCACCTCATGACCGGCACCTTCTCAAACGACATAATCAGCATGATTATCAGCCTCCACAATTTCGTGGAGCGATATACCGGCGATGCTGCCGTGGGCGAGGACGCCAATTACCTCGTCAACAATGCCGGGGTGGTCAACAACTCGCTGCACTATGAAAGCGGTCGCGGTAGCTATCTGCCATCAAATGCGGCTACCAGCGAAAGCCAAGTGCTGCTCGCGCTGGGTTATATCCGTGCCTATGAAGCAACGGGAATCCCCATGTTCAGAGAGCGCGCCGTCAAGTTCACGGACGCCTATCTCGAAAACTACTTTCCGGCATATTCGCTGCCAATCTCCGTGGGCGAATGGCGGCATCATTGGGTAATCAACGGGAAATACCCGTTCAAGGTGCTTGGGCCGGTCGAGACGCGGGACTATCAGCAGTCTGGTTCGTTCGATCTTGTTGTAGATTTTGATGATGGGATTGGCTTCATCCCGCATGGCTCCCCGAACTTTGGCGAGCAAACCGCTCGCGTCTATTTTGCATACGGCCCTGTCGCTACTGCCAAGCTGATCTGGAAAAATGTCTTCGCCGATGTACTGGCCGATACCGGCGAGAAATATGCGGTGGATTATTTCATCGACAGCCGCCTGATGAAGATGGATGCAAACGGTGTTGAACTCGGTATCCAAGCGGGCGAAACGGCAGGCAAAATCAAGTTGGTTGAGCCATTCACCGGACAACTCAAAGTTGTCTCTGCTGCTCGCACAGGTGCCGTCATTGCGCGCAACAATGGCTTCGATGCTTGGCCTATGTGGCGCAAGCTGGGCTATGGCGAGTGCGCGAGCGCAATGGACGTTGAACTCTGGCACATCGAATTATTCAAAGCGATGTATGACAATACCGGCAACACCGACTATCTGCGCGCCTTCAACTCCGCTGCCTACTCGCTCGACTCCGCAACGCGACTGGACCCAGACGCCTACTACTTCAAAAAGAATCCAACCACTTCCAAATCCTTCAAACATGGCATCTCCTATTGGTCGCTCAGTAACACCACTAGAACCGCATTCGTTGGAGTTGATCGGGGCTACAGCACGATCACTAAATATGCGGAAACTGGTTCTGACGTTGCGGAACTGGAAGTGGCGCAAACCGGCGTTATCAACCGCGTCACCCCGGAGACCGTTCTTAACTGCGAAATGCTGCTGAACAGCCCCAACACCTTCTGCGATCTGACCATCACTGTTAGCGCCGAACTAGGAGCAGAGCCGCAAACGTTTAGCCAAGTGCTGCTTGCGAACGACAGCCTGAGTTCAGTGCCAGCCCGCGCCTTCAAGTTGAAGACGTTTCGCAGCAAGAAGAAAAGCGATGGCACCAGCTATCTGACCGCCGATCAGGCCGAGATCATGCCCAATTCGGGCGCGGTGGCGACCAAAGAGATAGGCTATTTCAATGATCGCCTCGTCGGCTTCGCCGGTATTTCCCTGCCATCCCCGGAAGCATATTGTGTCGTAGGGTTCTGGACCGTCGCATCGGGATCGATCGGCCTCGACACCCTTACATATCGCCTCAAGTCCGGTCGCTGCGCTATCACTATTCAGGACGCCGATGGATGGATTTGGGGCAAGGAATTAGCCGCAGGGACAGGTAGCTGGAGCCAATATACGCTCAGCGCCGGGGATCTCACGCCATGGCCCTACCAGAACAATACAGGGACGCCACCGAGCGCGTTTCCCACAGGGGACAGCTTCAACAGCTTCAGCTTCGCGCCGGTCCCTGAAACCGGGCCGGCCTCCATCGACGTATATTGCTATGGCGACGAGCCGACGAACTTTGATCTTCCCGAAGCGATGCTGACGGAAGTGAAGCTGAAAATGAAAAGCCGAGCCGCGATCACCGCGAGGTTCGGGGATATGTACGTCTCGAACAGCTTGCCGATCAGCTACCGTTACAGCCCCGGCGTCGTACCATTCACGACCGACAAAAACGGCAAGGAAGGCACCAAATTCTGGCGCGGGACGCCTTACGTCGCTTACCAATATCCTTCTGTCTGGGCGATGCTAGGCAAGCTGGATCATGTTAGCCAGGTCATAGAATTCTATGTGGACAGCCAGGACGATTACGAGGCCAAAAGTGGCCTGCGGGGTCCCTTCTCGCAGGTCTATATCTGGCCCAAATGGGATAACGTCGCATATGGACAGGCCGAAGGCTTCTCAGCAACCGGCCCTGACCCGAACACATATTGGGGCGGCTTCCAAGCGCGCTCTTTCAACGGCGCTGCCAACCTCATGTTGCAACTCGCCAAGGACGGAAATGCGATCCCGACCGCGCTTTATGAGGTGGTCGATGATTACGCGGGGTTCCTTGTCGAATTTCTGCGCGACAATGCGAACCAACCCCCGACGCTATTTGCTCAGGATGGATCATCACTACCCCTTGGCACTTACGACGAGCCGCATATTGCGGCGCTCCATATCAATGCCCTATCCGCGCTGATCGAGGCTGGTCATTCAACAGCCGACATTATTGAGGCGCGCGAACGCAGCCTTGGCTACCTCTACGCGCTATTCCGCAAGAGCGGGGATATGTCGGGTAGCTTTTCCCCAAGCCCCTCCACACGACTGTTCTACGGGTTCTGGGTAGGCGAAATTCTCAGGGCGCTTTCCTCGTCAATCATACTGGAAGATCAGCAGTTGCGAGCGCCGTCATCTGTCATCGCAGAACCGGAACAGATGGTATTTGAAGAGGAAACCTTTGTCACCCTCGAAACCGGCGAGATTCTAGCTTTCGACAAGCCAGTTGTCATGCCGCCGATTGAGATGGAATTTGCCGGACAAGTTACGATCACAACAGAAGCAGGAGACATCTTGGTGTTCGATTAAATAAAAACAAAAGACAGGAGACGCCATGGCGACAAAGAAGATTTCCGAACTCAGTAGCGCACCAAGCGTTGACGGGACAGAGACGTTCCCGATCTTAAAGTCCGGTTTCAATTACAAGATGACAGTTGCCCAAGTGCTGGCCTTGATTAGCAATGCGACCACCACTGTTGCGGGCTTCCTGTCTGCCTCCGACAAATCCAAGCTAGATGCCATTGAGGCTGGCGCTACCGCAAATGCGAGTAACGCGGCGCTTCGTGACCGATCCACGCATACCGGAACACAGAACGTCAGCACGATCACCGGCCTGTCCGATGTTGCAACCAGCGGGGATTATGCCGACCTGACCGGCCAGCCAACGGCGGCTACTACATCGGCTGATGGTCTTATGTCAGCTTCGGACAAAACGAAGCTGAATGGCATTGCTACAGGCGCGACAGCGAACGCAACGAATGCTGATTTAAGGGACCGTACCACACATACTGGAACGCAAGCAGCCAGCACGATTACCGGCCTTGCTACAGTAGCGACCAGCGGCAGCTATAACGATCTCTCGAACAGACCCATTGACGCCAACTATTCGCGCTTGCCAACTGTCGCCTTCCAAGCCGCGACCGGCACGACCGCAGGCACCGCCGCATTGGTCACAAAGGCAGTATTCCATGTTGGTAGTTCCGACGCTTCCAATACTGGCATCATCTTGCCGGGAAGCATGACCCTCGGAACTGAGTTCATCATCTTCAATGGCACGGGAACTGGCCTCAATGTTTATCCGCCGACAGGTGGACAGATCAACTATGCCGGTGTGAATACGCCTTATGCTCTTGGTGCCTATACGCCATTGCGACTGGTCCTGATCGACGTATCAGGCGGCGTCTATCAACAAATCTAAACAAGGCGATCCTGAGTAAATAGTTGACAACAACTATATTACGGGGTCGCCCACCATGAAAGCCAAAACCAAAGCCTTGCTAAAGAAGACTCTACCTATCTTCCAGAAGAAAGCTACTTGGGCGATCCTGATCGCTATTCCAAGCGCATTTCTAGGCTTAGACCCACATGCGAGAGAGAGCACAGCGGAACTTCTGTCATTGGCCGCTACTATCGTGTCTGCGGTGGTCAAATGATCGACAATCCCGTCAAGTTCGCAATCGACATTGCCAATGCAGCGCTTTCTTTCGGCGCAGCCCTCACTCTGAACGAATGGGCTGCTATCCTAGCTATCTGTTGGTGGGTCTATCGGTTCGCAGATGACTTCTACGGTAAATGGAAGAAAGGCAGGCACAAGCAGGTCTAGGTGGAAGTGTGAAACTCACCGCTGCTTAATGTTAGCAAGAAAAGTCGATCGTTCTTCCGGGAATAGCGGCACAACCTTTTCAAGCGAGTTAGGGAATGCAGAACGCAGATGGCCTCCAAAAAGCCACCCAACTTTATCGCCAGTGGTCATATCCTTCATGACAGCATTAATGCCTACTTCATGCATGACCTGAATTGCCATTTCAAAATCATTGGCACAACAAACCACGTATCGATTAGTCTGAAGGATAGTTCGTTCGATACCCCTCCGGTCCAGTTCTTTACCTACCAGATCATCGAGAAGCCCTTGCACAGTGTGAGTAAACAGGTTCCAGTTATCCATTGTTACAATCACCGGATGCACGGGCTTACCGTTTGGCTTCCAAGAGGGGTATTGCCCTTCCGTCGCGTCACGCAATGTCGCGTACACTTGGCCGATCGCTTTTGCCAGCTTCTTAAACTGATTTGTCACAGCATCTTGCGGAGCCAGATACACCTTCGCGGCGTTGCCCATTTTGAGCAACTTCACCTCAACGAACAGTGACGCGGTATCATCCTCTATAATCCAATCAACCGTATCCTTTGGCGCACCTTTCTTACCGTATCGCTCTTCGGGATAGACGCGAAATTTGCCCTTGTTCGCTCGACCAAAAACATCGCCCATATATGTTTGAAACGCTGGGCCAAGATATGCACTGAGCGCATCCACATCGTGACCCGCGATGTCGAAATATAGGCCGTCTGTAATTCGGCGAGCCAACAGGCCCGGTATCGGGCAAATGATGCGACTTCCATCTTCAATGCGGATCAATGGGTGAAGCCAGAGCGGACTGAACGTGTAGCTCCAATTCTCATCCAAGGAACGCGCATTCAATGTCGCTTGCCTGAGAGGTACGAGGTCGGTTGTAAGGTTCTCTATCAGGGAACGGCAATTGAATTGCAGCAAATTAGACGCGTTTTCTGGCCAATCTGGCGTGATGGCAAAATGTTGCATATAGGTCGCCAACGCCGCGAAGCCACCGAGCGCCACCTGTTCAGTCGTTAGACCGTAAACATCTTGCACGACCCCATCCATGCCGGGATACCGATACATTCTTCGCAGCCGGGTAAACGAAGTGTGGCCAACGCCGTTCTGCCAATGGAATTGGCGGTGCGCGATGCGGGACATTTCCGCAAAGATGTTCTCAGTGGTCGCCTCATGTGCCTGCTCTTCGGTCCATTTTAACTTGTTCAGAAGAGCAGCGACCTCCTTCCAAGCGGTGACTTGATCCCCGCGAACCGCATCGCAGTGCAGGATCGCCTCACGCGCAAGCGTATCCAACTCCCATTGGAAAAAACCCAATCTGGTCCAATCTTTTTGCGGATACGGATTAGCCGCGTCGAGATAGGGTGGAAGACGATTGCCGAACTCGATGTGATTTGACAGATACCAAATCGCTTGAAGCATCGACGTGAGATTATATTTCCGCAGGGAATTTCGCAGAGGTTTGAAGCATTCCATAACCGGCTGATAAGCCAAGCGAGTTACAACGCCAATGCCTATGGGATCGCGCCATGACGAAACAGGGTGGCTGAACGAACGTGACGGCCAATGGATATTGCGCCGGGACGAAGGGGGCCGCTGGCGTCTGGACGTAGGGTTCTGGACTGCATGGCGATCCCGCAAGCTGATAGGCAAGCGGGTTCGCATTGTCGGGAGGCGGGGCGAGTTCGACCTGCTGAACGTTGATCGGATTGAAGCGCTTTAGGCGGTGCCGCCGAATGTCAGTTTGAAGAGCGCTGCATTAGCGCGCCCGATGATGTCGATTGTAAGGTCCGCGAATTGCCCGCAGGGCGTCAGGGAAGCCCACAAGGGCGCCCGATACTCTACGCCCGTCTCGCGCAACCACGGCCCTAGCTGACGCTCTATGAGCGGTTCCCAGCCATGTTCCTCGACCTCGTTGCCGATGCTGTGGCCGCATGGGTTTGGGAGCCGGATCGCCATGGGGAAGAATTTGCGAGCAGGCATCACATTGCCTCCCTTGCTGCACGGCGTATCTGCGCCAAGACATTAGAGTAGCTGCGCCCAGCCTCTGACCCTGTGCCTCCGGGGAATATGCCGACCTTTCGGCCTGCTATGATTATGACGTAGTGGCGACGCTTCCGTATAATCTCCCATACGACGCCTAGCTTATCTAGGTCGCCCTCTAACTTGCGTAACAGTTTCACTTCATGTTCCTCAATCGGCGGAATTGCCGATCTGCTTGCCGGTCGAGGAACGGACCCCCGCACCGTCTTATCGACCTCCCTTTGAAATGAGAGGTCGATAGCGACGGCGAAGAGTCCGCTTGTCAGCTTATCAATGTGCTTCCGGTGGATTGTCATCATATGGGCGGATGAAGCGCGAGCCGTGGTAGTAGCCGCCGTTCATCAAGGCCGAGCTGCCTTCCCATTCAGCTATCTTGGCGCGAAGTCTTCGCACTTCATTGTCGAAACCTCCAATCTGCATCTGTCGCTTTTGAATTTCGACGGTGGTGCGGAGTAGCTGGTTTTCATCCTCTAGAATCTTGATACGCGCTTTCAGTTGATCCTCAGTCATTGGTCTTATCCTTAAAGCGATATTGCACCCCCTTACTTCCGCGACCTTTCTCCATAGGGAAGTCTGCGCGGTTCTGAATCAAGTCATTCATGATCCTGCCGAACATGATCTGGTTGGTGTTGTCCTTCGGGAATGCCACTTGCTCCCACAGACGATATGTCTCATGCAGAGAACTTGCGGTTTCCCACTTAGGAAAGTTCTTTGCATTGTCGCGCATCCATACTTCAACGGGATGCTGATTGCGGTTCTCTTCCTGCTGCTGGCCTAGTAGGTCGATGAAGTCGGCGGTAACAATCGGGTCTTTCGCTGTCTCATCAACGCTCTGCCATAGAAGGGTCCAATCAACAGCATTCAGCGCGTCCCAATCTGGGTTCAGTGTCCATGCTAGTTCAGCGAAGCGGCGACCGCCGGTTTCGTCCCTGAATAGCTGTCCGAGGCTCTTGTTAGAGCAGCCGATTAGGGTTGACTGGTTCTGCACTGGCGCACTGTGGTTCTGTCGCATCGCACGGATGGAACGCGCTTCGGCAGTGATAGCGTTCTTTACAATGTCAACGTCTGCCTTTTTGGCAAAGCCCATCTCGTCAATGAACAGGATCAGGGAGTTCCAAATGTCGGCGGTCTTGCCGTCCGTGATTAGCTGAAAGTCCACCTCGCGCTTAAAATGCTCCAGCGGTCGCGTCATGGCTAACACGAACTGCGTCTTACCCTTACCCTGTGGGCCGGTCAGCACAGGCATTAGGTGGTTCGTGACCTCCATGCCGCGAGCCTTACGCTTCACCTGCCACATGAATTTTTTAATGACCGCTGTAGGGAAGCCCGGAGCCGTGTCTGTTACATCGAAGCAGGCTGCTTCCATCGCCGCCCACATTGCCTGTCCAGCTTCGCCTGTAGCGCGACCCTTCTGGTACTGGATGAGCAACATGGCCTCCACCTTCAGCTTGCGGGTCGTTTCCTCCTGCCATGATGCAATCGCATCGCTGATAACGCTGTCTCGAAAGCCCAGGTCGTATTTGTCGGCGAGCAGGCGCAGTTCACGGCCAAAGCTGTCGATATTTGCGCCCTCCGCGTTCGCAACATCATATGCCAGACGCGTTTCGGTGCTGGTGTCGCAGTTGTATCGGTTAATCTCTTCCGTGCCGACCTTGTAGGATCGACTACGCTTGATGACGCCTGATGGCGTTAGGGTGATCTTCTCGCGCTCTGCATAGCCACGCACATAGTCTTCTGCATCCTTGGGAACGAACCCGATAGCGGCCTTCACGCGGGCGTCACGCGCAATGCGCTTCATCAGCTTGTCGAAGTGGGCCTTCGTCATGATGCTGTTCGCGGTCAGCCAATCGCGGATCGCGCTGTTATCTTCGTTGATGTCGAGAAGGGTCAGCGTTGCATAAGCGTCGAACGGCTGCTTAGCAATGTGCCGCTTTGTTAGGCAGGTAATCATGTCGCTCAGCATGTCTGCATAGCTTGCATGATCTTGCTGTAGTTCCGGAAGAACGCCGGTCTTGGTGCTGTCAGTTCCGACGATTGTTAGTTGGGGCTTTGCACCCTCTTCTGTCTTTTGCATTTGTTACCTCATAAAAAAGTCCACTGCATGTGGACCGCCAAGAACACATACAGTGGACGAAACTCTTTTATGGGTATCGAGTAAGCAGACCACTGCCGAAGGTGGCAGCATTTGGCGGTCTGCTTCCTTCGCCTTTATTTATACATGAAGCCCCGTTTGGGCGTCAAAATTGAAATAGCCGGTGCAAAGTGTGTAGGATGATCGGGTATCCTACACCCATCCTACACACCTTTTTTGGATGGTTGATGTTCTAGAACCCCCGTGTTTGTTGGGTTTAGTAGTGGAGAGTGTAGGAGTGTAGGATATGTAGGATGATTTATTAGAAAAAAATAAGACGAAATAATTTTTATAATTGGTAAGAAGAAATACCCATTTATGTTACATCATCCTACACTCCTACACACCTGACGCCCCACAAGGCGCGCGATCAATCCTCCGGCTCATCATCCTCAAAGAACCAGTTGAACGCCTCGTCACCGAAGCTCTTGCGGAGATAGGTCGGGAAGCAGTCCAATGACAGTATGCCGCCTTGATAGCTCCAACTATCTGCTGTCCCGTCGATATAGTATCCGCCGAAGACCATCCCACATTCGAAGTAGTAGGCTTCAACGGCCCAGCCACTCTCGTTCAGATATTCGTAGAAGGTGATTGGCGGTTGCCATGCGCTGTCGAACTCGATGTAGATATAGCCACCTTTCCTCTCGATATAACCGCTCGACGGATCGATGTCCCACTTCACTCCCCACTGGCTCATGCGGTCAACATACCATGTTGGGAGGCCGTTAGGACTTGGGGTATTGTCCACCACGACAGGCAGATATGCGTTCATCATATTGCCAGCCCTGAACGCAGATTCAAATTCAACAGCAGCATCTACAGTAGGCGCGACAAGGCGCACCCGGTTTTCACACCAGTTAGGCATTAGTCCTCAACAAGTCACCGGAACGCCGGTTCGCGAAGCCACTCTTTGGTTCGATCTTGACCGGCGACATTGCGCCGCCGGTCATCATGTTAGAGAATTGGCCCGTCAGGCTCGTTAGGAACTTTATACAGGTCTCGGAATGCGGTGTTCTGCATTTGAACCCACCATTCACGCGCCCATTTTTGTCCCTGCCACTCTACCGGCAGGGAGAAGGCATCCTTAGTGTAGGTGAAAAGATCGGTTATGATCTTTCCGCACTCGGGTAGATACGTCACTTCATTTGAGGCAGGCAACTGCTCGATAACGATGGCAGCGTCCCCCCACTGGCCAGCCTTGTGCCATACAAGCGAACGCGCCCAATTCATCGGCAGTCCTTTACAATGGTCGGCTACCGTCGCCAGCGTCGGTCCAAAGGGCAATCCTGCGCCGCGGAATGATTCGAACGCTTCCAGGCCCTTGTGATGGCTGAAGCGCAGGTGGTTAGGCGCACCGGCGTCCCGTTCCATACCCGCGATATGAAGGTTGCCCCAAATCTCGCCAGTCGGATCGGCTACCAGTCTGGTGTTCTCGCCATTGTCGAAGCGCAGCCTGAATTTCATAGCCTGTTGCTTATTCAGCCGCAGAAATGTGTTAGGATACTCCGGGAAACGCTTCAACGCGCCGCGCTTCAACGTGACCCTCTTATGGTCCTCGTAAGCGACGTAACTCCCTAGCAGTTCCTTGATTGCGTTCCTCCACGCTCTCTCGGTCCGCATCAAAGCAACATGACTATACTGAGCAGCAGTAGATGTTGCAGTGTCCATGACAGACTGCTGTTCGTCGTCTAACCAAAAATGTTTCATCTTATACTCCATGCGGCGACATTGCCGATCTCATGCCGATGGAGTTGTTTGGCCCGGAATTTCACCGGGCCTAGATGTCAGCGATTTATGTAGTCGAATAGCTGCTTGAGCCCATCATTGAACTTCTCGGCCATTTCAGGCTCCATCGCCATTCCGACTTGGAAGTAGATCACCACTTGTTCGCCGTCGCGCTTTTGCAAAAGTTCAAACTCGTCGCCTTGGTCTATCATGCCTGCGACAAGACCCTTGAGCGCCCTAACAGCCAGTTCAGGGCTTAGAGTCTCTTCCGGCTCTGGTTCGGCCGATTTTTGCGGAAATTGAATTACGTTCACCACTTGTTCCTATCACACGATCGCTCGCGCAGAAAACTGCGCCGACTACTTGAGCCTGATAAAAGAGTCGATCTGAGCCCGGAACGTGGGGCTGGTCGAGGCGCGCTCGCCGTCGATGGACTTCCTATAGCCATGCTCCTGCTCTGCTGGCAATATCTTTCGAAAGCATAAAAAATGCCCCCAGCGTCCCAAAATGGGAATCTGGAGGCATCCTTATAATATAGCGGGATTGAGCAGCCCGGTCGAGCGCATCTCGACGCAGTTATTTAAGCAGCGCCATGAAGTCCTCTAGCGACAGCACGACCAGCGGCTCCTTCCGGTCGGCTTTAATGACGGCAACCGGCGTTAGATCATTCTGAGAAGCAGCCTGCGCGAGCGCGTCATATACTAGCGCGATCTTCGCCCTGGCCTTACATTCCACGCTATAGGGAAATGCTGCCTTGGCCGCCGTCGATAGCTGAATATCCTCCCCATTGCTGCCCATTGGACAGCTACGAACGTCATCCTCTGTCAGCGCCGGATACTTTGCCAGCACGGCGTCACGAACTTTATGCTGTAGCTTGCGGCCCTTCGCCTTCGCGGCTGAAGTTGAAATCCGGGCCATTATTCGGCCCTCACGAACAGCAGCGCCTCAGCGGCTCGACGACGCACTAGGCCAGCTAGGATCACGCCCCCGGCTTTATTCCACTTTGGGAACTGTCCAGCCGCGCTCGCATAGTCACCTGCGTTCAACTTCTTCAAAAGGGTTGAACTAGCGAGATTGCCAACTCCGACATTGTAGGCGAACGATACTAGCGCACCTAGTTGGTTGTCGGACACAGGAACTTTTACAAGTGCGCGCACCTTCTTTTCAAAAGCGTCATACTCTTCAACAAGCCAAGCGTCGGCTTGTGCCTGCGTGCAAGTATCACCCTTCTTGACGTTGGTAGTGCGCCCATAGCCAATGGTCCAAACTTTGGCGGGACATTGGTAGGCAGTGAGTTTGCAGCCTTCAAACTGCTTGATTAGGTCTAAGCCATTACGGGATGAGTTTGTCATCCCCTACTTAGCGGTATCTATATCGCTCCGCTTTCTGACCTTCTCCAACAAGCAGTTCTTGCAGCAATGCTGAGGAGAGAAGCGACCCGTTATACAACGGGCTTCGCCATGATTACTGCACGGTCATCCTCGCAGACGGGAACGGCTTAGCCATTGCACAGGCTCCCGCAAAGTCCGTGGACAGCCATTCCTCATACTGACCGGGATCGAGGATCACCGGCATAGCCTTCGGATGCAACGGCGCTACCAACTCGTTCGGCTCACTCGTCAGGAAAGCGAAGACCGGGCCGTGTTGGCAGTTGCGCCATATCCCCGCGAATGCGGCTATCGGCCGGTCCACTATATTGAACCACCATTCCTCACGCCCCTGCCCTATCTTCGGTTCTGCAAAGGTCGAGAACGGGACAAGGCAACGCTGCGTCGGATTGGCCAGCATGGACTTCCAAAAGTTGCTTGAGAGATTGCGGACGTTGGTGACGCGCTTCTCCAGCATCTTGCCGCTGGCACCCCTGACCTGACATGGAACGCCCCAGGCCATGACATCGCTCAAAACCAAGCCATCAACTTTGCGAACGATCATCGCTGAACGTTTGGGGTAAACGTCGCTGGCATATTCTGCGTTGGGCTGGCGAATGTCATAGCCCGCATATTCACGCCAAAGCGGTATCTGGTCTGGATTGTTGCGGTAGTGATTGCACATCGTCGGATCAGCAACCGGCCTGTTTTTCGGGGTTCATCACCTCCGCCACAGCATCGTAGCTATCCACGAGTTCCAGCGTCCGACCATCGGAAAATACGACAAGCGTACCGTCATCGCTGGGCTGGAAATAGTCGATCTGATCCAGATTGATCGTCACCGGATTGCCGTCCAGCAGGTTAAATTCCGCTACCATCGACGCCTCCTATGCTGCGCAATTATGCACGATAGCCAAATAACCACCAGCCGCCAGATTGGATCACCTCGCTATCGCTTGGTCGCAACCCTCTTGCAGAATCGTTCTTCATTTGTTCTCATGGAACATAACGCGACTCAGAGGAACGAACGATGGACAGGCTTGAAGAAGCATTCAGCGCGCTCGTGGCGCATATCGAAAAGCACGGCCATAAAGGCCCGATGAATGGTTATGATGTGATCGCCATCGAACTCGGCATGAACATGGAAGACCAATCGGACGGCTCCGACATCGACCAGTCATTCGAGATGAGCGATGACGCTGGTTCGATTGCCTTCTCCTATTTCCTGCTACCGGCCTTCTCCGACGACCAAGCAGTTGAGGAAACCTATCGGCTTGTGCTGACCCGCACCGATGCTGTTAGCCAAGAACGGGTATGGCGCTATCTCGACGGGAAGCTAGATCAAGAGCCGCTCCAGAAGGCTGCTTGAGCGCAGATAGAATGCAGTGGGCCATAATCTCAGGTGGGACACCCTAAACGACTTCACCAGTCGTGACGCGAATATCTACGCCCACTGCTTTCTCTGCAATCGGACAGGCACATTCGATAGCCACGCACTCGCGAGGTATTTCCGGCGCAAGGGCTGGCACCTCGGTCTGACCATCGTTTACCAGAAGCTGGTCTGTAAGAATTGCGGACGACCGGCCGGGAAAATCGGCCCAACGCGCAGGCTGGCCGACAGGGAACTTCCGAGACTTAGGCGTTTAGAATAGGCGCTTACATTCGCTACGGATGCGTTATAGAAATCGGCATGAGACGGTCCACGATACACGGCTTGTTGATGATAGGCGCGATTGCCGCCGGTCAGTGGGTCGAAAAGAATACCAGCATATCTGGCCTCTTTGTCATCGTGGCCGCGTTGGTCATTCTGATCCCCCTATCCTTCTACAGTTATATGCGGCCATGGGGCCGTCGCCGGAAATGGCGCCCGCGCGTAGTTGGTCAACAGCGGCGCCCATACGATAAACGGGTAAGATCGAATGGCTGGCACCAGCCAAAGGAACGCCAATTTCCGGCATGGTCCGTTTACGCCGTTGCCGCTGTCCTCATGGTCAGCACCTTCTGCGTGGTGTTCTTTTGGCCAAGCGATCAACCTACCCAAGCTGCCGCTAACACAAACCCGTCATCACCACCGACCACCCTGCTTGATGCCCCGGCGACGAAAGTTGAGAGCAAGCCCGCGCCAGCCATTAGATCGGAGGTAGCTTACCCGAACGCAAGCGAACCGGCATATGGCCGCTTCCTGTGCGATGTAAGCAGCATCACGGATGGCGACACACTGCGCTGCGCCGATGGCACACGCATTCGCCTACATGCTGTGGCAGCGCGTGAGAGCGACGAAACTTGCAAGCCCGGCCACCCCTGCCCTTCGGCATCGGCAGCGTCGGCAACCGCTATGCTATCGCAACTTGCATCGGGCCAAACTCTGCAATGCGAGCAGACCGGCACCAGCTATAACCGCGTGACCGCCGTTTGCTGGAACCAGCAGAACACCGAAATCAACTGCGCGATGGTCAACAGCGGCACGACCGTTGTTTGGCCGAAGTTCAACGCGCAACGCCCTATCTGCAATTGAATCTGAGCGATTGAGGCCCGTCTTGACAATAATCGTTCCGCTTCCGATCTATCCGGCATGACAAGTCCGATCTTCATCAACTCCGAACAGCAAGGCATCATCGAAGAGATCAAGGCGCTCGACGCCCGCTTCGGTGCTGACCGGACGCTATTTCATTCTCTCAATGCCATCGAGGCGGCTAAGGCGCTGATTGATAAGGCAATCGCGGTTAAACTGGATTCCCGGTTTTACCACCCGCTGCAAATCTGGATTTCGCTTCACGATGCGGAGGCGAGGTTGCCCGAACACTTGCGATCGTGGCAGCCCAAGGCATAACGAAAGCCTGCTGAAATCCGCGTTCTTTCGCGGATTTTTGTCCTCTACAATCTATGCGGCTTGCTCGAACGAAACACAGGATTTTCAGCCGACATTATGCCTAGGAGAAAATAGCCTAGGAAAATGGAAGGTGCCCTGTCACTTTGAGTGAGTTAGGCACCGACATACACGAAATGATGCTGCCCGCAGCAGAATGACGGTGCAAGAGGACGACATGGCGACTTACGAAGAGATTGCAAAGGCTGTTTTTGGTCGTGAGGTTATGGATGAAATCTATGACATCTATAATGCAAGGAAAGGCGGCTACGAGAATGTCGATCGTGCAGCGATAAAGAGGGTTTTTGACCGATTTCCTAACGCGACCGATAAAGAGAAAAACAGCGTCGAAATGTGGGCGGCTGTTCAGACTAGGTAGTATCACCGCTTATATGAGAAGCAGCCTCCTTGCCTTCGGGCTTATCCTCACATCATGTTCCAATCCTCCGGCACATGACTTCGCGGTGCTGGCCGAACGATGCGAATGCCTCAACGGAGGAATGTGTATCAGGGTCGAGCCAACCCCCGAAATAAAGGATGTGAGCAATCAACAATGTCGCAAGATGGGTTGGCTTGATAAGCGAACATACTGCTCCTTCGACCTGAAGACATATGACACGGAAGACCACCTAAAAGCGCGCCCTCTTTCGACCACCCATGCCTTCTCCATCATGGGAACCAGCAAACGGGGGCAAGAGTGCGTTGACCAGTCATCCATTGGCCCACTTTAGCAGCAGCGCCTAGAAATTCCGCAGTTTTGCGTTATTTTTGTCCTCTACAATTTATGCGGCTTGCTCGACCACCGGATAGCCCAGCAGGGTCGCCGGTTGTCCCACAGCCAGGGAAGGCTGCCAGATGAACGCGCCGTCACTGGTCTTCATCTTGCGAATGACCGACAGCGTCGCCGAATTCATCACGAAACAGGCCCCCTGGCGATAGGGCGCGCGCAACGCCTGCACCAGGTCGATCAGCTTGTCCTGCCCCGACGCGGCAAAGGCGCCCGACGCGCCCGACGCCACATATTGCAGCGACCCGAAGGCCCGCACGCTGTCCACCTCATTGGTGGTCGTATAGGTCAGGAAGCCCTTGGGCTTGTTCGTCCCATTGCCGTTGACGAAGGCCGCGCCCTCCGCCGCCGCGAACTCGCGGGCGATCTCGCCCGCCAGCCAGCTTTCGACATCGAACTGCGCATCGTCCAGCATCGCCTGGCTCGCCGCCGGATTGGCGTAAAGCTCGCCCGAAGGGGGCACGATCTCGTTGAAGCTCGGCGTCGCCGTCTCCGCCCGCGCGCCCGTCTCGCTGGCCCAGCCCGACACGATGCCGCCGGCCGTCACCAGCTTGCGATAGCCCGCCGTCCCGGTCCGCACGACATTGGCGATCGAACGAATGGGCGAAATCGCCTTCAGCGTCGCCCCGATGATCTGGTCGATCTCCCGCGGCACCGCATAGCCGCCCGCCGCGCCCGACGCCCCGGAAAAGCTCTTCAGCTCGACTCCGGCCTCCAGCCCCTGCCGCACATATCTCTCGACAAAGGCGCCGCGCTGCGGATCGACCGCCCCGCCCTTGACGCCATCCAGCGCCGGCCGCTGCTGCATCAGCAGGGCCCCCTTCAGCGCCGCCACCTCGCTCTCCAGTCCCGCAATGCGTTCACCCTGCACCACCGCGTCAAAGCTCGCTTCCAACTGATCCGTCATCCACCACTCCCACGAAAAAGGGCGGCCCAACCGGACCGCCCGAACACTTCCTTCTCCCAGCGGGAAAAGGATACGAAACCTTGGCGACCCAGCCGCCTAGGCGAAGTTGGATGAGGGCGACTGCCTCACCCGAAATTCAAATACCAAATCAACCCCCGCCGGGGCGCGACCAGCACCAGCGCCTCGCCACCATTGATTATTCGGACCCAGTTGCCCTTTTCCCGCATCGCGTCCTCATACCCTTCCACCAGGCGAAAGCGGCGTGCCGTGTCTGACGCGCAAGTCACCGCGCTATCGGCATGCAAGGTGATCTGTCTGCCCAAAGGCGCCAGAGCGGCATGCTGGTCATCAATAAGGGCGAGCGGGCTAGGCCGCCAGCCTCCGGGCAATTTACCGCCGCGCAACAATGCAAAACGGGCGTTGTCGGACAAGCGATAGACGCCGAAGGAGCAGCCTTCCCGCAAGCCGAAGGTGGAGTTGAACGCCAGCACCTCCGACCATTGGACCTCGGCCGGCAGCATGCTTCGCGGCTCGCGCCACTTCACATAACCACAAAAGCCAAGCGGCAATACCAATAGCGAGGCAAAGAAGACGGCCAGCCATCTACCACCGCGTTTTGCCCCACCCTTGTCCATGCCGATCTCCTTTTCTGCCGGAACAAGGCCTAGTCTCAATCTCTTAACGCCTCACTCCACCGCGATCACCCTCGCCCGATCCTGCATCGGATGGGTCACGACACTGACCTCCACCACCTCCAGTTCCAGCAGTTCACGCGGCGCTTTCCCCCGCGCCTCCCGCACCCGATAGCCAAAGGACAAGCCGTCCACCGCCTTCTCCCGCAACGCCCGCGCCGCCTCCCGCCCAGCGGCGGTCCGTGCCGACACCCGACCGATCACGCGCAATCCGTGGCGGTCCTCCTCGACCTTCTCCACCGTCCCGATCACCTCGCCCGGCCGGTGCTGCCACAGCAGCGGCATCCCTGCCGCCACCCCGGCAAAGGCCCCCGCCCTCACCACGTCACCGCCCCGATCCACCCGGTCGAACACCGCCGCATAGCCAGCAAACCGGACGTCACTCATGCCCCAGCCCCAGCAATCCCATCTTCACCGCCATCCCCAGCAGCATCAGCGCCGTCACGATCCGCACGACCCATGCGACCACGGCGCCGCGCGCCGCCTTCTTCGCGTCGCGCCAGGCACCCAGCAGTTCGCGCAATTCCCGCACATCCGCCTCGGCCCCGCGATCCGCCAGCCCCAGCCGCGCCAGCGCCCGCCCGGCGCCCAATTCGCTCGCCTCCTCGATCAGCGCCCGGATCATCAGCATGTCCATCCCCACCGGCTGCACCTCGGCCTGCGCCACCAGCCGCGCCAGCATCTCTCCATCATGTTTCATCCCTTGACTCCACACCCGCCGCCTCAACCCATGCCCAGCATCGCCTTCTTCTCCTCCGCCGACAGGAAGTCCGCCGCCGCCACCCGGTCCCACAGCGCGCCGCGCTCCTCGTACAGCGCGGGCACCGCATCCAGGTCGGCGCTCAGGCACAGCGCCGGCCACCAGCCCTGCAACCCCTGCGCCAGCCCGCCCCAGATCTTCGCCAGCAGCGGCAGGATCGTCTGCCGCCACAGCGCCCGGTTGGCCTCGCGATAATTGGCGTAGCTATTGTCCCCCGGCAGTCCCATCAGCATCGGCGGCACGCCAAAGGCGAGCGCGATCTCCCGCGCCGCCGCCGCCTTCAGCCCGACGAAATCCATCTCGGCGGGCGTCAGGCTCATCGCCTTCCAGTCCAGCCCGCCCTCCAGCAGCATCGGCCGCCCGGCATTGGCCGCGCCGGAAAAGGCCATCTCCATCTCCCGCTTGACCCGCTCGAACTGTTCGGGGCTCATCACCGATCCGTCACCCGGATCATAGACCATCGCTCCCGAAGGCCGCGCCGCATTGTCCAGCAGCGCCTTGTTCCACACCGTCGCCGCATTGTGGATCGCCACCGCCCCGGCCGCCGCGCCGACGCAGCCCAGCCCGTAATGATCGTCCAGCGGATGCAGCGCCTTCAGATGCACGATCCCGGTCCGTCCGGCGCTATCCTCCGGCGACAGGCGCGTCACGCTTTCGCCGACGCGATACAGATAGGCCGCCGGCCAGCCCCGCGCATCCGCCTCCACGCTCACCCGTTCGGGCCGCAGTGCATAGAGTTCGCTCGGCATCCCGTCCGCGCCCAGGATGATCTGGACATAGGCGTTGCCGTGCAGCAGCAGGTGGCTCGCCACCGTCTCGACCAGCGACTGGCCGGAGGAACAGCGCGTCACCAGCGCCTTCACCCGCCCCCGGACATCCTCCGCGACGCCGCCGACGACCGGCACTGTCCCGCCCGCCCCCTCCGCCACCAGCCGCAGGGCGCGCTGCGCCACCGGATTGCCGACCACCCCGGCGCGCACCTGCTGCTCATAGCTGGCCGGCCATTCGCCCAGCGCGACCCCGCCCGAACCCCAGGCACGCGCCAACACCGGCCGCGCCCCGCCGCGCGCCGCCTTCACTCCGAAAAATTTCATTAGATGCACCCACAAAAAATCCTCCCTCCGGAACCCGGGGGGAGGATAGTGAAGGTCGACGACGCCCAGCCGCCTACCGAAAGCTATATGGGGGCTGTCCCGCCCCCGACATCCTCAGGGATTACGCGCCAGGACCCGGTCGCAGGCCGAATTCGTCCCTTCGCTCTTGCCGATCACGCGGCCCGCCACGGCGCCCGCCGCACCGGCCAGCAGGGACTCGCCCAGGCTGCCACCGGCCAGCGCGCCCACGCCCGCGCCACCCGCCGCGCCGATCACCGTGCCCTTGTCCCGCCCCTTCTTGGCCTGGAGCAGGCAATAGCGCACATCATCCCGGTCCCGCGGCGCGGCCCGCGCCACCCGCGCCCGCTCCTTGCTGTTCAGCGAAGCCGCCAGCACCGGCGAGCCCACCAGCGCCAGCCCCGCGGCAGCCATCGTCCATTTGGCCAATCTCATGACCCGATCTCCTTGCAAATCACACGAAAGGACTACGCAGACCCCCGCACTCTTGTTCCCTCATTCCGCCACCGCAACAGAGCCTGTCCCCGCGCCGTTCCGTGCTCCTGCGAAGGCAGGAACAGGAAGGAACCCGGCTTCCCCTAAATCCCCCGCACCCGCGCATCCCCGCGCCGCCCCAGCATCAACTCCGTCAGGCCCCAGACCAGTGCATCCGCGCGATCCGGCGATCGCCCCGGCCCCTCATATCCACCGCCCAGCATCATCCCGCACATCTGGTCCTCCAGCTCCGGAAAGCTCCCGCGATGCGCCACCCGCCCGGCCTCGTACAACGCCGCCACCGGCTCTGCCCGCGCCACCTTGCCCCGACTCGCATGCACCAGCCGCACGGGCAGCCCGGCCTCGGCCGCGCGCAGCACGCTCTCCACCATCGCGCCGCCATTATTGGCCTCGGCCACCACCCGGTCCGCGCCATGCAACAGCGCCGCCGCCGCCGCCGCTCGCGCCCAGCCCTCGGGCGTCGCCCCCTCCACGGTCGCATCGGCAATCACATAGGCCCGCCGGTCCTCGCCCAGCCCGACCACCACGATCCCGCAGGCATCTCCATGGGCGGAGGCGGGCGGATCGACCGCCACCACCACCCGCGCCAGCGCGCCACGCACATGCGCCACCCGGCACCGCTCCAGCAGGTCCCGGCGCCACAATGCGCCCTCGATCTCCTCGATCAGTTCGCCGTCCAGTTCCTGCCGCCCCAGCCGCGTGCCGCCATAGCCGCGCTCCATCGCCGCGAGGAACCCTTCGGCCAGATGCGCGACATTGTCCGCCGTCCGCCCCCGCGTCACGGCCACGTCGACGCCGCTGCGCGCCACCAGTCCCCGCAGCAGGGCGACGGGCCGCGGCGTCGTCGTCGCCAGCACGCGCGGCGCCGCGCCCAACCGCATCCCCATCATCAGATTGTCCCAGACGGCCTCGCCGCCCGCCCATTTGGCGATCTCGTCGGCCCAGCCATGGCTGAACTGCGGCCCGCGCAGGCTCTCCGCCTCCGCCGCGCCATAAAGCGTCGCGACCGCGCCATTGGGCCAGACCAGCTTGCGCAGCGCCGGCGCGAAGGCCGGCCGGTTCCACCAGGGCGCGATGGACAACAGGCCCGACGCCCCCTCCACCATCACCGCGCGCGCCTCGCCCAGCGTCGCCCCGACCAGCGCGATCCGCGCCGACGGGTCGCTCTCCGCAATGCCGCGCACCCATTCCGCCCCGGCCCGCGTCTTGCCGAACCCGCGTCCCGCCATCATCAGCCAGATGCGCCAGTCCCCTTCGGGCGCCAGTTGCTCCGGCCGCGCCAGCCAGCGCCAGTCATGCGCCAGCGCATCGGCCGCCGCCGCGCTCAGCCCCGCCAGCACCCGCTCGCGCGCGCCCTCCGGCAGATGCGCCAGCCGCTCGAAATCCGAAAGAGCCATGCACCGCCTCCATTCATCGATTTTCTCCCGGCCCGGATTTGGCCGACCCGCGCCCCGCCCCTATATGGCCGCCATGAGTTCGATCCGCCCCGCCCGCACCGCCGATGGCGCCCGCCTGCTCGACATCTGGCGCAAGGCCGTCGACGCGACCCATGATTTCCTGACGCCGTCAGACCGCGTCGCGATAGAGGCGGAGGTCGCCGCCTTCCTGCCCCATGCCCCCGCCTGGCTCGCCACCGACCCGGACGATCACGCCATCGGCTTCATGCTGATCGACGGCACACATATGGAGGCGCTGTTCATCGATCCCGCATGGCGCGGCCAGGGCGTCGGCCGCCGCCTGGTCGACCACGCCCTATCGCTCCACCCCACGCTCACCACCGACGTCAACGAACAGAATGCCCAGGCGATCGGCTTCTACGAAGCCATGCGCTTCGCCCGCACCGGCCGCTCCGACCAGGACAGCCAGGGCCGCCCCTACCCCCTGATCCACCTCCGCTACGCCCCCTGAAGGCATGGCTGGAAACGACCATTTGCGGACATTCAGCCTGGCCAGTCATAACCATCAACATTGAAAATCTTTCCCCAGTCTTCGGCCAGCGCCTCAAGTTCGAGGGTGCGGTAGGCCGCGTGGTCCGAAAGGCACATATCGCGAGCGAAGCGGTGGAAAGTGCCGCCCTCGCTTAACGCTGCCTGCATTTCACAGTCAGGGCTATTCCAAGCATCCCAGTGCTTTTCACTCTCGGCCAACAGAGCAACGAGCCGGTCTGGCGAATGAAAGTTCGTGGAAACCTGTTGCGCGGTCATAAGCTGCTTCGCAACCGCCGCGCGCCGAGCTTCCCACGCCAAACGCGAGAATGTCGCACAATCGTTCATCGCTCTCTGATAGGTTCCATGCTCATTTTCACAGGTATCTAAGGCGCGGCGCACGCATACCAAGGGATCAGAGAGTGGGCGGTTGGCCTCTGTAAGACACTCCCCGATCACTGTCTTGGCGCTGGCAGGGCCATGTTCGTCTATCCATCTGTCAGGGTTGGCGGCCAAAGCCGCAACGAGCAATCCAACAGCCACGCTCATGAATGCTCCCCTACTGCAATATTATCTGTTGCATTATCGGCACATAAGCCGCCCGTCGTCAAACCACCCCGAAATCCCCCTATCCCCCACTCCGCTTCCGCACCTCATCCAGCGCCACCCGCAACCGCGCCACCGCATCATCGCCATCCGGCCGCTCCACGCTCTCCAGCCGCTGCATCTCCTCCACCTCCTTCTCATGCGCCCTGAACAGCAGCGCCTGGATCATGTGCGGATGCCCGCGCCTGATCTTCCGGCTCTTGACCGCCCCTTCCGCGTCCAGCACGATCTCCTCATCCTCGATGCCGAACAGCGCCTGCCGCAGCATCAGCGCCCTCAACTCCTCATGTCCGATGCTCAGCGCCTGCTTCCACGCCCGCGCAAAGGCCGGATCGCGCCGCTTGAGATAATAGACCGTCGACAAATTCCGTCCGACGACCCGCGCCGCCTCGCTGACGTTGCAGGTGAGCGCCAGCGTCTCCAGGAACTTCTGCCGCAGTGCGGGCGTCCAGCCATTCTTCCGCACCGCCCGCATCTGCGGCGCGACGCCCAGCGCGCCCTGCGGCCCATTTTCCAGCGCCAGCACCCGCTCGGGCGCATCGGCCCGACCGCCGAACCGGCTTCTCTTCCCTTCTCCGTCCGCCACAGCCAATCCCCCGCATGCAAAGCAAAAGGGCCGGCCCCGCAAGGACCAGCCCTTCAGCGCCTCTCCGGCGACTCACATTTTCCCAATATCGACTTATGTGCCAGAACAGCGTTACGATGTCAAGAAAAATGTTCCATATAGGTTAAATCAGCGCAGCCAACTCACCGCCCCGCATCGTCCGCGCCCGCCACGCTGCGCGTATAGTCGATCCTGATCCGCACCCAGCTTCCCACCATCACCTTGCCGTTGACCCGCGGCGGCAACACCAGAAATTGCCACGCCGCCAGCCGAACCGCCTTGGCAAAGCCCGACCCTTGGGGCGATTCGCCCAGCGCCTGGCAGTTTTCGACATGATAATGATCCACCGTCTTGCACGCGACCAGGCCCCATCCACTGGCCGGCGCATTGACGGGAAGGTAGCCAGCCAGTTCCGCATGATTCGGCCGGCGGTACCATTCGGCGTCGAACAATTGCACGCCGCCCGGCCCTTCGCCCGGCCCGGCCACGGCCGCGCTGTTGCCCGGGCCAGTCGCTCCGTCCGCCGCGCCCTTCTTCGCCATCTTGCCGATGTCGGCGGACGCCAGCTGCTGGCTGTCCATCACCAGGAAGGGCAATGGAGAAGGCGGCTGCTCGACCGGCTTCACCACCGGACGGTTGGGCCTGACCACTGGCTGCACCTGCCGCTGTGCCGGTTTCTCCTGCTTCTTCTTCTCGCTCTTCTTCTTCTCGCTCTTCTTCGCCTTGCTCTGCGCCTTCTCCGCCTTGGGCGCGGGCGCCATCTCGAACGTCACCGGATTGCGCAGGTCGGGCAACCGGATCACCGGATCGGGCGCCAGCGTCAGCAACGCCAGCAGCAGCAGCGCATTGAACAGCAGAGCCAGCAGCAATCCGCCGCCGCGCTCGCGCCATTGGGAAGGAAGGGACAAGGTCAATTTCACTCGGTGCGCCGGGCCGGACTCAGAAGGGGGTCATGCCCAGACGCCGCCGCGCCGTCAACGCCGTGGCGTCAACAGATGTCCTCCTCCCGGACGACAGGACGACTTTCCCGGGTCGCCCGCATCCGGCTCGCCTTGTCTTCCGGGTCGGAGGTCAACACGACATGATCCTCATGCACCTCCAGCAGCACGCCGGCAAAGGGCATGCCCTCCAGGCTGCCCGTCACCCGGTAGCTGACCGAATCGCCGACCTTGAAGGTCGCCGGATCAGTGTTGAAATCAAAGGGGCAGGCGCCCGTTCCCATGCCTAACATATGCGTATCTCCTACAGGCCACATAGCTAGTGCAGTCCTGCCATGGCTTTCAAGCCCCCGTCGCTTTCAAACGCCGCCGCTCTCAAACCTCACCGCCTTCAGACCCCTGTCGCTTCCATCGCCGCCGCGCTACAGCGCGCCATGCCCATCCGCCTCGCCACCCTGTCCGACCTCCCGCGCCTGCACCCGGTGATAGAGCGTGCCTATCGCGGCGACACCGCCAGCGAAAGCTGGGCCGTCCAGTCCGCGCCACCCGCCAGCCCACGCACCAGCCTGCCCGCACTGGCGGACATCCTCGCCGATCCCGCCGAACGGCTGCTCATCGCATCGGGACCGGACGGCGCGCCCGCCGGCTGCGTCCAGATCTCCGACCGGGGCGACGGCCGCGCCTATCTCGGCCTGCTCTGCGTCGATCCGGCACTTCAGTCCGATGGCCTTGGCCATCGCCTCATCACGGCCGCCGAACAGCTCGCCGCCACCGACTTCGGCACCCGGCGGATGGAAATGACCGTGATCTCCACCCATCACAAGCTCATCCAATATTATCAGCGACGCGGCTATGAACCCACCGGGGAACGGCGCCCCTATCCCGTCTTGCTCGATCCGCCGCAGCAGATGATCGTCCTGGCAAAAGCACTGGCGGCCCGAAAGCAGTTCGGCTAGGGCCTCAACCCGATGCTCACAAAGCTCTACCAATGGACGCTGGCGAAAGCCGCCCACGCCCACGCCGAACGCTGGCTCTTCGTCATCAGCTTCATGGAAAGCAGCTTCTTCCCCATCCCCCCGCACCCGCTGCTGGGCCTGATGTGCCTTGCCCGCCCTGAACGCGCGATCCGCTTCGGCCTGATATGCACCATCGCCTCGGTGCTGGGCGGCCTGTTCGGCTATGCCATCGGCCATTTCCTCTATGAAACGGTCGGGCAACAGATATTGCACGCCCTTGGCCTTGCCGCCAAATTCCCCGTCGCCGCCTGCTATCTGCGCGATTACGGGGCAGAGATCATCCTGATCAAGGGCGCGACGCCGATCCCCTTCAAGCTCATCACCATCACGGCGGGCTTCATCGGCCTGTCGCTCTTCACCTTCCTCTGGGCCAGCGTGCTCAGCCGCGCCTTCCAGTTCATGCTGGTGGGCTTCCTCTTCTGGAAGTTCGGCCGCCCGATCAAGGCGTTCATCGAGAAATATCTCGGCCTGCTGTCCGCCGCCTTCCTGGTGCTGCTGGTCGGCGGTTTCATCGCGGCCTCGGCCCTGTCGGGCGGCGGGGAGAAAAGCGACAAGTGCAGCAACGCCACCATGGCCACGCTGCACTGACCGGCGGCGGCATGAGGCAGATTCCGTCCCGCGTGCCGAAACTCGCCGCCCTGCTCGCCGGATGCCTGGCGGCCACGGGCTTCGAACCGCTGAACCTCTGGCCGCTCACCCTGGCCTGCTTCGCGCTGCTCATCGTCCTGATCGAACAGGCCCCCGACCGCCGCAGCGCCTTCATGCGCGGCTGGCTGTTCGGCGTCGGCCATTTCACCCTGGGCCTCAACTGGATCGCCCACGCCTTCACCTTCCAGGACGCGATGCCCCACTGGTTCGGCTATGGCGCGGTTTTCCTCCTGTCCCTCTATCTGGCCGTCTATCCCGGCCTGGCGACGCTCGCCGCCTGGTGGCTCAGGCACCGGGTACGGACCGCCATGCTCTGGCGCAACCAGGAACGGGCCGCACTTCCCCTCATCCTCTTCCTCGCCGCCACCTGGCTCGCCTCCGAATATCTCCGTGCGACCGTCTTCACCGGATTCGCCTGGAACCCGTTGGGCGTCATCCTCCTCCCCACCGGCATGGCGATCGCCGCCACGCTGATCGGCACCTATGGCCTGGGCGCGCTCGCCATCCTCGCATCCGGCGCGCTCCTCCTCGCCCTTCGCCGCCGGACCGGGCCCGCCGCCGCCATCACCGCACCGCTCTGCGCCCTCGCCCTCTGGGGTAATTTCTCGCCCGCGCCGCCCACTCCGGCCGGCGCGCCGCGCATTCGCGTGGTCCAGCCCAATATCGGCCAGGACGAAAAATATTCGCCCGAACTCGAACAGGCCCATTTCCGCACCCTCGCCGCCCTGTCGGGCACGCCGCGCCCCGCACCGCGCCTGATCTTCTGGCCGGAAGCCGCCATTCCCGCCTATCTCGACATGGAACCGGAATGGCGCGCCCGGCTGGCGGCCCTGCTCGGCCCCGGCGACCTCCTGATGACCGGCGCCACCAAGGTCTATTTCAAGCAGGTCGCGAAAGACGGGATCGCGGAAAACGCGCTCGCCGGCGCCAACAACAGCCTGTTCGTCGTGGATAGCGGCGCCCGCCTGCTGGGCCGCTACGACAAGTCCCATCTTGTCCCCTATGGCGAATATCTGCCGATGCGGAACATCCTCCAGCCGCTCGGCCTCTCCCGCCTTGTCCCCGGCGATGTCGATTTCTGGCCCGGCCCCGGCCCGCAAAGCCTGACCCTGCCCGCCACCCTTGGCCGTCCGCAGCTCAGCATGGGCGGCCAGATCTGCTACGAAATCATCTTCTCCGGTCAGGTGGTGGACAAGGCGCACCGTCCCGACTTCCTCTTCAACCCCTCCAACGACGCCTGGTTCGGCAGCTGGGGGCCCGTCCAGCATCTGGCGCAGGCCCGCCTCCGCGCGCTGGAGGAGGGCATTCCCGTCGTCCGCTCCACCCCCACCGGAATCTCCGCGGTGGTCGATGCCCGCGGCCGTATATTGAACAGCATCGGCCATCATCGGGCAGGCTATATCGACACCGCACTGCCCCCCGCGCTGCCGCCGACGCTTTTCTCCCACCTCGGCAACCTGGCGCCTTTCGCCTTCATGGCCGTGCTTATCCTGCTGGCCATTGCCACCCGCAGAACGACCCGCTAATAGCCACATAAACTTTTCTTTATGTCGCCTGCTCAAACAGCGTGCTAACGGGAGTCCCATGCGCAACAACTATCTCTTCACCTCGGAATCCGTCTCCGAAGGCCATCCCGACAAGGTCGCAGACCAGATTTCCGACGCCATTGTCGACCTCTTCCTGTCGAAGGATCCGGAAGCCCGCATCGCGTGCGAAACGCTGACCACGACGCAACTCGTCGTGCTGGCGGGCGAAATCCGCTGCAAGGGCGTCTATGAAGATGGCGAATGGGCGCCCGGCGCGCAGGAAGAGATTGAGAGCGCCGTACGCGAAACGGTGAAGCGCATCGGCTATGAACAGGACGGCTTCCATTGGGAAAGCTTCCGCTTCGAAAACAATCTGCACGCCCAGTCCGCGCATATCGCGCAGGGCGTGGACGCGGCCGGGAACAAGGATGAGGGCGCCGGCGACCAGGGCATCATGTTCGGCTTCGCCTGCGACGAGACGCCCGACCTCATGCCCGCGACGCTGGACTACAGCCACAAGATCCTGGCGAAGATGGCCGCCGACCGCCACAGCGGCCGCGCCCCCTTCCTGGAACCCGACGCCAAGAGCCAGGTGACGCTGCGCTTCGAAAATGGCAAGCCTGCCGCGGCCACCGCCATCGTCGTCTCGACCCAGCACGCCAAGGGCTATGACGAGGGCGCGAAGGAAGCGGAACTCAAAAATTACGTGAAGGGCGTCATCGCCGAAGTCCTGCCCGGCAACCTGCTCTCCGACGAGACCGTCTACCACATCAACCCGACCGGCAGCTTCGAGATCGGCGGCCCGGACGGCGATGCCGGCCTTACCGGCCGCAAGATCATCGTCGACACCTATGGCGGCGCCTCGCCCCATGGTGGCGGCGCCTTCAGCGGCAAGGACCCGACGAAGGTCGACCGTTCGGCCGCCTATATCACCCGCTATCTTGCGAAGAACATCGTCGCCGCCGGCCTCGCCCGCCGCTGCACGATCCAGCTTGCCTACGCCATCGGCGTGTCGGAACCGCTGTCGCTCTATGTCGACACCCACGGCACCGGAACGGTCGGCGACGACCGGATCGAGCAGGCGATCAGGAACATCAAGGAACTGGGCGGCCTCACCCCGCGCGGCATCCGCACCCATCTGGGCCTCAACAAGCCGATCTATCAGCCCACCGCCGCCTATGGCCATTTCGGACGAAAGGCGGAGGGCGACTTCTTCCCCTGGGAACGCACCGACCTGGTGGAAAAGCTCAAGGCCGCGCTTTAACCGCACTGAAAAGGCCATGCCGATAAAGGGGTTGCCGGTCGCCCGGCAGCCCCTTCTTCTTATGCCCTTACCTTTCCTTAACCATGCCAGGCCTAGCGCGCGACGGATCAAGGAGACATGGTTTGGCCTCTTCCCTCTCATATGGCACCAGCGGCGCCGAAGCCGCCTGGACCGCCCTCAACCGCAGCCAGGCGGTGATAGAGTTCGCGCTGGACGGCACGATCCTGACCGCCAATGCAAATTTCCTGTCCCTGATGGGTTATCAGCTCGAAGAGGTCGTCGGCCAGCATCACCGGATCTTCTGCGCGCCGGACCATGCCGCTTCGCAGGATTATGCCGATTTCTGGCGGAAACTCGGCTCCGGCTCATTCGACGCGGGCGCCTATGACCGCCGCGACCGCCACGGTCGCGAAATCTGGTTGCAGGCGACCTATAATCCCGTCTTCCAAGCCGACGGCACGCCGCTCAAGGTGGTCAAGATCGCCACCGACATCACCCGCCAGGTCCGGCAGGAGCAGGAGGCCCGCCACCGCCTCGCCGACAGCCACCGCCTTCAGCATGATCTGGAGCGGCAGAAGAACGCGCTGCAAAGGACCATGGACCAGTTGGCCGACATCGTCTCCACCATCCGGGGAATCGCGGCCCAGACCAACATGCTCGCCCTCAACGCCCGGATCGAGGCTGCCCGCGCCGGCGAGGCCGGGCGCGGCTTCGCGGTCGTCGCGGGCGAGGTCAAGAAACTGGCCGACGACACCCGCGTCGCCACGGAACGCGCCGCGGCCATGATGCAGCAGGAAGGCATCGGAATCGCGTGCTCCGGCGCGCGCTGACGCCCGCCTCGCATTGCGGCAACATGACGAAAAGTTCATTGGCATGCCGCCTGCAAAACGCCCATAAACAGGGCGTCGGACCCGCACCCCTGTCGGGTCCGGCAACCCTCTTACCAAGGGGAATGCGATGACCAGGTCACTGACTTCCGCCCTCCTCGGCCTTGCTCTCGTGGTTGGCAGCGCCGCCCCAGCGCTCGCCGCACCCTGCAAGGACGCGAAGGGAAAGTTCGTCAAATGTCCGCCCAAGCCGGTTGCCAAGAAGGGACCGTGCAAGGACGCCAAAGGCCGCTTCACGAAGTGCAAATGACCTGACGGGTTCCGCGCCGACCCTCATCGAACGCGGCACCCGATCCCTCGCACCCCAAGGAACAAGCCGGCGCCCGCCCACGGCGTCAGGCCTGAGCCTCCTGTCCCCGGCCCAACCTCCTCAACACCGGGGACAGGAGGCGCCCCATTGCGCCTCGATCTTCTTGCCGCTCCCTCCCATTTCGATCGACCCGGCATCTTTATCCGCGGGGTGATTTCGTTCGCCTCGAAAATGCTCTATCGGGCCGCGCATGACTGCGCATAAATCCGGCGATCCCACCACGCTCAACCGCCTCTACGGCCGCCAATCCGGGCACAAGCTCCGCAAGGGGCAGCAGGAACTGGTCGACACCCTGCTGCCGGCCCTTTCCGTGCCGGAGGAGGGGGAAGTCACCGCCGCTGGCCTGTTCGGCTATGATCGCCCGCTGCATTTCGAGATCGGCTTTGGCGGCGGCGAACATCTCGCCTATCGCGCGGACCTGCTGCCCGATCATGGCTTCATCGGCTGCGAACCCTTTCTGAACGGCGTCGTCACGGCGCTCGGCCATGTCCGCGACCAGGCGCTGGGCAATGTCCGCCTCCATATGGGCGACGCGCTATCGGTCCTCAGCCGGATACCGGACGGTGCGCTCAGCTTCGTCTATCTGCTCCATCCCGACCCCTGGCCAAAGGCCCGCCATGCCAAGCGCCGGATGATGAACCCCGGCCCCGTTGCGATGATCGCGCGAAAGCTCAAGCCCGGCGGCGAATTCCGCTTCGGCACGGATCACCCCGTCTATCTGCGCTGGGCGCTGATGGTGATGAACGGCCATCCCGATTTTGAATGGCTGGCCAGCACCCCCCGGGATTTTCAGAACCGCCCCGGCGGCTGGCCCGAAACCCGCTACGAAGCCAAGGCGCGCAGCCTTGGCCATGAAGTCTGGTATATGAAATTTCAACGTCGTTAATATAAGAACCCATCGGATAACTGCGATTTCCGGCTTAACCATGTGCAAATAAGGAAAATTCCTTCGGCATCTCGTGATTGTCCGATGATTACTTTTCGGCGATGGGTCATAAGGTTTTTTGCTTCTGCTATTTCGAAGCCTGCCAGTTTTGGCAAAAAAGCGATCCGGCCTGAGGAGGAACCAAGCAGCCAAGGACGGTTCCCCGCCGGTTTTCCTATAGTGTTAGCGGGAAGATTAAGACAGCGGATACACCTTACGAGAAAAGGCACATGACGAACGCGACTTCTGGTTAGCACGGATGCACAGGCCTAAACTTCTGAGGTCCGATATCCCAGCAGGGCTTGCGTGAAATCCGGATGCTGGCTGATGCATGGACACACACCTCACGCTTCGGCGCGGGCAGGTTCGCCATAAGTAGCCCGACTCTCGTTTGCATAACGGCGCGCCAGAAATGCACATACGATCAACTGGATCTGGTGGAAGACCATCAGGGGCAGGATAACCAGACCCACTTGCGCGGCCGGGAACAGCACGCCCGCCATGGGCACTCCCGATGCGAGGCTCTTCTTCGACCCGCAGAACTGCAGGACGACCAGATCTTCCCGGGCGAGACCAAGGACCTGGCCCATTGCCCGCGTGGCGAGGAGCACCAGCGCCAGCAACAGACAGCAGAGCAGAGCGACGACGAGCAACGCCATTGGGGAAACGCGGTGCCATAACCCCTCCCGCACCGCTGCGCCGAAGGAATTGTAGATGACAAGAAGGATCGAACCGCGATCGACATAGGAGAGGAGCGATTTGTGCCGAGCGACGAAGCTGCCGATCACAGGGCGCAGGAGATGCCCGGCGAAGAAGGGCACCAGCAAGTGCAGCACGATCGATTCGAGCGTCCCCAGGGAAATGCCGCCTTGCCCGGCCGCGCCTGACATCAGCAGCGCAACCAGCAACGGCGTCACGAAAATGCCGAGCAGATTGGAGAAGGATGCGCTGCAGACCGCCGCCGCCACATTGCCTCTCGCCACGGCCGTGAAGGCGATGGAGGACTGGACGGTCGAGGGCAGCAACGTCAGGAACAGCAAGCCGGCGGCCAGCGGCCCCAGGCCGAGCGGTACGGCGGTGAAGGCAAGGCCAAACAGGGGAAACAGCAGGAACGTCGTCGCCAGTGCGGCGATGTGGACTTTCCAGTTGCGCGCGCCTTCGCGGATGGCCTCCCGCGACAGCTTGGCCCCGTGCAGGAAGAACAGCAGCGCAATACCGGCGTCCGCAAACCCGTCCATGACCGGGACGAACGCTCCGTGCGCGGGCAGGAGCGACGCCAGCAGCACCGTACCCACCAGCGCGAGGACGAGCGGTTCAAATAAGCCGATTATACGCACGATCATCGATATGTCCTGTTGCAAAACATGATGGGGAAGCAGGTCACCAGGCCGCCACCGTGCCGTCGGAGCGCGGGTCCCCGGCGCCTTCGATCATCCCGTCGGGATGGCGAACGATTGCGCCGGCATGACCCATGACGGAATTGAGCGGTGCAACCGGTTCGATTTCATGCCCCGCCTTTGTCAGAGCCGCGACGAGGCCGGCATCAAAGCCGGCTTCCAGCTTCAGCGTCGTGCTCTCCTCGCCCCAGGTCCGGCCGAGAAGCCAGCGTGGTGCGCACAAGGCTTCCTGCAACGGCGCACCATAGCGGGCATAGCGAGTGAACAGCGCCGCTTGTGTTTGTGGCTGACCTTCGCCACCCATCGTCCCATAGGCCATGACGCGCCCGTCATCGAAGCGGGCAAGGGCCGGGTTCAATGTGTGAAAAGGCCTGCGGCCAGGTTTCAGCGCATTCCAGCCATCGGCTGCAAGACGGAAGGACGCGCCGCGGTTCTGCCAAGTGATGCCGCTGCCGGGCAGCACGATGCCTGAGCCGAATTCGAAATAGGTGGACTGGATGCAACTGACGACCTGCCCCCGCGCGTCCGCCGCCCCGAACCAGGTCGTGTCGCCCAGCGCCGAGGGGTGCGGCCACGGCAATGCGCGGGCCGGATCGATGCGCGCCGCCATGGTGTCAAGGGCGGCGCCATCGTCGAGCAACGCCTGGGCATCGACCGTCATGTAGGCCGGATCGCTGCAATGCGCATCGCGCCAGATAAAGGCCTGCTTGGTCGCTTCGATCAGCCCGTGAATGTGCGCAAATTCATCTGGGCCGCCAGCCTCGAGCCGGTCGAACAGGCCCAGGATCAGCAGCGAGGCGATGCCCTGCGTCGGCGGTGGCATGTTGTAGAGACGCGCACCGCCGATGGACAGACTAAGCGGAGCGACATGCGAAGCCGTGTGCCGGGCCAGATCGTCCTGCGTGACCGGACTGCCCAGCGCGGCAAGGTCGGCAGCGATGCTACACCCCAGCTCACCGCGGTAAAAGCTGCCGAGCCCGTCGCGCGCCAGTCTTGCCAGGGTTTCGCCGAGCGCAGGCTGTCGCAGCCGATCGCCCTCGCGGAGCGGCCTGCCTTCCGGCTCGAAGATGGCGGCGTAAGCGCCCGGCTGGTAGCGAAGTTCATCGCCCTTGGCTGCCGCAACATTCGCACCGCCTCGCGTTATCGCCACGCCATCGCCGGCGAGCGCAATGGCAGCGCGCAGCAAGCGGTCAAGCGGCAACATCCCGCTGTCCCCGGCCAGCGCTGCTTCCCAGCCCGAGACAGTGCCCGCCACCGTATTCGTGGCGAGCGGTCCGCGCCAAGGGATGACCGTATGCCCTGCGTAAAGCGTGAGGTCGGCCCCGGAAGCGGCTTTCCCGCAGGCATCGATCGCGCGCACCGTTCCGTCCGGCTCGGCGATCAGCCAGAAGCCGTCGCCGCCGATGCCGGTCATGTGCGGATAGACTACCGCCAGCGTCGCCGCGACCGCAACGCACGCTTCGACGGCCGTGCCGCCATCCTTGAGAATGTCGAGGCCAGCCTGACTCGCCAGGTGGTGCGGCGCGGTAACCATCCCGCGATAGGCACGTGGCGTGTGCAGCATCAGGAGGTCTGCCCCATCAGCGAGACATGCGCGGCCACGATGCGCCAACCCTCTGGCAAACGGACCCAACTCTGGCTTTGCCGGCCGATCGTCTCGCCGCCAAGGCGCTGGAACTCGACGTTGGCGACGGCGAAGTCGCGCCCGAACGTGGTGATCGCGATCCTGCGCACCGTGCGCGGCGGCGATCCTCCTTGGCGCTGCCGACGGAACGCCGCGATTTCGGCCTCGCCATAGAGATTCTCGCCCACGCCAAAGCGCACCACTTGCGGGGAGTGCCAGAACATGGCGTCGAGCGCCCCGATGTCGTTGCGGTCAAGCGCATCTTCGTAGCGCTCGACCAGCGCGGCGATCTCGGCATGAGTTTCAGGTTCGTCGATCATCATGGCGGCGCACTGGTCCTTTCCGGTAGCGCATCCGAGCTATCAGCGTCGCCACTGTGCAAAAAGCATCGTTATGCGTCTGTTGCGATGCTTCAAAGGCAGCAATAGAAACCTGGTCCGGCAAAGCGCGGAAATAGGTCGCTTGATCAAGCGACATCCCCTGCGTCCCCTTTTTAGCATCAATATTGAGCAAAAACGGTTCTTTTAAGTGCGCACAGACTGCGATTGTATGAGCAGCAGCAACACCGCGTGATCGGAGCAGGAGCATCGGCCTGGTGCGCCCGACAAACGTCTGGGGAGAGGTCCGGGAGGGGCCGTGCTCAACATCGCTGGCACAACCATGCCGGCTCTTCGGGGGACCATATCATGACGATCTTCAATACCGGACATATCAGAAACCGTTTCCGTACCGGCGCATCCCTGCTGCCGATGCTGTTGCTGCTTCCCGCTGCTGCGCATGCCGCGGATGCATCCGCAAATGCGGATGAAGCTTCCGACGCGGGTGCCGGCGAGATCGTCGTTACCGCTCAGCGGCGTGAGCAATCGACCATGGACGTCGGCATCAACGTGACGGCGATTTCCGAAGAACGCCTCAAGGTGGAGCGCGTCGAGCGCATCGGCGAGCTCAAGCAGCTGACGTCCAACGTCGAGGTCCGTGAAATCCGGCCCGGCGGCGGCCAGCCGGTGATCACCATCCGCGGCGTCGGCATGAACGACTTCACCGTTGCCAGCAACCCGTCGACCTCCGTCTATTTCGATGGCGTCTACAGCCCGAACATCGGCACGATCAGCCAGCAGTTCTTCGACGTTCAGAGCGTCGAGATCCTGAAGGGCCCGCAATCGACGCTTTATGGCCGCAATGCCACGGCGGGAGCCGTCACGGTTAGCTCAGCCCAGCCGACAGATACCTTGTCCGGCTATCTGACCGGCGGCCTCGGCAATTACCGCGCTTTCGAAGGCGAAGGAGCCATCAGTGGGCCGATCGGCAAGAGACTCACCGCGCGCATCTCGGTCAGAACGCGGCAAATGTACGACGGCTGGATCAACAACCTTTACCCCGGTGGCCATGATATTGGCCAGATCCACCAGGTGGCCGTACGCGCGCAGCTAAAGTGGGAAGCGACGGACAGCCTGACGCTGCGGGGCATCTTCGGGTATCAGCACGAGGACGACGAGCCGGGCGCCTTCACCGCCTTTGGCCGTCACGTCCCTGGCGGCGCGCCGGGAGCCACGACGCCTTTCTGTCCAGTATCGCTGGCCAACCAGATCGATTTCGGCAACACTTGCGCTTCGCTCTTCGGCGCGCTGCGCACCTCCACCGATGTCCATACGATCAGCGAGAACGATCCATGGACCGTGAAAGGCAAGGCCTATACCGGTACGCTGATTGCGACTTGGCGCGGCGATGGTTTTGCGGTCACTTCGACCACCGGCTATCTCCACTGGCAGGAAAATTACATCAAGTCCGACGCGCTGCCGATTACCGAGCAGACGGCAATTCTCGACCAGCGTACCTGGCAGTGGTCGCAGGACCTGCAGATCGCCTCGACCGGTACTCGCCCGTTGGAGTGGATGGGCGGTGTCTATCTTTCGACGGCGAACACCAATAACCCGACCTACACCATCGCTCCGATCCAGAACGGCAACTTCATCGGCACCAACAGCGCCGACACGCGTACGGCGCAAGCCTATGCTCAACTTGACTGGAACGTGACCCCTACGCTGCAACTCACCGCCGGGGCACGCTACATCCACGAATTCAACAGCAAGATCGGCGGCACCTGGAAGGACGTCAACAAGAACGGCGTCGTCGACGTCGGGGACGTCAACCAAGCCTTCATGGACGACTCTATAAAACAGGATGCCGTGTCCTGGAAGGTCGGCGTCAACTACAAGCCAAGCCGCGACACACTGATCTATGGTAGCATCACGCACGGCTTCAAGAGCGGCGGCTTCATAGCCCCTGCGGTCGCGACGAACTCCTCGCAGCTCCTGCCGTACAAGGGCGAACACCTCTATGCGTTCGAAATCGGCTGGAAACAGAACCTCTGGGACAATCTGGTCAGCCTCACTACCAGCCTGTTCTATTACAAGTACAACGACATGCAGACCAACCAGCAGCAGCTGGTCGGCAACCTCCTCGTCAACCGCTTCGCCAACCTGTCCGACGCCCATATCAAGGGCGTGGACTTCGAACTGGCGGTGCGACCGGTGCGCGGAATGGAGCTGCGCTTTGACGGTGGGCTTATCGATAGCTGGGTCGGAGCTTTCACCAGCGGCGGCGTGAATTTCCCGGCGGGCAACCGCTTCGCGAATGCGCCGACCTTCACCGGCTCGGCCTCAGCCCGCTATCGCTGGGCTGTCACCGATGATCTCGACATGTCGCTGAGCGGATCTGTCCACCGCCAGAGCAGCGTTTTCACCAATACGGAGAACACGCCGATCTACCGGATCGACAGCGACGCGACGCTCGTCAATGCCCAACTGCAGCTCATCATGCCGGAAACGGGCTGGACCGCGTCGCTCTGGGCGAAGAACCTGACCAACGACGAATATACAAACAGCACGTTCCAGAACGGCTCGGCGGTGAACACGGTCTACAACATGCCGCGCACTTACGGCCTGTCCTTCACCAAGAAGTTCTGAGGAAGATCATGCGCATCTACACGCCACCAAGGCCTGCCGCGGTAATCCCGGTGATCGACATTTCGGGGCCTCCGGCGGCGGTGGGGAAGGCGATAGGCAAGGTCTGCCGCGAGATCGGTTTTTTCTACATCGCCGGTCACGGCGTTCCAGAGGAATTGATCGCGCGGCAGTTCGCCGCGGCCAAGGCGGTGCTGGACACGCCGCTTGCCGAAAAACAAGCACTTCACATGAAGAACTCCCCCGCCGGTGCCGGCTTCGAGCCGATCGGCGCGCAGATACTCGACAGCCAGGAGGATGGCGGCGACTTAGCGCCCGTCGATCTCAAGGAAAGCTTCTACTGCACCACGAACCTTCCCGCCGAGAACGCGCGCACGCAGGCCCGGACATCCGGCCACAATCAATGGCCGGATCTCCCCGGATTCCGCGAGCAGACCCTGGTCTATGGCGATGCCTTGCAGCTTCTGGGCGACCGGGTTCTGCAACAGATCGCGCTCTCGCTCGAGCTACGGGCGGACTGGTTCGCGCCGTACTATGCCGGTGCCGAAGCCAAGCTCAGGATGCTGCGCTATCCGCCGCAAAAGGCCGATGCGGAGTTCAACCAGATCGGCGCTGGCGCGCATACCGACTGGGGCGGCATCACCCTGCTGGCGCAGGATTCGCTTGGTGGACTGGAGGTGTGCGACGTCAACGGGACGTGGGTCAGGGCCGATCCGATTCCCGGTACGTTCGTCGTCAACCTGGGGGACCTGATGATGCGCTGGACGAACGGACGCTATGCCTCGAACTTCCACCGGGTCCGGAACAATCACGGCGCAGCGGATCGCTATTCGCTCGCCTTTTTCTACAGCCCGCGCAGCGACGCCGTGATCGATCCGATCCCGTCCTGCATCAATGCCGACCGGCCTCGCCGCTTCGCCACCTGCACGGCGGGCGAGCATGTCCGCGAGATGTTCCGCCGCTCATACGGCTATTGACCGTCTTCGCAAAAGAAAGGACGCGCTGGTTCGCCATGCGGATCGGCGCGTTACATTTCGTTGGCAGGCAGCGCCGCGCATCAGGCTCGCCGGGCATAGAGGAATAGCGCCGCTGCGCTCAGCAGCAGGAAGGGACCGAAAGCGACCGCAACCGCTATTGTCGGCAGGTTCCAGGCGAGCAGCCAGCCCCCGGCCAGCGGGCCCAGACTGCCACCGATCAGGCGCGCGAGGCCGATCGTGAACCCCAGCGCGGTTGCCCGCATCTCCTGGGGATAGACCTGTACCGGCGCGGCAAGAGCGCCGCCGAAAGCGCCATTGATGCACAAACAGATGCAGCAGCAGCCAAGCACCAGACCCACGAAGCTGCTGGGAAGGCCCACCGCTGCGGTCAACACGATCGCGGTTACGGCAAAGATCGCGGCTAGAGCCCGCAATCCGTTGCGGTCCATAGCCCAACCGGTGAGGAGCGCTCCAGCAAGACTGAATGTTTGCGCGAGCGCGTTGGCAAGCGCGACCTTCTGCATATCGGGATCGTGCCGCAGCAGCAGGGAAGGCAGCCAGAAGTTGAAGAAGAAGGAAGTCGCGTAGATCGTCGTCATGACGAACAGGAGGACGAGGGTCGCACGCCGGTAAACAGGAGCGAACAGCGCTCCAACATTATGCGAAGGTCCCAGAGCTGCGGTCGCTTCATGGACGGGCTCGCGCACGAGTTTCAGGATCGGCAGCGCAAGCACCAGGGCGAACAGCCCGCCGACATACATCAGCGACTGCCAGCCGTGGTCCGGCACAAGTACCGCCGCCGCCAGACCCGAGGCGACTATGCCGATGGCAATGCTGGCGGACAGCAAGGCCGCCGTCGCCGCCCTCCGCGACGGGGTAACCGCGTCGCATGCCAGTGCGATGGCGCTCGGCACCGAGGCACCGAGCGCCAGGCTCGACAAAATGCGCACAGCCGCCAGTTCAGCCATATTGGCGACATGCGCGGTGATCAGCGTAGCAAGGCCAAAGACCACGAGGGCGACGATCAGGCAAGGCTTTCGGCCGAATCGATCGGCGATCACGCCAATGCCCATCGTGCCGATCGCCGAAGCGACGACACTGGCGGCGAACAAGTTGCCGATCATCGTTGGGCTGGAGCCCCATTCGCGTATGATGATCGGGGCCGCATAGCCCACGGAGTAGGTGTCGAAGCCTTCGGCCACCATCGCCAGCGCGCAGAGCGCCACGGCCGGTCTTGCCGAGGGGACACTTTCCCGCGCCTGCGACAAGTGAGGCGTGATCGTTTGAACACCTGCTGGACTCGTCATCACCACGCGCTCCCCTTAACTGGCAGACACACGCAGGATATGAAAACTTCTCTACAAGAAAAGCATCACTTTGCGTCGTGTGCGCTGCCTTTATGGCAGCAGTCTGACCGGGCTGTTTCTTGCAAAACTATCCGATACGCGCATCCGCAACGTCCCCGGCAAGTGCTGTCACGCGCTCGATCAGATGCTGGGCAAAGTGGCTGGCGATCGAGTCGAGCGGATCGTTTGAGCGCGAAATGAGCCTTAGGGTCTGCGGGTGGAGATTTTCATCATCCAGAGGTATGAAGGCGAGGCGCTGCGAAGCCAGTTCCGTCACGACGTCGAGCGGATTGAGAAGCGCGACCGCATCCGAAGCCGCAACGAAATTGCGCATCAGTTCAACAGAATTGGTCTCCAGCACCGGGGCAACCGCCTCGAAGCGGCTGAAAGCCACATCGATCACGGTGCGCAGACTCATGCCCGGCTCCGCGATTACGAGCCGATAGTCCAGAAGTTCGCTGAGGCGAAGCCGGTCGCGGCTCGCCAAAGGATGGCCGGCCGCGACGATCGCGCCCAGCGGCAGGTCCACCGCGAACAGGGTTTTGAGCCCCGGTCTCGGCGGTATGCTGTACGCTAGCCCAAGGGTCGCTTCGCCGTTCATGACCGCGTTGGCTATCCCCTCGGTCACCGCACTCGAAACTCGCACACGCACACGCGGATAGGAATCGACATAATCGCTGATGATCTGCGACATCGGCCCTGCCGACAGCCCGAGCGTGGTTGCGAGCGTGATGGCACCGCGCTTGAGCCCCTTCATGGCCTCGATCTGCTGCATCGTCTGCTCGTGGGCCCTCAGCGTTTCGCGCACATGCTGGATCAGGACTTCGCCGGCGGCAGTCAGGCGCATGCGGCGCGGCATACGCTCGAACAGCGGTTCGCCCAGTTCCTCTTCCAGCGCGATGATCTGGCGGTTGATCGCGGACGACGCGATGTGGAGCTGCGCCGCAGCCTTTCGGATCGTCCCCACGCGGGCAACGACATCCAGGTACCGCAGCATACGTCCGTGCAACAAGGTAGCGACTCCCTCTGTTGGCGAAAAAAGGCATCACCGCGGTCGCAAATCGATGCTTTTTTCAGTGCAAGGAAGCTTTACCGTGAGGCGGGCCCGGCAAGAAAGGATAATTTGCAATGCCGCCCCACTTTTACCCGGCCCGGCTCTGGCGCGACATGCCGTCATCCGCTTTTCAGGCCCTGCCCGCCAATACCATTGCGATCTTGCCGGTGGGCGCCATCGAGCAGCACGGACCCCACCTGCCGGTCTATGTCGATAGCTGCATCAACGAGGGCCTGCTCTCGCAGGCTCTGAGCGAAGCCCCGGCAGAACTGTCCGTCGTGGCCCTGCCGATCCAGTCAGTCGGCAAGAGCGATGAGCATCTCGCCTTCCCCGGCACGCTGAGTCTTCCGGCTTCGGTGCTGACGGATCTGCTCCTGGAACTGGGCCGATCCGTTCGTAGGGCAGGCATCCGACGGCTCGTCCTGCTCAATTCGCACGGCGGCCAGCCTCAGATCATGGACATCGTCGCACGAACGCTACGGGTTGAGTTAGGCATGTTCGTGGTCAATGCCGCGTGGTCGAAGATGGGCATGCCTCCGGGGCTCTTCTCGGCAGAGGAATGTGCCCATGGCATCCATGGCGGCGAGATCGAGACTTCGCTGATGCTGCACTTGCGCCCTGACCTTGTCGACATGGCGAAGGCGCGGAACTTCGTTTCCTTGAGCAAGACGATGCAGGCTGACTTCGACATCCTGACGCCGGAAGGCAAGGTCGGTTTCGGTTGGCAGATTCAGGACCTGAACCCCGAAGGTGCGTGTGGCAACGCCGCCGCCGCAGACGCTGAGCGCGGCAAGCTGGTCGCCGATCATGCTGCTGCGCGCTTCATTGCCCTTCTCCACGAGGTCGCGCGCTATCCGGTCGAGCGCATCGGCGCTCCGGCCGCTATTTCACAGGCCGCAACCGCATGAACCTCGCCGGTTTCCTCGACCAACTAGGCGATGTGCCGTGGAGCCAGGCGCCCGCCGATCTCAAGCGCAAGAGCAAGGACTATTTCTGGTTCAGCCCGGTGCTGTCCGCGCTGCTTCACGACTGCGAAGCTGACGTGATCGTCTCTCCCCGCTCCGTCGATGAGGTCATGACCGTCGCCGCGGCCAGCGCGCGCACTGGCGTTCCGCTGACGCCGCGCGGCGGCGGGACCGGCAATTACGGGCAGGCCGTTCCACTGAGACGCGGAGCGGTGATCGACATGACCGGCCTTGCCCGGTTGATCGAGGTTGCGGACGGTGTCGTCACGGTCGAGGCTGGCATGACGCTTCACGCGCTGGAGCAGGCGCTACGCGCGCGGGGTCATGAACTGCGCATGTTTCCCTCCACCTGGGAAACGGCGACCGTCGGCGGCTTCGTCTCGGGCGGGACCGGCGGCGTTGGTTCGGTCACCTGGGGCGGTCTGCGCGAACCCGGCAACCTGATCGGCGCCAGCCTCGTTACGGTAGAGGACACGCCCCGCCTGATCGATCTGACCGGCAGCCAATGCAACCTCATCAATCGCACCTTCGGGACGACCGGCCTGCTCGTCCGGCTGGCGTTGCCGGTGCAACCGGCCGTCGACTGGCATGACCTGCTCGTGACCTTCGAACAGTTCGAGGATGCAATCGCCTTTGGCCACGCGATGTGCAAGGCCCAAGGCGTGCAGAAGCGTCTGTGCTCGATCTCGGATGACCGCCAGGCGCGCTATTTCCGACCCTATGTTCCCTATATTCCCGAAGGCAACGCCATCGCCGCGCTGATGGTCGCGCCGGCGGGCCTTGTCGCGGGGCGCGAACTGGCGGCGGCGCACAATGGCCGCGTCACGTTGGAACGCGCTTCGGGAGGGGAAGAAGGCCCATCCCTCCCGATCTACGAACTCGGCTTCAATCACGCGACCCAGCACGTCCTACGGCGCGAGCGCGGCCACACCTATCTGCAGACTATCTTCCCCACGCCCGAAATACTCCACGGCCTACGCACGCGGCTGGGCGACGAAGTGATGTGGCATGTCGAGTTCATCGGCTTCGACGGCGGTCATGTGATGAACAGCCTGCCCGTCGTTCGCTACACCGGCGAAGAGAGGCTCGCCGAGCTGATCGCGATTTTCGAGGACGCGGGCGCGCCCGTCGCCAATCCTCATGTCTACACTGTCGAGGACGGTAGCCGTTACAAGCGACTGCCCGGAGACCAGCTCGGGTTCAAGCACGATGTCGATCCCCAAGGGCTTCTCAACCCCGGCAAGATGCGTACGTTCATGCCGTCAGAGACGCTATAGCCGTGCTCGACCGGACCATGCCGCACAAGACCATTGCGTCCTCCGGCGAAGGCGCTCTTCCCGGCCTCGTCCAGGCATCGATGCTGACTTCGGACGGAGTGCGGCTGGACGCCGACATCTGGATGCCGCTTGGCGAGGAAGATGCGCCGGTGCTCCTGATGCGGCAGGCCTACGGCCGGCGGCTCGGCTCGGCGCTATGCTACGCGCACCCCGCCTGGTACGCACGTCAGGGTTTCATCGTAGTTATCCAGGATGTGCGAGGACGCGGCACCTCCGAGGGCGAATTTACCGCCTTTGTCCATGAGGCACGCGATGGCGCCGAGGCGATCGAATGGGCCGCTGCGCTGCCGCGTTCCAATGGGCGGGTCGGTCTTTATGGGTTTTCCTATCAGGGCACCAACCAGCTTCTCGCGGCTGGACTGCGTCCGCCCGCGCTGAGGGCCATGGCGCCCGCGATGATCGGTTGGGACCTGTTCGCCGACTGGGCGAGCGAGGACGGCGCGCTGCGCCTCGCGTCCAACATCAGCTGGGGTATCCAGATGGCGGCGGGTACCGCCGAGCATCGTGGCGAGATGGCGGCGTGGGAGGAGCTGTTCGCCGCATCGCGCGCGCTCCCGCTCAATGCCCCCGTCAACGCGCGGCCGCCGGTGCTCGAACGCCACCGCGCGCTCGGGCACTATCACGACTGGCTGGAACGCCCCGCCAGCGATCCCTACTGGTCCGCCGTCTCACCGAGCGCCGCGCTCGCGGAACTGCGCGCGGGTGGTGTTCCGGCGCTGTTCGTCGGCGGCTGGTTCGACACCCATCTGCCGGGCACGCTCGCGGGCTTCGATGCACTCGGCGGCGCGCTCATGATCGGCCCCTGGACGCATTTTCCGTGGGACCGCTCCGTGGCCGATCGCGATTTCGGGTCCGCCGCCGTCAGCCCCGTCGACCATGCCCAAGTCCGCTGGTTCCGGCGCTGGCTCATGGACGATGCCAACGTCGAACTCTCGCCGCCGATCTCGCTATTCGACATGGGTACCTGCGAATGGCGGACGGGCGACATCTGGCCGGAGGAGCGGACGACCTTCCATCTGGGTGGGGAAGGCATTGCCTCGGTTGACGGAACAAGCGCAACACTTGGGCCGGCTCCCGGAGAGACTTGCATTGAGTACCTTGTCCACGATCCCTGGCGGCCGGCACCGAGCGTGGGCGGCGCATTCGGCACACCGCCGGGACCTGTCTACCGCGCTAAGGTGGACAATCGTACCGACGTGCTCACCTTCACCACGGCTCCGCTTGAAGATTCGCTGGCGTTGTTCGGCGAAGTCGGCGCCGATCTTGCCGTGGCCTGCGACAGCCCGGCCTTTGATCTTGCCTGCGTTCTCTCGCGCATCGACGCGCGAGGAAGGGTGACCCAGATCGCCGAAGGCCATCGCTCCCTGCTCGCTCACCGGGCGGGGGATCGCATCGCCGTGTCGCTGCGCAAGACCTGCGCCACGCTGCGCCCCGGTGAGCGGCTTCGCCTCTCGATCGCCGCCGCCGCCTATCCGGCCTATCCGGTCAATCCCGGCACCGGACGCCGGCCGGCCGATGCTCCCCGGAGCGAGGCACGGCTCATCACGATCGGGATCATCACCGGCGGCGCGGACGGATCGCTGCTGCACCTTTCGATGGCTCAAGGGCAGACCACCCAACAGGAAAACCAGGACTATGTATGAGATGATGCTAGCCCGCTCGGTCCGCGATGTGGAAGCGCGGCGAATCGCCCCCGGCGATAGCAACTATTTCGCTCTCCTGTTCGATCCGCTGGCCGACGGGATCGAACCGGTCTGCGTCGTGGAGATATTTGCGGTCGGCGGACGGACCCCGCCCAACAGCCACGCGCATGCCCATGAATATTTCTACGTCATTTCGGGCGAGGGTGAGGCGCATTGCGGCGACACCGTCCGGCGCATCACGCCCGGTGACGCGCTGATGCTACGGCCGGGCGCCGAGCATGTCGTCGTCAACACCGGCGCGGCGAAGCTCTACACGCTTACCTTCATGGTGCCGAACGAGGGCTTCGCCGAATTGATCCGCGCCGGGGAGCCGGTAGAACTGGATGCCGAGGACCTCGTTACGCTGACCGGCCTCAAGGCCGCGTGATGGCCGTGATGCACCCGCTCGGCAGCGCCCCGCACAACCAGTGGCGCGTCAATGAAGCCGCCGTGGATTTCGTCCGCACGCCACGCGTCCCGCGACCCGTGGCGATCCCGGCAACGCCGCAGCATATCCGGCTCGACCTTGCCCGCACGGCGCTTGTCATCGTCGATATGCAGAATGACTTCTGTCACGCCGACGGCTGGCTTGCCTCGATCGGCGTTGACGTGTCGCCCGGACAAAGGCTGATCGCGCCGATACATGCGATGCTGGCAGAGGCCCGCAGCGCCAATATTCCCGTCGTCTGGGTCAACTGGGGCAACCGGCCAGACCTTCTGAACCTGGGCCCCTCGACCCTCCATGTCTACAATGCTTCGGGCACCGGCACAGGCCTCGGCAATCCGCTTGCCAATGGCGCACCGGTGTTGCAGGCCGGTAGCTGGGCCGCGGCGATCCTCGAGGAGTTTGGCGATACCGCCGGCGACATTCACGTCGCCAAGTTCAGCATGTCGGGCTTCTGGGAAACGCATCTCGACGCGATCCTGCGGAACCTTGGCGTTACTACGCTACTCTTCGCGGGGGTAAATCTCGACCAGTGCGTGCTATGCACGTTCCAGGACGCGAGTTTCCGGGGCTATGACTGCGTGCTGCTGGAGGATTGCAGCGCGACGACATCACCCGGCTTCTGCGCCGAAGCGACGCTCTACAACATCCGCCAATGCTTCGGCTTCGTCGCCGCGTCGCCCGATGTCATCGATGCGGTGAAGCAGGCATGAGCCTCCAGCCCGAACTCGCCGAACGCATCGCCGCAATGGCGCCGCTGGACGTACCGGACGCCTATGCCGAAAGCGTGGCGCAATGGCTCGATATTCTGGCCGATCATATATTAGCCTTTTCCGGGATTGAATTGCCTGACGCGGTCGATCCTGCGCCGATGTTTCGCGCATGAGCGGCCTCGCACGCCAGGCAGTGCTGCGCAGCCTCGCCGCGATCGCCGATCGGGACGCCGCGTTCAACTGCTTCACTTCCGTCCAGCCCGAACGGGCGCTGGCCGACGCCGACCGGGCCGACCGGACGGGCGCTCCGCTCGCCGGCCTGACCTTCGCCGTAAAGAACCTGTTCGACATTGCGGGTGAGGTGACGCTGGCCGGATCGATCATTCTCAAGGATGAACCGCCCGCAGCGCGTGACGCCTTTCTGGTGGAACGGCTGCGCAGCGCGGGCGCCGCGTTGCTCGGCACACTCAACATGGATGAGTTCGCCTACGGCTTTTCCACCGAGAATCATCATTACGGGCCGACGCGAAATCCGCACGATCCCGCGCGGATCGCCGGCGGATCATCGGGCGGTTCGGCAGCGGCGGTGGCGGCAGGACTGGTGGACGTCGCACTGGGATCGGACACCAACGGCTCGATCCGCATCCCGGCCTCGCTCTGCGGCGTTTATGGCTTGAAGCCTACTTTCGGGCGCCTTTCGCGGCGCGGCGCCTTTCCCTTCGTTGCCAGCCTCGATCACACCGGCCATTTCGCAGCGAGCCTCGACGGCCTTGCCCACGCCTTCGATGCGATGCAAGGCCATGACCCGGAAGATCCAGCCATGCTGGACATGCCGCCCGCCGCCTCGGTCGCGGCGCTGGCCGATAATGGCCGACCGCTGCGCGTGGCACGCCTCGGCGGCTGGTTCGCCTCGGTGATGACCACCGAGGTCGCCGAGGCGATGGACCGGATCGCGGCCGCAGCCGGAGCCGACCGCACTGTCGACCTGCGCGGCGCTGAAGCGGCGCGCTCAGCCGCCTTCACGATCTCCGCCGCCGAGGGTGGGCAATTGCACAGCGAGCGATTACGCACCCGCCCGCAGGATTTCGACCCGGCGACGCGCGACCGCCTTTTCGCAGGCGCGCTACTTCCAGCCGCGGCCGTCCTCCAGGCGCAGCGCGTGCGGACATGGTTCCGCGATCAGGCCGCCAAGCTGTTCGCCGAGCACGATCTTCTCCTCGCGCCCGCCACATTCACCACAGCGCCGGAGATCGGCCAGGCCTCGGTAACGGTCGATGGCAGAACAATCCCGGTGCGCGCCAATCTGGGCCTCTATACCCAGCCCATCAGCTTCATCGGTCTGCCCGTCCTCACCGCACCCGTGGCCGTGGCAGGCCTTCCCATCGGCGTGCAGATCATCGCGCCGCCATGGAAGGAGGAAGCCGCTTTCCACCTTGCCATACGACTGGAACGCATCGGGGAACTGATGGTCCGCCGCGCCGGAAGCGCCGGCAAACCGAGCGGATGAATGGCGCCGCTTCACCGCCAGTCTTGTGTCGTTCTGGGAAAAATCAGTGCTTACCCGGTGATTATTTTTACCATAACACGCTTCACAAATAGACCAGAATATCGACTATTATCAGACTTTTAATGAGTATTCGTACCGATGGTCCGGTATTTTCCGCGACCGGCGTCAGGCACGGCCGGCGCAGCCCGGCCGCGCCGATGTCACCGATCGGAACGCAACAGCCACCAGAGAATGGCGGTCATCAAGGACCAGCTTTCGCAGGTGGAACGATGGCGCAGACCACAGGAATGGGCCTGTCCCGCGTCGGGCGGCCGCCTGCGGAAGACAGGAAGGCTCAGGCGGCGGCGCGGGCGCATGGGGCGAGCTATAGGCCGGTCAAGCAACATGGCGCCGTTCCCTGGTCATGTCGTCATAGACCGCGAACAGCCGGTCGAAATGGTCGTCCATGGTCATGACCGACGAAGCCGACGCCAGCGCCGTCCGGCGCCGCGCCACAGCATCAGCCTGCGCGAAATCGACGATGGCCGCGGCCAGGCTGTCGGCCTGCCCGGCGCGATAGAGCAACCCTCCGCCACTGCGCGCCTGGTCGGACGCACCGCCCTCGTCGGGCACGATGACGGGCAGGCCGCTGGCGCGCGCTTCGGCCGCCACCATGCAGAATGTCTCCGCCTCGCAGCCATGGACCAGCGCGTCGGCGCTGGCGAGCAGTTCGGCAAGCGCCGGTCGCGCATGCATCGGCGCCAGCAACTGGATATGCGGATTATTGGCCGACGCCCGGCGCACCCGCGCCCTTTCCCGGCCGTCGCCGACCAGCACCAGGCCGACCGGCGTCGAAAAGCCCGCCGACGCCACCGCATCGATCACCATGGGCCAGCGCTTTTCCGGCGCATGACGGCCCACCCCCAGCAGCAGCGTCGCCTCCGGCCCAAGGCCGCAACGCTCCAGCAGGCGCGCGCGCAGTCCTTCATTGCGATGCGCCGGGCTGAAATAGCCCGGTTCGACGCCCATGGGCAGGGTCATCACCCGCCGCAGCCGGCCGGCCTCCAGCCGCTGGGACAGGCTGTCGCTGGCGCTGACCACCAGGTCGAACTGCTGGTCCAGCCGGCGCAGATGGCGCCAGAACCAGTCGAACCCGCGATCGATCGCCTCGCGGCTCAGCACCGATCCGAACCAGCGATAGGCATAGGCCGACAACGGATCGGCATGCATGATCAGCGCGCGCGGCGCATCGCCCCGCCAGCGCGCCACCATCGCCGCGCTGGACCAGGGGGAGGACGCCTCGACCAGATCGGGTTGCAACCGGTCCAGCATGGCGTGGAGCGAGGCTTCATCGTCGAAATAGGAATAGCGCCGGTCGAGCGGAAAGCGCCGCGCGGGCAGCATGACGATCCTGCCGCCCCCCGCTTCCACCACCTGGTCGCTGTCCGACGGAGCCAGGATGATGACCTCATGGCCGGCCATCGCCCCTGCGCGCAGCTTGCGTTCGACATAGGTCTTCACGCCGCCGCCGCTGGGCGCGTAGAAAGCGCAGACATCCACGATGCGCATGACCTATTCCTTGATCGGGCCGAAGGAGAAGAGTCCCCGGCGATAATTGACGATGATGACGATGTGGGCCGGGCCGCTGTCCACCGTCGCGCTCGCGGCGGCGGCAGACGGCTTGGACCAGCCCAGCTTGGGATTGCCGGCAAAACCGATGCCGTCGACCGAAATCGAGAAGCGGCGATTGGCGTCGCGATCGTGCAACAGGCTGAGCGCATAGGTGCCGGGGCCCGGCGCGCGGATGCAAAGCTGCACCGGCCCGGCGGCCGGCACCGCCTCCTCGACCCTGCGAAACGGCTTGCCCGCCGCCACCAGCACATTGTCGTCCGCCAGGAAATCCGTGTCGTTGGCGGGGTAGAGTTCCAGCTTCAGCCGACCCTTGCGATCCTTCAGGCCCTTGACCTCGACCAGGAAGGCCGGGCCATTCTCGCTCGCGCGGCACCGGCCCTCCGCCTTGCCCAAATCCGGGCTGGACGGGATGGCCGCGGCGAGCATCAGCATCGCGATCACTGCGCCCGTCCCTCTTTCATGAGGCCGGTCACGCCCAGCGCCATGCCGACCAGCAGGTGCGCCGCCAGGATGAGCGACGCCATCAGCGCCATGGCCGACACGATCTCATTGTCGCGTCCGATCAGGAAGGCGGCCATGCCGGCGAACACCACATCCTTGTTGGGCAGGAAGGGCAGGCGCGACACAAGCTGGCGCAGCGTGCCCAGCAGGATCCACCAGCTCAGCGGAATGTCCGGCAGCAACATGTGCCACATCATCGCCGCCAGCACCGTGGTCGCGATGATGCGCAGCAAATGGATGCCCGCCACCACCCACAATTCAGCGCGCGGCAGGGTGAAGAGCCGCTTGCGCAGCAGCATCGCCACCAGCGACGTCGCCAGCACGAACAGGATCGACCCGCCGACTTCCCAACTGTTGAGCCGCGCATCCACCGCACCCAGCAGCGGCACGGCAAAGGCGACCATGACCAGCGTGACGCCATTGCCGACCAGCGCGGACAGGATGGTCACGTCCTTGATCGCGCCAAAGGGCGCGGTGGTGATCTTCGCGCTGCGCCGCGCCCAGGCGTAGAAATAGACCTCGCCCAGATAACCCAGCAGGATCTCATTGCTCACCAGCTTGCGCAGCAACGCGGCGAAACCTTCGGCCGGGATCGCCCAGAGGCGGCGGAAAATCACCCATTCCGACAGCGGACCGGCCAGGTAATAAAGCGCAAAGGCCGCCCAGAAGGCGATGCTGCCCGGCACCATCGCCCACAGGCTGGCGGGATCCAGCCCGTGAAACTGGTGGAGCGCCACGACCAGGATCAGCACCGACACCAGCGGCCCGGCCCAGCGGGTCCAGTTGCGGCCCGACTGTATCAGCGGCTTGGGGTCCAGCATTGCCTGGTCGATCGGCACGGCGGAGGGAGGAAGAAGGCCGGTAGTGCTGTTGCCGGTCATAGGGGGCTCGTCATTGTGGACGGGATGGAGTGACGTCGCGCGCCGCGGCGAACCTCAGTCGGCCGCGCGGAAATTCCGGCGAAACAGTCGAGATAGGCGGCCGATGCCGCTTCCAGCGTGAACCGCCGCGCCTGCGCCAGGCTGGCGGCGGCGTCCTGCGGCATGGGCGCTTGCGCAAGGGCGGCGGAAAAGGCGGCAAGGTCGCCCGGCGGCACAAGCTGGCCCAGCTCCCCGTCCTCCAGCAGCGATCGCATCGCCGCGCTGCATTCGGTCGCGATCACCGGCAGGCCCACGGCCAGCGCCTCCAGCAGCACGGCAGGCACGCCTTCATAGTCGGACGACAGCAGGAACGCGGCCGCCCCGCCGGTCTGCAGCGCGGGGTCGGCGACATGGCCCATGAACATCACCCTGTCGGCAATGCCCAGCCGCCGGGCGCAGGCGGCAAGCCTGCCCCGCTCCGGCCCTTCGCCAAAGATCTGCAACTGGTCCTCGGCCCCTGCCGCCCGTGCAAAGGTGGCCAGCATCAGCGGGAAATTCTTCTGCCGCGCCAGACGGCCGATGGCGACGAAGCGGCGACCGCTACCCTCGCCTGCCCTGCGGACGGCGCGCAAACGCTCGATCTGGTCGATCGACAGGGCCGGATCGGGAATGACGCTGATCGCACCGGCACCCGGACGGACAAGCGCTGTGATCTCCCGCTCCAGCCCCGGCGCCATGGCAATGAAATGATCGATGAACCGGCCCTGGATGCGCAGCCACAACCGATAGGCGATGCGCGCGGGCCAGATCATGTCGCGCCTTTCCAGGTCGTTGCTGATCTTCGCCAGCACCGGCGGACAGGCGCACCCCAGCAACAGCTTCATCGCCACGGCGACCACGGCATAGCTGTTGCCCGCGCAGAACAGGACATCGGGCTTCGTCCGACGGATGAACCCCGGCAGGGTCATGATCATCCACAGCGTCTCGAAAGCCGCGACGGAAAATCCGGGACCGCGCGGCACATGGGGGTCCAGTCCCTCGCCGGTCTCGCCCCGCATCGCGCCCTCGCCGCGCCCCAGGAACAGCGGCGCATCGACGCCCTGCTCCCGCCAGCGGCGCACCAGCCTCAGCGCGACCCGTTCGACCCCGCCGGGCTCGAAACTGTGGAGGAAAGTCAGGATCCGCATCTCATCCCGCCAGCAGGTCGCCGTAACGGGCGGGCCGGTGCGTGCGTGCCAGCCGCCGCACCACCCGGTCGATGCTCTCCAGCAGGGCCGGCACATGGGCATCGTTCGGATGCACCGCCACCCGCGCGACCGGCGCATGGCGCAGGACCGGCGGCAACAGGCGCGCCGCCAACAGCGACGATGCGATCCGCCCCCGGCTGCGGCTGGCCCAGGTGATGACCGGCCCGCGTGCCAATATCCTGCCCGACGGCGGATGCCACACCCTCATATGGTCCTCCGCCAGCGCAAATCCGCTCTGGCCCAGCGCCTCGCGCGCGGGTGCGCCATATAGCCAGGCCGGCGCCACGAAGCCCGCGACAGCTACGCCTGTGACCTGTTCGATCAGGTCCCGGCCCTCGGCCATGCGCCGCGCCGCCGTCACCCTGTCCAACCCCAGGAACTCGCCCTCACCGGCGGTCATGTGCCTTGCCTTGAATCGCGCGATCGCATCGTCATGGGTCGCCATGTCCTTGTGGAACCAGCCATGGGCGAACATGCTGACCCCCGCCTCCGCCCAGCGGCGCAGCCGCGTCGCAAAGGGCGATCCGGGCAGCAGCGGATGCGCGCCCCAATGATTGGGCACCACCAGCATCGCCAGCGTGTCCGGCGCGGCGTGAAGCGACAGCCGGTCCAGCAACCGGTCGACTTCACCCTCGAATCGCGGGCCGACATCATGAATGGATAGAAGAAGCCGTTTCATGACAGGTTCACGCCCCCCGAACACCTGCGCCGATCGAACGCCCTATGATGCCGGGTGATGACTTCACTGTGACAATTGTCGCCATATCTGCCTTTCGGTCTTGTCTCGATGACGCCACCGCCACGGGACACCGCAGCCCGAACAGGAATATTTTTTAATGTGGCACGACAACTGCGGTGCCGCCGCGCCGACGCCGTCATCGCGCCACAGGAGAACAGGCTGTGCGCATTTTAACATGGACCGTGCCGATGATCGCCGCCGCCGCCCTCGTCGCGGCGGCCCCTTCCGCAAACACGCGCGGCGCGGCGCCCCGGACGGAAGCTGTGCATTTCGACGGCACGCTGTCGGTCATGACCTATAATATCCACGGCCTGCCCTGGCCGCTGGCCTGGGGTCGTCCGGCCGATTTCGACCGCATCGCGGCAACGCTGCGCGACATGCGGTCCGCCGGGCGCAATCCCCATATCGTGCTGCTGCAGGAGGCGTTCACCGACGATGCGAAAGCGATCGGGCGGGCGGCAGGCTATCCCTATGTTGCGGACGGACCGGACGACCGGGCGACCAACGGCGCCACCCCGGTCGGCGCGCAGCAGCGCTTCGCCGCCGACGAAAGCTGGACCCATGGCGAGGGCGTCGGCAAATATGTCGGCAGCGGGCTTCAGATCCTGTCCGATTATCCGATCGTCGCGGTCCACCGCATGGCTTTTCCGCGCTTCGCCTGCGCGGGGTTCGACTGCCTGGCGAACAAGGGCGTGATGCTGGTGCGGGTCAGCCTGCCCGGCCAGGCCGAACCGGTAGATGTCGTCACCACCCATCTCAACAGCCGCCGCGCCTCCGACGTGTCGGACGCCCGCTCCAACGAAGCGCACAGCCTTCAGATCGCCAGCCTCACCGCCTTCATCCGCCAATGGCACGACCCGCGCGACCCGCTGATCGTCGGCGGCGATTTCAATGCCGGCCAGACCAGCGGACGGCGCATCGACCTGACCGACCATGCGGCGCGGGACTGGAGCTTCGGCGCCCCCATGAACAACGCCTATGCCGCGGCGGCGGCGCTGCATCTCCCCTTTTCCGCCGACGCCCGCCTGTCGCAGCAGCGCGCCCGCGACTGGGAGTTTTTCGCGCCGGGCCAGCGGACGACGCTGACGCTGCGCCGGATCGACATCCCCTTCGGCCATGGGCCGGACGGCACCATGCTGTCCGACCATGTCGGCTATACCGCGACCTATGCCCTCGACCGGCGGCCGGTCACCAGTTTTTCGTGAACCCGACCGTCCATTGCCGCGGTCGCAGCGGGGTATATTGCGGCCCCCTGTCCAGCGTAAAGGGATTACCGAAGGCAAAGCTGTCCGCCTTGCAATCGAACAGGTTGCTGCCTGACAGCCGCACGCTCCATCCACCCCGACGCAGCGTCAGATCGGCATCGGCCAGCGCATAGTCGCCCATCCGCCTGTCCAGGCCGGGATCGAAACTGAGGTGCGATGGGCTGAGATAGCTGACATGCGCGCCCATGCTGCCTCTCCACCCCAGCAGGCCAAGATCACGGCTTATCCCCAGCCGCGCCTTCCAGTCGGGAATGACGGGCAGATGCCGGTCGTCCACCCGCAGGCCGGCGCTGGTCCGGGTCAGCAGCGCGCTCTGCCCCACCAGCCCGGCGCTGACGGCCCAGGCCGAAGCCACTTTCCAGTCGATCGATGCCTCGATCCCGTAGATGCGCGCGTCGCCGACATTGCGCGTGCCGATCAGCCCGTCCGTCAGCAGATAGTCGGACTGCATGTGCGACCATGTCGTCAGGAAGGCGTCGGCATTGACCGTCAGCGATGGCGAGGCCGTATGCCGCCACCCCGTTTCGAATGTCTGCAACTCGTCGGATTCGAACCGTTCGGCCGACCTCGCGCTGGTCTGCGTCAGCCCGCCTGGCCGCCGCGCCCCGGCATAGCGCAGATAAAGGAAGTCGCGCCCGCCCGCCTGCCAGGACAGCGCCAGCGACGGGGTGAAGCCGCTGCGCGTCACCGACACCTCCACCCGCGTGCGGCGGCCGCCCTGCTCCGCCTCCAGCCGGGAAAGGAACAGCCGCCCGCCGACGCTGAGCGACAGGGCCGGGGTCAGCGGCACGCGCATGTCGCCAAAGGCGGCGAATTCGGCCACGCCCTGGATGCCGGTGGCTACCGTCCTGTCCCGCGCACCCTCGATCACGCCCGAAAAATGGTTGCGCACATCCATGAAGGACAGGCCCGCCAGCCAGGACAGGCCGTCGTCCCGCTGGCCCGACAGGCGCACTTCCTGATCGAACAGCCGATTGCGCCGTTGCTCCAAATAGAGAGAGGGCGGCGCGACGCCGAAGGCGGCCTGGGAAAGGTCGCTGGCGTTCAGCGTGCTCGACACGTCGTGGTCGACCCAGTTGCCGGCATAGACCAGATCCATGTCGCCCAGCTTTCCCGCCACGCGCAGCGAGGCAAGGGCGAAGTCGTTGTCATGCGGCTCGGCCACCTGGTCCGGCCGCGTCAGCGCATGGCGGGCATAGACATATTGGCTGTCCGCGACATCCTGCAACTGGAACATGCCGTTCAGGTCGACGGTCCAGTCGCCCGCCAGGGCGCGCACCGCCAGCCGGGCGCCGCGCACCTCGCTGCGGTTCGAATCGCCGCGGCCCGCCGTGTCGATCCAGCCCGGCTCGCGCGCCGCATAACCGACAGCACGCACCGCCAGCCGGTCGGTCACCACCGGCAGGTTGATCATCGCCTCCGCGCTGCCGCCCATTTCGCCATGGGTGGCAAGCGATGCCTCCAACCCCGCCTGTCCCGCGAACGTCCCGGCATCGGGCGGGCGGGTGACGATATGATAGACGCCGCCCAGCGTCCCGCTGCCGTAAAGCGACCCCTGCGGCCCTTTCAGCAGTTCCACCCTCTCGACATCGACCAGCCGCAGGTCGGGATCGGGCGCGTTATAGGTGGCGCGGGCATCGTTGATCAGGATGGCGACGGTCGACTGGCTGTTGCCGTTGAACGGGCTGTCCGCCACGCCGCGGATGAACTGGCGGTTGCGCCCCGGCCCCAGATTGGTGAGCGTCAGCCCATCCAGCCGCTGCGCCACTTCCTGCGTGCCGGAAAGCAGCGTGCCGCCCTGATCGCCTGGCGCCTGCACCACCGCGACGGAGATCGGCAGGCGCGCAAGCGGCTCCTCGCGCTTAGCGCCGGTGACGATGATGTCCGCCATTCCCTGCGGCGGCAGTGCGGAGGCCGACCGGACAGGCGGGGGCGGCGCGACGGGCGCGGCGCGCACCAGCCGATAGGCGGTCGGGGACAGTCGCCGCGCCTCCAGCCCCGTTCCCGCCAACAACCGCGCCAGCGCCTGCTCCACCGTCAGCCGCCCGTCGACGCGGTGCGACCGGCGCGCGGGCAGCCGCCCTTCGAAGCCGATCGCTATCCCCGTCTGGCGTGACAGGTCCGCCAGCGCATCGGCCAGCGGCGCGGATTCGATATGGATTGGCCGTTCTTGCTGCGCCCAGGCGCTACCGGGCGCCAGCGCGCAGCAACACAATGCCGCCCTTATGCACGATCCTGAGGTCCATGAACTGCGCGACTTCACCGACAAGACCCGAACCGTCCCCCACGATCAACACACCGGAAAATGGCCGGTCGGCAACATCGGCCCCAGCCTTCACAGGCACCCCTGCATAGCGGCTGAGATCGGACGCGACCAGAGAGAGCGGCACGCCTTCATAGACCAGCCGTCCCTGCTGCCAGCTTCCGACCGTTCCGGGGGACACGGCAGCGGTCGTTCCCCGGCGCGTCACCCGGTCGACCAGCAACTGCCGCCCGGCCGGCAGTTCGACCGTATCGCCGCCGTCACGCGGCGCGACGCTGATCCTTCCTTCGGCAACGGCGACCCGCATCATGCGGGCGTCGGCCAATATGTCGAATCGCGTGCCGATATCGCTGATCCGCTGCCCGCCTGCATCGATCGTCATGGTCCTGTCCGGGCGATGGGGAATGTCGAACAGCGCGCTGCCCTCCAGCGCCAGCCTGTCCTGCGCCGCGCCCGCCACGCGCAAATGGCTGGCGGCGGCCAGCGCGATGCGGGAACCGTCCTTCAGCATGATGGTGCGCGCCTGCCCCGGCCCGGTGCGATAATCGACCGGCGGCGGCATCGAGGGACGAAAGAAAGGAATGCCGACCGCCAGCGCCAGCGCCGCAGCGATCCCGCCGCCGATCCAGCGGCGGCGGCGGGGCGCCCGCATCGCGACCGGCGGGACGGACATGCCCATCGACGGCGCCTCCATCGACGGCGCCTCCATTGACGGCGCCTCCATTGACGGCATCAGCGCGGCCAGGGTGGCGCGATGATCGGCGATCCTCGCGTCGATCAATGCGATCGAATCGAACGCGGTGCGATGTGCGGGATCCGCCTCCAGCCACAGCGTGAAGCCGTCCCAGTCGAAATCCGCGTCATCCTGCGCGCGGTGCCAGGCAATCGCCTGGTCGAGGATCGTCTCATCGTCCAAAGCCGGTCCCATCAAACCTGTCCAGTCGCTGCGCAGCCCCCCGCACATGCGCCGTTCCCCGCTATAACGTCACCGGGTCAGCCTGGCCTCAGTCCTCGGACAATGCGCGGCGCAAATATTTCATCGCCACCGCCATATGCTTTTCGACCCCGCTCTTGCTGATGCCCAGCCGCTGCGCCACCTCGTCATGCGACAACCCCTCCAGCTTGTGCAACTGGAAAGCGCGGCGGGCGCCAGCGGGCAGGTTGGCGATGGCGGAGGCAAGGCGCGCCACCTCCTCCCTTTCGCTTATCTGCGCCAGCGCATCGGCGCGGGGATCGGCGGGATCGGGACCGCGCAGGTCGACGCCCGACGCCACTTCCATCCAGCTCTGCTCGCGGGCGCCCCGCCGTCGCGCCTCCCGCAGGCGGTCGAGCACGAGATTCTGCGCAATCCGATAGAGATAGGCGCGTCCATTGGCGACGGGGCCGCTCCTGCCCTCGCCGATCCGCAGCCACATGTCCTGCAGTATATCCTCCGCCTCGGGCCCGCTGCCGGTGCGCGCGACCAGGAAGCGCAACAATTCGGCGCGGCAGCTATGATAAACTGTCTCTAGCCCGCCTTCCATAAAGGGCGCCTTTCCCAAGCCATGCCCCTCCTTCGACGCCCCCGCCGAATTGTTCAATTTAATTGCCTGTAATCTTTTGCCCACATGCCGGGCGGCGGGCAAAAGAAAACCCCGCCGGAGCAGAGCTGCACGGCGGGGCCAAGGTTCAGGGAGGTGTCACTCAAGGGGGGAGAGTGACCAGCCCAATCTAGGCGCCCCAGCCAGCAGTTCAAGGGGCTTTCCGCCGCTATTTTCCCTGCCTGCGCGACTTTTCCGGGGGCCGCCATCTCTTCATTGACCGTTCAGCGGCCATCCATCAGGCTGGAGCGCGACCGTCATGCCGCGAAAGACAGACCTCTTGCCAAAGCCCTTTCGGCTCCTTGCTCCAGCGCTCCTGTTTCCCGCCGCATCGATGGCCGCCGCCCTTGTCGATGTAGCCCGGGCCGAAACCTATTATGTCGATTCCCGCATGGGCGACGACCGGGCGGACGGCACGGCGGGCGACAGGGCGTGGCGGTCCCTGGCGCGGGTCAATGGCTGGCCGCTCCAGCCCGGCGACCGCGTGCTGCTGACCGCCGGCTCGGTCTGGCAAGAACCGCTGACGATCGCCCGCTCGGGCAAGGCGGGATCACCCATCATCGTCGGTGCGACCGGCGCCGGTCCCCGGCCACGCATCGATGCGGGCGGCGTTGCCGAATATGCCATCGGCGTGATCGACGCCGATCATGTCACGATCAGCGGCCTGGAAGCCACCAACGACGCGCCCTCCCCGGCGCCCCGCATCGGCATATTGGTGCGCGCCGAAAATCGCGGCGTGACGCGGGGCATCCGCATCAGCGACAATTATGTCCACGATGTCCGCGGCACCAACGACCGCAAGGACAATGGCGGCATTCTCTTCCGCGCCACCGGCCGGCAGGTCGCCACCCGCTTCGACGATCTGGCGATCGAACGGAACATCCTGTGGCGCGTCGACCGATCCGGCATCGCGGGGATCAGCGACCGCGTGTCCTCCCTTGACTGGTTCCCCAGCAGGAAGGTGGTGATCCGCGACAATTATCTGGAGGATATTGGCGGCGACGGCATCGTCCCGCGCGGCACCGACGGCGCCCTGATCGAACATAATATCGTCCTCGCCGCCGGCAGCCGCGCCCCCGGCTACAATGCCGGCATCTGGCAATGGAGCACCGACAACAGCCTGATCCAGCTCAACGAGGCCGCGCATACGCGCACCCGCTATGACGGCCAGGGTTTCGATTCCGATTTCAACTCGCGCCGGACGACCTTCCTCTACAATTACAGCCACGACAATGCCGGCGGATTCCTGCTGATCTGTTCGCCCCGGCCCAATGACAAGGACAATCTGGGCAATCGCGGCACGCTGGCGCGCTTCAACGTCAGCCGCAACGACGGCACCCGCATCTTCCAGCTTTCCGGCAATGTGTCGGACGCCCGGATCGAAAGAAACGTCATCCATGTCGGCCCGGCGATGGACGTGCAGATGATCGTCGCCACCCAGTGGGAAGGCTGGGCGCGGAAGGTGCGCTTCGCGCGCAACGTCTTCAGGGTGGCGGGCACCGCCCGCTACGGCAGCGAAAACGGACGCAGCGGCCCCGACTATCTGATCAGGGCCGGCTTCGCCCCGGCCGAATCGATCCGCTTCCGGCGAAACAGCTATTTCGGCAGCCATGTCGACCTGCCGGACGATGGGGCGGGCCAGACCATCCAGCCCTATCAGGAAATCGCGTCGGACTGGGATGTGCCCCGGTTCGATCCCGCGCGGCCCGACACATTCCCCGAATTCATCGAGCGCCACCGCAACTGGATGCTGGCAATGCTGAAACGCGAACTGGGAACGCCCGTCCGACTCCGGCAGCCGCGCACCACTTCCACCTTCGAAACCCGCCGCTGACCCGATTTCCCTTTCCCAGAGGCAAAGGAGCCCCGCTCCTTGCGAAGGAAGGCGGGGCTTCAGTTGGGTCGCACACAGACTGATGCCTGCGGACCGCAATAAGACATGGTTCAGACGCGAAGTCGATTGCGATAATCTAGACCTGGATCAAGCCTCCAGAGCGGGTTCCGATCGCTTGGAAATCGCTCTAGCTGCCTTCACGCGCTCAAAAAGCCAACGGCGCGCCGGACCTCCTCCGCCGCGCCGTCATCGCCGCATCGCCACGGCCCCTCCCCCCGGATGGGCCGGTCAAGCTTGCTCAGTTCGCCTTGCTCAAATCCACCTTCTCGACCCATTCGGGATAGAAGGTCGGCTCCCTGTTCGACCATCCGACCGCCGTCGCCGCCGCCTCGCTGATCGACTGGAGCAGCGCCCGGCGTTTTTCGGGATGCAGATGCGGCAGGCTGGCCGCCGCACAGAAGGCCCCCGGCAGCCATGGCCGCGAACCCGCTCCCAGCAGCCGCTCATAAAGGAAGCGATAGGCAGAGAAGCTGCACAGCCGGTCCTGCCCCAGGTCGAAGGCGGAAACCGTCACCAGCGGCGCCATGAACGGCTCCATCTGGTCCAGGCCGCTGTCGTCGGGCACCCGCGCCTTGATCTCGTCCAGCCGTCCATAGATCCGTGCCTGGGCGCGAATGCTGGCTTCCTCCACCATGTCGCGCGACCACAGCTTCATGGCGTCGCGCCGATGCAGCCCAATGTCCAGCGATCGTCGAATATAGCGCTGCGTGGCGGCCGGGAAACTGGCGAATTCACGCAACTCGGCCAGGGTGATCGCCCCGTCCGCAGGTCTTGCACTCGTGCCCATGTCTTTGCCCTCCGACTTCAAGTCGTAAGCAGAACATGCGCCCCATATGGTTACTGCAAGCTTAAGCGCCGGTTCTGCCGACAGGTACAGGGAATCATTTTTTCTTGTGCGGCGCAACATGTAATTTTTATGAATGCGCTCAATCGAATAACAGCCCCTGGCCAGCAGTGACCCGGCCCCGCGCAGCCAGCGCCTTCCCCCAATGCGCCGCAGGGAGCAGGCCCTGACCGCCCGCTATCCGGCGCGGCGCTCCAGGACCGCGCCGATCATGCTGCGCCACACGGTCACGTCACCCGCCTGCGCCATTTGCGCATCAGGCTCGCGCAGCGTGTGGAGGATCGCATAGGCATCGTCGATATGGTCCTGCCAACTGGCATCGACTGCGCTCGCCGCGTGCGGATCCTTGCCCTCGCCATTCAGGCTGAGCTGGCGCCCGGCCAGCACGCGGGCAATGCGTTCGATCGCGGGAGTGGCGGAAGTCGGCATATGAATTGGCTCCTCTCACCTGCGGGGGCAGCGACGCGGCCGCCCCTCCAACCGATCATATCACGATTTGCCGGGCCGTCTATCGCTCGTCCTTCTTGTCCTTGCCTTCGGGAAAGCCGGAAGAAGGGACCGGATCGCCATGGTCGCCAGGCGCCGTGGCCGATGGCGGATCGGACGCATCCATGCTGTCCATCAATCCCTCGTCCAGCTTCTCCTCGGTCGTCACGGCGTGGTCCTGCGCATCGGTGGACCGCTTGTCATGCGCTTCCTCGCGGCTGTTGGGCCTGATATCGGTCTTGTCGTTCATCATGCTCTCCTCGTGGTCGCGCCGCGCTGAAAAAGGCCAAAGCGGTCGCGAGCGCCTTCCGGAACAGGAAACGGACGGCGGCAAGGGCGGGTTCCGCCGGCCGCCTCCATCGACCAACGCATGGAAGCTTTCGACCAGCTTCGGCGCGAAGGGGCGACAGACGCCGCGCCCTCGCCTAGACTGCGGCCATGAACATAAAAAATGAAGACGGCGAGCCGGGCGTGCCGCCGACGGTCGCGCTTTATTCGATACTGGGTTTCTGGTTCTTCTACGCGATGCTGGTGACGCTGCGCGCCTCCGTCATGGGGTTCGAGGCGCAGGGAGCCATGGCCGCCCGCCGCGCGGTGGTGACGGTGATCGGCATCGTCGTCACCTGGATCCTCTATCTCTGCTTGCGGCGGTTCGACCGCCAGCCGCTGGCGACGCGCATCATCGCCGCCTTCTCGCTCGCCGCGCCCTTCGCGCTGGCCACGGCGGCCGCCAATTTCTACGTCTTCAACATCTACGACCCGGTCTCGCTCATCCCCGATAGCGATTATCAGAAATATGCCAGCGAACAGGGATTTGCCCTGATGCAGATCGTGGAGGACGCGATCAGCCGCTATTTCTTCCTCGCTGCCTGGGCCGGCCTCTATCTCGCCTTGTCCTATGCCAGCGAAGCCCATCGGGTGGAACGCCGCGCCGCCCGGCTGGAACGCGCCGCCCAGCAGGCGGAACTGCGCTCGCTGCGCTATCAGGTGAACCCCCATTTCCTGTTCAACACGCTGAACTCGCTCTCTTCCCTCGTCATGAAGGACCGGCGGGACGAGGCGGAACAGATGATCCTCTCCCTCTCCAATTTCTACCGCACCAGCCTGACGGGCGACCCGCTGGACGATGTCTCGCTGGAGGAGGAGGTGCACCTCCAGAAACTCTATCTCGACATCGAATCCGTGCGCTTTCCCGATCGCCTGTCGACCAGCATCCAGATCCCGCACCGGCTGCTGGGCGCCTGCGTCCCCGGACTGATCCTCCAGCCGCTGGTGGAAAACGCCATAAAATACGGGGTGTCGCGCACGTCCAGCCCAGTCACCATCACCATCGCCGCGCGGGAGGAGGAGGGCATGCTTCACCTCAGCGTCACCGACAATGGCGACAAGCCGCCAAGCGGCGCCGATGCGGGCAGCGGCATCGGCCTTGCCAATGTGCGCGACCGCCTGATTGCCCGCTTCGGTGAAGAGGGCCGCATCGACTATGGTCCGCGCAACGGCGGCGGCTTCACCGTGGACCTGACCCTGCCCATCATCCGACGGAGCATCTGACATGACCATCAGGACTCTCATCGTCGACGACGAACCGCTGGCGGTGGAACGCCTGCAGATGCTCTGCGCCCGTGAACCGCGCATCGCGCTGGTCGGCACCGCCAGCGATGGCGAAGCGGCGCTGCGCCTGATCGAGGGGCTGGAACCGGACCTGGTGATGCTGGACATCGCCATGCCGCTGCTCGACGGCATCGGCGTGGCGCGGGCTACCTCGCGCATGGGCCTCTGCCCGGCGGTGATCTTCGTCACCGCGTTCGAAGGTTTCGCGGTGGAGGCGTTCGACCTCGCCGCCGTGGACTATCTGCTGAAGCCGGTCGCGCATGAACGCCTGTCGCGCGCCATCGATCGCGTCGAACAGGCGCTGGGCAACCGCGCCGCGCCCTCCCCCGCCACCAGCGCGAAGGAGGAACCGGAATGGGCGGAGGAATTCTGGGTGCCGCACCGCTCCGAACTGATCCGCATCGGCGCGGCCCAGATCGACCGGATAGAGGCGGAGCGGGACTATATGCGGCTGCATGTCGGGGCCAACAGCTACCTTCTGCACCAGACGATCAGTTCGCTGGAAAACCGGCTGGACCCGCAGCAATTCGTCCGCCTGCACCGCTCGCACATCGTGCGCCGCGACCATATCTCCCGGCTTCGCCATGACGGCAGCGGCGTCTGGTCGGCCTGCCTCGCCGACGGCGGCGAAATCCGCATCGGCCGCACCTATCTCACCAACGCCCGCGCCATGGCCGGGCGCTAGGATTTCACAAACCGGGAGCTTGCGCGACTTAGCTTATAACGAACTGGGCTTATAACGAACTGGTCACCATAACTCGCGATCCACTTATCGAAAGAAGTGAGGGGCACTCCCCAGGCGTGGGTCGCGGCCAGATCGACCTTATATCCCTCCACATTGTTCCAGGCCTGGCTCGATGCGACGGCGGGATTGATCCCACTGGCTACCGCATCACTTTCCGACAGTGATACGGCAATGACGGGCTTTCCTGTGCCGGCCGCGATCTTGGCCGCCACTTCCTCCATGGTCAGCGCTTCGGCGGCAAGATCGATTGAGCGACCATTGAAACGGTCCGGGTTCCCGAATGCTGCGGCGGCAAACGCGCCCACGTCATCCGCGGCGATCCAATCGAGCCGGGTTTCGGTCGCGATCGCCGTTTCGATGCGTCCCCTTGCGGCCAATGCGGGGAACATGAAAGCTGCTTTTGGCGGCAACAGATTGTCCATCATGAAGGCGGGCTTCAGGATCACGAACCGGTCGAACCCCCGCGCCGCAACCGCTCCATTCACAGCGGATTTGCTGTCCCAGTAAGTGCGCGGCCAGCGCCCGTCATTCATCCCGACAAAGTCGGCCTGGTCCCCTGCGCGCGCGACAGACGTGTGAACAAATGTCTGAACGCCGGCGCGGTAGGCGGCATCCACCAGAGCCTGGCCGGTCCGGACCTCTCTATCAGGATCGTCCGGGCCAGCCGGCATCTGCATGGAAAATATGCCAGCGGCGCCGGCGACGGCCATGTCAAGGCTGGCCACATCGTCGAAGTCACCCTGCACGACCTCAACTCCTTGCTGCGTCAGCGCCCGCGCCGCAGCTGCGCCGGGATTGCGAACGAGCGCCCGCACATGGTACCCCGCTCGCAACAGCGCTCGGGCTGCCGCGCCTCCCTGAGCACCTGTCGCACCGGTCACCAGAATCGGGCTTTCCGTTGCACTCGCCATGTCATAGCTCCATCAAGATTGTGCTCGACGCTGATTGCTCCGGCGCTCAATTGCGTCCTGAAGTCCGGCTAACAGTCGATCAAACCGCCTGCAATCTGAATGGCGTCCGTCAGAACGGCATTGATCGGTGAGCGCCTATGGTCGCCGCCCATCAGGATATCGCGGGAACCGACACTCAAGGACGGCGATCTCATTTCATCGGATCGAAATCCGCGTTGGATCAGCTTTCGATCTGATCCGGAAACGAAAAAAGGCCCGGCATCCACCGGGCCTTCTTCAGGATCGACTGGAAAAACTCAGTTGCCCAGGCCGACCGGCTTTTCCTTGTTCATATCGGCATAGCGCTCGCCGCTCTGGGCCTTGGCGACCGCCAGTTCGACCGAGCTGCGCACATGCGCCGCGGCGACCGACTGGCATTTCTTCATTTCGGCAGAGGTCGCGCCATCCGCGCACACCTTCCAGGCGGCCCGCCAGATGCGGCCCTTCAGCATATTCTGTCCCTTCGCGCTGGACAGGTCCAGATCATGATAGTTGACCTCGACAGTCTTCCCGTTGGACTGGAATTCGGTGGCGGATGCCGCGCCGGCCGCACCCAGGGCGACGATGGCGGCGAAGGCGGGGGCGAACTTGAAGGCGATCATGGCAATTGTCTCCTCGACTCTAATGCTTTTCCCGGCCCCCTCGCGCCACGCGCTCGGCAAGCCTCAGGCGAAGAGAAGAGCGGCCTGAACAACCAGATCCCTGAATGAAGAGATCCCAGAACGAACAGATCATTGTCCCTGTCTTCGCACTTCATCCGTGTAGGCCTTTTGCGAATGCGTCGCTTTTCGCTTTCGACCGGCGGCCAGGCGGGTCGGCCAACGACGCTCTTCTCGACCAAATGCAGTCTGGCGCGGACGAACGACAATTTTACGTCAGGAAAACAGCCATTCCGTAACGTAAAATTACCAGGAGCCAAAGAATGACGCACATAAGAAAGCACCCCCGGCGCAAGGGAACGGCCGGGGGTGCATCCAGGAAGCTGTCGGGCTCTCCGGGATTTCTGTCAAATGCTCGGACGCGGATGGCTTCGATCCTTAGCGGATCGTCGCCTGCCGGATCGTCACCATGTCGGACGCCACCATATCGCGAAGGCGCAACCACCGTTTTTGCCATTCGATGATCCGCGCATCGGCGCCGCCCGGCAACATCCGCCGGGGACAAACCGACGACATTCTTCCACGAACGACATCATTGCCCCGACGCCGCCAGCTGGGCGCGCAGCTTGGCCAGCGTCCGCGCGTCGACGACGGGGCGCTCGGGCGCCTCCTTGCCCTCGCGCAGCTTCCTGCGGTCCTTTTCCGGCGGCTCCACCACGCGCACCCTGACCGGTGCATGGCCGGTGGCCCTGATCCCCAGTTGTTCCGCCGCGCCGCGCGACAGGTCGATGATCCGCCCCCGCCCGGCAAAGGGGCCGCGATCGTTGATCCGCACCAGGATCGTCCGCCCCGTGTCCAGCGCCGTCACCTCGACATAGCTTGGCAGGGGCAGCGTCACATGCGCCGCCGTCACCGCCCTCGGTCGGAAACGCTCGCCGCTCGCGGTCTGGTTCCCGCTCTCGCCGCCATACCAGCTCGCATAGCCCAGATAATCATAGACCGGATCGGCGGCAGGCACATAGGTCACGCCCCTGACGCTATAGGGCTTTCCCACTCGCACCGGCACGTCGCTCACGGGCCGATACCGCACGCCTCCGCCACAGGCCGCCAGCGCCATCGCCACGCCCAGCACGCCATATCGCATCCGAACCGAAATCCCGCTCATCCCCGCCCTTTAACCCGGCGAGGCGCGGGAGCAAAGCCGCTGCCTTTTCCTTTCGCCGCACAGTCCCTATCTTGCGCCCGACCGGCCCTTGCCTCCCAAGAACAAATCTGGAACAACACGCCCCATGAATCCCATCACCCCTCGGCAGAGGTTTCCCGAATGCTGACCACCATAAGCGTCCGCGGCGCGCGCGAGCATAATCTCAAGGGCGTCGACGTCGACCTGCCGCGCGACAGCCTGATCGTCATCACTGGCCTTTCCGGCTCGGGCAAGTCCTCCCTCGCCTTCGACACCATCTATGCCGAGGGTCAGCGCCGCTATGTTGAATCCCTCTCCGCCTATGCGCGCCAGTTCCTGGAGATGATGCAGAAGCCGGACGTCGAACATATTGACGGCCTCTCCCCCGCCATTTCCATCGAGCAGAAGACGACCAGCCGCAACCCGCGCTCGACGGTCGCCACGGTGACGGAGATCTACGACTATATGCGCCTGCTCTGGGCGCGCGTCGGCATTCCCTATTCGCCCGCCACCGGCCTTCCCATCAGCGCCCAGACGGTCAGCCAGATGGTCGATCGCGTGATGCAGTTACCCGATGGCGCGCGCTTCTACCTGCTCGCCCCCGTGGTGCGCGGCCGCAAGGGCGAATATCGCAAGGAACTGGCCGAATGGCAGAAGGCCGGCTTCACCCGCGTGCGCATCGACGGCGAACTCTACGCGATCGAGGACGCCCCCGCCCTCGACAAGAAATACAAGCATGACATCGAAGTGGTGGTCGACCGCCTCGCCGTCAGCGAAGACATGGCCACGCGCCTTGCCGACAGCTTCGAACAGGCGCTGAAACTCGCCGACGGCCTCGCCTATGTCGACCTGGCGGACGGCGTCGTCCCCGGCCGTGAGGAGGAGGCTGAATCCACCGGCAACCTCAAGGGCGCCGGCATCCCCGCCAACCGCATCGTCTTCAGCGAGAAGTTCGCCTGCCCCGTCAGCGGCTTCACCATAGCCGAGATCGAACCGCGCCTCTTCTCCTTCAACGCCCCCCAGGGCGCCTGCCCCGCCTGCGACGGCCTGGGCGAGCGGCAGGAGTTCGACCCCGAACTCGTCGTCCCCAACGAAGCCCTCAGCCTCAAGAAGGGCGCCATCGTCCCCTGGGCCAAGTCCAACCCGCCCAGCCCCTATTACATGCAGGTTCTCGGCTCCCTGGCGAAGGAGTTCGGCTTCTCCCTCGACACCCCCTGGGCCGACCTTCCGGGGGAGGTGAAGCTCATCATCCTCCACGGCACCGGCGGCAAGCCGGTCACCCTGCGCTTCGTCGACGGCCGCAAGAGCTATGAGGTCAAGAAAGCGTTCGAAGGCGTCATCGGCAACCTCAACCGCCGCCTCCTCCAGACCGAATCCGCCTGGATGCGGGAGGAGCTCAGCAAATATCAGACCGCCATGCCGTGCGAGACCTGCCACGGCGCCCGCCTCAAGCCCGAGGCGCTGGCGGTAAAGATCGCGGGAGAGGACATCTCCATGTCCACCCGCCGCTCGGTGGTGGACGCGCTCGGCTTCTTCTCCACCCTCCCCACCCGCCTCAACGACCAGCAGAACCAGATCGCCCGCGCCATCCTCAAGGAAATCGTGGAGCGCCTCGGCTTCCTCAACAATGTCGGCCTCGACTATCTGAACCTCGACCGCACCAGCGGCACCCTGTCCGGCGGCGAGTCCCAGCGCATCCGCCTCGCCTCCCAGATCGGCAGCGGCCTGTCGGGCGTCCTCTACGTCCTCGACGAACCGTCGATCGGCCTGCACCAGCGGGACAATGACCGCCTGCTCATCACGCTGAAGCGCCTGCGCGACCTCGGCAACACCGTCATCGTCGTGGAACATGATGAGGACGCGATCCGCACCGCCGACTATATCGTCGACATGGGGCCGGGCGCCGGCGTCCACGGCGGCACCATCGTCGCCCAGGGCACCCTGAACCAGCTCCTCGCGCACAAGGACAGCCTGACCGCCGACTATCTGAACGGCACCCGCCGCATTGAGGTACCGCCCCGCCGCCGCAAGGGTTCGGGCAAGAAACTCACCGTCCACAACGCCCGCGCCAACAATCTGCAAAACGTCACGGCGTCGATCCCGCTCGGCACCTTCACCTGCATCACCGGCGTGTCGGGATCGGGCAAGTCCAGCTTCACCATCGACACCCTCTACGCCGCCTCCGCCCGCACCCTGAACGGCGCCCGCATCGTCGCCGGCCCGCATGACAAGGTCACCGGCCTCGAAAATTGCGACAAGGTGATCGACATCGACCAGTCGCCCATCGGCCGCACCCCCCGCTCCAACCCGGCCACCTATACCGGCGCCTTCACCAACATCCGCGACTGGTTCGCGCAGCTTCCAGAGGCGCAGGCCCGCGGCTACAAGCCCGGCCGCTTCAGCTTCAACGTCAAGGGCGGCCGCTGCGAAGCCTGCCAGGGCGACGGCGTGCTCAAGATAGAGATGCACTTCCTCCCCGACGTCTACGTGACCTGCGACGTCTGCCACGGCGCCCGCTACAATCGCGAGACTCTGGAGGTGAAGTTCAAGGGCAAGTCCATCGCCGACGTGCTCGACATGACCGTCGAGGACGCGGTGGAATTCTTCAAGGCCGTCCCCCCCATCCGCGACAAGATGGCGATGCTCGCCGAAGTGGGCCTCGGCTATGTCAAGGTCGGCCAGCAGGCCACGACCCTGTCCGGCGGCGAAGCCCAGCGCGTCAAGCTCGCCAAGGAATTGTCGCGTCGCGCCACCGGCAACACCCTCTACATATTGGACGAGCCCACCACCGGCCTCCATTTCGAGGACGTCCGCAAACTGCTCGAAGTCCTCCACGCCCTGGTCGAACAGGGCAACAGCGTGGTCGTGATCGAACATAATCTGGATGTCATCAAGACCGCCGACTGGATCATCGACATGGGGCCAGAGGGCGGCGTCAAGGGCGGCGAAGTTGTCGCCGAAGGCACGCCGGAGAAGGTCGCGAAGAACGCGCGGAGCTTTACCGGGCGCTATTTGGCACCTTTGTTGGGGTTGGAGGCCGTGGCGGCGGAGTGAAACTCTTACCGAGCCACTTGCAACATTCGAGTTTATTTGGAAGAAATGACACCTCAATAGGGGATGAGGTCGAGCTTGGCGGATAATCGAATAAGAGTATTTTCAGAAGTGGTTGCCATCGATGCTTGGCACCAGCCTATCCAGGTTTCTGATTATTCAGCTTCAGTGCACGTCGATGTTACTTTCAAACAAGGAAGAGTTGGCGGAAACGATGATCGGTTCCCGTTCACCTTTCGTCTATCCTTGAAAAAGGCTACGCTGTTGGTAACGGTGGAGAGCCCGCTAGAGGTCGATAGGAAGTCCGTCGCTAGGAACGTCCCCGAAGCCCAGGTGGAGTACTCTCGCATCAAGCTGGCAAGGGAAAGCGCCGTAGCAAGGTTAGCAGCAGGCGCACGCCTCACGCCTTCTCACGTGAGTGCACATTTGAATGCCGCTGCGGAACTCAACGGTGAACATTCCGATCAAGTAGAGAAAAAATTGTCCTTAAGCACTCCGCCGACGATGGTGACATACGAACCGGTGGATCGATCAAACTATAGGTGGACTTTATCGCCAGTGCTTGAAGATGAACTTTCTGGCCAACCTTGGGACCCTGTTTCCAATCCGAGACTACGTATGGGATCATCTAAAACCTTGGGCAGGATTGAACCCATCATTAAAGCAGAAATATTCTGTGCTTTGGAAGACTTGGAAATATCGGATATAAAGCCTAAGGAAAAGCCTACGATATCAGCAAAAATTCATGATTTTGTTTTCGGTGATGAGAATAAGGCGGTCGCTATACAGCACCTGAAGCTTCTTTTGAGAGACGCCGATCTAGACCCCGGAAGCTTAGACAATCGATTTTCTGACGTTCTCTTAGCGAGCGTGATTGCTTTGGAAGATAGAAATGCCTGATTTTTCAGAGGGGTTGTTAAAAGCCTTAAAAATACTTCGTTCAGATAAAAAGTCCTTGAAAGAACTTGCTGGAATTTCTGGTGTAGATGTTTTCCGTTTCTTTAATCATGCTGACTTACGGAATTTAGACTTATCTCATCAAGATTTGACGGGTCTTAATTTTTTTGGAGCGGATTTCGGTAATACAAGGTTAGACGGCATTTCTTACGATGTTGGAGCATTCAATGGATCGAAAGTTTTGGAGAAATACTCTTCTCTGATCGACGATTTTGATTTTTGTCTTTCAGACATCCTTGATGATCTTTTCAAATATCTTTACGTTTTCGTTCAGATTCGACCAGAATCTTTAGAAAGAACTATATCAACTTTGAGAATATCGTATCAAGGGTTAGCAAATCATAGCAACATTAATGTTGGAACTTTGAGGAAGGCCCGTAGAGGCGAAATTATAGCATTGGAAACTGCTCAAAGCGTTGCCTCGTCACTTCTCCAAATTGAAGATGAGAAGTCACGTGATATAGAAAGTCAGCTCAAATTTAAAATAGACCTTCGTCAGAGGCGTAGAAATCTTTTATTGCAGCCGATGATAAAATTGAGTCAATTCAGTAATAGTGATGGATTCAAGATCATCAGAAGCGTTGATTTAAGATTTTTTACCACTAATAGAGAAGTAATAAAGAGAAATATATATGACGGTCTGGAGGATCCGCAGTACCGTTTCATTCCGAGCGTGATAGAAAACTTCCTCACGTAGCTTCTTCGAAGCGTATCGCGCTAAGGCCTACGAAATCACCACTGTTGCAACGGCACTAAGCGTTACCATTTTGTTCTGTCCTACAACCCCTCACCCCTAATACCGTCCCGGCAAACCCTCCCATAAAAAGGAGCTTTGCCATGTCCTACCACTTCTCCTCCCTCCCCACGGCCGCCGATCAAGTCCGCGCCGACGGCTGGAGCCCCGCCCGCCAGCGCGCCTTCCTCGAAACCCTCGCCGCCACCGGCATCATCCGCGCCGCCTGCGAAGCCGCGCAGATCAGCACCCGCGCCGCCTATGCCCTGCGCATCCGCCGCGACGGCGCGGCCTTTCGCCTCGGCTGGGACGCGGCCATCCTCATCGCCCGCGCCCGCCTCGCCGATGATCTGCTCGCCCGTGCGCTGACCGGCCATGAGGAGGTGATCCGCAAGGACATGGAGGCAGGCGAAATCACCCGCCACCGCCACGACAACCGCCTCGCCATGTCGATGCTCTCCCGCCTCGACCGCATGGCCGACAGCCCGCCCGCGGGGTCCGACGCCGCCCTCGCCCGCGTCGTGGCGCAGGATTTCGCCGCCTATCTCGACATGCTCTGCCCACAGGATCAGACAGATGCAGATCAGGCGGAGGCGGATCGCCCCGGAACCCCACCCTCCCCGCACGCTTTGCCCGACCCCGCCACCCTCGATGAAGCGCCCGCGCTCGAACAGGCCGCCGCCGCTTTGTCGCCGGGCGCCTCCGCCGCGCTGTTCGTCGCCGCCCGCATGGCGCTGGGCGAGGGCGGCAAGACCCCCTTCCATCCCTTCGATGAACGGTGTGAACTTCGGCCCATTCCGGCCGTCCCGCCGGTCGAACGCGCCAGCTTCCCGCCGGATGAAGCCGCCGCCCGGCTGCGCGGCATCTGGTGGGATGAGGAAAGGGACGGCTGGCGCACCGACTATCCCGCCCCGCCCGGCTTCGACGGCGACGAAAGCGACCTCCACTACGACATCGACGCCTATGAGCGCGACCTGACCATGGCGGAGGAGGAAGCGCTGGCCATCCGCGTGGAGGCGCAGCGCCGCCCCTATGAACATGCCGCCGCCCGCGCCCGCGACGTCTTTTTCGGCTTCGCCGCGCTGGATCGGGCGGGCTGATCGCACCCGCCGGATCGGGCCGCCGCGCCCGCCGATTTGCTATTTGGCACCCATGGCCCTATATAGGGGGTGCTACAGTCGCAAATCGACGGTCTTTCGGCGCTTTGCGGCACCAAACTTCCTTCTTTCCCTGCCCCTCTAGCGCCAGGCCCGTCCACACGGGACGCGCCCACGTAAAGAAGGAAATACCCAATGAGCATCGTCGGAACCGTCAAATTCTTCAACGCCGACAAGGGCTATGGCTTCATCGCCCCCGATGACGGCACCCCGGACGCCTTCGTCCACATCACCGCCGTCGAGCGTGCCGGCCTCGCCACCCTGCGCGAAAAGGACCGCGTCTCCTATGATCTGGAGCAGGACAAGCGCGGCAAGATGGCGGCCGTGAATCTTCAGCACGCCGAATAAGGACGGGGTTAAGCCCGAGCGGCGTCTGAGCATTGCCAGGATGCTGATGCGTCAGCATCACTGCATCCTGACATAAGACGCCGCTGACAGGCGGGGCGCTGTTCGCGGCGCCCCCCACTTTGAAAGGAGCGTCCCATGGCCAGCCCCGATTTCCGCGCCCTCGCCCGCCAGGCCCGGATCGAAGCCGACGCCGCCACCCTGGACAATGTCCGCCAGCGCTGCCTGCGTTCCGAAGCCGCCTTTCTGGTCATGGCCCGCCGACAGGAATATGTCGACGAAAGCCGCGCCCGCCGCATCGCCGGCACGCACTGAACAGCCGCCCGACTCCTCATATCGACGGCGCTGCCCGCTCTGCCGCACCGCCCCGGAACCGATCCGCGCCGCCACGGTTATCCTTGCAAATTCCCCACGGAACAAGGAGCCAACCCCATGATCCGCACCCTGATCTTTGGCGCGATCGCAGGCTATGTCGGCAAGAAACTCTATGACGAAGGCAAGCTGACGGAGTTCAAGGACGACCTCGTCGCCCGCTACAACCAGGCCAGGTCCGACCTCGACAATCGCCGCGCCAGCGACACCACGCTGACCAGCCCCAATCTCGCCACCCCCACCGCCAGCACCGCCGGCACCGCGCCCCTCACACCCTGAGCGGCCACCCCCTCATTCCCTCCCGGCGGTGAATACCCTCTCGCCGCTGGCACCACTGCCCGCCCGGCTGCCTTCCCCCTTTCGGCGCCGCGGCGGGCAGACTATTTTCGCGCAACTTCCTCCCCTCCCGCGGGTTGTCACTCCAGCAGGGAAAGCACAGGAGAAAATGACAATGCGCACCCCCCTACTCGCCGCCGCGCTGCTTGCAATGCCGCTGACGGCCTGCGTCTCGGACGGCGGCGGCTACGGCTATGACCGCCCCAGCTACGGCCACGGCCCCCATCACGGCGGCCGGCCCATCGGCGACAATGACTATATCTACCGCGACAATGACGGCCGCTATTATTGCAAGCGCGACGACGGCACCACCGGCACCATAGTCGGCGCCATAGCAGGCGGCGTATTGGGCAACATCATCGCCCCCGGCGGCTCCAAGACGCTGGGCACCATCTTGGGCGGCGCAGGCGGCGCACTGGCGGGCCGCGCCATAGACAAGAACGACGTCCGCTGCGAATAAAATGAAAAAAAGGGCGCGGACCCAAGGCCCGCGCCCTCAATCTGAACCCAAAGGCGAGGCGCTTACAGCTTCTCGACCAGTTCCGGCACAACCTTGAACAGGTCGCCGACAAGACCGACATCCGCCACCTGGAAGATCGGCGCATCCTCATCCTTGTTGATGGCGATGATGGTCTTGGAATCCTTCATCCCCGCCAGATGCTGGATCGCCCCGGAAATGCCGACGGCGATATAGACTTCCGGCGCGACGATCTTGCCGGTCTGCCCCACCTGATAGTCGTTGGGCACATAGCCCGCATCGACAGCAGCGCGCGAAGCACCCACCGCCGCGCCCAGCTTGTCCGCCAGCGGGAAGATGGTCGCCTCGAACGTCTCGCTGTCCTTCAGCGCGCGGCCACCCGACACGATCACCTTGGCCGAGGTCAGCTCCGGCCGCTCCAGCTTGGCGATCTCCGCGCCGACGAAGGACGACAGCCCCTTGTCCCCGGTCGAAGCCACGGCTTCCACCACGCCGTTGCCGCCTTCCTTGGCCGCCTTCTCGAAAGCAGTGCCGCGGACGGTGATGACCTTCTTCGCATCCTTCGACTTGACGGTTGCAATCGCGTTGCCGGCATAGATCGGACGAGTGAAGCTGTCTTCGCTCTCGACCGACAGAATGTCGCTGATCTGCATCACGTCGAGCAGAGCCGCCACGCGCGGCGCGATATTCTTGCCGTTGCTGGTGGCAGGCGCGACGAACGCGTCATGACTGCCCATCAATTCGACGACCAGCGGCGCGACATTCTCGGCCAGCGCATGCCCGAAGGCTGCGTCGTCCGCGACATGGACCTTGCCCACGCCGGCGATCTTCGCTGCTTCGGCGGCAACGCCCCCGACGCCCTGGCCCGCGACCAGCAGATGCACTTCACCCAGCTTCGATGCAGCGGTGACGGCGGAAAGCGTCGCGTCCTTGACTGCGCCGCCCTCATGTTCAACCCAAACGAGCGTCTTTGTCATGCTGCAACTCCCAGAGCCTTGAGCTTCGCGACCAGTTCATCGACATCGGCCACCTTCACGCCAGCCGAACGCTTGGCCGGTTCGACCACCTTGATCGTCTCCAGGCGCGGCGAGATATCCACGCCATAGTCTGCGGGCGTCTTGGTCGCGAGCGGCTTCGACTTCGCCTTCATGATGTTGGGCAGCGAAGCATAGCGCGGTTCATTGAGGCGCAGGTCAGTCGTGATGATCGCCGGCGTGTTGAGCTTCACCGTCTCCAGCCCGCCGTCGACTTCGCGCGTGACGCTGACCTTGTCGCCCTCGACCTCGACCTTGCTGGCGAAGGTGCCCTGCGCCAGGCCCAGCAGCGCGGCCAGCATCTGGCCCGTCTGGTTGCTGTCGTCGTCGATCGCCTGCTTGCCCAGGATGATCAGGCCAGCGCCTTCCTCTTCCTGCACCTTGGCGAGCAGCTTGGCCACGCCCAGCGGCTCGACATCAGAGCCGATATCATCTGGGGTCTGGATCAGGATCGCCCGATCGGCGCCCATGGCGAGCGCGGTGCGCAGCGTTTCCTGCGCCTTGGCAACGCCGATCGACACAGCCACAACCTCGGTCGCCACGCCCTTTTCCTTCAGGCGAATGGCTTCCTCAACCGCAATCTCGTCGAACGGGTTCATCGACATCTTGACGTTCGCCAGATCGACGCCCGTCCCATCCGCCTTCACGCGCGGCTTCACATTATAGTCAATCACCCGCTTCACGGGCACAAGGATCTTCATCTCCAACATCCTTCCTTCATTCACGCCAAGCTCGCAAATGCGAACGCGGGCGCGGGCAGCCCGTTACCGGACCACCCGCACCCCTTGGTGTCTTGTTCAGGCGAAAAGCTGCGTCAGGCTGCCTTCCTCACTTCCGCCACGATCTTCTTCGCCGCGTCGCCCAGATCGTCCGCCGGGACGATGGCCAGACCCGAAGCGGCCAGAATGTCCTTGCCCTGCTGGACGTTCGTGCCTTCCAGGCGGACGACCAGCGGAACCGACAGGTTCACTTCCTTGGCGGCGGCGACGATGCCCTCGGCAATGATGTCGCACTTCATGATGCCACCGAAGATGTTGACGAGAATGCCCTTCACCGCCGGGTCCTTCAGGATGATCTTGAAGGCCGCAGTCACCTTTTCCTTGTTGGCGCCGCCACCGACGTCCAGGAAGTTGGCGGGAAATTCGCCGTTCAGCTTGATGATGTCCATGGTCGCCATGGCCAGGCCCGCGCCGTTCACCATGCAGCCGATATTGCCGTCGAGCTTGATGTAGGCGAGGTCATATTCGGACGCTTCGACTTCCGCCGGATCTTCCTCGGTCAGGTCGCGCAGTTCGGCGATGTCCTTGTGACGGAACATCGCGTTGCCGTCGAAACCGACCTTGGCGTCGAGGACCAACAGATTGCCCTGCTCGGTCAGCGCCAGCGGATTGACTTCGATCTGCTCGGCGTCGGTGTCGAGGAACGCTGCATAGAGCGAGGCAGCCACCTTGGCAGCCTGCTTAGCCTGATCGCCGCTCAGGCCCAGGGCGGCGGCGACCGAACGACCGTGATGCGGCTGGAAACCGGCGGCCGGATCGACAGAGAAGCTATGGATCTTTTCCGGGGTCGAGTGGGCGACCTCTTCAATGTCCATGCCGCCTTCGGTCGACACTACGAAAGCGACCCGACTGCTGCCGCGGTCGACCAGCAGGGCGAGATAGAATTCCTTCGCAATGTCGGCGCCGTCGGTGATGTAGAGGCGGTTGACCTGCTTGCCCGCTTCGCCGGTCTGGATGGTGACCAGCGTGTTGCCGAGCATGTCGGTGGCGTGGGCTTTGACCTCATCCAGGTTGAAGGCGAGGCGGACACCGCCCTTCGCTTCAGGAGCGAGTTCCTTGAACTTGCCCTTGCCGCGGCCGCCGGCGTGGATCTGCGACTTCACGACATAGAGCGGCCCGGGCAGCTTCTTCGCCGCTTCGACAGCTTCCTCGACGAAGAAGGCGGCATAACCGGCAGCGATCGGCGCGCCGTATTTGGCCAGCAATTCCTTCGCCTGATATTCGTGGATGTTCATGGGGCTCGCCCGTCCTTTCCGCTGAAACTCTTCTGGACAGCGGCTAAGCACAGGCAGGGAGCCAGCGCCAGAAAATTTCGCAAAATGACTTTGCAAAATTGCAAAACCTTTGCGAAGCGACAGCGCGGTTATTGCGAAATCAGCGGTCGATGGCGCAGACGATCGCCGCCTTGCTCGTCACGGCAAATATCTCTGGATCCTCCAGCGCGCGGACCTTGAAGAGGAACCGGTCCACCGTCATGTCGCCCATGTGAGATTTGCGGAGCGAGGCCAGCGACTGGAGCCTGCGGAGCTGCGCCAAACTCAGCCGATCGACCATCCTTTCCGCCATGCAGCCCGCCATGCGGGGAGACACGCCCGCATCGATCAAACCCGTTCGCAGGCGTGATTCGGGCGAAACCGTCGCACAGGACATCAGGAAGAGAGAAGCGCCAAGCCCGCAGGCCAGCGCACGGAAAGGGATGGCTGTCATCCCGCCTTCATGGCAAGCATGGCCTGAACAGGGGCTAAATATTTGCCATGGCCAGCGGAGAAAAAGAAAGATGGACCGGATTTTCACAGCCTTTGCCCACCGTATCGCAAGTTGGTCTGGCCAGCCTGCCGCTTTCATCCTGGCGGCGCTGATCATCCTGGCCTGGATCGTGACCGGCCCGATCTTTCATTACTCCGACACATGGCAGCTCATCATCAACACCGGCACGACGATCGTCACCTTCCTGATGGTGTTCCTGATCCAGAATGCGCAAAATCGGGATGGCTCAGCCATTCAGGCGAAAATGGACGAACTGATACGCGCCCTTTCGACAGCACGGAACGAGTTCATCGGCATCGAACATCTGACCGAAGCAGAACTGGAGCAGATAAAGTCCATGCTGGAAAAGGAATGCGGTGACGATGCAACGCATCATGAATCGATAGCGCGACTGATCAACCGGCTTTGACAGAGGGGTCGTCACGACCAGAGTATCGTGGGGAAATGCGGGGACGCTTAATGGGTCAGATCGACCAGATTTTCATTCTGACGCCTGTAGGCATCGATCTGATCCGTATAGCCGCGCGCAAGACCCTCATAGGCTTCCCGGCCCTTCGCCGACCGGCTCATCTGCGCACGGATCAAGGCGACCTGCTGCCTGTGCAGCAGATAATTTACATCCATCTCCCTATTCATATTCACCCTCCTACCTGATCGTTGAAAAGATTGGCTGGAGTTCGCATCAAGTGCGATTCGCTCTGCGGCAGCGTCAGGATAACACCGGCCCAGTAGCTATACGATTCCGTCCGACGCATGGGAAAGGCGGCTGGACGAGTAAATCAGGATCTTCAGCGGTATTTGGCACGTCGCAGGACAAGATATCCCGTCACGGCCGAAAGCCGCAAGCCAGCGAGAATGCTGCCGAAGATGCCGATCTGCTTGCCCAGACCGCGCTTCAATTCCGGCCCGGCCTCCGCATGAACAAAGGCATGATGGAGATGCCCCGCAGGCCCCGGCAAATTGGCGAACAGCATGGCCAGGGCGACAGCCCCCATCAGCAGGAGGCGGCCGCCCGCCCCGCTTCGCTTTTCACAAAATCGCGCAGCGCCGAGGAGCGCCGATTGATCATGCTGCTTGCTCCTGTGGGAGTGGGCTGGAAGAGGGCTGAAGATCGATGTTCATTCCGATGTCGCAACCAATAAATGTTTGAGAATCAATTCTTTGCTGCCATAGCGCGTCCGGGGAATACAGGGAGCCGCATTCCGTGGGGGAGTCCATCTTCGTTATTCTGGCGAGGGTTCATCATGAAATTCTGCTGTTCGCGGTTGTGGGACTGGCGATTGGCGGGATCGATGATTTCATTATAGACTCCGTGTTCCTGTGTCGTCGGCTGTGGCGCAAGCTGGTTGTCTATTCGCGCCACGAGCGAATGACGACGGCGACCCTGCCGGCTTCGCGGCAGCCGGGCCGCATCGCCATCTTCATTCCCGCCTGGCAGGAGGCCGATGTGATCGGCCGGATGTTGCGCAATGCGCTGAACCGCTGGGGTAATCAGGACTACCGCATCTTTGTCGGCATTTATCCCAATGATCGAGCCACCCTGGATATACTGACCCCCCTTGCTTCTGGCGAAGAGCGGCTGATCCTGTGCATCAACGAACGCGACGGGCCGACCACGAAGGCCGATTGCCTGAACCGTGTCTGGCGCGCCATGCTTCAGGAAGAAAGACGTACCGGATCGCGCTTCAAGGCGATCGCCCTGCATGACGCGGAAGACGTGGTTCACCGCGATGAAATCCGACTATTCGACGTGATGACGGACCGGTTCCAGCTCGTTCAGCTTCCGGTCCTGCCCCTGCCCGGCAATGGCGGCTGGTGGTCGAAGCTTATCGCCAATCATTATTGCGATGAATTTGCGGAGAGCCACGGCAAGTTCCTGACCGTGCGTGAAGCCATGGGCGCCTCCATGCCCTCGGCTGGCGTAGCGTGCGCATTTGAACGGCAGATGCTGGAGCGGCTGGCGAATGCCGGCACCGGCGGACCATTTGATCCGGAATCGCTAACGGAGGATTATGAGGTCGGCCTGCGCATCAGCAACATGGGCGGACGGGGCATCTTCGTACGTATGCGCGACGGAAATGGCGATCTCGTCGCCACCAGGGAATATTTTCCCGACAATCTGAAGGCAGCCGTCAAGCAGAAGGCGCGCTGGATGGTCGGCATCTCACTTGCTGGCTGGGACCGCATGGGCTGGCAGGGCGGCCCTGCCGAATGGTGGATGCGCATGCGGGACCGCGCCGCCGCCCTTTCCGCCTTCGTCCTGTTTACCGCCTATCTCGCCCTGCTGCTCTGGGGCGTGCTGCTCGTCGCGGGCCTGTTCAGCGACGTCGCCTTCGCCAGGATCTCCCCCGTCATCGAAGTCCTCTTGTGGATCAATTTCGGGTTCATGAGCTGGCGAATGGCGATGCGGGCGATTTTTTCCGGCATGGCTTATGGATGGGTTTTCGGACTGGGCGCCATACCGCGCACGCTGATCGCCAATATCATTGCCATGATGGCCGCCAGACGGGCCATGCTCCTCTATCTTCGGTCGCTCATCGGCAGGCCGCTGACCTGGGACAAGACACAGCATCGTTTTCCGGATCTGGAATCCCAGGCATGAACAAGGCGGCCAGCGGACGCCCGGTCCGCTTCTTCACGCTTGTTATAGCCGGTTGGGTCACCATCCGTCTGGCGGGGACCGGCTTCGACCTTCTCGGCGGCGCAATGGGCGGTACCGGTGAGGGTCCATTCCGTCCTACGACTTATGCGACCAACGTAGGAATCACAGCCGAAGGGCATGGTCCGCCAGTTCGGCAGAGCGGGCCGCCGCAAAGGCTGACATCTGCCGCCGCAGCGCCGGGACTGGCGCTCATGGCATCGTCACCATGGGCCAGAGCAACAAGGATCAAAGCAGCCTTGGCACCCGCCGCACCCGCTACAAAGGAAGCGGCGTCGACCGAGGAGGTTTCGGGCAAGGTCATGGAAGCCGCTCCATCGATCAACCCTTCACCTGCCTTGCCCCTGGCCTACCCGCCAGCCGCTGGCACCAGCCGTTGGCATGGCAGTGCCTGGCTGCTGTGGCGCGACGGCAGTGCCCCCCGCGCCGATGCCGCGACCGGCGGACGGCTGGGCGGATCACAGGCGGGTTTCCGCCTCGATTTCGACCTGACCCCGCGCGCCTCCAGCCGAGCGACCGCTTATGCTCGCGCCAGTGCTGCATTGAACAAGCCGGTCTCTCCCGAAGGCGCGCTGGGCTTGGCATGGCAGCCAGCGCGCACCGTCCCCGTCAGCTTCGCCGCTGAACGACGGTTTGCCCTGGGCCAGGGCGGGCGCAACGCCAATGCCGTGCTGGCGGTCGGCGGTTTCGGCCCGACGCGGGTCGCGCCGTCCCTGGAAGTCGAAGCCTATGCGCAGAGCGGCATGGTCGGTTTCCGGTCACGCGACCTGTTCGTGGACGGCAAGATCTCGCTGCTGTCGCCGCTCGGCAACGCGCCCGTGCGGCTTGGCGCAAGCCTTTCCGGCGGGGCGCAGCCGCAGGTGGAGCGACTGGACATCGGCCCGGAACTTCAGATCCGCCTGCCCATAAAGCCTGTCGGCGCCAGGCTGAGCGTCGAATGGCGGGAACGGATCGCGGGGCGTGCCGCGCCGGCTTCCGGCCCGGCAGTAACGCTTGGGGCTGATTTTTAAGGCGGAGCGCCTTTATCTCTCCGCATATTGGGCTTAACCCAGGGATTGCATGGATCTCTATCTGCCCATCGCCAACCTGTCGGTGAATGCGCTGGTCATCATTGCCCTGGGCGGCGTGGTGGGCCTGCTTTCCGGCATGTTCGGGGTGGGCGGCGGATTCCTGACCACGCCTTTGTTGATCTTCTACGGCATTCCTCCGACCGTCGCCGCGGCTTCGGCGGCCAGCCAGGTGACAGGCGCCAGCGTATCCGGTGTCTTCACCCATATGTCGCGCGGCACGGTCGACTTCCGCATGGGCGGCGTGCTGATCGCCGGCGGCGTGGTGGGCGCGGGCCTGGGCGTGCTGATCTTCCGTCTGCTGCAGGCCATAGGACAGATCGATACGGTAATCGGCATTCTTTACGTGCTGATGCTGGGCGGCATCGGATCGTTGATGGCAAAGGAATCGATACAGGCGCTGATAGCGCTGAAGACCGGCAGGAAGATCCAGGCGCGCAAAAGGCGGCACCATCCGCTGGTCGCGGCCTTGCCGATGCGGTGGCGCTTCTATCGGTCCGGGCTGTATATTTCGCCGCTGGCGCCACTGCTGCTGGGCATGGCGACCGGCATACTCACCATGTTGCTCGGCGTCGGCGGCGGGTTCATCCTGGTTCCGGCGATGCTCTACCTGCTGGGGATGACGACCCAGTCCGTGGTTGGCACGTCGCTGTTCCAGATATTGTTCGTGACCATGGCGACGACGATGATGCACGCCATGACCACGCATGCGGTTGACCTTGTCCTGGCCCTGCTGCTGCTGATCGGCAGCGTGACCGGCGCGCAGGTCGGAACGCGCATCTCGATGACGATCCGGCCGGAATATCTGCGCATCCTGCTTGCCGCCATCGTGCTGCTGGTGGCGGCGCGGATGGCGCTGGGCCTGGGGTTCCGACCGGACGAAATCTATACGGTGGAGCTGCGGTGAGGCGCCGGGCGCTTCTGGCCCTTCTCCCCGCCCTGCTGCTGTTGACGGCGGCGGACGAACCGATGCTCGTGCCCGACGTGTCCCAGCGCGAGGTGGAAATACAATATAGTTTCACGGGTGCGGACCTGCTGCTGTTCGGCGCGATCGTCTATCCCGACGGGCGTCGGCCCAGCAAGCCGCCGGACATCATGGTCGTGCTGAAGGGGCCAGATCAATCGATCACGATGCGCGAAAAGCAGAAGGTCGCCGGCATTTGGATCAACGCCGACAGCGCGCGTTTCCGCTCCGCTCCCAGCTTCTATGCCATCGCATCGTCCCGCCCGATCGACAGGATGGTCGATGAACGGACGGCGGCGATCTATGAAATGGGCGTGGACAAGCTCCAGCTTTCGCCCTCTTCGCTCAATGAAAGCGCGGAGCTGGATCGGTTCCAGAAGGGTTTGATCGACCTCAGGGAAAGGGCCGGTCTCTATGTCGAGCGCCCCGGAACGGTGGAGATCACGGACGGCGTGTTATACCGGGCGCGACTGCCGCTTTCGGCCCGGGTAATCGTCGGCGATTACACGGCGGAAACCTTCCTCGTGCAGGACGGCCGCGTGGTGGCCGCCGCCGTGCGCGACATCACCGTCCGAAAGTCGGGGTTCGAGCGGTTCATGGCCGTCGCGGCCGAACAATGGCCCTTCGCCTATGGGCTGGCGGCGATCATGCTGGCGGTCGGCATGGGATGGGCGGCGGGCGCCATTGCCAGACGGGTCTAGCTCGCACCGTTCGAATGTCGTTCAGCCGCGCTTCCCCCTATGCACGCCAGGCGCGGCGTCGTGCCCGTCATCGCCGTGCCGCTTTCCTGGGCCGCAGCGCATCGCGCATCGCGATGCTGCTGTTGATCCGGGTGACGCCGGGCATGCGGGAGAGGATTTCGCTATGGATCGCCTCATAGGCCGCCACGCTCTCCGTTTCCACTCGAAGCCAATAATCGACGCCACCGGTCATCAGGAAACATTCCCGGATTTCCGGGCATTGCCGCACGGCATGCTCGAAGCGCGCAAGATAATCCTCCGTCTGCCGATCGAGCGTCACCTGCACCAGCACATCGACGGCGCGGCCTTCCTTTTCCATAGGCGTCGTCACGATAGTATAGCCGCGGATCACGCCGGCATCCTCCAACATCCGGATACGCCGGTGACAGGCCGAAGGCGAAAGACCGACCTCCGCCGCGATTTCCGAATTGGGCCGCCGTGCATTCAGCCTGAGCAGGCGGATGATCGATCGGTCGATGGCGTCCAGCGATTCTGACATTTTATTGCATTTCCTACGAATAACCTTCGAAATATTTGCTCTTATTAGACGATCCTTCTGTCATTTGAGAGCATTTTCGCAAGGAGGCACGCTACTTTCCCCTTGAAGGGGGAAGGATATGCCGTCCATCGATACCGCCGCAGCCGTGCTCCGCATCGATCTCGACGCGCTGGTCGAGAATTACCGGATGATCCAACGGCAGGTAGCCCCCGCCGCCGTTGCCGGCGTGGTCAAGGCGAATGGCTACGGCCTGGGTGCGGACATCGTTGCGTGCAGTCTGCAAGAGGTGGGATGCCGTCACTTCTTCGTCGCGCATCTCGGCGAAGCCATGGCGCTCCGGACCATGCTGGACAACGGCACCGCCCTGTTCATCCTCAACGGGCTGCAGCCCGGCATGGAAAGCGATTGCGCGGCCATCGGCGCCATTCCGGTTCTGAACTCGCTCGATCAGATCGCGCGCTGGTCGGAAATGGCCCGGACCCTGAATCGACGCTTGCCCGCAGCGTTGCAGGCCGACAGCGGCATGTCGCGGCTCGGCCTGCCCCCAGAGGAGGTCGCCATCCTGCGCGCGGAGCCGGAACGGCTGGCGGGCATCGACCTCCGCCTGCTGATGAGCCACCTGGCCTGCGCCGACGATCCCGATGCCCCTTCCAACAACAAACAGCGCCAAAGTTTCGAGACATTCAGCAAGGATTTCCCGGATGTGCCCCGCTCGCTGGACAATAGCGGCGGCAGCTTCCTGCATGCGAGGCATTTCGACATGGTGCGTGCCGGCATCGCCCTTTATGGCGGGGCGCCCCAGGGCGATGGCCCGATAATGCAACCGGTCGTCTCGCTGAATGCCGGGATCATCCAGTTGCGGACCGTTCCGGCCGGCGCGGCCGTGGGCTATGGCCTGACCCATGTTTGCGAGCGGGCGACGCGCATCGCCACGATTGCGGTGGGCTATGCCGATGGCTGGCCGCGCCATCTCAGCAACAGGGGCTCGGCCTATATTGGCGGCCATCGCGCGCCGATCGTGGGACGGGTGTCGATGGACAGCATCACGCTGGACGTGACCGACGTGCCCGACGCCCTCCTTTATCCGGGTGCGCCAGCTGAACTGCTGGGGCCCCATCAAACGGTGGATCAGGTGGCGGCCGACGCCGGCACCATCGCCTATGAAATCCTGACACAGCTCGGACATCGCTATCACCGCACCATCCTGGGCGCGGCGACGATCCGGCACCAGCGGAGCATGAAGGCATGAAGATCGCCATTCTGGGGAGCGGCGTCATCGGCGTCACCTCTGCCTGGTATCTGTCGCAGGCAGGGCATGAAGTGACGGTGATCGACCGTCAGGACGGCCCGGCGTTGGAGACCAGCTTCGCCAATGCCGGCGAGATTTCGCCCGGCTATGCCTCACCCTGGGCGGCGCCGGGGATACCGATGAAGGCACTGCGCTGGCTGTTCATGAAGCACGCCCCTTTGATCCTGCGGCCCCAGATGGACATGGCCATGCTGCGCTGGATGGCGGCGATGTTGGGCAATTGCAACGAACGCGCCTATGCGATCAACAAGAGCCGGATGGTGCGGCTGGCCGAATATAGCCGTGACCGGCTGATCGACCTGCGGCGCGAAACCGGCATTTCCTATGACGAACGGTCGCAGGGCACCTTGCAGCTTTTCCGCGAACAAAAACAACTCGACGGCATCGCCAAGGACATCGCTGTTCTGCAGGCGGACGGCGTGCCCTTCGAAGTGCTCGACGCAGCAGGATGCATCGCGGCGGAACCGGGCCTGGCGGGCAGCGGCGTGCCTCTTGCCGGGGGCCTGAGGCTCCCCAATGACGAAACCGGCGACTGCTTCAAATTCACCAATGCGCTGGCGGAGATGGCGAAGGCGAAGGGCGTGACCTTCCTCAACGGACGCACCATCGGCCGGATCGCCGTCACGAACGGTAAGGTCAGCCATGTCGAGACCGATAGCGGCCCCGTCCGGGCCGATGCCTATCTGGTCGCCATGGGCAGCTATTCTCCCCTGTTGCTGGCGCCTTTGGGAATCAGGCTACCGGTCTATCCGGTGAAGGGATATTCGATCACCGTCCCGATCGTCGATGAAGCGCGGGCGCCGGTATCAACGCTGCTGGATGAAAGCTACAAGGTCGCGATCACGCGGCTGGGCGACCGTATCCGGGTGGGCGGCATGGCGGAACTGTCGGGCTATTCCAAAGGACTGCCCAGGGCGCGGCGGGATACGCTGGAATATTCGGTGGGTTCGCTGTTCCCGGGCGCAGGCGATCTGGGCCGCGCCAGCTTCTGGTCCGGACTCCGTCCGATGACGCCGGACAGCACGCCGGTGATCGGCGCCACCAAAATCCCCAACCTCTTCCTCAACACCGGCCATGGCACATTGGGTTGGACCATGGCATGCGGGTCGGGGCATGTGATCGCGGACATCATCGGCGGGCGCGAGCCCCGGATCGAGACCGCAGATCTTGCAATCAGCCGCTATTCATAACCAGAATAAGGAACCTTCCTGCATGACCATCTCCCGCATCGGCCGCGGCCCGCGCATGAGCGAAGCCGTCATTCATGGCGACACCATCTATCTGGCAGGGCAGATCGGCTCGCCCGGCGAGAACGTCACCGCCCAGACCCGCGCCGTGCTGGCAGAGATCGACGCGCTGCTCGAACAGACGGGCAGCAGCAAGAATCATATGCTGATGGCGCAGATCTGGCTTGCCGACATGAATGATTTTGCCGAGATGAACGCGGTGTGGGACGCATGGATCGCCGATGCCGAGGCACCCGCCCGCGCCACGGGCGAGGCAAAGCTCGCCAGCCCCGACTACAAGGTCGAGATCATCGTCACCGCTGCCAGGGCCAGGTGAACCATATGGGGATTGCCGTGCCTAAGGGCATGGCAATCCTCACAAGGCCCCGCAAGATGCAAACGGTAATTTGGAGATTCGGCACGTGGCCGGATGCCGCCATCTGCCCGGCCTCTGATGCAGCACCGGAGGCTGCGGGCCCCGTCTCGCCAACTGTTGCGCCATACCCTCCTTCGACCGCCTGCGCCTCCGACGACCTTTAGCCCGCCTGGGCCTACGCCATGGCCGCGACCGGAGCCTTGCAATCCTCCTGCCTGGTGAGCAATGCCCGGGCGGCAGGAAAGGCGATCATTCCCGGCGGCGAAGTCATCGTGCTGCACGCGATCGAGCAATTCATGCTCTACACCGGCATCCGCCCGACACCGGAACAGCTGCGCGAGGCCGCGCTGTTCGCACATGGACCGGCGTGGCGGCCAGTCTGGAACCGTGAACGGATCGTCCCGCGTCCCGGGAGTACCACGAATTGGCGCTTTGCCGATGCGCGCGGGACCGCTACGGCATCGCTGGTCCCATGCATGGCGAGCGTCCGCGCGCCATATTTTCTTGAGCGAGTAACCCGCCCTATGCAGTCTGTAACCCTCACCCGCTTCCTGATCGAGCAGCAGCGCCAGGCGAACGCCATCCCGCCGCAATTGCGCCTGCTGATCGAAACCGTCGCGCGCACCTGCAAGACGATCAGCCATAGCGTGTCCAAGGGCGCGCTGGGCGAAGTGCTGGGCAGCCTGGGCAGCGAGAATGTGCAGGGCGAGGTGCAGAAGAAGCTGGACGTCATCGCCAATGAACTGCTGCTGGACGCCAATGAATGGGGCGGACATCTGGCCGCAATGGCTTCGGAGGAGATGGAGACGCTCCATCGCATCCCCAACCGCTATCCGAAGGGGGAATATCTGCTGCTGTTCGATCCGATCGACGGGTCCAGCAATATCGACGTCGACCTGAGCGTGGGCACCATCTTCTCCGTGCTCAAGGCGCCGGAGGAATGTTCCGGTCGCGAGGTGATCGAGCAGGATTTCCTCCAGCCCGGCACGCAGCAGGTGGCGGCCGGCTATGCGATCTACGGGCCGCAGACGCTGCTGGTGCTGACCATCGGCACGGGCGTCTTTGAATTCACGCTCGATCGGGAAATCGGGTCCTGGCGGATGACCGACGGCCCGATGCAGATGCCGCAGGGCAATGCCGAATTCGCCATCAACATCGCGCGGCGGCGGCAATGGTCGCCCGGCATCGCGCGCTATGTAGAGGAGCGGATCCAGGGCACGGAAGGGCCGCTGGGCAAGGACTACAACATGCGCTGGACCGCCTCGATGGTGGCCGACGTCCACCGTATCCTGAAGCGCGGCGGCATCTTCCTGTATCCCGCCGATCACCGCCAATCGGGCAAGGCCCGGCTGCGGCTGATGTATGAGGCGAATCCGATGTCCTTCCTGATCGAGCAGGCGGGCGGGGCCGCCAGCGACGGCCATCAGCGGATCATGGAGGTGACGCCCACCGGCCTGCACCAGCGCGTCGGCGTCGTGCTGGGCGACAAGGCCGAGGTGGAGACTGTCACCGCCTATGGAAGGGCCGCGTAGAGCAACGCTCCCGCGACCCGTAGAATTCCGCCATTTTTCGTCGAAGTTCACACCATATGCGCGCGCGTGCCGGGGCGCGCGTATGCGTGTGAGCGCGATATGCCTGACGTTTCAAAGAGGAGCGCGGGATAGAACCGCGAACGCGGAATAGGACAGAGCGATTTCACGCCTGTTCAGGAAATAGGATGTTTTTTGAGGGACCTGTTGCTGCTGGGTCACATGATGCTGATGGAGCCATGCCGTCCGGGCCGGGATGTTAGGGGGACGGTCTGGAAGCGACCATAGCGGGTCACTCATTCGGCAATATCTGATGCTCGGAAGCGGACGCAGACGACAATCGCCTGATTATCGGTACGTGCTGTCATGGCAAAAGTGGTCGTTTGGCGATCTACGATCATTCAGGCGCTTCGGTCTTCGCTAGTAGCTCGCGACTACGGCCGATACAGCCACGAAGCGCCCATGAATTGCCAAAAAAGATATAGGACCATGGGAAAGCATGACAAAAATCCTGCCCACACCATTCCTCTAGATGGAATTTCTGCGCCTAAGGCTCGGTAACAAAACACGAGCCACCCGAGGAAGGCGAACCCTCCAAACAGAGCAATCGACGATAAGGGATCGCTAAAACCTTTAGGTGTTGCCGGGATAAATATCAAAATTCCAGCAAGCACGAAGGCCACTGCCAGTCCCTCTAATATCAATATAGCTTGGAGTGCCTTGGGAAATGCTGACATATGCTTGTCCTAGGAAAATATGCCGGGGACTATATCGTTAAAGTGGTAAACCCCACCTTACGCCCCAGACAACACAGATTCTCTGGCTTGCAAAAAGCCGTCATCTCAGCCTCGCCGATTAACCGACACCTTCGAATCAAAACATATGACTCGGCGCAACCCGAAAATGCTCTAGCCGTATGCCGTCAGTCCGCTTCCCACCCAAATCAGCCGTTCCCGCGACGGCCGAAATCGCGTGTCAAAAGAAGCACCCTCCCCTGAGATCCAGCCTTCACTGGCGCGGCCAGTTGTGGGGGGATACTCCCTTCCCCATCGTCCAGGCGGCGTCGTCAGGAGCCGGTCAGCACGCCGTCATAGGCGCGGTCTTCCAGAGCGCGACCTGCTCCCATGGCGACGCAGATCAGGGGCTTTTCGGCGACCGTGACGGGCAGGCCGGTCGCGTCGGAAAGCGCCTCGTCCAGACGCTGGAGCAGCGCGCCGCCGCCGGTGAGCGTGATGCCTTCCTCGATGATGTCGGCGGACAGTTCCGGCGCGGTCTGTTCCAGCGCGGTCATCACCGCCATCTTGATCTGGCCCACCGGCTCCGACAGGGCATCGGCGATCTCCGCCTCGCTGATGGACATTTCGGACGGGCGGCCGTTCACCAGGTCGCGGCCCTTCACCACCATGCGGCGGCCCTCGCCCTCCGGCGGGGTGGCGGCGCCGAGCGCGCATTTCACCCGTTCCGACGTGGCTTCGCCGATCATCAGATTGTGGGTGCGGCGGATGTGGGAGGCGATTGCGTCGTCCAGCCGATCGCCGCCGACGCGCGCGCTGTTGCTATAGGCGATGCCGTTGAGGGAGAGGACCGCCACCTCCGTCGTTCCCCCGCCAATATCGACCACCATCGCCCCGCGCGGTTCGGTGACGGGCAGTCCGGCGCCGATCGCAGCGGCCATGGGTTCCTCGATCAGCTGAACGCGATAGGCGCCTGCATTGGAGGCCGCGTCGCGCAGCGCACGCCGCTCCACCATGGTGGAGCCTGTCGGCACGCAGATCACCACTTCATGGCGGCGGCCGAAGCGGCTGTGGCCGTCCAGCGCCTTGTCCATGAAATGCTTGATCATCTGCTCCGCAACGTCGATGTCCGCGATCACGCCATCGCGCAGCGGGCGGATCGCCTGGATGCCATTGGGGGTCTTGCCCATCATCAGCTTGGCTTCGTTGCCGACGACCTTCACCTTGCGGATGCCGTCGCGCGTCTCGATCGCAATGACCGAGGGCTCGTTGAGCACGATGCCCCGGTCACGCACATAGATGACCGTGTTGACGGTGCCCAGGTCGATGGCCATGTCGCAGGCGGACGAGGAAAAGAAGCGCGGCAGTTTCATGCGGATGATGGACATTCTGTGCAGGGGGAGCGGGATGGCTCCCCCTGCACAGCCCCCTTGTCAAGCAGAAGCAGGGTGCGACAACACGTCCGGTATCCGGGTCCAGTTGAGGTTAATAGGACCGGCGGGTATAGCTGATCGACAAGGCCGGCGTCTGATACACAATGAAGTTCAGCGGCCGGGAATAGGTCATGGTGATTTCGGTATAGGGCAGGCCATATTGCGTGCCGTGGGTAATCGTCGGATCGTTGGTATAGGCCGGGTCCAGACCGAATTCGCGCGCATTGACCTTGGCGATGATGGCGGCATCGGAGGGCGTGGGATAGATGCTGGCATAGCGGGCACCTTCATCCACCGCATGTTGCAGGCCAGTGCGCGCGCAGGCGATGATGCCCATTTGCAGCGCACCCATAAGCAGAATGATGAAAGGCGGCACGGCAAGGACGAATTCGATCGCCGCGGCCCCCCGCTCGTCGCGTACCAGCCGGATCATTGCAGCCGCACCGATGCGGAGCCGGTGAGCGCGATTCCCTGCGACGACCATCGGCTGTTGGGCGCGAGTTGGGCGAACATCGGCGTGTAGCTTCCCGAAATGTTGATCGCGACATAGCGCTTGGTCTGCTGACCATCGGGGCATGGCACTTCGGGACTGGCGGTCTGGACGGTGGCGTCGCAGAGCAGCGTAGGCGTGATGGTGACGTTGCTGGTCGAAACGCCCGCCGCCGCCGCCGCGTCGGCGGCCAGATTGTTATAGGCCGCCTGCGTCCTTGTGGTATCGTTGGTGTAGCCGCCCGCCGCCGCCAGTTGCGCCGTGCGCTCCGCCGCGCGCTGAAGCCCGATCTTCGCCTTGAACGCCATGGCGACATCCCCCGCCAGGCAGGTCAGCAGCACCAGGACCGGCATGATGATCGCCAGTTCGATGGTGCTGTTCCCGGCTCGATCCGAAATCAGGCGCATCATCATCCCACCAGCCTCACCAGCGTGGCGGTGATCTTGTCGACGCCCTTGTTGGTGCATTGATTGACGATATTGCTGTTGCCGATGAAGGTCACCCGCTTGCTCACCATCTTCACGCAGTCAGTGGTCATTCCCGACGTGCCGCTGAAGGACAGGGCCTGGCCGGGGAAATAGAAGGCGCCCTGCAGTACCGAACTCGCATTGCCGTTGATGGTGTTGGTTCCAGAATCCACTGCGCGCCGATCCTGGTAGAAGAGGACGCCATGATAGGGGTTGGTGGTGTCCGTCGGCGCCTTCAGGTTGAGCGTCGCGCCGCCGTTGATATTGACCGTCGCGATGGAACTGGGGTTGGTCACCGCGTTGCTGCTGGTCAGGATGATGGTGACATCCGTACCGTTGATGACCGCCTGCGAACCGGCGTTGAAGGTGCCGCCGTCGATATAATATACGCCGGGCGCCAGGTTGAGCGTGCCCTTGACGTCGAAATTCTTGTAGCAGCCAGCCGTGATGGAAGTCGTGTCGCCGGGTTTGTCATTATAATTCTTGCAACCCGTCAGCTCCACCGCAGTGGGTGTGGGTAATCCAGCATAGGGATCCTGTACGGGCAGGCTGTAGGGCAGCAGGGTGGTCGGGGAGACATAGTTGGAACTGGATGAGAGCCCGCCCACCGCCGCCACGGGCGTTGCCGTCACAACGCTGCTGCCGCCTGCATAGACCGCGTTGGATGCCCGCGAGTTGGTGGCGATGCCGCAGCCCAGATTGACCGTGGCACTGCCCTGAAGCGTGATGCCGACCGTGCTCGTCTTTTCCAGCGCAACGACGCAATAGTCGCCGCTGCCCACCACGGCCGCGGTCGCTTCGCCATAGATGACCGGCGCCTTCACCCCCAATATCTTCGAAAAGGGCAGTTCGGCCCATGTTTGCAGCACCACCCGCACAGCCTTGTTGTTGCCGGCATAAGCACCTGTCGTGGGAGCATTTTCGATCGTGGGCGTCTGCGTCAGTGTGACGAGCGACATGCGGTTGATATCCGATGTCGCGCTGTCGGAGGCGCTGAAGCCCTGCGCCACCGCATAAGCGCCAGCGAGCGCGGCGCTGTCCGCCTGACGCTGGATCTGCCGCTTCCACAGGGTCCATTGCACCGTATCGGTGGCCAGTCCCGCCGCCCCGATGAATATAGGCATGGAGGCCGCAGCCATCATCAGGACATTGCCCGTCCTGTCACGCAGCAAACGCCCCACTGCTCCGCCCAACATTCCCATATCCCTTTCGAGAAGCATTGCTCCGGACCGAGGCAGGAATTTAAATAATGTGGGTTAATAAAATATGATCTTGTCACAAAAATTGACTATAATATTAAATATATATCTTTGGATATAAATGTATATTACTCTTAATGATACAATATATGGTGAGTATATATCTCGAATTTTCCATTATAAATTCAATTATAATGCATCCATTAGATCTACATTTATAGATTTTGTTGCACGCAAACATTATAGTTGATCACAATATTGGGGAAATCATCCTTCCGATCACACGGATCGTTTCAAGGCAAATTTCAAAGCGACTGACGCGCCATGGATTTACCGATCGCTCATGTTGTCGGAAAAGGCGACGGGCTGCGATGCATCCGACAGGCTTTCAGCCAGGGATACGGCCCGGCAATGCCATCGACCTGCCAGCGCAATATGTCACTGCGCGAAACAGCGCCTAACGGTCCTTCACCGTTTCCATCGCGACGAAAGTCGAGGTGCTGGCGACATGCGGAAGGCTCGATATCTTTTCGCCAAGCACGAAGCGGTAGCGGCGGATGTCGGCGGTGCGGACTTTCAACAGATAGTCGAAACTGCTCGCGATCATATGGCATTCCTCCACCTCGGGAATGCGGCGCACAGCAGCATTGAATTCGCTCAGAGCATCTTCCCGCGTGTCCGACAGTTTCACTTCGGTGAAGGCGACATGGTCCAGCCCCATCTTTGCCGGATCCAGGGCAGCATGAAAGCCCTTGATCACGCCGGAGTCGATCAATCTGCGCATCCGAACCTGGCAAGGTGTCTTGGAGAGACCGACGCGCTGGGCGAGATCGGTCACGCTGATGCGGCCGTCCTCCATCAGAACGGCGACGATCTTATGATCGAACCCATCCATTTCGACTTCCGATCCGCTGTTTCTTGTCACTATTTCCTCCTGATCTGACCATCATAAGTCAAATCACCAGAAGTTTCACAATATTTCGGTCGGATCGACAAACCGTTGGTTGCTATATTGCCAGCATGACAGAGCAGACTCCATTCGCCGCTTTCGCCCCCGCCATTCGAGAGCAGACCGTGCTCCGCAAGCATATCACCGCTGCTTACCGGCGCGATGAGGCGGAATGCGTGGCGCCCTTGCTCGCTGCAGCGACGCTGGATGACGCGACGAAACTCGCCATCCACGACACCGCCCATAATCTGGTCGCAACGCTTCGCGCCAACCACAAGGGGACCGGCGTCGAGGGGCTGATCCAGGAATATTCCCTGTCGAGCGAGGAAGGCGTGGCGCTCATGTGCCTTGCCGAGGCGCTGTTGCGGATTCCCGACGCGGCAACCCGCGATGCGCTGATCCGCGACAAGATCGCGGAGGGCGATTGGGGTTCGCATCTGGGTGGTGGCAAATCGATGTTCGTCAATGCCGCGACCTGGGGCCTGGTCGTCACCGGCAAGCTGGTCGGCAGCGTGGACGATCGCGGCCTGGGTGCGGCGCTGGCCCGGTTGGTGGCGCGCGCCGGTGAGCCCGTGATCCGCCGCGGCGTCGATCTCGCGATGCGCATGATGGGCGAGCAGTTCGTTACCGGCGAGACGATCGGCGAGGCGTTGAAGCGCGCGCGCGAGCTGGAGGCGAGGGGCTTTCGCTACAGTTACGACATGCTCGGCGAGGCTGCCACCACAATGGCCGACGCAGAGCGTTACCATGGTGATTATGAACGCGCGATCCATGCGATCGGCAGGGCGTCGAACGGGCGCGGCGTCTATGCGGGGCCCGGCATCTCCATCAAGCTGTCGGCCCTCCACCCCCGTTATGTCCGTGCCCAGGCCGATCGCGTGATGGGCGAACTGTTGCCGCGCGTGCGCGCGCTCGCGCTACTCGCCAGGGACTATGATATCGGGTTCAATATCGATGCTGAGGAGGCCGACCGGCTCGAACTGTCGCTCGACCTGCTGGAGGACCTGGCGCTCGACGCCAAGCTTGCCGACTGGGACGGACTAGGCTTCGTGGTTCAAGGCTATGGCAAGCGCTGCCCCTTCGTGATCGACTGGATCGTCGATCTCGCGCGCCGGGCGAAGCGGCGGATAATGGTGCGGCTGGTGAAGGGCGCCTATTGGGACGCCGAGATCAAGCGCGCGCAGGTGGACGGACTGGCCGACTTCCCTGTCTACACGCGGAAGGTCCACACCGACGTCGCCTATATCGCGTGCGCGCGCAAGCTCCTTGCCGCCCCCGACGCGGTGTTCCCGCAGTTCGCGACCCACAATGCGCAGACGCTGGCCACCATCTATCATCTCGCCGGGCCGGATTTCGCGGTGGGGCGATATGAATTCCAGTGTCTGCACGGCATGGGGGAGCCCCTCTACGAGCAGGTGGTCGGCCGGTCGAAGCTCGATCGGCCCTGCCGCATCTATGCGCCGGTGGGTACGCATGAGACCTTGCTCGCCTATCTCGTGCGCCGGCTTCTGGAGAACGGCGCCAATTCCTCCTTCGTCAACCGCATCGCGAACCCGGCGGTGCCGATCGACGAGATGGTGATCGACCCGGCCGACCAGGTGCGCGCAATGCCGCACCCGGGCGCTCGGCACGATCAAATCGCGCTTCCCGCAAATCTCTATCCGGATCGCCGCAATTCGGACGGTATCGATCTCAGCGACGAAACCGCGCTCGCCGCACTCAGCAGGGCGCTGCGCGAGAGCGCCACGCTCGCCTGGAAGGCGGCGCCAGCCAATGGGGTGGGCCAAGAACGGCCGGTGCTCAATCCGGCGGATCATCGCGATCTGGTCGGCCGCGTTGTCGAGGCATCCCCCGACCAGGCGACCGCCGCCGTCGCTGCCGCCGCGCGCTCATCCTGGGGCCGGACGCCGGTTGGCCAACGTGCTGAGATACTCGATCGCGCGGCCAACGCGATGCAGGCGCGCATGCCGACCCTGCTTGGGCTGATCGTGCGGGAAGCCGGGAAGTCGCTGCCCAATGCCATTGCCGAGGTGCGCGAGGCGATCGACTTCCTGCGCTATTATGCCGCTCAGGCCCGCTCGACCTTCGGGAGCGACCAGCAGCCTCTCGGCCCGATCGTCTGCATCAGCCCCTGGAATTTCCCGCTCGCGATCTTCACGGGCCAGATCGCCGCCGCGCTCGTCGCCGGCAATCCGGTCCTGGCCAAGCCGGCCGAGGAAACGCCGCTGATCGCCGCCGAGGGGGTGCGCCTGCTGCACGAGGCCGGCATTCCCGCCGATGCGCTCCAACTGCTGCCGGGTGACGGCGCCATCGGCGCGGCGCTGGTGGCGGCGCCGGAGACGGCCGGGGTGATGTTCACCGGATCCACCGAAGTCGCCCGCCTGATCCAGCGCCAGCTTTCCACGCGCCTCGCCCAGGGCCGACCTGTTCCGCTGATCGCCGAGACAGGCGGCCAGAATGCGATGATCGTGGATTCCTCCGCGCTGGCGGAGCAGGTCGTCGCCGACGTCATCGCCTCCGCCTTCGACAGCGCCGGCCAGCGCTGTTCGGCGTTACGCATCCTCTGCCTGCAGGAGGATGTCGCCGATCGCACCCTGACCATGTTGAAGGGCGCGCTCAAGGAGCTGCGGATCGGCCGCACCGATGCACTCAGGGTCGATACCGGCCCCGTCATCACGGCCGAGGCCAGGGAAACGATAGAGAAGCATATCGCCGCGATGCGGAAGGCGGGCGCACCCGTCGAGCAGCAGGCGCTCCCGGCCGAAGCGGTCCACGGTACCTTCGTCGCGCCGACGATCATCGAGATCAGGGATATTTCCGAACTGAAGCGGGAGGTGTTCGGACCGGTCCTGCATGTCATCCGCTACAGGCGGGAACATCTCGACACGTTGATCGACGCCATCAACGCAACGGGCTACGGCCTGACCTTCGGCCTCCACACCCGGCTCGACGAGACGATCGCGCATGTGACCGGGCGCGTGAAGGCAGGCAATGTCTATGTGAACCGCAACGTGATCGGCGCCATTGTCGGCGTGCAGCCATTCGGCGGCCGCGGCCTGTCCGGAACGGGCCCGAAGGCGGGCGGACCGCTCTATCTCGGCCGCCTGGTCGCGCGACCGCCCGCGTTCAGCGCGCGAGCAGGCCATGTTGATACGCCGCTCCACGCATTCACCGACTGGCTGGAGGCGGAAGGCGAAATGGAGAGCGCCTCCATCGCGCGGCGCTATGGCGAGGCTTCGGCCCTCGGACTTGCCATCACCCTTCCCGGCCCGGTCGGCGAGCGCAATCTCTATGCCCTGCACCCGCGCGGCCTGATCCTGATGGCGCCGGCGACCCGGACCGGGCTTTTCGAGCAGATGGCCGCCGTGCTCGCGACAGGCAATCGCGGCGCGGTGGAGGACATGCCGCTCCCGACGGGCCTGCCGGCCAGCGTCGCGGCCTGCTTCCCGGCAAGGACGAACGAACCGTTCGCCGCGGCACTGGTCGAGGGCGACGCGAGCGCAGTCAACCGGCTGGTGGCGAAGGTGGCGGCCTTGGCTGGTCCAATCGTCTCCGTTCACGCCGCGCAGACGGGCGAGCTGCTCGCCTACCCGCTCGATATGTTGCTGGAAGAGGTATCGACCTCTATCAACACCACGGCGGCGGGCGGCAATGCCAGCCTGATGATGATAAGTTGATATGGGTCAGACGTTCAGTTTCCAAATATGGAGGGATAGCTTGCCATGCGGGAATCTCCACGGAACGGGGACACCGCAATCCGGCGCCGCATCCGCTACGACGAGACGAGTGTCCCCCGACCTTAGTTCGGATTGAGGACCATCGGCTCGCGCTGCGGCATCATATCCGTCCGATCCTCCCCACCTACCTGCGGCACGCATGCGCGAAGGAACCGAAAGAGACCAATAACCGGGGCCAATCTTGGCCAGGTTTCGCGATAGAATGGCCGATTTTTGACATGTCAGCACGACCCGTATCCGGCAGTGTCCGGCCCAACATCATTGCAGGCTCGGCAGGTTTGCGCGCCGGCTGAGCTGAACTCGTCCACTCGGCTTTTCCGATCGCCGCGGCTGAAAAGGCCATCGCGATTATGGTGCCGGTGAGTTGAATTTCGGTTGATCGTTACAATCGAAAACTCGGGACAGTTTTGAATTTGAACGGAGCCAAGCCATGGCCGAAATGCGCCATCGTGGATTTTGTACGCTTTGCCGGTCCCGCTGCGGCGCCATTTTCGTCACCCGGGATGGGCTGCTCAAGGAAGTACTGCCCGATCCGGAGCATCCGACCGGCGGCGCCTTGTGCGCCAAGGGTCGCGCCGCGCCCGAAATCCTGGCCGACCGTGGCAGGCTGACCCGACCCCTGCGCCGCACGCGGCCCAAGGGCGACCCGGATCCCGGATGGGAGCCCGTATCCTGGGACGAGGCGCTGGCGGATATCGCGCGACGATTGTCGGAGATACGCGATACGCATGGGCCGAACGCCATGCTGTTCACCAGCACGACGCCAAGCGGCACGGCAATCGGCGATTCGTTCGAATGGATAGAGGGCTTCGTACGCGCCTACGGATCGGCGAATTTCGTCGCGGCGATGGAGATCTGCAATTTCCAGAAGGACTTCGGTACGACGCTGACGACGGGCGGCTCGCTGGGAACTCCGGACTATCTCCATGCGGACGCGATCGTCCTGTGGGGCCATAATCCCGCGCGGACCTGGCTCGCGGCATCGTCGCAGATCAGTGCGCGCGCCGCCGGCGTGCCGCTGGTCGTCATCGACCCGCAAAAGCAGGGCAGCGGCACCGACGCCGATCTCTGGCTCGGACTAAGGCCCGGAAGCGACGGCGCCCTGGCATTGGGGGGCATCCGTCACCTGCTGGCCAGCGGAACTTTCGACAAGGACTTTGCGAGAGATTGGACCGACGCGGCGCTGCTCGTGAATCGCGCCACTGGCCGGAAAGTCGTTCCCCGGGACATCGGCATCGACGCCGATGGATTTCTGGCGATGACCAAGGCCGGGCCAATCGTCGTGGACACCAACCAGCCGCCGGCGCCGGACCTGGCGCCCGAACTCTTCTTCAGCGGCACGGTTGCAGGCATGGAATGCGACAGCGCGCTGGAGTTGCTGCGGCAGTGCGCCCAGCCGTGGACCTTGCCCGCCACCGCCGAAGCCACGGGATTGTCTGAAGCAGCCATTTCCCGCTTCAATGATCTGCTCTCAAGCGATGCGCGCATAGCGCTGGCGCATTGGTCGGGCCTGTCGCAAAGCGCCGCTTCGAGCCAGACGGTCCGGGCGATCTCCTGCCTGTTCGCCCTGCGCGGCGATGTCGATCGCGCGGGCAGCAACCGCTGGTTCCCTGGGCCGCCGCTCCGCCCCTTCGCCGCGGCGTCGCGCGCCGATCCGCTGGGCACCGAGCGGATTCCGCTGGGGCCTCCACGGTTCGGCTATGTCGTGACGCGCGACGCGATCGAGGCGATCGAGACGGGGATTCCCTATCGCCCGCGCGGGCTGTTCAGTCTGGGAACCAATCCCGCGGCGTCCTATCCCGATTGGGCGCGCGCCGCAGCCGCGCTCGCCAGCCTCAACTTCCGGGTCCATTGCGACGTGCGCATGACCCCGATGGCGGACAGTGCGGACTATCTGCTCCCGGTGACCTTGCCGTGGGAACATGCTTCGCTCCGGCCGGGGTTCGAACTGGACGCCGAAAGCGCGCTGCACGTGCAGTATCGCCCGGCCATGGTGGAGCCGACCGGCGACCAGCGGCCCGACTATGTCATATTGCGGGAGATCGCGCAGCGAATGCAGTTCGCCGATCCGCTCTGGCACGGTTCGATGGATGAAGCCTGGGAGATGCGACTGGCGCCGAGCGGGCTTGATCTCGCGACGCTCAAACAGAATCCGGGTGGCCTGACCCTTCCGGTAGCTCAAATCGACCGGAGCTACGCCGCCGTTGCCGCGGACGGCCGGGTCAAGGGTTTCAACACGCCATCCCGCCGTGTCGAATTCCATTCCAGCCTTCTGGCAAATGTCGGTGAACCAGCAATTCCGCTGTGGACGCAGCCGCCGGCCGATCCCGCCTTCCCGCTCCTGCTGACCACCGCCAAGCGGGGGGTCTATACCCAATCCTCGCTGCGCTATGTTCCCTCGCTGGCCAGGCGCGCGCCCGCGCCCGAACTCGCCATGTCGCCAGCGACGGCAGATGCAGCATCGCTGGTGCCCGGCGACTGGGCAAGGATAGTGATCGCCACCGGCAGCGTCAGCATGAAGGTGCGGGTGGACGACACCCTGGCTGACGGCGTGCTGGTGGGCGAACATGGCTGGTGGCAGCAGGCCGATGCCGGTGACCGGCTGACCAGTGGAACGAACCTCAACAGCATTTTGCGCAACGGCGACGATGATCCCGTCAGCGGCGCGGTCGAATTGCGGCGCATAGCGTGCCGCGTCGAACGCGACGAGGAACGCTCGCGCGGCAACTGGAACGGCAAGCGCGATTTCCGCGTCGTCACGCGGCGCGACCATCCGGGCGACATCGTGGAACTGGTGATGGAGCCAGAGCATGGCGACTGGGTGCCGACCTTCATCCCGGGTCAGCATGTCGCCTTCTCGATTCCGGGCGTCGAACTCGAACGCCATTATTCTCTGGTCTCGCCGGGGCGGCAAAGTGCAACGTCGCTGGCCGTGGCAATCCGGCGTTCCGGGGCGGGCGGCCTTTCCGACCACATATTCGCGAACATGCGCGAAGGCGAAAAAGTGCAGTTGACCGTCCCGTCGGGGCGGTTCCGCCTGCCGCTGGAAGCCACCCGGCCCGTACTGCTCCTGGCGGGTGGAATCGGGATAACGCCGTTTCTCGGCTATTTGCGCGCCCTGGCTGGCGGAGTGGGCCACCCACCCCCTTCCGTCACGCTGGTCTACGCCACCCGCGACAGGGCTTTCGATCCTGAACTTCGATCTCTCGACATCCCGAACTTTGCCTATCGGCAAGTGGATTCGGGACGAAATCTCGCCGCATTGCTCGATGGGGTTGCCCCAGGCACGCGGGCGTTCCTATGCGGCTCGGAACCCTTCATGGGCGCGGCGCGGGAGATCCTGCTCGAACGAGGTGTCGACGCGCAGTCGATCCAGCAGGAGCACTTCACAGCCCATACCCCAGTCACGACTGGCCTCGCGCCGGCCATCGTGACCCTGGCCACGTCCGGCGAGAGCTTCGTCTGGCAACCGGACCAGCCTTCGATCCTGGCGGCCGCGGAATCGGCGGGTTTCCGGCTGGCTGCGGGATGCCGCGCAGGCGAATGCGAAAGCTGCGCTCTTCGTTTGATCGCCGGCACGGTCAGCCATGCGCGCGAGGTCGAGGAGGGCAACTGCCTGACCTGCTGCGCCATTCCGATCGGAGACATCACGCTGGACGCCTGAGCGCGAAGCCATTGGCGTCTCACCGCGCTCGACAATAATGATGTGCAAGCCTAATCTGGGTGAGCAGTCGCTCAACAAGTTGCAGGGAAGGAGCAACGGAGCGGGCACCCGGAGAAATGGCGTGACGTCGAACTCTTTTGATCTGCATTACCCTGACACCATTGCCAGGCCGGTTTTGGGATTTCAGGTCAGGACCGACGAATCCCGCGCCGACCGCTCGCACAGTCATGCGAAAGCGCAACTGCTTTATACGGTGTCAGGCTTTGTGGAGATCGAGTCCGACGCCGGCAATCTGGTCGTCCCGCCCGGATCCGTAACCTGGATACCCAGCGGAGTCGCGCACTGCGTGCGTGCCGGCGTGCTCGCGCGATTCGGGTGCGTGTATCTGGATCCTGACCTGTCATCGGACCTGCCGGACAGGACCGAATTGTTTCAGATCAACCCCCTGGTGCGGGAACTGCTTCTGCGGTTCAGCGGTGGCCCTTCGCAAGATGAAGGAGACGAAGGCAGGCAAGCCCGCATGGCCGGGGTGCTTGTCGATGAGCTTGCATCCTCTCGTTCACCCGCAAACGCCTCGCCCCTTCCGCGAGACCCCCGATTGTTGCGCCTCGTCAATGCATTGCTCGCCGAGCCGGAACGCCGCCTGACGATAGAGCAATGGGGCAAGCAAGTGGGCGCGAGCCACCGAACGCTGAGCCGCCTGTTCCAGAAGGAAGTCGGCAAGTCCTTCTCAGCCTGGCGACAGGAACTGCACGTGGATCTCGCGGTTCGCGCGCTGGAGGCGGGCACGCCAGTCGCCACCATCGCGTTTCAGCTCGGATATGACAGTCCGAGCGCGTTCATCGCCATGTTCAAGAAGAACACGGGGCACACGCCAGGCAATTATGCCGGCGCAAGGCTTGGTGGGGTGCGGCGTCCGTAGACGGATTTCGTCGCGATTTCATGTGAGCAGTTAACCCACCCCGGCGTGGGCGGAGACCCGACTCCCGAGAGGAAGGGCCAATGTACGCGAAATCAGCGCGAGCGACGACCCGATCCCGTCTCCCACCTTAGTGGCAGCATTTCGATGCCGTTCACTTGCGCGGTCTGATGAATGACAGGATATTTGGGATCCACCTCGAAGTCAGGAATGCGCGACAGCCATTCCTGAAGGAGAATACGCATTTCCATCCGAGCCAGATTGGCCCCGGCGCAGCGATGGGGGCCAAAACCGAACGTACCCGTCAGCCCAGGCTTGCGGGCAAAGTCGATCTCCTCCGGATTGGGAAAGAGGTTTTCATCGAGCCCGTGAACACAATTGGGAAGCAGAACATGCTCGCCCTTGTGGACCATGACTCCATCGATCTCGACATCCTGAGTGGCGGTACGGGTGTTGTTGGCCACGCCATGCCTGCGCATCAACTCTTCTGTCGCAACCGACACCTGGCTGGGGTTTTCCATGATCCAGCGCCGAACTGCGGGGTGCCGCGCGAGATAGTGCATCACGAAGGACATCATGGCCGCCACTGTATCCAATCCCGCGGCCATAAGCAGCACGCTGGTGCCAAGTTGCTCCTCCTCGGAAAGTGGACGGCCATCCACCTCCGCCCGTATCACCTGAGATAAGATGTCGTCGCCCGGCTTCGCCCGGCGTTCCGCCAGGCGCTGAGACACATAACCGAACATGCTGATATTGGCTTCTTCGATTGCCTGTCGGGTCTTGCCGCGCGTGGCGGCATGCACCCAGCGCTGGAGCATGGCCCGGTCCTCCATGGGCAAATCCACCATCCACAGGAAGACTGACAGCGGCATGACCAGCGCGAAATCGGCCACGAACTCGCATTCGCCGGTCGGCCAAAACCCCTCTATCAGGTCGATGGCAAGTTTCCGCGCGCGCACGGCGTAGCTTTGCACCGCTGCCGGCCTGAGCGCCGGATCAATGATGGCGCGAAAAACGCGGTGTTCGTGACCATCCAGTTGCAAAGGTCGGAACTTGAACGGAAGCGGTTCCGGCGGCAGGTTCGGCACGCTGCTGGAAAACAGATCGGGCGAACGGTAAATCTGCTCAACCACCGCTCCGTTCGTCGCGATCCAGTGACCCTTTTGCCGCGGCGTCCAGATCAGCCCATATTTGCTGCCAAGCGCCCGCCAGGCCTTTTGCGCGTCCTGGGCGCCACCCGGCACAGCCAGCATGTCCACGTCCACGATCCGGTCGGCTGGCACCTGCTCCTGCGGGAGTGCTACGGTTGAGTTCATACTTGCCTTCCTGCTTGCAACTGGCTCCGGCTCGGCGGCGCGCTTCCCGCAGCAACTCTTCGGCCAAATGACTGGCTGTTCGAAGCGCGGCACATGGGCCTCTACCAGCGTGCGATGGCTTGTAAGAGTAGCATTATGTAAAGGGGTTAAGTAGTTTCAGGCATTCCGGGTGTAATTATCCGGTCGAGTTCATGGTGCAGCCTGCCGATGATACGGGTGAAGGCGCCAAGATCATCCGCAGAAAGCCGCGAAAGCGCGTGTACGAGTTTGGCATCCCGCAAGAAGGTGTCGACGGACATGTCTGCAATGCGCTCTCCCGTCTCGGTCAGGCGGAGCGCGAAGGCCCGCTTGTCGTCTGACAGCCGCGACTTTGTGAGGAGCCCCGCACGGACGAGCCGTTCGATCCGGGCGGACAAGGTGGCCTGCGACACATTGAGGACACGCGCGAGATCGATCGCGCGCAACGGCTGCGCCTGGTCGATGCGGACCGTCCCAAGCAAGTGAATATCTGCGATGCTCAGTTCAAACCGCCGCGCAATACGGTCCAGATCCGTCGCCACGATATGGCCAAGCGTGAAGATGTGCCACATCGGTGCGATCATGCGCGCATCGATGTGAGGAAGCAGATTGCCGTAGAACTCCGTGCCCGCTTCGACGGCCTTGGCAGGTGTATCATTCATCATCGCTGGTCCGGAATAGTTCTGATCCATTCGGGATCATAATCAATCCGATGGGCGGAACGCACGCGCCCATTCATTCACCAGACGGAACTGACGAGATCACTACACCCCTCTGAACCCCGGCGCTCTAATCGAAATCATATCCGAATTTCAGCCCGAAAAATTGTGGCTTGGTGGGATAGGTCCGTGCAGAGAAGCCGCAAATCTCAGTCGCGCAGATGGTGTTCTTGCCAAGCGCGCCATGGCTGGAGAAGGCATTCTGGATAAAGGCCTCGATCCGCATATGGTCCCAATGGGTGCCGATCGAAAAATCCGCCGTGGTGAAGGGCCTGGTCGGACCCACCGCCGCATAATCCGCATCGGTCAGGAAGGTGCGCGTGCCGCCCTGATGGGACACAGATCCCTGCACGAAGGCTGTCATCGACCCCAGCGGCCATTCATAACGCGCGGTTGCCGATCCCTTGAAACGGGGCATGATCGGCAAACGCGTGCCCTTGGCGGCCGCCGGCGGCGTGCCGGGGACGCAAATGATATTCTTGGTGACGGGGTCGACCTGGCAAAAATCGCTGGTCAGTTGCGCATCGACATAGGTGGCGCTGGTCGACAGGGTCAGGCCGCCCCAGCGCGCGGACAGGTCGCCCTCCACGCCATAGATGCGCGCATTACCCGCATTATAGGTGTTGGTGACGCCATTCTGCCCCACCGGCACCAGCCCGAACTGAAGGTCACGCCATTTCTGGTAGAAGGCGGCGCCGTTGAAATAAATCCGCCCGAAATGGGTTTTCCAGCCCAGTTCGAAATTGTCGAGCTTGTCCGACTTGAACGGATTGACCCCCGGTCGCCGGTTGTTGCCGCCGGGCCGGTAGCCGCGCGACACGGTGCCGTAAAGCATGACATCGGGGCTAACCTGCCATTTGATGCCGCCGCGCCAGATGACGCCGTTCTCGACCTGTTTCTTGTGAACGTTGGCGCAGGGCACGTCCGGGATGTTCGTTGGCAGGCAAAAGGCGGGATCGGTGTTGCCGGCGCTGTTGGTCCCGGAAAAACCGTAGATCGTGTTGTCCGCGATATAGCCGCGCACGCCTGCGATCAGCGTGACGTGAGGCAGGATGTCATATTCGCCCTGCGCGAACATCGCATAGTCGCGATCCTTGCGCTTGACGCGGGTCAGGAACACGGTGTCGCTATTGGGAAAGGGGGTCAGCCAGATCGGCGTCGGAATCTGGCTGATGCCCACGGTCTGATAGTCGGCGCGGATCTTGTCCGTCTGGACCTGCATGAACATGCCCGTGGCCAGGCGGAAGGGCATGTCTGTGGGCGAGTTGACCCGCAATTCCTGGGTGAACTTGGTATATTTGTCATTCTGGTGCGCGGTTTGCGTCGGGTCGAGGAAACCGCCATTGCCGTCGGGGAAATAGGTGGCAAAACCCGGCTGCGTCACGCCATTGTCGTCGACATAGGTGTAACTGTCGTACGCCACCGAATAATAGGAATAGTCGGCGATATTATCGACCTTGCGCTCGAAATAGCCGCCCGAATAGGTGACATCCCAATCGCTGAGCTTGCCCTGGATGGTCAGCGCCGCCTGCCACCAGCGATCCTTGTTGCGGCTGGGCAGATAATCGGTGACCTTCAGATAGCCCTTTCTGGGATCATAGAAGAAGCCGCCATGGGCGATCTGGCTCTGATAGAGAAATTGCGGCGTGACCGTCCAGTTGTCGTCAAGGTCGACGCGCAGCGCGGCGCGGCCACCATAGGTTTCGACGTCGTTATAATCGTTTTTGACCAAACCCGGCTTATCAGTGTTACTCACTGTTTTCTCGGTCGCCGGGTCGTTATCGTCCAGCGTGAAGGTGCGCGTGCCGGGAATATTGTCGATATAGCCGCCGGTCCGGTCATAGAAGCCGACGACGCGCAACGCGGCATTGTCGCTGACCGGCAGGTTGATATAGCCTTCCGCCGATCCGCCGAAATCGCCCTTGCCGAACTTGTTGACCTGCAGGTCGATGCTGCCGGTCGTCTTGCCCAGTTCGGGGCGGTTGGTGATGATGCGCAGCGTCCCCGACAGCGAGCTTGCGCCGAACAGCGTGCCCTGCGGCCCGGCCAGCGCCTCGATCCGCGAAATGTCGTAGAGATGGACGTCGACCATGCCACCGATCGTCGTGACGGGGATTTCATCGACATAGGTGCTGCTGGTCGGCAGCGGCCCGATATGCAGCGGCGGCCCGCCAGAGCCCGTCGCCACGCCGCGGAAGAAGACCTGCGCCTGGCTGGGGCCGAAGGACTGGATGGACACGCTGGGCAACAGCTTGGCATAATCGTCCAGCGCCTTGGCATTGGCCTGTTCCAGCTTGGCCTGCCCCAGCGCGTTGATGCTGATCGGCACGTCCTGCAATCGCTCTTCGCGGCGCTGGGCGGTGACGACGATCACATCGCTGTCCGCGCCCGCCCCCTGCGCGCTTTCCTGTGCCCATGCTGGAAATGCGATGGCCGTCGTGGCCAGAAGCGCAGACGAAAATTCGATCAACCGAACATATTTTGACATCGGCTACCTCCCCACAGGTGCACGAGTTTCTGGAGCGAAACTGTCATCATCTGTCGGGCGGGCGCAACGAAAAATCATTGCGCTCCGGCAATCATGCGCTTTTTCAGTCGATTGTTACCCGAAAGCCACGATCAGGGCGCATCGGGATAGCTGTCCAGCACCGGACCAAGCGCCGCGACCAGCGGTTGGAGCCGCGCTTCGACGGCGCGCCACTGGCCCTCTCCATCGCGATTGATCGGCCGGCGCACCTGCTCGCTGCTCGCGGTCCTTACGGCGCGGCGGTTCTCATGGAAGCGCAGGCACGCCTCCTCGAACGGCAGGCCCAGCGCGGCGAGCAGCGCGCGGACTTTCCCTTCCGGATCGTCCAGCAGCTGCTCATGGACGACACGATGGATGCGTCCGGGCAGCACCATGTCGAAATGCGCCATCAGCCGGACATAATCGGCATAATATTGGCCGATATCGCCAAGATCATAGCTGAATGCCTGTCCCCGCGCGAAATGTTGGCGGAAATTGGAATAGCCGCAATCGAGCGGATGGCGCCGCGCATCGATGATCCGCGCATGGGGCAGGATCAACTGGATCAGGCCGACATGCAGCCAGTTATTGGGCAGCTTGTCGATGAAATAGGGAAGCCCTTTGCGTCGCTGGATGCGGGTGCGCTCCATATAGGCCTCCCCCAGCGCGGGCAGGCGGGCGGGGTTGAGGTCGCCCATCATGGTCGGCCAGTCGCCCTCCTGCCGCAGCTCCGCGACAAGGGCCGGCAAATCGGGCAGTTCCATCGTCCCTTCCACCTGACTGTGACTGGAGAGGATCTGTTCGATCAGCGTGGAGCCGGCGCGGGGCAGCCCGATGATGAAGATCGGATCGGGCGCCGGACAGCCCATGTCCTGCCGCTCGGCAAAGAAATCCGGCGTCGACAGGCCGATCACCGCATCGACCATCCGGCTGGTGCGCGCCGCCTCATAAGGCTGGGCGGTACGGCGCAGCCTGTTTGCCTCCGCATAATGAGTGAAGGCGTTTTCGGCTTCGCTTCGGTCGCTCAACGCCTTGCCCAACGCGAAATGCAGGTGGAAGCGATCCTCGACGCTGGCCTGCGCATCATGCAGCGCGCCTTCCATGGCGGCCAGGTCGGCCGCATCAAATGGCTCCGTTTTCAGATTGGCTATGCTCCACCAGGCTTCGCCAAAGGCCGGTCGCAGTGCCGTGGCGCGGCGATAGGCGGCAACGCTGTCCGCCGTGCGCCCCACCGTCTTGAGCGCATGGCCATAGCTCATCCAGATTTTCGGCTGGCCTGGAACCCGGCGCACCATATCCTCGTAGAGCGCGATGGCTTCATCGAAGTCACCCAGCCGTCCCAGCACCGCCGCGCGCAGATTGGCATAAGCGGGATTGACCCGGCCCTGCAGCGCATCCTGCAGCCGGTCCAGTTCCGCCAGCGCCTCCGCCGTCTTGTTCTGGCGGTGCAGGGCCGTCGCCAGATTGACGCGGGCGGCGGTGAAGCCGGGAGCCAGTTCCAGCGCGCGGCGCAGCAGATTTTCCGCATCGGCGTTGCGCCCGATCCGGCCGGCCAGTTCCGCCAGCATGCGGATCGCCGCAACATCGAACGGATTGTCCTTGAGCCGCCCGCGCAGGATCGGTTCGGCCAGATGCAGCCGGTTGTCCCGCAGGGCGATCGCCGCCTGCTGCAACGCATCGTCAGCCGCAGCGGCGTCGATCGCCGCAAGTTCGTGCCGTTCAGCCTCGCCGTCCCGCTTCAGCGCACGCAGGGCGCGAGCGGCCAGGCGGTGCGCCTCGGCATCCTGGGGATCGTCCTTCAGCAAATCCCCGCAGCGCGCCAACGCCTGTCCAGCGTCCTGCGCCAGCAATCGCCGCACAGCATGATAGGTTTCGCCCCGCATCGCATATAGAAATGTCAAGCCGGCCGCGACTTAGCAAGCAGCGAGTAAATTGGCCGACAAGCTGTTCTGGCAAGCAGGGCCACCCCCGTTGCCGATCCACAAGAACCGGAAGATCAACAGAATCGGCCGCTTCCGGAATTGCATCATTCGAATAAATCGAACGATGGGGCATATTTTATCAGGCTGCGCAGCAGAAATCTCTCCCGCTAAACCTCCAATCACACTGGAACGACCCGAGTGTAGGAAATTTCGATTGGAGACCGACATGACCATCAAAGCGACCCCGACCCCCGGAAAATCCCTGATCAACCCCAGCGACCACACCCTTGTCATGATTGATTTTCAGTCGCAGATGGCTTTTGCCACCAAGTCGATCCCGACCGAACTGCTGCGCAACAACGCCGCCCTGGTCGCGAATGCAGCTGCCGGCTTCAACGTCTCGACAATCCTGACCACGGTTGCCGTCGACAGCTTCTCCGGCCCGATGTTCAGCGAGATCACCGACGCTTTCCCCGGTCAGCCGCTGCTCGACCGCACTTCGATGAACAGTTGGGAAGATGCTGCCGTCATCGACGAGGTCAACCGGATCGGCAAGGAACGCATCATCTTTGCAGGGCTGTGGACCTCGGTCTGCATCGTCGGCCCCGTCGCCTCGGCGATCGATCAGGGCTTCGACGTCTACTTCATCTCCGACGCCTGCGGTGACATCTCCGAAGAGGCGCATGAGCGCGCCGTCGAGCGGATGATCCAGCTGGGCGCCAAGCCGATGACCTCCCTCCAATATCTTCTCGAGCTGCAGCGCGACTGGGCCCGGACGGAAACCTACGACATGACGACCGGCTTCGCGAAGAAGTGGGGCGGCGCCTATGGCCTGGGCATCACCTACGCCAAGACCATGTTCAACGCTTCCGAGGGCGCCCACTAAGGCCCCGGCCTCCCGGCGGCCGGGCACATCCCCCTTCCCCGCGTTCGGCCGCCATCCCGCTACCCTTACCGTATAAAGGAACCCGCCATGACCAGCTTCATCACCACCGCCGACGGCACGCAAATCTTCTACAAGGACTGGGGCAGCAAGGACGCTCAGCCCATCATGTTCCATCACGGTTGGCCACTCTCGTCCGATGACTGGGACGCGCAGATGCTGTTCTTCCTGTCGAAGGGCTATCGCGTCGTTGCCCATGACCGCCGCGGCCATGGCCGTTCGGCTCAGGTCGATTTCGGACATGACATGGACCATTATGCCGCAGACGCTGCTGCGGTTGCCGAGCATCTCGACCTGCGCAACGCCATCCACATCGGTCACTCGACCGGCGGCGGCGAAGTCGCGGCCTATGTCGCCCGCTTCGGCATTCCGCAGGGCCGCGTCGCCAAGGCGGTGCTGGTGAGCGCTGTCCCCCCGATCATGCTGAAGACCGATCGCTATCCCGGTGGCCTTCCCATGGATGTATTCGATGGCCTGCGCGCCGGCCTTGCCGCCAACCGCTCGCAATTCTTCCGCGATGTCGCCTCGGGGCCCTTTTACGGCTTCAACCGTGAGGGCGCGGACGTGAAGCCCGCCGTCATCGACAATTGGTGGCGCCAGGGCATGATGGGCAGCGCGCTCGCTCATTATCAGGGCATCAAGGCCTTTTCCGAAACCGACCAGACCGATGACCTGAAGGCGATCAGCGTGCCCACGCTGGTGCTGCATGGCGACGACGACCAGGTCGTGCCCTACAGGAACGCCGGCCTGCTCCAGGCTGAAATCCTGCCGGACGCCACGCTCAAAATCTATGAAGGCTTTTCGCACGGCATGCTGACGGTGAACGCCGACGTGCTGAACGCCGACATCCTCGCCTTCATCCAGGCCTGACCCAGCCAACGCCGGAGAACCGACATGAAAGCCTATATCCTCTCCCTGGGCGCCGGCCTGATCGTCGGGATCGTCTACAGCCTCATGGGCGTCCGTTCTCCGGCGCCGCCGGTCATTGCGCTCGTGGGGCTGGCGGGAATCCTGCTGGGTGAACAGCTGCTCCCGGTCGCCAGGCGCATGGCCAGCCTTCCCGAACTGACCCGCTTCGTGCGACAGGACTGCGTCCATCATGTGCTGGGCGAACTTCCCATGCACGGAAAGCGCGACGCATGATGAACCGCCGCCAGTTGCTCGCCGGCGCCGCAGCCGCGACCGCCCTTCCCCTTGTCACGGAAAGCTTCGCCATGACCCAGACCGACCTCATCCTTACCAACGCCAAGGTCACGACCCTTGACCGCGAGAACCCTCAGGCGGAGGCAGTGGCGATCCGGGGCGGGAAATTTCTCGCTGTCGGTACGGAACAGGAAGTCCGCGCCGCCGCCGCACCCAATGCCCGCGTCATCGACGCCGGCGGCCGGCGCCTGATCCCCGGCCTCATCGACAGCCACATCCACGTCATCCGCGGCGGGCTGAACTATAATATGGAATTGCGCTGGGAAGGCGTGCCCACGCTCGCCGACGCCATGGCCATGCTGAAGAAGCAGGCAGAAAATACGCCGCCGCCGCAGTGGGTGCGCGTGGTGGGGGGCTTTACCGAACATCAGTTCGCGGAAAAGCGCCTGCCCACCATCGCGGAGATCAACGCCGCCGCGCCGGACACGCCCGTCTTCATCCTCCACCTCTACGACCGCGCCCTGCTCAACGCGGCTGCGCTGCGGGCGGTCGGCTATACGAAGGACACGCCCAATCCACCGGGCGGCGAGATCGTCCGCGATGCGCAGGGCAACCCCACGGGGCTGCTGCTCGCCCAGCCCAATGCCACCATCCTCTATTCGACGCTGGCGAAGGGGCCGAAGCTGCCGCAGGACTATCAACTCAATTCGACGAAGCATTTCATGCGCGAGCTGAACTCGCTGGGCGTCACCAGCGTGATCGATGCGGGCGGCGGGTCGCAAAATTATCCCGACGATTATGAAGTGATCGAAAAGCTGCACAAGGATGGCGATCTGACCCTGCGCATCGCCTACAACCTCTTCACGCAAAAGCCGAAGGAGGAGCTCAAGGATTTCGCGACCTGGTCGACGCAGATCAAGCCGGGCGATGGCGACGACAGCTACCGCCACAATGGCGCGGGCGAGATGCTGGTCTATTCGGCCGCCGACTTCGAGGACTTCCGCGTCGCCCGTCCCGACATGCCGCCGGAGATGGAAGGCGATCTCGAACCCGTCATCCGCCTGCTTGCCGAGCGCCGCTGGCCCTGGCGTCTCCACGCCACCTATGACCAGACCATCTCCCGCGCGCTCGACGTTTTCGAGAAGGTGAACCGCGACATTCCCCTGAAGGGCCTCAATTGGTTCTTCGACCATGCCGAAACGATCAGCGATCGCAACATCGACCGGATCGCCGCGCTGGGCGGCGGCATCGCGGTGCAGCACCGCATGGCGTTCCAGGGCGAATATTTCGTCGAGCGCTACGGCGCCAAGGCCGCCGAGGCGACGCCGCCGATCAAACGGATGATGGATGCCGGCCTGCCCGTGGGTGCGGGCACCGATGCCACCCGCGTCGCCAGCTACAATCCCTGGGTGTCGCTGAGCTGGCTGGTGACCTCGAAAACCGTGGGCGGCCTGGCGCTCTATCCGACCCGCAACCGGCTCGACCGCGAGACGGCGCTGCGCCTCTGGACCGAGAAGAACACATGGTTCTCGAACGAGGTCGGCAAGAAGGGGCAGATCAAGGCCGGGCAACTGGCGGACCTTGCCTTGCTTTCCGACGATTATTTCAGCGTGCCGGAAAGCGAGATTGCGCATCTCCGTTCGGTGCTGACCGTGCTGGGCGGCAGGATCGTCTATGGCGAAGGCACCTTCGGCCCGCTCGCGCCGCAAGCGCCAAAGGCCATGCCTGACTGGTCGCCGGTCGCGACATTCGGCGGCCATTGGCGGCGGGATGAAAGCGCCAGGACGATGGCGTCGGCCTGCGGCTGCGCCTCGTCCTGCAACGTTCATGGCCATGATCATGCCGCGGCACTGGGCGCGAACGTACCGGCCTCGGACGTCCAGAGCTTTTGGGGCGTGATGGGCTGCGGCTGCTGGGCCGTCTGATTGCAACAGCGCCCCTCCCCGACCGGAGGGGCGCCATTTTATCTTTCTATATTCTGGAACACGATGTCCGATTTTATTCGGATAGTTCGGATATCAACGAGTGCGTAGACAGTCTTCGCGACCTCATCGCACGCCGAACAACACTCTACGGAGATACTGATATGACCCGCATCGCCCTCATGGTGGCAACCGCCCTGGTCGCCATCAGCCCTGTCGCCGCGCCTGGACAAACCACGGCACCCTCACCGCAATCCACCACCGACTTCGCCGTCGGTCCGCAATATGACACCACCCATGTTTATGTCGCGCCGGAGGATTTCGACCGCTTCGTCACCAGCTTCACCGCCACCTTCGGGGGCACGACGAGCAAACAGGGTGTGTTTCAGGTCACGCCGACCGACAGCAAGACGAAGTCGCAGCTCGCACTGACACCGGCCGGCACCGTCTCGGCCTTCGGCTTCCTCACCCCAATCCCCGCGCCGTTCGGCGCCGAGCGTACCGGCTATCTCGTGACCGACCTGGATGCCGCGGTCGCCTCCGCGATGCGGCATGGCGCGACGCGCCTCATCACCAGCTTTCCCGACCCCATCGGCCGCGACGTCGTGGTGCAGTGGGCGGGCGGCGTGAACATGCAGCTCTACTGGCACACGACCAGGCCAAGCTATCCCGCCCTCGCCACCGTGCCGGAAAACCGCATCTACCTGACCGCCGATGCCGCAGACCAGTTCGTGAAGCAGTGGCGCGGCTTCGCCCATGCGACGGTGACCTCCGACGACAAGGCGGCGCCGGGCGCGGAGATCGGCCAGCCGGGCAAGAGCTATCGCCGCATCCGCATGACGTCGGGCTATGGCAAGATGAGCGTGATCGTATCGGACGGGCAGCTTCCCTGGCCCTATGGCCGCGACATGACAGGTTATGAGGTCGGCGATCTGCCCGCGACCCTTGCCAGGGCGACGGCGGCTGGTGTCGAAACGCTCGTTCCCGCGCATGACGAGGGTGACCGCCAGGCCGCGATCGTCCGCTTCCCCGGCGGCTATATTGCCGAGATCCACGCGCCGGTGAAGCCATGATCGGCGTGAAGGAACCCCGCTTCGTCGATGCCATCCTCGATTGGCGCCCCACATGGTTCCTGGCCCGTCTGGCGCTGGTCGGGGCCTATCTTCTGGGCGGCATCGTCAAAGCGACCGATTGGCCGTCCGCCGTCGCCGAACAGGCGCATTTCGGCATGAGCCCGCCTGTTTTCTGGGCAGCGCTGACCATTGGCGTAGAGATTGCGGGGCCGATCCTGATCCTGACCGGGCGCTTCATCTGGCTGGGCGCAGGCATGCTGGGCGTCTTCACGCTGCTGGCCGCCTTCACCGCCAACGCCTTCTGGGCGATGCCCCCGGGTCAGGAACGCTTCATGGCGACCAATGCGTTCTTCGAACATATCGGCCTGATCGGCGGCTTCGTCCTCGTTGCACTTGTCGCCGAGCGGGACCGACGCCGTGCTTAGGTTGATCATCGCTGCGGGGCTGCTGGCAGGAGCCACCGTGGCGCCCGCCAGCGCCCAGCAACGCGAAGCATGGCAGGCACCCACGCTCAGCATCACGCGCTATGATGAGGACTGGTTCGACCTCGCCGATGCGGAGAAGCGCGCGCATCACTGGACCGGTCCGTTCAAATATATCCCGTTGGGCCAGGACAGCTGGGTCACGACCGGCATCGAATTGCGCGCCCGCAGCGAGGATTATCACGACAATCTCTGGGGCGGGGCGAACTCCCCTGACGACCAGTATCTATGGCTGCGCGCATTGCCCTATGCCGATCTGCATCTGGGCAAGGCGCGCGCCTTCGTTCAGCCGATCCTCGCCTACGCCGTCGGCGTCTCGCCATCCGCCAGCCCGATCGATCAGACGCGGGCTGATCTGCTTCAGGGATTTGGCGAACTCGATCTCGGCCCGGTCACGCTGCGCGCCGGGCGTCAGATGCTGTCGCTCGGCACGGAGCGGTTGGTCGGGACGCGATATGGCCCCAACGTGCCGCTCGCCTTCGATGGTGCACGCGCAGACGTGACGATCGGGCGCGCCAAGATCAGCCTTCTGACCATGCGGCCCGTCCAGCCCGGTCCCGGCAGCTTCGACGACGCGACCTCCCGGAACAAGGCGTTGTGGGGCGCCTATGCGACCCTGCCTGAACTGGACATCTACTATCTCGGCTATCGAAACCGGCTTGCACGCTTTGGTGGGCTGGAGGGCAGCGAAGTCCGCCACAGCATCGGTCTGCGCTCCCATGGGGTGCGGGGCGACTGGCACTGGAATATCGAGGGTGTGGCGCAATTCGGCCATTTCGAGGGGCAGCGGATCGCCGCCTGGACGCTCGGCACTGAGATCGGGCACAGTTTTCCAACGCTCCCCACCGCGCCGGACGCCACCCTGCGCGTCAATGTCGTCAGCGGCGATGGCAAAGCCCATGACGGCAAGATCGGCACCTTCAACGCGCTGTTTCCCAAGGGAAAATATTTCGGCGAGCTTTCGCCAGTCGGACCGACCAATATCATCAACATCAATCCTCGCGTCAGCGGCACATTGGGCGGCGGCGTTTCGTTCAGCCTCGCCGCGACGGCCTATTGGCGGTACAGCATTGCGGATGGCGTCTACGACATTCCCGGCAAGCTGATCCGCCCCGTAAACGGGAGCGCGGCGCGATTTATCGGCAAGGAAGCCGAAGCGACGATCGCATGGCAGGCGACGGCTGAGTGGGAATTGTCGGCATCCTTGTCGGCCTTTGCGCCGGGGGATTTCATCCGCGAAACCGGTCCCGCCAGGACGATCAGGATGCTTGGCCTGGAAAGCAATTTCCGGTTCTGATCTTTTCCATTTTATCGAACGACGGCATCTATCTTATTCGACTGCATCAACAGCGCGGTTGCCGGTAGACGCAGGCATGGACATCCAAGGGAGACAGTCATGACCGCCGACAAAACCGCCACATCGCCCTTGCCCTGGCTGCTGCTGCTCCTCTCCGTGACGACGGGGCTCGTCGACGCCATATCGGTGCTCGGCCTTGGCAAGGTCTTCACGGCGAACATGACAGGCAACATCGCCTTCCTCGGCTTCGCCGCGAGCGACACGCCAGGGTTCAGGGTTGCCCCCTATGTCTTCGCCATTGCAGCGTTCATGGTCGGCGCGCTGATCGCCGGACGCGTGGGCAAACACCATATGGGCTCGCCCCTTCGCCGGTGGCTGTTCATCGCCGCCTCCATCGAGGCCGCGCTGCTCTGGATTGCAGCCGCTGTCGCCATCGGCTTCGACGTGGCGACACAGTCCCCCGGCTCCAGCGTCAACATCATCATCGCGCTGACCGGGCTCGCCATGGGCTTTCGCAATGCGACCATCCGTCAGCTCAAGGTGCCGGACCTCACCACGACCGTCCTCACGCTCACGATCACCGGCCTCGCGGCTGATTCCGGCCTTGCTGGCGGAACCAATCCGAACTGGGCACGGCGCATCGGCAGTGTGGCGGCGATCTTCCTTGGCGCCGCCATCGGTGCCTATCTCGTCACCCATGGCGGACTGGTTGCCCCGCTCATTCTTGCCGGCACGCTGATCTTCGCAGGCACGATCGCCTGCATGCTTCACCCCGCCGCCGCCAGGCCACTCTGATCCTCCAACACGCGCTCGGCCCGGCGTCAGGCCGCCCTTCGGTGTGATCAGATATCGCCCATCCCCTCCAGTTCCATGTCGTCCGCGCCCAGAGCGACGAACTGGTCGAGCAGCCAGGAGGCCGCCGGTCCCGGCGGAGCATCTCGACGCCACACGCCCGCAAAGCGATATGTTCCGCCGACATGATCGGGCATGGCAAGCCGCACCAGCGTGCCGGCGAGAAGGTCCGGTTCGATCATCGACAGTGGCATGTTGCCCCACCCGATCCCTTCACGCAGCAGCGCATGTTTGGCGCCCAGATCCGCGAGGCGCCATGTCTTGGGACTCGTGACTGAATAATCCTGCCCCTCCGTGAAGCGGGAACGGTCCGTCAGCACCAATTGGGTATGCTCCCGCCCAGCGCCTGGGGGTATCCGCTCCATGCGGCCAAGCGGATGGTCGGGCGCCGCAACCGGTACCATCGGAACCGATCCGGCCGCGATGCACTCGACGCCTTCCACGCCCGCCGCCAACGGCCCGGAGATCCCGATTGCGGCGCCGCGATCCAGCACCATGGCCGTGATCGCGCCCAGAGCCTCGACATGCAGGCGCAGTTGCACCGTCGGAAACTCGACCGCGAAATTGCGGAGGATTTTGCCAAGGCGTTCTGACGGCACCATGACATCCACGGCCAGGTCAACCTCCGCCTCCAACCCGTCGAGCAGGCCTTTTACCTTCGCGCGCAGTCCATCGAAACCATGCGATATGCTGCGAGCCTCGGCCAGCAGGGCACGGCCCTCCACCGTCAGTTGCGGCTTGCGCGTGCCCTCCCGGTCGAACAATGTCAGCCCGAGCTGCGCTTCCAGATTGGCGATGCCATAGCTGATCACCGACACGGCACGATTGAGCTTCCGTGCGGCGGCCGCAAAGCTTCCCGTGTCGACGATACTCAGGAAGATGCGGAGTTGGTCGAAGGTCGGCGTGCCGGGCGTATTCATTGCTCCACTTTCTCGAACGAATAGGCCGGCATTTATCCATGCAGGCCGAAGGGTTCGCAAGGCAAAACAGGCCTCCATCGACGGTTCGAGGCCGTCCAACGGAGACATGTCGGCGAACAGGGACCGATCCGCCTGACGGGCTGTCACGCCATGGCTGGCAAAGCGTCTTCGGACCATGATCGCGCTTCCGCCATGGCCTCATCCAGCAGCCAGCGCCGAAATGACCGCATGGCGTCGCTTTCCCTGCGCGATAAAAGGCGCGTCAGCCAATAACGGCCGGCGTCGACCGCAATGTCGAACGGCTGGACCAGGCGTTCCGCCATCAGTTCGCTGGTGAACATCGCGACCGGCGCCAGCGCCACCCCCAGTCCATTTGCTGCCGCCGCGACCATCAACGCGGAACTGTCGAATACCGGGCCGCGCAGCACGGGTTGAGGGGCACCCGCTGCCTCGAACCAGCGGCGCCATTCGTCCGGCCGGTACGAACGCAGCAAGGGTTCCTGGCTCAGGTCGCGGGGGCTGCTCAGGCGGTTGGCGACCGATGGCGCGCAGAGCGGCGTCAACCTCGCTTCGAACAAGGGTTCGGCAAGGACCCCGTGCCAGGCGCCGTCCCCGAACCGTATCGCGAAGTCGAGCGCTTCCGCCGCCATGTCGACGCGATTATTGTTGGTCGAAACGCGCAGGTCGATGTGAGGACAGGCGCGCGCGAACCCATCAAGTCGAGGAAGCAGCCAGCCGGTAGCGAACGTGCCGACAACACCGATGTTCAGTACCTCGCGAAACCGTCCATCGGCATATTGATCGAGCATCGCGCCCAGCCGATCGAACATCTCGGCCAGCACGGGCGCCAGCGCCTGTCCGTCGTCGGTGAGTGCCAGACCACGCGGCAGCCGATGGAACAGGCGCGTGCCGAGCCGCCGTTCGAGCTGCGCAACCTGATGGCTGACCGCCCCTTGGCTGACGCACAGTTCGATCGCCGCGCGCGTGAAGTTGAGATGGCGCGCCGCCGCGTCGAAAGCGCGCAGGGCATTAAGAGGAATCTGGGCACGATCCATCGATCATCCATGAACTCAACTCATGGCTCTGTCGAGAAATGATGCTTTGTTTCCGCGTCACTCCTGCCGCAATCCTGCCCGTGAAGGAGATTTGCGAATGTTGAAGATGCGACTTGCAACGGCCGCCGCCCTGGCCGCGCTATTGAGTTCGATCAACGGTTTGGCGCAAACGGGGGAGGATCCGCTGACAAAGCCCATCATTGGCTCTCGAACCGCAGAATGGCTTTCTCCGGCGCCGCCACAGAAGATCTTCGGTAATAGCTATCTTGTTGGCTTCGGGGGCCTGAGTGTCGCCCTGATCGATACGGGTGCGGGCCTGATCCTGATTGATGGCGCGCTGCCACAGGCTGCACCCGCCATCCTCGACAATGTCAGGCGCCTGGGCTTTCGCCCGCGCGACATCAAATATATTCTCAGCACCGAACCCCATTTCGACCATGCCGGCGGCATTGCGGCGCTGGCGCGCGACACAGGCGCGACTGTCGTCGCCAGTCCGCGGGGCGCGGAAGGGCTGCTGGCCGGTCGCCATGCAGCCGACGATCCGCAACACGGCTATGGCGGTTCCTGGCCAGCGGTCGCAAAGGTGCAGACGATCCGCGGCAACCAGAGCTTGCGGCTGGGCAATATGACAGTCACCGCATTGGCGACGCCAGGTCATACGATGGGCAGCATGAGCTGGCGCTGGCAGTCGTGCGAACGGAAGTTGTGCCGGACGATCATATTTGCCGCCAGCCTGAACCCGGTATCGACCGACGACTTTCGCTACACCGCGCCGACCGCCCGCCCGATCGTCACCGGCTTCCGTAAAAGCTATGCCACGATGAGCCAAACGCGCTGCGACATCCTGATTTCGGCTCACCCCGACAATGCCGGCCCGGGTCGGTACAACGCCCGGCCAGGCGCCTGCCGCGCTTATGCGGAACGCTCGCGCAAGGCGCTGGAGCAGCGCATGAAATCAGAGCGGCGCCAGGGTCAGGACTCACCGATCAGAGTCAGAAGATAACGGTTGCGGCGCCTGTAGCGGCGCTTGTCATATTTGACGCGCGCGTTGTGCGATCTTCGACCGGAGATGCAGGGTTTGACGCCCTTTGCCTGCAAGACATCCCGGAACCTGTCGGCGTCACGGCCCATGCCGCCCGCGCCCAACCTCTGTCAGGGACCTTTGCTACCACCCTCATTGGCCTTCGCCAGCGCGATTGCGACCTCAATCTCGCGAGCGGTTGCCATCAGTTGCGAAAGCTCCTTGAGATTGAAGGGACCGGGCGACGAACTGTTTCTGGATGCGGAAATGGCCGCCAGCACCCGGCCGTCCGGCATGGCCACGGGAACCGCCACGCATGAAAGCCCCTCGGCGGTCTCCTCATGATCGAATGCTACGCGTTCGCTGGCGATGCAAACCAGTTCATCGCGCAGCTGGGCCGGGTCGGTGATCGTGCGATCGGTGAGTGCCGGGAATGGGCCCGTGGCAAGATAGGCTTCACGCTGGGCTTCGGGCAGATAAGCAAGAAGCACCTTGCCAATTCCCGTGCAATAGGCCTCCAGCTGCAGGCCGACTTGCGTAAACAGGTCGTCCGCGCGGGGGCCGGTCTTGAGACGGTACGTCACCATCTCGTTCTCGAGCGTGCCAAGCTGTACAACGCAATCGAGCTTGTTCGCCAGGCGCGAAAGCTTGCCTACGGCCGCGGCGGCGATGATCTGCTTCTCATCGATCAGTTCGAGAAGGCGCAGCAACCGCGCACCCGGACCCAACTGGCGCCCCGAAATACGGGCGAGAAATCCATCGGCAACGAGGGTCGCCACCTGCCGATGCGCCGTTGCGATAGGCATATCAAGCGATGCGGCTATCGCGGCGACGCTCCGCCCTTCCCTGTCCACAAGCACCGCCTCCAGCATCTGGAGGCTGCGCGAGAGCGCGTTGATCGTAGGCGTTCCGGGCGTGCTCATCAGGCGTCCAGCTTTATGTCTCCGATGGATACGGAACAGTGGGTCAGGCAGACGTCGTCGTCAACTTCACGGGCGTGACTGACGACGCCCCCACGAGCCGGAGCGCACAGCTTTCGCATTCGCCTGTCCAAAACTTCGGGTTCTGGCTGCGACACCCGCAAGCGCCATTTCTCTTTTTTAGTCGAGCGATAGCATTCGGCTCTGTCGAGCCGTAAAAATCAAGCAACCTTCAGAAAAAAGGAGTTATTTCATCGCCCCGCGATCAAATATTATCTCCAAATTCTCGATTTTCCCCAAGGTTTCATCGAACGTAAAAAGATCTACAAGACTGGATGCCAGTGACTGGCCGTCCTTCCGCGTCCACTTATAGTCAAAATGTGCGGCCCAAGCATTCTCATTGGCTACTGAACCGTAGATATTGATAATATCCACTTTCGCACTGGTCGTATCACCGTAGAGCCGTTCGTAAAACGGCTCGACCGGCATGCTGCCATAGACCGGTGACTTGACAGTCGCGCCCAAGGCGAAACAGGCAAGCGTCGCTGCCATGTCGCCATTCTCCATCGCCTGGAGATAGGACCTGATGACCTCTTCGCGTCCCATCTGAAACCTCCTCTCGGCTTTGCCGCATGGCTCACCGGAAAATGCAATCTGGCAAAGACCGGACGATCATGTTCCGGTCTTTGCCACCTCAGTTCACTTCGGGTCGAAGGCGATCGCCTTCATCTCGACCAGCAGCAGCGGGTGCGGCAGCTGGTGGACGGCAACGGTCGTCCGGGTCGGCCCATTCTCGCTGAAAAATTCCGCCCAAACTTCGTTGAAACCACCAAAATCGTTCATGTTGACAAGGAACACGCTGACCTCGACGACGTCGCTCAGCGCAAGGCCGGCATGCTTGAGGATCTCGCCGATGTTCCGGATCACGGCACGGCTTTGCTCCTTGATATCCAGCTTCGTGACGCCCATTGCGTCAACTTCGGCTCCTTCGAAGGTACCGTCCTGGCGGCGCGAGCTTGTGCCGGACACGAAGACCAGATCGCCGGCCCGCCGGTAGTGCGGAAAGGCACCGCGAGGTACAGCGAGTTCGCTGATGACAGCTGCCTCAGGCGCTTTTACACCGGCAACAGCGGCTGCCTTGCTCTTGATGGTTTCTACAGTCATTTTGCTACCTGGAATTCGGCAGTACCGAGGTTCTGCACGCCAAGGGAAACGCTTACACCGGGCCGCAGGGCCTCGGCCGAGGTCGCTGCGCCAGCCAGCACGATGTCACCGGGCATCAGGCGCTCTCCGGCCAGGGCCACGAGGCGCGAGGCGTCAGCCAATGCGCGATAGGGCTGGCCAAGGATCGCAGCGCTCGAACCGACCTGCACCGGCTTGCCATCGAAGCGCATCACCATGCCCAGGTTGGTGATGTCGTCGATCCGGCGATGCCACGACCCCACGACAAAGCCTGAGGAAGAGGCGTTGTCGGCCACGACGTCAGTCCATGTAAACTTGAATCCTTCGTAGCGGGAATCGATGATCTCGATTGCGGGCGCGATCGCTTCAACCGCATTCTGGGCTTCCAGAAGTGTGATCGGGCCAGCAATTTCCTTGCCGATCAGGAACGCGATTTCCGGCTCGCAGCGTGGGTGCACGTAGCGCTCCATTTCGATGGTGCCGCCGTCGTCCACGCGCATCGCATCGGTCAGGCGGCCCCAGATGAGGTCGGACACGCCCATCTGAACCATCTTCGCGCGGCTGGTGAAGCCCATCTTCACGCCGACCCGGCGTTCGCCACGAGCGATGCGACGCTCGATCGAGCGGGCCTGGATGCGGTAGGCATCTTCGACGCTCAACGCATCGCCAAGCTGACCGATGGGTCGAGCATGAAGCGCGGCAGCGTCCACTGCCTCGGCCATTGCATCAATATCGACCAAAACTCTGCTCCTCAAAACACTGCAACTTCATTTCCCCGCTCGACACCTTCTCAGGAGCGCTGGCTGGAGGGAAGCACTCAAACATTTTCATCCAGCGGCCGGCAGGAAATTCACCGAAACGCTGCCCAAGCCGTTGATGTCGGCTTCGTAAGTCTCGCCGGCCTTTACCGGCACCATCGGCCCCAGAGCACCGGTAAGCACGACGTCTCCGGGCTGGAGCGGCTGCTCGACCTTCGCCATGGTCCTTGCCAACCACAGAGCGGCGTTCAGTGGATGACCCAAGCATGCGAGCCCTGCTCCGACGGAAACCGGCTCGCCGCGATTGGACAGTGCCATCCCGCACATTCCAAGGTCCACATCTGCCAGCTTCACGGGCCGGTGCCCAAGGACATATGCGCCGCATGAAGCGTTGTCGGCAATGGTGTCGACTATCGAGATATCCCAGTTGGCGATGCGGCTGCCGACGATTTCCAGAGCCGGAAGAACGAATTCCACCGCACCGATCAATTCCGCCAGCGTCGTATCCGCATGACGAAGTTCCTTGCCGATCACCAAAGCGACTTCCGCCTCGACCTTGGGCTGAAGAACCTGCTCGAAAGCAATGCTCGCGCCGCTGGGCGCTTCCATGTCGGCAAAGAGCACGCCATAGTCGGGCTGGTTCACGCCAAGCTGCCTCTGCACCGCAGCCGAAGTCAGACCGATTTTCTTGCCCGAAATCCGGCGCCCGGCGGACACGGCAAGCTGGGCATTGATCTTCTGCACTTCGTAGGCAGCGGCAAGATCGTCCGCAGGAAGGAACGTCCTCACCGGCGCGCACGGGCTCTTTGCCGCCTCGGCATTGCGCAGCAATTCTGCGGCTTTTTCAATCATGTTGGTCATAGCTTCACGCAAATATTCTTGAGTTCGGAGTAGAAGTCGAGCGAATGATGCCCGCCTTCGCGGCCAAGGCCGGACAGCTTCGTGCCGCCGAAAGGCGTCCTCAGGTCACGCAGGAACCAGGCGTTCAGCCAGACGATCCCGACGTCGATCTGCGCCGCAACGCGATGCCCACGCTTGAGGTTCGAAGTCCACACGGCCGAGACGAGGCCATATTTGCTGTCATTGGCGAGCATGACGGCTTCTTCTTCGGTGTCGAAGGGCAGCACGTTGCAGACCGGCCCAAAGACTTCTTCCTGCATGCAGCGCGAATCCTGCGCGAGGCCGGTCCACACGGTCGGCTCGATGAACCACCCACCAAGGCTTTCGCTCGCAGCGTGGATACCGCCCCCGGTCATCACTTCTGCCCCTTCCTCGCGGGCGAGAGCCATGTAACCGAGAATCTTCTCGCGGTGCTTCTGCGAGATCACCGGGCCAAGCTGGGTATCCTTGGCCCACGGATCGCCAATGCGCATCCCCTTGGCATGCGCGGTCAGGGCAGCCACAAACTTCTCGTAGATCGGCCGCTCGACATATACGCGCTCGGTGCACATGCAGACCTGCCCGGTATTCAGGAAGCTCGACCGCGCAACGCCAGCGACCGTCTCTTCGAAATCGCAGTCCGCGAAAACGATGGCCGCATTCTTGCCACCCAGTTCGAACGATACGGGACGCACGCCTTCGGCAGCCTGCCGCATGATCGTTGCACCGGTCCCGGATTCGCCGGTAAAGGTAATGCCATTGACCTTCGACGACCTGACGATCGCTTCGCCCGCGGAGTTCGCACCGAAGCCGTGGACGAGGTTGAACACGCCGTCCGGCACACCCGCTTCGGCAATGACCTCAGCCAGCAACGTTGCCGTGCCCGGCGTTTCTTCGGAAGGCTTGGCAATGATCGCATTGCCGCAGGCGAGCGCCGGAGCGACCTTCCACGAAAACAGCAGCAGCGGCAGGTTCCATGGCGAAATGACGCCGACGGTGCCGAGCGGACGACGCTGGGTGTAGTTCAGCGCAATCGATCCGTCCGGCGTCGGGGTCTCGAAAACCTCACCGCCGGTGGTGCGGATCATCGAGGAAAACGCGCGGAAGTTTGCAGCGCCCCGTGGCACGTCCAGCGTGGATGCCAGCGATGCCGGCTTGCCGGTGTCATGAACCTCGGCTTCAAGGAAGTCCTGGAAGCGGCGCTCGATCCCGTCAGCGATCTTGTCCAGCAAGGCGGCACGCTGCTCGGGAGTGGTCTTGCCCCAATCCCCCTTGAGCGCCTTCCGGGCATGGTCGGCGGCTTCGTCCACGAGGTCGGCTCCGGCCTCGTGAACTTCAGCGTAGACCTTGCCTGTCGCCGGATTGATATCTTCGAAGCTGCGGTTGGTTGCCACGAACTGGCCACCAACGAAGTTTCGATATTGGGTATTAGACATCCGATGCACCGATTCAGCTTATCAAGTTGCAAAAAGGCTTATAGTTCGAATTGAACCACCGCAGCGCCCGCACCATAGGTCGGCCCATAGGCCAGCGTTTTGGCCCCGCGGAAGCCGCCCGTGGCTCCGAGAATCCACGCAAGATGCTTCATGCTCATGTCGGCGCCCGTCACCTTGGCATAGTCGGGCAGCCAGGCTCGCAACGCTGCCACGTCCCCCGCTTCCATGAGCGACAGAAGTTTCCGGTTGTGTACGTCGTCATTCTCGCCGCCGAAATGGTCAGCAGCGATGTCGATCTTTTCGTCGATATATTTGCCTGACAACCCGCCGACGGCAAGCACCGCCACCCGCTTGCCCTGCAATTCGGCTTGCTCGGCGGCCAGCTTTGCCAGTTTTTCGGTCATGGCAAAATCGTGATAGAGATTGTTCGCTGCGGCCACTGCCTTGATCTCGCCGGTCGGGTTGACGAAACCGGTGGCGACGATAGTTCCCGTATCGATCGGGAAACCGTCATAATCTACAGCCTTCGACTTGATACCTGCAGCAACGGCGGCCTCGACGCAGGCGTGGACCAGATCCACATCGGCCCTGAGATTGGCCTGCAGATCGCCAAAGGCGTACCAGTTCTCATCCACATGGATATCGGTGCTGTGTTCGCGTGCCTGCCAAAGCTGGTCCAGCACCGCCATCCATTGGGTTGAATAGATGAGCAGAACATCAGGCCTGGATTCAGCCAGTGCCTTGCCGGCTGCCCGCGCGCCCTCTGCCAGGGCCGCCCACGGCGGATTGTCAGGACGAAGGAACGGCAATGGGTTACCCGGGATGAGAAACGCGGAAACAATGCTCATTTCATAAACCTCCAAGGAACCAGGGGTCAGGCGGCGAGACGCCATTCCATGACCGCGTTGCCTGTCCCGATGACCGAACCATATCCGTGCAGCACGGCCGGGATGGTGGGGTAATCCATCGCTGACATCATCCACGGGAACGCGCCGGATTTCACTTCGGCGAAGGCCTCATCGACCCACTGCGGGAAGAGGTCCATGACTTCGCGGATCTTGCCCTCGCGCATCAGGTTGATCATGCGGACATCCCACTTGTACCCGTCATATCTTTCCGGGTGTTCGCGGCTCATATCTTCCGGCGGAACTGGCTCTTCCTTGAAGTGATAGTGCGAGAAGGTATTCGAGGCGAGCAACACGGCCCGCTTTCCGCTCTTCCGAATAGCCTCACGCGTTGCCACGCCCAGGCGCTCCATCTGCTCCATGCCTTCGCCAAGCTGCAGATAATAAGGCGAATTGTTCGCCGAGATGCCGACGACAGGAATATCCCACTGTGGACGAACCATGTGCAGCGTGGTGATCGTGCCATAGTCGACGCGAAAATTGGGATTGCGCATCATCTGAGACACCAGGCCGGCCGCTTCGGCTTCCGCGCAGCAAGCCTCGGCCAGATCCACATCGATCTGCATGTCGAAATTGTAGCGGAACAGGTTCGGGAAGATCGGATCGACCGATTTCCCCTTCAGATCCTTAACGCCCAGGAAATGATGGCCGACCTGCGTAATCCAGTGCGGTGAATGGACCAGCAGGACATCGGGCTTCAGTTCGTCGATTGCGCGGCGAACGTGGTCATATGCCCAACGAAGCGTTTCCCAGCCACCTTCCGAGCGGGGCTCGTTCTGCGGCGGATTTTCAGCATAGACCAGATGGGGCGGATGAGGTGCAACAAACCCCGCGACAATCTTGCCTTCTCCCGACATAACCACTGGCTCCTTACAAATCTCAAAAAATGAGAGAATGAACTCGTAATCTGTGAGAACAACCTTACACGGCTTTGGCCGGCAGTCAACAGGGCCGGCCCGCGCTTTTGGCGATCCGATGGGTCACGATGCCATTTGGAGAGTGAGGTCAGGCAACAGGGCGCCACCTTCATTTCCTACTGAAATCTCAGCATTTTTGACATTTTCAGGTCCGCTTGACGCCAGATTGCAACATCATTATATCCCATCAAAGAAAATTCATATCTTAATATTGAAGATTTCAAACCGAAGCTGCAAGGGCGCGAGCAAGGCCGGGAAAGTCCGGTTGCAAGGCTCTCAGGCCGATTCTTCCGGGAGTGGAGTCATCGACCCTCGGCCGGGCCTGGTCACGCCAGTCTACCGCGAGATTGCAGCAGTGGCTCGAAACGATTGCTTGCCCCGCACGATGCACCGCAACGTGCGATCCCTGTCCGCCCGTCCCAGAGACGCATCGCGAGAGGCGAATTAGACATGACCCACGAAAGTGTTTCGGAACAGATTGAGGACCACGCCCTGGAACCGGTCCCGGTGGAACTGCGCCAGGGATGGTTGTCGCTCACATGGAACACGACCGGCATGGTGGTCTCCCTGGTCCAGATCTTCTTCGGCGCCCTGGTGACCTTTGTGGCGGGCATCAAGATCGGCCTGATCGCCGGAGCGATCGTGACGATACTCGGCGCGCTGCTTGGCTGGGCCTGCGGTCACATCGCCTATCGCTCGGGCCTGTCCAGCACGGTCCTTTCGCGCTTCTACGGCTTCGGTCGGCAAGGTTCGGTGATCTCATCGCTCATTTACGCGTTCATGATCATCGGCTTTCTCGCCCTCGAAAATGCGCTGCTCTATCACGGCTTCGTGTTCTACTTCCAACTCGAGGACACGGTCACGACCAAGATCCTGATCTATGGCGGCATGACGCTGCTGTGGATCCTGCTTACGGCCTATGGCTTCAAGCTCGTGGCCAAGGTCTCCTCGATCTCGCTGATCCTCTCGCTGCTGGTCCTCGCCTACGTCATGTATGTGGCGGTTGCGGGCAGCCATTACACCGTCGGCGAACTGCTTTCCTTCGGCTCGCAGTTCCCGCCCGAGGCGCTTGAGAAGATGGGCGCGGCCACGGACAAGGCAAAGTTCATCTTCGCCATCAACGTCCTGATCGGCTCGGCCGGAGCGCTCTCCCTGTTCGATGCCGACCTTGGCCGCTATGCGCGTCGCTCGGTCGACATCGGCATTGCCGCCCTGATGGGCAACATCGCGATGGACCTTCTGATGATGGTGACCGGCGGCGTGATCCTTTATGCTGGCGGCCCTGCCCTGATCCAGTTCTACACCCAGGTTCAGGGACTGACGGTCGAAGCTGCGCGGCATGCCGCTCTCCAGAGCCCGGATAGCATCACAGCAGCCTTCGTCGTGCTCGGCGGGACGATGGGCGCGCTCCTGCTCGTTCTCGCCCAGGGCAAGACGCAGGTGCTCAACACCTACAGCGCCTCGCTTTCGCTTTCGAACCTGTTCGACGCCCTCAGCTTCCGCCCCGGCCGCCTCGCCTTCGTGATCCTCGGCAACATCATGGGCCTGCTCATGATCTATGGCAATCTGCTCGAACTGATCAATTCATGGGTGACGATGCTGGGCGTGCTGACCACGGCCTTTGCCGGGATCATCGTCGCAGATTTCTACATCGTCCGCCGCATGTTCGACAACGATCTGGCGACGAAGGTGGCGAACGCGGAAGCCGTCAACTGGTCGGGTGTCGCCACCCTCATCGCAGCCGTATTCATGTCGCATTATGTGCTGTCGGGCATCCTGCCGATCGAGGGTTTCACGACCCTGGCAATGTGCCTGATCATCTATCCGCCGCTGCGCCTGCGACAGCTGAACTCGCTGGTGCCGGCTCACGCCTGAAGGCACTCCTCGTTCAAATCCCGATTTTGCAAAGGTATATCAATGGCAGGACGCAGTATCACTCTCGCTCAGGCACAAGCCCTGGTCGACGCAACGCTGAAGGATGGCCGCGCGCGCAACCTTCAGCCGCTGACGGTCGCCGTGCTCGATCCCGGTGGCCATCTGCTTGCCCTGGCGCGCGAAGACAATTCCTCCAACCTGCGTCCGCAGATCGCGATCGGCAAGGCCAATGGGGCGCTCGCCCTTGGCCTGTCCTCGCGTGCCCTGAACGAAATGGCAGCCGAGCGGCCCACTTTCGTCAATTCGCTGGGCATGATCAGCCCGGGCGGCATCGTCCCTGCTGCGGGTGGCCTGCTGATCCGCAACGCCGACAAGGAAGTCGTCGGCGCGGTCGGGGTTACCGGCGACCTCAGCGACAATGATGAGTTGGCCGCCATGGCTGGCATAGCCGCCATCGGTTTCTGACCATCAAGGCCCGGAAAGCAGAAACGCTTTCCGGGCCTTTTGCTGTCAGGCAGGGCAACAGGGAAATGCAGGCCGGCAAGGCTGCATTCCGACAGAGCCCCCAAAGCGCCAGGACAAGCCATGCCGATCGCCAGCATCCAGATCCTCAAGGGTAGATCGTCCGAAGACCGCAAACTGCTGATCTCGCGCGTGACGGACGCGATCGTGGCCACGCTTGAGGTCCAACCCGTGCAGGTTCGGGTCATCCTCTCCGAGGTCGAACCCGAAAATTGGGGCGTCGCCGGAGTCACGAAGGCGGAGCCCCCTTTGGCCTGAAGCCCTCCTCCGGCAGTTGTTGCCGGAAGCAGAAAGAGCCCAGGCACACCATAGTGCCTGGGCTCTTTTTCGGCTTTGATCCGCCAGCGGCCCGGAGCCGCCGTGAACCGCCAATTCTCCTCCCCGCGGCAAACCCGCGAGGAGGAGACCGATCTTAACGCTCGACCAGTGCCAGCACGCGGCACGGGCTGCCCGAACCCTTGATGATCTTCAGCGGCGGCGTGATCAGCACGGCGCCGGTCGCGGGGAGCTTGTCCATGTTGGCAAGGCTCGACAGGCCGTAGCGGTTGGTGCCGTGCATGTGGTGGTGGCAAGGCCAGCGGGTTTCAAACGAATGGGCCGCACCAGCGTCGGTGCCCACCGGTTCGGTGCCGACGCCGATGACCTTGCGCTCATGCGCGAGGAAGCCCGGAACGTCAGGGTGCTGGCCGGGCCAGCGGCTGTTGTCCAGGAACTTCTCGGTCGGATAGCGAGACTGCCAGCCGGTGCGGACGAGAACCCAGGCACCTTCCGGGATCATGCCGTGTTCGTCTTCCCATGCCTTCACGTCGTCCAGCGTCATCAGATATTCGTCGTCGGCATCGACCTTGGCGGTGACGTCGATGACGATGGCCGGCGCGATCAGCTTCTCGGCGGGGATCTTGTCCACCGAGCCGTCGGGATAGTCGCGGCCGGTGATCCAGTGGATCGGCGCGTCAAAGTGCGTACCGGTATGTTCGCCCAGATGGATGTTGTTCCAGTACCAGTTGGGGCCGCGTTCATCGAAGTTGGAGATTTCCTCGATGCGGAACGGCAGCGTCTGGTTGAACGGTTCCGGCAGTTGGATGACCGGGGTAGCGGGTTGCAGCGTATGGCTCATGTCGATGATCTCGACCTTCCTCGACTTCAACGCCTGGACAAATTCCTGAAGAATTGAACTCATGGTGAACTCCTTTGATTCCAAGTCCGGCATCGGGGGAATTCCCTGGCGATCCTGCAGCACATTTCAGCGTTGCGCCCGATTGGCCGCTTGCGCCGCGGACGGTCACGTCCGGCTCATGCCTCTTGCTCGGAGACACTCCCAACAAACGACTACTGATGTGCTGACCCGAACCTCAGAAACCCCCAGCTCCCTCCGACTCCAAAAGCATATCTTACTAAATGAGATAATTAGATTATGCATTGAGATCGTGCCATCATGCTTCAGTTATGTCAACGCAACTGTTGGCAGCTTTTCGCGGCGATTCCGGCGTTCCCGCCAGGTGCCTCAGCAACTTGCGCGTCACCTAGCCCGCTGATATGCCGCAGCGGCAGTTTTACGTCCGTTCTTTCAAAGGAAGCACATCATTCGCGGCCCCCTTCTAACCCCCAAAAACAGCTCCGTAGGAAAGGCATTCGCCCTCCTCAGGACCATCGCATCGATGGGCCGGGACGTGTCAGCCACGGAGATCGCGCAGGCCACGGGCTCCAATCTTGCAACCGTGCATCGCTTCCTGCTGACGCTGGAGAGCGAAGGCGCGATCGTGCGGACGCGCAACGGACGGTTTCAGCTTGGTCCGACGCTGTCGGATCTGGGTGGCAAGGTCGATGGCGACACCATTCTACTCGACGCGATCCAGCCGCATCTTGAGGAGCTGGCTCTCGAATTCCGCGAAGCGCTGCATTGCGTAGTCCGCGTCGGCAACGAGGCGATGAATTCCACGATTGCGCTGCCCGACAGGTCGCTGCTGATCAATCAGGACGTCGGCCGCCCCTTCCCCCTGCACTGTACTGCCGGGGGCAAAGTGTTCCTTGCGGCAATGGGTGAAACACAGCGCAAGGCCTTTGCCGCCAACCTCGAACTCGTGAAGTTCACCGAAAACACGATCACCTCGCCCGAGGCCATGACCGCCGAGCTGAACCGGATTGCAGATCGCGGCTACGCGGTTGACGATGGTGAATGGGAAGACGGCCTCCGGTCCGTCGCGGTCCCGTTACACAATTCGAGCGGCAGGGTAATTGCCGCGATCGCGCTTTCGGCGCCCGCCTCACGGCTCGATGACGACCGCGTGATCGAAGTGAAGAATCGCCTGCGCGAAACCTCCAAAAGCGTGGAGCGCCACCTGTTCTCGCAAAGCAAGATCTTCGGAGGCCGTGCAAGGCCGCTCGGCAACTATCCGCACCTCAAGCGCGTGGACAATTTCATCTTCATTTCCGGCACCAGCGCCCGCCGCGAGGACAACAGCTTCGAAGGCGTCCGCTTCAACGAAGATGGCACCTTCGACATCGATTTCCGTGAACAGACCCGCTACATCCTCAATTCGCTCGCCGAGATGCTCAACGATGTGGGCTCCAGCATCTCGGATATCGTCGATCTTCACGCCTATCTGACCGACATGTCGGCCTATGGCGTCTACAACGAAGTTTACGCCACCTTCTTTCCGCCAGACGGCCCGACCCGCACCACGGTCGGCGTCAACGAATTCATGCACCCGCATCAGGGGATCATGATCAGGGCAGTGGCTTACAGCCCGCAATCCTGAGTGATCCGGGCGCGGCTACACTGTGTGACGGGGGTTTCTCATCCAATGAGACGGCGCGTCATTTGGCCGTTGACGAGGTCGTCGCTCTTTCGAACTCTTGATGCCGATCTTTTGCAGGATGCAGGTTTATGACCACTGAAGAAATGATTGCGCTCTGGGAGGAACATTGCAGCTACGAGTTCGATACGCGTGATGTCGACGCAACGATGGCGACGATGGTTGCCGAACCCTATGTCAACCACATACCCACTCTTGCAGGGGGTGTGGGGCACGATGCACTGAAGCGCTTTTATCGATATCATTTCATTGGCGGCAATCCTGACGACACGAAATTGACCCTCGTCAGCAGGACGGTGGGCGCAAGCCAGATCGTCGACGAGATGATTTTCAGCTTCACGCACAGCTCACAGATCGACTGGATGTTGCCGGGCATTGCACCGACCGGCAAGCCCGTCGAAATTGCCATGGTCGCTATCGTGAACTTCAGGGATGGCAAAGTCGCGCATGAGCACATCTACTGGGATCAAGCATCCGTACTCGTGCAGATCGGCTTGCTTGACCCGGCAAGCCTGCCGATCGCGGGTGTAGAAACTGCCCGCAAGGTTCTGGATAACAGTCTGCCCAGCAACGAACTTTTGGGCGCAGCCTGGACCAGCAGCAAGCACAAGCCTATCTAGTTCCAGATTCTTTGCGACACCTCCTGCTCGCAAACAAGTCGTTGAGGGGACTCCGGGGGCCTGCAAGTCGGCAGGGCCTGGACTCAACCCGCCGCGGTCAAGTCTGAACAATGGATTCAAGCCCCATGTTGAAGTGGTTTCTGCTGATCCTCGCCTGCCAATTTGCTGGTGAGGTCATCGTGCAAGTCGTCCACATTTCCTTTCCCGGCCCCGTGCTCGGCATGGTCCTGCTGCTCGGACTTCTCGTTGTCTGGGGCGACCTGCCAGAAGACCTCGAAAAGGCTGGAGATGCGTTGCTGTCCAATCTCTCACTACTGTTCGTGCCCGCGGGCGTCGGCATCATGGGCAGCGTCGCCATCCTGAAGGCAAACCTGCTTCCTCTGGGCGCAGCCATCGTCTGTTCGAGCCTGCTGACAATCGCCGTAACCGCTGCGACGATGGCAAGGCTGAACCGCGGCCGTCGAAAGAATTGCCATGCGTCTCCGCAAATCGCCAACGACGCTGGCGCCAATGACTGACGTGCAAACCATCTGGGACCATCTGGTAAAAGGCCCGCTGCCACATATCGTCCTGACGCTGATCGCATATCAAATCGGCAGCTTGGTCTATGAGAAGTCCGGCCGGAACTCTGCTTGTAATCCTGTCCTTCTGGCAATTGCGATCGTGATTGCTGTTCTGACACTGACCAACACCACCTACCCCGTTTATTTCGATGGCGCCAAATTCATCCATTTCCTGCTGGGGCCGGCTACCGTGGCGCTTGCCATTCCGCTTTATCGCCAGATCGACACGCTTAAACGTTCGGCGCGCGCGATCCTCGTCAGCCTGTTCGTCGGATCAGTGACAGCTTCGGCAAGCGCAGTCATCATTGCCTGGGCTCTTGGTGCCGACAGGGCAACGCTTGTCACGATTTCCCCTAAGTCGGTAACAGCACCTGTCGCAATGGCGATCGTGGAGCAACTCGGGGGAATTGAAGCACTAACAGCTGTGTTGGTAATCCTCACCGGTATCTTTGGCGCAATTGCCGGACCGGTCTTGATGAACCGCATGAAGATCGACGATTGGGAAGCCCGCGGCTTTGCACTGGGCATCGCCAGTCATGGCATTGGCACCGCTCGAGCGCTGCAGGTCAACAAGACCGCCGGAGCATTTGCTGCACTCGCCATGGCGCTCAATGCGATCCTGACATCTGTATTCCTGCCCATCGCCTGGTCGTTGATCGTTTGAGGGACGGTATAGAGCGGGACCGGTGCACATCGCCCTTGTCGACCCGTGCCGACAGCGCTCCCTTTGCATGGCATGGGCAGATGTATTTGATCCGACACCTCGTTCCCTCAACACGTGTCAAATAAACGTGGAAAGAGTGCCAGCTTCCAGCACGACGCGTGTTAAAGCGATTTCCAAGCGATCGGAACCGATCGCTGGTTAAGAAATCGCGAAAAACAAGGAATCCAGAGCGGCGATCTGATTCAATCAGATCGAAACCGCTCTAATCCACGACGATGCTTGTGAAGCCATTTGGCGCAAAACTCCGGATCGTTTCCCACGACGTCGCATCGCAACACAAAAGCGTGGTCCTCGACCGCGTCAGCGGATAGCGGCCTAAATTATACCGCACCTCAAGGGCGAGCCCTGCCCTTCCGTCAGGCGACCAGACGTGCGCTGTGCCGACGCGCTTGGGGCACCATGGTCATCGCACTGCTATCCCGGCCACCTGGCGAACCCGGCCCGCATTCAAAATCTGATCTTCACCGATCCCCGTTGCGGGGGCATTTCATGCATATGGCTCACTCCACTTCTGCGGTCTGGTGCCCGACAATCCTGCTGCTCAGGCGCCGGACATTCACGGGGATGGCGGTCATCCGTGGGATGGCGTTGACGCGCTGATAGAATTCATCGGCGACGATGAGGGCACCGATGGAGACCCCGCCATCCTCGTCCATCTCACCGGTGGCCGGACCAAAGCCGTGCGGGATAGAGATCACGCCCGGACGCATCGTCTCGTCCGCCTCGGCGATCG